>NZ_JBDPLZ010000003.1:0-817940 GCF_039871655.1 Actinocorallia sp. B10E7
CGATCTGCTGCTCGAGGTCTTCCGGCGTCGTGCGGAGGAGGGGTTGGCGCACCAGGCGCGTGCGCTGGAATCGGACCAGCCGTTGTGGGCGTTGTGGCGGTTCAGCACCGATCCCGCGGGCGTCGCGCTGACCATGGCTTTCGTCGGACTGGTCGGCCGGTACGAGTCGATCCGGGCGGAGATCGCCGATTATTCCGAGCGCTTCCGCGTCGCGCAGGTCGAGGCGCTGAACACGATCTTCGATCGTTATGGAATTCCGTCCGAGGAATTTCCGCCTGTGGTTTTGGTGGTTATTCTGACAAGTATTTCCCGTGTGGTCATGATGGAAGAGGCGCTCGGCTTCTCCACCGGCCACGCCGAGACCATGGAATGGGTCGAACAGCACATCCGCAAGGTCGAGGGGCCCGAAGCGGCGAACGCGGCGCTGCGGACGTAGCATGCTCGAACTCTGTGGTCAGTCGCCGGAAGGCCGGCGATACGGTGTCGGGTGGCGCCGGACGGCGCGGCCGGGGAGTCCTTGGAGGTCATGGCATGGCATCGCCGCGACGGATCGGCGCGCTGGACGCGAAGAACCGTATGGTCCTGCTCGACGCGGCGGAGCGGCTTCTGCTGGAGGAGGGGCACGCCGCGGTGAGTTCGCGGCGGGTGGCGGCCAAGGCCGGGCTCAAGCCGCAGTTGGTGCATTACTACTTCCGGACGATGGACGATCTGCTGCTCGAGGTCTTCCGGCGTCGTGCGGAGGAGGGGTTGGCGCACCAGGCGCGTGCGCTGGAATCGGACCAGCCGTTGTGGGCGTTGTGGCGGTTCAGCACCGATCCCGCGGGCGTCGCGTTCGCGATGGCGTTCACCGGCCTGGCCCATCAGCGCGCGGCGATCCGGGCGGAGATCGCCGATTATTCCGAGCGCTTCCGCGTCGCGCAGGTGGAGGCCCTGTCCGAGATCCTGGACCGTTACGAAATCCCCTCGGGCGAGCTCCCTCCCGCCGTCCTGGCCGTCCTCCTGACGAGTATCTCCCGTGTGGTCATGATGGAGGAGTCTCTCGGCTTCGCCACCGGCCACGCCGAGACCGCGGAACTCGTCGAACGGTGCATTCGCAGGCTGGAAGGCGACCCGAGGACCGAGGACACGACGTCCTGGACGTCCGGCTCCGCGGGTCCGGCCTCGTCCGTTCAGGAGGTCCACGGCCTCCGCCTTTGATGTGATCCCGACCGGCGCGAACTCGGTCTTCACGAGTTCCGGCCATCTCCCCGAGGCGTCGCGGAGGAGGAGGTTCGGGTCATGGCCGCCGCGCCGTTCGGGCTCACGGTCGGCGACACCGAAGGCTGGTCTCCCTGGGCGGGGGTGGTCTGAGGCCGAAGTCTCAGGGCCTCTTGTCGGTCTTGGCGACGGTCGTGCGCAGTTCTTGCTCGGGCATCAGCCAGATGGCGAGCAGGGTCGCCGCGCCCGCCGTCGCGGCGAGCAGGAAGACCATGCCGGTGGCGTCGGCGTAGGCGTCGCGGACGACGCGCAGGACCGGGTCCGGCAGGGCGGACAGGTCGAGGCTGCCCGTCCAGGCTCCCGGACCGGTGATGCCCGCCGCCGCGAGGCCCGTGTGGATCTCGTCCGAGACGCGGGCGGCCAGCACCGCGCCGAGCACCGCGACGCCGACCGTGCCGCCCAGGGAGCGGAAGAAGCCGACGACGCCGCTGGCCGCGCCGACGTCGCGGACGTCGACGGTGTTCTGCACCACGAGCACGAGGTTCTGCATCAGGGCGCCCATGCCCAGGCCCATCAGGGCCATGAAGACGCCCAGCAGCCAGATCGGGGTCCGGTGGTCGATCGTCCCCAGCAGCACCATGCCGGTGATGAGCAGGACCGCCCCGCCGAGCAGGTAGCGCTTCCAGGCGCCCGTCTTGGTGATCAGTTTCCCGGAGACCGTCGCGCTGATCATGTTGCCCACGATCGTCGGCAGCATCAGGAGGCCGGCGACGGTCGGCGCATGGCCGCGGGCGACCTGGAGGTACTGGCTCAGGAAGACCGTCCCGCCGAACTGCGCGATGCCGACGGCGACGCTCGCGACGACCGCCAGCAGCGTGGTGCGTTCCATGATGATCCGCGGAGGCACCACGGGTTCGGCGTGACGCCTCTCCACGAGCACCGCGAGGCCGAGCGCCGCCAGCGTCCCGGCCAGGAACAGCGCGGAGGCGCCCGAGACCCAGGCGAAGTCCTTGCCCGCGAACGACACCCACACCAGCGGCAGGCTCGCCGCGACCGAGATGGACAGCGCGCCCCACCAGTCGATGCGCACCTCGCGGCGCAGCGGCTCCAAGCGCAGGAAACGCTGGATCAGCAGGAGGCCGGCGATCGCGAACGGCACCGTGGCGAAGAAACACCAGCGCCAGCCGGCGGTGTCCACCAGCAGGCCGCCGATCAGCGGTCCGGAGACCGTCGCCACCGCCATGGCCGAGGCCATGTAGCCGCTGTAGCGGCCGCGCTCGCGCGGGGCGATGATCGTGCCCATGACGGCCTGGGTCAGGGCCACCAGCCCGCCGACGCCCAGCCCCTGCAGCGCGCGGGCCGCCAGCAGTTCGGGAACGTTCCGGGCGAACCCCGCCCAGAGCGAGCCGAGCAGGAACACGACGCCGGTCAGCTGCAGCAGGCGCTTCTTGTCGAAGAGGTCGGCCAGTTTGGACCACAGGGGGCTGGAGACGGTCATCGCCAGCAGCGTCGCCGTGAACACCCAGGTGTAGGCGCGCTGAGAGCCGTCGAGGGCGCCGATGATGGTCGGCAGCGCCGTGCTCACGATGGTCGAGCTGATCATCGCCACGAAGAGCATCGACACCAGGCCCGCCAGCACCTCGAGGATCTGGCGGTGGGTCATGGGCTGCGGCGACGGCGCCGGGGGCTGCGCCGTCTCGGAGGTCTGGGGCACGCGGGGTCCTTCGTCGCTGGTGCGCGCACACGGCGGCGAAAGCCTGGGTTAACGCGCGTTCACCACGATAGCGACCGCGCCGGGACCGCCTCTCGGCCGGGGCGGCCCGGTGCCGGACGCCGGCGCCCGGCCGTCAGAACGGCAGTTCGCCCCTGGTGACGAGCTGCCGCGCGATCACGTTCCGCTGGATCTCGTTGGTGCCCTCACCGACGATCATCAGCGGGGCGTCACGGAAGTAGCGCTCCACGTCGAACTCGGTGGAGTAGCCGTAACCGCCGTGGATCCGCACCGCGTTGAGTGCGATCTCCATGGCGGTCTCGGAGGCGAACAGCTTGGCCATGCCGGCCTCCATGTCGCACCGCTGCCCGGCGTCGTAGCGCTCGGCGGCCAGCAGCACGAGCTGGCGGGCCGCGGTGAGCTTGGTGACCATGTCGGCGAGGTAGTTGCCGATCGACTGGTGCTGCCAGATGGGCTTGCCGAAGCTCTCCCGCTCCTGCGCGTAGCGCAGGGAGTCCTCCAGCGCGGCACGTCCCACTCCCAGGGCGCGCGAGGCGACCTGGATCCGCCCGATCTCCAGCCCCTTCATCATCTGCGCGAACCCGCGCCCCTCCACTCCGCCGAGCACCGCGCCGGCCGGCACCCGGTGGTCCTGGAAGGACAGCTCGCACGACTCGACGCCCTTGTAGCCGAGCTTCGGCAGATCGCGGGAGACGGTCAGGCCCGGCCCGTGCTCGACGAGCAGCACGCTGATGCCCTTGTGCGCAGGGCTCGCCTCGGGATCGGTCTTGCACAGCAGGGCGATGAGCCGGGAGCGGCGGGCGTTGCTGATCCAGATCTTGGTCCCGTCGATCACGTACTCGTCGCCGTCGCGGCGGGCGCGGGTCGTCATCGCCTGCAGGTCCGAGCCGCCGCCCGGCTCCGTCAGGGCCATCGTGGCCCTGATCTCGCCGGTCGCCATCTTCGGCAGGTAACGCCGCTTCTGCTCCTCGGTCCCGAAGTCGAGGATCAGTTTGCACACGACGGTGTGGCCGCCCATGGCGCCCGCCAGGCTCATCCAGCCGCGGGCGAGCTGCTCGGTGACCTGCACGTAGCAGGCGGTGGAGACCGCGGCCTCCCCGTAGGGCTCGGGAATCGCCAGACCGAAGACGCCGAGGCGCTTCATCTCCTCGATGAAGCGCTCGGGGTATTCGTCGGCGTGCTCCATGCCGTTCACGACGGGCCGCACGTCACGGTCGACGAAGTCACGAACGGTGTCGACGATGCTCTGCTCTTCTTCGCTCAGCCGTGCCATGTGGTCTCCAGAGGGGGGCGGGTGCGGTCGATACCGTACGGGGTCTCGGCGGTCAGGTGAAGTAGACGCCGATGCGGCTGCCGCCCAGGTCGTGGACGTCGATGTCCAGGTCGTAGACGGGGTTGAGGACCTCCGGGGTCATCATCTCCGCGGTCTCGCCCTGGGCGGCCACCGTGCCGTTCTTCATGGCGACGATGGTGTCGGAGTGGCAGGAGGCGAAGTTGATGTCGTGGACGACGAGGACGACGGTCTTGCCGTAGTCGTCGGCCATGCGGCGGAGGCGGCGCATCATCTGGACCGAGTGGCGCATGTCCAGGTTGTTCAGCGGCTCGTCGAGGAGGACGTAGTCGGTGTCCTGGCACAGGACCATGGCGACGTAGGCGCGCTGCCGCTGGCCGCCCGACAGCTGGTCCAGGTGGCGGTCGGCCAGGTCGCCCAATTCGAAGTAGTCGATGGCCTCCTCGACGAGTTCCAGGTCGCCCGCGGTGAGCCTGCCGCCCGAGTGGGGGAAGCGGCCGAAGGCGACGAGTTCCCGGACGGTCAGCCGGACCGGCATGTGGTTGTCCTGACGGAGCACGGCCAGCCGTCTGGCGAGCACCTCGCCGGGGGTGGAGGCGACGTCCAGCCCGTCCACGGTGACGGTGCCGCCGTCAGCAGGGGAGAGGCGGCTGATGACGGACAGCAGTGTCGACTTGCCCGCGCCGTTGGGGCCGATGATGGAGGTCACGCCCCCGGGGGCGATGGTCAGCGACACCTCGTCGAGGACGGTGGTCCCGTCGTAGCGCTTGGTGACGTCCTTGATCTCGATCATCGTCGGGACTCCCGGATGAGCAGGGCGATGAAGTAGGCACCGCCGATGAAGTTGATGATCACGCTGAGGGCGGTGTTCATGGTGAAGACCCGCTCCAGCAGCGCTTGGCCGCCGGCCAGCACGGCCACCGAGAGCAGCACCGCGGCCGGAACCAGGGTGCCGTGGCGGAAGGCGCCGGTGAGCTGCCTGGCGAGGTTGGCGACCAGCAGCCCGAGGAAGGTCAGCGGGCCGACCAGCGCGGTGGACACCGACACCTGCACCGCGATGACGACCAGGGTCTGGTTGACCACCGAGGCGTGGTCCACGCCGAGGTTGAGGGCGTAGTCGCGGCCGAGCGCCACCACGTCCAGCCGCCTCGACAGCCGGGCCGTCCACGCGAGCGTCGCGGCGACGAGCAGGGCGGACAGGGCGAGCAGGCTCTCGTCCACCTGGTTGAAGCTGGCGAACAGGCTGTCCTGCAGCACCACGAAGTCGTTCGGGTTGATCAGCCGGGCGGCCAGCGACGACAGGCTGCCGAACAGGGTGCCCAGGACGACGCCGGCGAGGACCAGGACGAACAGGTCCTTGCCGGTGCGGCCGAACAGCCATCGGTAGAGCGCTCCGGCGAAGACCACCATGACGCCCACCTGGCCGGCGAACAGCAGCCTGGGATCGGTCGTGGTGAGCACCAGTGAGCCGAAGAAGAACACGATGAGGGTCTGGACCAGCACGAAGAGCTGCTCGAAGCCCATGATCGCGGGCGTCAGTATGCGGTTGCCGGTGACGGTCTGGAACAGCACGCTGGAGCAGGCGACCCCGGCCCCGACCACGACCATCGTGGCGATCTTGCGGAACCGGACGCCCAAGGCGTACTCCCAGTCGCCGACGAGCCCGACGAAGCAGAACGCGGCGGCCGCGGCGACGGCGAGCAGCGCCAGCAGGAGGAGGGCGCGGTGCTCGCGGCGCGAGGCCACGGGGGTGCGGACGGCCGTCTTCATCGCAGCCCCATTCGCCTGCCGCCGCGCAGCAGCAGCGTGAGGAAGAGGACGCTGCCGATGACGCCGACGACGGTGGAGACGGGGATCTCGTAGGGGAACCGGACGAGCCGGCCCACGACGTCGCACAGCAGCACGAACGAGGCTCCGGCGAGAGCGGTCACGGGCAGCGCGTGGCGCAGGTTGTCGCCGAGCGCCAGGGTGACGAGGTTCGGCACGATGAGGCTGACGAACGGGATCTCGCCGACCGTGGACACGACGACGGCGGTGATGACCGCGGTGAGCACCAGGCCGGTGTTGACGACCCGGTCGTAGCGCACGCCCAGGTTGACGGCGAAGCTGCGGCCCATGCCGACGACGGTGAAGCGGTCGGCGTACAGGTAGCCGAGCAGGGTCACCGCGCCGGCGATCCACAGCAGTTCGTAGCGTCCGCGCAGCACGCCGGAGAAGTCTCCCGAGGTCCACGCGCCGAGGGTCTGCAGCAGGTCGTACCGGTAGGCGAGGAACGTGGTGGCCGATCCGATGACCGCGCCGAACATGAGGCCGACCAACGGCACCAGGACCATGTCGTGGAAGGTCAGCCGGCGCAGGACCCACATGAAGAAGAACGTGCCGATCAGGGCGAAGACGACGGCCACCGACATCTTGACGAAGAGGGCCTGGCCGCCGGCGAGCAGCGTGGCCACCAGCACCCCGAAGGAGGCGGACTCGTTGGTGCCGGCCGTGGACGGGGTGACGAAGCGGTTGCCGGTGATGTGCATCATGATCAGCCCGGCGACGCTCATGGCGGTGCCGGCGAGCAGGACGGCGAGCAGGCGGGGCAGCCGGGACTCCACGAGGACGCGCAGGTCCTCGGGCCGTCCGTCGAGCAGTCCGGCGGGGGTGAGGCCGCTGACTCCGACGAACAAGGACCCGACGGCCAGGACGGCGAGCAGTGCCGTCCCGGCCATCAGGTGCCGGGTCCTCAGCCGCCCGGAGGCGGGTGAGCGGGTCATCAGGACAGGCTGTCCCCGATGGTCTTCACCATCGACTCGACCGAGCTGAGCGCGGCGGGGGCGATGTACCAGGAGAAGCCGTCGAGGTAGACGATCTTGTTGCTCCGGGCGGCCTTGGTCTGCTCGACCAGCGCGTTGTCGAGCACCTGCGCGGCGGCCTGGCCGTCCTGGCCGATCGCGGCGTCGCGGTCGACGACGTAGAGCAGGTCGGGGTCGGTCTCGGCGATGAACTCGTGGGAGACGGCGTTGCCGTGGGTGTCGGTCTTCAGGCCGGTGGCGGCGGGCTTCACGCCCAGGGCGTCGTGGACGAAGCCGAACCGGCCGCCGGGGCCGTGGGCGCTGATCTTGCCGCCGGTGGTGAGCACGACGAGGCCGGTGCGGTCGCCCGCCTTCTCCTTGACTCCGGCGATGGACTGCTCGAGGGCGTCGAGGCGCCGGCGGACCTCGGTCTCCTTGCCGAGGATCCGGCCGACGGCCTCGGTGCGGGCGCGGAAGCTCTTGAGGAAGTCGGCCTGATCCACGGTCAGGTCGACGGTGGGGGCGATCTTCGCGAGTTCGTCGTAGGCGGCCGAGGAGCGGCCCGCCACCACGATCAGGTCGGGGTCGAGAGAGTTGACCTTCTCGTAGTCGGGCTCGAACAGCGAACCGACCTTGGTGTAGCCGTCACCGGCGTACTCGGCGAGGTTCTCCGGGAGGTTCTCGATCTGGGGTACGCCCACGACCTTGGCGCCGAACTCGTCCATGGTGGACAGGAATCCGACGTCGAAGACGACGAGCTTCTGCGGCAGGCCGGGGATGGTGGTGCTGCCCTTGGCGTGCTCGATGGTCACGCTGCCGGAGCCTTCGGCCGAGGAGTCGGCGTCGGTGCTTCCGCACGCGGACGGCAGAAGGAGGAAGGGCAGGAGGAGCAGGCCGAGCAGACGGGCCGCGGGGGAGCGGTGACTCATGGGAACCTCTCACAGGAACGATCCAAACTTTGGTTAGCCTAACCTAACTATGCATAGACATACGACACCAGTCAGGTTCATACGGTTCATGTAGTGACAAATCGCATGCCGTGGCGCCCCGGTGCGCCAGGCTCGGAAAACTGGCTCTTGACGTATCAAAT
Source organism: Actinocorallia sp. B10E7 (assembly GCF_039871655.1). Taxonomy (NCBI): domain Bacteria; kingdom Bacillati; phylum Actinomycetota; class Actinomycetes; order Streptosporangiales; family Thermomonosporaceae; genus Actinocorallia; species Actinocorallia sp. B10E7. The sequence continues at coordinate 8,091 of NZ_JBDPLZ010000003.1, forward strand.
GAACACTCGTTTAATTTCGCCCATGGGTCGCATCGCGGGCGTCACCGCCGCCGAAACCCGGGAACGGCTGCTGCGCGCGGCCGCCGACGTCTTCGCCGAGAAGGGGTACGACGGCACGCGCGTCGCGGACATCGCCGCGGCCGCCGGGGTGAGCAACGGCACGCTGTACGCGCACTTCGGCTCCAAGGCCGAACTGCTGGTGGCGGCGCTGCGCGTCCACGGGCGGCGGAGGCTGGCCGACCTGATCGCCGCCGATCCCGACCAGCCGGTCTCCGAGCTGCTGCTGGCCATCGGCCAGTGGCTCCCGCGCCGCCGCGGGGCCAGCGGCGACCTCATCGTCGAGGCGCTGGTCACCGCCCGCCGCGACGAGGGCGTCGCCCGGCCGACACGCGACTACATCGGCGAACGCGCCGACTGGATCTGCGAGCTGGCGCGCACCGCGCAGGCGGGCGGGGAGATGGACCCCGCGCTGTCGCCGAACGCGCTCGCCCACTTCTGCCTCCTTCTCGCCATGGGAAGCGCGCTCGTCACACCGGACCTGCACGAGGTCGGCCCCGAGGAATGGGCCGACCTGCTGGCCCGCGTCGTGGCGGCCTTCGCCCCCACCCCCTCCCCGGCACGAACAGGAGAAACACAGTGAAAGTCCAGATCGACTCCGGGCGGTGCCACGGGCACGGCCGCTGTTATGACCTCGCCCCCGACCTGTTCGGTGAGGACGAGGAAGGCTACGGGCAGGTCCTCGGTGACGGAGACGTGCCGGCGGACAAGCAGCACGAGGCGCGCCTGGCCGCGTCCAACTGCCCCGAGCGCGCGGTCACCGTTCTCGAGGGGGTGTGACATGACCGTCGACGAACGCTTCACCGAGGGCTTCTGGGACAAGCGCGACGACCGTTCTACCGGCGCGCGCAACGAGATCGTCACCGGCCCGGTCTCGGACTGGACGAGCGACTTCTCCCACCTCGACCCCGAATGGGCCGCCGACCCCTACCCGGTCCAGGACGACCTGCGGCGGCGCTGCCCGATCGCGCACACCGGGCGGTTCGGCGGCGGCTGGCTGCCGACGCGTTACGAGGACGTCGCGGCGGTCGCCTACGACACCGAACACTTCAGCTCGCGGACGGTCGTCATGGGCAACTTCCGGCCGCCGCGAGAAGTGGCCCCGGTGGGTGTCACGCCGCCGATCTCCTCGGACCCGCCGTTCCACCACAGCGCGCGCAAGCTGCTGCTCCCGGCCTTCACCAAGACCGCGGTCTCGCGGCTGGAGTCGGCGACCAGGGCGTTCTGCCACTCGCTCATCGACGCGTTCGAGGGGCGTGACGTCGTCGACGCCGCCCAGGAGTACGCGCAGCACATCCCGATGCGGGTCATCGCCGACATGCTCGGGTTCCCCCAGGAGGACGGCCCCAGGTTCCGTGAGTTCGTGGAGACCGCGCTCGAAGGCGTCAACCTGCCGCCCGAGGAGCGCATGGCGCGGGTGTCGGAGCTGTTCGACTACCTGCTCGAGCAGGTTCACGACCACCTCGACGATCCGCGGGACGACCTGACGACCTACCTCCTCAACGTCGAACTCGGCGGGCACAAGCTCGCACCGTCCCATGTCTCGGGCACGATGGCGCTGCTGCTCATCGCCGGGATCGACACGACGTGGAGCGCGATCGGCGCGTCGTTGTGGCATATGGCCGGGAACCCCGCCGACCGCGAGCGCCTCGTCGCCGAGCCCGCCCTGCTGCCGACAGCGATGGAGGAGTTCCTGCGGGCCTACGCGCCGGTCACGATGGCGCGCCTGGTCAAGGAGGACATGCACTGGCGGGGCGTCGACATGAAGGCCGAGGACTGGGTCCTGCTGTCCTTCCCGGCCGCCAACCGCGACCCGGAGCAGTTCGACCGTGCGGACGAGGTCGTCATCGACCGGGAGGTCAACCGGCACGCCGCGTTCGGGCTCGGAATCCACCGCTGCGTCGGCTCGCACCTGGCGCGCATGGAGCTCCGGGTGGCCCTGGAGGTCTGGCTCGAGCGCGTCCCGGAGTTCTCCCTGGCGGACCCGTCGGCGGTGGCCTGGTCGGCCGGCCAGGTCCGCGGGCCCCGTGCCCTTCCGGTCCGCATCGGCTGACCGTCGGCGTCAGGGTTTTCGCATCGTCGGCGCTCGCCGTCAGCGGGCGCCGACGATGCGGAGGGCTATCTGGACGTAGCGTTCGGCGACGTCCTCGGGGCTCCAGTCGCCGTCGTCGCTGTACCACCGGGCGATGTCGATGCCCAGGGAGAGCAGGGCGACGGCCGCGGCGCGGGGGTCGGGTGCGTCGAAGGCGCCGGCGGCCACGCCCCTGTCCACCAGGTCGCGGATCTCCTGGCTGATGAGGTGGCGGATCTCGCGGATCTCGGTGAGGTGCTCGGGGCTGAGCGCGGCCAGTTCGTAGTTGACGATCCGGGCGCCGGTGTGGCCGCGGGCGTGGTGGACGGCGAAGTCGTGGATCACCCGGCGCAGCGACCCGGTGGGGTCGTCGGCGGAGGCGATCGCCTCCCGCACCATGCGCAGGGTCTTCTCGTGCCCCGTCCGGGAGATCAGGTAGAGCAGTTCTTCCTTGGACTTGTGGTGCACGTAGAGCGCGGCCGAGCTCATTCCGGCGGCGGTGGCGATGTCACGGGTCGTGGTGCCGTGGAAGCCCTTCTCCGCGAACGCGCTGATGGCGGCCTCCATCAGCCGGGCGCGGGTGGCGTCGGCGCGGGGGAGGCCGGGCGGGTCGGTCATCGCGCGTTCATCCTTTCTGACATCGGGATATAGCGATACCACGGAACGGGTGTGTGACGTGGGTCACGCCCGTTCCAGGGTCGGCGTTGTTGACGGCCGTGCCGTGTCTGCTGCACGCTGAGTGCCCGGATCTAAGCAAGCGCTTAGTAACCTCTCTGGGGGCGCCCATGCGACGAACGGAAGAGCACCCATGTCCATGAGATTCGCGGGACGTACGGCGATCGTCACCGGCGCGAGCCGGGGCATCGGCCTGGCCATCGCCGAACGGCTGGTGGCCGAGGGCGCCAAGGTCGTCGTCACCGCAAGGAAGAAGGAGACGCTGGACGAGGCCGTCGCCCGGCTGGGCGGCCCCGAGCACGCGCTCGCCGTCGCCGGCCACGCCGACGACGCCGAGCACCAGGCCGATGCGGTCGAGCGCGCGATCAAGGCTTTCGGCAGTGCCGACTTCCTGGTCAACAACACCGGCATCAACCCCGCCTACGGGCCGATGGTCGAGATGGACCTGGACGCGGCGCGCAAGACCTTCGAGGTGAACTGCCTCGCCACCCTGTCGTGGGTGCAGCAGATCCACCGGGCCTGGATGAAGGAGCACGGCGGCGCGATCGTCAACGTCTCCTCGGTCGCCGGGGTCCGGCCCTCGCCCGGCATCGGCTTCTACGGCGCCACCAAGGCGATGCTCACCCACATCACCCAGGAACTGGCCGTCGAGCTCGGCCCGGGCATCCGGGTCAACGCCGTCGCCCCGGCCGTCGTGAAGACGAGGTTCGCCACCGCCCTCTACGAGGGCAGGGAGGAGCAGGTCGCCGCGGCGTACCCGCTCAAGCGGCTCGGCGTCCCCGAGGACATCAGCGGCGTCGTCGCCTTCCTGCTCTCACAGGACGCGGCCTGGCTCACCGGCCAGCTGGTGGTCGTCGACGGCGGCGTGACCCTGACCGGGGGCTCCTGAGAACCCGAAGCCACCCCACCAGCACAGAACCATCGAGCGAGGAGGAACCCCCATGACCACCACCCGCACCGCCGTCGTCACCGGCGCGGCCCGCGGCATCGGCGCCGGTGTCGCGAAGCGGCTCGCCGAGGACGGCTTCGCCGTCGCCGTCATCGACCTGGACGAGGCGGCGTGCAAGCCGGTCGTCGAGCAGATCGAGGCGGCGGGCGGAAAGGCGCTGGCCGTCGGCCTGGACGTCTCCGACGAGCAGGCCGTGCAGGCCGGCGTGGCGCGGATCGCCGAGGGACTCGGCGCGCCGGCCGTGCTGGTCAACAACGCCGGAGTCATCAGGGACAACCTGCTGTTCAAGATGAGCGCCGCCGACTGGGACACCGTGATGGCGGTGCACCTGCGCGGCTCGTTCCTGATGACGCGGGCCGTCCAGGGATACATGACCGAGGCCGGGTGGGGCCGGATCGTCAACCTGTCGAGCACGTCCGCGCTGGGCAACCGAGGCCAGGCCAACTACGCCGCGGCCAAGGCCGGGATCCAGGGCTTCACCAAGACCCTCGCCCTGGAGCTCGGGAGGTTCGGCGTCACGGCCAACGCGATCGCCCCGGGTTTCATCGAGACCGAGATGACGGCCGAGACCGCACGGCGGATCGGCATGGACTTCGAGGACTTCAAGCGGGCCGCGGCGAGCCAGATCCCGGTGGCCCGCACCGGAAAGCCCGAGGACATCGCGCACGCGGTCTCGTTCTTCGCCGGCGAGGGGGCCGGATTCGTCTCCGGCCAGGTCCTGTACGTCGCCGGCGGGCCGAAGGCCTGAGCGGGGGAGGAGAGCAGATGAAGATCTTCAACGGCATCGAAGAGCTGGAGCAGGCCGTCGGCACCCACCTGGGGTACTCCGACTGGCACACCGTCACCCAAGAGCAGATCGACACCTTCGCCGAGGCGACGGGCGACCACCAGTGGATCCACGTCGAACCGGAGAAGGCGGCGCAGGGTCCGTTCGGCGGCACCATCGCGCACGGTTACCTGACGCTGTCACTCGTGCCGATGCTGGTTTGGCAGGTGTACAAGGTCGAGGGGGTGAGCATGGGCATCAACTACGGCGCCAACAAGCTCCGCTTCCCCTCGCCCGTACCCGTCGGCTCCAGGGTGCGCGCCGGAGTGGAACTGCTGTCGGTGACGCCCGGTGGCGGCGGCTACCAGGTGACGTCGAAGGTGACCATCGAACGCGAGGGCGGCGGCAAGCCGGCCTGCGTCGTCGAGACCGTCAGCATCGTGGTGCCCTAGCGAGAGAGGACGACAATGTCCGACGAGATCATCCTGCGTGAGGGGCTGCGGCGGCGGATCGCCGACTTCCTCGCCGCCCACGACCCGGCCGCGACCGAGCGGCCGGCCTTCCTGCGGGCCCGGTACGACGCCGGCCTGGCATGGGTCTTCTTCCCCGAAGGCCACGGCGGCCTGGGCCTGCCCCGGGATCTGCAGCCCGAGGTGGACCGGCTCTTCCATGAGGCGGGCGCGCCCGGCAACAGCCCCGAGAAGAACGGCATCGGGCTGGGCATGGCCGCGCCGACGATCCTGGCGTACGGCACCGAAGAGCAGAAGAAGCGCTTCCTCAAGCCGCTGTGGACCGGCGAGGAGATCTGGTGCCAGCTCTTCAGCGAGCCCGGCGCCGGCTCCGACCTGGCGGCCATCGCCACCCGCGCGGTCAAGGACGGCGACACGTGGGTGGTCAACGGCCAGAAGGTGTGGACCTCCGGTGCGCACAACGCCCGGTTCGCGATCCTGGTGGCCCGGACCGAGCCGGACCTTCCCAAGCACAAGGGCCTCACCTACTTCCTGTGCGACATGACCGACCCGGGGGTCGAGATCCGCCCGCTGCGGCAGATCACCGGCGAGGCCGAGTTCAACGAGGTCTTCCTCACCGACGTGCGGATCCCCGACGAGCACCGGCTCGGGGCCGAGGGCGAGGGCTGGAGGGTCGCCAACGCCACCCTCAACAACGAGCGGGTGGCCATCGGCGGCCACGCCGTGCCCCGCGAGGGCGGCATGGTGGGCGTCGTCTCCCGCGCCTGGCGCGAGCGTCCCGAACTGCGCACCCCCGAGCTGCACGACCGGCTGATGCGACTGTGGGTGGACGCCGAGGTGGCCCGGGTCACCGGACAGCGGCTGCGGCAGAAGCTGCTGCTCGGCCAGCCGGGCCCGGAGGGCTCGGCGATGAAGCTGACCTTCGCCCGGCTCAACCAGCGGCTCTCCGGCCTGGAGTTGGAGCTGCTCGGCGAGGACGGCCTGCGTTACTCCGACTGGACGATGGTCCGGCCCGAGCGGGTCGAGTTCACCGGGCGGGACGCCGGCTACCGCTATCTGCGCGCCAAGGGCAACTCCATCGAGGGCGGCACCTCGGAGATCCTGCGCAACATCGTCGCCGAGCGCGTCCTCGGCCTGCCCGCCGAGCCCCGCGTCGACAAGGACATCCCTTGGAAGGAGCTCCAGAAGTGAGCGACCTCAACCTGCTCTACACCGAGGTCGAGGACGACCTGCGCTCCTCCGTGCGCGCCCTGCTCGCCGACCGGTGCGACCCGGCCGCGGTGACGGCCATGTACGACGGCGACCGCTCCCCGGTCGCCGGTCTCTGGAAGGCGATCGCCGCCGACCTGGGCCTGGCCGGCCTGCTGGTGCCCGAAGAGCACGGCGGCGCGGGCGCCTCGGCCCGGGAGGCCGCCGTGGTCCTGGAGGAGCTCGGCCGCTCGGTGGCCCCGGTGCCGTTCCTCACCAGCGCCGTGGTGGCGACCACCGTCCTGCTGGACGCGGGCGGTGCCCTGCTGGCCGACCTCGCCGCGGGAGAGCGGACCGCGGCCCTGGCCGTCCCCCTGTCGACTGCGCCGGACGCCGCGCCGCCGACGGTCGGGGTCGACGCGGACGGCCGCCTGACCGGCACGGTGACCAGCGTGGCCGGGGCCTTGGAGGCCGACGTGCTGCTGGTTCCGGCCGGTACCGGCGAAGGCGTCGCGGTGTACGCCGTGGCCGCCGCCGAAGCGAGCCTGAGCCCGGTGGTCTCCCTCGACATGACCCGGCAGCTCGCCGACATCCGGCTCGAGGGCGTGACCGGCGACCTGGTCCTGGCGGAGGGGGAACCCGCCGTCCGGCGGGCGCTCGTGGCCGGGGCCGCGCTGCTCGCCTCCGAGCAGGCGGGCATCGCGCAGTGGTGCCTGCACGCCACCATCGCCTACCTCAAGGAGCGCCGCCAGTTCGGACGGGTCGTCGGAGGTTTCCAAGCTCTCAAGCACCGGCTGGCCGACCTCTTCACCGAAGTCGAGTCGGCCGCCGCCATAGCCCGTTACGCCGCGGCGGCCCTCGCCGCGGGAGACCCCGACGCGGAGACGGCGGCCGCCGTCGCGCAGGCCTACTGCAGCGACCTCGCGGTGAAGGCCGCGGAGGAGGCCCTCCAGCTCCACGGCGGCATCGGCATGACCTGGGAGCATCCCGTCCACCTCTACCTCAAGCGCGCCAAGGCCGACCAGATCGCCTTCGGTACCGCAGGCGCCCACCGGACCAGACTGGCCGGCCTGGTCGACCTTCCTGCCGCGGGGTGAGCACGGAGCCCCGCCGCCGGTCCTCCCGGGGCGGCTGATCGGCGGTAGGCCGATCATCGAACGCGGAGGCCCCCGAGCGCGGGACGGAGTCCGGATCTCCGCCCCGCACCGGGGGTCTCCGTCATCCGTTGGGGCGGCCCCGGCCGTTCGCGGCTACCAGTGGCCGGTCACGACGTTGGACGTGATCTTGTACCTCTTCCCGTCGGGCTTCTGGTAGACCGCCTTCACGTAGATCTCGTCTCGGCCCTCGAAGTCCTCGTTCAGGATGGACTTCCGAATTCGTACGTAATAGAGGGTGGGACTGAAGAGGCTGTGCCTGAAGTCGTTGTACCACTGGTCCGAACCCCAGATCTCCAGGGACAGGAATCTGTCCGCCTCGGAGAACGGGGTGCACAGGGCCCGTATGATCGCCTCGTCGGGGGCGGGGCTGTTGTCGATGGAGAGTCTGCACTGGCCGGGCGCCGCGGAGGCCGGAGCCGCCATGGTGTGGAGTCCCGCCGTGGTCAGGGCGAGGCCGACGCCCACCGCCCACCGTTTTGCTGACTTCATCATGGTTCCTGCTTTCCGTAGACGTGAGTCGTCGCGCGGGTTTCGTCGCGGTCCCCGACGTCCTCGGTCCCGGGAGATGGAAGACCGGCGCCTCGTGGACGTCCGGGAAGAAGCGCAGGAAGCGCCTGTCTCTTTCCAAGAGAACACGCTGTCCGTCGCCTGATGTTCCCCGGCGGCAGGCCGAACGGCAGCCGGCTTCTTTTCCGTCTCGTGCATGTGATCGGGTCGGCGGCCGCGGAGTTCTTTAACGTGCGGGACATACGGTCCTTGACGTGGGAGACACAGGGATCGGGGCCGCCTCCCCGCCGGTGCGGCAGGGGGCCGTCGCCGCGGGGGCGGTGGCGCTGGCGGCCATGACGGCCGCGCAGGTCGCGTCGGGGCTGCGCCCCGGGTCGGTTCTCCTCGTCGCCGTGGTCGTGCTGCTGCTGGCGGGGTGCGCGGTCGCCTTCACCGCGGCGGTCAGCTCCTGGGGGGCGGCCGCCGTCGCGTTCTGCGTGGTGGCGTGCGTCGGGCTGGTGGCGGAGTGGGTGGGGACCCGGACGGGGTTTCCGTTCGGAGGCTACCGCTACACGGACGTGCTGTGGCCGCAGACCGGCGGCGTCCCGGTGATCGTCGCGTTGGCGTGGGCCGGGATGGGGCTGGCCGCGTACGCGGTCGCGCCGGGCGAGGGGCCGGTGCGGATCGGGACGGGAGCGGCCGCGCTGACCGCCTGGGACCTGTTCCTCGATCCGCAGATGCTCCGGCTGGGCGCGTGGGCCTGGGTGGAGGCCGGGGCGTACCGGGGCGTGCCGTTGAGCAACTTCGCCGGGTGGCTGCTGGTGTCGGCGGTGGTGATGGCGGTGATCCACGCCGTCGTCGGGCGGAATGCCTCGGGCGCCGTCGGGCTGGTCGGTCTGTACACGGTGATGGCGGTGATGGAGACGGTCGGGTTCGCGGCGGTGTTCGAGCCTCGCGATCCGCTCGTGGCGGTCGTGGGAGGGGCGGCGATGGGGGGTTTCGCGGTGCTGGCATGGAAACGCCGGGCGGACCGGAACGGAGCCGGGCGTGGCTGAGGTCGTCGTGGTCGGCGGCGGCGTGGGCGGGATGGTCGCGGCGCTGCTCCTGGCCCGGGAAGGTCACGGCGTCCGCCTGTACGAGCGGCTGTCGCGGTTGGGAGGCAAACTGGCCGAACACCGGCGTGACGGTTTCGCCTTCTCCCTGGGACCCTCGCTGCTGACGCTCCCGGAGCTCTTCACCGAACTCGGGATCACCCGGAGCTTCGTGGAGCCCGCCCTGCTGTGCGACTACCGTTTCACGGACGGCTCCCGGCTGCCCGCGCCCAGGGACCCGTCGCGGATGGCCGCGGAGGTGGACCGGCTCGCGCCGGGGGAGGGGCAGCGCTGGCGGGCCTTCCACTCCTGGGCGCGCGGCTGCATGGACGCCTCGCGGCGCACGTTCTTCTCCGGTCCGCTGTTCGGCAGGCCGACGCCCGGGACGAGGGCCTCGGACGTGCTGGCGGTCGCGCCCGGACGGACGCTCGCCGGGCTGGCACGCAAGTACTTCCGCGACCCCAGGCTGCGGCAGTATGTCGGCCGCTACGCCACCTACGCCGGGTCGAACCCCTACCGGGCCCCGGCCGCGCTGGGCTGTGTCCCGGCGATCGAGCACGACCAGGGAGGCTGGTACGTCCCCGGAGGGCTGCCGCGCCTGGCCGACGATCTGGCGGCGCTGTTGAAGGAAGCCGGTGTGGAGGTCTTCCTCTCCTCCCAGGTCGACACGATCGTCTCCGACGGCGATCGGGTCCGCGGTGTGCGCCTCGCGGATGGCGAGACGGTGCGTGCGGACGTGGTGGTCGCCAACACCGATGCGACGGCCCTGTACGCACGGCTGCTGCCGAACCGCAGGCGGCTGCGCCGCATCGCCGGGCTCGGCCCGTCGTCGTCGGCGTTCCTGCTGCTGGCCGGGGTGGAGGGGCGGACCGAGGGACTGGCGCACCACACGGTCGTCTTCTCCGCGGACTACCGGGCGGAGTTCGATGACATCTTCGAGCGCCGCCGCCCGCCCCTGGACCCGACGGTCTACGTCGGCTGCTCCGCGGTGGACGACGCCTCGCAGGCGCCCGACGGCATGGAGAACTGGACGATGCTGGTCAACGTGCCCGCACACGACCCGTCGCGGTGGCCTCTGACGCCCGAGGCCTACCGGGACCTGGTGCTGGAGCGGCTGGCGGACCGAGGCCACGACCTGTCGGGCAGGCTGAGGTTCGTCGACCTGTTCACTCCCTCCGATCTGCGTGAACGCTACGGCGGATGGAACGGAGCGATCTACGGCACCGCCTACGACGGGGTGATGGCGCCGCTGCGCCGTCCCGGCAACCGCGGGCCCCGGCGCGGACTGTACCTGGTGGGCGGCTCGGCGCATCCCGGCGGTGGCCTGCCCCTGGTGGCGATGGGCGGACGTATCGTCGCGTCCCTCGTCAGCGCGGACTTCCCCGCGCAGGGGCGGGCCCGGTGAGGCTCTCCGCGCTGGTCACGGCCGCTCAGGCGGGAGCGGCGGCGGCGGTCTGGACGCGGCTCGCCCGGGGCCGGGACCGGCTGCCCGCCCTGGCGCCCCCGGCGCGGCCGGTGAAACCGGTCTCGGTGGTGATCCCCGCCCGGAACGAGGAGAAGCGCCTCGGCCCCTGCCTGCGCGCCGTGCTCGCCGACCCCGCGGCCGGCGAGGTGATCGTCGTCGACGACGAGTCCCGGGACGGCACCGCGCGCCTGGCCTCCGAACTCGGCGCGCGGGTGGTGTGGGGGGCGCCGCTGCCGCCGGGCTGGGTGGGCAAGCAGTGGGCGCTGCGCCAGGGGACGGAGGCGGCGGCGCACGAGGTGGTGGTGACCCTCGACTCCGACACGCGGCCCCGGCCCGGCCTGGTCTCCGCGATGGCCGCCTCCCTGGAGGAATACGACCTGGTGACGGCCGCGCCCCGGTTCGTCTGCGACGACATCGCCGAACAGGCCCTGCACGCCGCGTTCCTGAGCACGCTGGTCTACCGGTTCGGGCCGGTCGGGCCGCGTGTCCCGCCTCCGCCGGACCGGGTGCTCGCCAACGGCCAGTGCACCGCCTTCCGCCGGGACCGGATGGTCGCGGCCGGTGGCTTCGAACGCATCCGCAGACACATGACGGACGACGTCGCGCTCGCCCGCACTCTGGCCGCCGACGGCTGGAAGATCGGTTTCCTCGACGCGGGCGGCCTGCTGGAAGTGGACATGTACACGTCGGCCGGGGAGGTCTGGCGTGAGTGGGGCCGTTCGCTCCCGCTCCGGGACGTGACCGGCCCGGGCCCGCTCGCCGCCGACCTGGCCGTGGTCTGGCTGGCCTGCGCCCTGCCCGCGGCAAGGCTGGTCCTCGGCCGTCCGACCCGGCTCGACCTGGCGCTGCTGGGGACCCGGCTGCTGCTGACGGGCGCGCTGCGCGGCAGCTACACCCGTCCCGGGCCGGGCGTGTGGCTGTCACCGCTGCTCGACCCGGCCGCGGCCGTCCGCCTGACGTGGACGACGCTGCGCCCGGTCCGTACCTGGCGCGGGCGCGTCTACCCCGCCTCCGGGGACGGCGCGGCGAGGGTCAGCGGCGGCGCGCCGCCAGCGCGGCCTGACCGAACCGGAGCCCGATGAGGCACATCAGCAATCCCGTGGCGGCCACCTGTTTCGCGGGGGCGAACAGCAGTTGCAGGACGGGGGCGCCGAAGACCGCGGCCCTGGCCCCGACCGCGAACGAGCGGGCCGCCGCCGTCGTCACCGCCAGCACCACCAGGCCCAGCAGGAAGGCGGGCGGGCAGATCACCGCGAAGCCCCCGACGAAGGTGAGGATCGACCGTCCGCCGCGGAACCCGGCGAAGACCGGCCACGCGTGCCCGACCATGGCCGCGCCCACCGCCGCGTACACCAGCGCCGTGTCGGGCGCCGTCCACAGACCGGACGACGTGCCCGCGCCGGGCGTCCAGGCCGCGCAGAACCGCCCGAGCAGCCCGGCGCACAAGCCTTTCAACACGTCGCCGGCGAACACCGGAGCCGAGGCGCGCGGACCGAGCTGCTCTTTCATGTTCCAGAAACCGGGATTGCGGTCGCCGACCTGCCTGGGGTCGAAGCCGTGGACCCGGGCGACCAGCACCGCCACCGGCACCGAGCCGAGAAGGTAACCGCCGATGACCACAGCGAACAGGAGAACCATCGCCTCGTTCCACCTCGTCAGGTATCCCGGCACCGGGGCCATGCGGCACATGGGCTTCGACCGGCCGGTGCTGCGCCGCACCGGAGGGCTGCTGTTCTGGAGGCTACTGGGCACGGGGCGCGGCGAGGCGATGACACTCGGTGCGGACCTGCGGCGCTGGGCGCTGCTGGCGGTGTGGCGCGAGGAGCGGCATCTGGACGACTTCCTGCGGTACTCGCCGATCCCGGCCCGCTGGCGGGACGAGGCGTGTGAGCACTGGCAGGTCCGGCTGGCGCCGCTCGCCTCGCGCGGCAGATGGGGCGGGACCGACCCGTTCGGAGCGGGACGGCCGACGGCCGCGACCCCCGGTCCGGTCGCCGTGCTCACCCGCGCCTCCATCCGCCCCGCCCGTCTGCTGGCCTTCTACCGTTCGGTCGCCCCGGTCCAGAGCGCGCTGCTGCGGCAGAAAGGCTGCCTCGCCTCGGTCGGCGTGGGCGAATGGCCGCTGGCCCGGCAGGCGACCTTCTCCTTGTGGCGGGACGCCGCGTCCGTACGCGAGTTCGCCTACGGAGGACTGGCGCACCGGCGGGTGATCGAACGCGTGCGCTCGGAGAGCTGGTACTCGGAAGAACTCTTCGCCCGCTTCACCCCGTACGACAGCGAAGGCACATGGGACGGGACCGACCCTCTGGGCTGAGTCCCTCAGGTCCGGATCACGCCCACCCGGGCATTTCCACGCCCATGTAACGGTCCGCCTTGGCCGCGGCCGAGGCGGCGGCCAGATGCCGGGCGAAGGTGGCGAGCATCCGGTGGCGGGGGACCTGGACCCGGCGGGCGAGGACCTCGAAGTCCGACCGCTCGATCTCGTCCAGGATGCCTCCGTACAGGTCGTGCGCGGCCTGTACGCAGGGACGGGACGAGGGAACGAGCATCTCCACGCCGGCCAGCGCGGCGCGGTAGTGCTCGCGGGCGCGTCCGGCCTCGAAGGCGAGGAGCTCGCGCAGCCGAGGCGAGACCCGCGGACGGGCGAGGTCGCTCTCCTCGACGCCGAACCGGGCCAGGTCGTCCTGCGGCAGGTACACCCGTCCCCGGACCAGGTCCTCCTTGACGTCGCGCAGGAAGTTGGTGAGCTGGAAGGCCAGGCCGAGCTGGCGGGCGGGCTCCCGGGCCTCCTTCTCCCAGCCGGGCAGCGGCTCCAGCACGGGGAGCGTCATGGTGCCGATCACCGCGGCGGAGCCCTCCATGTAGTCCAGCAGATCGCCGTAGGAGGAGTACCGGGCGATCGTCAGGTCCGCGCGCATCGACTGGAGGAAGGCGTCGATGTCGTCGTAGTCGATCCCGAAGGACCGCACGGTGTGGATGAACGCGGGCAGGACGTGGTCGTCGGTCGGCTCGCCCGCCAGGCCCGTCGCGAGCCGGGCGGTCAGGCGGTCCAGCGCCGCGGTGCGGTCGTCCGCCGTGGAGGAGGCGTCCACGATCTCGTCGGCGTACCTGGCGAAGCCGTAGAGCGCGTGCACGTGCCGCCGTTTCCAGGACGGCAGCAGCCTCGTGGCGAGGTAGTAGGAGCGGCCGAACCGGGCGTGCAGTCTTCGGCAGGTCTCGTAGCTGGCGGTCAGCGTCATCTTCGGTCCTCCAGGATGCGGTGCGCCGCGAGGCGCCCCGAGATCAGTACGGGCGGGACCCCGACGCCGGGAGCGGTGTGCATGCCCGCGAAGTGCAGGCCGGGGACGCGCCGGGCGGCGCCCGAGGGACGGAACCAGGCGGTCTGGGTGAAGCGGTGGTCCAAGGCGAAGGGGGTGCCGGCCGAATGGCCCTCCGCAGCCCAGGACCGCGGATCCCACACCAGGCGGGGAGCGTCGTCCAGACCGCCGTACCCGAGCCCGGCGAGCCGGGAGAGCAGGCGTTCCCGCAGCCGGTCGGCGAGGCCGGGATCCCACCTGCCCGTCAGGTTCGGCACCGGTTCCAGGACGCTCAGCGTGGAGTGCCCGTACGGGGCGGCACCGGTGTCCGACGCGGGGTGGGTGACCAGCAGGCTCGGGTCGGGCTGCGGCAGACCCTGCCGGAGCGCGGTGAACGTCGCCGCCCACTCCCGGCCGAAGTGCAGGGTGTGGTGGGTCTGCCCGGGGAGCCGTCGGTCCAGGCCGAAGTGCATCACCAGGCACGAGGGGGAGAACCGGGGCCTGCGCAGCCGCCAGTCCCGCGCCGCCTTCGGGAGCAGCCCGGAGGCGTGCGCGTGCGGCAGGTCGCACGCGACCACGACGTGCCGTGCGGCGAGCCGTTCTCCGGTGTCCAGCCTCACTCCGGTGACGCCGGAGCCGTCGGCCTCGACCTCGGTGGCGCGCACCCCGTAACGGAGGGCGGCGCCCTTCTTCTCCGCCAGCGCCGCCAGCGCCCTCGGGATGGCGTGCATCCCGCCCTTCGCGGGGAAGTAGACCCCGCCGACGGTGTCCATGTGCGCGATCACGGCGTAGATGCCGAGGGCCTGCTGGGGAGGCAGGCCGACGTACAGGGCCTGGAAGGTGTGCGCCCTGATCAGCCGGTCGTCGGTGAGGTGGGCGCCGACCAGCCGGTCCAGCCGCCGGAACCCGCCCAGCGAGGCCAGTTTCAGCAGGGCGTAGGGGCGCGCGAGATCGCGCAGCGAGGTCATGTCGCGGTCGATGAAGGACGACCACTCCGCCTCGAACATCTCGCCCAGCAGGGAGCGGAAACGCAGGTAGCGGGCGGCTTCGTCCGGGCCGCACAGCGCACGGACCTGGTCGGCCATCGCGTCGGCGTCCGGAAGGACGTCCAGGTGGGAGCCGTCGTGATAGGAGAGCCGGTAGCAGGGGTCGAGGCGGCGCAGCGGCAACCAGGAGTCCGGTTCCTCCCCGGCGGAGCCGAAGACGTCGGCGAGGACTCCGGGCATGGTGAGCACCGAAGGGCCGGTGTCGAAGCGGTACGGGCCCGTGGTCGCCGTGCCGCAGCAGCCGCCCGGCTCGTCCCGTGCCTCGACCACCGTCACGTCGCGTCCCGCCGCGGCCAGGCGCACGGCGGCCGCCAGCCCGCCGAGCCCCGCCCCGATCACCACGACCCGCATCACGCGCTCCTGTCCGTGGCCAGGGCCGCCAGCCCCGCCAGCGCCGCCGCCGCGTCGGCGGGGATGCCGGAGCCGTCGAGCGCGGCGGTCGCGCGTCCGGCCAGCCCCGCGATGCGGTCCTCGACGGCCGCCAGCGCACCGCAGGCGGTGATGAGCTCGCGGGCCGCCGCGACGTCGGCCTCGTCGCGTACGTTGTCCAGCAGCGCGGTGCCGTACGCTCCCGTCCGCCGCCGGGCCTCCACGAGCAAATGTGTCTGCTTGCCCTGGCGGAGGTCGGCCCCGGCGGGTTTGCCGGTGCGGCCGGGGTCGCCGAACACGCCGAGCACGTCGTCTCTGAGCTGGAACGCCTCTCCCAGGGGCAGTGCGTAGGAGCTCAGCACGGCGCGCAGGGCCGGATCACCTCCGGCGATGGCGTGCCCCAGGTGCAGCGGCCGTTCGACGGTGTACTTGCCGGACTTGTAGACCGCGATGTGGGCCGCCTCCCGCAGGGTGCTCGTGCCGCGGGCCGTGCAGGCCATGTCCATGAGCTGGCCGCCGATGACCTCGGCCCGCAGCCGGGTGAACACCTCCAGCGCGTCCGCCAGCCGGGGACCGGTGTCCAGCAGCGCCGCGTCCGCCCAGGTGAAGGCGAGCAGTCCGAGCAACGCGGCCGCCGACTCGCCGAACCGTCCGGGGTCGCCCTGCCACCGCGACGCCCGGTGCCGGTCGGCCAGGGACAGGTGCGCGGTACGGCGGCCGCGGCGCAGATCGGCCTCGTCCATCACGTCGTCGATGAGCAGAGCGCAGGCGTGCAGCAGTTCGACCGCGCATCCGGCCGCCAGCACGGCGTCCTCGTCGTCAGGGGAGCCGCCCGCGGCCCGGTGCCCCCAGTACACGAGGAGAGGACGCAGCCGCTTGCCGCCGCCGCGCACGAACTCCGCCAGATGGCCGACCAGCATCTCGTACTCGTCCGGGCCCAGGAAGGAGACCCGTTCGAGTTCCCGCTCGACCAGCTCTCCGAGCCGCTGTTCGACCAGCGCGAGGACCCCCTCGTCCGCCGGGGCCGCCACCGCCATGGAATCTCCTTACCCCTCGCTCCGCTGGAGCGCCGCCCTGGCCGTTCCGGAGCGTGCATTCCTCCTTGCTTAGAGTTACCTCTCCCGGGGTGATCAAACAGCGGTGATCGCTTTCGAAAATCGGCCTTGACGCTGCGGGCCCGCCATGAAAACGTGACTCGCACTAGTGAGAATGTTATTCTCCTCACAGGAGATCGAAGTGCGTGCGAGCGCTCACCCTTGCTGCTGGGGGACATATGGCTCTTTATCCGGGAGTGGAAGAGGGCGGTCGGGCCGGATCCCGGCGCGGGGCGTCGACGGCCGCGCCGCCGGGCCGATCGACCGTGCGTTATTTATCGCGAATATTGCGATTCCTGCGTAAAAGTCCAAGTCATCCGCTATAACCGACGAAGCCTTCATGATCTACAAGGAGCCGTACCAACAGTGAGCGACTTCGAGACGAAGAACTTCTTCCAAGACCAGGACCTGGTCGCGGACCCCTACCCGTACTACAAGGCGCTGCGCGACAAGTGCCCCGTGTCGCACGAGCCCCACCACGGCGTGGTGATGCTGAGCGGGTACGACGAGGTGTCCGAGGTGGCCCAGGACTCCGAGAAGTGGTCGTCCTGCACTTCGGTGATCGGTCCCTTCGCGGCCTTCCCCGTCCCGCTCGAGGGCGACGACATCACCGCCCTGATCGAGGAGTACCGGGACCAGCTCCCGATGAGCGACCAGCTCCCCACGTTCGACCCGCCGACGCACACCAAGCACCGCGCGCTGCTCATGAAGCTGATCACCCCCAAGCGACTCAAGGAGAACGGCGACCGCCTGGTCGAGTTCGCCGACCGCGTCCTGGACGACTTCCTCGCCGGCGGCGAGGGCGAGGCGATCAGCGAGCTGGCCGTCCCCTTCTCCCTGTACGTCATCGCCGACCTCCTGGGCGTGCCCGAGGAGGACCGGGACTCGTTCGCCGCGGTCCTGCAGGGCAAGTCGGTCGAGGAGACCACCCTCGGCAGCACCGAGGGCGAGCTGGCGCACTCCCCGATGGAGTTCCTCTACGCGAGCTTCGTCAAGTACATCGAGGAGCGCCGCGCCGAGCCGCGCGAGGACGTCCTGACCGCCATGGCCCAGGCGACGTTCCCCGACGGCTCCCTCCCCGAGGTCATGGACGTCGTGCGCGTGGCCGCCAACCTGTACTCGGCGGGCCAGGAGACCACCGTCCGCCTCATCGGCTCGGCGGTCCAGATCCTCGCCGACAACCCCGACATCCAGCGGCGGATCCGCGAGCAGCCCGAGCTCCTCGGCAACTTCATCGAGGAGACGCTGCGGACGGAGAGCCCGATCAAGGGCGACTTCCGGCTGTCGAAGGTGCCGGTCACCGTGGGCGGGGTCGACCTGCCCGCCGGCACCACGGTGATGCTGATGAACGGCGCCGCCAACCGCGACCCGAAGCACTTCGAGGACCCGGACACCTTCGACCTCGAGCGCAAGAACGCCCGCCACCACATCGCGTTCGGGCGCGGCATCCACACCTGCCCCGGCGCCCCCCTCGCCCGGGCCGAGGCGAAGGTCTGCCTCGAGCGGCTCCTCGCCCGCACGACCGACATCAGGGTCTCCGAGAAGGTCCACGGTCCCGCGGACGACCGCGCCTACCAGTACCTTCCGACCTTCATCCTCCGCGGCCTGATGAACCTGAACGTGGAGTTCACCCTCGCGGAGGACGGCTCCTGATGAAGGTCACCATCGACGACGACAACTGCCGGGGCCACGGCGCCTGCTGTGCGGCGAGCCCCGACGTGTTCGACATCAACGACGACGGCTACGCCGAGGTCCTGCTGGACGTGATCCCCGCCGAGCTGGAAGAGTCCGTTCGCAAGGCCGCTGCCAACTGCCCCGAGCGCGCCATCACGGTGAGCTGACACCCCGGAATCCAGACCGCGCGGTCTGCCCCCAGAGGAGAACGAAATGCCCAAGGCATACGTCATCGTCACCGAGGACATCAAGGACGAGGAGGGTATGGAGGCCTACGGCAAGGCCGCCCTTCCCTCGATCATGCAGTCCGGCGCCTCGATCCTCGCCTTCGACTCCCAGCCCCAGGCTCTCGAAGGCGAATGGCACGGCACCCGCACGGTCGTCCTGGAATTCGAGTCGGCGGAGGCGGCACGCGCCTGGTACGAGTCCGAGGAGTACCAGAAGGCGAAGGAACTGCGCCTGGCGGCCGCGGACTCCAACGTGGCGATCATCAACGGGCTCTGACCCCCGGGCCTCCGGCCGAACGGTCCGGCCCGCGTCGGCCGCCTCCCGCAGGGGAGGCGGCCGGCGCGGGAGAGGCATCCTATGCTGGTGGGCATGAGCCGCTGGAAAGAGCTGACCGGAGGGACGTCCGGGGAAGAGTACGCCGCGCGCTTCGCCGCACTGGCCGAGTCCGGGAAGGACCTGCACGGGGAGGCGCGTTTCTGCGCGGCGCTCGTGCCGCCGGGGGCGCGGATACTGGACGCGGGATGCGGCACCGGCCGGGTCATGCTCCGCCTGGCGGAGCTCGGCTACGACTGCGTCGGCGTGGACCTCGACGCCTCCATGCTGGCGGTCGCGCGCAAGACCGAGCCGGAGCTGCCCTGGCTCCAGGCCGACCTGGCGGAGTTCGACCCGTCGGCGCTGGGTATCGTGGCGGACTTCGACCTCATCGTCGCCGCGGGCAACATCTTCCCGCTGCTCGCACCCGGCACCGAGCCCGAGGTGACCCGGCGACTCACCGCGGCTCTGAAGCCGGGCGGGCTGCTCGTCGCCGGGTTCGGCCTGGACCGCGCCCACCTGCCGGTGCCGCCGAGCATCACCCTGGACGAGTACGACGCCTACTGCGCGACAGCCGGGCTCACCCTCCTGGACCGCTTCGCCACCTGGGACGCCGCCCCCTACGACGGCGGAGGCTACGCGGTCAGCGTCCACAGGCGCTGACCGGTGACGGCATACCTGCACGAGCGCTTCCCCGGCCTGGAGGAGAACCTCCCGCACCTCCCGCTGGGGGACGGGCCGACGCCGGTGCGGCCGCTGCCCGGGCTCGTCGACGGACCCGCGCCGGTGTGGCTCAAGGACGACGGTGCCTACGGGAGCGGCGGCTGGGGCGGGAACAAGATCCGCAAGCTCGAATGGCTGATCCCCGAGGTGCGGCGCGGCGGGCGGAGCACGATCCTGAGCGTCGGCGGACTCGGCACGAACTGGGGGCTGGCGACCGCGTTGTACGGACGCGAGCACGGGCTGCGGACGGTGCTCGCGCTCGTGGACCAGCCCGTCGACGACCACGTCCGGGCGCAGCTCGAACGGCTTCGGGCGTCCGGGGCGAAGCTGTACTTCACCCGGACGAAGGGGCGGACGATCGCCGCGGTGCCCTGGCTGGTCGCACGCCACTTCTCGAACGGGCGTCCGCCGTACCTGCTGGGAGCCGGGGGATCGTCGCCCGTGGGAGTACTGGGATACGTCGAGGCCGCGCTGGAGATCGCCGCGCAGGTGCGGGAGGGGAAGCTGCCCGAACCGTCGCACATCGTCACAGCGGTGGGGTCCGGCGGCACCACGGCGGGCCTCCTTCTCGGTCTCAGGCTCGCCGGGCTGCGGACGCGGGTCGTCGGCGTCGTGGTCAACGACACCCTGCGCCTGGACGAGACCACCCTGACGAGGCTCGCGCGCCGCACCGCGAAGCTGCTCGAGCGGCGCGGCGCCGGGCCGCTGCGGTTCGAGCCCGGCGAGGGCGACCTCCTCGTCGTCCGGGACTGGCTCGGAAAGGCCTATGGGCACGCCACCCCGGAAGGGGAGCGGGCCCGGGAACGCGCCGCCGAACGGGAGAACCTCCTTCTCGAGCCCGTCTACACGGCCAAGGCCGCCGCCGCGCTCCAGGCGATGAACAGGCAGGGGCGCTTCGGTGAGGGGCCCGTCCTCTTCCTCCAGACGAACGGACCGAGATGAGCAGGCGGGCGCAGGACGACACCGGTGCGGTCACGTCCCTGCCCGAGAGGGCGGAACGGGTCGTCTCGCTGGTCCCGTCGCTGACCGAGAGCATCGCGGCCACCGCGCCGGGCCTCCTCGTCGGCGCCACCGACTGGTGCACGCATCCGGCGAAACTGGACGTGACACGGATCAAAGGCACCAAGAATCCGGACATCGAACGCATCATCGCGCTGCGTCCCGATGTCGTGCTCGCCAACGTCGAGGAGAACCGCGCCCCGGACGTGGAAGCGCTCCGCGCGGCCGGCGTCCCCGTATGGGTCACCGTGATCCGCACGGTGGACGAGGCCCTGACGTCACTGCGCCGCATGCTCACCGAGGCCTGCGGCCTGCCCGTACCGACCTGGCTGGAAGACGCCGAACGGGTATGGGCGGCTCTCCCGGAACCGGAACACCGCCGCACGGCCGTCATCCCGATCTGGCGCCGCCCCTGGATGGTGATCGGCCGTGACACCTTCGCCGGCGACGTTCTGGCCCGCCTCGGCGTCGACAACGCCTACGCCGCCCACACCGAGCGCTACCCCAAGATCCCGCTGGAGAGACTCCTCGCCGTCGCCCCCGACCTCGTCGTCCTCCCCGACGAGCCCTACGCCTTCGGCCACGCCGACGGCCCCGAATGTTTTCCGGGCCTGAGGACGGCCTTGGTCTCCGGCCGTGACCTCACCTGGTACGGGCCGTCCCTGGTCGACGCCCCGGCACGGCTGACGGCCCTCCTCGGCGACCCGGCCTGACCGGTACGGACGCTCCAGGAACACACGCCATCTCGTCGCGGGGCGAATGTGAGATCAGTGGTCGCCTTGCTCCGCTCGTCAATCGGCCATCAGACCGTCCGGGGTGGATCTGGCGAGCTCGGCGAGCGTGCCGAGAGCGTGGGAGAGGGTTTCGGCCGGTGGGGAGGCGAGCCCGAGGCGGACGGCGTTGGGGGCGCGGTACCGGCCCACGGCGAAGGCCGCCGCAGGGGTCACGGCGATGCCGTGGCGTGCGGCCGCGGCCACGAACGTGTCGGCCCGCCAGGGACGCGGCAGCTCCCACCAGCAGTGGTAGGAGTTCGGGGCGCTGCGGATCGAGAACCCCTCCAGACGCCGGGCGACGAGTTCCTGCCGAGCGGCCGCGTCCCGCTGCTTGGCGCGGCCCACCGACCGCACGGCGCCGTCGCCCAGCCAGCGGGTGGCGGCGTCCAGAACGAAGCGCATCGGCGCGGATCCGGCGGAGCGCAGGGCCGTCGCCATGCTCGAGGAGATCGCTCGCGGGACGACGGCGCACCCGACCGTCAGCCCGGGGGCGAGCCGCTTCGACAGGCTGTCGATCAGGACGGTCCGTTCGGGCGCCAGGGCGGCGAGCGGCGGGAGGCCGCCGTTCAGGAACGACCAGACGGCGTCCTCGATCGCGTGGAGGCCGAGCCGTTCCAGGACGTCCGCGATCTCGGCTCGGCGGTCCACGGGCATGGTGATCGACAGCGGGTTGTGCAGGGTGGGCTGGAGGTAGACGGCATTGAGCGCGGCCTTGCGGGCGGCGGCCTCGATCGCCTCGGGCACGAGCCCGGCCTCGTCGACGCTCAACGGCACGAGGGTGATCCCGAGCCGGTTCGCGATCGCCTTCAGGACCGGATAGGTGAGTTCCTCCACGCCCAGCCGGGATCCCGGAGGCACCAGCGCGGCCATGGCCGCGGCGATCGCCTGCCGCCCGTTGCCGGCGAACAGCACCCGCTCGGGATCCGGCCGCCAGCCCGCGTGCGCGAGCAGATCGGCGAAGAGCTCCCGCGCCGGAGGCGTGCCGGCCACGCCGACCGGCCGCATGGACGACTCCAGGACGTCGGGGCGGAGCAGGGAGCCGATGCCGTGGGCGAGCAGCCCCGCCTGTTCGGGCACGACCGGGTGGTTGAGTTCCAGATCGACTCTGGTGCCGGCGGGTTCGGCGAGCGCGGGGCGCGGCACCTGGCCGGAGGCTCGGACGAACGTGCCGCGGCCGACCTCCCCGACCGTCAGGCCTCGGCGGGTCAGCTCCTTGTAGACCCGGGCGGCGGTGGAATCGGCGATGGCGCGCCGCCGGGCGAACTCCCTTTGCGGCGGCAGCCGGTCACCCGGCCTCAGCCGCCCGGCCGTGATGTCCGCGGCCAGTTCGTCGGCGACCCGCAGATAGTCGTCCATGGCCGTCTCCTCCTCGGTGCGGTCCGAAAATTGCTCCGAGAGCATTCTGCTCTATTGTATGGAAATGGATTGAGAGGATACTGTCAATACAGGCCGTCGAATCGGTGTGAACGGGCCTTATTGCTGGGATGGAGAAGGCGGCCGTGGCCATGGTCGAGGAAACCGCACTGCTGGGTGTCGTATCCGTCGCGCTGGGGATGGTCCTGTCTCCGGGTCCGAACATGATGTACCTGGTCTCCAGGAGCATCAGCCAGGGGCGACGGGCCGGAATCATCTCCCTCGGCGGGGTCGCGGCGGGGTTCCTGGTCTATCTGGTCAGCGCGAACCTCGGCCTGGCCGTGCTGTTCGCGGCCGTTCCCCAGATGCTCACCGCCATCAGGATCGCCGGCGCCCTTTATCTGATCTGGCTCGCCTGGAAGACCGTCAAGCCCGGCGGTGTGTCGGTCTTCGCCGTCCAAGACGTGCCGTACGATTCGCCGCGCCGCCTTTTCGGTATGGGTTTGATGACGAATCTGCTCAATCCGAAGATAGCCATTCTTTATGTGTCGGTCATTCCGCAGTTCATCGACCTCGACAAGGGAAACGTCCTGCTGCAGGGCATCGTCCTCGGCGGTTTCCAGATCCTGGTGGCCGTGTCGGTGAACCTGTCGATCGTGCTCGCCGCCGGGGCCGTCGCCGGCTTCCTCGAACGGCGTCCCTCCTGGCTGAGGGTCCAACGGATCGCCATGGGAAGCCTGCTGGGCGTGCTGGCCGTCATGCTGGCCTTCGGCGGTTCGGGCTGGACTCTGCCACGGTGGGAGAGTCCAGGATGGAGCGCGTGCGGGATGAACTACTGACCATCGGGCGTTTCGCCCGGATGTGCCGACTGAGCGTGAAGCGGCTACGGCACTACGACGACCTCGGACTGCTGACCCCGGACCGGGTGGACCCGTCCACCGGATACCGCTACTACGCGCCGGCGAGGGTGCGCGACGCCCTGACGGTGGCGCTGCTGCGCGACCTCGACGTGCCGCTCCAGGTGATCGCCGAACTGCTGGCGGCTGGCGACGCGGAGCGGACGCGGCTGCTGGCCGCCGAACGGGACAGGCTCGCCGCCCGGATCGCCCGCGACACCGAACGGCTGGCCGTGCTGGACCGGCTGGCCGAAGGCCCGGTGCCCGCCTACGACGTGGAGATCGTGGACGATCCCGCCCTCCGCCTGGCCGCGGTGCGCGGCCGGTGCGGCGCGGACGAGGTGGGGGCGCGGACACGGGAGTGCGTCATCGCCCTTCTCGAGGCCCTGAACAGGAGCGCCGCGGGCTGGACTCCGCCGATGTACGGCCTGTACCCCCTGGACCTCGAAGACGGGATGGTCATCGCAGTGGGAGCTCGGACGGACAAGGACGTACCGGGCACCGTCGCGATGACGCTCCCCGCGGGCCCCGCCGCCACGACCCTGCACACCGGCCCCTACGAACAGCTTCCCCTGGCCTACCACGCGCTGCACGTCCGGCTCCACGAACAGGGGCTCACCGCCCGAGGCCGGGCACGGGAGGACTACCTCGTCGCCCCCGGCGAGGCCGAACCGCACGAGTTGCTCACCCGGCTGACCATCCCCATCGACCCACCACCGCAGGAGACCATGTGACCGTCCCGAAGACCGACCTGAAGAAAGTCCACAGGTCCCTCTACACCGCGACCGCGAACCCCGGCCTGGTCGAAGCCCCCGAGCTGCCCTTCCTCATGATCGACGGCAGGGGCGACCCGGACGGGGACGGCTACCGGCGGGCGGTCGAGGCCCTCTACGGCGTCGCCTACGCCGTCCGCTTCGCCCTCAAGAAGGCCGAGGTCCTGGAGTACCCCGTCATGCCGCTTCAGGGATTGTGGTGGCCGGACGAGGGACGGGAATTCTCCTATGACCTCACGCGTGACGCCTGGTGCTGGACCATGATGATCCTGCAGCCCGCCGAGGCCACCGCCGAGGTCGTCCAGGAGGCGCTCACCACGGCGGCCAAGAAGAAGCCCGGCCTGCCCGTGCCGGACGTCAGGGCGGAACGCCTCCACGAGGGCCCCTGCGCGCAGATCCTCCACACCGGCCCTTTCGCCACCGAGCCCGCGACCCTCACCCGCCTCTACGGCTTCCTGGACGAGAAAGGCCTGGCCATCGCGGGCCGCCACCACGAGATCTACCTCTCGAACCCTCACCGCACCGCCCCGGAGAAGATGCGGACGATCCTGCGATACCCCGTCACCCTGCCCTCCGCGTGACGCCCGGCCGGGTGCGGCCGGGACATCATCGAGCTTCCTCGGAATGCATCAAAACGATTTGATGTATAATCCTGGTTGTGGAGCTCTCGGATCAGGCCGCTCCGGCCTTCGTTCGGCTCGCGGCGCATCCCGTGCGGTGGCGGCTGCTGCGAGAGCTGGCCACCAGCGACTACCGGGTTCGTGAGCTGGTCGAGCGAGTCGGCCAACCGCAGAACCTGGTCTCCTACCATCTGCGGTTGCTGCGGAAGGGCGGGCTGGTCGCCGCGCGGCGCAGCAGCTTCGACGCCCGCGACAGCTACTACCACCTGGACCTGGAGCGCTGCGCGCACGCGCTGGCCGCCGCCGGTGGCGCCCTGCACCCCGCGCTCGGTTTCGACCCGCCCCTCGCTTCGCCGACCTCGTTCTCGTCACAGGCCGCGCCGGCATCCCGGCCCGCCGTACTGTTCACCTGCACCGGTAACAGCGCCCGCTCGCCGATCGCCGAGGCGCTGCTCCTGCATCGCGCCGGCGGCCAGGCCGAGGTGACCAGCGCCGGCAGCCATCCCAAACAGCACCTGCACCCCCACGCGGTGCGGGCTCTGGCCGAGCACTATGGCCTCGACATCGCCGACCGGCGTCCACGGCATCTCAACACCCTGGCAGGCCGCCGGTTCGACTATGTGATCAGCTTGTGCGACAAGGTCCGCGAGATCCGCCCCGACTTCCCCGGCCACCCCCGGCGAGTCCACTGGAGCATCCCCGACCCCGCCACGGCCGCCGGCGCCGACTACCCGGCCTTCATCCGCACGGCCGCCGACATCGACACACGCATCCGCTACCTGCTGTCCCAACTCGCCCGTCCAGGAGAGGTCCAGCCATGACCACACCCGACCAGCTCGCCAGCGTCCGTTACCTGGTCGACGACGTCCAGGAAGCCATCGACTTCTACACCACCCACCTGGGCTTCACGCTGCGCGCCAGCGCTGTGCCCGCCTTCGCCGACGTGGTGCGCGGGCCGCTGCGGCTGCTGCTGTCCGGACCGGCCAGCTCCGGCGCCCGCGCCACCCCCGAACCGGCCGTCCCCGGCCGCAACCGCATCCATCTCACCGTTGACGATCTCGACACCGAGATCGACCGGCTACGCACCACCGGACTGACCTTCCACAGCGACATCGTCGCCGGCCCCGGCGGCCGCCAGATCCTGCTCCTCGACCCCGCCGGCAACCTCATCGAACTCTTCCAACCCGCCTCCCCGCCACCGGCGACGGCACCGGCCCGGTCCTGACCGCGGGGCCCCGACCAGGTCGGCCGGTACACGCATGGCGGGAGCATCGTGGGAGACCGTCGGTTCGAACCCCTGAAGGAGGCTAGGGCCAGATCAGGCCCTGGTCGGTCCAGACGACGCCCTTGTTGCGGCACAGGCAGAAGGGGTGGCCGACCGGATCGGTGAAGACCCGCCAGCCGTAGCCCTCGTCGTCGATGAAGTCTTGCTGCAGCGTCGCGCCGAGGCCGATGACGCGGCGCTGCTCGGGCTCGATCTCGTCCACTTCGAAGTCGAGGTGGAACTGCTTGGGGTGCGCGCCGTCGGGCCACTGCGGAGCGCGGTAGTCGTCCACCCGGTAGAAGGCCAGCTCGACCTCGCCGAAGGTGATGCCGGCCCAGTTCTCGTGGCTGCCGTCCTTGATCGGGCGGCCCGTCAACTCGGAGTAGAAGGCCGCCAGCTTCATCGTGTCCGGGCAGTCGATGATGAAATCGGTGAATCGCAGCATTTTGCGATCTTGTCACAAGATTGACTCAAGTGAGGTCAGCGGCCAGTCGTTGACGGTGGCGATGAGGTTGATGAACGGCTTTACCGGAGACCTCACTTAGCGATCACGACGCACCGGACTTCGAGACACGGTCCAAGGGGCAGGGGGCGGGGCTATGGCGGATCAGTGGAAGGCCGATCTCGTCGGAGTGGAGCGGACGGCGCTGGTGACGTTGTATCTGCGGGCGGTGGAGAGCCGTTCGGAGGACTCGATCCTGTGCGACCGGGCCGCTGCGGAGGCCGTGCGGCACCTCGACGCCGGTCTGAGGTCGTTGAGGATGCGGCTGACGGTGGGGGACCGGTATCTGGTGGTGCTGCGGTCCAGGCAGCTGGACATGTGGGCGGCCGATTTCCTCGCCCGGTATCCGGACGCCGTCGTGGTGCAGCTCGGCTGCGGGCTGGACACCCGGGTGTTCCGGTTGGATCCTCATCCCGGGGTCCGCTGGTTCGACGTCGACCTCCCGGACGTCATCGGGCTGCGGCGTCGGCTCTTCCCCGGACGGGAGGGGTATCGGACGATCGGCTTGTCGGTCCTCGACCCGGCGTGGCTGGAGGAGGTCCCCGCGGACCGTCCGGTGCTGGTCATCGCCGAAGGGCTGCTGATGTACCTGGCCGAGGACGAGGTCCGGCGGCTGCTGCTGCGGCTGACGGAGCGTTTCGCCCACGGCACTCTGCTGTTCGACGGGGTGCCGCCCTGGGTCGTGTGGTCCTCGCGGAGGCTGCCCGAGATCTACGGAGAGTTCACCATGGGCTGGGCGGTCCGGGACGCCCGGGAGGTCGAGCGGATGAATCCGCGCCTGCACCGTGCCGAGGAGATCGCCGTCATCTCCCAGTATGCCCTGGTGCCTGTCCGGTTCTACCGGCTCCTGTACCGGATGCTCGACCGCTTCCCTCCGGCACGGGACACGCTACGGATGTTCCGCTTCGAGTTCTGACCTCGGTGCAGGGGCCTCCGGCGGGCGCCTCGGCCCCTGCACCACGGCGGAGCCGCCGTTCGCGGGGTCAGGACCTGGTGTCCTCCCACATGCGGAGGTAGGCCTCCGCGCCGTGCGACAGGTCGGTGATGATCTCCTCGCCGCCGACGGTTCGCACGTCGGCGAGCCAGTCGGGGACCAGGCCGTAGTGGGCGACGCCTTCGGTGTTGACGTCCCAGGTGCGTTCGCCGGTGCGCGGGCGGTCCAGGGTCACGTTCGGGTCGAACGGCGAGGTGAACGGGTAGCGGACGGGATCGGCTTCGTTGCCGGACCGGGGGGCGGGGAGCGGGCCCATGCCGTTGGCGTCGAGGCCGTAGCCGAAACCGAAGAGCCGGGCGGGGTCACCGGCCTGCTTGGCGCGGCGCCAGCTCGAGGTGAAGCCGTCGGCGGGACCGGCGTAGGAGGTGAGCATTCCGCCGAGCCCGTAGATGCGATGGGCGTATCCCAGGTCGGTCCAGCTGTGGCTGGAGACGACTCCGGGGTGGCCCGCCTGTTCCAGGATCGTCAGGGCCTGGTCGGCGGCCTTGGCGCTCATGTGGTCGATCTCGACGATCATCCCGCGCTCGATCATGCCTTTGATCATGTGGGCGCCCAGGTCGGTGAGGCCGTTGACGTTGCAGTGCGGAGGCTTGGGATAGACCGGCAGCGTGACGCCGATCGGCCGCAGATGCGCCAGCGGGCCGGAGAGGACGGCGGTGAGGTCGTTCGCCGGGGTGATCGTGTTGTCGTGCTCGGGCCGGGTGCAGGTGTCGGCCTGCCAGAAGCGGCGGGTTCCCAGGAAGTTGCCGATGTTGAGGATGAGGCCGGTGGTGTCGCCGTCGAAGCGGACGCCGCACAGCGCGTTGTCGAACTTGTGGCACAGGAACATGGAGCTGACGCCGAGGCGCTGCATCTCGTCCAGGCCGTCGTCGATCTGCTTCTCGGTGCACTGCGGCCGGTCGCCGATCCGGCGGCAGCCGAACGGCTCGGACGTCTCGACGCCGAGGACGACGGCGAGCTTGCCCTGTTCGATGACCTTGCGGGCCTCGGACGGGTTCCTGACGACGCGGAACCAGCCCTTGCCGGGGCCGCCGCTCTGCTCGTCCACGTAGTTCTGGAGTTCGTAGGTGCGCCGTGCCTGGAGGCGGATCGAGTCCATCTCGTCGCAGGGGTACTTCTTCAGCGGGTAGAGCTCGCAGAGCGTCCGGTTGGACACCAGCTGGTTGACGAGGATCCGCTGCCCGGCACGCCAGGAGCGTTCGACCCACCGGTAGTAGGCCTGCTGGTGGGTGCGCGAACTCCGGCTGGGCCAGTCCTTGAAGGTGGGCCAGCCGACGGTGTCGTGCGTCCCGGTCAGGGTGCCTTTGCTGACGAGGTTCTCGAACCAGGCCAGGGAGCCGTTGCTTCCGTGGTCGGGGCAGTCGCGCAGGGCCGCCTGGACGCCGCGCACGTCGAACGCCTTGCCGCACATCAGGCTCCCGCCGAACCCCTCGTACGACATCAGGTGGCTGTGCAGGTCGATGTATCCGCTCACCTGGCCGTCCGGGCCGGCGCCGCGGAAGGGTTCTCCGCTGACGTTGACGTCGTCGTAGAAAGGGGCGGCCTGGGTGGGCGGAGCGCCGTAGAGGAGACCGGTGACGAGGGAGGCCCCCGCCAGGATGGAGAGGAATGCTCGGACTACCAGCTTCTTTCGTGGCATGACGGACATCCTTCAAAGGCGAATGTTTTTCGCGTCTCCTGGTGCGTATCACGTACGGATCCGGGAGAGAAGGGGGACGGCTCCGCGATCCGGTGCGGATCTTCCAAGCCGGATAAACGATCTTTTCCGGCGGAACGTTAAGCCGTGTACTACCGTGAGATCACGCTGGCCTCCCGGTGCGCCCTCCGGTGCCACGCCGGCGGGACAAGGCCCGACCCTCCTAAGGAACACCTGTGACCGACGACGCCGCCACCGTCCCCGCGGGCATCGACACCACCGTCCCCCACCCGGCGCGCATCTATGACTTCTTCCTCGGTGGCAAGGACAATTTCGCCTCCGACCGCCAGGCGGCCGAGGCCGCCATCGCGGGCTTCCCCGACGCGCCCCTGGTCGCCCGGCAGAACCGCGACTTCATGCGCCGGGCCGCCGCGGCCATGGTGAAGGAGGGCATCCGCCAGTTCATCGACCTGGGCTCCGGGCTGCCGACCAACGACAACCTCCACCAGATCACCCAGCGCACCGCCCCCGACAGCCGCGTGGTCTACATCGACAACGACCCGATCGTCCTGGCCCACGGCAGCGCCCTGCTGGCCGACAACAAGACCACCACCGTGGTCACCGCCGACCTGCGCGACCCGCAGGGAGTCTTCGACGCCTGCGAGGCGGCGGGGATCGACTTCGAGCAGCCGGTCGGCCTGCTGATGATCGCGGTCCTGCACTTCGTCCCCGGCGACGTGTCCGGCCTGATGCACACCTACCGAAGCAGGCTGGCCACCGGTTCCTGGCTCGCGCTCAGCCACGTCACCGCCGACGGCATGGATCCGGAACGGGCGGAGCAGGCGGCCGGCACCTACGCGAGGACGCCCTCGGGCCTGCACTACCGCACCCCCGAGGAGATCCAGGCCCTGTTCGGCGACAGCCATCTGCTGGAGCCGGGCGTGGTCGCCACCAGGCTGTGGCGTCCCGAAGCCGTCGAGGGACTTCCCCAGATCGGCGACAACAGCCGGCCGACCTACCCGATGGTGCTCGCCGGCGTCAGCCGCTTCGACGCCGCCTGACCGGACGGGGCACGCGGGCCGGCGGCACCCGGTCGGGATCTACCGGCGTTTCTGCGTAAGGTGAGGTTCTGCCTGGAAAGCGGCGAAGCGCATGGTCATGCCTTCGCCGTTACCCGTGACGTATGGAAGGCCGTCCGCCATGTCGATCGCACTGTCTCTTCTCGATCTCGCGCCGGTGTCGTCCGGGCGGAGCGCGCGTGAGAGCTTCGAGGCCAGTGTCGTGCTCGCCCGGGCGGCGGAGCGCAGCGGGTACCGGCGCGTCTGGTACGCCGAGCACCACAACATGCCCACGATCGCCTCCACCGCCACCAGCGTGCTCATCGGATATGTGGCGGCGCACACCGAGAGCATCCGGCTGGGGTCGGGCGGGGTCATGCTGCCCAACCATTCACCGCTGGTGATCGCCGAGCAGTTCGGCACCCTGGAGACGCTCTACCCGGGGCGGATCGACCTCGGGCTCGGACGTGCCCCGGGCACCGACCAGACCACGATGAGGGCGCTGCGGCGCAACGCGGCGTCGGCGGACTCCTTCCCCGAGGACGTGCTGGAACTGCAGGGGTACCTGAACGGGGAGTCCCGGGTGCCCGGCGTGCAGGCGGTGCCCCGCCCCGAAGGCGGCGTGCCGCTGTACATCCTGGGATCGTCGCTGTTCGGGGCTCAGCTCGCCGCGCACCTGGGGCTGCCGTACGCCTTCGCGTCCCACTTCGCGCCGGACGCCCTGCACGAGGCGATCGCCCTCTACCGCGAGACCTTCAAGCCGTCCGAGCAGCTGTCCGAGCCGTACGCCATCGCGGGCGTCAACGTGTTCGCGGCCGAGGACCACGACGAGGCCGTGACGCAGATGAAGATCGCCCACCGGGCCCGCACACGGGCGCTGATCGCGCGGGGGCCGGCGGGCGGCGACCTCACCGATGAGCAGATCGACCTGTTCCTCGCCTCCCCGAACGGCCGGCAGATCGCGTCGATGACCCGTTGCACCGCCGTCGGCACACCCGCCGAGGTCCGCGACTACCTGAAGGACTTCGCCGCCTCCGCCCAGGCCGACGAGCTCATCCTCGTCCACTCCGCCCCCCGGGTCGCCGACCGGGTCGGCTCCATCGAGCTGACCGCCGCCGCCATGCTCGGAGCCGGGACGCCCTGACCTCAGGACCGGGGGAGCGGCCAGAAGGCCTCGACCACGACGAGCACCCGGATCCGCCTGAAGCGCCCGCCCGCGGAAGCACGACGCAGTCGGTTACCCGGAGCCGATGCGGGATAGGGATGGGGGAGCCGCGTTCAGGTGCTGCAGTGGCATCACATGCTCTCCAGCACCGACAGCGACAACGTCGGGATCGGTTACTACTCGCCGTACACCGTGCCGGGGCTGGAGATGAACACGCTGTGGGACGGGCGGTCATCTGCTGCAGCGCGGCGGCGAGCTTCTGGAACCGGCACGGGACGCCGCCGGCCGAACCCGATGAGTGCTCTCCTGTCGCATTCGGGGCATGAGCACGGTGCCCTGCCCGCCGCACGCGCCCGCGTCCTCGCCGGGGTCCTGCGCAGCCGTCCCGTCCACGCGCTCACCCGTCCCTGGGCGGCCCTGGCGTTGAGCGCAGGCGGCCTGCCGGTCCTGTACTTCACTCCTCTGTACGACGCCACCGCAGTCCACCCGGTCCTCCACGCGCTCCTTCATCTCCACTTCCTGGCCGCGGGGTGCCTGTTCGCCTGGGTCATCGCGGGCCCCGACCCCGCCCCCGACCGGCCGACCGTCCCGGCCCGCCTGGTCGTCCTGGGCGTCGCGATCGCCGTTCACGCCGTCGTCTCCCAGCTCCTCTACGCAGGGTTCCTCATCGGCGTCCACGCTCCCGTCGACCAGGTCCGAGGCGGCGCCGAGCTCATGTACTACGGCGGCGACATCGCCGAACTCCTCCTGGCCGCCGCCCTCGTCTCCACCTGGCGCCCCGCTTCCCGCTCCACCAGGACCGGACGCGCGGGGCCCGAAAGTGTCAGGGCCGAGTGATACAGCTCGACCATGAGCGTCGAGGTGTTCTTGAAGACCGTGGGGGAGTTGCCGGAGGTGACCCGGAACGACGGCCATCCGAACCTGACAGGGTTCCGGGTGCGGGGCAAGGGATTCTGCTACCTGCACGAGTCCGAGGAGACGGTCATGCTCAAGGCCACCCGGGAGGAGCAGGAGGCACTGGTCGCGGAGGATCCCGAGATCTTCTCCCCTTCCTGGGCGGGCGGCCGCTTCGCCTGGGTGGAGGTCGATCTCGCGAGAGTCGACCCCGGGGAGCTGGCCGAACTCGTCACCGAGGCCTGGCGGCTGTCGGCTCCCAGGCGTCTCGCGGCGCGGCTCGAGCCCCACGGCGCCCTCCACCCTCAGGAGTAGGGCTCGAGCCCGTATCCATGAGCGGCACTGACGGATGGTGACCGGTTTTGGACTCGGGACTGGTTTCGGATGGGGTGAGCACCGATGATCACGGGAGTCTCTTCAGGGAGGTCCCATGGTCAGGAAGCTGGTCGCCGTGTTGTGCGCGGCCGTGGTGGCGGCGGTGCCGTCCGCGGCACGCGCCGACGCGCCCCCGCCCGCCAAGGTGCTGTCGAACTTCGAGACGTCGGCCCCAGGCAACGTCGTCAACCGGGACTGCGGCTTCAGCGAGAAGATCCCCGGCGTGCAGCAGAGCCTCTGGCTGTTCTGCGACTCGGAGTGGTCGGGCACGTGGTCCGGTTTCTGGCTGGGGGCCACCGCGGCCAGAGGCCCCTACACACCGGGGCAGGTCCCGACGGGGATCACCGAGCTGCCCACCCCGCCCGCCGCGGTGGGCACGCTGCCGAGCAACCGGCCTCCGTCGGGCTTCCTGCCCAAGCCCACCGGGCTGGTGCTGCCGGACGGGACGGAGTGCACGGTGCCCGGCTCGGCGTACCAGGCTTCCTGGATCACCGGGGTGGCGCGGCAGCCGTCGACTGCGAACCCGAACAAAATGCTCATCGTCTACACCGACGTCTGCGTGCACCCGCAGGACATGACCGGCGAGGGTTTCGGACTGGTCGAGTACGACCCGTCGACGAACACGCTGAGCGGCCAGAAGCGGGTGTTCACCGAGCCGAGCGGTCTGCCCTTCCAGAAGATCCTCGGCTCCCCGGTCTTCCGCGACGGCTACCTCTACCTCTACGGCTTCAAGTGCGACTCGATCGTGTGGGGCGGCTGCACGGCGGGCAAGACGACCGTCGCCCGGGTCGCCGCGAACCCGGCGTCTTGGCAGAACGCCTCGTCCTACCGCTACTGGACGGGCAGCGCCTGGGACGCCGACCACAACGCCGCGGCGTCCGTCGTCCCGTCCGCGACTCCGGTCGCCGTCCACGTCGACGACTTCTCCTCGGTCGGCAAGGGCCTCATCCTGATCGAGCAGCCGTCGATCGCCGGCGACTTCCGTGTCTGGCGGGCGAGCTCGCCCACCGGCCCCTGGACGCTGCTCACCACCGGCACCGCCCCCTGCGGCGCCCAGTCGGGATGGAACCTGTGCCGCGCGTACTTCGGCCACCCCGAGCTGAGTACCTCGTCCGCCATGCTGATGTCGTACTACGACCCCACCGACAACCACGTCTCCGTCATGTCCGTCCCCTGGTAGCCGGCTGAGGGCTTCACCTCATGGAAGAAGGTCGCAGGAGAAGGGACGCGTGACGCGCGGCCGGGGTGGGGAGGATATTCGGCACTCGGAAAGCGGTGCTGGGCGGGTGTCCGGCCACAACCCAAGGTGTTCCCATGGCAGAACGGTCCGCGGTCCGGCTGACGGCGACGCTGGATTCCCGGCTGAGCCGGTGGCTCTGGCTGGTCAAATGGATTCTCGCGCTTCCGCACTACTTCGTCCTGGTGTTCCTGTGGATCGCCTTCTTCGTGCTGACGGTCGTGGCGTTCTTCGCGATCCTCTTCACCGGCCGCTACCCGCACACGATCTTCGAGTTCAACGTCGGTGTGCTGCGCTGGACGTGGCGCGTGTCCTACTACGCCTACGGGGCCCTCGGCACCGATCGGTACCCGCCCTTCACCCTGCATGACGTGCCGGACTATCCGGCGCGTCTGGACATCGCCCCGCCGCAGAGGCTGTCGCGCGGCCTGGTGCTGGTGAAGTGGTGGCTGCTGGCCATCCCGCACTATCTGGTGGTGGCCTTCTTCACCGGTCCCGGAATAGAGATGGCGTCGGGGACGTGGGAGGACTCGGGTCCGGCCCTGGACTGGGGGCTCATCGGGCTGCTCGTCCTCTTCGCGGCGGTGGCCCTGCTCTTCTCCGCGCGCTATCCGCGCGGCGTCTTCGACTTCGTCCTCGGCATGCAGCGCTGGGTGTACCGCGTCGTGGCCTATGCGGCTCTCATGACGGACGTGTACCCGCCTTTCCGGCTCGACCAGGGCGGCGACGAACCGGCGTCAACGCGGGACGAACCTGCGGCCGGGGCCGTCGAGGCGAAGCCCCCGGCCGCGAAACGCCCGGCGCGCTGGTCGGCAGGGCCGGTGTTCCTCATGGCGGCCGGCGCGTTGGCCGCCGCTCTCGCGCTCGGCACCCTCGCGGCGGCGGTCGCCATCACCGCGGTGGACCGATCGCGCGGCTCGGACGGCTACCTCTCGACGGACCTGGAACGGGCGTCCGGGGCGGGTTACGCGCTGGTCTCCGAGGAGGCCGAGATCAGGGGAGAAGGCGTCGAGTTCCTGCGGGACTTCCTCGGCACCGTCCGGATCACGGCCCGCGACGGCAAGCCGCTGTTCGTGGGTATCGGGCCCCGAGCAGAGGTGGAGCGTTATCTCTCCGGTGTCCCGTACGAGCGCATCACCCACACGGTCTTCTCCCGAGGAGACGAGCGCGACCTCGTCCAGGAGGGCGAGCCCGGCGCGACGGCGCCGCCCCGCCCCGAACTCCAGCCCTTCTGGGCTGCCAAGACCGCCGGCCCGGGAACCCAGCAGCTCACCTGGGACGTCCGTGAAGGCGAGTGGACGGTCGTCGTCATGAACGCCGATGCGTCCCCCGGCATCACCGCGGACCTCCGGCTGGGCGCGACCCTCCCCGGAATCTCCGGGATCGCCACGGGCCTGTACGTGGCGACGGTGGTCCTGCTCGGCC
This sequence comes from Actinocorallia sp. B10E7, assembly GCF_039871655.1. Classification (NCBI taxonomy): domain Bacteria; kingdom Bacillati; phylum Actinomycetota; class Actinomycetes; order Streptosporangiales; family Thermomonosporaceae; genus Actinocorallia; species Actinocorallia sp. B10E7. Next base: position 43,172 of record NZ_JBDPLZ010000003.1, read on the forward strand.
TCGGCGCGATCCTGATCGTCCTGAGCATCAGGCTGGCCCGCCCGGAGTGAAGGGTCACCGCTGCTCCGCCGGGGCTGGGTCGTCGGTGTCGTGGGGGTCGTCGAGGCGGTTCAGACGGATCCGGCCGAAGCCGCAGATCAGGAGGAGGGAGGAGAGGAGCATCAGCGCGCCCGCACCGCAGATGGTGGGGCGGGGGCCCAGCCAGTCGGTGAGGTGGCCCTGGAGCAGGCCGCCGACGGGGAAGGAGGCGGTGGTCACCATGATCCTGCAGGCCATCACGCGGCCGCGCAGCCGGTCGGCGACCATGAGCTGGACGGCGGTGTTCACCCCGGAGATGACCGCGAGGAAACATCCGCCCACGGCGACCAGGGAGAACATGGCGAAGAGGTAGCCGGGGGCGGCGCCGAAGGCGATGAGGGCGACCCCGTAGAAGACCAGGCCCCAGCGGACCATCCGGCTGAGGCTCAGACCGCTGAAACCGCCGGAGACCAGCGGAGTCGTGAGCACGGCGCCGATGCCGAGGGCGGCGTTGAGCAGGCCCAGCCCCATCGCTCCGGTGTGGAAGACGCTCTCGGCGAAGACGACGGTGAGCTGGAAGACCGGGTTGCCGAGCACCCCGACCAGGACGGAGACCAGCAGGGAGACGAGGATGCCGGGCCTGCCGCGGATGTAGCGCAGCGCCTCGGTGAACTGGCGGGTGACGCCGTCGGAGGAGGAGACCGCGGGTCCGGAGTCACCCGTGCCGCTGATGAGCGTGAGCGCGGCGAGTACGAAGAAGAACGACAGCCCGTTGAGGAAGAAGGCCCAGGAGGGGCCGAGGGCGGCCAGCAGGATTCCGGCGATCGCCGGGCCGACGGCGCGGGCGGCGTTGAACTGCAGGGAGTTGAGCGACACCGCCGACCGCAGGTCGTCACGCGGTACCAGGTCGCTGACGAACGACTGCCAGCTCGGCAGGTTGAGTCCGTGGAAGAGCCCACCGAGGCCGACCAGGGCCAGCAGCGCCAGGGGCTCGCGCAGGCCCGACGCCCAGAACGCCCACATCAGGAACGCCGCGACGGCCATGCCCGTCTGGGTGGCGAGCAGGACGCGCCTGCGGTCGTGGCGGTCGGCCAGGGCTCCGCCCAGCGGTCCGAAGAACAGCCCCGGCAGGAACTGCCAGAGGCTCACCAGCCCCACCCAGAACGCGCTTCCGGTGAGCTGGTAGAGCACGTACGGCACCGTGAGGTTGCTCAGCCAGGTCCCGGTGTTGGACGTCAGCGCCCCGAGCCAGAAGATCGTGAAGTTCCGGTGCCGGAAGGCCCGCATCGAGTGGCGCAGGCCGGACGGCGGGGAGGGCGGGACGCTTTCGGTTCCGGCACGTTCCCCATCCTCGTTCACCTCGGGCCCCCTCCCTCGCTCAACAGATTCTGCCCTGCGGACGGCGAGGACTCCTTCCCGGGGACGAGGAGGGAATCGCCGTGCGTGAACCCCCAGCGGCCCGGGGGAACGGTATAAAGACCGCTCATGGGAAAGAAACTGCCGCTTCAGGCGGCACGCGCGGCCGTCGACGCCGCGCTGGAGTGCGCCGCCGCGGACGGCCTCAGGGTCAGTGTCGCTTTGGTCGACGCCGGAGGCGCGGACATACTCGTCGTACGGGCCGACGGAGCCCCCTGGTTCACGCCCGAGGTGGCCCGCGCCAAGGCCAGGACGTCGACGGCCTTCCGCGGTCCCAGCGAGGCCATGGCCGGCCTCCGCGAGACCTATCCGGACCTGTTCGCCCTCGTGGACGACCAGGTCCCCTACCGGCTGACCACCCTCCCGGGCGGCCTTCCCCTCAGGCACGACGGTGAACTGGTGGGCGCGATCGGCGTCAGCGGAGCCTCCCCGGAACAGGACGTCCAGTGCGCCGAAGCGGCCCGGGCGGCCTTCGCCGTCTTCCACGGCGAGTGAGAGTGGTCGAGGCGGTTCGCTCCGGGGTCAGGCGTCAAGGGAGTCCGCCCAGTCGCGGGCCCACGCGTCCAGGGGTTCGATGGCACGGCTCAGGGAGCGTCCCTGAGGGGTGAGGAGGTAGCGGTCGGATCCGTCCTGCTCGATCAGTCCGGCTTCGAGGAGTTCGGCGAGTCTGGCGTACAGGACGCTTGACGACATCCTGTCGCAGCGGTCGCGCAAGGCGCGGGCGCCCAGGGGTTCGGAGCGCAGCTCCCACAGGACGCGCAGGGCCCAGCGCCTGCCCAGGAGGTCCAGGGCCGCCATCAAGGGACGGCCGCCGTCCGAGCCGCGTACCTTCCGTCCGGGTCGGGGAGTCATCGCCACCACCTTGCGTTTCTTTTTCCGAAACACTACAGTGCGTCGCGGATGTTTCTGAATCAGAAACGTGATCGGATGGAGGCCGCCATGTCCCGGATCGTTCCCCTCGAGCCCCCGTACGACGACCGCACCGGACCGCTCCTGGAGTCCCTGATGCCCGCGGGCGTGCCGCCGATCGGCCTGTTCCGGACCTTCGCGCTGAACCCGGTGATGACCGAGGCGATGGCCGGCTGGGGGCGGTACGAGTTGGGGCCGTCGATGTCGTTGTCGCTCCGGGCGCGTGAGATCGTCATCGACCGGACCTGCGCTCTGTGCCGCTGCGAGTACGAGTGGGGCGTGCACATCGCCTTCTTCGCCGCGAAAGCCCGGCTCGGCGACGCCCAGGTCCGCTCGCTCACCCATGGTTCCCCAGCCGACCCGTGCTGGACGGACGCGGCGGAAAGGGCGCTCATCGGCGCTGTCGACCAACTCCATGACCGCAGCACCCTGGATGATGCCGTCTGGACCGAACTGTCCGCCTTCTACTCGGCCGAACAGATCCTCGACCTCCTGCTCCTGGCCGGCTGGTACCACGCGGTCTGCTACGCGGCCAACGGAGCCGGCGTCGAACTGGAGCCGGACGCGCCCCGATTCGCCGACTACCGGGAGTCGGCGCCCGCGGCGGGCTGAGAACGCCTGCCGGGCGTCGCGAGGCGCGGTCTCCGGAGGAACGCGCACCGCTCGAGTGGCGGACAAGGCGGATAAATCAGGAGCGAGGGCGTGCCGTGGCTGGGATGATGCGACGATGTGCGATCTTGAAGCGCTGATCATCCGGAGGACCCGTCGGCTGCCCCGTCCCGAAGGGGGCACGGGGGACGGTTCCGTCGTCGCGCGGCAGTTCGACGCGGTGCTCATGTCCGCGGGATTCAAGCTGTCCCGGGCGGCCATGGAGCACCTCACCGGGCTGGACGAGGGGACCGTCGTCGACCTCGCGGTCCGGACGCTGGGGGCGGTGCGGCGGGAGGTGGGCGACCACGTCCGGCACAACACCTACTTCAAGGACTTCCCGGCCGGGGTGCCGGACACGGTGGAGTTCTGGGCACGGTGTCTGGCCGAGGCGCTGCTCGATCCCGCCGTCATCGAATCGGGAGGGATCGACGCCCTCACCGAGGGAGGCGGGCTGAACCTGCTGGCGCTGCCGTCCTACGGGCGGTATCTGCACGGCTATGAGGAGATGCTCGCCGCGCACGACGAACTGATCCCGGCGGCCGGGGACAGGGTCACGCTGCTGCACCTCGGCGGGACGGTCGAGGAGGAGGCGTCGAAGCTGTACCTGGAGCTCGCGGGCAGCCGGGCACCGCTCGGCGAGGACGGTCTCGAGGCGCTGCGTGAGCTCGCCGAGCACTGCGCGGACGGGCCGCAGCCCGAGGTGATCCCGGTGCGGGAGAACCGGGCCGTCGTCAACCGGGTGCGGCTGGCGGCGGGGCGGGACCTGCTGGTCGACACCGTCACCGACGTGCTCCGGCTGGCTCTGGTGCTCTCGGGCGGGGACGCGGGGCTGGAGCCGGCCCGGTTCCGCTCTTTGACGCGCAGGGAACGGAAGGCGCTGCTGGCCGCGCTGGACGGGCTCGTGGCCGCGTCGCCGGCGAAGCTCGGAGACGTCCCGCCCCACCGGGAGCAGTGGAAGCGGCTGGGGGAGCGGCTCCACCCGCACGAGTACCCGAGGTGGCCGCACGCGGCCCGGGTGTTCGCCGTCGCGCGGGGAGAGGAGGCGGTGCGGTCGTTCCCCGCTCGGGTGCAGACGGCGATGGACGCGGGGGACATGCCGGGCGCGGTGAAGCTGCTGGGCTCGGCTCCGGGCTTCATGTTCCGGTCGCTGGACTGGCTGGCGCGTTCGGCGTCCTCCGAAGAGGAGCGCCGCTTGGTGCTGGAGGCCGTCGAGGCCTCGGTGGAGCGGACCTCGGGACGGGTGCTGCTGTCCATGCGGGAGCACCTGGCGAACCGGGTCGCCTCCCGGGGAGGGAGCCGGGTCTTCATCAACCGGCATGGCAGGGCGTGGGTCGCGGAGGACCGGCGGGAGCCGCTCGACGCGGAACTGGCGGGGCGGCTGTGCGAGATCCTGGACGCCGAGGTGGCGCGGCGGCTGCCCGAGGTGGAGCACCTGGTGATCGACCGGGACGTGTGGCCGGTGGCGCTGCCCCTTTCGGGTAAATCGTCCCCGTCTGGGTTCGGGGTGCTGCCGCGCGGCTCGGTGTCGTCGGTGGAAGGCGAGCTGCTGCGCTTCTTCATCTACTGGCGGGAACGGGAGGAAGAGACGGACTACGACCTGTCGGTGCTCCTGCTCGATGAGGCCTACACGAACGTCTCCCAGCTCTCATGGACGCAGCTGGAGGGATTCGGTGGGGAGCACTCCGGCGACATCACCTCCGCCCGGGAGGGGGCCAGCGAGTTCATCAACCTGCATCTCGGCGTGCTGGAGCACCGTGTCGTCATTCCGGAGGTGTTCATCTACGACGGAGAAGGCTTCCACGAGGTCGCCGAGTCGTTCTTCGGTTTCATGACGCGCGACGCCGAGCAGGCGGGTGCGCCGTTCGAGCCCGCGACGGTCCGGATGAAGTCCGACCTGCGGGGGGCGGGCCGGACGGCGCTGCCGCTGGTCTTCCTGCGGGGAGAGGACGGGAGGTGGCGGGCCAAGTGGCTGCACCTGTTCCTGCGCGGTGAGCTGGAGTTCAACCAGGTGGAGACGACCGACGCGACGGTGAAGTCCCTGGTCCGCGCGTTCGTGGACCGAGAGTTCCTGCGGGTCCGCCACCTGACGGACCTGTGGGCCGCGAAGGCGGGAACGGTCACCTTCCTCGGTGAGGAGGCGCTCCCGGACGTCCCCGTGACGTTCGTCGGTCTGGAGCGGCCCGAGGGGCTCGCCGAAGGATCGCGGGTGCTCGATCTGACTAATCTGATCGAGTTGATCCCCGCCTGAGTGCTATCTTTCTCGAAGGCGAGGCCATGAGGCGGCTTCCTTCTCACCTTTCTCTGTAAAAGAACCAGTCGTCTCGCTCTCCTCGCCCCGTGAAAAGGCTCCCGGTCACCGGGAGCCTTTTCACGTTCAGGGGGTCTTCTCCGGGCCGGAGCCGGGCTTCTCGGTGGTGCCGTCGGGCTTGGTGAGGCTCTCGTCGTCGGCCGCGAGCGTGACCAGCGAGTCGACCTTCCAGACCCCCTTCTCCAGGATCAGCTCCAGCATGAGTTTCGTGCCGAGCACACGCCTCAGCCCGGCGGTGCTGTTCACCTGGGTGTCGAGCACGACCAGGGACCTGGCGCGCTGCCCGTCGATCTCGTTGACGTAGATGTCCCGCACGGTGGCCTCGGCGTTCGCCTCGTACTTCCTGATGACGTCGGCGAGGCCGTCGAAGGCCGTCTCGTAGCTCTGCCCGAACTCCGCGGACGACAGCGAGCGGATGCGTTCACGGGCGCCGTCCAGGTCGGTGTGCCGGTAGGCGAGCAGCGCCTGGCTGAACTCCGCGGACCTGGTCCTGACGAGCTGCTCGGTGCGCGCCGCGTCGCCGAGCCGGCTCGCCTCCCGCCACTGCAGGACCGCCGTGGTCGCCGACGCGATGAGGACCAGGGCGACGGCCGCGACGAGGAGGACCCTGCCGAGCGGGACGCGCACGACCACGGTGTCCCCGTCGGACTTCTTCGCCTTCCGCTTCGGCGGAAGCTTCTCCTCCGCGGCCTCCTCAGGCTCCGCGTCGGGTGTCTCCTCGGCGTCCTCGACGAGCTCTTCGGCGGCGTCCTCGGTGATGTCTTCGGCCTTCGTCGTCATCTTGGTCTCCCGGGTGATCATCGAGACGTGCTACGGAAACGGCGGACGGTGTGGGCGGCGACGCCGAACAGCACGAGGCCGCTGACGAGGACGGGCAGCAGGGTCAGCCGGTCGCCTTTCCCCTTATCGGGGGACCCGGCGGCCTTGGGCGCGATCGTGGTGAACGGTTGGGGAGCCCGCCCGTGTGCGGCTGGGGCTTCTTCGCGCTGCCGCGTGGCGTCCACGGCCTTTCGAGGCTCCGCGCTCCGCTGGTCGGTGCCGGTCCTGCAGTAGTAGACCGGCGGGACGTACGGGTCGGCGAGCTCCTGGGAGTACTCCTGGGCGTTGGGGGTCGGCCCGGCCAGGGTGATCAGCAGCTTGACCTTCGCGTACATGCCTTCCGGCCGTTTGATGAGGATGTGGTCGGAGACCTCGGGGAAGTCCCTGTGGATGCTCTTGAGCGCCCGGTTCAGCTCCTTGGCGTTCCTGCCGGTGAACAGCGGGGTGCTCCGGGTCTCCAGCGCGGTGAGCAGGCAGCGCATCCCGGGCTTGGACTCCTTCAGCAGCCCGTTCACCTGCTCCAGAAAGCCGGGTGAGCGGTCCAGCAGGCTGTCGAGCTCGGCGCGGGAGTCGCTGAGCGTCCCGGTGAACGCGGCCAGGTCGTTGAGGCCCGACGCGAGTTCGGTCCGCGATCCGGACAGGGTGTGCGTCAGCTGGGTGAGCTGGACGGCCAGCGCGTCGAGCACGCCGGACTCGTCCGCCAGCGTCCCGGTGAGCTGGTCGAGGTCGGCGAGAGTGTCGCGCAGGTTGTCGCCCTGCCCCTCCAGACCGGTCGCCAGCTCGCCGGTGAGCGTCTTGATGTCCTGCGGCGTCACCGAGTTCAGCAGCCTCCCGGCGCTCTCGAACAGGCGCTGGTATTCGACGGCGACCTTGGTGTTCGCGATCGGGACGACGTCGCCGTCCTTCAACGGCGTCCCTCGCCGGCCCGTCGGCGGCGTGAACTCCACGTACGGTTCGCCGACCGCGGACTTGCGCAGCACCTGGGCCGTCGCGTTGTGCGGGACGTCGACGCCTTCGTCGAGTTCGACCGTCACGTCCACCCGGCCGGTCTTCAGCTCGATCTCGTCCACCCGGCCGATCTTCACGCCGAGGTAGTCGACCTCCAGGTCCTGGCGCAGGCCCGGCAGGGAGGCGAACTCGATCCGCACCCGGAAGGTCTCCTCTCCGATCCGGATCGGCAGGAGGGTGGTGCCCGCCCAGACGGCCATGACGAGGGCGACGGCGGCGAAGACACCGAGGTTGAGCAGGATCCGTGGCCTCATGCGCTCCTCACCTCGGTCCCATGAGGTCTTCGAGCGTGTCGGCGAAGTCCGGATTCTTCTCCCGGGCCGACCCGGTGGGCAGGAAGCCGTTCAGCCACACGTGGATGAGGGCCTGGCCCTCATGGGTCATCGACGGGGCCTTGGCGAAGCCGGTGAGCAGGCCGTTGGCGAAGGCCTTGAGCTGGTCCTTGCCCTTGACCATCCTGCGCAGGACGGCGTCCAGCCGCAGCAGCAGCGTGCGCAGCCGGGCGCCGTGCTCGACGTGGACCTTCGCGTTCACCGCCTCGGCCATCTCGGTCAGCTCCTTCACCGCCTGCTTGAGCTCCCTGCGGTCCTTGCGGACCCGGGCGGTGGTCTCGAGCAGGGTGTCGGGCAGCCGGTCGAGGGACTGCCCGCTGCGGGCCAGCGACCGGCCGAGCCGGCCCATGCCGTCGATGACCTCCGCCAGGTCGCGGTTGGCCGCGGCGTAGTCGTCGGAGATCTCGGCGGCCCGCTTTATGATCTTGTTGAGTTTCGGGCCCTGGCCCTCCAGTCCGGTGGACAGCCCGGTGATGATGTCGCCCAGGTCCTGGCCGCCGAGCGCGGCGATGACCGGCGCGACCCGTTCGCTGACCTGCTCCAGGCCCGGCTGGACGTCGGTCTCGGTGATCGTCGCGCCGTCGGCCAGGAACCCCGAGGCGTCCTTCGGCGGTTCCAGCCGGACGTAGTTCTCGCCCAGCAGCGAGACCTTGGCGACGGTGGCGGTGGTGCCGGCGGGCACCCTGGTCCCGTCGACGATCGACAGGGTCACCTTGGCCCGGTAGCCCTGCAGCCGGACCTCGGTCACCGAGCCGACCGGGACGTCGGCGATCTGCACCGAGTGCCCGGAGACGAGGTTCTGCACGTCGTCGAACACCGCGTAGATGGTGAGGTCGCCCCGGGGCGCCCCGATCAGCTGGACCGAGCACGCGCTGGTGGAGAGCGTGACGGCGAGGACGAGCAGCCTTCTCAAGAGCCACCTCTCTTCACCGTCTTGTCGACGCAGTTGCCGAGCGGTCTGTCCAGGCAGGGCACCTCGCCCCAGCCCATGAGGTCGAAGATGGGCTGCAGCCAGATCCGCATGGTCGCGTTGAGGTGGACCCGGATGGCGGCGACGTCGTTCTTCCGGTCCCAGGTGCCGACGGCGAGGTCGGTGAACCGCGCGAGGCCGGTGATCGTCTCCGACAGCGAGGCGCTGTTGGCCTTGAGGGTCATCACCAGCGTCGAGGACTGCGCCAGGGTGGCGGGCAGCTTCTCCCGGTAGGCGGTGATGACCACTTCGCCCCTGCGGATGAGGGTCTCCAGCCCGACGAGGAAGTTCTTCAGCCGGGTCCGTTCGTCGGCGAGTTGCCCGCTGACCGTCGAGAACGAGTCGATGAGCGTGCGCAACTCGTCGTCTCTGCGGTTGAGCGAGGACGACAGGTCGCGCAGCCCCTTGGCGACGGAGACGATCTGCTCGTCCTGCGCCGCCAGGTCGTCGGCGAGTTCGGCGGTGGTCGACAGCGCCCGGTTGATCGAGTCGCCCCGCCCCTCCAGCAGCTCGACCCCGGTGCCGACGAGCTGCCGGACCTTCTTGGGATCCACCGATTCGGCGAGCGTGGTGAAGGCCGACAGCGCCTCGTCTATCTCCACGGCCGGCTCGGTCCGCTCGACCGGGATGACCGTGCCCGCCTCGGCCCGCTCGCCACCCGGCTTCCAGGCGGGGAAGAGGATGACGCTGCGCTCGCCGATGGCGCTCTCCGCGGCGATCGTCGCCCTGACATCGGCGGGGAGCGGGACGTCCGAGTCGACTCTCAGCTCGACGCGGACCTTGTCGTCCTCCACCCGGAGGTCCTCGACGGTCCCCACGTTCGCGCCCAGCACCTTGACGCGCGACTTCTCGTAGAGCGCGGGGGTCTTCTCGAAGTAGACGACCACCGGGTAGCCGTCGGTCCCTCCCAGGACCCCGCAACCGCCCAGGCCGAACATCAGGGAACCGCTCAGGGCCGCCGCGAGGATCGTGCGAGGTGCGGTCATCGTCGTCCTCCCATGCTCTCGGTGAGCTTGCGGATGTCCTCGGCCGACAGCAGGCCCAGCTGCGTTCCGATGGCGTCCACCCAGGGGCCGTGGCTGTTGCTGGCGTTGAAGGCGGTCAGCGTGGGGCCCATCCAGGCGAGCAGGGTGTTGAGGTCGCCGATCTGCGGGTTCAGCCGGCCGACGACGCCCTCCAGATCGTCGATGAGCCGGATGAGGTCGGCCTGCTTACGGCTGATGAGCCTGCTGATCCGGGTGACCGCCGAGTCGCCGCTGCCCAGCAGCACGGACAGCTCGGCCTGGCGGTCCCGCAGCTCGTCGAGCAGCTTCTGGATGTTGCGCGCCAGTGCGGCCAGCTGGGCGTCCTTGGCCTTGGCCAGCTTGAGCAGCCGGTCGCCGTCGGAGACCAGCCGCTTGAGCCGCGGCCCGGACTCCTCGAGGCCGTCGGCCAGGTCGGTGAGGTTGCGCAGGGAGCTCACGAGCCGCTCGCGGGTCTGCGGGGAGATCCCGGTGACCTGGTCGATGACCTTGGAGATGAGCTCGGTGTCGAGGTCGGCCAGGCTCCTGGTGCCCGACGCCAGCAGGTCGTTCACCGTGGTCGGGGTGCGGGTGCGGTCCAGCGGGATCCGGCGACGCTCCTCGGAGAGGCCGGCCAGGTGGGGTTCGCTGACCGGGCCGGTCAGCCGCAGGTACCGGCCGCCCAGGATGTTGGAGGTCCTGATCTCCGCGCGGGTCTGCGGGCCGAGGTCGACCTCCGAGTCCACCTTCCAGGTGATGAGCACGGTGCCCCGGGTGAAGTCGGGCTTCACCGCGGTCACCTCGCCGACCTTGATCCCGGCGACCTTCACGTCGTTGCCCGAGTGCAGGCCGCCGGTGTCGGCGAACACCCCGGTCATGGTGTAGCGGCTCTGCAGCAGGCCGAGGCTTCCGGTGAGGAAGACCACGAGGAGCAGGAGCCCGATGACCAGCAGGGACACCAGGCCGAGCACGACCGGGTTCCGGTCGCGGAAGGACTTGAGCGCCATCACTCGCCTCCCAGGATGAGCTTCCGCAGGGATTCGCTGGACCGGGCGGGGCGCTCCGTCGATCCGACGAGCTTGGGGTCGAAGGGGCACGGCCCGGGGGAGAGGGTGACGCAGGGGGCGGTGCCGGTCACGTACTGGCCGTCGTTGAAGGTGTCGTACAGCCGCTGGAGCTTGGGCCCCATCACGGTGATGGTCTCCAGGAGCGGGTCGAGGTTGCGCTGCGTGCCGTCCGTGACCCGGGAGAGCCTGTCGACGACCTGGGCGAGGTCGTCGGAGTTCTCGCCCAGGACGCGGTCGGTGGTGCGCAGCATGGCCGACAGCTCCTTGACGGCGTCGTCGACGAGCTTCCGGTTGTCGACGAACGCCTGGGACAACGTGACGAGGTCGTCGGCGGCCTTGGCGATCTGCTCGTCGCGTTTGGCGATGATCCCGGTGACGGTGGAGTAGTCGTCCAGCATCGTCTTGAGCGTCTCGAGCCGGGTCGCGATGGTGGAGGAGAGCTTGTCGACGTTGGTCAGCAGCCGGGCGATGTCGTCCTCGTTGCCGTCCAGCGCGAGGTAGACCGACATGAGGATCTCGTTGACCTTGCCGGAGTCGAGGCCGCGGGTGAGCGGCTCCAACCGGTTCACCAGGTCGCCGATGTCCACGACGGAGCGGGTGCGCCGGATGCGGTCGCCGTCGCGCAACCGCTCGGTGCTCGTGCCGGGGAGCAGGTAGACCACGCGCTGGCTGATCGCGTCGCGCCAGCGGATGGCGGCCTGGCTGTCGCGGGGCACCCGGTGCTCGGCGCGGATCTTGAGCTCGACCTCGGCTCTGCCGTCCCGGACCCTGATCGAGCCGACCTGGCCGACGGGCGCACCGGCGATCTTCACCTTGTCGCCTTCGAGCAGCCCCGTCACGTCGTCGAACACGGCGGTCACCTCGTACGTCTCGCTGAAGTCCAGCCGGGCGATCTGCGAGGCGATGAGAGAGGTGAGGGTCCCGGTGAGAGCGAGGAACGCGACGAGCTGGAGGAGCGCGGAGCGGCGGCCGCGGGTCCGGGCGTCGGAGGAACGTCCTGAGGCCATGTCAGCTTCCTCCCCTGGAGACATCGCCCATGGGGCAGACGCCGAGGAACATCTGGCAGGGGTCGCCGGGCAGCACGATGTTCACCGCGAGCATGCGCTTCTTCTCGCCGATGGGAGCGAAGCCCAGCGCCCGGTAGATCGGCAGCAGGTCGATGATCGTCCGGACGGAGGGGCCCGCGATTCCGAGCTGTCCGCTGATCAGCGAGACGGCCCGTTCGGCGGAGCGCACGCCCTGCGTCAGCCCGCCGTCGTACTTGGTGAAGCCGCTCTCGACGGTGTCGGTGGCCTCCGAGACCCCGAGGGCCAGGTTCTTCACCCGGTCCTGGCCGGAGTTCAGGGTGCTCAGGGTGGCATCGCCGGCGGTGATGACCGTCCCGAGGTCGTCGCCCATCCCGCGCAGCCGCGCCAGCCTGGCGAGGTCCTCGATGAACTTCCGGGCGTCCTTCCGGTGGTCGTGGGCGACCTCCACCAGGGTCTCGGTGTTGTCGACCAGTCCGCGCACATCGGCGCCCTGCCCGGCGAGCGCGGTGCTGAGCGTGTCGAAGATGATCGCGACGTCCGCGGGGTCGACGGCCGCGAGGGCCTTCTCGGCGTCCACGAGAAGGTCGCCGAGGTCTCCGCTCTCGGAGGTGCGGGCGATGTCCCGGCCGTCGGCCAGGTAAGGACCGGTCCCCTCGTGGTCGCCGGGGAGGAGGTTGACGAATTTCGGCCCGAAGACCGACTCGGGCTCCACCGAGGCCGTCGCCGAGTCGGGCACCCGGACACCGGGGTCCAGGCGCAGCGTCAGCTTCGCTCCGCTCGTCCCTGCCAGCTCGATCCTCTCGATCCGGCCGACCGTGACACCGCGCAGCTTGACGGGTGAGCTGGTGTTCAGCCCCTGGCCGGCGGCGCCGACGTGGGCGGACAGCGCGATGCCCTTGTTCTCGAACGGCTTGGTGACCACCAGGTGGACCGAGACGGCCAGGGCGGCGGCGGTGACGGCGGTGATGAGGACCCTGGGTCCTTTCGACAGCTGGTCCAGGTTCATCCGGCGAGCCTCACCGATCCGCCCTGGCCCCAGAACACGTAGGACAGCAGCAGGTTGAGCGTCACGATCGTCACGATCGACATCCGGATCGCGCTCCCGGCCGCCCGGCCGACCCCGACCGGCCCGCCGCTGGCGTAGTAGCCGTGGTAACAGTGGATGGTGATGACCGCGAAGGAGAAGATCGCCACCTTCACGGTGCTGAAGATGAGGTCCTCCATGGGCAGGTACAGGTAGAAGTAGTAGTCGTAGACGCCCGGCGCCAGGCTGAAGAACTGGGTGCTGATGAACCGGGTGGCGAAGAAGCTGGCGAACAGCGCGATGAGGTAGAGCGGCACCAGAGCGACGAGCGCCGCGACGACCCGGGTGCACACCAGGTAGACGAACGAGTTGATGCCCATCACCTCGAGGGCGTCGATCTCCTCGGCGATGCGCATCGCGCCGAGTTCGGCGGTGAAGGCCGAGCCGCACTGGGCGGCCAAGGCCACCGCCGCGATCACGGGGGTGATCTCGCGGACGTTGACGAACGCGCCCACCAGGCCCATGAACGACTCGGCGCCGATGACCTGGAGCCCGGTGTAGACCTGCAGGCCGACCTCCGTGCCCAGGAACAGCGACATGATGAAGATGACGAACACCATGCCGCCGCCGACGACGGTCGCGCCGACGCCGATGACGATGTCGCTGACCTGGAGGGCGACGGTCTTGGCGTACTTGAGCCGCAAGACGATGTCGCGGATCGAGTAGAAGACCACCTTCGCCAGGAACAGCGGCCAGGTGGCCAGGTCCGCCGCCCGGTCGACGGTGCCGGTGGAGAACCTGGTGATGCCGGTTACAGCCTTGCGCGGAAGGTGGATGTACATCAGGCCACCGGGGGGTAGGCGAGGAAGTAGATGGTCGTGATGATGTAGTTGAAGGCGAAGACCAACATGAAGGCCAGGACCGTCGACTGGTTGACCGCCCGGCCGACGCCCACCGGGCTCAGCTCGCAGTTCATGCCCTTGTGGCAGGCGACCAGCGCGGAGATCATGCCGAACAGCCAGGCCTTGAACAGGGTGACGAACAGGTCGGACACCCGCAGCAGCCCCATCGCGCCGTCGACGTAGGCGCCGGGGGTGACGCCTTGGAGCAGGACGTTGAAGACGAATCCGCCGACGGCTCCGGACATGATGACCAGGGAGGCCAGCATGGTGGAGACCACGCTGGCCGCCCACATGCGCGGGGTGACGAGGCGGTGGACGGGGTTGACGCCCATGACCTCCATGGCGGCCAGTTCGTCGCGGATGTTGCGGGCGCCCATGTCGGAGGTGATGGCGGAGCCGCCCGCGCCCGCGATGATGAGCGCGGCGGCGATGGGCGCGACCTCGCGGACCAGCCCGACGATGACCGCGCCGCCGGTGGCGGACTGGGCGCCGAGCTGGCCCGCCAGGTCGCCGACCTGGAGGGCCACGGTGGCGCCCAGCGGCAGCGCCACGAGGATGACGGGCAGAGTGGTGACGCGGGCGAGGAAGACGCACTGCTCGACGAACTCCCAGAACCAGGTCCGGAGGTCCCAGGTGCGGCGCAGTCCCTCGAACCCGATCGCGAACATCTCACCCAGGGACAGCAGCCCCTGGTGAACCCGTGCGGCGGGTTGAAACGTGACCATGACCGGCCCTTTCTCCCGAGGGGTGGGGGAGACAGGAGGAGGAGAGTGGGAGATATTGTATATAATCAACAATATTGCCAGCTCTGGTCACCGTAGCCTGCGTCACATCACGCCAGCAACCCCTTTCACTTACCGAAAAGGGCCTCTTCCCCGAACATGGGCACGAACATGGAGGAGTAGTCGGGTCCCCGGCGCAGGTGGTGGCCGCCGTCCACGTTGATGACCTGGCCGGTGATCCAGGAGGACTCCGGGCCGGCCAGGAAACGCACGGCCTCGGCGATGTCCTCGGGCTCGCCCACCCTGGCCAGCGGCATGCAGGCCATGTAGTCGTCCAGGATCGGGCCGGTGTCGGCGATCCCGGCGACCAGCTCGGTGCGCACGATGCCGGGCCTGATCCCGTTGACCCGGACGCCGAAGCAGCCCAGTTCGTCGGCGGCCAGCTTGACCAGATGGTCCACCGCGGCCTTGGAGACGCCGTAGGCGCCGAACCAGCGGTGGGTGTTGGAGGCGGCGATCGAGGAGATCACCACGATCGAGCCGCCGCCCGCCGCGGCCAGCGCCTGGGAACCATGCTTGATGGTCAGCATCGTGCCGGTGGCGTTGAGCTCCATCGTCGCCCGCCAGGCCTCGACGTCCAGCGAGCCGATCGGACCGATCGAGGTCGATCCGCCCGCGTTCGCCACGATGGCGCGCAGCGGGCCGCGCTCCGCCGCGTGGGCGACGGCCGCCGCGATCTGCTCCTCGTCGGTGATGTCGGCGACGACGTAATCCACGTCCCCGCCCCCGCCGAGCTTCTCGACGGCGTCGCGCAGCCGGTCCTCGCCGCGTCCGCAGATCGTGACGGTCGCGCCGTCGGCCAGGAGCCGGGCCGCCGAGCCCAGGCCGATGCCGCTGCCGCCGCCGGTGACCAGAGCCGACGTTCCCTTGAGTGAGCTCACTTTTTCCTGCCTTCTTCTGATGTGGGTTATCCGGCGTCAGCGTTTCAGGTTTCAGCGGTCGACGGCAGTGGCTCCGCCGTCGACGGTGAGATGGGTGCCGGTGATGAAGGAGGCCTCGTCGCTCAGGAGGAAGCGCACAGCCCCCGCGACCTCCTCGGGACCGCCCATCCGGCCGAACGGGGATTTGGCGGCGAACTCCGCGCGCATCTCCTCGGGGGCGACGGAAAGGAAGGGGGTGTCGATGTATCCGGGGCACACCGCGTTCACCCGGACGCCGTCGAAGGCCAACTGGTGGGCCAGCGCCTTGGTGAGCCCGAGGAGTCCGGCCTTGGAGGCGCAGTAGGAGGGGATGAACATCTGACCGACGAACGCCTCGATGGAGGAGACGCCGACCACCGCGGAGCCGGGGTTGGCGCTCAGGTCGGGAAGCAGCGCCTGCACCAGCAGCGCGTGGGCCCGGAGGTTGACGTTCTGGACCGCATCCCACGTCGCCTCGTCCAGGTCGCCGACGGCGGCGGGGACGGAGACTCCGGCGGCGTGGACGAGCCCGCCGATCGTGCCGAGGGCCTCGCGGCTGCGGGCCACGGCTTCGGGGAAGTCGGCGGCGCGGGTCACGTCCACCCGCATTCCGACGGCGGCCACCGAGGTCTCGGCGGCGATCTCCGCGGCGAGGGCCGCGGGCTCGGCCAGGTCCCACAGGGCGACCGGGCGTCCCGCCGAGGCCAGGGCCCGGGCGCAGGCGGCGCCGATCCCCGACGCCGCCCCGGTCACGATCACGCCGGTCGCGGGGCTGCCAGCTCTGGACTTCATAAAATTCCTTATACTTGATACTTGATGGCATGTCGTCGCTCACATTAGCGTGCGGGGGAGTTCTCTTAGAGAGTTCGAAAACGAGGGGCCTCGGACGGGAGACGTCATGCACGAGCTGAACGGCCGGGTGGCCGTCGTCACCGGCGCGGGAAGCGGCATCGGCCGGGCCCTGGCTCTGCGGCTGGCGGACGAGGGCATGGACCTCGCCCTCGGCGACGTACAGCGGGAGGCCCTGGCGGAGACCGGGGAACTGGCCGGGACGCGCGGCGTCCGGGTCGTCTCCCGGGTCGTGGACGTGGGGGAGGAGCACGAGGTGGAGGCGTTCGCCGAGCAGGTGTACGCCGACCTCGGCGCGGTGCACCTGCTGTGCAACAACGCGGGCGTCTTCATGGGCGGCCGGGTGTGGACCAGGCCTGCGGCCGACTTCGAGTGGGCGCTGCGGGTGAACCTCTGGGGCCTCCTGCACGGCGCGCGGGCGTTCGTGCCCCGCATGCTCGACCAGGGACACGAGGGCCACATCGTCAACACCTGCTCGGTGGCAGGGCTCTTCGTCGGCCCCGGCTCCGCCCCCTACACCGTCTCCAAGTGGGCGGCCTTCGCCGCGACGCTCAGCCTGGCCCAGGAACTCGCCATGCAGAACGCGAAGATCCGGGTCTCGGCGTTGTGTCCCGGCGGGGTGACCACCCGCATCCACGAGTCCGAGCGCGTCAGGCCGGCCGGCCTGCGCAGCGAGCCCGGCGACGACTCGATCTTCATGAACGAGATGATCAGGGCCACGGTGGAGAACGGGATCCCGCCGGAGGAGGTGGCCGGGCAGGTCGTGGACGCCGTCAGGGCCGGCCGGTTCCTGGTCCTCACCCACCCCGCGTACGCTGGGGGGCTCCCCGAGCAGGCCGAGGCCCTCGTCGCGGGAAGACTGCCCGGCATGCCCGACTTCGAATGGCGAGGATGAACGTCCCATGAGCGCACAGGCGTCCGCACCGCGCGGCTTCGACTCTCCGATGGTCCCGCGGATCCTGCGGGTGATGTCCCAGGCCAACGTCTTCGTCTACCGGAAGACCGGCGGCCGGATCGGCGGCAAGTGGCGGATCGGCAGCGCCTTCCCGCGCGGCGTCCCGGTCTGCCTCGTCACGACCACCGGGCGCAAGACGGGGCGTGCGCGCACGCTGCCGCTGCTCTTCCTGCCCGACGGCGACCGCGTCATCCTCGTCGCCTCCCAGGGCGGCCTGCCGAAGAATCCGCTGTGGTACCTCAACATCAAGGCGAACCCCGACGTCCTCGTCCAGGTGGGGCGGAACGAGCGAAGGATGCGCGCCCGGACCGCCTCTCCGCAGGAGCGGGCCGAGCTGTGGCCCAGGCTGGTGGCGATGTACGCCGACTTCGACTCCTACCAGGCCCGCACCGAGCGGGAGATCCCCGTCGTCATCTGCGAGCCCGCACCCGACGGCGCGCGCTGAACGCGACCGCGAGGAGGGGCCCTCGCCGGAGCGGGGCCCTTCTCCTGCGAGGGATCAGCGTAGACGCCAGTCGATTCTCTTGCCGGACTTGAAGACCCGCTGCCCTTCCGACAACTCGTCCTCGTCGATGGCCAGCTGCACCATGGCGTCGCCCGCGGCCATCGCCTGGCGGTAGCCCATCTCGCGGGTGTACCAGATCGAGCGGACGGTCGCCTGCAGCGCCAGCGGCGGCTGCGAGGCCATGGTCTGCGCGACGCGCAGCGCCGTCTCCTGAAGCTCCTCGGCGGGCACGACCTCCTGGACGAGGCCGATCTGGTGGGCCCGCTGCGCGCTCATCCGCTCGTAGGAGCCCATCAGCGACAGGCGCATGATCTCGCCCAGCGGCATGCGCTGCGCCATCATCATCGACTCGTACACCGTGGCCATGCCGTAGGTGGTGTGCGGGTCGAAGAAGGTGGCGTGCTCGGCGGCGATGATGAACTCGACCTCGCCCAGCATGTAGAAGGCGCCGCCGCAGGCCATGCCGTTGACCGCGGCGATGATCGGTTTCCACAGCTTCCCGGAGCTCTTGGGCATCAGCCAGTCGCCCGGTTCGTTCTGGTGCATCGGGGTGCCGCCCCGCCGCCCGATGTCGGGGATGCGGTCGTCTTCGCCGACGGCGGCGGCGACGCGGTCGAGGCCGGTGGAGAACGCCTTGTCGCCGGTGCCCGTCAGCACGATCACCCGGATGTCGTCGTTGTCGCGCAGTTCCCGCCAGCAGGCGTACACCTCCCGCATCATCTGCACGTCGAAGGCGTTGTGCACGTCCGGACGGTGGAGGGTGACCCGGGCGACCGGTCCGAACTCCTCGTACTTCAGGGTCTCGTAGCGGGACATGGTTCCCCTCTCGGGTCGGGTCTCAGATGAGGTCGAGGGTGCCGAGCTCGCGGATCATGGCGCAGGACCTGCGCGCCATGGTGAGGAACATCCGGTCGCCCCGGTCGGTCGGGGTCCCGTAGGCGCAGCCCAGAACGGTGATCAGCGGCCCCTGGACGGCGGCGAACCGGTAGTCGTCGAAGCACTCCTGAAGGCCGTAGTCATCGACCCCGTAGCCCGTCAGCGCCGTGTGGTAGCGCGAGACGAGGTCGCGTTCGCAGGCGGCCCGGTCCTCGGGACGCAGCCCGGTGCCGAGGAAGAAGGACAGGTCGCGGACGGGATGGCCGAGGCTGAGCGTCTGCCAGTCCACGGCGATGACCTCGGAGCCGCCGTCCGGAGGGAAGAGCAGGTTGTCCGGCCGGTAGTCCCCGTGGACGGGGCCGAACCGCTCGGAGCGGGCCAACACCCAGGCCGCGACCCGGTCGGCGGTGTCGCGGAGGGTGCGCGCGTCGGTGTCGGAGAGCCTTCCCGCGAACCGCTCGACGAAGGTCTCGACGGCGGGCGCGAAGATCTCGCCCAGGGACCTCGCGTCCTCCTCGCCGACGGCGCCCAGCCACGGCAGGTCCAGCAAGGTCGGATCACACCACCGGGGACCGTGCAGCCCGGCCAGGTTGACCACGGCCGCGGCGGCCTGGGCGGGAGAGCAGCCGGCGAGCTGGTCGCCCTGCACGGCGGGGGAGGCGTCCTCCAGCAGCAGGGTGAAGGCCGTGCCGTCCTCGGAGATCGCGCCGTGGTGGCAGACCGGGACGCGCGCCTCCACGGTGTGTGCGAGGTCCCGGTAGAACGACACCTCGGTGCGGTAGGCGGGGCTGAGGAAGGCCCGGCTGGCCTCGTCCCGCGCGGGGAGCTTGGCGACGAGGCTGCGCGGCGTGCCGGGCGCGCCGGTGAGCTCCAGCCGGTAGCAGGCTCCGATCTGGCCGGAGCCGACCGGTCGGCACACCACCTGCGAGACCTCGGTGCCCAGCACCTCGCTCAGCCATGGCGCGGTCAGCCCCTCGGGCGTGTCCACCACGCTCACCGGGGACTCCGTCCAGGGTTGAGGTCGGCGCGGGCGCCGAAGTCCGCCGGACGCGCCTTGCGGTAGGCGGCGAGGACCGGCTCCAGCTCGGCGGGGGTGGCGCCGTGCAGGATCACCCCGTCGGCCCCGGCCTTGAACTGGTCGAGCACCCGCTGGGCGCAGCGCTCCGGCGAACCCGTCGCGGACGCCTCCAGCCACTGTGCGGGGATCAGCTCGTTGAGTCGTTCGAACTGCTCGGTCGTGCCGATCGCGTCGAAGGCGCCGGGGAAGCCGGAGACCAGCTCGTCGGCGCGGAACCGGGCCAGGGCGGCGGGGTCCCAGCCGTTCAGCCGGACGAGCAGGTCGCCGTACCCCTGCAGGTAGGTGGCCAGCCGCCCGGTCAGCTTGCGCAGCCGCAGCTCCGGCTCGATGTGGTCGCCGACGGTGGCCAGCACCGACCACACCCGGACCGAGGACGGGTCGCGTCCGGCCCGCTCGGCGCCGCGCCGTACCGCCTCGACCGAACGGGAGAGGGTCTCGTCGGAGAAGAAGGTGTGCAGGACGACCCCGTCGGTGACACGCCCGGCGAACTCCAGGGTGCGTTCGCCCATGGCCGTCAGCATGATCGGGATGTCCTCGTCGAACGAGGGGTCCTGCATCAGGTACGGGAACCTCCCGGCGGGGCCGTCGTGCCCGGCGACGGGCTCGCCCCGCCACAGCGTGCGCAGGATGCCGATGACGTCCTCGAGCTGGGCCTGGGTGACGCGGGGCAGCCCCATCACGTCGAAGAGCATGTCGAAGCCGCGGCCCAGCCCCAGCGCGAACCTGCCCCCGGTCAGCCGGTGCATCGTGGTGGCGAACGTCGCGGTGAGCAGGGGGTGGCGCGTGTTGTGGTTGGTCGCCGCGGTGGCGATGCCCAGCCGTTCGGTGACAGCGCCGGCGGCGCCGGACAGCGTCGCCGCCTCCTTGACGTTGAACCGTTCGGAGAGGAACGCCGCGCCGATTCCGAGGCGTTCGGCGGCGCGCACCTCCTCGAGGAGGTCTCTCGGGTCGTCCGAGTGCCCGGCCAGGCCGTAGCACCCCAGTTCCCACAGGTCTTCCATGGTGGCCTCCGGGTCAGCCGGCGAGCTTGGGGACGGGGGTGAAGCGGACTTTGAGGCTCTCGTAGCCGGACACGAAGTTCGCCGGGCGGTGGGAGGGCTCCGCGTCGTCGACCGGCTCGATGTCGGGCAGACGCTCCAGGAGCCGCTCGAACATCACCTTCAGCTCCAGCCGGGCCAGGCTGTTGCCCAGGCAGAAGTGCGGCCCGTTGCCGAAGGCGAGGTGGTCGTTGGGGGTGCGCGTCACGTCGAACCGGTCGGGGTCGGTGAAGACCTCCTCGTCCCGGTTGGCCGACGGGTAGAGGAGCAGGACCTTGTCCCCCTCCTTGATCGTCTGGCCGCGCAGCTCGAAGTCGCGGGTCGCGGTGCGGTTCATGTTCTTGATGGGGGAGACCCAGCGCAGCATCTCCTCCACTGCCGTCGGGATGAGGCCCGGGTCGTCGAGGAGCAGCCGCCGCTGGCCGGGGTGCAGGCACAGCTGGTACATGCCGCCGGAGATGACGTGCCGGGTGGTCTCGTCGCCGCCGATGAGGATGAGCAGGGACTCCTGGAGGAGGGAGTCGTGGTCCAGGCGGTCGCCGTCGACCTCGGCGTGGACGAGGACGCTCAGCAGGTCGTCCATCGGGCATGTGCGGCGTTCCTCGATGGCCTTGCCCGCGTACTCGTTGAAACCGCCGAAGGCCTCGGCGGCCTTGACCATCAGCTCGGGGTTATCGCCGCCGGTGAGGGCCCTGAGCATGTCGTCGGACCACTCCAGCAGCATTCCGCGGTCCTCGGGACGGAAGCCGAGAGCGTCGCCGATGACGATGAGGGGGAGCATCGCGGCGACGTCGGAGACGAAGTCGCACTCCCCGCGCTCGCAGACCTCGTCGATGATCTCGTCGCAGATCCGGCGCAGGTAGTGCTCCTGGTCGGCGACCCGGCGCGGGGTGAAGCCGCTGCTGATCAGCTTGCGGCGCATCTTGTGCTCGGGATCGTCCATGTCGATCATCATCGGCATCGCGGGGTTGTCCGCGCGGATGCCCTGGGCGCTGGAGAACACCTCGGGGGTGCGGGAGACCAGCCGCAGGTCGGCGTGCTTGGAGATTCCCCAGACCCCGCCGTGCGGATCCCAGTAAACCGGGGCGTTCTGTCGCATCCAGCGGAACTCGTCATGCGGGTTCCGTCCCCAGAATTCTCCGCTGACCAGGTTGATGGCGTCGTTGACGGGCTGCTCGGCCATGGTCCTCCTCAGGAGCCGTCGCGCTGGATCGTCAGCGGCAGCTTCGCCAGGCCGCGGACGTTGCTGGAGTAGTGCCGCTCCACCCCGGTCCCGTCGACGGTGAAGTCGGGGAAGCGCTTGAGCAGCTCCTCGAACGCCACCCGGGTCTCCAGCCGGGCCAGGGAGGCGCCCAGGCACAGGTGCCGGCCGAAGCCGAAGCTGACGTGCCGGTCGATGTCGCGGTGGATGTCGAAGGTCTCGGGGTCGGGGTACTTGCGTTCGTCGTGCACGGCCGAGCCGGTGATGAGGATGACCCGCTGGTCCGCCGGGATCACGGTGCCGCGGACCTCGACTTCCCGGGTGGTCCACCGGCCCTGGTAGTGCGACGGCGGGTCCCAGCGCAGCATCTCCTCGACCGCGTTGGGGATCAGGCCGGGGTCGGCGACGAGCTCGCGGCGCTGGTCGGGGTACCAGGCCAGCGCGATGACGCCGTTGGGGATGAGCTTGGCGACGGTCTCGTGCCCGGCGAAGGCCAGTTCCAGGAACCGGGAGGCCAGTTCGGCGTCGTCGAGGGAGCGCAGGTTGCCCTCCTCGTCCTCCACCTCGGTGTTCATCAGCAAGGTGATGACGTCGTCGCCGGGGTGCTTGCGCCGTTCCTTGACCAGTTCGGCCAGCAACGCCCACAGCTCGGCACTGGCCTCGTAGACGTCCGGCGGGGTGCTCATGTCCTCGTTGCGGGCCGCGACGCGGTCGCTGAGGTGGTGGATGCGCTCGCGCTCGGCGACGGGGATGCCGATGAGCTCGCTGATGACGTCCAGGGGCAGGCGGAAGGAGAACTCCTCCACCAGGTCGAACCTGTCGGCGCCCGAGACCTTGTCCAGCAGGTCGGCGGCGGTGCGGCGGATGAACGGCTCCAGCTCGGCGATCCGGCGGGGGGTGAACAGCCGCGCCACGATCTTGCGGTGGAAGGTGTGCTCCGGCGGGTCCTTGACGATGAGGAACGGTGCGCCCTGGTCGACACCCTCGATGGTGACGCCGTGCGCGCTGGAGAAGACGTCGGTGTCCAGATGGGCGGCGATGACGTCCTCGTAGCGCGAGAGCGCCCAGAACCCGATCTCCTCGTTGTGGTAGACGGGGGCCTCGTCGCGGAGCCTCCTGTAGACGGGGAAGGGGTTGTGGACCGTCTCGCGGTTGAACGGGCTGTACTCGACCATCAGGGCTCCTTGGTGGGCCGGGCGGGGAGGAGGGGCCGGCCTGAGGCGTCCACCACCGGGGACGGGGAGCGCAGGGTGAGGTTCTCCATGCACACTCCGGGCCTGCCTGCTCCGGCGGCGACGACTCCGAGGAGGACGTCCGCCACGTCCTGCGGGCTCATGAACTGCTCCTGGGCGAGACCGCGGGAGATCCAGTCGTTCAGCATCCGGCCGAGCAGGCCGGGCTCGAAGTCGTTGCCGAAGTCGGTGGGGACGGTGGCGCCGATGGTCACGGTCGTGAAGCGCAGCCCGGGGTGCTCGATCCGCCAGCCCTCGATCATGCGCTCCAGCGCCGCCTTGCTGGTGGAGTAGGCGCCGATCCCCGGCCTGGGCTGCCCCACGCTCTCCGAGGAGAGCGCCACCACCATGGCGCTCGGCTCCAGGAGCGGAAGGCAGCGGCGCAGGAGCCTGCCGACGCTCAGCACGTTGGTCTCGAAGATCCGCCGCCAGTCGTCGTCGCCGGTGTCGGAGATCAGCCGCATGGGGGCGGCTCCGATGCAGGAGACGAGCAGGTCGAGGCCGCCGAGCCGGTCGCGGACGGCTTCCGCGAGCAGGTCGCAGTCCTCCTCCCGGGTGAGGTCGGCGGCGACGGGCTCGCCGCCGCCCGCCTCGTCCCGCAGCTTCTCCAGCTGCTCCAGCCGCCGCGCGGCCAGGACGACCCGCGCGCCCGCCTTGACGGCGCCCACGGAGAACGCGCGGCCGATGCCGGCGGACGCGCCGGCGACCAGGATCCTGGCCCCGGACAGGGAGGAGAGATCGGTGTTGGAAAGGTGTGACACGTTCCGCACGTCCCGTCAGCAGGCCTCGGCGATGGTCTTGATCTCCAGGTACTCCTCGAAGCCCGCGACTCCGCTCTCCCTGCCGACACCGCTCTGCTTGTAGCCGCCGAACGGCGCGTCGGCCCCGTAGAAGAGGCCGCCGTTGACCGAGATGGTGCCGGTCCTGACCCGGTTGGCGACCGCGCGGGCCCGCTCCTGCGAGGCGCTGATGACCATGCCGGACAGGCCGTACCTGGAGTTGTTGGCGATCTCGACCGCGTGGTCGTCGCCGTCGTGGGCCAGGACCGCGATGACCGGGCCGAAGATCTCCTCCTGGGCCACCGTCGCGTCGGGGTCGACGTCGGCCAGCACCGTCGGCTCGACGTAGTAGCCGCGGGGGAGGTGCTCGGGCCTGCCGCCGCCGAGCGCGACCCGCGCGCCCTCGGCCACGCCCTTCTCGATGAGGCCCAGCACCCGGTCACGCTGCCGTTCGCTGATGAGCGGGCCCATGAGCGTGCCCGGGTCGGTCGGATCGCCGCAGGGCCAGTCGCGCAGCGTCTCCACCAGCTTTTCGACGCCCTCGTCGTAGCGGCTGCGCGGCAGCACCAGCCGGGTGAGGATGGCGCAGCCCTGCCCGGCGTGCGTGGTGATCTGGAAGGCGGCGTTGCCGACGACGGCGTTCATGTTCGCGTCGTCCAGCGCCAGCAGGGCGGACTTGCCGCCCAGCTCCAGGAAGACCTTCTTGATGTTCTCCGCGCCCGCGCGCATGACCTTGCGGCCGGTGTCCGTCGATCCGGTGAAGGAGACCATGTCGACCCGGGGGTCCTCCGACAGCCGCTGCCCGAGTTCGTGGCTCGAGCCGGCGACGACGTTGAGCACGCCGGGGGGCAGGTCGGTCTCCTGGGCGGCGATGCGGCCCAGGAGGGTGGCGTTCCAGGGGGTGTCGGGGGCGGGCTTGAGCACGACGGTGCAGCCCGCCGCCAGCGCCGGGCCGATCTTGGCGAGGATGATCTGGACGGGGAAGTTCCACGGGGTGATCGCCCCGACCACGCCGATCGGCTCACGGCGCTGGACGCGTCGGGAACGGATGCCGTAGGGGGAGGCGACGCCCAGGTCGGTCTCCCACGCGTAGTTCTCGGCGAGGTCGGCGATCCAGTCCAGGCCTTCGACGGGGGTGTCGAACTGGGCTCCGTGGGTGAGGGTCACCGGGCAGCCGACCTCGGCGACGATCGCGGCCCGCAGTTCGTCGGCGTTCTTGGTCAGCGCCTCGCGAAGTTGGCGCAGGCAGCGCACCCGGAAGGCGTGGTCGGTGGACCAGGACGTCTCGTCGAACGCCCGCCGGGCCGCGGCGATCGCCCGGTCCAGGTCGGCGGCCGTGGCGTCGGCGGTGTGGCCGATCACCTCTTCGGTGGCGGGATCGACGTTGGGGAAGGTCCCCCCGTCCGAGGCGGGGACGAGCTCGCCGTCGATCAGGAGGAGCTGTTCACGTCCGGTGCCCGATGTCATGGAGCCTCCGAGGGGGTGGGCCGCGGACGGGGGCGTCCTCGACCACGCGGATCAGTTTTTGAAAACTTGATGATGTATATTATAGCCAAATTGGGTGCCGGTCGACGCCCCCGGAAGCGGCGGCACCCACCGAGATCCCCACGAGGAGGGCGCGGATGCGCTTCGCGGACAAGGTCGCCATCGTCACCGGCGCGGGCCAGGGCATCGGAGAGACCTACGCCAAGTCCCTCGCCGAAGAGGGGGCGAGAGTCGTCGTCGCCGACCTGAACGAGGAGCAGGCGGTCAGGGTCGCCAAGGAGATCGAGGCCGCGGGAGGCGCCGCGCTGGCCGTCAAGGTCGACGTCTCCGATCCCGGGAGCGCGCTGGCCATGGCCGCCGCGACCGAGGAGGCCTACGGCGGTGTCGACTTCCTGGTCAACAACGCGGCCATCTACGGCGGCATGAAGATCGAGTCCCTGATGAAGGTGGACCTCGGCTACTACGAGAAGTTCATGTCCGTGAACATGAACGGCGCCCTGCACTGCACCCGGGCGGTCTACAAGAGCATGCGCGGGCGCGGGGGAGGCGTGGTGGTCAACCAGTCCTCCACCGCCGCGTGGATGGCGGGCGGCTTCTACTCCATCGCCAAGGCCGCGATCAACAGCCTGACCGTCAACCTCGCCTCCGAACTCGGCTGGATGAACATCCGCGTCAACGCCATCGCCCCCGGCCCGACCGACACCGCCGCCACCCGCTCCGTCGTGGGGGAGATGGTCGACCCGCTGGTGCAAGGCCTGATGATCAAACGCATGGGCACCCCGCAGGACCACGTGGGGTTGCTGCACTTCCTGCTGTCGGACGAGGCCTCCTGGGTGACGGCCCAGATCATCGCCGTCGACGGAGGCCACATCGTCCGGCAGTGAACCGGGCCCGCACGGTGAGAGCCCGTATCGGGGAGCGGTTCCGCTCCTCCGATCCGGGCTCTTCCTCATTTCTCGGACTGTACAGACCCGCCTTCTCCCGGGGAAGACCCGAGGCGAGACCGGAGTCTCACGGCCCGGCGTTCGAGAAGACCGGACGTACCCTCAGCGACCGGAGCCGGGGAATTCGGGGTTCGTCCACGGCACCGAGCCGAGGAGGATGGCGCCATGACGGACATCGTGTACTCCGGGGAATTGACGGTCCTCAGCGACGAGACGCTGCAAGACGTCCTGACGAATTGGGTGCGGGCTCCGCTGTTCCCCTCCGCCCGTTTCCGGCGGGGGGAGCGAGAGCACGAGGGCGAGGACCTTTCGCTCCACCTCCGCCTGGAGGAGAGCCCCGGTACCCTGAGCCGCGAGCAGCGCTGGTCGGGCGCGGTCAGGTATCTCCTGTCGGGCGCCGTCAAGGCCTCTGTGTCCGAGGCCGAGGAACGTCTGCGGGCCCTGGGCGCCGCCTGCTCCGAGGTCGCCATCGTCTGCCGTCTGGAGTACAGGACCCCCGGGGAGACCGACGCCCGTGAGATACCCGTCCCCCGTCCGAAGATCGCCTACTCCGTGCGCATAAGGACGAGGCAAGGCCGCTCTTACTACAGCAACGTCTACGCGTACTCCCTGGAAGAGGCGTACGCACGCCACGGTACGAGCGGTTTCGAGGGCGCCGAGATCGACATCGTCCAAGCCAGGGCCGACGACCTGGAACGGGCCGAGCGGGGCCTGAGCTACCCCTGACGGCCCGGCCGCCGTGGAAGGCGTAGCCGTCCTCTCAGCCGACCTCGATCCTTATTTGGAGCTCGCCGTTCGTGCCACCAAGATGAGGACGTTGGAGATCATGGGTCGTCGAGAGGCCTCGACGTGAACGGGACAGCCCAGGCCGTTGAAACACTACTCCGGGTCGACGGTGTCTACCGCCTGCACGCCGGGCATCGACTTCAACCATTGCCTCACCGCGTCGACCTTCTCCATGCGCTGCTGTTGTGAGTAGGGAGGGCTGCACGTGGAGAACGTCTTGCGTAGCCGTCCCCGAGCCGATGTCCTCTTCGGTCTTCGCGGTGTATCCGAGGGGAGCACCCAGTTCTCAAGCTGCGCGCTGGTTGGTTTGGTAAGGGTTGTCCGCGGTCTCGGTCAGCGTATGGCCGACGAATACGGCGGCCGCGATGAGGTCTCGGCTTGCCATTCGGGTTCGGGCGGCAGGGCCAGCAACTGCTGAAGCCGGTCGCTGTCAGCCGCTCGGCGGGTTCCTTGCGCAGCAACCCGCTGATGACGGGCGCGAGAGGGCCCGAGTGGACGGCGGGAGCGGGCTCCTCGGTGGCGACGGCGACGAGGACCGCCCCAGACTGGGCCCGCTGAACGGTGGCCACACGGACCCCCGGTCGCCGTTCTCGTGCGACTGCGCGGGCGGCTGCTCTTCGACCCAAGCCGACTTGATGCTCAACGAGCGGAGAGGTGGCAGAGGCTTGGTGCAGGCTGGAGATCACCTGTTGGGCCAGAATCTCGATCCACCTCAGCGCAGGGAAAAGGCAAATATTGCCGGTTGTGGACTTTTCGTCGGATCTTGTTCCCCTCGGGTTTGGAAGGAGCGGAAGATTGCGCGGTGTCCATACGGCGTCGGATCGTCATCATTCTGTCGGTGGCGGCCATAGGACTGTCGGTGGCCGGGTTTGGCGCGCTGGTCGTCTACTTGGGCCTGGAAACGGCGGACCAGCTCGGCAGCGTGGTTGGTGCTTTCATGGGAACGGCCGGGCTGGTCGTAGCGGCGGTTGGCCTGTCGCAGGCACAGCGTTCTCAGCGGGAGATCGCCGGTGTCAGGGGCGAACAACTGCTCGGACTGGCTCAGGCGGCGCAGACCGCCTCCGCCATCCCTGTGCGGGTACGGCATGGCCTGCCCGCCGACCTCGCGGACTTCGTCGACCGGGAAGAGGAACTGGCGCGGATAGAAATCCGGACACGGCATACAAGGCCAGGGCCACCCACCATCTGCACGATCAGCGGAATGGCAGGGGTCGGCAAAACCGCGCTCGCGGTGCGGGCCGCACACCGGATCGCGGGTGCCCACCCGGACGGCAGGTATTTTCTCAACCTGCATGCCTATAGCTCGGATCGGCCACCGGTGACAGTGGAACGGGCGCTGGAGGCACTGCTGGGCGCGCTGGGCATCCCGGCTCGGCAGATCCCCGAGACCTTGGAGGAACGGGCTTCGTTGTGGCGCTCGGAGACCTCGGATTCCCGGATCCTGCTTCTTCTCGACAACGCCGCCGACGCCGATCAGGTGCTGGCCCTCCTTCCCTCCGGCCCGAGCGCGGTGATCGTCACAAGCCGCCGCCGCATGGCCGTGGACGGAGGCTGCACCATAATGCTGGGCACTTTCGACGATCGTGACGCCATCAGGCTCCTAACCCGGTCCGTGGACCGGGAACGAGTGGCGGGCGCCGCGAACGAACTGCAGGACATCGCCTCTCGTTGCGGTCACCTGCCTTTGGCCCTACGGCTCGTCGCTAGGCAGTTCGTCCTTCATCCCACCTGGAGCGTCCGAGATCTGCTCGCGGAGCTGACCGCTGACCGATCTGGGCGTGAAATGGTGCTTATGGGGCATGAAGTGCTGATGTCAGCTTTCGACCTCTCATATGAATCGCTAGATCAGGAGCAGAGACGTTTCCTGCGCAGGCTGGTGCTTCACCCCGACCATGACTTCGGAGTTCACGCCGCCGCCGCGCTCGACGGTGCGACGGTCGTCGACGTCACAGAGCGACTGGATGCCCTTGTCGGCCAGAACCTGCTCGAAGAACCCATGTACCGGCGCTACCAGCTGCACGACCTCGTACGCGAGTACGCGAGGCACCGCGCGAGTGAGGACGCACCCGGCGAGGTCGCCGCTGCCAGGAACCGGCTCATCGACTACTACACGGTGATGACGATCCGAGTCGACAGGATCATCAACCTCCTCGGATTCCGGGACATGGAGGGTGCCGTCGATATGAGCCCGGCGGTCCTGCCGTCGTTCTCCGACCATGCGGAGGCCGTTGCATGGTTGGAGAACGAGCGGCCCACCGTGCACGCCTGCGTGGAGCTCGCGGTGAACACCGGCGAAGTAGCGCGCGCCGCACGCCTGGCCCGCGCCATGGCCTATTTCCTGCGTCTCAAGGGATACTGGACCGACGCGGCGGAACTGTGCCACAGGGCGGCGCGATGGTGCGACGAGCTGGGAGACCACGCCTGCGGAGCCGACATGAGGTTTCTCGAGGGCGATATTGCCCGGCTCACCTGTGACCACGAGAAGGCGCTGACGCTCTACCGGCAGGCGTTGAACATCTACAGGGAACTCAACGACGCGCACCACGAGGCGAGAGCTCTGCACTCCATCGGCGATCTAGAACGCATGCAGCTGCGCTATGACGCCGCTATAGGCATCTACGAGCAGGCACTCGCCTCCTACCGGGACGCGGGCAATCGCCTCGCAGAGGCACGCGCCAAGCACAGTATCGCGGACGCGCACCGTCTTGCCGGCCGCGGCCCGGAAGCCATGGACCACTACCAGGCCATCCTCCCGGTCTACCGGGAGTTGGGTGACGCGGTGGGTGAAGCACGCGTGCTGCACGGCATCGCGGACGTCCAGGTCATGTCCGGTCTCGGAGCTCGAACTTTGGAGGATCTGCAAGGGATCCTCCTCACCTACCGTGAGCTGGGAGACCGACTGGGGGAGGCCGACGCGCTATACAGCCTGGGAGCCGTGTACGTCGAGACCGGCCAGGAGCCCGAGGCGCTCTCTCATCTGGAGAACTGTCTGGACGTGTACAGAACGCTCGGAGACAAACGTAAGGAAGCCGACACCGAAAGAGCCCTGGGAGACCTCTCCCTCGCACTCGGCCGACGGGAGGAAGGGGTCCGCCATCTGCGGCGCGCCTTCGCCCTGCTAGAGGATGTCTCATCGCCCCTAGCCGCAGAAGTGCGCTCGCAGATCGACCAAGCTGAAGGACCGTCTTGATCGGGCGCCGTCCAGGCGAGACCCCAGTCGGCCACTCGGCGTCGATCTCTGCTTCTCGGCCGCCGACAGCCCAGCCCGATTCGCCGCCAGGTCGGAAGCTGCCAGCAGCCCCAGCACTTCTTGAGGGCGTCGTCCACGCCGGCGAACGCCTCGTCGAGCGCGACCAGGCGGGGCACGTGCGGGTGCGCCGAATGGTACTGGGGGAGGCCGCCGCGAACAGCGGGAGCGACACCGTCAGGACCTGCTCGCCTCCGACCGGGATCCGCCGTCCTGCCTGAGAGCCTCGGCTATGTCCTCGGGTCGGAGATGGACGATGAAGCGGCGCTTGGCGAACGCGGAGACGCGCATCACCCGCTGGTACAGCTGGTTGTTCGGCGCGTCTACGTGTGCGAACGGCCGCGTTTGCGGTGGCTGAGACACGACTTTCGTAAGCTAACTCAATTCACCTATGCAAATGGTCGCTTTGTTTGGGCCGAGAATCTCACATGAGTATGGTCTCGTCGTCCGACTGACGAGCCAGGACCGGATGCAATCCCTGAACCGCGGAGGCACCCCGATGACTCTGGTTTGAGAGGAGCCGTGCCAGCGCGTCCGCGACCTGGCGGAGTTCACCGCACCCGTTGGTTCCCCCGCCACACCGCGTCCGCCGGTCAGTGCCCTCGAACCGCATGTGACCCGGTTCCCGGCTGAGCCGTCATCGGCCCCCGGCCGGTTCTCGTGCCGGGGGCCGTATGGGTCAGTTCTGGTTCCAGGCGACGAGGTCGGCGGGCTTGTTGGTGATGATGCCGTCGACGCCGGCGGCTTCGAGGGAGGTCCACTGGGTGGGGGAGTCGGAGGTCCAGGCCATGACGGCGATGTCGGCGTTGTGGAGGGCGGTGATGGCGGAGGGGCGGGCGAGGAGGGCGGAGGCGCTGGGGTTGTAGGCGGTCAGGCCGAGGTCGGCGGCGACGGCGGCGGGGTCGGCGTCGAGGGTGCTGCGCAGCAGGCCGAGGGGGAGTTCGGGGGCGAGTTCGCGGACGTACCGCAGGGAGGCGGTGTCGAAGCTCTGGACGAAGACGTGGGGGGTCATCTGCTGGGCGCGGATCACTTCGATGATCTTGGCGACCTGGGCCTTGGTGTGGGAGCCCTTGATCTCCAGCAGGAGCCTGCCGCCGCGGGCGCGCAGGTCGGCGAGCTGCTCGGCGAGGGTCGGCATTCTCTCTCCCGCGTACTGGGGGGAGAACCAGGAGCCGGCGTCCAGGGTCTTGAGGTAGGCGGAGGTGCGGTTGCGGATGGCGCCGGTGCCGTCGGTGGTGCGGTCGACGGTGCTGTCGTGCAGGACGAACGGGACGCCGTCGGAGCTGGGCTGCACGTCGTTCTCGATGAGGTCGGCGCCGGCGCGCAGGGCGAGGTCCTGGGCTGCGAGGGTGTTCTCGGGGGCCGCCGCCGACGCGCCGCGGTGGGCGATGACGGTGACGGGGGCGCCGGAGGAGCGCAGGTGGGCGTTCCGCGGCAGTTCGGTGATCTTGATGTTGTCGAAGGAGACGGTCGCGCCGTTGACGAACAGGGCCTGCCCGCCGTTCGCCGACCGCACGAGGCTGCTGGTGCGCATCACCTCGGTGCCGTCGAAGCTCCAGCGGGCCTGGGTGCCGTGCACCTCGATGGACACCTTGACGTTCCGTCCGGTGCCCGCGGCATAGGGCGCGGCGGCGGTGTCGGTGACGTTCCAGGTGTTGGCGGTGGTGCGCTGGGCGAACTCCAGCCCGTTGGACGCGGTGCTCCCGCTGCGCATGGTCGCGATCCACCAGGGGGTGGCTCCGCTCGCGGGGACGTCCAGGCCGAGGGCCGCCCAACGGCTCGTGCTGACGACGCTGTCGAACCGGACGTCGGCCTCGAACCGGAAGTCGTTCAGCTTGCGCCCGAAGGTGATCTTGTTGTTGGCGCCGTTGGCGGCCGTCCCGACCAGTCGCCCGTTCTGCACCGACCAGGTGCCGTCGACCGCGTTCCAGCCGGACGGCAGGGTTCCGCCGGAGAAGGTCTCGGAGACGATCACGTCGCCGGGTGCGGCCGAGGCCGGAGCCGAGGTGGTGACGGCGGTCAGGGTCCCGCCCGCGAACGCCAGCGCCGCGATTCCTGTCAGGATTTTTCTGAGGTCCATGAGCGCGGACGTTAAATACCAACATAAAACGTCCGAAGGCCTCTGAATGATTGCCGCTGGAATAGCAGGTATTCAACAGGATTTCTGTCGAATAAATGTCCACGGGGTCAATGCCCCGTGAATGTCTTGCTAATTAATATATTTCTTCTTGAAATTATGGTTTTTCTGTTCTCGCTCGGCGAGGGCCTCGAGTTCGGCCACCGCTTTGTCGGTGGCCGTTTCGGCGGCGATCTCGGCGGCCATGCGCTGGGCTTCACGCCGGTGGGAAGGGTCGTTGAGGACGCGGTCGACCGCGCGTGCGATCGTGCGGGGTGGGGCGCTCTTGCTCACGGTGACTCCCGCGCCGGTGCGCTCGACGTGCCGTGCCACCTCGCCCTGGTCGCGTCCCTGTGGGATGCAGACCAGCGGCACGCCGGCGGCCAGGGATTTGACGGCCGTCCCGTGGCCTGCGTGGGTGATCGTCACGGCGGCGTGGCGCAGCACGGCGCTGTGCGGTGCCGCCGCGGTGACCAGGACGTTGCCCGGTGCGCGGATCGTCGCCGGGTCCACCGCGGGGCCGGTCGTCAGCAGAGCGCGCACCGGCAGCGTGCCGAGGGCCTCGGCGATACGTTCAAGCGGCCGGTGCTGGTTCATGAACGACGAGCTCAGGCTGACCAGTACCAGTGGCGCGTCGCCCGACGGCAGTTCCGGCTCCTGTTTCCCGGCCCAGGCGGGGTCGTCGAGTCGTGCTCCGACGTGGTGCACGTGGGCGGGGAAGGGGCGTCTGGGGTGGTCCAGCGCGCGAGGGGAGAGGACGAGGCAGCGGTCGACGCGGTCGAACGCGTCGATGACCGCATCCACCGGCGGGAGGCCGTTCGCGGTGCGGGCGCCGTTGAGCGCCGGCAACCCCTTCGCCCACGGCCTGACGGTCATCCCTGTCAGGAGCCGGTCGCGCAGGCGCCCGAGCGGGCCGGTGGCGGGTTCGAGTCCCAGGCCGAACGGCGGGCCTCCTGGGGTGGGGAGCGGGTAGAGGGTCGTCACGAGTGAGGCGACCGGGACGCCGGCGGCCTCGCCGGCGGTGAGCGCGCCGAGCAGCACATATTCGGTGACCAGCACGTCAGCGGGATGGGCGCGCAGCTCCGCCAGGGTGTCCCGGGCGTAGTCGGCCGCGGGCCCGCAGACGATGCGGTCCCGCAGCCGCGCGAATTCGCCCAGCGGCGTGCGGGCCTCGAAGTCCTTGATGATGTCCTTGGCCGGATCGGAGGTGTCGCCCTGAGGCGCGGTCGTCCAGTCGACCGGCTCCACGCCGGCGGCGGCGACCTCGTCGTGCAGGGACCTGTCGGCCAGCACCCGGACGCCGTGGCCGCGTTCGCGCAGCGCACGGGCGACGGAGAGGGCGGGCGGCACGGCTCCGCCGCCTGCCCACAGCGCGAACAAGAAGTCCTTACTCATTGTTTCCCTTTCGCGGGTCGATCGAGTGCAGCAGGTCGCACATGGCGCGTTCGGCGGCCTGGCGTGACAGCCCGAGGTCTCGCCGCCACAACTTCCACAGGTAGAGGTCCGTGGCGGCGTAGTGCAGGGCCAGCGCGTGCTCGCGGGCGGGGCCCGGGGCCGGAAGGCGGTCGGCGAAGACCTGCTCCAGCCACGCCCGATGCTGGGCGCGCGCGTGGGCGGCGGCGCGGGCGGCCGCCGGGACGCGGTCGATCTGCGCGATCCACAACACGTTGGCGTCGCCGTGTTGTTCGTAGTCCTCGAACAGCACGGCCACGATCGCCTTGACGTCGCCGGTCGGCGCCTGCCGGAAGTCCGCCGTTTGGGACGCCACCAGGTCGGCGGCGGCGTCGGCGAGCCCGTCCTTGCCGCCGAAGTGGTTGACGATGGTCTGCACCGACACGTCCGCCTCATCGGCGATGTCCTGCAGCGTGACCTCGTCGTTCCATCGCCGCATCCACAGCCCGAGCGCGGCCTCCAGGATCCGCGCCCGCGTGGCCTCCACCGCCGCGGCCCGAGCACCCATGCGGTAGGAGCGCTTCCCCGCATTTTCCATGGAGTGGAAACTACATTCAATTGACTGTGGATTCAAGCTAAATTGGGTCGCTCACGCTCGGGCTTCCCGGTACCGACACCTCACCGGTCCGGAAGGAGGGACTGGCGGGCGATGACGACCTGCTGGACCTGGCTGGTGCCCTCGTAGATGCGGAACAGGCGAGCGTCCCGGTAGAAGCGTTCGACCGCGACGCCGCGCATGTATCCGGCGCCGCCGTGGACCTGGACGGCGCGGTCGGCGATGCGGCCGACGGCTTCGCTGGCGAAGTACTTGGCGCAGGAAGGACCCATCCGGGTGTCGGAGCCGTCGTCGAACGCGCGGGAGGCCTCCATCACCAGGGAACGCGCCGCGTACAGGTCGGTCTGGGAGTCGGCGATCAGGCCCTGGATGAGCTGGAACTCCGCGATCGGCCGCCCCGACTGCCTGCGCTCCAGCGCGTAGGAGACCGTCTCGTCCACCAGGCGCTGGGCCATCCCGACGCACAGGGCGGCGATGTGCAGGCGGCCGTGCGCCAGGCAGCGCATCGCCGTGATGTAGCCCTCGCCGCGGCCTTCCGGACCGCCGATCAGAGAGTCCTGCGGCACCCGGACGTTCTCCAGGTGCACCTCCGCCGTCCAGGCGCCGTGCTGGCCCATCTTGCGGTCCTTCGGGCCGACGGTCAGGCCGGGAGTGCCGGCGGGGACGAGGAAGACCGAGATGTCGCGGGACGCCTTCTCCTTCTCCCCGTGCCGGGCGAAGACCATGAAGACATCGGCGACCGGGGCGTTGGTGATGTACCGCTTGCTCCCGGACAGGACGTAGCCGCCGTCGACCTGGCGGGCGGAGGTTTTCAGGCCCGCGGGGTCCGAGCCGGCCTCGTCCTCGGTGAGGGCGAAGGAGGCGGTCCACTCGCCGGACGCCAGCCGGGGCAGGTGCGCCTTCTTCTGCTCCTCGGTGCCGCCTTCCATGAGGACGTGTCCTGCGATGCCGTTGTTGGTGCCGAACAGCGAGCGGAACGCGGGCGTCGTGTAGCCGAGTTCCATGACGAGCCGCGCCTCCTGCGCCATGGACAGGCCGAGCCCGCCGTACTCCTCGGGGACCGCGAAACCGTACAGGCCCATTCGGGTCGCGGCGTCCCGCAGTTCGGCGGGCAGCTCGTCGGTCTCGTCTATCTCGGCTTCACGGGGGACCACCCGCTCCCGCACCAGGATGCGCACCGCGTCGACGATCTCTTTGACGTCGTTGTCGTCCATGTGGCCCGACACCTCATTCTTCTCGGCTCTTGTCGCTGGATGCTGGACGTGTCGCGGGGCTCAGCCGCGGGGCACCTCGCGCCAGGGCCTGCCCTCCCACGGGTCGGGCTCCTTGGGCAGCCCGAGCACCCGCTCGGCGAGGATGTTCTTGTTGACCTCGCTGGTGCCGCCCTCGATGGTGTTGGCGCGGCTGCGGAGCATGCCCCGCACCTCCGGCGGCATGCTCTCGGCGTAGGCGGCGGGGTCCGTGCCGGCGCCCTCCCAGGCGGTGGCGCCCAGGCCGAGCATCCGCGCGGCGGCGGCCTGCATGCGCTGGTTGAGCTCCGATCCGTGGACCTTGCCGATGGAGCTCTCCGGGCCGGGAGGCAGCCCTGCCCTGAGGCCGGCGCGGACGCGCATGTTCGTCCAGCCGCGGATCTGCTCCTCGCACCACAGCCGGACGAGTTCGTGCCTGGTCCCCGCGTCGTCCCAGCCGTAAGGGAGCCCTCGTTCGGCGCGTTCGCGGGCGAGGTTGATCAGGCGGCGGCTGCCCGAGCCGCCGATCCTGTCGACGCCGCCGGAACCGGAGCCGGAGACCATCTGGCGTTCGCCGCTGAGCGTCGCCCGCGCCACGCGCCAGCCGTCGTCGACCTCTCCGATCCGCTGGGAGTCGGGAACGAAGGCGCCGTCGAGGAAGACCTCGTTGAAGTCGATCTCACCGCCGATGTGGGGGAGCGGGCGGACGTCCACGCCGGGCTGGCGCATGTCGATGAGGAAGTAGGTGATGCCCTTGCGCTTGGGGGCGTCGGGGTCGGTGCGGGCCAGCAGCACTCCGAAGTCCGCCAGGTGCGCCCAGGTCGTCCAGACCTTCTGGCCGGTGACGCGCCAGCCGTCGCCGTCGCGTTCGGCCCGGGTGGCCAGCGAGGCCAGGTCGCTGCCGGCGCCGGGCTCGCTGAAGAGCTGGCACCAGACCTCCTCGTTGGCGACGATCTTCGGCAGGAAGCGCAGCCGCTGCTCGTGGGTGCCGTGCGCGAACAGGGCCGCCGCCGTGAGGTTCAGCCCCAGCGGGTTGAGCCTCGGCAGGTGGTAGGGCGCCAGCATCCGTTCCGCGGTCTGCGCGAGCCTCCTCGACCAGCCCAGTCCTCCGTACTCCACCGGCCACTGCGGCACGACCAGCCCGCTGCGGGCGAACGCCGGGTACCACTGGCGGTACTGCTCCGGCGTCCGGACGGTGCGCACCAGGCTGGGCCCGCCCCGCTCGCCCGCCTCCCGCCAGGTCTCGGGCACCTCGCGGGCGATCCACCCGGCGACGGCCGCCCGTACCTCCTCGTCGTCGCGGCACTCGGCCAGGGAGGAAATCTCGCTCATCTCCTACTTCCTCTGTTCTTGAGGGAACGGGGCAGGACGCCGCTTCAGGCCCCGGGCCTCGCTCAGCCCGGTCTCCAGGGCCCGCCAGAGCGCCCGTTTGGTGGCGGCGACGGCTTCGGGGTCGTTGCCCGCGATGTGTTCGGCCAGCCGCTGGGCGGCGGGGCGCAGCTCCTCCGGGGCGACGACCTCGCTCACCCAGCCCAGGCGGAGGGCCTCGGCGGCGGTGACGCGTTCGTGCGCCCCGGTTAGGGCCATACGCGCGACGGGGCCGAAGGACGCCCGGCGGGCCAGGGCGATGGTCTCGAAGGCGCTGACCTGTCCGACCGAGACGTGGGGGTCGAGGAAGGAGGCCTTCTCCGAGGCGATGACGAGGTCGGAGTCGACGACGAAGTGGAGGCCGCCGCCGGCGCAGACGCCGTTGACGGCGGTGACCACGGGTTTGGCGACGCCCAGGTGCCAGGCGGTCAGCTGGAGTTCGGCGCGTTTCGTCCGGCGCGACATCTCGCGGAGCGCGGCGGGATCGCGGTTGAGCTGGACGACGTCCAGGCCCGTCTGGAAGGCCCTGCCCTCGCCGGTGACGACGATCGCGCGCACGTCCGGATCGGCGTCCAGCGCGCGCCAGGCCTCGGGGAGGGCGGCCATCATCTCGGCGTCCATGGCGTTGCCGACCCGGGGGCGGTTGAAGATCAGCCAGCCGACGGGCCCGTGCCGCTCGACCAGCAGGGTCTCGCTCATTCTCGACCGGCCTCCCTGTGCTTCACGCCGTTTCGCGCATAGTTTATATTTGATATCCCTATCATGGGAGAGGGCAGGGCCGTGAGCCGAGGAGACAGAGCTTGACGACTGGGAAGATCACCGACGAAGGGGTGGCGCGGCTGCGCTCCCGCATCGGCGTTCCGCAGCTTTACCCGGCTCCGCCGCACTACCGGCGCCCCGGCGAGGACGCCTTCCGGCACATCGCCTGGGCCTACGGCGACGACAACCCGCTGTGGTCGGACCCGGCCTACGCTGCGGGCACCCGATGGAAGGGCTCCATCGCCCCGCCCGCCCTGGTCGGCGGCGACAGCCTGATCGGCGAGGACACCCTCACCGAGGAGGAACTGGCCCGCCAGCCCGAGCTCAAGGGCGACCCGCTGCGCGGAGTGCACGCCTTCTACGCGGCCAGTGAACGCGAGTGGTGGGCCCCGCTGACCCCCGGCCACCGGGTCTTCCGGCGGACCGCCCTGGTCGGCGTGGTGGACAAGCCCAGCGAGTTCGGCGGCCGGGGCGTCCAGGAGTGGACGGCTCAGGCCTTCCAGGCCGACGACGGCACCCTTCTCGGCGCTCAGTACCGCATGATGTACCGCACCGAGCGGGAGAAGGCCCGCGCCCGCAAGAAGTACGACGACGTCGCCATCGAGCCCTGGACCGAGGAGCGCATCGCCGAACTCGACGCCCAGTACGAGGCGGAGAAGCCGCGGGGTGCCGAGCCGCGCTGGTGGGAGGACGTTGAGGAGGGCCAGAAGATCAGCCCCCTGGTGAAGGGGCCGCTGACCGTCACCGACATGGTCTGCTGGCACGTCGGCATGGGCATGGGCATGTACAACGTGGCCCCGCTGCGGCTGGCCCACCACAACCGCAAACGCGTCCCGCGCTTCTACCACCGCGACGAGTTGGGCGTCCCGGACGCGATGCAGCGCGTGCACTGGGACCCGGCGTTCGCCCGCAAGTCCGGCAACCCCACGACGTTCGACTACGGCCGGATGCGCGAGACCTGGCTGATCCACGCCTGCACCGATTGGATGGGCGACGACGCCTGGCTGTGGCGGCTCCGCGTGGAGTTCCGCAAGTTCAACTACGTCGGCGACGTCCAGTGGGTCGAGGGCGAGGTCGTCCGCAAGTACCTCGCCGAAGGCGACCGCCCCGCCGTGGACCTGGAGCTGCGCACCCGCAATCAGCGCGGCGAGGTCACCTCCCCGGCATCGGCGACCGTGCTGCTGCCCAGCCGGGAACACGGCCCGGTCCACCTGCCCGACCCGCCCGGCTCCGCCACCACCCTGGAGGCGGCGTTCGACGCGACCATCGACCGGTTCGCGCGGGAGCGCTGATGGACGAGAACGAACTGAGGCTGCTGCGCGAGTCCGTCCGCGAGGCGCTCACCGCCCTGTCGCCCTCCTCGGAGGTTCGCGCCCGGATGGCGAGCGAGGACGGCTGGGACCGTGCGACGTGGCTGCGGCTGTGCCGCGAGCTGGGCCTGGCCGGTTTCATGGTGCCCGAGGAGTACGGAGGCGGCGGGTTCTCCGCAGTGGAGCTCGGCGCGGTGTTCGAGGAGGCCGGACGCACCCTGCTGTGCGCTCCGTTGCTGGCCACCGCCGGACTGGCCGTCCCTCTGCTGCTCGCCCTCGGTGACGCCGAGGCGCACAAGCGCTACCTGCCCGGTTTGTGCGACGGCTCCCTCATCGTCACGGTGGCCACGACCGACACCTCCGGCCGTTCGCTGGTCGAAGTCGGTGCGGTGAAGATCGGGCACCGGGACGGTACGCCTGTTCTATCGGGAGCCGTCGGTTTCGTGGTGGACGGCGCGGCGGCCGATGTGGTCCTGGTGCCCGTCCGCACCGAAGAGGGCACGGCCGTCTACGCCGTGGCCGCGGACGCTCCGGGCGTCACCGTGACCCCGCTGACGACCCTCGACCAGACCCGCAGACAGGCCAGGATCTCCTTTCAGGACGCTCCCGCGACCCGGCTGGGTGAGGGCGACGCGACCGGAGCGATGAAGAAAGCCCTCGACATCGCCCGCGCCATGCTCGCCGCCGAACAGGCCGGCGGCGCGGCCGTCTGTCTGGAGATGGCCGTCGAGTACGGCAAGACCCGCGTGCAGTTCGGCCGCCCCATCGGCAGCTTCCAGGCCTTCAAGCAGAAGGCGGCGAGCCTGCTCATCCAGGTCGAGTCAGCACGAAGTGCAGCAGAAGCCGCGGCGCAGGCCGCCGCGGTCGCCCTCGACCCCCACGCCGCGGTCCGGCTGCCGGGACTGCCAGACCTGGCGGTGGTGGCGTCGGTGGCGCGGATCTCCTGCTCGGAGGCCTACGTCGCCGTCGCCGCCGAGAACATCCAGCTCCACGGCGGCATCGGCTTCACCTGGGAGCACGACGCCCACCTCTACTTCAAACGGGCCTGGACCAGCCGGGAACTCCTCGGCCGCCCCGAGGAGCACACCGAACGGCTCGCCGCGCTGCTCACCGAAAGGGGCCTGATGTGAACGGACCGGGGCGCGGCCCCGAGAACGGGGGCCTCGCGGCCTTCCTGCTGGACCACGACGATCCCGCCGACACCCCCGTCCTGCACTGGAAGGACGGTTCGCGCACCCGAGGCGAACTCGTCCAGGCGGTGAAGACACTGGCCGGGCATCTCGGACCGGTGGCCGGACTGCCCGTCGCCTGCCTGGTGGACGACGGGGTGCGCGCGATCACTGCGATGTTCGCGACCTGGCTGGCCGGAGGCGTCTACGTCCCCGTCAACGCCCGGCTCACCGACACCGAAGTGCGCGCCCAACTCCTCGCCCAGCGGCCGGCGCTGGTCGTCGCCGGACCGGAGCAGGCCGGTCGGGTGCCGGAGGGAATCGGCGTGCTGGCGGAGGAGACTCCCGGCCGCTGGACCGCCCTCCGCCCGGCCGCCGAGCCGCAGGAGCGCCGGTTCGGCGAGGACGAGGCGCTGATCATGCGGACGTCCGGCACCACCGGGGACTCCAAGCCCGTCGTGCTGAGCCACAAGGGCGTCCGCGACGGCATCGACACCGTCATCGCCAAGCTGCGCGGCGGCAAGGCGAAGGGCGACGGCCGACCGCCGATGCCCAACCTCATCCCCACCTCGCAGGCGCTGTGGGCGGGCTCCTGGAACGCGCTGTTCTCCTTCCGGCTCGGCGCGCCCGTGGTGCTCTTGGACCGCTTCGACCCGGTCGACTACGCCGAGCTGGTGCGGCGCTTCGAGCTCAGGTCCACGATCCTGGCGCCCGCGATGATGACGATGCTGCTGGAGGACCCCCGGGTGGAGGACCTGGGAAAGCTGAAGTTCGTCCGCTCGGTGACCGCGCCCCTCGTCCCCGACCAGGCACGGCGCTTCCGGGACCGGTTCGGCGTCGGCGTGCTGAACTCCTACGGCCAGACCGAGCTGGGCGGCGAGGTCGTCGGCTGGACCGCCTCGGACACCCGGGAGTTCGGCGAGAGCAAGCTGGGCGCGGTCGGCCGCGCCCATCCGGGCGTCGAGATCCGCGTCCTCGACTCCGAGCACCACGAGCCCCCGCCGGACGAGGTCGGTGAGATCTGGATCCGCTCGCCGTTCGCCAACGAGGCGGATCTTCCCGCCGACCGGGTCGTCGACGGCTTCCTGCGCACCGGAGACCTGGGCCGTCTGGACGCCGACGGCTTCCTGTGGATCGAAGGCCGGGTCTCGGACATGGTCAACCGGGGCGGACTCAAGATCGTCCCGCAGGAGGTGGAGGCCGCGCTGCGCCGCCACCCGGCGGTCGCCGACGCCTGCGTCGCCGGGGTGCCGGACGCCCGCCTGGGCGAGGTGCCCGTGGCCTGGGTGCGGGTCGCCGCAGGGAAGGAGCGGCCGGAAGAGGCGGCCTTGCTCGCCTTCCTCCGCGAGGACCTCGCGGGTTACAAGGTGCCGGTGGCGGTGCGCTTCGTGGCCGACTTCC
Source organism: Actinocorallia sp. B10E7 (assembly GCF_039871655.1). NCBI lineage: Bacteria > Bacillati > Actinomycetota > Actinomycetes > Streptosporangiales > Thermomonosporaceae > Actinocorallia > Actinocorallia sp. B10E7. Next base: position 84,640 of record NZ_JBDPLZ010000003.1, read on the forward strand.
CCCGCACGGAGATAGGCAAGGTGCTCCGACGCGCACTCGTCGCGAGCCTCGACGGATCCCCCGAAGAATCCAAGGAAACGGAGAGTCGATGAGCTACCAGACCCTGGAGGTCTCCCGCCGGGGCCGCGTCGGCTGGCTGGTGTTCAACCGGCCGGAGGTCCGCAACGCGATGAACAACGCGATGCGGGACGAACTCCGCCGGGCCTGGACGGAGCTGGCGCAGGACCCGGAGGTCCGGGTCATCGTCAACGCCGCCAACGGGAAGTCCTTCCAGACCGGCGCGGACGTGATGGAGCTGGCCACCGACGGCATCGGAATGGAGCGCTACCGCGAGTCGGTGGAGGCATGGGACCTGGGCTTCACCAGCTGGCAGCTCGGCATCGACAAACCGGTCATCGCCGCGGTGAACGGGGTGTGCGCCGGAGGCGGCCTGCACTTCGTGGCCGACGCCGACATCGTCCTGGCCGCCTCGGACGCGTCCTTCACCGACCCGCATGTCTCCGTCGGGCAGGTCAGCGCGATCGAGACCATCGCGCTGATGCGCAAGATGCCCGCCGAGGCCGTCTTCCGGATGGCGCTCGTCGGCAGGTACGAGCGGATGGGCGCGGCGCGGGCGCTGGAACTCGGCCTGGTCAGCGAGGTCGTCGACCCGCCGGAGCGGCTGCACGAGGCAGCGCAGGAACTCGCCGAGAAGATCGCCCGCAACTCGCCCGCCGCCCTCGCGGCGACCAAGCGCGCCCTGTGGGGTGCGCTGGAGCACGGCCTCACCGACGCGTGCCGGGCGGGCGCGGCGGAGCTGACCGGCCTGTGGGGCCACCCGGACCAGGCCGAGGGCCCCGCCGCCTTCGCCGAGAAGCGCGAACCGCGCTGGAAGACCGACTGACCGGACGCGTGAGCTCCTACAGCCCGCCGAACTCCGGCGCACGACGCTCCACGAAGGCCTTCATGCCCTCGCGGAAGTCGGGGCTGCGGGAGCTCAATTCCATCGCGTACGCCTCGTCGCCGAGGTGCCGGCGCAGATCGTGGTCCGGGGCCGAGGCCAGCAGGCTCTTGGTGAGGCCCAGCGCCACGGTCGGACCGGCCGCCAGCCCGGCCGCCAGCGCCTCGGCGGCTTCGGCCACCTCGTCGGAGGGGACGGCCTTGTACGCGATGCCCCACTCGGCGGCCTCGACGCCGTCGAACCTGCGGTCGAGCATGAGCAGCTCGCGGGCCCGTGCCGCGCCCACGACCCGGGGGAGCAGCCAGGTGCTGCCGGAGTCGGGGGTGAAGCCGCGGCGCAGGAACGGGTACCAGAAGACGGCGTCCTCGGCGGCGACGGTGAAGTCCGAGGCCAGCGCGAGCTGGGCCCCGATCCCGACGGCCCAGCCGCGCACCGCGCACACCACGGGCAGCTGGATCTCCAGCAGCAGCGGGATCAGCCGGTTGGCCTGGACGGGCATGCGCCGCTGGATGCTGCCGGTCCGGGGCCGTGCCGCGTCCTCGCCCCGCTTGTTGCGTCCGATGATGTCGAAGCCGCTGCAGAAGTCGTCGCCCGCCCCGGTGAGCAGGATCGCCCGCAGCCCGTCGTCGGTGGAGGCCGCCTCGAGGGTCCTGATCAGCCCTTCCATGGACGTGTCGTCGAGCGCGTTGCGCCGTCCCGGCCGGTTCAGGACGAGCCGGAGCACTCCGGTGTCGTCGGTCTCGACGTCCAGGCCTGGCACCGATGCGTGACGGGTCATGGGCTCTCCTCCAAGACTGTTCGTAGTTTTAATATAATAAATAATTTCTCTCCAGGAGGGCTCCCATGTCCCACGCCGAAGGAACCCGGCTGCTGTCCGGACTGCGCGTGGTCGAGTGCTCGATGCTCGGCCCCGGCGCGGTCTCCACCCCGCTCGCCGACCTCGGCGCCGACGTGATCAAGGTCGAGCCGCCGTCCGGCGACTACATCCGCTCGATGAGCTGGCCCATCATCCAGGGGAACTCGCTCCTGCACCTGCACATCAGCCGCGGAAAGCGCAGTATCGTCCTGGACCTGCGCACCGAGGCGGGCCAGGAGACCTTCCTGGAACTGGTCGCCAAAGCCGACGTCGTCGTCGAGGCGATGCGCCCCGGCGGCCTGGACCGCCGCGGCCTCGGCTACGCCAGGCTCCGCGAGGTCAACCCCGAGGTCGTCATGTTCACCATCTCCGGCTACGGCATGACCGGCCCCTACCGCGACCTGCCCAGCCACGGCATCGCCTACGACGCCTGGGCCGGCACCGTCGCGCCCGTCCCCGGACCCGGCGGCCTGCCCTCGATCCCCGACCACACGTCCATCGGCATCACCGCCGGCCCGCTCTTCGGCACCGCCGCCGTCCTCGCCGCCGTCCTGCGCGCCCGCGAGACCGGCCAGGGCTGCCACCTGGAAGTCGCCCAGTCCGACGCCGCCGCCGCCTTCGACTGGCTGCGCAGCGAGGGCCACCGCGCCTACACCCGCCCCGAGACCGAGGTGACGGGCAACCCCACCGACGGCTTCGAGCGCCGCCCGCCCGGCACCGGAGGAATGGACGAGGGCGTCCGCTACCAGTTCTACGCCTCCAAGGACGGCCACGTCATCTTCATGGCCTCCGAGCGCAAGTTCTGGCGGAACTTCTGTGAGGCCGTCGGCCGCGTGGATCTCTTCGAGGCCGCCCCGGGAGAGGAACTCGCGGACCACGCACGCGGCGATCTGGCGTTGCGCCACGAGCTGGCCGCCGTCTTCGCCACCCGCACCACCGCCGAATGGGTCGAGTTCGGTCTGGCCCATGACGTCCCCCTCGGCCCGGTCAACACCCCCGAGACCATCGCGGCCGACCCCCAGTTCGCCGACCGCATGCCCTGGCAGAGCGCCGACCGCCTCGTCGCCGACCAGCTCCCCTTCCCCGTCCGCGTCGTCGGCGAAGCACCTCCCGCGGCCCCTCGCCCCGCTCCCGCGGCCGGCGAGCACACCGAAGAGATCCTCCGCGACGTTCTCGGCTACGACGACTCCCAGGTGGCCGCCCTCCGCGTCTCCGGCGCCTTCGGCGCCTGACTCTATTGCGGATGCCCGGCCGTCGGCCATTTCGGCAGGAAAATGGTGCCGGCCCGGGTCATCGGATTTGTTCCGGTCGTTTCTGCCGGGAGATTTTCCGGCGGTTCTCCTGGTGTTCTGTGGTTTGGTCTTTGGGTTTTGCTCTCTGATTACCGGGGTGGATGATCGGCTGATCGGCCGATGGGTACCGACAGTTCGTCGAGCGAGTTTCATTGCTCCGAACAGGAATTTCCGGATATCGGACGTGTAATTCGACAAAGCGTCGGGTGCCATGTTCGCGGAATGCCCTTATCCGTGAAAGACGAGAATCACCGACATATCAGGAGAACGAATGCGGGTCTTTCGTCGCGGCGTCACTTCGGCCGCGGCCCTCGGCCTCGTCGTCACACTGACGGGGACCGCGGCTTCCGCCCGTCCCGACGGTGCGGGGGCGCCCCGCGAGGGAGTGTGCGCCGCGCCCAGTGCGGCGAGCCCAGCGGAGATCATCAAGCGGGCGGAGGCCTGCTCCCACGAGCCGGGGCGGCGGAAGGCCGTGCCGACGACCGAGAAGGCCGTCGCGATGGCCGTCAGGAACGCGATCCGCGCCGAGGCGCGGGTCTGCGGACCGCCCTATGTCCTGGGGGATTGGCGGCTGGGTCCCGCGCGTCTCCCGCGCAAGGGGTATTTCGGGTATCTGCTGCGTGGTTACAACCGCTATGGCAAACTTCCGCCCTCGCGTTTCCTGTACCAGTACTGGGACGAGAACAAGACCCCGTCTCCTGACTGGCGGTATCCGCCGGATGACGGATTCGCCCGTCAGCTCCGAGACATCAACAGCCGTCTGGCGCGATACAAGACGACGCTTCGCGTCGGCCAATATCTCGACCGTTTCGGTTCGGAGAACGGCAGGTTCCTCTCACCCGCAGGGGCGTCGTTCGGGTCCCGCGCGCTGCCGCCGAGCAACCTCAACACGCGCGACGACGACCGGGCTCACCTGTGCGGCTACCACCTGTACCGCGTCACCCGGAGCTTCTTCGTAGACGCTGGACCGGCCATACCGGCGTTCCAGCAGCCGGGCAAGGGGCTGCAGTACGTCCTCACACGCTCCTACATCTCCGACCCGACGGCGCCCGACCCGCTCACCACGAAGTGGCTCGCGGACAACGGGTATCTGGAGCGGGTCTACTGACAGGGTGGACCGTCACGACCTTGAGGCGGCGCTGACCCGCGCAGGCCTGCGAGAGTACGAGATCGAGGGCGTGCACGAGCTCGCCCGACGGCCCGGCGACCTCCTCTACCTCAGGAGAGAAGAGGGGAGCTGGGCCGTCGGGCTCCGCGAGCGCGGCGAGTACACCACGATGCGTCGCTTCACCGACGAGGGCGAGGCGTGCCGCTTCTTCTACGACCTCGTCACCTCCTCGGTGCCGCCCCCGCCGCCGGGCGAACACCCGGCCATCGAGGACCCCGGCCTGATCGAGCGGCTGGAGCAGTGGCAGCAGATCGCATGGGAGGAATACCGGAAGGCCCGTCGCGCCGATGGGACGGAAGACGGCGACCCTCCACCACCGACGCGTCGATGAACGAACGCGCACCGCCCATGCGCACTATTGAGCTTTCCGCTCCAGGTCTCCGGATTACTGTGCCCACAAGCGAAAGGGGTCCGGTGACCGAGGTGATTCTGCGGTGAACAGACGCTCCTGGCCGGTGATCATCATTGGTGGAGGGCCGGCGGCCACGCTTCAGGTGCAGCGTTTCCTGGCCGCGGGCGCCGCCCCCGAGGACCTGCTCGTCATCGGTGAGAACTGGGGGGCGCCGGGGATGGCGTTCCTCGGCAGTTCCCGGCTCCAGTCCTACGCGCACGAACTCGAACTGGAGGCCGGGGCGCTGCCGCCGCTCACGAGCCCCGGTTTCGTCCAGCCGACGGGGACCGAGTTCGATCAGTACGCGCAGAGCGTCCTGCGCAGATCGGGCGCCGTTCGCTGCCAAGGGACCGTGACGGACCTGCGCGAGGGGCCCGAGGGGTTCGACGTGTCGGTGCGCGGCTCCGTCGGAGTGCTGGACTTCCGGACGTCCTGCGTGATCCTCGCGACCGGTACCAGGCCCAGGCAGCCGCCGGAGTGGTTGCGGCGGGCGGGGGCGCGGACCTACGACCAGGCCTATGTCGACGTCCAGTCCGGAAGGACGGACGACTACCGGAACCGGCCGGTGTTCGTGGTCGGCAGCGGCAACTCCGCCATGCAGACGGCTTCGCTGCTCGCTTCCGTCAGCGGCTCCGTGACCGTGCTCGCCATCAGGTACCTCGGGATGTACCCGAGCGAGACCCTGGACAGGTTCGCGTGGCGGGCCCCCTCCCAGCTCACCTGTGAACTGGTGGTCAAGAGCAGTCACCGCGAGCGGGTCTGCGACGGCGGCCGGATGTGCGTGCGTTTCCTGGTCTACCGCGGCATCGAGCCGTTCGGGGACCGGATGAGGATCGATATCAGGTCGGCCGACAACGGGCACCAGATAGGCCGCCATTCCCGTCCGTCGCTGCACCCCCACGTTCCCGCGGTCGTCTCCGAGGACGGATGGCGCGAGGAATGGCCGCTGGAGTCCTCGACGGTCGTGTGGGCGACGGGATGCGAACCCGTGTACCCGGATTCCGAGCTGATCCGGTCCCTGCCCAAGGACGAGGACGGCTACCTGTGGACGGACGCCGACGGACAGACCGGCCACTCCGGGCTGTTCGTGACCGGGGCGTGCGCGGGACGCAGGGCCGTGAACGAGATGGTCCCCGCACAGATCGCGGTGCCCTGACGTGGGCGGCGTACAGCTCCTCGCCGATTCGCCTCTCCGCACGCACGCCGGACCGGCCATGGCCGCGCTCGCGGGCTACTGCGTGACGACGGCCGTCTCGGCGACCTGGGTCTCCTTCTCCTTCACGGGGATCAGCGGGCCCGCGCTGACCTTCGTCACGTTCGTCCTGGCCCAGGCCGTCTACACCGCCAGAGCCGGGAGAGGCGTCAAGACGGCGTGGCGGTTCGCGGTGGCGCACCGCGGGCAGGTGCTGCTGCTCAACGTTCTGACACTGGCCAGCTGGCTCTTCATGTTCATGGCGCTGCAGCGCATCGAGGCGTCCGTGGAGTCGGCGGTGTACCAGGGGTCCGTCGCCCTCGTCGGGTTCCTCGTCGCCGGTCTCGTGGCGGGTGAGCGGTTCAGCCTGGCCGTCCGCGTGGGCGCGCTCGCGGCGGGGGCCGCGCTGGTGCTGCTCATCGCCGTGCGCGTCGTGTCGACGGCGGACACTCCGTCGGCGAATCCCTCCGTCGGGACGGGCATCGTCCTCGCGCTCGTGGCAGGGACGACGGGCGGCTTCTACATCTTCTGCTCCTCGCGGCTCCACAGGGATACGGGGGTCTCGGCCAACACGGTCCTTTGTTCGCGCTTCCTGCTCCTCCTGGCGGTGACCGGAGCCTTCAGCGCGCATGAGGTCCTCGGCCTGCTCGCGTCCGACCCGGTGGTGATCGGGCGTCTCCTGGCGCTGTCGGTCGTCTTCGTGGTCCTGCCGACCTTCCTGCTCCAGTACGCGATAGCCCACCTGCCCTCGGTGCGGGTCTCGGCGGCGACACCGCTGGTCCCGGTCATCGCGCTCGGCGCCGAGTACGCGGTCCAGCCCTGGGGGAGCGCCGCCGCGCCGGCCATCGTGGTCGCGGCCTCCGCGGCTCTGATCTTCACCAACACGGCACTGGCGCGCGGTCCGCGCGCGACCACCTGAGAAGGGAACACCCATGCAGGACACCGCGATCGTCGACAAGATCAAGCAGATGGTGGAGGACTCGGGGATCAACGACAACGAGTTCTACCGCACCTTCAAGAAGGAGCCGCTGCCGCTCGAGACGGTGAAGGAGGTGTTCCAGCAGTACTACCTCTACATCCGGACCTTTCCCCAGATCCTGTCGGGGCTGGCCCCCCGGGTGGACGACGAGCTCATCCGGCTGAAGCTCTCCCGCACCGTGGTCTCGGAGCTGGGCGACGGCCGCGGCGACCCCCACTACGTGATGTTCGAGAAGGCGCTCGCGGGGATCGGCGTCGAGCTGGAGGACTACCGGACGGTCGAGCACGAGCCGGAGGCCGAGGCGCTGGTCGCGAGTCTGCGCCGCCTCTTCCTGGAGGAGTCGCCCAACTACGCGATCGGCGCGCACTACGTCATCGAGGAGTTCGGCTTCCCCATGATCGTGAACCTCTACGAGGGGTTCAGGCTCTACAGCGGGTGGGAGCACGAGGACTACAACTACTTCTACCTGCACATCCTCATCGAGGCCAACCACGTCGACTGGATCCAGGAGGCCCTGCTGGCCGCGGCGACGGACGACGCCTCCCGCGAGGAGCTCATCAAGGGCGCGTCCGAGGTGCTCGACGCCCTGAACGCGTTCTGGGCGGGGCTGAACCGCATCGCGACCCGGCAGCCCGTCGGCGCGCTCTGACCGGCCGGGAGGAAGGCGGCTGCCGCCGGTCGGCAGCCGCCGTGTTCGAAGGTGGAGGCCGGTGGCCATGCGCGCCGCGGACGTCATCCAGATCTACCAGTCGATGTCCGCGCTGGCCGGTGAGCTGGGCGCGGTCAACCTCGCCCAGGGCGTTCCCGAGCCGGTCCACGACGCCGAGTGGCGCTCGGCGATCGTCGCGGAATTGCCCGGAGCACATTTCCAGTACACCCAGACCAGGGGCATCCCGGTGCTGCGAGAAACGATCGCCTCGCTCTACCGGTGCGACGCCGAGGGCGTCTTCGTGACCTCGGGGTGCACCGAGTCGCTCGCGGCCGCGCTCCTCGGCCTCGCGGATCTGGGACGTGACGCGGTGGTCTGGCTGGAGCCGTTCTACTCCTACTATCCGGGGTTGGCCCGGATCGCCGGAATGGAGCAGTACGCCGTTCCGGTGGACCTCTCGGGGAAGACGGCACGGCTGGACCACGAACGGCTCCGGGAGGTCCTGGCGCCGCTGGGGGAGCGGGCGGTCCTGCTGCTCAACACCCCGCACAACCCGTCGGGCCTGACCTTGGACGAGGAGTCCTGGCAGGAGGTCATCGGCCTGGCCGAGGCGACGGGCTGCTTCCTGCTCCTCGACGACTCCTACCGGGACTTCCGGTACGGGGCGGCGCCGGCGCCCTATGCGCGGCTCCTCGGCACCGGACGGGCCGCGATCGCCGGCGCGGCCTCGAAGTCCTTCGCCGCGACGGGCATCCGCATCGGCTGGCTCCTCTCCCCGAAGGAGCTCGACCCCTACGCGGAGAGCGCCCACATGCACCTGTCGAACTGCGCCCCGGACCACGTCCAGCGCGCGGCGGCCAGGGTCCTTTCGACGGTCACCCGGGACCGGCTCGACCGCACCGCCGCCCGGTACCGGGAGAAACGCGACCTGCTGCTGGACGCCCTGTCCGCCGCCGGGCTGGACGCCGTGGTCCCGGACGGCGGCCATTTCGTCATGACGCGTCATCCCCGCGACGGCCGGACCGGCACCGACCTGGCACTGGAGCTCGCGCACTCCGCGGGCGTGGTGCCGCTTCCCCTCGACACCTTCTACACCACGGCGCCGGAGCGGCCCCGGCTGAGGTTCTCCTTCGCGGTGAGCGGGGACGACCTGGCCCTGGCCTGCCGCCGCCTGGCCGGACGGGAGCGAACCCGATGAAGACCACCACACTGGGACACAACGATTTCGTTTGCGAGCTCCTCGACGTCGACTGCGGTTCCACGACCCCCGCCGAGAGGGCGCGGATCAAGGAACTGCTGTTCGAGCACCGCGTCCTGGTGATCCGGGGGCAGAGCCTCTCACCGGAGGCCTACCTGGGGTTCATGAAGTCCATGGGTGCCCCCGTCCGTCATGTCCTGCAGGACCTCACCGTGCCGGGCTTCCCGGACGTCCTGAAGATCTCGGATCATGTGCTGCCGGACGGCACCCCGACCGGCGTCCTCGACGGCGGCGCCTACTGGCACAGCGACATGTCCTACCTGCCCGCCCTCGGCATCGCCACGTCGCTCTACGCGGTCCGCGCCTGCGAACGCTCGGGAGGCACCGGCTTCCTCGACCTGACCCGGGGCCTGCGCCTCATCGAAGAGGACGCCGAGCTCCTGCGGCTGCTCGGCTGCCGGAACCCGCGAGACGTCCTCGAAGTCGAGGTCGTGCACAGGTTCGGCAACCGGCACGCGCTGCGCGACGAATCCGCCCCGGACCAGAAGCTGTCGGACCGGCAGCACCGGACCCTGACCGGAAGCCGCCACCGGCTGGTGGAACGGCATCCGGTCACCGGGGCGGCGAGCCTCTTCGCCACCTCGGGAAGCGCCATGGAGATCGCGGGCATCGACGAGGAACGCTCCACCCTGGCCCTGGACCTGCTGGAGAAGACGCTGCTGGCCGCGCTCGAGGTGTACACCCACCGCTACGAACCCGGAGATCTGGTGATCTGGGACAACATGAGCACCCTGCACCAGGGGGTCGGAGTCAGTCCCACCATCGAGGTCGAGGAGAGCCGCCTGCTCCACCGGATCAACGTGAACTACACCGAGGAGAACCGATGAAGACAGGGCTCGTGCTCATCTCCCAGGCGTACCTGGGATTCGCGACCGAGCGGACGCTCGAGCGGGCCGCCTCCCAGGCCCGCCTCTCGATCGTCCTCCACGCGGACGAGGCCCTCCACCCGAAGCTCGCCCCGTACGTCTCCGAGGTCCACCGCCTCACCGGAAGGACGCTCCGCAACCTCCAGCCCGCCTTCGACGTGGACGAGCTGACGGAGGTCGTCGGGTACGAGATCGCCGCGGCGGGCGGCGACCCCGCGCGGGTCGCGCTCCTGTGCCAGCAGGAGGACAACGTGCTGCCCACCGCGCACGTCCGCCGGCGCACGGGGATCGTCGGGGACGGTCCGGAGCTCGTCGAGCGGTTCCGCGACAAGGTGCTCATGAAGCGGGCGCTCGCCGAGCGGATGCCCTGGGCCCTGCCCCGGTACCGGGGCTTCTCGACCGCCCGGGCCGTCGCCGACCCCGAGGGCTACCACAGGGAGCTGACGGCCGAGCTCGGCGCGGACACACTGATCGTCAAGCCGACCGCGGCCGCGGGAAGCCTCAACGTCGCGGTCGTCTCCGACGCCCGCGACCTCGCCGAGGCCGCGGAGCGGATCCGGTCCGACGAGCGCGAGTTCGAGTACGAGGTGGACGAGCTGATCGAAGGGACGATGTACCAGTGCGACTCCTTCGTCCGCGACGGCAGGGTCGTCTTCTCGGGGATCCTCGAACTGGGCTGCTCGAATTTCGACTTCGTGCAGGGCAGGCCGCTGTCGGTCTACCCGGTGACCGACGAGGAGCTCTACCGGCGGCTCTTCGAGTTCAACCAGGACGTGGTCTCCGCACTGGGATTCCGTGACGGCTCCACCCACCACGAGCTCTTCGTCCGCCGCGACGGCGAAGGAGAACTCAGGCTGACGTTCCTGGAGATAGCGGCACGGGTCCCGGGCGGGCTCGGAGTGCCCTTCCACGAGCGCAACAGCGGAATCAACCTGATCGACGCGAACATCCTGCTGACTCTGGGCGACCCGCTGGCCGACACGGTCCGAGGGGAAAGGCGGAACAACGTGGTCTCCGCCCTCCTGCCCGTCGGGCGCGGAAGGATCGTCTCGCTGAACCAGCCGGACATCACGAGCGGCTACTCGATCGACTGGCGGGTCGGCGTGGGCGACGTCGTCGACTCCCGGTCGCTCATCGACAACGCGGGGATCCTGACGTTCGCCAACGACGACCCCGTGGTGCTGCGCGAGGACTTCGAGAAGCTGCAGAGCTACGTGCCGGTCGTCTGCGAGTGACCGCGGGCCGGGACGGCCGCCACGGCCGGCCCGAGCAGGACCGAGGCGAGGGCGAAGAGGCCGCCGAGGGCGAGCCAGCCGACGGTCCCCTGCCCGATGACGCCGACGGTGACGACCGCGGGGCCGATCATGTACTGGGCGCTCGTGCCGAGGCTGAAGGTCGAAAGGTACTCGGCGCGGGAGTCCTCCGGGGCGAGCGTGTAGGAGAGCGACCAGCCCCCGACCGCCTGGAACAGCTCGCCCACGGTCAGCAGGACGACCGCGCCGACCAGGAGCACGACGGCCATGGCGCGGCCGGGCAGGGCCGCGAGGGCGTAGAGCCCGCAACTGGCGGCGAGCGCGGCCCCGGCGCGGCGCAGCGCGCGCAGCCCGCCCTCCACGGACTCGGTGTCGGCGGTGAACCTCACCTGGAGCAGGACCACCAGGACGGTGTTGACGATCAGCAGCGGCCCGGAGACCGACCGCGGCGCGTCGGTGTGCTCGATGGCCCACAGCGGCGTCGCGATGAACAGGACGGACATGTGCAGGGACACGACCCCGTTGAGCGCCGCGACCCTCAGGTAGGCGAGGTCCCGCAGCGAGGCCAGCCTCGTTCCGCTCAGCCTGCCGGGCGCGCCCGCGGGGTCGGCCGCGTCCATGCCCCTGAGCATGAGCGAGGCGAGGACGAACGTCAGGGCGTTGCCCAGGAAGATCGCGATGAACGCCTCACGTGAGCCGACGGCGAGCGCCACGGTCGCCAGGCCGGCGCCTACGGTGTACCCGACGTTGTACATGACCCGGAGCTTGGCCATCAGCCGCACCCGTCGGCCGGGGCCGACGACCCGCTCCACCACGGCCTGGTAGAGCGGGTTGCAGGTCTGGTCGCCCACGGCCAGCAGCGCGGAGATGACGACGAACTCCCACAGGCTGTCGGTGAACGCGTAGGCGCAGAAACCCGCGGCCCGCGTGAGATTCATGATCATCAAGGTGCGGCGGGGGCCGACGCGGTCGGCGATCCAGCCGACTCTGGCCAGGGACAGGAATCCGACGAGACCCGCCAGGGAAAGGCCGAGTCCCACCTGGCCGGTGCCGAGCCCGGCGAATTTGGTGAAGTAAAGGATTCCGCCCGCCAGATACAGGCCGGAGCCGACCGAATCGATCAGGCTGACCGCCTGGAGACGCCATTCGGTACCGCCCGGGGCCTTGATGTGATCATCGGTCTTCACCAGGTCAAGCTAAGTCGCGGCTCTCCCTCGGAGATGCTCAGAAATGAGCATCTTTGTGGAATTCGGCTCTCTACTCTGACGTTCGCCCGAAACCGCGTGAGTATCGAGGGAGCCCGCATGGAAGCGCTGGTCCAGGCACAGGGCGTCGCCAAGACCCTGCTGGAGGACGCGGCCCTCGTCGACCACCAGGCGTGCTTTCCCGTCCGCGGCCTGGAGGCGCTCAGGGAGAGCGAACTCATGGGCCTCCTGGTCCCCGAGCGGTACGGAGGGCTCGGCCTCGGGCTCGCGGAGTTCGCGGCCGTCGCGCGGGAACTGTCGGGGGCCTGCCTGTCCACGGGCCTGATCTGGGCGATGCACCAGCAGCAGGTCACCGCGATTTCGAGCGCCGGCGAGGAGTCCCTGAAGGACCGGCTACTGCCGAGGGTAGCGGCGGGCGGCGTCTATCTGGCCTCGGTCACCTCGGAGCGGGGCAAGGGCGGCCACCTGCTGAGCGCCCGGCAGGCGGTCGTCCAGGACGAGCGCGGGCTCCTGGTGGAGCGGGACGCGCCCGTCGTCACCGGGGTGTCCGCCGCCGACGGTTTCCTGATCACCATGCGCTCGGGGCCGGACGCCCCCGAGTCGTCGGTCAGCCTGGTCTACGTGGACCGCGCCCAGGCGGAGATCGAGATCACGGGGACCTGGGATCCGATGGGAATGAGGGCGACCGACAGCAGGGCGGCCGTGATCCGGGCCGTGGTCCCGTCCGACCAGGTCGTCGGAGGCCCCGGCGGATTCCGGGAGATCGCCCTCCACCCGTTCGTCACGGCGGGGCACATCGGCTGGGCGGCCTGCTGGCTCGGCGCCGCCCACGCTCTGTTCCGCAGGTTCGTCGCCATGCTGAGGTCCCCCAAGCACCGCAAGGGGTTCGCTCTCGGAGAGGACCTGTTCGGGGTGCGCCTGGCCCGGGTGCGGCTGCTCCTCGACACCGTCTCCGCCTACCTGGCGAGGGTCCTGCAGGAGGCCGAGGAACTCGACAGGACGGGCCGTGACCCGGAGGACCCCGCGTTCCAGCTGCACGTCAACGGGCTGAAGGTCATCGCGTCCGAGCAGCTGCACGAGGCGGTGGACCAGCTGATGACCCTCGTCGGCCTGCGCCACGGCTACCTGCGGAACCCGGATTTCCCGCTGGAGCGGGTGTTCCGCGACCTGCGCTCGGCCTCGATGAACTACGCCAACGACCGGCTCCTCGTCGCCAACGGCTGGCTCGCGGCGCTGGACCGCGAAGTCGTCCTCCTCTGACGGGAACCGAGCAGTTCAGGAGATCAGCATGAGCGGTATGACCACGACCGACCGGGCTCTCGAAGTGGTGTTGCGCCAGTTCGGACAGGAACTCAAGCTGGCCGCGGACGATCCGGCGCTCACCCCGGAGGAGCCCCTGGTGTCCGGACGGCTCGGATTCTCCTCCTTCTCCTTCGTCCGGGCGGTCATCGCCATCGAGGACGAGGTGGAGGTCGAGCTCGCCGACGAGGTCTTCGACACCGTGCACAGGTGCGGGACCATAGGCGACGTCATCGGCGTGGTGGCCCGGGCGCTCGGCGGAGGCGAGCGATGAGCGTTCCGGACAGCTGGTACAACCTCCTCGCCGACTTCCCGCTCGAACTCCCGGACGACCTTCCCTCCCCGCACGCCGCGGGAGGGCTGCGGCCGCAGCTGCCGGCCGCGCTGATCCGGCAGGAGATGTCGCGCGCCCGCGAGATCTCGATTCCGGGCGAGGTCATGGACCGCTACCTGCGGTGGAGGCCGACGCCGCTGAGACGGGCGAGCGCGTTGGAGGCCGCCCTCGACACCCCGGCCCGGATCTACTTCAAGTACGAGGGCGACAACCTTTCCGGAAGCCACAAGCTCAACACCGCGATCCCTCAGGCCTTCTACTACGCCAAGGCGGGCGCGAAGCGGTTGTCGACCGGCACCGGCGCCGGACAGTGGGGGACGGCCCTCGCGCTGGCGGGCGGCATGTTCGGGCTGGAGACCGTCGCGTTCATGACCCGCAGCAGTTACGACTCCAAGCCCTACCGCCGGGTCATCATGGAGATGCTCGGCTGCCGGGTCGAGCCGGTGGAGGGCAATCTCGCCGACGCGCTCGCCGCGGCCCTGGGGGAGACCAGGAACGCCGAGGGCACGCGGTTCGCCACCGGCAGCGGCGAAGGCTACTCGCTGCTGCACCAGACGGTGATCGGGCAGGAGGCGGCGAGCCAGCTCTCGGACCTGGGGGAGAGGCCCGACGTGGTCATCGCCTCGCTCGGGGCGGGCAGCAACTTCGGTGGCATCGCCTTTCCGTTCCTCGGCGCCGCGCGCCGCTCCGGCGGCGGAGTGCGGGCCGTCGCGGTGGAGCCCGCCGCCTGCCCCAAACTCACCCGGGGCCGGTACCGCTACGACTTCACCGACGCCTCCCGGGCCACGCCGCTGCAGAAGATGTTCACGCTCGGATCGGGGTTCGCGACCCCGCCGATCCACGCCGGAGGGCTGCGCTACCACGCCACCGCGAAGATCATCAGTGCGCTCCGCGCGGAGGGCGCCATCGAGGCGGCCGCCTACACGCAGAAGGAGGTCTTCGGGAGCGCGGTGGAGTTCGCGCGGCTCGAGGGCGTCCTGCCCGCGCCCGAGGCCGCCCACGCCGTGCACGGCGCGATCCGCGAGGCGATCGCCTGCCGGGAGGAGGGGGTGGGCCGGACCATCCTCTTCTGTCTCAGCGGACACGGCATGTACGACCTGGCCGCCTATGACGAGTTCCAGTCCGGCCGGCTGGACGACGTGGTCCCCTCGGACGAGGAGATCGAACGGTCGCTGGCGCTCCTCCCCGAGGTGGTCGCGTGAGGACCGTCCTGATCGAAGGGTCGGGCAGGGCCCTGGTGCGGGCGCTCGCACGGGAGCACCGGGCCGCCGGAGCGCGCGTCCTGCCGGAGTGGCCGGAGGAAGGGGCCCCGGACGGGCCCGACGAGGTGTGGTTCGTTCCACTCGGTCCCCAGGTGACCGATCCCGGCCGGGTCCTGCGCGAGGACAGAGAGCACATGGAACTCCTGCTCGAACGGTGTGCCGGGCATGGCTCCCGGTTCGTCTACGTCGCTCCCGATCCGGGAGGCGACGGCGTCCGTGAGACCGAGGCCCGCCTGCGTGAGCGCCTCACCCGCGCGGGCGTGGATCTGACGGTCCTGCGGGCGGGGCCGGTGCTGTCCTGCGACGGGCCGCCCGCTGGTCTCGCGCTCCTCGACGACGCGGTGCGCTGGATCTGCTCCTACGTGAGGGAACGGGCCGAGGACCATCTGAAGACCTGGCCGCTCAGGGTGCTCGGGTCGCCCGACGCCGTGTACGAGGTCGCCTGGGCCGACGAGACGGCACGTCGGCTGGTGTCCGCCCAGCAGGGCGACGGAACGGCCCGGGTCCTTCCCCTGCCGACCGTCCTGTCCCTGCTGGGCAAGGCGCTGGACTGCCGGATCGTGCTCACCCGGGATCCCGCGGACCTCACCGCGATCGACCGGTTGCTGGCCTCGCGCCTCGGCGCGTCACTGCCTACGGCCGGGCCTTCCCGGCCCTCCGCGCCCGCCGATGAGGAGCGCCTCTACCGCCATTTCCGCTCTCCGCGAGCGGCACGGCCACCCGCGGAGTCGGTCGCCGATGGAACGCCCGTGGTCATCGTGAACGCGCTGGGCCAGGGGCCGGGCTACTGGTCGAGGCTGCGGTCGCTGCTCGGCCGGCGGCGCCGGACCGTTCTGTTCTCGCCGCGCGGGGCCGGTCTGGAGGAGCACCTGGCCGAGCTGGAGGATTTCCTCGACGCGGAGGGGATCGGTGCCGCGCACCTGGTCGGCTGGTGCACCGGCGCGAAGACCGTCCTCGCCCACCGGGCCCGCCGGCCCGGCTCCGTCCGGTCGATCACGCTGCTCAACCCGGCGTTCCGGCATCCCGGGCGCCCCGCCGAGCTCGACAGCCCTTACGAACAGCGGCTCGACTCGGTGGCCGACCTGCTGGCACGCGACCCCCGCCGCGCGGGACGCGTGCTCAGGATCCTGGCGGGCGGGCTGTTCGAGGAACGCACCGAGGACGATGAGCACAGGGCCGCCGAACGGGTCCTGGCCACCCCGCACCCCGGGCTCGAGCCGGAGCGCAGGCTTCCCTTCGCCGACGAGGACGCCCTCCTCCTCTACGCCGCGCAGCTCAAGGAGTTCTGGACGCATGACGCCCTCGGCCCGTCCGGAGGGACCGAGGCGCCGATGCTGGTGATCGCCGGCACCCTGGACGAGATCGTGACCCTCGGGGGCATCCGGGAGGCGGCCGGAAGCCTTCCCGGCGCGCGGCTCGTCGAGCTGGAGTCCGCGACCCACTACGCCATGTTCGAACGGGCGGAGGAGGTCGCGGCTCTCATCGAAGAGCTGACGACGACGCCTGGAGCGCCTGCCACAGGCGACCGGGAGTGCTGAGGGCCTCGGCGGTGAGCCTGCTGTCGGGGATCTGCACGCCGAACTCGTCCTCGAGGTCCACCACCAGCGAGACCGCGGCCATCGAGTCCAGGCCGTAGTCGCGCAGCGGCGAGTCGGGGCCGAGCCGCACGTCGGCCGGAAGGAATCTGAGGTGTCCTCGCACGATGGCCAGGAACGTCTCGTTCATTCGGGGTCACCCCGCTCTTCAGATGGGCTGGCGTGCCCGGGTGGACAGAAAGGCGCGCAGGTGGGCCTGCCGGAGGACCAGGTAGGAGTCCCGCGAGACGTGGATCAGCCCCTCTTGCTGGAACTGCTTGAGGAACAGGCCGATCCTGGACCGGGTGGTGCCGACCATCTGGGCGAGTTCCTCGTGGGTGAAGCGGTTGGTGATGATGGTGCGGTCGCCGCGCCTGATGCCGAGCCGCTCCGCCAGCATCAGCAGGATCGCCGCGAGCCTCTGCATGCTGTCGACGGTGATGAGCAGCGTGATCGTCTCCTGCTGCTCCTGCAGCCGCTTGACCTGGTAGCAGGACCAGTCGGCGGAGATCTCAGGGCTGGACACGATCTCCATGAACCGGGAGCGGGGGATCCGCTTGAGCAGGACGTCCGTCATGGCCGTCGCCGTCTCCCTGCGGTACGGACCGATCAGGCACGAGTCGCCGAAGATCTCGTCATGTGAATAAATGCCGAGTATGCAGGACTTGCCTCCTTCGGAAAAGGTATGTGCTTTGACCGTTCCATGTTCGATCAAATAGACGTGTGAGTCTTTTTGGCCGAGTGTGTAGATGCAGGACTTCGCGGCTATCTCCCGGGTCTCCGCCTCGCTCCGGAGTCGCTCGCGGAGGAGGAAGGCGAGTCGTGTCGAGACCTCGCGAGCGGAAGCGGGTGCGTGCACAACCCTCACTGTGGTGACTGCCTTTCGGATCGCACTGAAAAGCGGCTCCAGTGGAACTTCCCTGGCAACTCAAGAATCAGGCGACTGGTCATCCGGTGTGGAATCGGCCCTTGGTGCGCCTTGTGTACTAAGGCGTAATGTAATTCTCGAAATTAAGGGAAATGGGCCCGTCATGTTACGCCGTCGTTAAAATAAACACACTGGTCAAGTGTCGGAGAAATCTCTGTTGATAGCGACTTCGGAGAGGGAAACGACGGACCCGGCGTCCAGTACGAGCTCTTTCGGAGCCGGATGGCCGAGAAAAGCGAGCAAACCGGCGGTGAGCCCGTACGCTCCCACGTTGGGCACCGCGACCAGGTCCCCCGGCCGCAGCTCGGGCAGGGTCACCCCCTGGCACCAGGTGTCCAGGGGAGTGCACAGCGGTCCGGCCACGGTGCAGTCGGCGACCTCGCCGCCGCGGTGCTCCACGGGAAGCAGATCGGGGACGATCCGCGGTATCCGTCGCAGCCCGGACATGCCGCCGAGGTGGTTGATACCGGAGTCGAGGACCACGAAGGTGCGGCCTTTGGACTCCTTGACGTCCAGGACGCGGTTGACGAGGCGGCCGCAGCCGCCGGCCAGATACCGTCCGGACTCGAAGGAGACCAGCGGATCGCCGGCCTGCCAGCCGGGTACCGCGTGGTCGAGGACCTTCTCCAGCCTCGGCCGCAGCCCGGTGAAGTCCGGCCGCTCTCCGGACCTGGCGTAGGGCATGCCGAAACCACCGCCCAGATCGAGCTCGGCCAACGGCACGCCGAGGGCGGAGCCGACCAGCCCGGCCAGCCTGAGGCTCGTCTCGAACTGGCGGAAGAGCACCTCGCCGTCCTCGATGTTGGTGCCCATGTACAGGTGCAGGCCGCGCACGACCGCCGCACCGCTGCGCCGGAAGAGCTCGGGCCGGGCCAGGACCCATGAGGCGTCCGCGCCGAACACCGAGGCGGTACCGGTCATGGAGAGCCCCATGCCCGGCACGGGCTCGTCGGCGTTCACCCTGAGCAGGCAGTCGGCCTCCACGCCCGCCCGCGCCGCGTGGGCGCCGATCCGCGCGAGGTCCGTCGGGGAGTCGACGGAGAACCGGCGAACCCCGTTCCCGAACGCCTTCCTGAGGTCTTCGGGGCTCTTGCCAGGACCGGTCATCAGGACACGGTCGGCGGGGAAACCGGCGGCGAGGGCCGCTCCGACCTCTCCCGCCGAGGCGATCTCGGCGTGGCAGCCGGCCTCGGCGAGGACCGACGCCACATGCGGGTGCGGGTTGGCCTTGACCGAGAAGTAGATCCGGCTGGGATCGGGGAGGGCCGAGCGCAGATCGGAGTGGGCCCTGCGCAGGTCGTCGCGGTCGTACACGTAGAGCGGAGTCCCGTGTTCCCGGGCGAGGCGGGCGAGGTCCATCAGGCCTCCCCTCCCAGCGCGGCGACCGCCCGGCGGTCCAGCTTGCCGTTGGCGCCCAGCGGCAGCTCGGGAACCACCCGGCACCGCCGGGGGACCTTGAAGTCCTCGAGCCGGGAGGACAGCTCCCGGAGGACCTCGTCGGCGGAGAGGTCCGCGCTCACCACCAGGACGGAACCCGCGCCGTCCCGGGGCGGCAGCACCGCGGCCTGCCGCACTCCGGCGACGTCCAGCGCCGCGGCCTCCACCTCGGTGGCGCTCACCCGGAAGCCGTTCTCCTTGTACAGGTCGTCGTCGCGTCCCACGAAGTACAGGTGTCCGTCCTCGTCGAGACGGCATTTGTCGCCGGTGAACAGCAGCGGCTGGCCGAACGCGTCGCGGCGGAACCTCCGCGCGGTCAGCTCGGGGGCGTTCCAGTACCCCGCCATCACGTGGCCGCCCCGGACGACCAGCTCCCCGGTCTCGCCGACCGGCACGGGCTCGCCCCGGTCGTCCAGGATCAGGACCTCGGTGCCGCGAAGAGGGCGGCCCATGGTGCCCGGCCGGGAGACGTCGGCGTCGGGCTCGCTGATCGAGACCCGCTTGCACTCGGTCAGCCCGAACATCGAGACCACGCCGAGTCCCGGCATGGCGTCCCGGAGCCGCTGCGCCACCCCGCCGGAGAGAGCGGCCCCGGAACTCGTGATCATCCGCAGGCCCTCGGGAGCCCGCCGCCCACGCCGGATGAGGGTCAGGAGCGTGCCCGCCAGCGACGGCACCAGCGGCAGGACCGTCGGGCTCTCCTCCTCGAGCCTGCGCAGCAGCGCGGGACCGGCGTCCTCGGGAGTGGCGAGGATCAGCTCCGCTCCGCCGAGGCAGCTCAGGAAGACCTGGTAGAGGCCGTAGTCGAAGGAGAGCGGCAAGCACGAGAAGATCACGTCGTCGTCCCGGTAGCGGAGCCGGTCCTGGATCGCGTCGGCCGCGAAGAGCACCTGGGCGTGCGTCGAGACCACGGCCTTGGGCTCCGACGTGCTGCCCGAGGTGTAGATGAGGCCGACCGGGTCGATCGAGGGGAACTCGACGGCCGCGAGTTCCTCGGCCGCCGGTCCCTCCGCCTCGGCGGGCAGTTTCTCGAGCCGTTCCCAGGGCAGTCCCGCCCGCGGCCCGTCCCGCGCGGTGAGCAGGAGCTTCGGGGTGCAGTCGGCGACGACCCGCTCGAACCGGGCTTCCGGCAGGCGGTCGCTGACGACCGCGTACAGGGCGCCGAGACGGGAGACGGCGAACACCGCGGCCACCGTCTCGGGCGCGTGGGGGGCGTCGATCAGGACGCGGTCGCCCCGGCCGACCCCCAGGGCGCGCAGCCTCTCCGCGATGGCGAGGCTGCGCCGGCCGAGCTCGCCGTAGGACCAGGAGACGCCCGCGGACCGGAGCGCCGGGCGTTCGGGGGAGCGCAGGACCCGGACGTCGAGCATGTCGTGCACATGAAGATGGGGCGCGCTTTCGATCACGACGGGACGATAAGATCACGAGCCGCCCGCCTACCGCTCAAGAGTGCGCATCGCTCAAAACAGTGCATCCTCCCGGAGGGGCCGCAGGGTACCGTCCCGGCCCGTGACCGCACTCGCAGCCCGGTCCGCCCGGGAACTCGTCCTCGCCGGCGTCGGCGGCGACGCGCACTCGGTGGGCCTGATCACGCTGGCCAGGAGCCTGGCCGGGGCCGGATACCGCGTCCGCTACCTGGCGACGCAGAACGCCCTGGCCGAGCTGTGCTCCGGAGCCGTGGGCGCCGACGCCGTGCTCGTGTCGAACATGGACGGGCACGCCCGCTACTACCTGGCGGACCTTCCCCATTTCCAGGACCTGTACGGGGTGGCCGGGCTGCCGTGGTTCCTCGGCGGGAACCCGATGATCACCGCGGACGAGGAGGGCGTCGAGGAGCTGCGCCGGCTCGGCTTCCGCAGGGTGTTCCCCGGCTACGTCGATCCGGCCGAGGTCGTGGCGATGCTGGACGCCGAGCTGGCGGCGGGCCCCGGCGGCGGGCCGGGAGAGCTGACCCGTCCGGCCCGCCGCGGCGGTGGTGCCGGCGTGCCCCGCGCCGACCCGCTGGCGGAGCGGCAGCTCGTGCTGAGCCGATGGGCCACGGGCGCCGAGGCCGCGGACCTCGACGGCAACGCCAGGTCCCTGCTGGGCTCGACCTGGCTGAGCGACGTGCAGGCGCAGGCCGCCGCCGAAGGGCGCGTCCTGATCCACCCGCGCACGGGCGTGGCCGGGGTCGGCGAGCAGCTCGAGCTCTTCCACGGGCTCCGGGAAGCCGGGGCCGACGTGCTGTCGTTGCAGATCGACTCCCTGACCCGCAACAACGCCTACGAGGAGGCCGAGGCGGCGATCAAGGAGTGGTCCGCCCGGGGGGAGGGCGGAGGGCTGAACGGCTACCCCGCCGTGAACCACGGCGTGGTGGCCCTCCGCGGCTTCTCCGGAGAGCTCGAGGGCACGCCGCTGCAGGTGCGGCACTCGACCAGGGACCCCCGGCTGCTCGCGGAGATCTCCTTCGCCGGCGGCGTGGCCGCGTTCGAGGGCGGGCCCATCACCTACAACCTGCCCTACTACCGGGACTACGACCCGCGCGAGGCGCTGAGCCGGTGGAGGTACGTCGACGCGCTGGCCGGGACCTACCGGGAAAGGTTCGGGATCGTCATCGACCGCGAGTTCTTCGGGGTGCTGACCGCGAGCCTCGTCCCGCCCTGCCTCGCGCTCGCCGCCGACGTCCTCGAGGCCCTGCTCGCGGCCGCGGAGGGCGTGCGGTCGGTCTCCCTGGGCTATGCCGAGCAGGGGAACCGGGTCCAGGACGTGGCGGCGGTCCGGGCGCTGCGCCGCACGGCTGAGAGGTACCTTGCCGAGCACTTCGGCGAGGAGGTCGCAGTACACACGGTTTTTCACCAGTACATGGGTGCCTTCCCCCTGTCGGAGGAGAAGTCCCGTGAGCTGATCGAAGGGTCGGCCGTCACCGCGCTCCTCAGCGGCGCGACGCGGCTGATGCTGAAGACCCATGTCGAGGCGGTGCGCATCCCGACCCTTGACGACAACATCGCGAGTCTTCGGCTGGTCGAGCGGGCCCTGGCCGGCCCGGCGGGTCAGGAGCCGTCCTGGGACGCGGTCGCGGCCGAGGAGGAGCTGATCGTCAGGGAGACCGTCGCGATCGTGGACGCCGTACTCGCCGCGGGAGGCGGCCGGGTCGCGGAGGGGGTCGTCCGCGCCGTCGAGGACGGCCTGCTGGACATCCCGTTCTCGCCCAGCCTGTGGAACAGGGGGCAGGCACTTTGCGCGCGCGACGAGAACGGCGCGGTCCGCTTCGCCGACGCGGGCCGCATCCCGTTGCCGCCAGATGTGCTCGCACACCACCGCTCCCTCGTCGAGGCGAGAAGGCGCCGCGGCCGGCGGAGCGTGGAGGAGCTGGTCCTCGAGGACGTGCTGAGCGTCGCCCGCGGGCGGTTCGACACCTGGCCGCTGGGCTGAGGCGTCGCGTCCCTCGTCGCGGGGTCTCGGGGGACGGCGGCCACCCGTCGGCGCCGTGCGGCGTCGGCCGCGACCTCTAGGCGGGGTCGCCCTGGACGACCAGGCTCTGCTCGGCCTCGGCCGCGCGCTCCAGGCACTCGGCGTGGTCCGCGCCGGTGACCACCGCGACCGCCAGGCGGGACAGAAAGCCCCTGGGCGGCAGCCGGAGGACCTCACCCGGCTTGGCGAGCACCGCGAAGCGGTCCAGGCCCGGCACCGGAGGCAGCTCGACCGAGCGCACCCGGATGTCCTCTTTCGGGTAGAACAGGCGGACGGCGGCCGCGCCGGCCGTGGGCTCCGCCGCCGCGGTTCCCGGAACGGCGGCTCCCAGCGCCACGTCCGCCGCCGCGCCGGCCGCGTCGACGCCCAGCGCCAGTCGGCCGAGGTAGGGGATGAGGTCACCGCCGAGCCTGGCGTTGATCTCCACGATCCGGGGTCCGGAAGAGGTGAGGCGCACCTCGGTGTGGGTGGTCATCGAGTCCAGCCCGAGCGCCGCGTGGGCCTTCTTCACCAGGGCGACCGCGTCGTCCAGGCCGGGGGCCGGGCGGGCGGGGACGATGTGCCCGGTCTCCTCGAAGTACGGGGGGAACCCGATCATCTTCTCCGCGACCACCAGTACCCGGGTCTCGCCCCCGGTGGTGACCGCGTCGACGCTGTACTCGGGGCCGTCGAGGAACTCCTCGACCAGGACGCCCGGGTGGGCCACGGCGGACAGGCCGGTCCGCGCCCCCAGGACCGCGTCGAAGACGCGGCGGAGGGCGTCGGGAGAGTCGACGCGGACGACGCCGATGCTGCCCGAGAGCGCGCGTGGTTTCAGCACGACCGGATAGCCGATCCGTTCCGCCGTCACGAGCGCGGTCTCCAAGTCGTCCGCGGTTGCGAACCCGACGGGGGACAGCCCGGTCTCGGCCAAGGCCCGGCGCATGGCGCTCTTGTCCTTGCACAGTGCCACGGCCCGGGCGCCCGGCCCCGGCAGCCCGAGCTCCTGCGCGGCTCGCGCGGTGCTCTCGACCAGCCGCTCGTCATAGGTGATCATCCCGCGGGGCGAGAGCTTCCCGGCCTCCGAGACGAGGTGCTCCGGCGACTCGAGGTCGACGGACGCGTGCGCCGTCACATAGGGCTTCTCCCACGTCGGCCGCCGGTAGGCGAACAGGGCGAGCGGGGCCCGCTCGCTCATGGCGGCGAGCGCGTACTCCCGGAGCGTCCGGTCCCCGCTGCCGACGACGATCAACGGTCCCTCGTTCATGGTCGGCACCATAACCGGCCCCCACACGCGCGGCCTGCGCATTATTGAGCACCGGCCGGGCGGCGGGGCCGACCGGCTCCCTCTCACCCCGGCCGCCCGTCGTCTCAGGCGGTGACGTCGTTCCAGTGGTCCCAGACGATGTCGACATGGGTATAGGCCGCGTCGAAGGTGAGGACGAAGCCCTCCCGGCGCCAGACGGTCGTGCCGAGGCCGTCCCCGCGTCCGGCAGGTCAGTCCGCCACGCGGGCCGTGGCGGTCATCGCGGTCTGGCCGTCGTTGCGGACCAGCTTCAGGTCGTACACGTTCTTCTCCGCGGACGGGGCGCCGACGATGGTGAAGGGGAGGCCGACGAAGAGAGGAGCGGTCGCGCGGAAGGAGAACTCGGTGAGCTCGCGGCCGGTGCGGGCGCGCACGGACTCGGCGAGGGTCATCGCGGACAGGGGGCCGTGGACGACGAGGGCGGGGTAGCCCTCCTCCGCGGTGGCGTAGGCGTGGTCGTAGTGGATGCGGTGGGAGTTGAAGGTGACGGCGGAGAAGCGGAACAGGTCGACGGGGGTGCGCAGGAGGTCCTCGGCCCAGCCGTTCTCCGGCGCGGGTTCGCGGTGGGTGCCCTGCGGGGCCGGGACGGGGGCGCCCTGGGCCCGGTAGACCAGGTCTTGTTCCTCGATCAGGAGTGTCCGCCCGTCGTGGGTGAGGCGGTGTTCGACCGTGACGACCAGGAGGTCGCCGGAGCGGGCCTGTTTGCGGTCGGCGCGCAGGACGGAGGAGACACGGGTGGGCCGGGTGCCCAGTCGCAGGTCGCCGAGGACGCGGACGCGGCCGCCCGCCCACATGCGGCGGGGGAGGCCCTCGGTGGGGCCGCCCGGGGGGATCTCGGGGTGGCCGTCGGGGCCCAGCGCGCGGGTGGGGGCGGTAGGGGTGCCGAAGGCCCAGTGCCACAGGACGGGGAGGGAACCGCCGTCCTGGAGTTCCGAGCGGTTGTCGAGCACGGCCGCGACCTTGCGGGCGTGGTCGGTGTGGAGCGGGAGCTCGGTGACCTCCGGGATGCCGAAATCAGCCGGTTCGAGGTCCATCGTGTCGTGCTCCTTCAGGTGCCGAGGCGGGCGCGCAGGTCGTTCTTCAGGACCTTGCCGGCCGCGTTCACCGGCAGTGCGTCCACTACGTGCACCTGGCGGGGCACCTTGTAGTTGGCCATGTTCTGCCGGGCCCAGGCGATCAGCTCGTCCGCGTCCAGGGTGGCACCCCGCCTCGCGACGACGAACGCCGCCCCCACCTCGCCCATGCGTTCGTCGGGGACGCCGACGACGGCGCTCTGCGCGACGGACGGGTGGGAGTCCAGGAGCTTCTCGATCTCGGCGGGGTAGGCGTTGAAGCCGCCGACGATGAACATGTCCTTGATGCGGTCGGTGATGCGGATCCGGCCGTTCTCGTCGATCACGCCGATGTCGCCGGTACGGAGTCGGCCGTCGGCGTCGACGGTGGAGGCCGTCTCCTCCTCCTCGCCGAAGTAGCCCTTCATCACGGTGTAGCCGCGCACCAGGATCTCGCCTTCGACGCCTGCGGGAGTGGGCAGGCCCTTGGCGTCGACGGTGACGACCTCCAAGCCGGGCAGGGGGCGGCCGGCCGTGGAGGCGATGATCTCCGGCGGGTCGTCGTAGCGGCACATGGAGACGATCGCGCAGGATTCGGTGAGGCCGTAGCCGGTGACGATGTGGGAGAAGCCGAGCTCCTCCTTGATGCGCCGGAGGATCGCGGGCGGGACGTTCGCCGCGCCCGTCACGGCCAGCCGCAACCCGGAGACGCCGTCCGAGCTGAAGTCGGGGTGCTCCAGCATCGTCTGGTACAGCGTCGGAGTGCCGGGCAGGACCGTCACCCGCTCTTCGCGCACCACCTTCAAGACGTGCGGGACGTCCAGGGTGCGCTCCGGCAGTATCGTCGCGCCGACGATGAGCGAGGCCAGCCAGCCGGCCTTGTAGCCGAACCCGTGGAAGAACGGGTTCACGACGAGGTAGCGGTCGCCTTCCCGCAGCCCTACGACCGCGGCCCACACCGCGTAGGCGCGCAGCGTCTGGGCGTGGGTGCACATAGCGCCCTTGGGATTGCCGGTCGTACCCGAGGTGAACAGCATGTCTGACAGGTCGTCGGGGCTGATCTCGGCGGCCCGTGCGTGCACTCGCTCCGCGGTGACGGACGATCCGGAAGCCACGAAATCGTCCCAGGAGGTGTGCCGACCGGCCCGTCCGGAGAGAACGACGACCTTCTCCAGGTCGGGCAGCGCCGCGTAGGGGCGGCCGTCTCCCGTGCCGCCGATGGCGTCCTCGAGCGAGGCGGGGTAGTCGCGTCCGAGGAACTCGTCGATGACGCACAGGATCCTGGCCCGGCTCTTGCTCAGGATGAAGGCGGCCTCCTTGCCCTGGAACCGGGTGTTGAGCGGCACGAGCACGCCTCCTGCGCGCTGGAGGCCGAGCGCGGCGACGATCCAGCGGGCGGTGTTGGGCGACCAGACCGCCACCCGGTCGCCCCGTTCCAGTCCAGCCGCGAGGAAAGCGGCGGCGGCCTCGGCCACGGCGGCGTCGAGCCCGGCGTAGGTGATCCGGACGTCGCCGTCGACGATCGCCTCGGCGTCGCCGAGGCGGGCCGCGGCTTCGGTGAGCAGGCCACCGGTGGTGCCCCAGCGCAGGTCTCCGCGCGGGTCGACGAAGTCGTCCTGGTCTGCCGTGGGGGTGGTGGTCACCTTGTTCCTCCGGGAAACGGGGCCGCGAGGGCGGAGTGGGGGGAGACACGGAGCGGTATGTTCAATAACATATACATTCTGCAATGGGGGCATGGTGCGTTCAAGGCCGTCGCCCCGACCGTAATGACGTCAGCCCAGGGAGGCGGGATCGTGGCCCGATTGCTCGAGGACAAGATCGCCATCGTGACGGGAGCCGCGCACGGCATCGGCCGCGGGCACGCACTGGAACTGGCGAAGCACGGGGCCAAGGTGGTCGTCGCCGACCTCGGCACCAGCGTGCAGGGCGAGGGCAGAGGCGACGACGCGGACGAGGTCGTCGAGCTGATCGCCAAGCGCGGCGGCACCGCCATCGCGGACTTCGCGGACGTCGCAGATACCGAGCAGGCGAAGGCGCTGGTCGAGCGGACCGTCACGGAGTTCGGACGGATCGACATCGTGGTGAACAACGCGGGCATAGCTCGCGACAAGGTCATCTGGAACATGACGCCGGAGGACTTCGACGCCGTCATGCGCGTCCACGTGCGCGGCACCTGGCTGATGACGCACCTGGCCTCACGGCACTGGCGGTCCCGTTACCAGGCCGGGGAGCGTTTCACCGGGCGGGTGATCAACACGACCTCGGGCGCGGGCCTGGCCGGCAACTTCGGCCAGTCGAACTACGCGACGGCCAAGGCCGCGATCGTCGGGCTGACCCTCACCACCAGCCTGGAGCTGGCCCGGTTCGGCGTCACCGTCAACGCCGTCGGACCCGGCGGCATGACCCGGCTGACCGCCACCATGGGCAAGGACCTCAAGGCGTTCGAGCCCGACGAGCTCGCCGAGGACGAGTACCACCCGATGGACCCGGCGGGCAGCTCCCCACTGGTCGCCTGGCTCGCCAGCGACGAGGCCCAGCACGTCAGCGGCCAGGTCCTCCGCGCCATCCACGACAAGATCTACCTGATGGGCGGCTGGACCGAGGACGCCGTGATCTCCAGCGACGAGAAGAAATGGCATGCCACCACGCTCGGGGCGCGTCTGGCCACCGACGTCTTCCGCACCCGGGCACCCGGGCTGCGCTGACCGGCCGACCGTCGAAGGAGAACAAGTGGAGTTGCAGGACACTCCCGAGCCGGCGGCCTTCCGCGCGGAGGCCCGCGCCTGGTTGGGCGAGCACGCGCCCGCCTTCTCGGGCAGGGTGAAGCACCGGCTGCACTTCGAGTCCGCCGAGTCCGCCTCCGCCTACGAAGAGGCCGAACGCGCCAGCCTGGAGGCCGCCAAGGACTGGCAGGCCACGCTGCGGGCCGGGGGCTGGGCGGCGATCTCCTGGCCCGAGGCGTTCGGCGGGCGGGGCGGGACCCCCGGTCAGGAAGCCGTCTTCGCCGAGGAGTGCGAACGGTTCGACGTCTCCGTCGGGCCGCTGATGATCGGCCTGAAGATGGTCGGGCCGACGCTGATGCGGCACGGCACCCGAGCGCAGTGCGCCGAGCACCTGCCGCCGCTGCTGAACGGAGAGCGCGTCTGGTGCCAGCTCTACAGCGAGCCCTGCGCCGGCTCGGACCTGGCGGCTTTGCGTACACGGGCTGTGCTCGATGAAACCACCGGCGACTGGATCGTCACCGGCCAGAAGGTGTGGACGTCGTCGGCGCGGGTCGCCGACTGGGCGATCCTGCTGGCCCGCACCAACGTCGACGTGCCCAAGCACCAGGGCATCACCTACTTCCTCGTCGACATGCGCACCCCCGGCATCGAGGTGCGGCCGCTGCGCCAGATGAACGGCTCCTACCACTTCAACGAGGTGTTCCTCGACGAGGTGAGGGTTCCGGCGGGCAACGTCGTCGGCGAGGTCGACGCGGGCTGGAAGGTCGTGCACACCACGCTCGCCGCCGAACGCGCCATGATCGGTGGAGGCGGCGGCGAACGGGCGAGGGCTCTGGTGGAACTCGCCCGCGCCTGCGACCGGATCGACGACCCGGTGATCCGGCAGCGCATCGCCGAGGTCTACACCCTGGACGAGATCCTGCGCTTCCTGGGCCTGCGCATGCGAGCCGCGATCACCAGGGGAACGCCCCCGGGACCCGAGGGCTCGATCATGAAGCTGCTGGTCGCCAGGCGCGCCCACCTCGCGGGCGAGGCGGCCCTGGCCATCGAGGGCGCCCGCGGCCTGCTCGTCGGAGAGGACACCCCCGGCGGAGGCGCCGGACAGCAGCAGCTGCTCAGCGCGCAGGGCCTGCGGATCGGCGGAGGCACCGACTTCATCCAGCTCAACGCCATCGCCGAACGCATCCTCGGCCTTCCCCGGCAGCGGCACCCCGACAAGGATGTGCCGTTCAGGATGACGACCGCCCAGCGAGACGGGAGCTGACGATGCCCCTTTCCCCCGACCAGCCCATCATCGACACGATGATCGGATTCCCGATGCGGGACCCGAAGGCGACCTACGGGTTCATCACGAAGCAGACCAAGGACGCCGAGTCCGGGAAGCTGAAGATGCCCGCGGGCTACATGTTCAAGGACGTGCCCGACCAGGCCGAGGAGCAGGAGCAGATCGATCCGGTCGCCGTGACGCTCGGCCAGATGGACGCCCACGGCATCTCCGTCGGCCTCGTCGGCGTCCGCGGCGAGGACGGCAAACGGGCGGTCACCGAATTCCCCGACCGGTTCGCCGGCTGCCTCTCGGTGGACCCGAACAAGGGCATGGACGCCATCCGGGAGATCGTCTCGGCGCATTCCGAACTCGGCATCAAGGCCGTCGACGTCTTCCCCGCCGGAACGAACCCCCAGGTCGCCATCAACGATAAGAAGATGTATCCCGTCTACGCCAAATGCGTGGAGCTCGGCCTTCCCATCTTCGTCTGCGCCGGAATCCCCGGTCCGCGGGTCCCTTTCGAGCCGCAGAAGGTCGAATACATCGACGAGGTGATGTTCGACTTCCCGGAACTGGTGATGGTCACCCGCCACGGCTGTGAACCCTGGGTCGACCTGGCCGTGAAACTCATGCTCAGGTGGCCCAACCTGTACTACTCCACCAGCGCCTTCGCGCCGAAGTACTACCCCCGGGAGATCATCGACTACGCCAACTCCCGGGGCGCGGAAAAGGTCATCTACGCCGGTTACTACCCGATGGGCCTGACCCTCGACCGCATCATGAAGGAACTGCCGAACGTCCCCCTCAAGGACGACGTGCGGCCGAAGTTCCTCCACGACAACGCCAAGCGCGTCCTGAATCTCGAATGACAGGGATCTGTTTCTCCCACCCCCGGAGGATCTCGTGACCGACACCGTCCCGGGCCGTTCGGCCTCTTCCGTCACCCTGCGCTGGACCGCCGACCAGTCGTTGAGCGAGGACATGCGGAGCCTGCTGTGCGGCCCGGGCGGCCCGTTCGAGCGGGTCACCGAAGAAGTCCTCGGTTCTCCCGTCGAGGTCTTCGTCCAGCGCGCCCCGCACCTTCCGGCCGTGCTCGCCGGGGCGGCCGAACGCAACCCCGGCACCGGGTACTGCGTCTTCGACGGCCCCGAACCCGAGACCCTCACCTACGGCGAGGCGCTCTCCCTGGCCGCCGCCTACGCCGAGGTCCTGGCCGGCACGTACGGCATCGGCAAGGGGGATCGGGTCGCGGTCGCCGCGCCCAACGGCAAGGAGTACCTCCTGACGTTCTGGGCGACGCTCTCGCTCGGCGCCGTCATGGTCGGCCTCAACGGCTGGTGGGCCCCCGCCGAACTCGACCACGGCATCACCCTGACCGAACCCAAGGCGGTCTTCGGCCTCGGCCGCCCGCTGGAACGCCTGGGGCGGACGGAGTTCGCCGCGAAGGGCGGCCTCCCCGTCTCGCTGCGGGACCTGCACGAGGCCGCGCTCTCCGTCCACGATCCGGGACGAGGCCTGCCGGACGTCGCGATCGCCGAGGACGACCCGGCCGCCATCCTGTTCACCAGCGGGACCACGAGCCTGCCCAAGGGCGCGACGCTCTCACACCGCAACTTCGTGCATTTCGGTCTGTTCGGCGGCCTCGGCGGCGCCGTCGTGGTCGTGAACGGCGGCGGTAGGTACCGTCAGATCCCGCCGGACGTGCAGCGGACGTCGATCTGCTCCAACCCGTTCTTCCACGTCTCCGGGGTGGGCCCCGCCCTGGTCATAGCGCCGTCGTTCGGCTCCAGGCTGGTCTTCCCCGAGCCGGGACGCTGGGACGCCGAACGCGCCCTGAAACTGACCGACAAGTACGAACTCACCCAGTGGCACGGCGTCCCGACGCACTTCTGGCGCATGCTCACCCACCCCGACTTCGAGAAATACAGCACCGAGCAGGTCGCCGTCATCGGCAGCGGCGGCTCGACCTTCGCCCCCGAACTGCTGCGCCTGTTCGAGGAGAAGATGCCCGGCGTCCAGATCACCAACGGCTACGGCATGACCGAGACGACCGGCGGCGGCACCTTCCTCAACGGCCCCGAGATGGACGGCCACCCCGCGTCCGTCGGAGCCCCCGCCCCCACCATGGAGATCCAGGTCCGAGACTCCGAGGGCGACCCTTTGGGCGAGAACGAGGTCGGCGAGGTCACCATCCGCGGCGCCGGTGTCTTCCTCGGCTACTGGAACAATCCCGAGGCCACCGCCAAGGCCTTCGCCGAGGACCGCTGGTACCGCACCGGCGACTACGGCCGCATCGTCGACGGCGTCCTCTACCTCGAGAGCCGCATGCGCGACCTCATCATCCGAGGCGGCGAGAACATCTACCCCATCGAGATCGAATACCGCCTCGTCGAACACTCCTCGGTCGCCGACGCCGCCGTCATCGGTGTCCCCGACCAGGTCCTCGGCCAGCAGGTCAAGGCCTTCGTCGTCCTCGAGCCCGGCGCCGAGCCCCCCTCCGAGGAGGAGCTCTGCTCCTGGGTCGCCGAGAAACTCGCCGCCTTCAAGGTCCCCGCCTTCGTCGAGTTCCGCGACGCCCTCCCCTACAACGAGACCGGCAAGGTCCTCAAACGCCGTCTCGAGGAGGACGAGCCGCCCACCTGACCCTCGCGGCAACGAAAGAATTTTTCGGGCATGATGGGCCGGTGCGTGAAGAGTCGACGTTGCGGCTGCAGGGCTCCTGGGGGCACGCCGAACCGCCCGATCCCACGAAGGTCGAGGCCGCGCTCGCGCCGTTCGGCGTGGAGCTGGCCGGGGCGGTGGAGGCAGGGCCGGGCGAGCTTCGGATTCCGTTGCTGATCCCCATGACGGTGGATCACCTGGACGTCGCCGACGCGGTGGTGGACGCGCTGGAGCTGCCGTCACCGCGGATCCGCTTCGAACACGGGTCCGGCGTCCGGGGGATTGCGGGGTCCGGCTACCACTGCTCCTGCGGCGGGGTGGACGGCGACCACGTCGACGGGTGCCCGGGGGCGGACGCGTGAGCTGGAAGCCGCCCATGCCGCTGGGCTACGTGGAGAGCATCCAGGCCGTCGGCGGGTTCGCGGCCCCGCTCCTGGCCGGCGGCAGTTTCACGATGGCGGTGCTGGCCCTGCAATCGTCCGCGTCGCCGTCCGCGGCGGTCAGCCGATGGCCCGACGCCGCACTGGCGCTGTTCGTCGCCGCGGGGCTGATGCAGATCGGCACCGTCCAGGCGACGGCGTGGACGCGGCGGTACATGTGCACGCCGGGCGACCTGCTCCAGTGGTTCCCCGGCGAGCAGACGGACGGCGAGCCGAGCCCGTTCCTGCGCGGCATGCAGGAGAGCCACATGCGGCAGGCGCACCGCTGGGCGAACATCGCGCGGGGCTTCTACCACGCGGGGGTCCTCGCCCTGCTCACCGGTCTGCTGGTCGCCTGTGTGCCGCCGGGCGCGCTCAGCGGCCCGCGCTGGGCGGTCCTCGCGGTGTGCGGCGCGGGAGTGGCGGGTGAGCTCGCCTGGCTGGTCAGGGCGGTCTTCCTCGAGCGGAGACTGCGCCGGGACGCGTGGTCCGATCTGGCGATCCTGCTCGCGGTGCTCACGGCGATGATCGTTCCAGGCGTCTGGGACGGCTGGCCCGCACGCCTCTGGAGCGCCGCCGCGCTGGTGCTCTGCCTGCTGCCCGTCGCGCTGCGCAGATCCGTCACCCCCGCCGTCAGCCTCCTGGCCGGAGCGGTCGGCCTGCTGCTCCAAGCCCCCCGGCCCGTCGTCGCGGCGGTGCTGGCGCCCGCCCTGGTGCTCGCGCTCTTCGCGCTCACCGACCTCCTCCGCCGCCAGCGTGCCTTGGGCACCTGACCACCAGGGAGTGAACGATGGACCTCCGGTCTTTGCAGAAGCTCATGGACGCCGTCGACCGGGTCCACGAGTCCGGGGACCTGAACCACGTCGTCGAGGACGGGTTCACGGAGATCCTCACCCAGGCCTTGCGCGACTGGGACGGCGAGGACACCGAGCAGGGCCTTGTGCTGGGCGTCTTCTGCTTCTACCGCTACCTCGTGACGAAGGAGCGGACCGACATGCTGCTCGCCGTCATGACGCTCACGCCCTGCCTTCTGTACGACGACATGGCGCTGCCGCCCGACATGCTTCCCTTCCTCGCCGACTACTCCGTCTGCGAGGCGGAGGAGCTGCGCCGGGAAGCCCGTGATTCGCCGGATCCGGCACTGGCCGAGCGGGCGGTGTCCGCCTGGAGGCGGATCGTCTCCGCCACCCCGGAGGACCACCCCCGGTACACGGACCGTCAGCGTTCCTTCATCAGAGCGTTCCGGCTGCTCTTCGCCCGGCGAGGGGACACCGCCGAACTCGACCGTGCCGTGGCCGACGCACAGCGGGAACTGGCCCGGCAAGGCCATCCGGATCGGCTCGTCACCCTGTGGAAGCTCCACGAGGCCTTCGAGGAACGCTACGAGGCCACCGGGAACAAGGCCGACCACGAAGCCGCGCTGGCGTGCGCCGAGGAGATGGCGGCCTGGGCCGTCAACGGTGATGCCACGGGCGCCCAGCTGGCGTTCCTGTACGGAGAGAAGCTCTACCGGAGGTTCCTCCGGGACCCCGGCGCCTCGGATCTGCGCAAGGCCATCGCCTTGGTGAACCAGGCGTCGCAGGTTCCCTGTCCCGAACAGCCGGCCCGGCTGCTCGTCCTCGCCCAGGCCCTGCGGATCGAGTCCGCCGCGGCAAGGGATCCCCGGCTCCTGGACGCGGCGATCGGGCTCCTCGAGCAGGCGAACGGGCTGGTCCGGCGGGATCACGAGGACTACCCGCGGATCCAGTCCACTCTGGCCGGGCTCTACTTCCTGCGCTGGGGCAAGAGCGGGTCCGACGATCTCGACCGGGCGCAGGCGGCCGTCACGGAGGCCGCCATGTGCCTTCCGAGAGACGCCTCCCTGAGCCACCTCTCGTCGGCGATCTGGTTCGCCCGATACGAGCACACGGGCGATGGCGAGTTCCTCTACAACGCCTTGGTGACCGGTGAGCGCGCCGCGAGGAGACGTGCGGGCGACGCGGACGTCCTGTCGCATCTCAGCCGGGTCCAGGCGAGCTGGTACGCGCGGACGGGATCCGTGGGCGACCTGGACCGCGCGATCGCGAACGGCCATGCCGCCGTCGACCTGCTCGCACCCGACGACCCGCGCAGACCCGCTCATCTCTCGGAGCTGGCGTTCACCCACTTCAGGCGTTTCAGCTCCCGCGGCGAGCCGGAGGCCCTGCCCAGGGCGATCGACCTGTGGCGCGAGGCCGCCGCCCTGGCACCCGATGACCACGTCCGGGCGGC
The DNA here is from genome assembly GCF_039871655.1 of Actinocorallia sp. B10E7. Taxonomy (NCBI): domain Bacteria; kingdom Bacillati; phylum Actinomycetota; class Actinomycetes; order Streptosporangiales; family Thermomonosporaceae; genus Actinocorallia; species Actinocorallia sp. B10E7. The sequence goes on from NZ_JBDPLZ010000003.1 coordinate 118,630, forward strand.
GAACCTCGCCTACGGACTGCGGCACGGCTACGAGGCGACGCACGACGCCGGCCGGCTGGACGAGGCGATCATCGAGGGAGAGCGCGCGCTGAAGCTCGCCCCCGCGGGCGGCCCCGCCCGGCCGAAGATCCTGCTGGCCCTCGGTGCCGCCCTCCGGTTGCGCGCCGGGCGCACCGGGGACGCCGGAGACCTCCGGCGTGCCGCGGACGCCGTCGACGAGGCGCTCGGCCGTCCCGGGCTCGCCCCTGTGACCGAGATGGCGCTCAGGCTGGAACAAGCCGAGCTCGCCTCCGCGGCCGGCGCCCCGGCGGAGGCGTTGCGGGCCTTCGAGGCGGCCGTCGGGCTGCTCCCCGGGATCGCGCTGCGCAGCCGCCACCACGAGGACCGCGAGTTCGAGCTGGCCGTCCACAGTGGCCTGGGCGCCAAGGCCGCCGCCACCGCGGTGGCGGCCGGTCGTCCCGATCGTGCACTCGAGCTGCTGGAACAAGCACGAGGCGTTCTCGCCGACACCCTGCGCGGCGCCTCCGCGCCGGCCGCGTCCGACCTGTGCCGCGCCGCCGCCCGCGGCCCCGTCGTCACGGTCAGCGCGACGGAGACGAGCGGGCTGGCCCTGCTCGTCACGCCACGGGGCGTCCACGCCGTCCCGCTGCCCGACCTGACCACCGCCGAGGCCATGACCAGGCACAAGGACCTCAAGGCGGCCCTCGGCCTCGTCCAGGACCCCGCGACGGACGGGACACGGCGGGCACGGGCGTGTGACGACATCCAGGAGGTCCTGGCCTGGCTCTGGCGCGTCATAGTCGGCCCGGTACTGGACGCGCTGGGCGCGATCGGCTGGACCGGCGACCGGCTGTGGTGGTGTCCGGCGGGTGTGCTCGCGCTGCTCCCTCTGCACGCGGCGGGAGACGGGAACGGCTCGGCCATGGAGCGAGTCGTGTCCTCCTATGTCCCGACCGTCCGGGCGCTGGGCGCCGTACTCCCGGGCACCGCGCCGCGCGGGGGAGCGCTGGCCGTCGCGATGAGCAGGACCCCGGGCCAGGCCCCGCTGCCGAACGCGGCGTCCGAGGCGCACAGCCTCAGAAGCCTGCTCGGCGCGACGGTCCTGCGCAACGAGCAGGCGACCCGCGACGCCGTCCTCTCCGCCCTGCCCGGCAACCGGATCGTGCACTTCGCCTGCCACGCGGACGCCGACACGCACGACCCCACCCGCGGCCGCCTGCTCCTTCACGACCGGCCGCTCACCCCGCGCGAGATCCTCCCTCTCCGGCTGGACGCGGACCTGGCCTACCTCTCGGCCTGCGCCACCAGCGACGTCCTCTCCATCACCGCCGATGAGGCCCTGCACATCACGGCGGCCTTCCACCTGGCCGGCTTCCGCCACGTGATCGGCACGCTCTGGCCCATCGACGACGAGGCGGCCGCCGGCATCACCCATGCCTTCTACACCCGTATCGCGGCCCAAGGCCCCGACCAGGCCCCGCGTGCCCTCCACGCGGCCGTTCTCGAACTCCGCCATGCGCATCCGGACAGACCGGAGCTCTGGGCGTCCCACCTCCACGTCGGCCCTTGACCAGCGGGGGCTGACCGGGATGCCCCCGGCTCGGATGTCGGCCCGCAGCCCTGAGGCACAGCTCGTCGCGGTGGCATCCGTACCGGACGGCGTCGCCCGCTCAGCCTCGGCCGAAGGGGGAGACGGCCTCCTGGGCTTCGAACAGCTCGTCGCCGTGCTCGGCGATCCACCGGGCCAACGCGGTCATGGGGCCGTCCACGAGACTCCGCCCGAGATCGGTGAGCCGGTAGTCGACCCGGGGCGGCGCCTGCGCGTACCCGCGCCGCTCCACGAGCCCGTTCGCGACCAGCCGTCGCAGCGCCTCGGTGAGCACCTTGTCGCTCATCCCCCCGATCGCCGAACGCAGCTCGTGCCTGCGGCGCTGGCCCTGCTGGAGTGCGGCCAGCACGACGGGGTCCCAGGTGTGCGCGAACAGCTCCGCCGCAGCCCGCAACCGGCAGTCCGCTATCAGCTCGTGACATTCGCTCACAGGCACCATGCTCGCACCCCGCCGCGTACCGATCGGTGCGTATCGCCCTGTCTACCGTGCTCCCATGAACATCGGAATCCTGGGAACCGGGAATCTGGCCGAGGGCCTCGGCGCCGCCTGGACGCGCGCCGGACACGAAGTGGTGATCGCGGGACGGTCGCCCGACAAGGCGAAGGAACTCGCCGACCGCCTGGGCGGGGGTGTGCACGCCGCCACACCCCGCGAAGCCGTCACCGGACGGGACGCGGTCCTGCTCGCCGTGACCTGGACGGGCGCCGCGGACATCCTGCACAGTGCCGGAGCGTCCGAGGGCCTGCTCGAAGGGACGCCGCTCATCGATCCCACGAACGCCGTGGAGCACGGCGTGGGCGTCCTGCTGACGGGGACCGACTCGATGGCCGAGCGGATCGCCGCACTCGCCCCCGGCGCGCACGTCGTCAAGGCCTTCCACCTTTTCCCCTCCACGCAATGGACGAATTCCCACGCCCCGGATCAGCCCCCGGTGACCGTCGCGATGTGCGGCGATGACCCGGCCGCGCTGAAGACCGTCGGCGACCTGGTCCGCGACCTCGGCGGCGTCCCCGCGGTGCTGGGCCCCCTGACCCGCGCCCGCCAACTGGAGGAGGTGGCGGGTTTCGTCATCGGCCTGGTCTTCTCCGGCGTCGACCCGAACTCCGCGTTCCCTCGAGTCGAATGACGCCACGGCCGTGAGCGGAATGCGGTCGTCGTGCCCCCCCCGACGGACAGACCGTCGATTCCGGCGCCGCTGCCGATGATCTGGTAGCGTCGTCATGCACGCGACCGACCCGAGGAGGTGAGACCCATTACCGCTGTATCAGGCTGGGTGCTCTCCTCCCTCACGGCTGCGCGGTCCATCTGACGTAGGTGGCCCTGGGAGCGCCCGCAGGCATCCCGAAAGGCAACGAACCTATGCGCTTCACTTCGGAGACGACCTCGAACGGCGTCTCGGAACAGCTCTTCGTCATCGACGACATCCCGGGCGTGCTCTGGTCGCCCGTCGGCGCCACCGGCGGCCGTCCTCTGGTGCTGCTGGGCCATGGCGGCGGCCAGCACAAGAAGGCCCCCGGTCTCGTGGCACGGGCCCACCACTACGTGAGTTCCCGCGGCTTCGCCGTGGCGGCCCTCGACGCGCCCGGACACGGCGACCGCCCGAGAACCGAGCAGGACGAACGGTTCGTCGCGGGCATCAGGGAAAGGGCGGCGGGCAAGCCGGTCGGCTCTCTCATCGCCGACTACAACGCCTCACTGGCAGAGCGTGCCGTTCCCGAGTGGCGCGCGGCCCTGGACTCCCTCCAAGAGCTCGACCACATCGGCACGGGCGGACCGATGGGTTTCTGGGGCGTGTCGATGGGCAGCGCGATCGGCGTGCCGCTCGCCGCCGCCGAACCGAGGATCGCCGCCGCCGTCTTCGGCCTCACGGGCCGCGAAGCCCTGGCCGAAGCGGCGGCCCGGGTCACCATCCCGGTCCAGTTCCTGCTGCAGTGGGACGACGAGCTGGTGCCGCGCGACTCCGGTCTCGCGCTCTTCGACGCCTTCGCCTCCCGCGAGAAGACGCTCCACGCCAACCCCGGCGGCCACGTGGGCGTACCCGCGTTCGAGCTGGAGAGCTCACAACACTTCTTCGCCCGCCACCTCCTCCAATCCGACGCTTCCGACACGGCGGGGTGACCGCCGACCTCCGGCTGGAGGAGGAATCCGGCCTCGTCTGAGAGCAAGGCGCGGGTGGACCTGTGCAAGATGGGCCCACCCGCGGGGGCTCTACCAGCGGCTCGTCCGGTCTCGACGGGATGGGCTCGGGGCGCGACCCCGGACGAGCGGGAGGAACACTTCGTCCACGATCTCGGTCAGTGCCGTGTCGGAGACCGAGGGGGTTCCCCGGAGCGTGTACTCGCCGCGCAGCAGGGTGACCGGCAGCGAGGCCACGCGTGGGTGGACGGCTTCTGGCGGTGCCTCGCCCCGCGCCACCGCGCGGCTGAGCAGGGTCAGCCAGGCCGTGTCCATGGCGCTGCCGCCGGCCTGCTCGCGCAGCAGGCCGAGGAGCCGCGGATCGTCGCCTGCGGCGGCGAGGAGTTCCCTCAGAACGGCGCCCTGCGGCGAGGACCAGGTCGCGTTCGCCTGCCGGAGCAGTGCCAGCGCGTCGCCGCGCAGGGTGCCTGTGTCCGGTACCGCGATCCGCGCCTCGGCCAGGTGGCGGTACGCGGCGACGCCGAGCGCCGCGCGGTGCGGCCAGCGGCGGTAGATCGTGTTCTTGTTGGTGGCGGCGCGCCGGGCGACCTTGTCCATGGTCATTCCCGCGTAGCCCGATTCCCGCAGCTCCTCCGCCGCGGCCTGGAGGATCGCCTGCTCCAGCGCCGGACCCCGTCGCCGCAGGGGAGTCTCCCCACCGCGCCGAACGCCTTCCTCGGCGGATGCCATGCCGTGCCCCTCACCCTCGGGAGTCCGCGAACTCCGACCGCCGCCCAGGGTACGCCCCGTACACCTGTACACCTTGAATCCAGGCTGACCCCATGCCATTTAGAGTACGTTGAGTACCTCATTGGCGATGGTCCACTCCGCCGCGACCCTGCTGGGAGGTCCTGATGCGCGCCTACGGTCTCACCTACGACACCGGCTTCCCGACCGCCGGAACCACCACCCACGAGCCCTACGACCCGGACGTGGTGCGCCGCGAGATGAAGGTCATCCGCGACGAGCTGTACTGCGACGCGGTCCGCGTCACAGGAGGGAACCCGGACCGCCTCGAGACGGCCGCACGCCACGCGGCCGACGTCGGCCTGGAGGTCTGGTACTGCCCGTTCACCAACGGCCTCACCCGGGACGAGCTACTGGCGTTCCTCTCGGACAGCGCCGAACGCGCCGAGCGTCTGCGCGGGAACGGAGCCGAGGTCGTCTTCCTCACCGGCTCCGAGATCAGCCTCTTCACCCACGGTTTCCTCCCTGGAGACAGCATCGAGGAACGGCTGGCGGTGCTGGCCGATCCCGAGCGCATGCGCGCCGCGCTTCCTCTGCTGCCCTCCCGCGTCAACGCCTTCCTGGCACAGGCGGTCTCCGCCGTACGCGCCCGCTTCGACGGCCCGGTCAGCTATGCCTCCCTGCCTTTCGAAGGTGTTGACTGGTCGGTGTTCGACATGGTCGCCACCGACGCCGGCTACCGCGACGCCACGACCCCGCCCGACTTCGGCGAACGCCTGCGAGAACAGACCTCGCAGGCCAAACCGTTCGCCGTCACCGAGTTCGGCTGCGTCACCCACCGCGGAGCCGCCGCCCTGGGCGGACGCGGCGACTCCATCATCGAATGGGACGAACACGCTCGCCCCGTCCGCCTGACCACCTCCGTCATCCGAGACGAGCAGGAACAGGCCACCTACATACGCGAACTCCTCGGCCTTTACGACGAAGCGGGCGTGGACACGGCCTTCGTCAACACCTTCGCCCGCCGCGACCTGCCCACCTCCGCCATCCCCGAGCGCGACTTCGACACCGCCAGCTTCGGCATCGTCAAAACCCTGGAGCCCGGCGACACGGGAACGACCCACCCGGGCCTGCCCTGGGAGCCCAAAGCCGCCTTCCACGCCCTGGCCGACTACGGACGTGCGAGGGCGGCCATCCGCAATGGGGAAAGCGGTGGGCTTCGGTGATGACACGCTTGGTGGTGAGGCCGCGCCGCCCCTGATCGCACGGCGGGGCGGCGCGTCCACGCGAGGTCTACCAGCGGCTCGGTTTCCGGTAGGTGAGGCCGAGCTTTTCGGCGCCGTTCCTGGTGCCGCCGATCATCTCCGCGAAGGACTTCGGATCGTTGGTCCGCAACGATTCGACGACCTCCACGGCCACATCCTGCGGAGCCCGATCCCCTACGTCGATCACGAGACCGAACTGGACCGAGGGATCCTCGAAGGAGTCCGTGCGTGCCGGGTGGCGGAACGTCAGGCGCGCGATGTCGAAGTCCACCGGCCAGGCCGTGCACCAGCCGGGGGCGCAGTCCCACCGGCCCAGGACGTCGGGCTCGGCGCGGAGCCGTTCGACCAGCAGCCGGGCCACGGTCCTGGCGGGCCACTCCCAGCCGTGGTCCCGCTCGGCCCGGGCGACCTCCCGGTCGTAGGCCGCCGCGTCGAACCGGACCTCCTGCGGCGGGCCGCCCGGTGCCGAGGAACGCCAGTCCCGCCAGACCACCTCCGCACCCTCACGGACGATCGTGACGTACAGGCCGCCGCAGCATCCCTCGGTGCAGTACGCCTCGGCGAGCCTGATCTCCTTCGGCTCGCTCGTGGCCCTGAGCCGCCCGCTGTAGATCAGGTCCTCGGGGCTCTCGGCGGGTCCCTTGTCGAACGCGGCCACCACGACCGGCATCCCGTCGATCACGACCCTGGCCTCCACCTGGGAAAAGCCGACGGGACGCGGATCGGGCACCACGACCCGGACGGCGAACCTCTCGGCGAAGACACCGCTCCTGCCCCTCTCTTCGAGGACCCATGCGGCTCGTCTGGCCTCGACGGGGTCACTGGAACGAGCGCTGCGGTCCAGCACCGCGGTCCACGTTCGGGAGACCAGGACATTCCCGATCAGTTCGACGAGCTCCTGACGGAGCGTGCCCGCCACCAAGGCGGCCGGTCCCGTGCGCAGGTCCTCGGCGACCGAGACCAGAAGAGCGGACCGCTCCAGCGTCGCCGGTCGCCGGTCCGCGAGATCGACCCAGCGCCGATAGACGGTCAACGCGTCCAGGTACTCGCTGATCTCGGACCGGTAGTTACGGGTACAGTTCATAGCGATCAGCAGATTCCCGACCTGGTCCCAGAGCGCGTCGTCCACGTCCGCCCGGTCGAGCAGCCGGGCCAGATCGCAGAGCTCGGCGATCCGCCGCGCGAGTTCGCTGGAGAGCAGTTCTCTCGGCGTCGACAGCACCCAGGCACGGACGACCGGGTCCGTATGCCAGGCCAACGCCTCCACCGCGGCGATCCGTGCGGGGACCTCTGACCGTTCGGCGAGCCAGAGGAGGTCGCGCGCCGCGGTCGGAATCCGCGCCAACGCCTTCACCACGGGCCGGGCGGCGAAGGGCAGCAGCCCGATCATCCTGATCGACGGGACGTCGCGTTGTTCGGCGTTGCCGCAGAGCAGCCCCAACCCGACGAGAACGGCTCGCCGGTCGGTCCCGTTCGCGATGAGCCACCGGGCCGCCTCGAGGAGCCGTCGCGGAGGTTCGGGCGTGAGGTCCTGGAGGACACGTTCCGCGTCCTCGGCTTTGAACGGCAGCCGACTGCACCTGTCGTGCAGATCCTGAGCCGACGACGTCCGCCCGTCGAGGAACTCCTGCAGTACGCCCGCCAAGGCGGACCTGCGTTCTGAAACCGGGACATACGGCCGGTTGCCGCAGTCGGGAAGGGAAAGGCCTTCATCGGGAAGCGGGCCATCAGGGTTCAGCCGATGCAGCCGCCGCGCGTGTTCGAGCAGAGGGACGGGGGAATCGAGCGCACCGCGCTCGTCTTCCACACTCACCGGCCTCGGTAAGCCTCGATTCTCTTCATCATGCGGAAAGAGTACATGCTTTCGCGATCTGAGGGAGATCGGTCCTTGAGGAATTAGGAGAAGGCGGTGTCCTCCATCAGGGCCTTCGCCGAGGATCGCCGGTGCCGCCTTGTCACGCTCCGCAAGGAGGGTCGTAGGGCAGGTCGGGGATGTACTGCGACCATTCCGTTCGGGTGATCGCCATGCCGGATGCGCTGCAGACGTACTTTTTCGCGGTCTCCACGTCCATGCTCCACAACTGCGCTGTGGCATCACCGGACGCGCTGCCGAGTACTTTTCCGTCCGGGCTGAACTCGGTGTCGCTCACCCATTCCGGGCTGATGAGGGTGGCCCAGAGTTCCGGCTGGGCGGGGTTCGAGATCTTCCAGATCCGCACGGTTGAGTCCGCGGATCCCGTGGCGAGGGTCCGGCCGTCGGGACTGAACGCCACCCCGTCGACAGAATCGGAGTGTCCGCGCAGAATTGAGATGCGTTTGGTGTGGCTTGGGTGGGAAACGTCCCACAGCTGTGCGGTCCCATCGTTGGCTGAGGTGGCCAGCAAAGCTCCATCCGGGCTGAACCGAACATCGGAGACAGAGTTGGTATGACCCTTGAGAACGGCCGGAGGCGTAGGCCGCGCGGGATCGGACACATCCCAGAGAGCCACGGTGGAGGCTCCCGACCCGACGGCCACGATCCGGCCATCCGGGCTGAACGCGGCCGCGTTGGCCCAGTTGTCGGGGACGCCGAGCATGGACAGCCGCTTGGGCCGACGGGGCTGGGATACATCCCACACCAGGGTCGCTCCGTCGCGCCCGGTGGTCACGACCACACGGCCGCCGGGGCTGAACGCCGCCGAATGCACGATATTGATGTGTCCCTTGAGTTGCGCCAGAGGCACCGGACGCGTAGGTGTCGACACATCCCACAACCGCCCGGTCTGGTCACCTGACACCGTGACGACGATGCGGTCGTCCGGACCGAACACCACTCCTCGGACGGAGTCGGAGTGGCCCTTCATCGTGGACAGCGCTTTGGCACGCGCCGGATCGGAGAGGTCCCAGAGCTTGACGGTCCTGTCGGATGACGCGGTGGCCAGAAGACTCCCATGATGAGAGATCGCCGTATCCAGGACGGCGTCGGTGTGCCCGGCGAGGTTGGCCCGGACGGAGACACGGGCGGGATCAGAGATGTTCCACATTCGTGCGGTGCCGTCGGCGGACGAGGTCGCCAGGACGCGTGCGTTCGGGCTGAACGCCACTCCGGTCACCGTATTGGTGAAACCGGTCAAGGTCGTCAGTTGCCGCGGGCGTGCCGGATCGGCGATGTCCCACAGCCGTGCGGTCCGATCCGTGGAGGCACTCGCCAGGGTACGGCCGTTCGGGCTGAAGGCGACGTCGTAGATGAAGTCCTCGTGGCCCCTGGCCGTGCCGAGATACCTGGCCCGGGTCGGATGGGACACCTCCCACAGGCGCAGCGTCGCGTCAGCGGACGCGGTGGCCAGGAGACGGCCGTTCGGGGCGAACGCCACGCTGATCACACCGTCCTGGTGCCCCTTCAACGTGGCGACGTTCTTGGGATTCCGGGGATCGGACAGGTTCACGAGCCGGGCCACTCCGTTGTAGGAGGCGATCGCGATCATCCGGCCGTCCGGGCTGAAGGCCACCTTGGGAAGGCCGTCGTCGTGGCGGACGATGCCGACCTGCTGAGGGGCGCGAACATCGGAGATGTCCCACAGCCGTACGGTGCGGTCGTGGGAGGCGGTGGCCAGCGTATTGCCGTCCGGGCTGAACACCACCGACTTGACATCGCTGGTGTGGCCCCTGAGCGTGGCCAGTTCCCGAGGCCGGCTCAGATCGGACACGTCCCAGAGCCGGGCCGTGGTGTCCACCGCCGAGGTCGCCAGGAGACGTCCATCAGGACTGAACGCCGCCGACACCACGCTCGCCGTGTGTCCTCTGGCGACGCCGGCGCTCCGAGGGCGGGCAGGATCGGACACGTCCCAGAGCCGGGCCGTGGTGTCGCTGGCGACAGTGGCCAGGGCACGGCCGTCGGAGCGGTAGGTGATCCAGTCGAGGGCGCCGGAATGCCCGAGCAGCCGCGCTCCCACGGGATGGGTGAGGTTGGCCAGCAACGCTCCGCGGGCCTCCGGCGTGGGAGCGATCCGGTAGGCGCTCAGGCTCAGCTGGGCGGCCAGCGAGGAGTCGTCCACCCGCGTCGCGGCCTCGGCGGCCTGGCGGGAGAGGGCCTCGTTGCGCTGCTGGGTGACCTTCTTGTTCTGCAGCAGGGCGAACACACCGGTCACGGCGGCGACCAGGAACAGTGCCGTCAGCGTCGCGATCACCTGGTGCGCCCGCCGGGCGCGGCGGCGGCTCCGGCGCACGGAGGCGGCGAGGAACCCGCGTTCGGTGGGCGTCAGGGCGGCCTTCTGCGGACCGCTCTCCAGGGACTGCGCCGCGGCCAAGCGGCTGTCGGCGTAGAGATAGGCGTCGTCCTCGCCGTGGTGGCGCCAGGCGGCGGCGTCCTCGGCGAGCTGCTGGCGCACCAGCAGGGAGGAGCGGTCGGCCTCGATCCAGGAGCGCAGCCGCGGCCAGCCCCGGATCAGGGCCTCGTGGGTGATCTCTATGGTGTCCTGCTGCTGGGTGAGCAGCCGTTCCCGGGTGAAGGCATCGATCACCGCCATGGCCGTCCGCCGGTCGACGCCGCTCTCCAGCATCTCGACCCGGGACAGGCGCCGTCGGGTGTCCTCGGTTCCGTCGCCGATCGTGACCAGGCGCAGGAACAACAGCCGGGCCATGTCCTTCTCGGCGTCGTCGAGACCGGTGAAGACCCGTTCGGCGGTGGTGGCGATGGCGCGCTCGATGCCGCCGGTGCTCTGGTAGCCCTGCACGGTGAGGGTGCTGCCGTGTCGTTGCTGCCAGCTGCGTTGCAGCGCGTAGGCCAGCAGGGGGAGCCGTCCGGCCTCGTAACCGGCGGCCTTGCCCTCACCGGTGGCGCTCGCGGTTCCGAGGTCGCGGAGGAGTATCTCGGTGAGCCCTTCCTCGATGTCCAGCCCGACGGCCTGGGCCGGGTAGACGATCGCCTCGCGCAGCTGCTCCTGCGACATGCCCGTGACGACCAAGGGGTCCTGCAGGGCGGGGCGGAGCTGCGGGTAGTCGGTGCAGGCGGCGTAGAAGTCCGCCCTGATCCCTATCACGACCAGGGCCAGGGGACTCCGCCGGGCAAAAGCGCCGGTCGGCGCCTCGGCCAGCCGGATGAGGAGATCGATGAAGGCCCGTCGCTGCGCGTCGTCGGGGCACAGGGTGAACAGTTCCTCGAACTGGTCCACCACGATCACCAGGAGTCTTTCGGCGTCGGTCCCGTCGGCCGTCGCCAATACCCGGTCGAGCATCTCCACGCACCGGGGCGGGTCGGCGGCCAGCAGGTCGGCGACCTGCGACGGGGAGGCGTCGGTGGGCTCGGCGAGCAACGGGGCCAACCGGTCGGCCAGCGCCCGCAGGGGAGCGGCGGCGGGGGTGAACACCACCTGGGGCCAGCGGGCCGAACCGGGCAGGAGGCCCTGTTCGAGGCCGGGCAGGAGGCCGGCGCGCAGCACGGAGGACTTCCCGGCCCCGGACGGGCCGATGACCATCTGCAGGCCGCCGGTGCGCAGACGACGGCCGAGGTCGTCGATCAGGTCGGCGACCAGCTCGTCCCTGCCGAAGAACCAGTGGGCCTGTTCACGGCCGAACGCGGTGAGACCGGGATAGGGGCACTCGTCCACCACAGTGCCCGCCACGGCACGACGTCGCTCACGGAGTCCGTCGCGGTAGTGGATGTGCTGGTCGCGGCCTGCCTGGTAGACGCGTGCCTCATCAGAGGCGTGAGCCTCAAGACGCCAGGTCCGGCCCTCTTCGCCCTGCGAGGGAGCGTCGCCGGGCGGTCCGTCGCGATGCTGTTCTGACGGATCCATAGATCCATCACTCCTTGGCCTTGCTGCGAAGTGTCCCGGAGAATGTCCAGGATCTTGTTACTGGCCGGTGATGTGTTGATCGCGACCGGCCTGGAAGATCCTGCTCTGGTCACTCGACTTCGCCCGCATCGTGGTGGAGGTGACCCGGGCGGGCTCGGCCGCCCGCAGCGCGGGGACGAGTTCCTCGTCCAGAATGCGCTTCAGCTCTTTTGCCAGGGAAGGGTCCTCGCGCAGCAGTCGTTCCAGCCACGCCTGCCAGGAAAGGACCAAGTCCTGCTCGGCCTCCGAGTCGCCGCTTTGACGGGCATCCAAAACATCCTCGTGCAAATGATCCAGGCTCTTTTCGGCGGCCTCGGGCCGATCGGGATGGGCTCGGTGCCACAGTTCGGTCATCGCGGCGCGGACCTGCTGCCAGGCGTCGGTGGCCATGGCCGAGACCAAGGCCACCGACGCCTGCAATATCAGTGCTTCCATGCTCCGTCCCCCTTGCGTCACCGAGCCGGGACCACGGTGCCCCGCCTCCCGTCAGAAGCGGCGCGGATCGCGAGCGTTCATGGGAAACGCCTTTCCCTCAGTGTCACGGCGCCGACGGCGTTTTCACAGAAAAGCAAATCTAAGAACCTATAAGAAGGCCAAAAGTCGTGCCGGAGTCGAGTGGGCGGCCCGAGGCACGGTGGAAATGTTGAATCTTCTCTCAGGACTCCGAACCCCGTCGAACACTCCGCGGCAGGGCGGAGGACGGTCTTCAGCCCTTGAGGAGTTCGGAGAAGGCGGCGTCTTCGCGGGCCCGGGCGGCGAGGACGGCGTCGCGGTGGGCCTCGGTGATGACGCGCTTGGTGGCGAGGAGGGAGGGGAGGGGCTTGGTGGCGAGTTCGCGGGCGAGTTCCAGGGTTTCCGCCAGGACCTTTTCGCGGGGGCAGGTGCGCAGGGCCAGGCCGGCTTCCACGGCTTCCTCCGCGGTGAGGGGGTGGCCCCACAGCAGCACCAGGTTGGCTTTCTGGGGACCCAGGTAGCGGGGGAGAAGGTAGCTGCTGGCGGCTTCGGGCGCCACGCCCATGGTGGTGAAGGGGGCGCTGAGTTTGGCGCCTTCGGCGATGAGGACGAGGTCGCAGTGGGGGAGGATCGTCAGGCCCAGGCCTATGCCGGGGCCGTTCACCGCCGCCAGGAGGGGTTTGGGGAAGTTCACCACCGCGTCCATGAGGATCTGGAAACCCTTGCCGGTGTCGGGGGTGGCGTCGCCCGAGGCCACGGCCTGGGCGATGGCTGCCATCTCCTTGAGGTCGGTGCCGGCGGAGAAGACCTTGCCCTCGCCGGTGAGGACGACGACCGAGACGCCGTCGTCTGCGGCGGCGGCGTCCAGGGCCGCCGCGGTGGCGCGGTAGAGCTCCTCGCTGAAGGAGTTGGCGGCCTCCGGGCGGCGGAAGGTCAGGGTGCGGACCTTGTCCTCGTCGTGTACTCCGAGCACCATGTCGTCAGGCTCCTGTCAGCTGGGCGTCGAGACGGCGGACCAGCGAGTCGCGGTGATGATCGCTGTCGCCGAAGAGCAATTGTGAGCTCTTCGCCCTGCGGAAGTACAGATGCGCGGGATGTTCCCAGGTGACGCCTATGCCGCCGAAGAGCTGGATGGCCTCGGTGGCCACGCGCATGGCGGCGTCGGTGCAGCAGGATTTGGCCAGGGACGCCGCCAGGGGTAGCTCGGGGGAGTCCGCGGCGGCTGACCACAGGGCGTGGTGGGCGGCGGCGCGGGCCGACTCGACCTCCACGTACATGTGCGCGCAGGCGTGCTGGACGGCCTGGAACGCGCCGATCGGCCGGCCGAACTGGACGCGGTCCTTCACGTGGACGACGACCATCTCCAGGAGGTGCTGGGCGACCCCGACGGACTCCGCGGCGAGGACGGCGGAAGCGTGGTCCAGTGCCCGGGAGAGGACTCGGGTTGCCGCGTCGGCGGGGCCGACGGGGTGCGCCGGGGTTCCGGCGAACTCCAGGCGGGCGAGTTTGCGGGTGGGGTCGAGGGCACGTGACGGGGTTCGGGTGAGGCCCGCCGCGTCCCCGCTGACGGCGTAGAGGCCGACGCCCTCATCTCCGCGTGCTGTGACGAGGATGAGGTCGGCGTGGGCGCCGTCGAGCACAAGGTCCTTCGCGCCGTCGAGCAGCCACCGGCCGTCGGAGCGGCGCACCCTGGTGAGTTCGGCGGGCGCGTCCCAGGGGCGCCCCGGTTCGCTGAACGCGACCGTCGCGACGGTGACGCCGCAGGCGATGCCCGGCAGCAGTTCGCGGGAGCAGCCAGGGTCGTCGGCGGCGAGGATCGCCCGGGTCGCCAGCACGCACGTCGACAGGAACGGTGCGCCGAACAACGCCCGTCCCATCTCCTCGGCGACGATTCCGACCTCCAACGCCCCCGCGCCCGCCCCGCCGAGGTCCTCGGGGACCGCGAGCCCCTGCAGGCCGAGCTGGTCGCTCATCTTCGTCCACACCGCGGCGTCGTATCCGCTCGGCGTCTCCATGAGCCGGCGGACCTCCTCCTCGGGGGAGACGTCGCGCAGGAACGCCCGGACGACGCCGCGCAGCTCCTCCTGCTCGTCGCTGAAGGTCATGTCCATGTGCGTCTTCCTCGGAAGGTCAGTTCTGCTTGAGCAGCGGTGAGCGGGTGTTGGACGGCCACTGCGGGCGGTGGTAGCCGCGGAAGTGCAGGTTCCCGTCGCGCAGCTCGCGGATCGTCAGGAAGTCGCCCTTGTAGCCGCGGTGGTCGTACTCGGCGAAGGTGATGTAGCAGCCGGGACCGCCGTTGGTGCAGGGCATCCACTTGATCTTCTCCAGGCCGAGCTTCACCTCCTTGGGGGTGGCGATGCGGGCTCCTGCGATGCCGTGGATCGCGGCGCGGGCGCTGTCGTAGGACAGGGCGACGACGACGTTGCGGCTGGTGCGTCCGAAGCGGGCTTCGAACCGCTCCATCATCGCCTCGTAGTTGGGGTTGGCGCCGTCCTCGCCGAGCTGGTCGACGCCGTGCCACCCTTCGAGACCTTCGGCCCACGCGTTGGAGTTGGAGTAGAACATGAACGCCGTGCCCATGAAGCGGGGCGGATCCCAGTCCAGGGCCTTGAAGGCCTTGGCGAAGTGGAAGGTGGAGTAGCCGTAGCCCATGTAGACGATGCTCTGGGCGCCCTGGTCGCGCATGGTCTCCAGGTGCCGCTGGAAGCCGCGCGGGTTCGGGCCGAGGCAGACCTCCTTGATGATCTCCAGGTCGTACCGGCGCGCGTAGTCGCGGAAGAAGTCGGAGTACAGGTCGCCCGAGGAGCCCTGCTCCCAGAAGAAGCCGACCTTCTCGTAGCCGTTGCGGAAGCACCAGTCGGCGGCCATCGCGCCCTCGGTGGGGATGTCGCCGTTGGCGACGGTGAAGCAGTACTCGCCGGCGAACCGGGTGGTGCCGGTCCAGCCGATGCACGCCACCCCGGTGGCGTTGACCTTGTCGCAGAGGTTCACGGAGTTGTCGGAGATGAACGGCCCGATCACCACGACGCAGCCCGCGTCGACGAGCTTCTGGTATCCGTGGTGGACTTTCAGGTAGTTCTCGCGCGGCAGGCCTCGTGCGTCCACGGTGATGATCTCCACGGGCCGGTCGTAGACGCCTTCGTTCAGCGCGTCCTCGATCGCCAGGATGATGGGGTCGATGGTGTCGGACAGCAGCTGCCCGAGGTCCATGTCGATGAGCAGGCCGATCTTGACGGGTTCGAACGGGTCGCCCTGGCCGACCACGCCGCGGGTGGGCGGGTAGACGACGATCGACTCGACGGCCTTCTCGCCGATGCGCCCGCTGCCCTGGTACCACAGCTCGTTCTCATGCGCGCCGGTCTCGGTGTCCGTGCCCGACCGCACCGTGGCCGCGGCACGGTCCTCCCGGGCGATCCCGTGGTCCACCGGGGCGGGGAACAGGCGCTCTGCGTAGCGCGGGGCATCCTGGTCGGACATCGGGACCTCCTTCGAGCCGCCGGGGGCGGCGGATCACTGGGACACGCGATCCCAACTTATATATAAAATCTATTTTACGACAAGCAGGGGCGGACGAAGATCCGCCGTGAACCGGAAAGGCATGACCCATGGACACGCAGGGCGGAAAGGCACGGAACGACGTGGCGGACGAGCTGGAGATCCGCAACGTCCTGGCCAGGATCGCGCAGGGCTCCGACGCCGGCGACCTAGCCGAGTACGGCGAGCTGTTCACCGAGGACGCCCGATGGGAGATGCCCGGCGTCCCGGTGAAGAACAGCCGCGAGGAGATCGTCGCCTCCGGAGCCGCCCGCCGTGCCGAGGGCGTCACCGGCCCCGGCTCCCGAAGCCGCCACCTCATCAGCACCGTCGCGGTCTCCGTCCAGGGGGACAGGGCGGTCGCGGAGTCCTACTGGCAGTTCTTCACCGACACCACGACCACCCCGACCCTGCGCTCCATGGGCGCCTACCGCGACGCCTTCCGCCGCACCGAACACGGCTGGAAGCTCGCCGAACGCCTCATCACCCCGGGCTGACCGTCACATGTGGCGGCCGCCGGTGACCTCCAGGACGGTGCCGGTCATATAGCTCGACAGGTCGCTGGCCAGGAACAGGGCGACCCTGCCGACCTCCTCGGGTTCGGCGGCCCGGCCCATCGGGACGCCGGCCAGCTTCTCGGCCCAGATGTCCGGGCGCAGCGCCTCGGTCATCGCGGTGCGCACCAGGCCCGGCTGGATCGCGTTGACGCGCACGCCCAGGTGCGCCAGCTCCTTGGCCCCGGCCTTGGTCATGCCGACGATCCCGGCCTTGGCCGCGCTGTAGTTCGTCTGGCCCACCAGGCCGACCTTGCCGGAGATCGACGAGATGTTCACGATCGAGCCGCCGCCCTGCTCGCGCATCTTCAGCGAGGCGTACTTCATGCCCAGCCAGGTGCCGAACAGGTGCACGTCCATGACCTGGCGGAACTGCTCGGCCGTCATCTTCCGCAGGGTCGCGTCCCGGGTGATCCCCGCGTTGTTCACCAGGACGTCCACCGAGCCGAACTCGGTGGCGCAGGCCTGCACCATCGCCTCGACGTCGTCCTCGTGCGTGACGTCGCAGCGGACGGCCAGCGCCGTGGCACCCGACGCGGCCAGTTCCTTGACGGCCTCCGCCGCCGCCTTCTCGTCGATGTCGGCGACGACCAGGCGCGCTCCCGCCCCGGCGAAGACCTTGGCGATGGCCAGGCCGATGCCCTGGGCCGCGCCGGTGATGATCGCGGAACGTCCTTCCAGCAGGTCCATCCGGCCTTCCTTTCCCTCGAACGGTCCGTGTGGGCGCGGGGTCAATCCGCGAGGCGCTCGAAGACGGCGGTGAGGCCCTGGCCGCCGCCGATGCACATGGTCTCCAGGCCGTAGCGGCCCTGCCTTCGGTCGAGTTCGCGCAGCAGGGTGGCCAGGATCCGCCCGCCGGTCGCGCCGACCGGATGGCCGAGGGAGATGCCCGAGCCGTGCACGTTGGTGCGCTCCCAGTCGGCGTCGCCGAACTCCCACTCCTTGGCGCAGGCCAGCACCTGGGCGGCGAACGCCTCGTTGAGCTCGATCAGGTCGATGTCGGAGAGCTTCAGCCCGGCCCGCTCCAGCGCCAGCGCGGTGGAGGGCACCGGTCCGATGCCCATCGTCCGGGGCGGCACCCCGGCGACGGCCCAGGAGACCAGCCGGGCCAGCGGGCGGAGCCCGAGGCGTTCGGCGTTCTCCCGATGGGTGACGACGCACGCCGACGCGCCGTCGTTCTGGCCGCTGGCGTTGCCGGCCGTCACCGTGGCCTGCGGGTCCCGGCTGCCCAGGACGGGCTTCAGCCGCGCGAGCGCCTCCAGCGAGATGTCCGGGCGGGGGTGCTCGTCGGCGTCGACCGTCACCTCGCCCTTGCGGGTCTTCACGGTGACGGGGACGATCTCCTGGGCGAACACGCCGGCCTGCTGGGCGGCGACGGCGCGCCGGTGCGAGCGCAGCGCCAGCTCGTCCTGCTCCTGACGGGGGATCCCGTACTCGGCGCGCAGGTTCTCCGCGGTCTCGAGCATGCCGCCGGGCACCGGGTGGAACCTCCCGCCCGCCGTGACACGGCCCCGTGCGAGCCCGTCGTGCAGTTCCAGCGCCGGGCCGCGCACGCCCCAGCGCATGTCGGTGGTGTAGAAGGCGGCGGAGCTCATGCTCTCCGCGCCGCCCGCCACGATCAGTTCACTCACGCCGGTCTGCACCTGCATGGCGGCGTTGAGGACCGCCTGCAGGCCCGAGCCGCAGCGCCGGTCGAGCTGAAGGCCGGTGACGGACACGTCCAGGCCTGCGTCCAGCGCGGCGACCCGGCCGATCGCGGGGGCGTCGGAGTTGGGGTAGCACTGGCCGAGGAACACCTCGTCGATGTCGGCGGAGGTCAGGCCGGTGCGGTCGATCAGGCCGCGCAGCACCGCGGCGGCGAGGTCGACGGCGGGGACGTCCTTGAACGATCCGCCGTAACGGCCCACGGAGGTGCGTACGGGCTCACAGATGACGGCTTCGCGCATGTCGTCGTCTCCTTCGAGGGCTTCAGAGGACGTAACGCAACAGCATGGAGGCGACGCACGCGGGTTTGGAAGCCCCTTCGACCTCCCAAGTGAAGCGGAGCCTGACGAGCAGCCCGCCGCTCGCGTCCTCCACGTCCTCGATTTCGGCGCCGACCCGGACCTTGGAGTCGACGGGCACGGGGGAGGGGAACCGGATGCGGTCGTAGCCGTAGTTGACGCCCATCTTCATGCCCTCGATCCGGTAGATCTCCCGGACGAGCCTCGGGCCGAGGGACAGGGTCAGCAGGCCGTGGGCGATGGTGCGTCCGTAGGGGCCCTGGGCGGCCCGCTCGGCGTCCACGTGGATCCACTGGTCGTCGCCGGTCAGTTCGGCGAAGGTGTCGATGTCCTTCTGCGTGACCGTGCGGTATCCGCTGTAGCCGAGGTGATGGCCGACGGCCGCCCGGATCTCGTCGACACCGTTGAGCACCCGCATGGCGCCTCCTCTAATCAATATTTAAGATACTGTATCAAAATAGATTCTTCTTGAGATCACGAGAGCCGGAGGACCGGATGGACGCAGCGAAGAAAGTGGCAGTGATCGTCGGCGGCGGCTCCGGGATGGGCAGGGCCACCGCGGAACTGCTCGCGGCGCAGGGGGCCGCGGTCGCGATCGTGGACCTCCCGAACGGCCGGGGCCCCGAGGCGGCCGCCGCCCTGGACGCGACCTTCCACCCCTGCGACGTCACCGACGAGGAAGGCACCGAGGCCGCCATCGACGCGGTCCTCGAAGCCCACGGCGCCCTCCACATCGCCGTCAACACCGCCGGCGGCGGCACCAGCAAACGCACCATCGGAAGGAACGGCCCGCTCCCGCTCGCGGAGTTCCGCCGGATCATCGAGCTCAACCTCATCGCCACGTTCAACCTCAACCGCCTCCAGGCCTGGCACATGAGCAAGAACGAGCCCGACGCGAACGGCGAGCGCGGCGTCATCATCAACACCGCCTCGATCGCCGCGTTCGAGGGTCAGATCGGCCAGGTCTCCTACACCGCCGCCAAGGCGGGCATCGCCGGCATGAGCCTGACCATGGCCCGCGACCTGGGCAGCCTGGGCATCCGCGTCATGGCCATAGCCCCCAGCCTCTTCGCCACCGGTCTCCTGGAGGGCGCCCCCGAGGAGATCGTCGCCGAGCTCACCAAGGACGCGGCCTTCCCCCGCCGCCCCGGACAGCCCGTCGAGTTCGCCTGGCTCGCCGAGTCCATCATCAAGAACCCCATGCTCAACGGCCAGACCATCCGCCTCGACGGCGGCCAGCGCTTCGCCCCCAAGTGAGGTGGGGCCGGTTCCCCGTGGCAAGTCCACTCCGCCCGGCTCTCCGGGCCGGCAACGAGAAGGAGCTCTGATGAGTGAAGCGGTGATCGTCGCCGTGGCCAGGACGCCGATCGCACGGTCCCACAAGGGATCGCTGGTGGACGTGGACGCGTTCCGGCTGGCGCGGACCGCGGTGACCGCGGCGATCGGGCGGTCCGGGGTGCCGGCGGAGGACTTCGACGACCTGGTGCTCGCCGAGTCGCTGCAGGGCGGCGGCGTCATCGGGCGTTATGTGGCGGTGGAGGCGGGGTTGGAGCACCTTCCCGGCCTCGCCGACAACCGGCACTGCGCGGCCGGGCTGAGCGCGGTGCAGATCGCGGCCGGTTCCATCATGGCGGGCATGGACAAAGTGGTCGTGGCGGGAGGGACCGAGAGCCTGAGCTCGATGCCGTGGACGCTCAAGTCCATCCCGGCCTCGGCGCGCGACCACCAGAGGTGGATGTCGCCGAGCCACCCGGCCACCCCGCAGGCCCCGCCGTGGGACATGCCGCTGACGGTGGGGGAGAACACCGCGCGGCTGGCCGGGGTGAGCAGGGAGCAGGCCGACGCCTGGGCGGTGAGCTCCCATCTGCGGGCGGCGGCGTCCGTCGCCGAGGGCCGGTTCGCCGACGAGATCGTGCCGGTCACGCTGCCGGACGGCTCTCTCTTCACCACCGACGAGCACCCGCGCGCCGACACCACGCAGGAGCGGCTGGCCGGGCTTCCGGTGCTGCACCCCGAACTGGACGGGGCGGTCGTCACGGCGGGCAACTCCGCCGGGCTCAACGACGCCGCCGCGGCGCTCGTGGTCGTCTCCGGCGACTACGCCCGCGCGCACGGGCTCAGCCCGCTGGCACGGATCGTCTCGTGGGGGTCGGTGGGCGTCGCGCCCGAGCGCACCGGCCTCGCGCCCACACTGGCGGTGCCCAAGGCGGTGGAACGGGGCGGGTTGAAGCTCTCCGACATCGACCTGTTCGAGATCAACGAGGCGTTCGCGACCGTCGCCGTGGCGTGCAGCCGCGAACTCGGCCTCGACCATGACATCGTCAATGTGAACGGCAGCGGCTGCGGCCTGGGCCATCCGATCGCCGCGACCGGCGCCCGCATGGTCGTCACGATGATCGGCGAACTGCGCCGCCGGGGCGCCGCCCTGGGCTGCGTCTCCATGTGCGCGGGCGGCGGAATGGGCTCCGCCCTGGTCCTGGAAGCCCTCTGAGCGGACGAGGTGAGAGGCGGACCGGCGGGCTCAGTGCTCCGCCGGGTCCGCCTCGTCGGCGGCCCGGCCGGTGAACAGGCCGCGGCTCTTGAACAGGTCGGCGACCAGGTCGCCCTGGCGCTGGAGCATGTCGGCGTAGGCCGAGGCCGCGGCCTTGCCGTCACCGGCGGCGATCGCCTCCAGGACTGTCCTGCTGCCCGCGCGCTCCACCTCGACGGCACCGGGCACGAGGGCGAAGAAGTTGCCGGGCACGATGCCGACCATGGCCCGCAGCACCGCCCGCAGCCGGGGCGAGCTGGCCGTCTTCATGATGAGCCCGTCGAACTCGCGGTTCAGGCGCGCCACCACCGCGGGGTCGTCCTCGCCGTCGAGCCGGTCGCACACCGCGCCGAGCCGGTCGGCCGTCTCGGGGGTGCGGCGCTCGGCGGCACGCTGCGCGGCGAAACCGTAGACGAGGCCGTAGAGCGCGTAGTGGTCGCGTACGGCGGCCTCGTCCAGGGAGCCGATGAACGCCCCCCGGTGCGGCCGGATGGTCACCCAGCCCTCCCGCTCCAACGAGAGCAGCGCCTCGCGCACCGGGATCCGGCTGACGCCCAGCGTGCGGGCGATCTCGTCCTGGGGGACGCGGTCGCCCTGGCGGAGCCGCCCGTCGAAGATGAGCCTGCGGATGTAGAGCGCGGCCTGCTCTCCGCTGCTGCGGCGGACCATGGCCTCCCCAGGGGGAGGCAGGGAGGCGCCGGTGGCGGCCGCTGCGTCTGCGGACACGGAAACCCCTTAATCATCTGAAGTATGCGTTGTTCTGGTGAGGGTCAGTCGTCCTTCACCCGGCGCTTCGCCAGGCCGCGCCGGATCGCGCGGACGGTCTCGCTGAACTCCGGCTGCTCGACGGACCACTCCTGCGCGGCGAGTTCCAGCTTCGCCGCTTCTTCGGGGGAGGCCAGGGAGAGGCTCTCCAGCAGTGTCCGCTTCGTACGGCGCACCAGCGGTGCGGAACGTCCGGCGGCCCGCCGGGCCAGGGCCAGCGCGGTCGGCTTCAGTTCGTCCTCCGGCACGCAGCGCCAGGCCAGGCCCTTGGCCGCGGCCTCCTCTCCGGTGAGGAGGTCCCCGCACAGGACGAGCGCCGCCGCGCCCTGCGCGCCCACCCGCTCCGCCAGCCGCCACAGGTGGCCGCCGCCGGGATGGATGCCGACGTCCAGGAACCGGGGGTCGAACCGGGCGTCGGGTGAGGCGACGATGACGTCGCAGGCCAGGGGAAGGTTGACGCCCGCCCCGATGGCGGGGCCGGCGACCGCCGCGATGGTGGGCACGGGGGCCGAGGCGAGGCGTTCCATGCCCGCGTACATCTCCGAGAGCGGCACCGTCCGGTCGAGCAGCCCGTCGAGGGAGCCGCCGGCGCAGAAGACAGGAGGCTCGGCGGTGAGCACCAGTGCCCGCGCACCGCCCTCCAGAGCGGTGTCCACCGCCCGCGCCAGATCGTCGCTCACCTTCTTGGACAGGGCGTTGCGGTGGCGCGGATCGTCCAGCACCAGCACGCCCACCCCGTCGTCGACGGTGACGCGCACCAGGGTCTCCGGAGATCCGCTCATGATCTCTCCTTACTCGACATCAAGATGCTATTTTATACATAATCAAATCGCTTTGCTGGGGTGATCGATGCAGCCGCTGGCCGGAGTCCTCGTCGTCGCGGTGGAGCAGGCCGTCGCGGCCCCCGTCTGCACACGCCACCTGGGCGACCTCGGGGCCAGGGTCATCAAGGTGGAGAACCGCGGCGGCGGCGACTTCGCCCGCGGCTACGACGACGTCGTGCACGGCATGGCCGCGCACTTCGTGTGGGCCAACCGCAACAAGGAGTCCCTCGCCCTCGACCTCAAGCGGCCCGAGGGCCGGGAGATCCTGGCCAGACTGCTGGCGAAGGCCGACGTCCTGGTGCAGAACCTCGCCCCCGGCGCCGCCGCGAGGCTCGGGCTGGACTCCGCCGAACTGCGGGAACGCCACCCGAGGCTGATCACCGTGGACATCTCCGGCTACGGCCGCGGCGGTCCGTACGCCCTCGCCCGCGCCTACGACCTGCTCGTCCAGGCCGAGGCCGGCTCCTGCGCCATCACCGGAACCCCGGAGGACCCCGCCAAGCCGGGCATCCCGATCGCCGACATCGGCGCCGGCATGTACGCGCTGACGAGCGTCCTCACCGCCCTGTACGTCCGCGAGCGCACAGGGAAGGGCGCTTCGGTCTCGGTCGGCCTCTTCGACGCGGTCGCCGAATGGATGGGCTTCGCGCTCAACCAGGCCCGCTACGGCGGTTTCGACGTGCGGCCCAACGGGCTGAGCTCCCCGATGGTCTCCCCGTACGGCGCCTACCCGACCGCCGACGGCCAGACCCTGGTCCTGGGCACCACCAACGACCGCGAGTGGCAGCGCCTGGCCGCCCGGGTCCTGGGCCGTCCCGACCTCGCGGAGGACCCCCGCTACGCCACGAACAGCGACCGGGTGGCCCGCCGCGCCGAACTCGACGAGGTCATCACGTCCTGGGCCTCGGGCGTCACGCTCGCCGAGGCGCGCTGTCTCGCCGAGGAGGCGGGCCTCGGGCACGCCAGGCTCAACACGCCCACCGAGGTGGTGGCGCACCCGCAGTTGTCGGAGCGGAACCGCTGGCGTGAGGTCGACAGCCCGGAGGGCCCGGTGACCGTGCTGCTGCCGCCCCCCGAATGCGACGACTGGGACTGGCGGCTGGACGCGGTCCCCGCTCTGGGCGAGCACTCCGAGCCGATCCTGCGCGAACTGGGCTACGGCTCGGACGAGCTGGAGCGCCTGCGAGTGGAGGGCGTCATCGGGGAAAAGGCCTGAGTCCGGCCCTGGTGACGCCCGCCACCCGCTGCTATCTTCCGATTGAAGAGAACTTTTAAAGAGTTCTCTCTAAACCCGCTCCGTCACGGGAGGACGACATGTCCCGGTTCCCCTTCCCGATCCCCAACGGCTGGTTCGCCGTGGCCCGGTCCGACGAGGTCGCGGCCGGGAAAGTGATCCCGGCCCACTACTTCGGCCGCGACCTGGCCGTCTTCCGCACCGTCGACGGCGAGGCCCGCGTGGTCGACGCCTACTGCGTGCACCTGGGCGCCAACCTCGCCAAGGGAGGCCGGGTCGCCGGACAACTCCTGGAGTGCCCCTTCCACGCCTGGCGCTACGACGGCGTCTCCGGCCGCTGCGTGGAGGTGCCCTACACCGACGCCGAGCCGTCGCCCAAGGCCCGCGTCCGCGCCTACCCCGTGGTCGAGCGCTTCGGCCTGATCTTCGCCTGGCACCAGCTCGGCGGCGCCGCCCCCTACATCCCGATGCCGGAGATGGAGGAGTTCGACGACGAGGACTGGTCCGAGCCGGTCTTCCACGAGTTCCACTTCGCCACCTGCTGTCAGGAGATGGCCGAGAACAACGCCGACTACGTGCACTTCAAGTACGTGCACGGCATGGAGTCGGTGCCCAGCGGCGAGGTCGAGTACGACGGCTTCGTCAAGACCGTCACCGAGCGGCAGGAGTTCAAGAACAAGGAGGGCAAGGTCTACCCGCTGGACTTCGTCCGCAAGTCCTATGGCCTGGGCCTGGGCGCGCTGCGGCTGAAGGGCGTCATGTCCTTCGTCTCCTCGGTGTCCCCGGTGGACGAGGAGAACGTGCACATCCGCTGGGTGTTCACCTTCCCCAGGTCCATGCAGAAGTTCTCCGAGCGGATGATCAACACCTTCGTGGAGGCGATCGCCGAGGACGTGCCGATCTGGGAGAACAAGGTCTACGTCGAGAAACCGCTGCTGATCAAGGGCGACGGGCCGATCATCGAGTTCCGGCACTGGGCCGGGCAGTTCTATGGTGAGGAGGTTCCGGAGCGTCCCTGGACGCCCAACCGCGTCAAACGACTGGAAGGCACCGGTGTCTGAACGAGCGGAGAGCGGGCGCGGTGGCCGCGGCGCCGGGACCAGGCAGCGGATCCTCGACGCCGCGGAGCGGCTCATGGCCGAGCGGGGCATCGAGGGGGTGTCCCTCAACGAGATCAACAGCGCCGCCGGCCAGCGCAGCACCGCCTCGCTGCACTACCACTTCGGGGGCAGGGACGGCCTGGTCCAGGCGATCATGCAGCGGCACGGGCCGTGGCTGCGGGCCCGGCACGAGGAGCTGTACGCCGGGTTGGTGGGGGACGGGCGCCAGGAGGACGTCCGGGCGCTGACCGAGGTGATCGTCCTGCCGCTCGCCGAGTACCTGGCGCTGGGGCCCAGTCCCCGCGCCGCGATCCGGATCTGGGCGTCGGCGCTGAACCGGCCGCGGCTGACCGTCGAAGAGGTCCAGTACCTGGTCGATCCGGCCCTGACCGGGGCGTCGCGGCGGCTCATCGCGCTGATGAGCGCGGTGATGCCCCGCGAACTGGCCGTCGAGCGGCTCTTCCTGGCCTCGCAGTCGGTCCTGCACGTCCTGGCGGACCGGGCCGCGCTGGAGGACGCCCCGGACAATCGGCGCAGTCTGCTGCCGCTGCCGCTGATGACGGCGAACCTCGTGGACATGACCGT
Source organism: Actinocorallia sp. B10E7 (assembly GCF_039871655.1). Lineage (NCBI taxonomy): Bacteria > Bacillati > Actinomycetota > Actinomycetes > Streptosporangiales > Thermomonosporaceae > Actinocorallia > Actinocorallia sp. B10E7. The sequence goes on from NZ_JBDPLZ010000003.1 coordinate 143,762, forward strand.
GGCCGCGCTGACGGCCCCGGTCGGCGCGGAGACCGCGCGGATCGCGGCGGCGCTCTTCGATCCGGCGTCCGCCTGACGTCGTCTTCCCCGGGCTCGCCCGGAAGGTTTTTGTCGCATACTCTGTATATAGAATCCAATATCAAGGAGGGTCTCGTGACGGAGCAGGTCATCCGTCCGGACGTGCTCGAGGACCGTCTGGCCAAGATCCCCCGGCTCGTCGACGTGGACGCCCACGTCGTCGAGCCGCCGAACCTGTGGAGCTCCAGGCTCCCCGCCCGGCTCCGTGACAGCGGGCCCCGCATCGTCCACGCCCCGGCCGGCGACGTGAAGCTCGTCGACGGCAGGTACGTGGAGACGCCCGGCACCGAAGGCCCCGACGTGGCCTGGTGGAACTACGAAGGCGTCATGACCCAGATCAAGAGGTACATCGCCGCCGCGGGCGTGCCCGCCGACGAGGTCACCAACGAAGGCATCACCTACGACGACATGCGGCCCGGCTGCTGGATCCCCTCCGAGCGCCTGGCGGACATGGACCTCAACGGAGTCGAAGCCCAGATGTGCTTCCCCAACTACCCGCGCTTCTGCGGCCAGATCTTCCTGTGGGGCAAGGACCGCGAGCTGGCGAGGCTCTCGGTCGAGGCCTACAACGACTGGATGGTCGAGGAGTGGTGCGGCTCCGGCGGCGGCAGGCTCATCCCGCTGTGCGTCGTCCCGCTGTGGGACGTGGACCTGGCCGTCGCCGAGGTCCGCCGCAACGCCGCCCGGGGCGTGCGCGCCGTGGCCTTCAGTGAACTGCCCGCCTACCTGGGCCTGCCCAGCCTCCACTCGCGCTACTGGGATCCGTTCTTCGCCGCCTGCGCCGAGACCGGGACCGTCCTGTCGATGCACATCGGCTCGGGCACCAGGACCCCGCAGACCTCCCCGGACGCCCCGGGCGCGGTCGGCGCGACGATCATCTTCGGCAACAGCGTCGCCAGCATGACCGACTTCCTGTTCTCCGGCGTGCTGCACCGATTCCCCGACCTGAAGCTGCTGTACGCCGAGGCCCAGATCGGCTGGATCCCCTACCTGCTGGAGCGGATCGACGACGTCTGGGAGACGCACCGCGGCTGGGCCAGGGGCCAGGAGAACTGCCCCGAGCCGCCGTCGACCTACTACTACCGGCAGATCACCAGTTGCTTCTTCAAGGACGCGGTCGGCGTCGAACTGCTGGACAAGGTGGGTCTGGACAACGTCACGTTCGAGACCGACTACCCGCACCAGGACGGGACCTGGCCGCGTTCGCGGGAGGAGGCGGCCCTGCAGTACGGGCACCTGGACCAGCGGTCCATCAACAAGATCGCCCGGGGGAACGCCATCCGGCTGCTCGGGCTCGACCTGCCCGAGGAGTGAGAGGTCACAGCCGTGGCGGGTCCGGAGTGATCGGCTCCGGGCCCGCCAGACTGATATCTTATGTTTGAGACGGGTGACAGGGGGTCACCCCCTGAACCGGGGACGTGAACGAGATGGTGCGCCGTCAGGAAGCGGTAACGGCCGAGGCCCTGCCCGGGCACGAGGGGCCGGGAGCGCTGCCCGGCGGGAACCTGGCCCGGATGAGCAGCGGGGAACAGGTCCGGCTCTACGTCCGCAAGCTGATCTTCGACGGGGTGCTCAAGCAGGGCCAGCGGGTCCCGCAGGACGCCATCGCCCAGGCTCTCGGCGTCTCCCGCATCCCGGTCCGCGAGGCCCTCATCGCGCTGGAGCGCGAGGGCTGGACCACGATCATCCCGCACCGCGGCGCCTTCGTGAACGCGCTCGACGAGCTGTCGGTCCGCGACCACTACGAGCTGTACGGGCTGTTCTACGGGTTCGGCGTCCGCCGCGCGGTCGAGCGCAGGGGCCCCGAGCTCGCCAAGCCGCTGAAGGCCCTGCAGCAGCAGATCGCCGCGGCCGAGGACCCCGAGACCCTGCACCGGCTCACCCTGGACTTCCACCGCACGGTGATCGACGCCGCCCAGTCGCCCCGGCTGCGCACCATGCTGCGCCAGATGACCGACATCGTGCCCGGTAACTTCTTCGCGCTGGTCCCCGGCACGGACGTGGTCGAGCGGGAGGGCGTGGCCGCCATCGTCACCGCGATCGAACGCGGCTACCCCGAGCTGGCCGAGCGCGAGTACGCCACCATGCTGCGCCGGCAGGGCGACCTCGTGGTCGAGCTGTTCCGCGGCCGCGGCATGTTCGACGACGAGGACTCAGGCGAGAAGGCCGCCTCCGCCGGGTGACCTGTGAGCGGGGCCACCCGGCGTGCCCCGGTCAGGCGGTGGCCTGCTCGGCGAGCTTGCCCATCTCGATGCCGACGGACTTGGTGAACCGGCCCTTGTCGCGGGAGCGGATGCTCACGTCGTGGTCGCCGGCCTCGGCGCGCAGCGCGCCGACGGTGGCCGTCTGTCTGGTGCGGCCGTTCACGAACGGGTCGAAGGAGTACCAGCGCATCGCGTTCTCATAGGTGATCTTGTTGAGTTCGTCGGCGGGTACGCCTGCGGCGACCGCGGCGAGTTCCTCGGGGGCGTGGGGCCAGGAGGAGTCCGAGTGCGGGTAGTCGCATTCCCAGGCGATGTTGTCGATGCCGATCATGTGCCGCAGCTGGACGCCGACGGGGTCGGAGATGAAGCAGGTCAGGAAGTGCTCGCGGAAGACCTCGCTGGGGAGCCTGTCGCCGAAGTCCTGGCCGGTCCACAGGTGGTGCATGTCGTAGGTGCGGTCGATGCGGTCCAGGAAGTAGGGGATCCAGCCGGTGCCGCCCTCGGACAGCGCGAAGCGGATGTCCGGGAAGGTCTTCAGCACCCGTGACCACAGCAGGTCGGCGGCGGCCTGGCAGATGTTCATCGGCTGCAGGGTGATCATGACGTCGATCGGGGCGTCGGGGGCGGTCACCGACAGCCGGCCGGAGGAGCCGAGGTGGATGGAGACGACGACGCCCTCGTCGGAGACGGCCTTCCACAGCGGGTCCCAGTAGGCGTTGTGGAAACTGGGGTAGCCCAGGGTGGCGGGGTTCTCGGTGAAGGTCAGCGAGCGGCAGCCCTTCTTGGCGACCCGCCGCACCTCGCGGGCGCATTCCTCGGCGTCCCACAGGACGGGCAGCGCCATCGGGATGATGCGGCCGGGGTAGGTGCCGGCCCATTCGTCGATGTGCCAGTCGTTGTAGGCGCGCAGCACCGCGAGGGCGAGTTCCTTGTCCTCGGCCGCGGCGAAGAGCCTGCCGCTGAAGCCGGGGAAGGACGGGAAGTTCATCGAGGCGAGGATGCCGCCGGCGTTCATGTCCTTGATGCGCTCGTGGATGTCGTAGGTGCCGGGCCGGATCTCGTCGAAGGCGGTCGGCTCGATGCCGTACTCCTCCTTGGGGCGCCCGGCGACCGCGTTGAGCCCGATGTTGGGGATGGTCGACCCGTTGAACGTCCAGACGTCCGAGCCGTCCCTCTTCGTGATGACCTTGGGGGCGCTGTCCTTGTACTTGGCCGGGATGTGGCCGTCGAAGAGGTTCGGCGGCTCCACCACGTGGTCGTCCACGCTGATCATGATCAGGTCTTCGGCGTTCACGGTGCTCCTCGGGGCAGGGAGGGAGGGGCGATCGAGCTCTGAACCCTTGTCTCAAAAAAGTGAACCGTAGTTCAGTCGAGAGGACAAGGGGTATGAGCGGCCTTGTCTCAAAAAGTAGATTAGATAATATATTCAGGCCACCTACCCTGAAGGAGGGCGGAATGTCCGACTGGGTGAACGTCGAGCAGAGCACCCTGCTCGAACTGCTGGACCGCCGCCTCGACCGGGACCCGGACGGACCGTTCCTGGACTGCTGCGGCACCCCCTACACCGCGGCGGAGATGGACCGGGAGGCCAACCGGGTCGCCAACGCGCTCGCCTCACTGGGCGTCCGGCACGGCTCCACGGTCGCCACCATGCTGGAGAACGGCCCCGCCGCCGTGGTGTCCTGGTTCGCCATCCACAAGCTCGGCGCGATCTCCGTTCCGGTGAACACCGCGCTCAAGGGCCCGATGCTGCGCCACCAGCTGTCCGACGCGACGGCCTCCGTCGTCATCGTCTCCGGCGACCTGGCAGAGCGCCCGCTGGAACTGCTCGGCTCCCTCGAGACCGTGGAGCACGTGGTCGTCGTGGGAGGACGGGACGCGGTGGCCGAGACCGGAGGGCGCTGGTCCCTGCACGCGTGGGAGGACCTGCTGGGGGCCGACGACTCCCGTCCGGACGTCACGGTCCGCCCCTCGGACCTGGGCACCATCGTCTACACCGGCGGCACCACCGGCCCGTCCAAGGGCTGCGCGCTCAGCCACAACTACCACCTGTCCATCGCCGGGCAGATCATCTCCTCCTGGGGCCGCACCCCCGAGGACGTCGTGTGGAGCCCGCTGCCCCTCTTCCACTTCAACGCCATCTCGTGCATGCTCACCGGCACGATGATCAGCGGAGGCCGGGCCGCGCTCTCCCGCAGGTTCTCCGTCTCGGGGTTCTGGCCGGAGATCAACCGCACCGGCGCCACCATCGCCTCGCTGCTGGGCTCGCTGGCCGTCCTCGTCGCCAAGGCCGCCGACCACCCGGAGGCGAAAAGGCCCGGCACGACGGGCGGCCGCGGGGCCAACACCACGCTGCGGCTGCTGACCGGCGCGCCCATGCCCCCGGAGATCGACGAGATCTACCGCGAGAGGTTCGGGATCACCACGTTCAGCAACGCCTACGGCACCACCGAGGCCTCGCTGATCTCTTGGCTGCCGCCGGGCGAGCCGGGTAAGCCGGGTTCGGCGGGCATCGTCAACTCCGACGGGTTCATCGTCAAGATCTTCGACGACGACGACCACGAGATGCCCGCGGGAGAGGCGGGCGAGATCGTCTGCCGGCCCCGGATGCCGCACGTGATGTTCGAGGGCTACTGGCAGCGCCCCGAGGCCACCGTCGAGGCCTGGCGCAACCTGTGGTTCCACACCGGCGACATCGGCAGGGTCGACGAGGACGGCTACCTGTTCTTCGTCGACCGCAAGGCCGACTACATGCGCCGCCGGGGGGAGAACATCTCCAGCTGGGAACTGGAGAAGGTGTTCCACGAACACCCCGGTGTCAAGGACGTGTGCGTGCACGCGGTGGCGAGCGAGGTCAGTGAGGACGACGTCAAGGCGACCGTCGTCCTCAAGGACGGCGTCGCCCTCACCGAGGAGGCGTTGTGCCGCTGGTCGATCGACCGGCTGCCCTACTACGCGGTGCCCCGCTACTTCGAGTTCCGCGCCGGGCTGCCGATGAGCCAGACCGGGCGCACCACCAAGAACCTGCTCAAGGACGAGGGCGTCACCCCCGCCACCTGGGACCGCGAAGCCGCCGGCGTGACCTTCGAGCGCCGCTGATGGGAGCCGGAACGATGAACCCCGAACCGACGGGCCTCAAAGGCGACGACCTGGGCACCCCCTACCTGCGCTTCGAACGCGAGGGGCCGCTGGCCTGGTGCGTGGTGGACCGTCCCGACGCGCGCAACGCGCTGACCAGCGCCATGTACTTCGGCGTCCGGCGCGCGGTCGACCTGCTCAACAAGGACCCCGGGCTCGCCGCGCTGATCATCACCGGGACCGGCGACATGTTCATGCCCGGCGGTGAACTGCGCGGCAGAGAGCCGGACCGCTGGCTGGACTTCCCCGATCTGCTGGGCATCGACTCCACCCCCTTCGAGGCGATCAGGCGCTCCCCGAAACCGGTCGTCTCCGCGGTGAACGGCGTCGCGCAGGGCGGCGGCCTGCTCATCGCGATGCTCTCGGACGTCGCGGTGGCGGGGGAGAGCGTCACGGTGCGGGCTCCGGAGCTGTTCCGCGGCATCGCCGACACCGGGTACGCGGCCTACCTGCCCGCCCAGATCGGCATCGCCCGCGCCAGGGACATGCTGCTCACCGGCAGGGTGGTGACCGCCAGGGAGGCCGAGGAGTGGGGCATGTTCACCCGGGTCGTGCCCGACGACCAAGTGCGCGCCGTGGCCGAAGAGGTCGCGGTCCAGATCGCCAGGACCGCGCCGCAGGCCAGGCTGCACATCAAGCGGATCATCAACGACAACTACGACCGCGTCGACCGCATGACGTTCGACGCGCTGCTCTACAACGAGGAGATGAGGGAGGGCGGAAAGGCCTTCGCCGAGCGGCGCGACCCGTCCTGGGTGCCCCCGGAGTTCCGCACCGGCGGCAGGCTCTGAGACGACCGGCCTCAGGGCTCTGCGGTCACGAAGGCGGCCTCGACCGTCTCCAGCAGCGTCGACAGGGGGAGGGGACCGGTCTGCGGCTCCTCCCGCGTCAGCTCGCTGGCCTGGAAGGCGCTGACCAGCCCGGAGAACATCCGTGCCAGCAGGTGCGGGTCGCCGTCCTTGAGCAGTCCTTCCCGCTGGCCGCGCCGGAACAGGTCGGCCTGCATCTCCTGGGCCCGCCGGAAATTGGCGAGGATCTCGGCGTCGGAGGGGGCCCCGGTCAGCGCGGAGGCGATGGCGCCGCTGCGCAGCACCAGCCGTCCGTACTCCGGATGGCGGCGGAAGAACTCCACCTGCCACTCGGCCAGCTCCAGCAGCTGCCGGTGCGGCGGCCGGGGGGAGGAGACGACCTCCTTCATACCGGACATGAACACCACGGCCCGGCGCAGGAAGATCTCCCGGTACAGCTCGTCCTTGCCGCTGAAGAAGCCGTAGACCGCGCCGACGGAGTACTCGGCGAGCTCGGCGATCTCCCGCAGGGACGCCTCGTGGAACCCCTTGCGCGCGAAGACCTCCTCGGCCACTTCCAGGATCTGGTCGCGGCCGAGCTCGCGGCGGCGTTCCCGGCGCTGCTCCCGCAGGCTTCGCTCGCTCATCGAAGTGCGATCCCCCTTTTCACGGCAGGAAACATCGTATAGGCCTGGTACCTCCCGGCCCCGACCCGCGCGACCGCCCTCGCAGAAGGAGCACCCATGGATTCCGCCCCGTCCCCGAACGATCTCGTCCATCCCGTGCTGGAGGGGAGAAAGGACGTGTCGGCGGAGCTGGCCGACGCCGTGCGCCGGCTGATCGGGCTGACCACCGCCACCACCGCCCCCGCCGACGTCACTTCGGCCGCAGTGCGGGATCTGAACGCGATCGCGGACGTCCTGGAGAGCCATGTCCCCGACATTCCGCTGCCCAACACGGTGGTGCACCAGCCGGAGCCCGAAGGGCTGCCCGATCTGGCCGAGCGGATGCCGTTCGACGTGGTGATCGGCAGGCACAATCCGCTGGCGCTCCCGATGGAGATCGCCCTCGAGCCGCCGAAGGCCGTGATGAGGGGCGCGTTCACCCGGCCCTACGAGGGGCCTCCCGGCTGTGTGCACGGAGCGATGATCGCCGCGGCGTTCGACACCCTCCTCGCCGCCGCCAACGTCGTCGAGGGCCTGGCCGGGCCGACGGCCCGGCTGGAGATCCGGTACCGGCGGCCGACCCTGCTGAACACGCCCAGCGTGCTGGAGGGGTGGGTGGAGCACCGCGAGGAGCGCTCGGTGCGCACGGTCGGCCGGCTGACGCAGAACGGTCGCGTCACCGCGGAGGCGGTGGGCGAGTTCGCGCTGCTCGACCGGGAGCAGATCGCGCGGATGGCGGCTCGGGTGTCGGCCGGAAAGGCCGGCTGAGCGGCGGCGCTCAGAAGATCACCTTCCCGGCGCGCAGCTCGGCCAGCTCGGCCGGGCCGAGTCCCAGCTCGCGCTCCAGGACCGGGTCGGTGTGCTCGCCCAGCCACGGCGGGCGCCCGTCCCGGGCCGGGGCCGCGTCGCTCAGCCGGACGGGGTTGCCGGGGATGAGGACGGGCTGCTCCACCCCGTCGGTGCGGGGGAGTTCCACCAGCATGTTCCTGGCCCGGACATGGGGGTCGGCGACGACCTCGGCGTCGCTGAGGCACGGGCCCGCGGCGATGCCCGCCCTGCCCAGCAGGTCGCAGGCCTCGACCTTGCCGAGACCGGCGGCCCAGCCTTCGACGGCGGGGCGCAGGACGGTCTCCAGGTGCTCGACCCAGCCCTGCCGGGTGGCCAGGCGCGGGTCGTCCTTCCACTCGGGACGGCCGATCAGGTCGGCGAGCTCGGCGAAGTGCCGCTCGCGGGCGACCTGGAGCACGAACCAGCCGTCCTTGGCGCGGAAGCCGTGCATGATGAGCGGTCCGACGTCGCCGTTGCGCAGGCCCATGGACCAGAAGTTGGTGACGATGTCGGTCATCGCGATCATCGTGTCGAACATGGCGATGTCGACGTACTGGCCGCGGCCGGTGGCCTCGCGCTGGCGCAGCGCGGCGAGGATGCCGATGGCGGCGAAGAGGGCGGCGCCGATGTCGCCGAGCGCGCCGACGGGGGAGACGCGGGGCGGCTCGTCGCCGGTGCGCTTCATCTCGTAGACGCCGGACATGGCCTCGACGATGGGAGCGAAGGCGGGCCAGTCCTGGTAGGGGGTGGGCACGGTGTTGCCGAAGCCGGAGACCGAGACATAGATGCCCGCCGGGTGGACGGCCGCGAGGTCGGAGTAGCCGAGGCCGAGGCGCGCCATCGCGCCCGCCTTGGAGTTCTCGGCGATGACGTCGAACCTCGGGGCCATCTCCAGGACGAGTTCCCGGCCGCGCGGGTTCTTGAGGTCGACGCAGACGCTGCTCTTGCCGAGGTTGTTGCGCAGGAAGGTGGCGCCGACGCGTCTGCCTTCGGGGTCGGTCATCGCCGGCAGCGAGCCGCGCCCGGAGTCGCCGGCCGGGGGTTCGATCTTGACGACCTCGGCGCCCAGCCGGGCCAGCAGCTGGGTCGCATACGGGAGCGCCTGCATCTGTTCCAGCGCCAGGACGCGGATGCCGTCCAGGGGCCGGGTTTCACCCTGAGTCATAGGAGGAGTCTAATTGCAGATTAGATCTTTTATGCAATCTACGAGTAGGGTGCCGGTATGCGCGGAATCCTGTCCTGGGGCGGCTACCTGCCCCACCGGAGACTCGACCGTCAGGCCATCAAGGCGGTGGCGGGCACAGGAGGAGGCCGGGGCACCCGGACCGTCGCCTCCTATGACGAGGATGCGATCACCCTCGGCGTCGCGGCGGCCCGGTCCGCCCTGCACGGTGCCCCGGCCGAGCCGAGGACCCTCTGGTTCGCCACCACCGAACCCCCTTACCTCGACCGCACGAACGCCACGACCCTCCACGCGGCTTTGCGCCTGGGCAGGGACGTGCCCGCCTACGACGCCGTCGGCTCCGTCCGTTCCGCTCTCGGCGCGCTGCGTGCCGCCTGCGACGCCACCGGCCCGGTGCTCATGGTCGCCGCGGACCTGCGCGGCGGACTGCCCGGCGGGCCCGACGAGGCGGCCGGAGGCGACGGCGCGGCGGCCCTGCTCGTCGGCTCCGACTCCGACGGTCCGGTCGTCGCCGAGCTCCTCGGCCGCGCCTCGGTGACGGAGGAGTTCCTCGACCGCTGGCGGGTGCCCGGCGAGGTGGCCTCCCGGCTGTGGGAGGAGCGCTTCGGCGAGACCCACTACACCGCGCTCGGTGCCGAGGCGCTGAAACTCGCCCTCGGCGAGGCCGGGATCGACGCCGCAGACGTGGACACCCTCATCGTCGCGGGTCTGCACGGCCGGGCGGCCAAGGCTGTCGCGGGCCGCTCGGGCGTCCCGGCCGAACACGTGGCCGACCGGCTGGACGGCACCGTCGGCAACGTCGGAGCCGCCCAGCCCGCACTGCTGCTGGCCGCCGCGCTCGAAGCCGACCCCGCCGAAGGACGCGTCGTCGTCCTGCTGTCCCTGTCCGACGGCGCGGACGCCTTCGTCCTCCGCACCACCGCCGCGCTGGCGGAGCACCGGGTGGAACGCCCGGTGAAGACTCAGATCGCCTCCGGTGCGCCGGTCGCCTACGGCACCTATCTCGCCTGGCGCGGGCTGCTGCCGGTCGAGCCGCCGCGCAGGCCCGAACCCGCCCGCCCGTCTTCCTCCGCGGCCAACCGCAACCGGGACTGGAAGTTCGGCTTCGTCGGCTCTCGGGGCAAAGAGGGCATGGTGCGCATGCCTCCGTCCCCGTTGGACGAGAAGGCCGCACCGATGGCCGCGACGGCGGGCACGATCGTCACCTTCACCGTCGATCGGCTGGCCTATTCGCCGAGCCCGCCGGTGGTGTTCGCGGTCGTCGACTTCGACGGCGGCGGGCGGCTGCCCATCGAGCTCACCGATGTGGACGAGGACGAAGTCGAGATCGGAGGGCGGGTGGAGCCGACCTTCCGCAGGCTGTTCACCTCCGACGGGATCCACAACTACTTCTGGAAGGCCCGGCCGCTGCGCGGCTCCGCGCCTGTACCGGAGAAGGAGGGCTGAGATGGGCTCGCACGGCATCAAGGACCGGGTGGCCATCGTCGGCATGGGCTGCACCCGCTTCACCGAGCACTGGGACAAGGGCGTCGACGAACTGCTGCTGGCGTCCACCGGAGAGGCGTTCGCCTCGGCCGGGATCGACAAGGAGCAGATCGACGCCTACTGGCTGGGCACCGCCCAGTCGGGCATGAGCGGCCTGACGCTCTCCAAGCCGCTGCGGCTGAAGGACAAGCCCGTCACCCGCGTGGAGAACTACTGCGCGACCGGCTCGGAGGCGCTGCGTCAAGCCGCCTACGCGGTGGCCAGCGGGGCCTACGACGTGACGATGGCCGTCGGCGTGGAGAAGGTGAAGGATTCCGGCTACCAGGGGCTCAACGCCTTCCCCATCCCGAACGACGGCACCCAGCGCACGCTGACGGCCGCGGCGATGTTCTCGATGGTCGCCCCCGCCTATGCCCGCCGTTACGGGGTCGATCCCGGCGAGATGCGGACGGTCCTGGCCCGCATCGCCTCCAAGAACCACGCCAACGGGGCCCGCAACCCCCGCGCGCAGTTCCGCAAGGAGATGTCCGTCGAGAAACTGTGCTCGATGCCGGCGGTGGCCGGGGGACTGTCGGTCTTCGACTGCGCGGGCGTGGCCGACGGCTCGGCGGCGGCGGTCGTCGTCCGCGCCGAGGACGCCCACCGGTACACGGACAAGCCGCTGTTCATCAAGGCCCTGTCGTTCGTGGTGGGAGACGGCTCGGGTCTGATGGATCCCGCCTACGATTACACGACCTTCCCGGAAGTCGCCGCCTCCGCCCGGGACGCCTATGCCCAGGCCGGTGTCACCTCACCCGCCGAGGAACTGGCGATGGCCGAGGTGCATGACTGCTTCACCCCGACCGAGCTGGTGCTCCTGGAGGACCTGGGGCTGGCCGAGCGCGGCACGGCCTGGAAGCGGATCCTGGACGGGGCGTTCGACCTGGACGGCGAGCTGCCGGTCAACCCGGACGGCGGACTCAAGTCATTCGGGCACCCGGTGGGGGCGTCCGGGCTGCGCATGATGTTCGAGGCATGGCTGCAACTGCGCGGTGAGGCTCCGGATGACCGTCGCATCTCCACCTACGGTTCCCGCTCCCTGGCGCTGACCCACAACCTGGGCGGCTACCCGGGGGAGATGGTGAGCTTCGTGTCGATCCTCGGCACGGACTGAGACGGGTATGGGCGGCGGCGCAGGTGAGGGATCGCCGCCGCCCGTACTCCCGGCGCGATGCCAGGGTGCCTCTCCGGGCGGGACCTGGTCAGTCCGTCCAGTCGGTGCGGTCGTCTCGGGAGGGCTGGCGGCCGGTGCGGAACGGCGACAGCGGGGCGTCGACGAGGAGGAGCCGCTCCCGTTCGCGGATGAGATCGGAGGCTTTGGAGGGCAGGATGCCCTCGCCGTGGATCTGGTCCTTCTCCGCCGCTCCCCATTTCTCCCAGGTGGGGATGCTCCACAACAGCAGGCACTCGTCGAGGTTGTGCATCGCCGTGGCGAAGGCGCCGGCCAGCTTCCAGCCGGTACGGTCCTCGGCGGCCTCGGCTCCCTCCATCACGGCGTCGAGGAAGCGCCACGCCGAGCCGGGCTCCACCCTGACGAGCTCGTGGGCGTAGACCTCGCCGCCGGCCCCGGCCGCGCACAGCTGCTCGATGGTGAGGGTCTCCGGGTGCGGGACGACGATCCGGTCGAATCCGCCCGAGCGCAGGTCGGCGGCGGCGGCCCACCACTTCTCCAGCGCGGGGTCCTGCAGGATCCTGTTGCCGAACTCCAGCCGGAAGGACGAGGCGAGCCCGTCGAAGCCGTCCTCCTCCCACATGTTCACCGTCTGGGGCCAGGGACCGGTGCTGCCGACGACGCCCCACACGCCGTAGCAGAGCTGGTGCCGCTGCTCCTGGGCGATCGGGCTCCAGTTGGCCGTCATGTGGTGCATGTAGCGGGCGCGGTTCTGCTTGGTGATGTGGATGAACTCGTGGATGTAGACCTTGTCGTTCACGCGCTCCCCAGACTTCCCGGATCGATGATGTTTTATATAATTTATACTTACCTACCCAGGGAAGGCGGCACCCCATGGCGACGCAGGCGGCACAGGCCGAAGGACCACCGGAACCCGAACTCCTGTGGGAGGCCGGAGAGGACGGCGTCGCGAAGCTGACGCTCAACCGGCCCCGCGCGGGCAACGCCATCACCGGGTCCCAACGCGAGGAGCTCATCGCCCGGCTGGCCGGGGCGAGCGCGGACCCCCGGGTACGGGCGGTCGTGCTCACCGGCGCGGGGAGCCGCCACTTCTGCACCGGAGCCGACCTCGCCGCCTCGGTCGCGCCCGCCGAGCCCCCGCCGCCGGACCTGCCCGACCGTCCGGCCGGTTCGGTGGCGAGGGCCGTCGCGGGCGGCGCGCAGCGGCTGGTCTCGGCGGTCCTCGACTGCGAGAAGCCCGTCATCGCGGCGGTGAACGGCACGGCGGCCGGCATCGGCTGCCATCTCGCCTACGCCTGCGACCTGGTGCTGGCCGCCGACAACGCCAAGTTCATCGAGGTCTTCGTGCGGCGCGGCCTGGTCGTCGACGGGGGAGGGGCCTACCTCCTCACCCGGCTCGTCGGCCCGCAGCGCGCCAAGGAACTCGTCTTCTTCGGCGACGACCTGCCCGCCGCCGACGCCGAGCGCATCGGCCTGGTCAATCGTGTCGTCCCCGCCGGCGAGCTGGCCGAGACCGCCGCGGCGTGGGCGTCCCGTCTCGCGGCCGGGCCCACCGTCGCGCTCGGCCTGGGCAAACGCCTGATCAACCGGGCGCTGGACGGCGACCGCGCCACAGTCCTGGCCGAGGAGGCCATGGCCGCCGAGATCAACATGACCAGCGAGGACGGGCAGGAGGGCCTGCGCGCCTTCCTGGAGCGCCGCTCCCCCCGGTTCCGCGGCTGGTGACGGTCTCCGCCCCTCAATAGATTGTCGGCATCGCGCATGCCCCTGCACAGGAGCTCCTCTTGGATCTGCGTCTGACCCCCTCGGAGGTCGCCTTCCGGGACCGTCTGCGGTCCTGGCTGGCCGACGTCCTGCCCGCCCTCCCCGGCAAGCCCGACCGCGACGACTGGCCCGCTCGCCGCGTCTATGACACCGCCTGGCAGAAGACGCTGTTCGACGCCGGATACGCGGGCGTGGACTGGCCCGCCGAACACGGCGGCCTCGGCGCCAGCCCCACCGAGCAGCTGATCTTCCTGGAGGAGACGGCCCGGGCCCGCGCCCCTTATGTCGGGGCGAACTTCGTCGGCCTCCTGCACGCGGGCCCCACCCTGATCGTGGAGGGCACGGAGGAGCAGCGCGCCCGGCACCTGCCGCGCATCCTGCGCGGAGAGGAGGTGTGGTGCCAGGGCTTCTCCGAGCCCGACGCGGGCTCGGACCTGGCGTCCCTGCGCACGACGGCCGTCCGCGACGGCGACCACTATGTCGTCAACGGCCGCAAGGTGTGGACATCGCACGCCGAGGTCGCCGACCACTGCGAACTCCTCGTCCGCACCGACCCGGACGCCCCCAAGCACAAGGGCATCACCTGGCTGATCCTGCCGATGGACACCCCCGGCGTGCAGGTCCGGCCGCTGCGCACCGTGGTGGGCAGCAGCGAGTTCAGCGAGCTGATCCTGGACGACGTGCGCGTGCCCGTCGCCAACCGGGTCGGCGCGGAGAACGACGGCTGGCGGGTCGCCATGGTCACCTTCTCCTTCGAGCGCGGCACCGCCTTCATCTCGGATGTGATCGAGTCCCGCAACCTGCTGGAGGAGACCGTCGCCATCGCCAGGAAGACGCCCGCACCCGGCGGCGGCACCCTGTGGGACGACGCCGCGCTGCGCCGCGACGTCGGAAGGCTGGCCGCCGAGGTCGGCGGGCTGTGGTCGCTGATCCGCAAGAACGTCTCCGAAGCCCAGGCCGGCATGATCCCCGTCCAGGGCGCGTCGGTGTTCAAACTGAAGTTCACCGAGAGCCGCCAGCGCATCGGCGATCTGGCCTCGCACGTGCTGGGCCGGGCCGCGCTGGCGATGAGCGGCCTGCCGGGCGCCCACATGGTGGAGGACCGCGTCAACACCCTGTCCTTCACCATCGCGGCGGGCACCTCCCAGATCCAGAAGAACATCCTCGCCGAGCGGGTGCTCGGCCTGCCCAAGGAGCCCCGGTGGACCTGACGCTCAACACCGACCAGAAGGACCTGCGGGCGGCGCTGCGGGAGTATCTGGCCGACGCCTGGAGCCCCGAGCGGCTGCGCGCCGCCTCCGACGGGGTTCCCTTCGACCGTCAGGCGTGGAAGGCCCTGGCCGAGATGGGCGTCTTCTCGGTGACACTGCCCGAGGAGCGGGGCGGCATGGGCCTGGGCCTGGCCGACGCCGTCATCCTCTTCGAGGAGCTCGGCCGCGCCCTGGTGCCCGGACCGCTGACCGGCACCCTCCTGGCCGCCGGGCCGGTGCCCGGGGCCGCCGAGGGAGACGCCGCCGTCACGCTGCTCGACACCGGTGCCGCCTTGGGAGAAGGCACCGCGTACGTGATCGAACACCCTCAGGCCGCCACCCATCTGGTGGCCATCGACGACGACGGCCTGTTCCTGCTGCCGGTTCCGCAGGACGAGCTCGCCGCGCTGCCGCTGGACCCGCTCACACCCGTCGCGCGGGTGTCCGTCCGACCGCAGGACGGCGAGCGTATCGGCACCGCCGAGGACGCGGCCCGCTGGCGCTCGCTGGGCGCGGTGCTCACCGCCTCCCTCCAGGTCGGCGTCGCCCAGGGCGCGCTCGACCTGGCCGTCCGGTACGCCAAGGAGCGCGTGCAGTTCGACCGGGTGATCGGTTCCTTCCAGGCGGTCAAGCACCTGCTCGCCGAGTCCCTCGTCAGGACCGACCTGGCCCGTGCCGCCGTGCTCGTGGCGGCGCTGGTGGCCGACGACCCCCAGGCCGGCGATCTCGGGGAGGCCGCCTCGACCGCCAAGCTGCTGGCCGACGAGGCGGCGGCGGGCAGCGGCCGCACCGGCGTCCAGGTGCACGGCGGCATGGGCTTCACCTGGGAGGTCCTCGCCCACCTCTACCTCAAGCGCGCCTGGGTCCAGGAGACGGTCTTCGGCACTGCGGGGGACCACGCCGAACTCCTCGCCGCGGCCTTCTGAGACGCTGGCCCCATCCTTAGGAGGAGTGCATGAAACGTCTGGCACGCACCGAGGGCCTCACCGAGGTCCAGCAGGAGATCCTCGCCGCGGTGGCGGAGTTCGCCGAGAAGGAGATCCTGCCCGTCGCGACCGAGCTGGAGCACGGCGACACCTACCCGGCGGAGATCGTCGAGGGGCTCAAGAAGCTCGGGGTGTTCGGGTTGATGATCCCAGAGGAGTACGGGGGGCTGGGCGAGTCCCTCCTGACGTACGCCTTGGCGGTCGAGGAGCTGGCCCGCGGCTGGATGAGCGTCTCGGGCGTCATCAACACCCACTTCATCGTCGCTCACATGGTGATGAAGCACGGCACCGAGGAGCAGAAGGCGAACCTGCTGCCGCGCATGGCCGCCGGTGAGCTGCGGGGCGCGTTCTCGATGTCGGAGCCGGACTGCGGCTCGGACGTCTCGGCGATCAAGACCAAGGCGATCCGCGACGGCGATGACTACGTCGTCAACGGCCAGAAGTACTGGTTGACCAACGGCGGCACGTCCAGCCTGGTCGCGGTGCTGTGCGTCACCGACGAGGGCTCGGACTCGGTCTACAAGAACATGACGACGTTCCTCATCGAGAAGACCCCCGGCTTCGGCGAGGTCGCCCCCGGACTGACGATCCCCGGCAAGATCGAGAAGATGGGCTACAAGGGCGTCGACACCACCGAGATGCTCTTCGACGGCTTCCGCATCGGCGCCGAGCACGTGCTGGGCGGCGTCCCCGGCAGGGGCTTCGCCCAGATGATGGACGGCGTCGAGGTCGGCCGCGTCAACGTCGCCGCCCGCTCCTGCGGTATGGCCCGCCGCGCCTTCGAACTCGCCATCGCCTACGCCCAGCAGCGCGAGACGTTCGGCAAGCCCATCGCCCAGCACCAGGCCGTCCAGTTCCGCCTTGCCGAGATGGCCACCAAGGTCGAGGCCGCCCACCAGATGATGGTCATGGCCGCCCGCCGCAAGGACTCCGGCGAACGCAACGACCTCGAGGCCGGCATGGCCAAATACCTGGCCGGGGAGTACTGCAAGGAGGTCGTCGAGGACTCCTTCCGCATCCACGGCGGCTACGGCTACTCCAAGGAGACCGAGATCGAACGCCTCTACCGTGAGGCTCCGATGCTCCTGATCGGCGAGGGCACCGCCGACATCCAAAAGATGATCATCGGCCGCCGCCTCCTGGAGGACTACCGGATCTGACATCCCGAACCGACGAGGCGACCCCCGGCCTGCGGAAGGCGGGGGTCGCGCGGAAGAGGCGGTCGGGGATCAGTTCCTCCACTGCTCGGCGGGGGCCACGCCCGGGAGCGGCTTGCCGATGAGGGCGAGGGGGAGGAAGAAGCAGATCTGGCCGATCGCCATGATGAGCGTGGCGAGTGCCTTGTCGTCGTAGTGCTCGGACGCCTGGGCGTACAGCTCGTCGGGGACGCGTTCGCCGTGCGGGGCGGGGGTGAGGACGGCCTCCACCAGGGTCAGAGCGGCCCGCTCGGCGCCGGTGAAGTACGGCGCGTCACGCCAGGACGCCACGGCGGTGATGCGCTCCTCGGTCTCTCCGGCCTTGCGCAGGTTGCCGGTGTGCAGGACGGTCAGGTAGGTGCTCGCGGCGATCTGCCCGGCGCGCAGCTGCACCAGGCTGATGGTGGTCTGCGGGATCGAGCCGTTCCCGGTGGCCTTGAACAGGGCTCCGGCGACCTCCCCCAGTTCGGGGACGAGCACGGCGGGGTTGGGCAGCCGGGACTGAAGGGTCTTCTGAGCGGTCATGGTGAGGTCTTCCTTTCGTGGTTCCGGATGGCGTTTCACTGGTATGACGGGTCGTGCGGGACGGATGTGACCGCTTCCCGCGAGCGATTCACGGGCGCTTGACCGGCGTCCGTGAGGAGGAACGCGGCAAGGAGCGCGGCCAGGTAGAACGCGGCGGCGCCGAGCAGGCCGGTGGTGTAGCCGCTGGTGAGGGCGTCCCGCAGCGCCGTGCCCGCGGGTCGGCCGGCGGTGGTGGTGGCGGCGACGGTGGCCAGGGCCGCCAGGCCCAGCGCGCCGCCGATCTGCTGGCTGGTGTTGATGAGCCCGGAGGCGACGCCCGAGTCCTCGGGAGCGACTCCCTGCACGCCGCCGATCGTCGCCGCGACGAAGCCGATGCCCAGGCCGACGCCCGCGACCAGCTGGGCCGGGAGCAGGGCGAACAGGGCGTTCTGGTCGGGGGTGAGCAGGCTGAACCAGACCATCGCCGCCGCGGCCACCGCCATGCCGGTCGCGAGGACGTTCCGGGAGGAGGTGCGGGCCTGCAGGGCGGGACCGGCCAGTCCGGAGCCGAGACCGATGCCGATCGCGAACGGCAGGTACGCCAGGCCCGTGATCATGGGTGAGTAGTGCTCGACCGACTGCATGTAGAGGGTGAGGAAGTAGAAGGTGGCCAGCTGGCCCGCGCCCATGAGCAGCATGACCAGGTTGGCGCCGAGCCTGCCGCGGTCGGCCAGGACGCCGGTCGGCAACATCGGGTCGCTGACGCCGCGCTGGATGGCGGCGAAGACGGCGGCCAGCACGAGAGCGGCCGCGCCGAAGGCGAGGGTGAGGCCGTCGCCGAGCCCGTCGGACCCGGCCCGGTTGATCGCGTAGACCAGGGAGCCGAGGGCGAGGGTGACGGTGACCGCGCCGGGCAGGTCGACGCCGCCGCGTCTGCGGGTACCGGGGACGAGGACGAGCGTGCCCGCGAGCGCCAGAAGGGCGAAGGGGATGTTGACGAACATGATCCACCGCCAGCCCAGGTACTCGGTGAGCGCGCCGCCCAGGAGCAGGCCGACGACCGAGCCGAGACCGCCCATCGCGCCGTACACGCCGAGCGCCTTGTTGCGGGCGGGCCCGGCGGGGAAGGTGTCGGCGAGCAGGGACAGCGCGGCAGGGGCGACGATCGCGCCGCCCACGCCCTGGAGCACACGCGCGGCGATCAGCATGCCGCCGTTCTGCGCCGCGCCGCCCAGCAGGGAGGCGAGCAGGAACACCACCAGCCCGATCCGGAACAGCCTGCGGCGGCCGAACACGTCGCCGACGCGGCCCCCGGCCAGCAGCATCCCGCCGAACGCCAGCGCGTAGGAGGTGAGCACCCAGTCCAGGTCGGCTTCGGCGATGCCCAGGCTGGAACCTATGACGGGCAGCCCGACGGTCACGATGGTGCCGTCCATGACGAGCAGCAGTTGCGCGGCGGCGATGACCAGCAGCGCCAGGCCGCTTTTCTCGCCGCTTCGGGTGTGCGAGGTCATCCGGGCCTCCTCAGGCGTCCGTGGCGGCGCGGTGGACGGAGGCGGCCAGCCGGTCGTGCTCGGGATACGACCAGTTGAAGGAGAAGCGGCGGCGGGTGTAGCCGAATGGGACGTCGTTCTCTTTCATCGTCTGCTGCTCCGATCATCGTTCGGTCGATGTGTTCGGAGGCATGACGCATGGATTTCGAGGAGTGTGACCGGATCCGTGGGTCACATCGCGGGAGTTCCGTTCGTCATGGGTGTGGAGACCTACCAAAGGATTGATCATGGACGAACGTGATTTCCTGGCCCGGCGGTTCGAAGAACACCGCACGCGTTTGAAGGCGGTGGCCTACCGGATGCTCGGCTCTCTGGCCGAGGCCGACGACGTGGTTCAGGAGGCGTGGCTGAGGCTCGCGCGCTCGGAGGCCGATGAGATCGACAACCTCGGCGGCTGGCTGACGACGGTCGTCGGGCGGGTCTGCCTGGACATGTTGCGCTCCCGCCGGTCGCGGGGCGAGGAACCGCTGGAGTCCCGCCTGCCGGACCCGATCGTCGTGGAGGAGGGCTCCGATCCCGAGCGGCAGGCGCTGATCGCCGACTCGGTGGGTCTCGCGCTGCTGGTGGTGCTGGAGGCGTTGAACCCGGCGGAGCGGCTCGCCTTCGTCCTGCACGACATGTTCGGCATGTCGTTCGAGGAGATCGCGCCGATCGTCGACCGAACCCCGGCCGCGGCGAGGAAGCTCGCCAGCCGGGCCCGGCGGCGGGTGCGGGGCGAGGCCCCCGAGCCGGAGCCGGATCCGGTCGCGCAGCGGCGCGTCGTCGACGCCTTCCTCGCCGCGGCGCGCGGCGGCGACTTCGCTGCGTTGGTGGCGGTCCTCGACCCCGACGTGGTGCTGCGCGCCGACGGCGGAAAGGCGCTGCCCGGCGGCATGAAGGTCCTGCGCGGCGTCGAGGCGGTGGCCGGGCAGGCCGCCACCTTCCAGCGCATGGCGACGCTCTCGACCGTCCGGCCCGCGCTGGTCAACGGGACGGCAGGGCTGGTCAACACCATCGATGGCGAACTCTTCTCGATCATGAGCTTCACCGTCGCCGGCGAGCGGATCACCGCGATCGACATCCTGTCCGACCCCGAACGGCTGGCCCGCCTCGACCTTGCGGACCTGTCGCCCTGACCGCTCACGTCCGCCGGGGAACGCCGCTCACGATCCGGGCCGCCTCTTCGCGCAGCCGGGTGACATCCACCTTGAAGGTGGCGTTCACCGGCAGGTCCCCGACGAACACCACCTCGTCGGGCACCTTGTAGTCGGCGATGCGGTCACGGCACCAGGACCTCAGGTCCTCGGCCGTGACCGCTTCGGGTTTCCGGAGTACGACGAAGGCGACGCCGACCTCGCCGATGACGGGGGCGGGGGTGCCGACGACGGCCACGCGGGCGACCTCCGGATGAGCGGCCAGCGCCGCTTCGACCTCGGAGGGGTGGACGTTGTAACCACCGCGCAGGTAGGCGTCGTCGGTGCGGCCCACGATCGTCAGATTGCCTTCGGCGTCCAGGGAACCCAGGTCACTGGAGGCGAGCCAGCCGTCCGGTCCGATCGTCTCGGCGGTGCGTTCGGGGTCGTCCCAGTAGCCGCGCATCGCCGCCCGCGAGCGCAGGTGGACCCGGCCGACGGCTCCGGCGGGCAGCGCCTCGCCGAGCGGGGAGCGGATCTGCACCTCCGCGCCGCCCAGGGGGCGGCCCACGGTGGCCGCGACGACTTCGGCGGGGTCGTCCACGCTGGTGCCGAACGCCAGGGGGACCTCGGTGCTGGCGTACCTGACGACGACCTGGCAGCCGATCCGCTCGCGCAGCCGCGTGACGAGGGCGGGCGGCACCCGGCTCGCCCCGGTCGCGATCAGGCGCAGCGACGACAAGTCCGCCTTGTCGAGCTCGTCCAGCATGACGAGTTTCTCCCATTGGGTCGGCACGCCCTGGCCGAGCGTCACCCGTTCCCGTTCGAGTACCTCCAGCATGTGCTCCGCGCTCCAGACGGGCGGGGTGAGGACCAGCGCGGAGCGGTGCGCGACCTGCTCGTAGACGCGGGTGACGTAACCGGAGTGCGCGAACGGCACCGGCATGAGCTTACGGTCGTAGGGAGCGCTCAGCGGGCCGAGGTTGCCGCCGATGAACCGCAGGGCGCCGTGGTCGAACCAGGCGCCCTTGGGCAGCCCCGTGGTGCCGGTCGTCCAGACGATCACGGCGGGGTCGCCGGTCCCGGCGGTGAACGCCCCGGCGAGCGAGGGCGTGTCCCGGGGGAGGGACTCGCGGACGTCCACCACGACGCCGGCCGGGACGCGTCCGGGAGTGTCGGTGACGGTCAGGACGGGCCGGGACCGGCCCAGGATGTGCGCGACCTCGGTGGGGCCGAGGCGGGGGTTGACGGCCGAGACGACCGCGCCCAGCCGTAGCACCGCCAGGTACCAGACGGCGAACGCCCGGCCGGAGGGCAGCAGCAGCGTCACGATGTCCGAGGGCCGCACGCCCCGTTCGGTCAGCAGGCTCGCGGCGGCCGCGGACTCCCGCCACCAGCCGCCGTAGGTGAGCACGTCGCCGTCCTGGACGAGCGAGGGCAGGTGGGGTTCGGTGTCCAGGACGGCCTCGAAGAGCGCACCGAGAGGCGCTCCGGCCGCGTGCGGCCCCGGGGTGGACGGATCGGGAAGGGGTGCGTTCATCGGCGGTCCCTGGGGAGAGGGGGAGGACTCGGCGGGGTGTGCCGAGCCGGCACGGGAGGGCCCGGGCCGGGGGACCGCGACGCGTCAGTCGTTCGAGGCCGCCGCCAGAAGGACCGAGATCTCGGCCCAGTCCTCGCCGCGGCGCACCGCGATGCCGGCCAGGACGGTGTGGATCTGCTCGGTGAAGGGCATCGGCTCCAGCGCGCCGGGGGTGGCCGCGAGCAGCTCCAGGTGAGGGAGGTCCCGGTCGCCGCGCGCCACGACCCGGCGCAGCTCCGGCTCGAACGGCAGGTCCCGTTCGCGCAGCCAGGTGATCGCCGCGCCCAGGGCGCACTCCGAGACCAGGTCGTAGGCCCGCTGCGCCTCGCCGGGCGTGAAGCCCTGCCGGAGGCACACGCCGAGCGCGGTGTTCACCGGCTCGGCCATCACCTCGAAGCCGATCGCCCCGTTGACGTACTGGGCGAACAGGCCGGGGTCGCGGACGAACGCCTCCTTGATGTACAGGGCCCATTCCTGGAACCAGACGGCCCAGTGCTGGCCGCCGTCCACGGGCAGGGTCAGCCGGGTCACCGACTGCTCGGCCGCCAGTCGCAGCAGGTCGTCCCGTCCCCGCACGTAGTGGTAGAGGCTGGGCACGCTCACCCCGAGCCGCTCGGCGACCCGCCGCAGGGTGAGGTCGCTCAGCGGGATCTCGCCCGCCGCGCGGGCGATCGCCGCGCGGTCGATCTTCGGCGGGCGGCCGGGGCCCCTGCCCGCGCGGGCGGTCCTCGCCGGGGGGTTGTTGCTCTCGCTCACGACGCTCCTGACGGCGGCGCGGTGTCCGGTACCGCCGCGCCTTCTCAGGAAAGGATCCCACGGGCCGGTCACCTTCTTCCCGGAGTTTTTGGAAGGTAGTTTAAAAATTGCATCCGGGAGCGGTCCGGTCAAGGGCCCGGGGCCGGGCGGCGCGTTTCCCGGCCCCGGACGTCTCACCCGAACCCGGGCTGGAGTTCCGAGCTCACAAGCCACATCGCGAAGTACTGGGCCGCGCCCCCGTAGGCGTGGCCCAGGGCCACCTTCGCGCCCTCCACCTGGTGCTCCCCGGCGGTTCCGCGCACCTGGCGGGCCGCCTCCAGGCAGCGCACCAGCCCCGACGCCCCGATCGGATTGGACGAGAGCACCCCGCCGGAGGGGTTGACCGGGAAAGAGCCGCCCAGTTCCGTCGCCCCGCTGTCGGTCAGCTTCCATCCCTCTCCGGGGGCGGCCAGCAGATGCCCTTCCAGCCACATCGGCTCGTACCAGGAGAACGGCACGTACAGCTCGGCGCAGTCGATCTGCCGGAGCGGGTCGGTGACGCCTGCCCGGCGGTAGAGCGCCTCGGCGCACTCCACCCCGGCCCGGGGACGCACCGGGTCCCTGCCGGGGAAGGAGGCGTACTCGCTGCGCTTGGCGTGCGCGATCACCCAGGCGGGCTCGGCGGGGCCCTTGCGCGCCAGATCCTCCGAGGCGAGCACGACGGCCGCCGCGCCATCGGAGGACGGGCAGGACTCCAGGAAGTGCAGCGGCTCCCAGAGCATCGGCGACTGCTTGACCTTCTCCACGGAGATGTCGGGGATGCGCAGGTGAGCGTGCGGGTTGCGCAGCGCGTTCTTCCGGTCCTTGACCGCCACCTGCCAGCCGATGTGCTCAGGAGCCCCGGAGCGCCTGATGTAACTGCGGATCCACGGCGCGAAGGTGCCGCCCGCGCCCTGCCCGCCGGACTTGCCGCCCGACAGCGCCCAGGTGGCGTTGCCCTCGGACTGCTTCTCGTAGCAGACGACCAGGACCCGGTCGTAGCGTCCGGACTCGACCATCGTCACGCCGCTGATGGCGGTGGCCGCGCCGACCGAGCCGGCGGTGTGGACCCGGTGGATCGGCTTGCCGACCGCGCCCAGCGCGTCGGCCAGCGACAGCTCCGGCATCATGACGCCTTCGAGCAGGTCGGGCGCCTTGCCGATGACGATGGCGTCGATGTCGGCGAAGGTCAGCCCGGCGTCGGAGAGGGCTTCCAGAGCGGCCCAGCGCACCAGACCCTCCAGGCTCACCTCCAGACGCCGCCGGTAGTCGGTCTGGCCGATGCCGACCACGGCGCAGGGACGGGCCATCAGCGGTCTCCTTCCAGGACGGCGACGAGGTTCTGCTGGAGGCACGGCCCGCTGGAGGCGTGCGCCAGCCCCCGCCGGGCCTCTCCGGCGGCGATGCGCCGCGCCACCTCCACGACCCGGGCCAGGCCGGTGGCCATGACGGGGTTGCCGGCGAGCGGTCCACCGGAGGGGTTGACGGACGTCGTCTCGTCCAGCCCGAGCGCGGCGCGCAGGATCGTCTCCTCGGGGCTGTGCACGACCATCAGCTCGGCGACGTCGATCGGGCCGTCGTGGGCGCCCGCGCCCTTGGCCGCCAGTTCGGTGGACGGGGAGGCGGTGAGGTCCCGCAGGCCCAGGTGGTGGGACTCGATCCGGTGGTCCATGCCGGTGATCCAGACCGGTGTTCCCGGCAGCTCCCGGACCCTGTCCCCGGCGACGAGGATGAGCGCGGCGGCTCCGTCCCCCGGAGCCGCGATGTCGTGGGCGCGCAGCGGGTCGCACCAGTAGTCGGCCTTCAGCAGGGCCGCTGCGGACGTCCCGGGCAGGGCGCGGGCGGCGGACGCGGCGAAGTCGGCCTCGGTGGCCTTCCCGGAGTCCAGCAGCGCCCGGGCCTGGAGCCCCGCGAGGGACACGGGGTCGGCGCCGAGCGGAGCCATCGTGTAGGGGTCGGTCTGCAGGGCGAAGACCTCACGGGTGCGGCCCGCCGACGCCCGTCCGGAGCCGACGACCAGCGCGGTGTCGACGTCCCCGCACTGCAGGCGCAGCCACGCCTCGAACAGGGCCCACGCCCCGTCCATCTCCAAGTGGCTCTCGTAGACCGGAGGCCAGGCTCCGACGCCTTCGAGGTTCATGACGAACGAGAACGGCGTGCCGCCCAGGTAGTCGCAGCTCCCCGCGATGGTGAACCCGATCTCCTCCCGCCGCAGGCCGGTGGTCTCCAGGAGTTCGTTGACGCAGGTCATCACCAGGGCGGCCTCGGGTCCCTCGAAGGATTCGTGGACCGGGGTCAGCGAGGTCGCGACCACGGCGACCGGCCGGAAGTTCGGGCTCAAAACGCGTGCTCCTCGAGTGCGCGGGTGTCTGCGTCGGGTTCTCCGGTGGGCTCCCAGCGTTCGATCACGCCCTCCCAGCCGCCCGTCGAGCGGTTGTCGAAAGCGCCGATGTCGCGTTCGGCCGCGGGCTTCCAGACGGCTTGAAGCCGCAGCCCGACCCGGAACTCCGAGAGGGGGATGGTGCGGATGTCCACGCCGGTGATGGGGGAGTCGCTGCCGTCGAGCAGGATC
Source organism: Actinocorallia sp. B10E7 (assembly GCF_039871655.1). NCBI lineage: Bacteria > Bacillati > Actinomycetota > Actinomycetes > Streptosporangiales > Thermomonosporaceae > Actinocorallia > Actinocorallia sp. B10E7. The sequence continues at coordinate 168,592 of NZ_JBDPLZ010000003.1, forward strand.
GACGCCCTGATGTAGGGCTCGGTCTCCTTCTGTCCGTGGTACCGCACCGGGGTGATCTCGGTGAACGAGCTGACGGTGCCGCGGTCGGCGACGGCGACGTCGTGCTCCTCGGTCATGAGGGTGCGTTCGAGGTGGTCGTAGCCGCGCCCCGGTACGTGGACCTTGCCGGTGACGGGGGAGCGCTGGCCGGTGATGACGCCTTCGAGCAGGCCGTTCAGGAAACGCACCCGGTGGGGATGGTAGGGCTCGACGTAGGTGAGGGAGATGGGCAGCTCGGTCAGGGTGACGGGGTCTCCTCCCTCGACGGGCGGGGCGGGCCGAACGCCGTCCTCCTCGGGCACGAACCAGAAGTCGGTGACGGTCCCGCTCCTCTGTTCACGGAAGCGCGCGGTCACCCGCATGCCGGTGGACATCCGCTCGGGGCTTCCGGCGTCCACGGCGTGAAGGAAGCCGCTCGTCGCTCCGTCCGGGACGACCAAGGCGAAGGCGAAGGGGTGCTGGAAGGGGTGTGCCTCGGTCGGTTCGCGCACCCACGTCCAGGAGGAGACGGCCCCGCCGGGGCCGACCTCCACCGGGTCGAGATCGGCGGGCATCCCGGTGTCGGGGTCGTATTCCAGGGGCGGGCAGAGGACCCGCTCGCCGATCCTGCCGCCGAGCAGGAGTCCGTCCCTGACGCCGGTGAGGAAGCCGCCCATGACGGGGCCCGTCGTCCGGGTGTAGGGGTACTCGAGCGTGGTGCGCATCGGCGGGAGGCCGGTGCCGGACTGGGGCATGACCTGCTCCTCGGGGAAGAGTGGTTCCCGAATAAAATATCATATACATTATTGCATTCCTGTTCGAGGTCGAGTTCGACCTTGAGCCGCAGATCTTTCGGCGCGTAGGGTTCGCGGAGATCGAAGATGCGATCGAGCCCGGTCCCCCCGGAGGAGACGAGATGTACGACTTGGCCATCGTCGGCGGCATGGTGATCGACGGGACCGGTGCCCCCGCCCGTCGCGCCGACATCGGGATCAAGGACGGCGTCATCGTCGCCGTGGCCGGGAGGCTCGCCGGACCGGCCGCCGAGACGGTCGAAGCCGAGGGGATGATCGTCACCCCCGGTTTCGTCGACATCCATTCCCACTACGACGGCCAGGTCACCTGGGACACCGCGCTCGACCCGTCCGCCTCGCACGGGGTGACCACGGTCGTGTCCGGCAACTGCGGGGTCGGGTTCGCGCCCGTGCGGCCCGGCGGCGAGGAGTGGCTGATCGAGCTGATGGAGGGCGTGGAGGACATCCCCGGCTCCGCGCTCGCCGAGGGCATCGAGTGGAAGTGGGAGAGCTTCCCCGAGTACCTCGACGCGATCGACGGGAGGTGCCTGGCCCTCGACTTCGCCGTCCAGATCGCGCACGGCCCGCTGCGCGCCTACGTCATGGGCGAGCGGGGCGCGCGCAACGAGGAGGCCGCCCCCGAGGACATCGAGGCGATGGCGGCGCTGGTGGAGGAGGCGGTCCGCGCGGGCGCGCTCGGCTTCTCCACCTCACGCACCCTCAGCCACCGCGCCATCGACGGCACGCCCGTGCCAGGCACCTTCGCCACCGAGGACGAGCTCTTCGCGCTCGGCCGCGCCGCCGCCGCCGGCGGCCGAGCCGTCTTCGAGCTGGCCCCGCTGGGCGCCACCGGCGAGGACATCATCGCCCCGCACCGCGAGATGGACTGGATGAAGCGCCTGTCCGCCGAGACCGGCCTCCCGGTGAGCTTCTCCCTGCTGCAGATCGACGCGGCGCCGGAGCTGTGGAAGGAGATGCTGGAGCAGTCCAAGGCGGCGTACGCCGAGGGCGCCCGCCTCTACCCGCAGGTCGCCGGCCGACCCTTCGGCATGATCGTCGGCTTCACCGGGCGGCACGCCTTCACGCTCCGCCCCACCTGGGAGGAACTGGCCGCCCGCCACAGCGGCGAGGAGCTGCTGGCGGAGCTGGCCCGTCCCGAGGTCCGGGCGAAGATCCTCGCCGAGACCGACCGCGACCCCCGCCCCGGCGACATGAACGACATGATCGCCCTGGGTCAGCAGTTCCTGACGGACCGCATCTACCCGCTGGGCTCCGTCCCCGACTACGAGCCGGCCCCCGACCGCTCGGTGGCCGCGCTGGCCGCCGCCGAGGGCGTCGACCCCATGGCGAAGCTCTACGACCTCATGCTCGAGGACGGCGGCCACGCCATGCTGATGGTCCCCATCTTCGGCTACAGCGACAACGACCACGAGGCGCTCCGCGAGATGCTCCTCCACCCCGCCGCCGTCATAGGCCTGGCGGACGGCGGAGCCCACGTCGCCATGGTCTGCGACGCCTCCATGCCCACCTACCTCCTCACCCACTGGGCCCGCGACCGGCGGCGCGGCGAGAGGCTCCCGCTGGAGTACCTCATCCGCAAGCAGACCCGCGACACCGCCCACCTCTACGGACTCACCGACCGCGGCGAGATCGCCGAGGGCAAGAAGGCGGACCTCAACGTCATCGACTTCGACAACCTGTTCCTGGACGTCCCGCGCATGGTCCACGACCTGCCCGCAGGAGGCGGCCGCCTCCTCCAGGACGCCCGAGGCTACGCCGCCACCGTCGTCAGCGGCGTCGTCACCCGCAGGAACGACAAGGACACCGGCGCCCGTCCAGGCCGCCTGGTGCGGGGAGCCCGCTGACCGGGCGAAGTCGACGCGTTCGCCACGCGCCCTGGTCCAGGCGGAGAATAGACCGGTTGAAGGGGGCGTTCACATGGCAGAATCGCGGGTTGCTTCCGGCCGGGTAAACGGCTCTGACCTGCACTTGGAGTTGGCCGCAGTGGGCAGCCACAGGGGCGCGCTCAAACAGGCGTTGCGGGAGGCGGTGCGCGATGGCCGCCTCGCGCCGGGCACCAGGCTGCCGCCGTACCGGGCGCTCGCCGTCGACCTGGGATTGGCCCGCAACACCGTGGCCGACGCGTACGCCGAGCTGGTCGCGGAGGGCTGGCTGACCGCTCGGCAGGGATCAGGCACCCGGGTCGCAGAACGGATCATGCCGACCAGGACCACCCGTATCCCCGAGAAGGCCCCGAGGCGTCCGGCCGACCCCGCGCACAACCTGGCGCAAGGGCAACCCGATGCCTCCTCGTTCCCGCGCACCGCCTGGCTCGCCAGCGCCCGGCGCGCGCTCACCGCGGCACCGAACGAGGCCTTCGGTCCGGGCGATCCGCAGGGCCGCGTCGAGCTGCGCGAAGCGCTCGCCGGATATCTCGCCCGGGTACGCGGGGTCAGGACCTCTCCCGACCAGATCGTCGTGTGCTCCGGGGTCGCCCATGCGCTGCGGCTGCTGTTCGGCGAGCACGTGCTGCGCGGCCCGCTCGCCGTCGAGGCCTACGGGCTGCCCTTCCACCGCGGGCTGCTGGAGGCGGCGGGCGTCCGCACCACGCCGCTCGGCATCGACCGGGACGGCACCCGCGTCGAGGACCTGGCGTCGGCGGCGCCGCGGCCGCGGGCGGTGCTGCTCACCCCGGCCCACCAGTTCCCGACCGGAGGCCCGCTGCTCCCCTCCCGCCGGACCGCGGCCGTCGACTGGGCCCGTGCCCACGGCGGCCTGGTCATCGAGGACGACTATGACGGCGAGTTCCGCTACGACCGCGAGCCGGTCGGCGCCGTCCAGGGCCTCGACCCGGAGCACGTGGTGTACCTCGGCTCGGTCAGCAAGAGCCTGTCGCCCGCCGTGCGCCTGGGTTGGATGGTGCTGCCAGAGCGACTGGTCGACCCGGTGCTCGCGGCGAAGGGCCTGCGCGAGGGCTGGACCGGCGTCCCGGACCAGCTGACCCTCGCCGACCTGATCGAGTCGGGCTCTTACGACAAGCACATCCGCCGGACGCGGCACCGCTACCGCGAGCGCCGCAACCGCCTCGTCGCCGGCCTGGCCGAGCAGGCCCCCCACCTCGAGGTGACGGGCATCGCCGCCGGCCTGCACGCCGTCCTGCGGTTGCCCCCCGGAACCGAAGCGGCGACCGTCGAGGCCGCGAACCGGGAGGGCATCGCCCTCGACGGCCTGGCCGCCTTCCGGCATCCCGCCGCCTCCACCCCGCACACCGACGGCCTGGTCATCGGCTACGCGGCACCGCCCGACCACGCCTACACCGCCGCCCTCGAGGCTTTGCTCCGCGTTCTCCCGCCGCCCTCGGAACCCTGAAACGCGATACCGCCCCCGGCGGAGGCGGTATCGTGTTCGGTTCGGGCTAGACGTGTACGGCGGTCCGCGTGCGGACCGGGACGGCGGGTTCCGGCCCGCGCAGCCGCAGCGCGACCAGCGCGGTGGCCGCGATCCCGGCCGCGGCCAGGTAGACCGCGATCCTCGGCCCGTCGTCGGTGGAGTTGGCGACGGCGACCAGGATCGCGAGCCCGATCGCCCCGCCCACCTGCTGGCTGGTCGAGGCGATCCCCGAGGCGATCCCCTGATCAGGCGCCGCGACCCCGATCGCGGCCGCGCCGAACATCAGCGTGTATCCGGCGCCCTGCCCGAGGCCCAGCACGACCAGGCCGGGCACGAGGGCGGCGTAGGGGATGTCCGTCGTCATGGTCATTCCCACGATCGCCGCGCCGGCGCCGCCCACGAGCAGCGACCCGATCATGATCGGGCGTATCCCGTACCGGGTGGCGAGGCGTCCGGCGGTCTGCGAGCCCACCGCGATCGCGACCATCGGCACCAGGAACGCCAGCCCTGTGGTCAGCGCGTCGTACCCCCGCACCTCCTGGAAGTAGACGGTGAGGAAGTACAGCAGCGTTCCGAATGTCGCCATGTAGAAGAAGGTGACGAGCGTGCCGGTGGCCAGGTTCCGGTTGCCGAACAGCCGCAGCGGCAGCAGCGGATCGGCGCTGCGGCGCTCCACCGCGACGAAGACGACGAGCAGGGCGGCGCCCGTCGCGGCGGTGATGAGGACGACCGGCGATCCCCAGCCGGATTCGGGGCCCTGGACGAGGGTGAACACAGCGGCGGTGATGCCGACGGTGGAGGTGACCGCGCCGGTCAGGTCGAACCGCCGGGCACCGGGGCGCGGCGTGTCCGGCGCGATCAGCCGGAAGGCCAGCAGCGCCGCGACACCTGCCAACGGCACGTTGACGAAGAAGACCGACTCCCATCCGAACGCCTCGGTCAGCACGCCGCCCAGGAGGGATCCGAGGATCATGCCGCTGCCGCCGGCGGTCCCCCAGACCGCGAACGCGCGGTTGCGCTCCCTGCCCTCGGCGAAGCAGCTGGACACCAGGGTGAGCGTCGCCGGGAAGAGGAACGCCCCGCCCATGCCCTGCACCGCGCGGGCCGCGACGAGCGTCCCCGGCTCGGCGGCGAGCCCGCCGAGCAGCGACGACCCGGCGTACAGGGCGAGCCCGACCGAGAACATCCGGCGGGGTCCGACCAGATCGCAGGCCCGCCCGCCGAGCAGCAGGAACCCGCCGAAGGCGACCGCGTAGGCGCTGACCACCCACTGCAGGTTCTGCGCGGAGAACCCGAGTCCCGCCCCGATGTCCGGGAGCGCGACGTAGACGATGTTGTAGTCGATCGAGATGATCAGTTGGGCGAAGGCGAGCAGTCCGAGGGTGAGACCAGGACGCCGGGAGAACGCCGCCGATGTGGCAGAGGACATGACGAGACCGCTTTCGTGAGGATCGGGGAGGGCGGTCAGCGCTCGGCGAGCGCCTGCTGCCAGACGTCGCTGGTGAAGTAGTGGTTGTCGTACTTCTCGGAGCTGTCACGGATGTCCTGCACGGTGGCCTCGCCCCGGTAGACCCGCTCGAGAAGCCGGTAGTAGTCGAAGCGCTCCATGCCGGGGGTGAAGACGACCAGCATGTCCGCCGCCCGGCCCGGCGCCGGCGCGAAGGCGTGCGGGACGTTCGGAGGAACCGTCAGGAAATCGCCCTCGCCGAGGGTCACGACCTCCTCTCCGACCAGGAACCGCATCGCACCGTCGAGGACGAAGAACATCTCGCTCGCCTTGGTGTGGAAGTGCGCGGGCGCCCCCGGAGACCCCTTCTCCAGCGTCGCCCGGTTGGCCGTGAGCGCGCCTCCGGTGGCACCGGCGTCCGCCAGCAGCGTGATCAGGCTGGTCGCCCCGTCCTGGACGAGCGAAGCCTGCTCCGCCCGCACCAGAACCGACCCCTGAACCTGCTGTGCCTTGTTGTCCATCTCGACTCCCAGTTGCCGTCACGACGGTTTCCCGCCGTGCTCCGTCCTGCCGACAACGAAGAATCTAGAGACTCGAATGACCTCACATATGGTTCATTTCCGTACCTCTTTGGTGGGTCAATCCGGTGCGCCGCCCTTTCGTCTCAGCCGAGTGCTCCGGAGGCGCGGAGCTCGGCGAGGTCCGCCGCGTCGAGGCCGAGGTCCGCCAGCACCGCCTCGGTGTCGGAGCCGAGGACCGGGGCGGTGCGGACGCCGCGGTCGGCGCCGCCGGTGTCGATGGGGGAGGCGGGGACGCGGAGCTTGCCGAGGCCGGGCTGGTCGACCTCATGGAGGAGCGGGTGGTCCTGCTGGAGAAGCTCACGGAAGGTGCGGTAGGGGGACCAGAGGACGGAGGTTCCGGCCAGGGCCTCGGTGGCCTCGGCGAGGGTGCGGGCGGCGAACCAGGGTTCGAAGAGGGCGGCGAGGGACTCGCGGTGGCGGTAGCGGTCGCCCTCGGTGGTGAAGTCGGCGCGGGTGAGGCGTTCCAGGTCGGCCACCTCGGTGGAGGTGCCGGTGAGGGCCACCAGGTCGGTGAAGTGGCGGTTGGTCAACGTGACCAGCATGAGGCGGCCGTCTTTGGTCTGGAAGTCGCGGGCGAAGCTGCCGTAGAGGTGGTTGCCGATCCGGGGGCGGTCGACGCCGTTCAGCTCGGCCTCGCCCAGGAAGCCGAGGTTGCCCGCGGTGGCGAGGGCCACGTCGGAGAGGGGGACGCGGATGCGGCTGCCCTCGCCCGTGCGGGATCGGTGGCGTTCGGCCGCGAGGATGGCGACGGCCGCGTACAGGCCGCAGGCGATGTCCCAGGCGGGGAGCACGTGGTTGATCGGCTCGGTGGCGTCCGCCGGGCCGGTGACGAGAGGGAAGCCCGTCTCGGCGTTCACGGTGTAGTCGACGGCGGGGCGGCCGTCGGCGTGGCCGGTGATCTGGACGTGGATGAGGCCGGGGATCTCGGCGGCCAGGTCGTCGTAGCGGGGGCGGGGGGCGTTGGTCAGGACGATGCCGGACCGGCGGGCGAGCCTGGCGATCAGCTCGCGGCCCTCGGGGGCGCGCTGGTCGATCGTCACGGAGCGTTTGCCCTTGTTCAGGCCCGCCCAGTAGATGGACGTGCCGTTCTCGTGCAGGGGCCAGCGGCCGGTGTCGGCGGCGCCGCCGGGCGGGTCGACGCGGATGACCTCGGCGCCGAGCTGGGCGAGGGTCATGCCGCCGAGGGGGGCGGCGACGAAGCTGGAGATCTCCAGCACACGCAGTCCGGTGAGCATCTTCGTTCCTCCTGAAGCCGGCCTTGATCCTGCCATGGGCCCGGGGAGAAGGGGAGCGCGACCGGTCCCGAACAGGGGCGCCCAGGGACGGGGACTCCTCTCTCGACAATGGCCGGAACGGCGGGAATTCGCGGAGATGCTTCCCCGTGGCACCAGGGGAAAGGTCCTTGAATCTTCGGCCGTGTGACCTTTACCACGCCGAGGGGTCGCCGTTTCGGTAAGTGGGGTTAATTACCCGTTAATTCTTTGATTATGTCGGACTCCGGCGATCTCTCGAAGGGGGAGGGTCCTGACCTGCTGGGATGAGGGCGATCGGAGGAGGGTCTCGTGAGGCCCGGCATTGTGATCTCCGCGACTATCGCGAATAAAAATAGCCAATATGGGCATAGTAGACGAAAATGTCTACCGGCTGAGGATCATGTTGGAGAAACTCGAATCCGTGGCGGTCGGGGTCGAAGAGGAATTCCACACCGTCGACCTCGCCACCCGGAAACTGGTGCCCAGGGCCGATCGTCTTCTGCAGAATCTGCCGGAGAACCGTTTCTCCGGCGAGCTCCAGCGCTCCGTCGTGGAGACCAACAGCAGACCGTTCGTCCGCCTGTCCGACCTGCTGGAGGACCTCGCGGCGCTGCGCCGCGCGGTGGTCTCCGAGGCCGAGTCCTTCGGGCTGGGCGTCGTGGCCGCCGGAACCGTCCCCATCGTGGACATCGACGCGTTGAAGGTCACCCCGGACCCCCGCTACGAGACCATGCTGGAGGAGTACCAGCTGCTCGCCCGCGAACAGCTGATCTGCGGCGCCCAGGTGCACGTGGAGGTGGAGGACCGCGACCTGGCGGTCCAGATCGGGCACCGGGTCTCCCCGTGGATGCCCGTCCTGCTGGCCCTGTCGGCCAGCTCCCCGTTCTGGCTCGGATCCGACTCCGGCTACGCCAGCTACCGCACACTGCTGTGGAACCGTTGGCCCACCACCGGGCCCGCGCCCGCGGTGGGCTCCGCCGCGGAGTACGACGCGCTCGTCGCGCAGCTGATCGGGACCGGCGTCATCACCGACCCCGGAATGATCTACTACGACGTCAGGGCCTCCGACCACGTGCCCACCGTGGAGCTGCGCATCCCCGACGCGTGCCCGCGGGTGGAGGACGTTACCCTGCTGGCCGGCCTGTTCCGCGCCCTGGTCGTCACCGAGCTGGACGCCATCGCCGCGGGCCGCCCGCCGGTGCCGACCGCCCGCCCCGAACTCGTGCGCACCCTCACCTGGAGGGCGGCGCGGGCCGGGCTGGAGGGAGAGCTCGTCGACCCGCTCGAAGGCCGGGCCAAGCCCGCCCGCCAGGTCGTCCGGGAGACGCTCGACGCCCTGCGCCCGGCGCTGGAGAGCACCGGGGACTGGGACCTGACCTGCGAGCTGGCCGAGAGCTCACTGCGGCGCGGCACCTCGGCCGCCCGGCAGCGCAGCGCCTTCGCCACGGGCGGGCTGGAGGCCGTCGTCGACCAGCTGGTCTCCGAGACCAGGGCCAACACCGACTGGTGGCCCGAGGCCCGCTGCTCCCAGATCGTCTCCATGACGGGGGACTACGACACCTCGGCCGACGAGGCGATCGTCTTCGACGGGACCGCGCGGGGCCCGTACGGGCTCGTCGTGACGGCGCTCGACCGGCTCGGCGCCGAGGGGCTCGCCGAGCGGAACCGCCAGAAGGAGGAGGTGCAGCAGGACCTCGGCATGTACTTCGAGGAAGGGCGGCTCTTCCCGGTCGACCTGATCCCGCGCATCGTCGCCAGTGAGGACTGGGAGTTCCTCCAGGCCGGTCTCAGCCAGCGGGCCAGGGCGCTGGAGAGGTTCCTGCACGACGCCTACGGGCCCGGTGGGATCGTCGAGGACGGGGTGATCCCCAAGGAGCTGGTCACGGGTGCTCCCGGATACCGGGAGGAGGGAAGGTTCGTGCCCCGGGACGCGATCCGGTGCGCCGTCTCCGGGACCGACCTGGTCCGGGACGGAGCGGGCCACTGGTTCGTGCTCGAGGACAACCTGCGGGTGCCGTCCGGCCTCGGTTACGCGATGGCCAACCGGTGGTTGTCGGCCCGGGTCGTCCCCGAACTCGTCCGGGCGGTGGCCACGCCCGCGCCGCGGCGGGCCATGTCCGTCCTGCGCGGCGCCCTCACCCAGGCCTCGCGGGAGCTGGCGCTGATCACGTCCGGTCCGTCCGATCCCGCCTACTACGAGCACGGGCTGCTGGCCAGGGAGCTGGACGTCCCGCTCGTGGAGCCCGGCGACCTGCGGATCAGCGACGGGGAGCTGTTCACCGGGGATCGGCGGATCAAGGTGCTCTACCGGCGGATCGACGAGGAGGACCTGTGGGAGGCGGTCCCCGCACTGCGGGACCTCGTGGCCTCCGGGGCGGTCCTGCTGGCCAACGCGCCCGGCAACGGGCTGGGCGACGACAAGTCGATCTACGCCTACGTCCCGCAGATGATCTCCTACTACCTGGGCGAGCATCCGGTCCTCGACAACGTGCCGACCTACCTGTGCCGCGAGCCGGCCGACCTGGAGCAGGTGCTGGACAGGCTGCCGGAACTGGTCGTGAAACCCGTCGACGGGTACGGCGGGCAGGGTGTCGTCATCGGCCCCGACGCCTCGCCGCAGGAGCTGGAGGCCGCCAGGGCCGAGATCCTCGCCGCGCCCGACCAGTGGATCGGCCAGGAGACCGTCGCGGTCTCCACCCACCCGACCTTCGCCGACGGGCGCCTGGAGCCCCGGGTGGTCGACCTCAGGGCGTTCGTCTGCCTGGGCGCCGAGCCCGACGTGGTGCCGATGGCCCTCACCCGGGTCGCCGCCCACGGCAGCCGGATCGTGAACTCCTCGCGCGGCGGCGGCTCCAAGGACACCTGGCTTCTCTAGGACATCCGGTTTCTTCAGGAAAGGACTTCTTCTTCATGTGTGGCTTCTGCGGCGAGTTCCGGTTCGACGGAGCTTCCGCCGACGTGACGGCCGTGGCCAGGATGAACACCACCCTGGAGTCCCGCGGGCCGGACGGTCAGGGCGTCTGGTCGTCGGGCGCCCTGGCCCTCGGCCACCGGCGGCTGCGGATCATCGACCTCTCGGACCGGGGGGCCCAGCCGATGACCGACCCGGAACTGGGGCTGACCGCCGTCTTCAACGGTTGCATCTACAACTACAAGGAGCTCCGGGAGGAGCTCCAAGCCGCCGGGTACCGGTTCTTCTCCACCTCCGACACCGAGGTGATCCTCAAGGGCTACCACCACTGGGGCCGCGACTGCGTGAGCCGCTTCAACGGCATGTTCGCCTTCGCCGTCCACGAGCGGGACTCCGGCGTTCTGGTCCTGGGGCGCGACCGGCTCGGCGTCAAGCCCCTGTACGTCAGCGCCGGGCCCGGCCGGCTCCGCTTCGCCTCGACGCTTCCGGCGCTGCTGGCAGGGGGAGGGGTGGACACCTCGCTGGACCTGGTGGCGCTGCACCACTACATGACCTTCCACTCGGTGGTCCCGGCACCCCGCACGATCCTCAAGGGGGTCTCGAAGCTGCCTCCGGCGACCGTGCGGACCGTCCGGCCCGACGGGAGCTCCGAGGACCACGTTTACTGGCGCCCGTCCTTCACCCGGGATGAGCCCAAGGACCCGGAGGAGTGGCCTCAGGCGATCCTGGAGAGCCTCCGGGCCGCCGTGGACATCCGGATGGTCGCGGACGTCCCGGTCGGCGTGCTGCTGTCCGGCGGACTGGACTCCAGCCTGATCGTCGGGCTGCTGGCCGAGGCGGGACAGCAGGGGCTGGAGACCTTCAGCATCGGCTTCCACTCGGCCGGGGGGGAGTCGGGCGACGAGTACGCCTACTCCGACCTGGTGGCCCGGCACTTCGGCACCAGGCACCACAAGATCCACATCGGGGACGACCGGCTGCTCCCCGCCCTGCACGGCGCGATCGGCGCGATGAGCGAGCCGATGGTCAGCCATGACTGCGTGGCCTTCCACCTGCTGTCCCAGGAGGTCTCCAGGCACGTCAAGGTCGTCCAGTCGGGCCAGGGCGCGGACGAGGTGCTCGGCGGCTACAGCTGGTACCCGCCGCTGGCGGGCGTCGCGCGCGAGAAGGCCGCCGCGGTCTACGCCGAGGAGTTCTTCGACCGCCCGCACGCCGAGCTGGCCGGGCAGCTGAGCCCCGCCTACCTGGACCGGGACCACAGCACGGAGTTCGTCGAGGCCCACTTCGCGCAGCCGGGCGCGGCCGAGGCCCTGGACGCGGCGCTGCGCCTGGACACCACGGTCATGCTGGTCGAAGACCCGGTGAAACGGGTCGACAACATGACCATGGCGTTCGGTCTGGAGGCCAGGACCCCCTTCCTGGACTACCGCCTGGTCGAACTGGCCGCCTCCTGCCCGCCCGAGCTCAAGATCGCCCAAGGAGGTAAAGGAGTGCTCAAGGACGCGGCGAGAGGGATCGTCCCGGACGCCGTGATCGACCGCACCAAGGGCTACTTCCCCGTCCCGGCGATCAGGCACCTCTCCGGGCCGTACCTGGACCTCGTCCAGGAGGCGCTGACCGCTCCGGAGGCCAAGGCCAGGGGGCTCTTCCGGCCCGAGTACACCGACCGGCTGCTGGCCGACCCGTCCGGAAACCGCACCACGCTGGGGGCCAGCGCCCTGTGGCAGCTCGCACTTTTGGAACTGTGGCTGCAGAAGCACGGGATTTAGCTTTTATGCTGCATACGGGCCTGCAGGTAAACAGACAGTAGGGGGGTCGTATGTGTCGTCACTTCGCCTGGCTCGGAGCTGACCGATCGGTCAAGGAGCTCGTCCTGGACCCGCCCTACGGTCTGCCCAAGCAGGCGGCCCGGCCGCGCTGGCAGCACATCGACCTGATCAACCAGGACGGTTTCGGCGTCGGCTGGTTCCCCGCCCCCGGTACGGCCACCACCTACCGCCGCGTCGGCCCGATCGAGGCCGACCCCGACTTCCCGACGCTGGCCTCCGCGGTCGTCTCCGACTGCATGATCGGAGCGGCCCGGGGGGCCAGCCCCGGCATGCCCATCGAGGAGAAGGCGACGGCGCCGTTCACCAACGGCACCGCGCTGATGTCGCTGAACGGGCACCTCAACGTGGGGCTCACCGCCTCCCTCCTGGAGCCCGGCCGCGTCCCCGAGTCCACCTGCGACGCCGCCCACCTGGCGGCCCTGCTGTGGCAGCGCCTGGACGCGGGCGCCCAGCTGACGGCCGCCGTGCCCGAGCTGGTGAGCGACATCGCCGCCCTCGACCAGAACGCCTGCCTGAACCTCCTGGCGACGGACGGCCTCACCCTGGTCGCCACGACCTGGGGTGAGACGCTCTGCTACCGCAGCGACGAGCAGGGCACCCTGCTGGCCAGTGAGCCGTTCGACGACGAGGACGACTGGATCAAGGTCCCCGACCGCCACCTCGTGATCGCCGACCCGCTCGGCGTCACCGTGATGCCCCTGCGGATCACCCTCCCGCACCAGGAGACCGGTTCCGAACAGCCCTCCTCGGTCCCCGACCCGATCTGACCTCCGCCGCGCACGGCCGGGAAGCAGACCCCGGCCGTGCCCTCTCCGGAAGATCCATGAGATCTTGAAGTGAACACGGAGAGGAGTCGACATGCCACTCAGAGGCGAGTACGAGCCGAGCCCGTACGACGCGGTCGCCGAGCAGGTGGAGCAGTACGAGCGGACGGGCGGTGAAGAGGGCGGCACCATGCAGGGCAAGCCCGTCATCATCCTGACCACCAAGGGCGCGAAGTCCGGCAAGATCAGAAAGACGCCGCTGATGCGGGTCACCGACGGCACCCGCTACGCCGTCGTCGCCTCCAAGGGCGGGGCGCCCAAGCACCCCGTCTGGTACCACAACATCGTCGCCGATCCGCACGTCACGCTGCAGGACGGTCCCGTCGTCCGCGACTGCGTCGCCCACCGCGCCGAGGGCGACGAACTCGACCGCTGGTGGGCCCTGGCCGTGGAGGCCTGGCCCGACTACGCGGAGTACCAGAAGAAGACCGACCGCGACATCCCGGTCTTCGTCCTGGAGCCGTCTCCCTGACCACCGCCTCGGCGAACGGCGCACGGAGGCCCCGGCGAACCGCCGGGGCCTCCGTGCGTTCGTAAGCCAGTGTTAGACGGGGCTTCAACCGGTGTCGTGATCTTCGTTCACCGGTCGCCGTAACTTCCGGTCAACCGATCAGGAGGTTACGTCATGGTCCATTTCAAAGGTGTGCTCGCCGCCGGACTCGCGCTCACCGCGCTGTCGGCGACCGCGGTGGGGCTGTCCGCGCCCGACGCGGCCGAAGCGGGACAGCGCACCGAGCCGCTGGTGATCGCACACCGCGGCGCGAGCGAGTACCGGCCCGAGCACACGATCAGCGCCTACCGGCTGGCGATCGAGACGGGCGCTGACTACATCGAGCCGGACCTCGTGCTCACCAAGGACGGCGTGCTGGTCGACCGGCACGAGAACGCGCTCAGCACCACCACCGACGTGGCCTCGCACCCGGAGTTCGCCGACCGGAAGCAGACCAAGACCATCGACGGCGCGAAGGCGACGGACTGGTTCACCGAGGACTTCACCTTCGCCGAGCTGCGGACGCTGCGCGCCAAGGAGCGCATCCCCGACCTGCGGCCCGACAACACCGCCTTCGACGGCCAGGACGTCATCCCGTCATTCGACGAGGTCGTGGAGCTCGCGCAGAAGCACGGCGTCGGCGTCTACCCCGAGATGAAGCACCCGACCTACTTCGAGTCGATCGGCCTGCCGTTCGACAAGCCGGTGCTCTCCGCGCTCGACAAGCACGGCTTGACCAAGCGGACCTCGAAGGTCTTCCTCCAGTCCTTCGAGCCGACGATCCTGCAGAAGCTGCGCCCGCGCACCAGGGTGAAGCTCGTGCAGCTCATCAGCGCGAGCGGCAAGCCCTACGACTGGACGGCGGCGGGCGACTCCCGCTCCTACGACACGATGGTCTCCCGTCCCGGCCTGAAGTGGCTCTCGACCTTCGTCGACGGCATCGGCCCCGAGACCCGCCGCATCATCCCCCTGGACGCCGCCGGGAAGACCACCGCCCCGACCACCCTGGTCAAGGACGCCCACCGCGCCGGCCTGGCCGTCCACCCCTGGACGTTCCGCCCCGAGAACACCTTCCTCCCGGCCGACTTCCGCCGCGGAAACCCGGCTTCCCCCGCCTACAAGCAGACCCAGGGCGACGCCGCCGGCTGGCTGAACCTCCTCCTGGACCAGGGCATCGACGGCATCTTCTCCGACGACCCGGCCCTGGCCACGGCCGTCCGCGAAGCCCGCGACTGACTCATCCACGACCGCCGTCCCCGCAGCGGAAGCGGGGACGGCGATCACATCACCGTCGGAAGCGCTCGAACAAGAACACGGCCAGGGGGATCCCGGCCAGCGCGGAGAGCACGGAGACGATGGGCGGGGCGGCAGTGTCGTCGGACAGAAGACGGAACCCGGTGGCGGCGAGCCAGCCGAGGGAGGCTCCCACGCAGCCGGCGAAGAAGAGGTCGAGCCTGGCCCAGCGGTCGGGCCGGGGGGCGCGGCGGCGCCAGTGCAGGACCGCGGGGGGCAGGAAGAGCGCCAGGGTGCCCAGCAGGGTGATCACGGGGGCGAAGAGGGGGCCGGGCAGGTCCACGTCGTATTCGAAGCTCTGGATGCCGGCGAGGACCATCAGCAGCGAGCCCAGCAGGCTGGTCTGGAACAGGAGCAGGTTCTCGCGGCGCTCGGCCAGCCTCCCGGCGACCACTCCCGAGCTGATCCGTCCGATCTCGGTGGCCTTGGTCATGGCGGAGGAGAGGAAGACCTGCTCGGCCTCCAGTTGCTCCAGGGTCCACTGAGCCAGCTCGGAGTCATGGCGCAGGGGGCCGCCGGAGTCGCCGGAGGCGAGCGGACCCAGCACCGCGACCATGTTGCGGCGGGCGGTCTTGACGGCGTGGGTCATGCCCCGGATGTCGGCCAGGCGGGCGATGACGCCGCCCTCGCGCATCTGGAGCCGTCCCAGGGTGCTCTCGGCGGCGAGAAGCCGGTCCACCGGGAGCTGCTCCTGGTCCAGCACGCGGGCCAGGTAGCGGCAGCCGGAGTCGATCTCGTGGATCGACTCCCGGACCCCCCGCAGGTTCTCGGTCAGGATGCGGTACTGGTAGCGGAGCTGGGCCGCGTGGCGGAGGTAACCGGTGAAGACGGGTAGGCCGGGCCGGGGGCCGGACCAGAGCCAGTGCAGCAGTTCCACTTCGGCGGCTTCGGGCGCTATCACCAGCACCCGGCGGGTGCCGGAGAGACCGGAGGCGGGAAGCTCCCACCCGAGGATGTCCTCTCTCGGGCGGAGCCAGGAGGAGCTCCACCCGTCGGCGCCCGGGGAGAGGCCCAGCTCGTCGGCGAGTTCCGCGCCGAGCGCGGTGGCGCCGGGCGCGGACGAAGCCCTGAGCCGGTCCCAGTCGTCGGCCGGTACCAGGCCGAGGAGGACGGTGGCGAGGCCGAACACGCCGGTGAGCGGGCCCGCTTCTGGTGGAGGGGATCCGGCGGGGGACTCCCAGCGTTCGGCGAGCGCCGTCCAGACCGTGGCAGGTCCGGACAGCCCCCGCAGGACGCTCACGCCGACCGTGTCGTCCAGCCGGTAGGCGAACGCCTGGTTCCAGCCGGGGTCGTCGGGCGCGCCGCGGGCGGCCAGGATCTTCATGCCCGGGTGAGGAAAGCCGGTCTCGGGAGGCGGCAGCTCCAGCGGCCAGGCGTCCTGGAGCCGGCGGTCGAAGCCGAGGTCCGCGACCCGCCGCCAGGTCCGCTCCAGCGCCTGCCGGACGGGGGAATCAGGGGTGAGCGCGTGCCCGGGGGCGGCCGAGAAGAAAGCGTGGTGCAGCAGCGCCGGTCTATGGAGCAACACTGTCGGCGGTTCCGCTCTGCTCCGAGTCTCCGATCGCGTGGATGATCCGGTTGAGCAACTCCCGGGTGGAGTCGGGAAGGGGATGGGAGCCGTCCCCCTCCATCTCGGGGTAGAGACGGGCGCCCGGATCCCGGTCCTGCGGAGGGGGCGTACTCCGACGCGCGGGGTCGAAACCGGTGAGGAAACGGGTCGCCGCCTCGGCCGCGCGCACGTCCTCGCCCCGTACGGCCTCGGCCAAGTGGGCGAGGCCCCGGTCCACCTCGGTCCAGTCGGGCAGCCGCCAGGTCGGCAGCGCCTGCAGCAGGGGGACCAGACCCATCGGCATGTCCACGGCTTCTCCTACAGGTAGAGGCTGATCGGCATGAACTCGACCATCGACGCGAAGTCCAGCGGTCGGCGCGCGATCTCGCGGTATTCGGTGTGCAGCGTCTCGACCACGTCGAACCCGGCTCCGCCCGCGTCGAGCGCGGTCCGGCTGGCCCGCAGCAGGACCCGCACGGTGTCGGCGATGGCCTGGTCCCGCACGCTCCACAGCGGGACGCCGACGGCTCCGGCTCCCGAGGCCGTCAGCGAGCGGAGGAATCCGACGACGTCGCCGCCGCCGGTCTGCTCGCCCTGCCCGGCCAGGCAGGCGCCGAGCACGGTCAGCCTGTTGCGCGGCAGCCGCAGCCGCAGCGCCAGGTCGTACTGGGTGAGGCGGTCGCCGCCGAACTCCAGCGAGGGGCCGATCTGGCCGCAGGAGCGGTCATAGGTGCCGTGCCCGGCGTAGACGAAGAACTCGGGTTTGACGGCGCTCACCGCGGCCAGCGCTCCCCAGTCCGGATCGAGCCGTCTCACTCCCGGCTCCAGCCCGTCCGGCACATCGCCCACGATCAGCGTTCGCTCGGCCGGCCAGCCGGTGCCGACCACCTCCCGGCCCGAGACGCCGTCGCGGGCGACGATGACCGCCGCGAGGTCGTCGTCGGGCTCTACGGGCTGCCGCTTCAGCAGATGACGGCCTCGGGTGACGAACGCGGTCGTGCTCACCGAATGCGACAGCGGCACCCTGGCGGCCAGCGGCGTCCCCATTCCCGCGTCTCCCGGCGGGACGGCGATGTGCAGCGGGACCGTGAAGATGTCGTCCGTCGGGATCATCACCAGATGCCCGGGAAGGCCGTCGGCCGTGATGCCGTCCCACACAGGAGCGACGAGCAACTCCCAGATCCGCTCACACTCCGGACGGGACGGGGCCCGCTCGACGGGCAGATCCTCGGCGAGCGCACGCAGTCCGTCCGCGCCGCAGAGGTCCGGAACGCAGTCGAGCCGGCCGCCCCGGATGACGAACGCGCCGATCCGGACGGCACCGGCTGGACCATGGGCGAAATACCGGACGATGCAGGTGTCAGGGTGGTTGACGGTGTACATGCGGACCCGGTGGGCGATTTCCGGGTCGTGGGGCGCGGTCTCCAGTGGCCTGCGCAGGAACTGGTCCTCGAACTCGCGCTGCCGCCGTTCCATGGCCCTGACGAATTCCGCGCCGCCCACGCTCTCCCGAAGCGCGGCGCGGCGGGTCCCGTCGCCCCCGACCCGTCCGGACGGGAGGGGCTCGGCCTCGGGCAGCGGGGGAGGCGGGGAGTCCAGGAAGGGCAGGGCGGAAGCCGACATCAGATCGAGCAGTTCGCGGGCGGAGGACTCCTCGGTCAGGCCCAGTGCCTCTTCCAGCCGCTCGAGCGGCCGGAGTCCGGGTTCCTCCTCCCCGGTGAGGAGCCGGGCGATCCGTTCCAGGTAGTTCGGTCGGACCGCCGAGGCGTAGGCCCGCTTGTAGGCGGGGAGGGCCACCACCCGGCGAATCGAGTCGGCCATGACCTGCCGCTGGACCGGGACCTCGGCCGCGAGCGCGGAGTACCGCTCGGACCAGCCCTCGGCCTCGGCCCGCGCCGGGTCGAGCGCGTCGACCAGAGAGGCGAACAACCGCACCGTGTAGGCGTGGATCTCGATGTCCATGCCCGCGCTTCTGCCACCGGCGGCGCCTCCGGCCAGCTCACGCAGCAGGCCGTGCAGTTCGGACGCGCCCTGGACGCCGCCCTTCAGCCGGGCGAGGTGCTGGCGTGCCATCTGACGTCCGCGACGCCACTCCCCGTCGAGGAGCTGCCGGTACAACCCGGGTGCCTGGGAGGGGTCGAGCTGCGCCTGATGGTTGAGCGACTGGCCGATCCGGTACCAGTCGCCCAGCGTTTCGGAGAGGCGCAACGACGCCAGCGAGGCGCGCCCGGACTCCTCGGCGCGCCCTTTCTCCTTCTCGCCGACCGCCACGTTGTGCCGCAGGTTGGACAGCCCGCGCAGGAACTCGCGTTCCCGGGTGGCGGCCTCGTCCGAGCCGACCCGCCGCAGGATCTCCTCCGGGTCGTGCAGCGCCTCGGCGTCGGCCAGCGCCCGCCGCCACTGGTCGAGCATCGTGTCGAGCCGCTCCTCGATCACCTCGGGCGCGGCGGTCTGGCGGCGTTCTTCCAGCTCCGCCCGGTAGAGGTTGCCCCGGAGGTCGGGCAGGCACCACCACAGCCCGCGGTCGGACGCGAGCCGCTCGGCCGTCTCGAAGTGGATCCTGGCCTGGGCGAAGTTGCCCAGCCGGTAGTGGATCCGGCCCGCGCCGTCCTGCCAGCGCGCCGCCGCATAGGGGGAGAACTCGTCGTCGTGCGGAACGGTGCCGTCCAGGCAGTCGGCCAGCAGCCGTTCGGCGTCACCGCGTGACAGCTCGATCAGGCGCAGTCCGTCGAGCAGCGCGTACTCGACGTCCGAACGCACGATGTCGCACCAGTGCGCGCCCACCCGCTCGGCCGCGGGGGCCTCGGCGGTGAACGCCCCCTGCATCCTGAGCAGGCCGATCGCGTACTCGTGGCGGAGCGGGACGTCGAAGTGGGCGTCGAAACGGGTGATCAGGTCGGCGGGGGTGTAACTCTGGGAGAAGTCCCGGATGTGATCGCTGTACAAACCACTTCCCCAAGGGTCAAGGGGTTTAGACGATCAGAAAGTACACGACCATGTGAGAATTCCGGGATGAACGAGAACATGTGGCGAGCGAGATATGAAGAAATTGTTGGCGAAATGCCCGAATTGTTCATTAATCCACCTCAAGCTCCCTATGAGATCCTGACGGACCCCGACGAGGTCGCCGGGGTGGAACGGGCGGTGGGACGCGCGCTCGCCGACCGGGGCCACCCCTCCGAGTGGGCGCGGACGGGAGTCGTCTACGAGGACCCCTATGGCATGATCCTCCGCGACGCCGTCCGGATGCCCGATGGCGGTCCCGGTACCTACATCCGTTTCGTCACCCCGGTCAACACCCCCGGGGTGGTGCTCCTCCCCGTCTGGCGGGGGCGGATCCTCCTCATCCGGCATTTCCGCCACAGCACCCGCCGCTGGCATCTGGAGATCCCCCGGGGCTCGGGCATGCCCGGCACCTCTCCGGAGGACAACGCCCGCCGGGAACTCCTCGAGGAGATCGGCGCCGAGGCCGCGGCGCTCACCCCGCTGGGCGTCGTCCATCCCGACACCGGGCTGACGGCCACCGCCGTCCACCTGTTCCACGCCGCCGTCGACGACTACGGCCCTCCGGAGGAGCACGAAGGCATCGACAGGATCATCCCGGCCACGCCGGCCGAGGTCGCGGACCTGATCAGGACCGGCGAGCTCACCGACGGATTCGCCCTGGCCGCCTACACCCGGGCGCTCCTGCACGGACTGGTCGGCCTGCCGGGCTGACGGGCGGGCCGCTCCCGGCATCGCCCCCGGTGAGGCACCATGAAGGGGTGGCGGGAATGCGGACTGCGGACGAGACGGGCCTGCTGGCGGACCTGATCGGGGACGGGGAGGTCGTGGTGCTCACCGGGGCCGGGATCTCCACCGAGTCGGGGATCCCCGACTACCGGGGGGAGAGCGGGCGGGCCCGTCCGTCGGAGCCGATGACCTACCAGACCTTCACGGGCAGCGCCGAGGCGCGGCGGCGGTACTGGGCGCGCAGCCACCTGGGATGGCGGCATGTCACCCGGGCCGCGCCCAACCACGGGCACCGGGCGGTCGCCGAGCTGGAACGGCGGGGGCTGGTCTCCGGAGTGATCACCCAGAACGTGGACGGGCTGCACCAGTCCGCCGGGTCGCGCCGGGTGATCGAACTGCACGGGGCGCTGGACCGGGTGATCTGCCTGTCCTGCGGGGAGCCGAGCTCCCGGGAGGCGCTGGACGGGCGGCTGCGCGAGGCCAACCCGGATTGGGACGCGGCGCCCGCGCTGGTCAACCCCGACGGGGACGTCTCCCTCACCGACGCCGAGACCGCGACCTTCCGCATCGTGGACTGCCTGACCTGCGGCGGGGTGCTCAAACCCGACGTGACCTTCTTCGGCGAGACCGTGCCGCGCGTCCGCGTCGAGGAGTGCTACCGGCTCACCGAGGCGGCCGGGACCCTGCTGGTGCTCGGCTCCTCCCTGACGGTCCACTCCGGCCGCCGCTTCGTCACCCGGGCCGCCGAGCTCGACATCCCCGTCGCGATCATCAACCAGGGCCCCACCCGGGCCGACGCCCAGGCGCTGTGCCGGCTGGACGCGCCGCTCGGCCTCACCCTCCGCGCCCTGCTGGAGCGCTGCGGGTGAGAACTACGGGGTAAGACCGGAGGTGCACCCGGAGGCCGGAGGAGCCGCCATGACCGACGTCTACCCGTTCGAGTTCGCCCCGCGCTACCGGAGGCTGCTGGGGCTGCTCGGCATCCGCCCCGACAACAGCCGGGTCGTGGTGGCGGACGGGGTCTTCTCGGCCCGCTTCGGCCGCTGGACCCTGACCACGCCCCTGTCCAACATCATGTCGGCCGTCCCCACCGGCCCCTACCGGGCGGTCAAGGCGATCGGGGTGCGGCTCTCCCTGCGGGACTCGGGGCTGACCTTCGGCAGCGCCCTGGACGGCGTGTGCGTGGCCTTCCGCGAGCCCGTCCGCGTCCTCGGCCCCCGCCCGCACGAGGCCCTCACCGTCACCGTCGCCGATCCCGAGGCCCTCGCCGCCCATCTCGGATCCCTCATCTCCCGGCCCTGACCCGGAGGTGACCGCCGCCACGGCGTTAGTGGGTTGTTTTCTCCTACTCACTGGAGCATGCTGTGCCCTAGTGGGTAGGAAAATCCAACTGAGGAGTGCGCGATGAGGGACGCTGTCATCGTCGAAGCGGTGCGGACGCCGGTGGGCAAGGGCAAGCCGGGGGGATCGCTGCACGAGGAGCACCCGGTCGACCTGCTGGCGCGGACGCTCGAGGAGCTGGTGGAGCGGGCCGGGATCGACCCCGTGCTGGTCGACGACGTCATCGGCGGATGCGTGACCCAGGCGGGGGACCAGGCGGCGAACATCACCCGGACGGCGGTGCTGGCGGCGGGATTCCCGCAGAGCGTGCCGGGCATGACCGTCGACCGGCAGTGCGGTTCGTCCCAGCAGGCGGCGCATCTCGCGGCACAGGGGGTGATGAGCGGGGCCTACGACGTCGCCATCGCCTGCGGGGTGGAGTCGATGTCCCGGGTGCCGATGGGGGCGGCGGTCCTGCCGGGCAGCGACCCGTTCGCGCCGCTCCGGCGCACCCGCTACCCGGACGGGCTCGTCGGGCAGGGCATCAGCGCCGAGCTCATCGCGGCCCGCTGGAAGATCTCGCGGGAGGAGCAGGACGCCTACGCGCTGGAGAGCCACCGGCGGGCGGCCGCCGCGTGGGAGCGCGGAGAGTTCGACCGGGAGGTCGCCTGGGCCGGGCGGCGGGACGAGACGGTCCGCCCCGGTACCTCGGCAGAGGCGCTGGCCGGGCTCAAGCCCGCCTACTACCACCCCTCCTACGAGGAGCGCTTCCCCGAGATCGGCTGGACGGTCACCGCGGGCAACGCCTCTCCCGTCAACGACGGGGCCGCGGCCCTGCTCGTCATGGGAGCCGACGTCGCCCAGCGGCTCGGCCTGAAGCCCCGTGCCCGCTTCCACTCCTTCGCGGTGGCCGGAGACGACCCGCTGCTGATGCTCACCGCGATCATGCCGGCCACCGAGAAGGTGCTCGCGCGGGCCGGGCTGCGACTGGAGGACATCGACCTGTTCGAGGTCAATGAGGCGTTCGCCTCAGTCGTTCTGGCCTGGCAGCGAGAACTCGGCGTCGACCACGATCGTCTGAACGTGCGCGGAGGCGCCATCGCCATCGGCCACCCCCTCGGCGGCAGCGGCGCCCGCATCATGACCACCCTCCTGCACGCGCTGGAGGACCAGGACGCCCGTTTCGGCCTGCAGACCATGTGCGAGGCCGGCGGTATGGCCAACGCGACGATCATCGAACGGCTGTGACAGAAATGATCTGATCCGCCCGGGCAGGGGGAGCGCGGCCGTGGACGGCGCACGGCCGCGCTTCACGGGAAGGTTCGGGTGTCCTGACGGAGGGGATGGTCCGCGGGGATCTCGACCAGGACGATCCGCACGCCGTCGGGGTCGGCGATCCACATCTCGAGCAGGCCCCAGAACTCGAGTTCCGGTTCGCGCAGGATGGTGACGCCGGCGGCCGCCAGCCGTGCGTGCTCGGCGTGGACGTCGCGGACCTGGAGCCAGAGCCGCAGGGAGTCTCCGGGCGGCTCGGGGGACTGGCCGGAGACCTCCAGGAAACCCGAGCCGAGGAAGAAGACGGTGCCGGGGGAGTCCTGAGGGCCGAACTGACGGTAGATCGCCAGGCCCAGCACGTCCCGGTAGAAGCTCCGGCTCCGTTCGAGGTCCGTCGGGCGCAGCATGACCCGGCTGCTCAGTACGTCCATGGATCAGATCCTCCACCCTCGGCGACCAGCGCGGGATGGCGGGGGTCGTCCACCTTCACCACGACGTCCGCCGTCCGCAGGGGCCGGGCCTCCCGCTGGTAACGGGCGTAGGCGGGCAGCGTCCAGGCCTCGTCCCCGCCGGTGCGCCGCGCCAGGGCGGCGGGGGAGAGGGCGAGGTGCACGGTCAGGTCGAAGGGCAGGCCGCGTCCGAGCAGCAGGGCCCCGTCCACCAGCACGACGCCTCCGGCCGGGACGTCCACGTACCGCGCCCGGGTGGCCCTGTCGCGGACCCGGTCCCACAGGGAGGGGAGCACCTTCCCGGTGCCCCCGGGTTCCAGCGGGCCGAGCACCTCGCGGAGCAGCCCGTTCACGTCCAGCCAGTCGTCGTAGAAGACATCAGGGTCGTCCCGCCCGAACTCGTAACGCAGCGAAGCCGGACGCAGAAAGTCCCACGCCGACACCCGGACGGCCTCCCGTCCCCGCTCCCGCAAGGGTCCGACCAGCGCGTCCGCCAGCCTCTCCGGCTCCGCCGCGGGAGCCCCGTCGACCGCCACCCGCAGCCGCCTCTCCCGAGGCGCCCTCTCCAGCCGGTCGCAGAGCTCCTCGACCAGATGCTCCGGTGAGATCGGCCGTGCTCGCATGTGTCGATTTTCTCACGGAGTACGCGGTCGCCTCATAAAGGACAGGCTCCGTGCTCAAGAGCGGCTCTAAACTTCAGCGATGGGACATGTCGAGGCCGCGCACGTGGAGTACTTCCTGCCGGACGGGCGGGTGCTGCTCAACGACGTCTCGTTCCGGGTGGGGGAGGGCGCGACGGTCGCCCTGGTGGGCGCCAACGGAGCGGGGAAGACGACGCTGCTGCGGCTGATCTCGGGGGAACTGAAGCCGCACGGCGGGAAGGTGAACGTCACCGGCGGGCTCGGCGTCATGCCGCAGTTCGTCGGATCCGTCAGGGACGAGCGGACGGTGCGCGACCTGCTGGCCTCCGTCGCGCCGCCGAGGATCAGGGAGGCCGCCCGGGCGCTGGACGAGGCCGAGACCGCGATGATGGAGCGGGACGACGAGTCCGCTCAGATGGACTACGCGCAGGCCCTCAGCGACTGGGCCGAGGTCGGCGGATACGAGGCCGAGACGTTGTGGGACATGTGCGCCATGGCGGCGATGGGGACGCCGTACGAGAAGGCGCAGTGGCGCGCGGTGCGGACGCTGTCCGGCGGTGAGCAGAAACGCCTGGTGCTGGAGGCGCTGCTCCGCGGCCCCGACGAGATCCTGCTGCTCGACGAGCCGGACAACTACCTGGACGTTCCCGGCAAGCAATGGCTCGAGCAGCGGCTGAAGGAGACCCGCAAGACCGTCCTGTTCATCTCGCACGACCGGGAACTGCTCGTCCGGACCGCGGAGAAGATCGTGAGCGTCGAGCCGGGCCCCGCGGGCAGCGACGTGTGGGTGCACGGCGGCGGGTTCGGCACCTACCACGAGGCGCGGGCGCAGAGGTTCGAGCGGTTCGAGGAGCTGCGGCGGCGGTGGGACGAGCAGCACGCCAAGCTGAAGAAGCTCGTGGTCGACATGCGGCAGTACGCCAAGCGCAGCGACGAGATGGCGTCGCGGTACCACGCGGCACAGACCAGGCTGCGCCGGTTCGAGGAGGCCGGGCCTCCGCCGGAGCCCCCGCGCAAGCAGGAGATCACCATGCGGCTGCGTGGAGGCCGGACCGGGGTGCGGGCGGTGACCTGCGCCGGGCTGGGGTTGTCGGGCCTGATGAAGCCGTTCGACCTGGAGGTCTTCTACGGGGAGCGGGTCGCGGTCCTGGGCTCCAACGGCTCGGGGAAGTCGCATTTCCTGCGGCTCCTGGCGGGTGAGGACGTCGCGCACACCGGCGCGTGGAAACTCGGCGCCCGCGTCGTCCCAGGGCACTTCGCGCAGACGCACGCCCGCACGGAACTGCTGGGACGCACTCTCGTGGAGATCTTGTGGGCGGACCACGCGAAGAGCCAGGGCGCCGCGATGAGCGCGCTGCGCCGCTACGAGCTGGACAAGCAGGGCGACCAGCGTTTCGAGACCCTCTCCGGCGGCCAGCAGGCACGCTTCCAGATCCTGCTGCTGGAGATGGGCGGAGCCACCGCGCTCATGCTGGACGAGCCGACCGACAACCTGGACCTGGAGTCGGCCGAGGCACTGCAGGAGGGCCTCGAAACCTACGACGGGACGGTCCTGGCGGTGACGCACGACCGCTGGTTCGCCCGCTCCTTCGACCGCTACCTCGTCTTCGGCTCCGATGGTGTCGTCCGAGAGACGTCCGAGCCGGTCTGGGACGAGCGCCGGGTGGTCCGGGACCGCTGAGCGGGTCCTTCCACGCGCAAGGGGCCTGCCCGTCTTCGACGGCAGGCCCCTTGCGCCGGAGCTTCTTCAGGAGGCCGCCTTGCGGAGGTGGGCGGCGACGGCGGAGACCCAGAGCATGCCGGTGAGGGTGCCGACGGCGAGGGTGAGGGAGCCTGCCTGGCCGCCGCTCATGGCCCAGCCGTCGCCGAGGATGAAGACGACGCCGACGATCCGGGAGGCGATGGCGCGGCCGCGGTCGCCGGTGCGGGAGAAGTGGTGGCCGAGGACGAAGCACGCGGCGATGAGGGCGGTGAAGGACACCGAACCGGCGACCATGTGCAGGACGGCGTGCCAGCTCATCTCCGCCGGGATTCCGGCCGGGGTACCGACGGGGAAGCCGTCCCCGGGGTCCATGGAGAACACGCCCGCGGCCATCATGCCGAGGCCGTTGACGGCGACCAGGCGGGGCGTCCAGGTGCCGCCGGGGGCACCGCGCATGGCGCGTCGCAGGCCGATCGCGCCGGCGACGGTCAGGGCGCCGCCGACCAGGAAGTTGGCGACCTGGAGCCAGCCGAGCAAGCCGGTGCTCAGCATGCTCAGCGGGTGGCGCGTCAGGTCGAAGCCGTCACGGGTGAACGCCTGTGCCAGCGAGACCGCGGCCCACAGGGGAGCGGCGACGGCGGCGAGGGTGAGCAGCGTCCGGGTGGACGAGGACGCGGCGGCGGTGGTGGGGGCGGCGTGCTGGAGGGTCGTCATGGCCCGTCTCCTTCGCGGATTTTCGGTGTCTTCACCAACGCGTCGCCTTGGAGATGTGACAGGGAATGCATTCCCTGTCACATCGGCTCGTTCGACGGACGGGCATAAGCGGAGACGATCTCCCCGAGCGAAGGAGCGGACATGCGTTACCTGATGACCACCAAGGGCGGGGCCGAGCCGGACGAGAAGCTGTACGCCGAGATGGGCGCGTTCATCGAGGAGATGACCAAGGCCGGCGTCCTGCTGGCGACCGGCGGCCTGGAGCCGCGCGGCCTCGTCATCACCTCCGAGGCCGGCGACATCACGGTGACGGACGGGCCGTTCCTGGAGGCCAAGGACGTGGTCGGCGGCTTCGCGCTGGTCGAGGTCCGCTCCAAGGAGGAGGCGATCGAGGTGGCCCGCCGCTTCCGGAAGATCGTCGGTGACGGCGAGAGCCAGATCTGGCAGGTCTTCGGCTGAGCCGCCGAGCCCGGCCGCGGAGCACCGTCCCCGCTTGCGTCCACGCGGGGGCGGTGCTCTGATCGTGCCCGTGACGGCCAGGGACACCCACCGCACGATCGACGCGGTCTGGAAACTCGAATCGGCGAGGATCGTCGCCGCGCTCACCCGGATGGTCCGCGAGGTGGGCCTGGCCGAGGAGCTCGCCCAGGACGCGCTGGTCGCCGCCCTGGAGCAGTGGCCCGAGCAGGGCGTCCCCGACAACCCCGGCGCCTGGATCATGACGGCGGCCAAACGCCGCGCCATCGACCACCTGCGCCGCACCGAGCGCCTGGAGCGCAGACAGGAGCAGCTCGCCCACGAACTGAGCCAGGACCGGGACGGCGACGCCGGGACGGGCGACGACGTCCTGCGCCTGATGTTCGTCTCCTGCCACCCCGTCCTCCCCGCCGAGGAGCGGGTCGCGCTGACCCTCCGCCTCCTGGCCGGCCTCACGGCGGAGGAGATCGCCCGCGCGTTCCTCGTCTCCGAGCAGGCGGTCGTCCAGCGCGTCGCCCGGGCCAAGCAGACCCTCGCCGACGCCCGGATCCCCTTCGAGCTGCCGCCCGGCGCCGAACTGGCGGACCGCCTGTCGTCCGTCCTCGAGGTGGTCTACCTGGTCTTCAACGAGGGCTACTCGGCGACCTCGGGCGAGGACCTGATCCGCCCCACCCTCTGCCTGGAGGCCCTGCGCCTGGGCCGGCTGCTGGCCGAACTGGCGCCGGCCGAGCCGGAGGTCCACGGCCTGGTCGCCCTCATGGAGATCCAGGCGTCCCGCTCGGCGGCCCGCACCGGCCCGTCCGGAGAGCCCCTCCAGCTCCACGAGCAGAACCGCGGCCGCTGGGACCCGCTGCTCATCCGCCGGGGCATGGCGTCCCTTCTGCGCGCCCGGGAGAGCTCCGCCCCGCCGGGCCCGTACGTGCTCCAGGCCGCCATCGCGGCGACCCACGCCCGCGCCCGCACGGTCGAGGAGACCGACTGGGCCCAGATCGCAGCGCTCTACGACGCCCTGATCCGGGTGGCGCCCACCCCCGTCGTCCAGCTCAACCGGGCCGTCGCCATCGGCATGACCCGCGGTCCCCAGGCCGCCCTGGACGTCGTCGACGTCTTGAAGAGCGACCCGGCCCTGAGGAACTACCATCTGCTCCCCAGTGTCCGGGCCGATCTCCTGGCCAAGCTCGGCCGGCACGCCGAGGCCCGCACCGAGTTCGAACGCGCGGCCTCCCTGGCCCGCAACGCCGCAGAACGCGCCTTCCTCCTCCGGCGCGCCGCGGACCTCCCCGCGCTCGAAGACGAGGGCGTCACCCTCGCCGAGGCCGTCAGAGACTTCCTCGCCCGCGATGAACTGACCCCCGCCACCCGCCGCTCCTACACCCAGACCCTCCACCGCCTGTGCCTGACCCTCGGCGACGGCACCCCTCTGACCTCGCTCACTCCCGAGCGGGTGGCCCAGGCCTTCGCCATCTCCTGGCCCGCCACGGCCCCCAAGACCTGGAACCGCCACCGCTCGGCCGTCCGCTCCTTCTCCGCCTGGTCCTCCGCACCGCCCCGCGCCTGGCTGACAGCCGACCTTTCGACGTCCCTCGACCGCCGTCCGGAGCCCCGCCTCGTCACGGCTTCGCTCCACCCGTCCGAGGTGGAGCTCCTCCTGGCCCGCTCCGACGCCTCCCTACGGGAACGCGCCCTGTGGCGCCTGCTGTACGAGTCGTCCGCCACGGTCACCGAAGCCCTCTCGCTCGACGTCGAAGATCTGGGCCTTCGACACCGGCCCGGTCACCTTCCGCCGCGCTGGGACCACGCCACCACGGAACTGCTCTCCCGCCTCACCGCGGGCCGGAGCCGGGGCCCGGTGTTCCTCTCCGACCGCAGGCCCGCCCCTTCCCGTACTCCTTCCGCGGCCGATCTGTGCCCGGAGACCGGACGCCGCCGTCTCTCCTATGAACGCGCCGAGTACCTCTTCAAACAGGCCACGAAGTCCCTGGACCCCTCGGGCCGGGGCTACACGCTCCACCAGCTCCGTCACGCCCGCCCCCGCTGACCACGACTGAAGGAACGGCCGAGCCGATGGACGAACTCGAGCACACCTACACCGGACGGCCTTACGTCGTGACGAACACCGCCGAGGAGGCCTCACAGGTCGTGCTGCGGCTCCGAGCCGGACGGGTGCCGGTGTGCGGGGGCCCGGAATGAGCGAGCTCGCCGCACGCCTCAGGGAAACGCCCCCCAAGGCGGGACGGACCCGCGTCGCGGCCATAGACGGACGGTCCGGGTCGGGCAAATCCACGCTGGCGGCCTCGCTCGCCCGCGAGTTGGGCGCGCCGGTCGTCAGCATGGAGGACCTCTACGGAGGCTGGGACGGACTCGAAGACGGGGTGGACCGGCTCGTCTCCGACGTGCTGGTTCCCCTGTCCGAGGGACGACGGGCATTCGTCCCGCGCTACGACTGGATCGCAGGGGCATGGGGAGCCCCGGTTCCACTCGACCCGCCCGCTGAACTCGTCGTGGAAGGCGTCGGGGCGGGCTGCGCACGCGCGGCACGGTACGTCAGCCTTCTCGTCTGGCTGGAGTTGCCGGAAGAGATCCGCAAACACCGTGCTCTGGAGCGCGACGGAGACACCTACGATCCGCACTGGGACCGTTGGGCGGCGCAGGAGACGGCGATGCTGGCGCGCGAGCACACCCCCGAACGCGCTGATGTGGTTATGGTCTTTTGAAAGCCGGACGCCGGCTGAACCGTCACAGCGGGTCCTGCTCGGCGAGGAGCTGCTCCATGCCGAGGAGGCCGGCGTCCAGGGCGAGCTGGGACAGCCAGCCCTGGATCTGGCGGCGGCGGTCGGCGGGATCGGCGAGGTCCAGGGCGGGATCGGCCAGGAGGTGGCCGCCCCGGGAGACGCCGGCGTCCGGGATCTGCTTCAGGCCGGTGGCGTCGAGGACCTCCAGGATCGGGCGTTCGGTCACCAGGTGAAGGACGCGGGGCTGGGGGACGGCGACGGGGTCGACCCGGGCCAGGTCCGAGATCGGGGCCACGACCTCCGGGTTCGTGAACGTCGTCGCCAGCGCCTCCATGAGTTCGGCCAGCATCGGCAGGGCGATCCGCCAGCGCGGGGCCGGCCCGTCCGCCCGGCCGGGAGCGGCCTGCCGTCCACCGGTCGCCTGGATCCAGCTGCTGAGCCGGACGGTCACGTCGAGCGTGAACTGGAGGTTCGTCCCCGCACTCCCGTAGGCGCCGGGTACCTCCAGGCTCGCTCTGGCCTCGATCGGCTTGGGATCTCCGGGCATCCAGCCGTCGGGATAGCCCTGCCACTCCAGGTTGACGGTGTGGGCGCGGTTGATGCCCCTGCGGTGGAACGGGGTGACGCTCGCCGTCTCCGCCCGCTGGAGGCACAGGTCCCTGAGCGCCTTGTCGAGCGGGGAGCCGTTCAGCGCGTCGGTCAGCGTGGACACGGTGCGTTCCGACAGAGGCTGCCATTTCGCCTCGTCGGCGACGGCGACGTTCAGCCCCGACCGGATGATGAAGTCGATATCGGAACCGTTCGCGCCGCGGGTGACGGCCGGGGCCATGACGTTCCACTGCCGGCTCTCCTCGGAGGCCGCCCGCTCGGTGAACAATCCCTTGAGCCGCTGCCAGTCGGCGGACTGGGTGGTGTTCTGGTACCGGATCGGCGCCCTCCCGTCGACGAGCAGCGGCCGGGGCGCCCGCCCGGGAACGACGCGCATGACCAGGACGTACAGCCCCGACCCGTCGTCCAGCGGCACCGGGAGGATCTCGGGGATCCACGGCGGCTCGAGCTTGGCGTGGCAGTGCTCGGCGATCGACTCGATCGTCTTCTCCTCCACCCCGCTCACCGCCCGTGCGTCGGTGACCCCCACCAGGACCAGCCCTCCGTAGGTGTTGGCCAGCGCCGCGACCGCTTTGGCGAGGGTCTGGCTGAAGCCCTCCTTGTACTCGACGGTCGGCGCCTCCGGCCCCACCTGGTCGACGAGCGCGCGGACCCGCTCGATCGTCACGTCCGAAGGGGAGCAGTACAGCAGCGATTGGGGCGATGTCACGCCTCATATCTTCCTCCGCGCGCCGCGGAGGTCCAGCCACGCCCATTTCGTCAAGGCAGCTTGACGTCAGGGCATCTTGACGTGAGACTGGGGTCATGGCTACTCCAGACGAACTCGAGAACCGGTTCACGCTGCTGACCGCCGTCGCCCGCTACGACGAACTGCGCACCCGAGACTCCCTGGCCTCGATGACCGAGGACGGCGACGCCTTCGGCGCGGCCCCCCTCTCCCGGGAGGAGGCCCTGGAACTCCTCGCCCTGGGCGAGGTGATCGCCCGCAAGGCGGGTTACGGGCGCCAGCTCACGGTGCGTTCCGCGCGCAGGGCGGGCGCCTCCTGGTCGCAGATCGGCGCCTCCCTCGGAACCAGCAAGCAGGCCGCCTGGGAAGCGCACAACAGATGGATCGACGACCAGGCCGACCAGCGGGGCGTCGGTCACCACGGCTGGGACGAGAACGAGGCCGCGTCCGCCCGCTCTCTCGCCGGCGACCCCGGAAAGGACTGAAGTCCTCATGGCGGAGTGAGGAGGCGAGGCAGTATGGAGGAGATCGGAGGTGGGGTATGGGAGGACACGACGGCCTGCTCTACCGCTTCAAGCGCTGGATGTATCCGGGAGACCGGCCCAATCCGCTCGCGCGTCTCCTGAACCGGATCTCCGCGCTCCAGTTCGCCGCGGGTTTCCTCGCACCCCGCAACTGGGTGACGCTCGAGGTGAGAGGTCGTCGTACCGGTCGTCTCATCTCCTTCCCGGTGGTGGTCGCGGACTACGGCGGCGAACGGTACCTGGTGGCGATGCTCGGCGACCGGGCGAACTGGGTGCACAACGTCAGGGCGGCCGAGGGCCACGCCGTCCTCCGTCACGGCCGCCGCGAGCCCGTCCGCCTGGAGGAGGTCGAACCCGCGGCCCGTCCTGCGATCATCCGCCGCTATCTGGCCCTCGCCCCCGGAGCCCGCCCCCACATCCCGGTGGACCGCCGAGCGCCTCTGGAGGACTTCGCCCGCATCGCCGACCGGTTCCCCGTCTTCCACGTCCTTCCGAGATGACGAGCCGACGGTGGGTCACTTGGCGATGTGGCGGATGACGAGGGCGGCGAGTTCTTCGACCATGCGGTCGTGGGGGATGGGCGGGCGGTCCAGGACGTAGCGGATCGACAGCTGGCCGACGGTCTCGGTGAGGATCCAGAGGGTGGTGTCGATGTCGAGGTCCGGGCGGAAGTGCTCGCGGTTGACGAGCAGGTAGATGCGGACGATGTCGGTCAGGCGGTGCTGCAGCGCGTTCAGTTTGTCGAAGGGGCCCAGGCGGGGAACCTGTTCGACGATGATGCGCAGGAGGTCGGCGTTCTCCTCCAGGAGCTTGATCTGGGCGGCCAGGAGGATGCGGCCGCCGTTCTGCCAGGGCTCGGACATGGCGGTCTCGATCTTCGCGCCGAGCCGTTCGGCGAGGTGGTCGGCGAAGCGGTCGAGGACCGCGACCACGATGGCGTCCTTGTTGGGGAAGTACTGGTAGAGCGAGCCGTTGCTGATCCCGGCGGTCGCGGCGATCCGGTTGGTGGACGCGCCGTCGTAGCCGCGTTCGGACAGAACGCGAGTAGCGGCGTCCAGGATGCGCTCGACCATGCGTTTGGAGCGCTCCTGCTGGGGGATCCGGCGGGGTGGATGACCAGGTGAAGGGGGCATGCGGCACCGCCTTGGATGTTTCCCGAACGCGACTTGTAAGCGACTACTTATTCGCGTTTAGCTTAAGGGAGGAATCCCGGCCCGTCACCGCAGGAGACGAACGTTGAGCCTGACCGAAGAGAGCGGTCTCCCCGAGACCACCACGAGGACGTCCGCCGTCGAGCCCGTCCCGTTCGGACCCGGCTCGTACCTGTGGGAACACATGGGCCTCTACACATCCGCGTTCGCCGGCAACTGCGCCTTCATCCTGCAGGCGATGCACCCGACGGTCTCCGTCGTCAGCGACCAGTACTCGGCGTTCCGCACCGACCCGGTGGGCCGCGCCGTCCGCAGCTTCGCCTCCGTGCAGACCTGGGTGTACGGAGGCGAGGCCGCGATCGAGGAGGGCAAGCGACTGCGGGAGATGCACAAGCCGCTCGTCTCCTTCGACGAGGAGGGCCGCCGCCACCACGCGCTGTCCGCCGACGCCTGGGCCTGGGTGCACGTCACCGGCCTCTACGGCACGCTGATGGCGGCCCGCTACTTCGCCCCCGCGCCGCCGACCCGCGCCGAGGAACAGCGGATCTTCGACGAGTTCATGAACCTCGGACGCATCCTGCGCGTCCCGGAACGGATGCTGCCCGAGACCCTCGAGGACTTCTGGACCTCCTTCGACAAGACCGTGGACGACACCCTGGAGGCCACCAAGGTGGCGCTCGAGGTGGTGGACATGATGGACAAGACCCCGGTCGCCGGCCCGGCGGCGCTGCGTCCGGCGCTCGCCCGGATCGGCATGGCGACCGGACGGGTCGGCAGGTTCGTCACCGCCGGGACGCTCCCGCCGGCCGCGAGGGAGAAGCTCGGCCTGACCTGGACCGCCGCCGACGAGCGCAGGCTGCGCGCCCTCGGCCAGGCCGTCGCGCGCACCTCGCCCCTCCTTCCGGAACGCGTGCGCTACATGCCGATCGCCTACCGGGCCCGCGTGGCCGCGCGGGCGCGGCAGAGCCTGGACCACGCCCTGGCCACCCGCCCTCTGTGAGATCAGCGGCCCTTCAGACACCCCGAGGAGAACGAACGATGACCCTGATCGAACACGGCGATCCCGAATCCGTCGTCCCGCCGACCTCCGCCGACCCGGTGAAGCCCGCGGCACGGCAGGAGCCCGAACCGTTCGGCCCCGGCTCCCTGATGTGGGACTCGTTCGGCATGTACACCTCGATGCTCGCCGGCAACAGCGCCTTCATCCTGCAGGTGATGCACCCGTCGATCGGCACCGTAGTCGACCAGCTCTCCAGCTTCCGCACCGACCCCGTCGGGCGCGCCGTCCGCAGCTTCACATCGGTGCAGACCTGGATCTACGGCGGCCGGACCGCGATCGAGGAGGGCAAGCGGCTGCGCGAGATGCACAAGCCGCTCAGCGCCGTGGACGAGAACGGCGTGCGCCACCACGCCCTGTCCGCCGAGCCGTGGGCGTGGGTGCACCTGACCGGCTTCTACGCCGCCTCCGCCGCGGCCCGCTACTTCTCCCTGGAGCCGTGGGAGGAGCACGAACAGCAGACCTTCGACGAGTTCATGCGGCTGGGGCGCATCCTCCAGGTCCCCGAGCGCATGCTCCCGCCCACCATCGCCGACTACTGGACCTACTTCAACGACATGGTGGAGAACACCCTCATCCCGCACAGGACGGCCTACCACGTCCTGGACGGCATGGAAGAGGTCCCCCCGACCGTCCCCGCCGCCCTGCACCCCGTCCTGAAGCCGCTCAGCCTGTCGGTCGGCCGCCTGGGCCGCCTCATCATCACCGGCACGCTCCCCCCGGTCGCGAGGGAGAAACTCGGCCTGACCTGGACCGCCGCCGACGAACGCAAACTGCGTGTCATCGGCCGGACCATCGCCCGCACCACCCCCTTCCTCCCCGAACGCGTCCGCTACATGCCCATCGCCTACAAGGCCAGGGTGGCCGCCCGAGCCCAGCAGAACCTGGAACACGCCCTGGAGACCCGCCCCCTGTGAGAGCCGCCTCCGGGTCGGAGGCCCGGAGGCCCTTCTCGTCAAGGCGGCGTGATGTCGGGCCGCCTTGACGAGAAGCCAAACCCCCGGACCGGGCCGCCGGTTGTCAGGAGAGGAGGCGGCGGGCGGAGCGGACCACCGCCTCGTCTATGAGCCGACCCGACGCGTCGAGGCAGACGCCGGTGCCGGAGGTGAGGGCCTCGTCGTAGCGGGCGACGATGTCGCGGGCCTTG
Organism: Actinocorallia sp. B10E7; assembly: GCF_039871655.1. NCBI lineage: Bacteria > Bacillati > Actinomycetota > Actinomycetes > Streptosporangiales > Thermomonosporaceae > Actinocorallia > Actinocorallia sp. B10E7. Next base: position 203,225 of record NZ_JBDPLZ010000003.1, read on the forward strand.
GCGAGCTCCTCTTCCGACGGGGTGAAGACCTCGTGGACGACCGGGATCTGGGCCGGGTGGATGCACGCCCGGCCCCAGAAGCCCAGGCGGCGGAGGGCTTCGGTGGATTCGCGCAGGGCGTCCAGGTCGCGGAAGTCGGTGCTCACCGGGGCGATCGGCGGGCTGATCTTCGCGGCGGCGCTGGCCGCCACCACCTGGGAGCGGGCCCACAGGAGTTCGCGGCCGTCGGGGGAGGGGGTGACGCCCAGGTCGGCGGCCAGGTCCGCTTCGCCCAGCTGGAGGCGGGTGACGCGGGGGGAGCGGGCCAGTTCGCGGGCGCGGAAGAGGGCCTCGCCGGATTCCAGCAGCGGGATGAGCCGCAGCGGCTCCGGGATGGATCTCTCCTTCTCCAGCGACGTCAGCAGGGCGTCGAGCCCGGCCAGGTCGGCGGGGTCTTCGGCCTTGGCGACGCAGACGCCGGTCAGGCCGGGGGCGGCCACGGCGCGCAGGTCCTCGTGGCCCTGCGCGCCGGGGTTGATCCGCACCCACAGGCGGGGGCCCGCGATCTCGGGCGGGAGGCCGCCGAGCCAGGAGGAGACGGTGGCGCGGGCCGCCTCCTTGCCCGCCTGGGGCACGGCGTCCTCGAGGTCGACGATCAGCTCGTCCGCGCCCTTGGCGAGGGCCTTGGCGAGCTTGCCGGCCGCGTCGCCGGGGACGTAGAGGGCGGAGCGGGCACTCATCCGATGACGCCCTTGCCGCTGGTCAGCGCCTTGGCGATGACGGTGCGCATGATGTCGTTGGTGCCCTCGCCGATGCTCATCAGGGGCGCGTCGCGGAAGAGGCGTTCGACGACGAACTCCTTGGAGTAGCCGTAACCGCCGTGGACCTGCATGGACGTCAGGGCGCACTCCATGGCGGCCTCGGAGGCGAAGGTCTTGGCCATGCCCGCCTCCATGTCGACGCGGTGTCCGGCGTCGGCCTGGGAGGCGGCCCAGTACACGAGCAGGCGCGAGGCCTGGACCTTGATGGCCATCTCGGCGAGCTTGAGCTGGACGGCCTGGAAGTCGTGGATGGGCTTGCCGAACGCCTCGCGCTGGGCGGCGTAGCCGAGGGCCTCGTCGTAGGCGGCCTGGGCGATGCCGAGGGAGCGCGCGGCGACGTTGATGCGGCCGACCTCCAGCCCGCCGAGGACCTGCTGCATGCCGCGCCCCTCGACGCCGCCGAGGAGGTTCTCCTTCGGGACCCGCACATCGTCGAGGACGATCTCGCACGACTCGGTGCCCTTGTACCCGAGCTTCGGCAGGTCGCGGGAGACGGTGAAGCCGGGGGTGTCGGCGTCGATCAGCAGCACCGACATGCCCTTGTGCGCGGGCGTGGCCGTCGGGTCGGTCTTGACCAGGACGGGCAGCGGGTCGGCGTGGCGGGCGTTGGTGATCCACGTCTTGCTGCCGTTGACGATGTAGTAGTCGGAGTGCTCGCCCCCGAGCCGCGCGGTGGTGGAGATGCCCTGAAGGTCGGTGCCGGCGCCCGGCTCGGTGAGGCCGATCCCGGTGCGGCGCCGCCCGGCCGCCAGGTCGGGCAGCAGCCGGGCCTTCTGCTCCTCGGTGCCGTGCTTGTTGATCATCCAGCAGGCCAGGGAGTGGCTGCCGAGGATGCCGGCGATGCCCATCCAGCCCTTGGAGATCTCCTCGAAGACGAGAGCGAACGACACCATGTCGACGCCGAGGCCCCCGTACTCCTCGGGGACGGTCAGCCCGAACAGGCCCATCTCCTTCATCCCGTCGACGATCTCGGTGGGGTAGCGGCCGGAGGCCTCCCACTCCTGCGCGACGGGGCGGATCTCCTTGTTGACGAAGTCCCGCAGCGTGTCGCGGAACAGCTTCTGTTCTTCGGTGAGGGAGAAGTCCATGTCAGTCCTGGTTCGAAGGGGCGAACACCGGCAGGTGGCGGCCGTCGGGCAGCGGGCGCCACGCGACCCGGACGGGCGTGTCGCACCGCCAGGAGCCGGGGTCGGCGTCCACGAGGTTGGTCAGCAGCAGGGGGCCTTCGGCGAGGCGGACGCGGGCCACCACGTAGGGGGTCTCCAGCCCGGGGCGGGGGGCGCGGTGCACGAGGGTGAAGGAGTCGACGGTGCCGAGGCCCGAGACGTCCGTGAAGTCCAGGTCGGTGCCGCCGCAGCCGGTGCACAGCGCGCGCGGGTAGTGCTGGAGGCGCCCGCACTCCCGGCATTCCTGGACGATCAGCCGCCGTTCGCGGGTGGCCTCCCACCAGGGGGCGGTCACCTCGTCGACGGGGATCTCCGGTTCGCTCATCGGTCGACCCCCAGGAGGACTGTCGCGTGGGTGGAGAAGATGCCGCCCGTGCCGTGGGCCAGGGCGGTCTCGGCGCCGGGCACCTGCCGTTCGCCGCATTCGCCGCGCAACTGGCGGACGGCCTCGACGAGCAGCAGCAGCCCGAACATGCCCGGGTGGTTGTAGGACAGCCCGCCGCCGGAGGTGTTCAACGGCAGGTCTCCGCCGGGACGGGTCCGTCCACTGGACACCAGGTCGCCCGCTTCACCGGGCTTGCAGAAGCCGAGCCCCTCGAGGGTGAGTAGCACCGTGATGGTGAAGGAGTCGTACAGCTGCAGAACGTCCACGTCGGACGGCCTGAGCCCCGCCATCCGGAAAGCCGCCTCACCGGAGGCGAACGAGCCGGGACGCAGCAGGTCGTCGACGCCCGTCATCGAGGCGTTGGTCGTCGACTCCCCGTAACCCAGCACCGTGACGGGAGTGTTCGGCAGGTCCCGGGCCCGCTCCAGCGACGTCAGCACGATCGCGCCGCCGCCGTCCGTGACGAGGCAGCAGTCCGCCACCGTCAGGGGAGAGGAGATCGGTTTGGCGGCCAGCACCTCCTCGACGGTCAGCGGCCCGGCCTCGTAACGGAACGCCTTCGGGTTGAGCAGCGCCCACTCCCGGGCGGCCACCGCCACCTCGGCCAGCCATTCCCGTCCGCCGCCGTAGGAGTGGAGGTACCGCTGCGCGGCCATGGCGTAGTACGACAGCGGGAACAGCGGCGCGTACGGGTCCTCGAACTGCGCCTGCGGGATGTGAGACTCCTGCAGCCCGCCAAGGGAACGGGACTTCGCCGACCGCTGGTCGGAGCCGTAGGAGATGACGACCGTCGAGCACTGCCCGGCCTCGATGGCCTGCGCGGCGCGCGCCACGTACATCTCGAACGCCGACCCTCCGGCGAACGTGGAGTCCGTCCAGGACGGTTCCAACCCCAGGTACTCCGCCAGTTGCGTGGCCGAGAAGCGGGACACCCCGGCGGTGGCCAGCCCGTCGACGTCGGACAACGACAGCCCGGCGTCGGCCAGCGCCCGGGTGATGCCCTGCGCCTGCAGGGTGAGGATGGACTTGCCGGTCACCCCGAGATCGGATTCGGCGGCGCCGACGATCGCGACGGTCATGACGGGAACACCGCCGTCGGGACGACTTCGATGAGGAACTCCGGACGCAGCAGCGCCGAGCACACCACGGACGTCAGCGCCGGGGTGTCTCCGAAGTACTTGCGGCGGATCTCCGTCACCTCGTCGTACCGGGAGACGGCGTCGGGCGTGATGTACTCCACCAGCCGCGTGACGCAGCCGTACGGCAGCGTCTCACCCAGCCCGGCCTCACGCAGCACCGCCGCGATCGAGGCGTAGGTGTACTCCGCCTGCGCCAGGAGGTCGTCATCGAAGATGGCCTTCTGGGTGGCGGGCTCCAGCGAGCCGAACCCCGACATGAACATGGTGCGGTCGGTGGCCAGGCCCGGCTTGTACGTCAGTGTCTCGTACCGCTTCCAGCCCGGGTTGACCGCGCGGAACGGCACCGTGGAGGCGATCGCGTCCAGCGAGACCATCGCTCCCGGCACGACGGCCTGGTCGATGACGATCCCCGCCGCGCCCGGGTGCACCGGGCGTCCGTCCGGGCCCGTGCCGCCGAGCAGTTCCTTGCGGGGACGCCCGCAACGCGGATACTGCGAGCGGGTCGCGCGGGCGGTGTAGTCGGTGGTCTGCACCAGCGCGTCCAGCCCCACACCGGCGGCTTTCAGCAGCTCGCCGGCCTTCTCCAGGCAGTAGCGGTACTGCTCGCGGAAGTCGTCGGCGAACACGATCGACGTGCCGTCGTGCGGGTGGATGCTCGGCAGGTAGACGATGTCGTCGGCCACCCGGATCGTGCCCCGGTGGAAACCGGAGTCCGGGTGGGCCTGCACCAGCCGCCCGCCGCCGGGGAAGGCCGTCAGCTCGACCGACAGCTCCGCGTCCTCCTGCGGCAGCCCTTCGACGCCGACGGTCGCGACCGGCGCCCGGTGCCCGTCCAGCGCCTTGCCCCGGGCGTTCTCGACCCGCTCATAGGAGTCCAGCGCCGCCTTGGCGGCGTACTCCACCACGTGCACCACGTCGGACGGGCCGAGCCCGGCCCCGGCCAGCGCGTCGAGGGCCCCGGCGTAGGCGTCCTCGACGGTGCCGGCCACGGCCGACAGGCGTGTCGTTTCAGAGCTCATCGTGGTCAGACCCCTTGAACGTGGAGATCCCGCCTCTGGCGGAAAGGGACAGGGCGCCGAGGAGAGCCGCCGTCGAAGGCGCGTCGGCCAGGCCGAGGGCGGCCGCGACGATCTCTTCGCCGCCGGGGCCGAGGTTGCCCAGGGCCTTGGCGGAGACCAGCCGGTCGAGGTCAGGGTCGTCCGGTCCGCCGCCGCTGCGCGGTACCTCGGCGGAGACCGTCGTGCCCGAGGCCGTCCGGACGCGGATCCGGCCGGGCTGGTCGGCGGCGACCCCGCCGAAGTCCACGACCTCGGTCCGGACCCGCGCGGCGAGGGCCAGCACCTCGGGCCGGTCGATCCGGTCGTAGGTCGCGACGGTGACCTGCCCGTCGAGCAGCATCGCCGCGACGCTCCACGGCAGGCTGAACTTGGCGTCGTAGGCCGAACGAGGCGTCTCCTTGCCGGGCGCGCACACGATCGACGCGGCGTCCGGGTGGGCCTCGACGACCACTTCGTCGATGCCGCGGACGTCCTCGACGGCGCCCAGCTCGGCGCGCGCCTTGTGGGCGGCGTCGAGCTGGGCGTGCATCAACTGGCAGGCCGGATACGGCTTGACGGTGATGCGGGTGGCCTCCCAGCGTTCGCCGAGGGAGTCGAGGATCGCCGGACGGTCGGCGTCGCGGCGTGCCAGCGCCCGGTAGAGGCCGTATTCGCCTTCGAAGACGGTCGAGGGGCCGGTGGCTCCCGCAGCGGCGAGCGCGGCGGCGGTGAGGCCGTCCGAGGCGGCGAAACCGGGGTGGAGCTGTTTGGTGGAGCTGCCGGTGTTGAGGAACTCCAGCAGCCCGGACGCGCGGCTGCCCGCGATGCCCAGGGCGTTGACGGTCTCGTCCACCGTCAGGCCGCGCAGCCGGGCGGCGGTGAGCGCGGCGGCGAAGACCCCGCAGGCGGCCGTGGCGTGCAGCCCGACGGCGTGGAAGCCGTGCGGCGCGGCGGCCCCGAGCCGGCAGATCGTCTCGAGTCCGATCGCGAGCGCGGTGAGCGCCTCGGCGCCCGAGACCTCCCCGCCTTCGGCCAGCACCACCGGCACGACGGGCGCGGAGGCGTGCACGAGCCCGCCCGCGTGGGTGTCGTCGAAGTCCAGCGCGTGGATCAGCACCCCGTTGGCGAGCGCCGCAGCCGAACGGGAGACCCGCCCTGGATGCCCGATGACGAGCGCGTCGCCCGGCCCCATCGCCGAGGCGGTGCGGACCGCGGCGTCGGCGGCGCCCGCCCTGGCCCCCGCGACCGCGTTGCCGAGCGCGTCGAGCAGATGCCGGGCCGCCGCCCGCCGGACCTCCGGGGGAACCCGTTCGGCCCGGACGCCCAGCGCCCAGGCGGCCAGTTCTTCCGCGATGGTCGTCATGCCCCGGCTCCGAAGGCCCCTTCGCCGGTCAGCGCGGCGATGTGCTCGGGGGAGTAGCCGAGGACCTCGCGCAGGATCTCGCCGGAGTGCTCGCCGCGCTGGGGGGCGCGCCGGTACTCGGGCTGGCCGGAGCCGACACGGACGGGAGAGGCCAGGTTCTTGAGCGTGCCGTAGCGCGGGTGCTCGGTCTCGACGATCAGGTCGCGGGCAAAGGCGTGCTCGTCCCGCAGCGCCTGGGCGACGTCGTTGATCGGGCCGCACGGGATGGCCGCGGCGGTCATCGGCTCGAGCCATTCCTCGACCGTGCGGGTCGCGATGATCCGCTCCAGCTCCGGCAGCAGCGTGCCGGCGTTCCTCTGGCGGTCGGCGAAGGTGGCGTAGCGGGGGTCGGCGCCCAGGTCGGGGCGCTCGAGCACCTCGACGAGCCGCTGCCAGAACTTCTCCTTGGCGCAGCCGACGACGATCCAGCCGTCCCTGGCCTCGAACGCCTGGAACGGCACCAGCGAGGGGTGGGCGGAGTGGCGGGTGCGGACCGGGGTGAAACCGGCGTTCATGTGCCAGGTGCCCGGGTAGGTGAGCATCGAGAGCGCGGTGTCGTAGAGGGAGACGTCGCAGTCCATGCCGACCCCGTCGCGGCGGGCCGCGTGCAGGCCGGTGAGCAGCGCCAGCACCGCGACGTAGCCGCCGCAGTAGTCGACCAGGGACAGTCCCGACTTGGTGGGCGGTCCGTCGGGCTCGCCGGTGAGGTCCATCCAGCCGGTCAGGCCCTGCAGGATGTAGTCGTAGGCGGGCTGGCCGGCGCGGGGGCCGGTCATGCCGAAGCCGCTGAGCGAGCAGCAGACGATCTTCGGGTTGACATGCTTGAGGTCGTCGTAGGTGATCCTCAGCTTGGCCGGGACGTCGCCGCGCAGGTTGGAGTAGACGGCGTCCGCGTTGCGCACCAGGTCCTCGAAGACCGCGCGCCCGGACGGCGTGGACATGTCCAGCGAGATCGACTTCTTGTTGCGGTTGAAGGTCTCGTAGAACAGCGAGTCCTCGTCCTCGGCGTACGGCGGAACATAACGCCCGACGTCCCCGCCGGTCCGCGGATCCTCGATCTTGATGATCTCGGCGCCCTGGTCGGCCAGGTGCAGCGAGCCGAACGGGCCCGCGCCGTACTGCTCCAGCGAGATGATCCGGACGTCCTCCAGCGGCTTCAAGACAGCTCCTTGATCAGTTCGATGACGCGGGCCTGCGCGGCTCTGATCTCGGCGGGCTCGAGGTCGTGGGTGGGCGGCGTCAGCTTGATGGAGTCGGCGGCGCCCGCGTAGGCCCAGACGCGTTCGGCGACCTGGTCGAGCGCCCCGGTGAGGGTGAGGGCCTCGGTCATGCGGTCGGAGACGGCGCCGGCCAGCCGGTCGGCCCCGCTCCCGGAGCGGAAGGCCTCGATGACCTTCTCCTGGTCCTCGGCGAGGTCGTGGAAGGCGAAGAAATCGGCGTAGGTGCGGACGGACGCGTAGAAGCCGGCGGTCCCGGCGGCGCGGCGGCGGGCGGTGGCCGGGTCGGGGTCGACCGAGCAGCAGGCCGAGACGACGACGTCCAGCTCGGAGCGGTCGCGCCCGCTCGCGGCCAGGCCCTCCAGCAGCGGCGGCAGCGAGCGTTCGGCGAGCCAGGCGGGGGAGCACAGCTCGTGCGAGATCCAGCCCTGGCCGATCTGTCCGGCCAGCTTCGTCATGGCCGGGCCCATGCCCGCGACGTAGACCGGGATCTCTCTGCGGACCTGCGGGAACGGCCTCTGGTAGCCGCGGACGCGCATCGGCTCGTGTTCGCCCTCCAGCGTCATCGGCGTCCCGTCGGCGGCGTGCGCGACGAAGTGCCGCACCGCCGCGACGGTCTCGCGCAGGTGCGCCACGGGCCTGCCCCAGCGGGCGTTGTGCCAGTCCTCGTTGAGCCGCTTGACGCCGGTGCCCAGGCCGAGGACGAACCGCCCGCCGGCGAGTTCGTCGAGGTCCAGGGCCTCCAGCGCGGTGACCATCGGGCTGCGGGTGAAAGCGAGCGCGATGGCGGTGCCGACCCGGGCGCTGGAGGTGCCCTGGGCCAGCGCGGCGGCGGTGACCGTGGCGCTGCGGTGCAGTTCGGGCACCCATAGGGTGGTGGCGCCCGCCTCCTCGGCGGCCCGGCCCGCCGCCACGAGCTCCTCCAGGGTCTCGCCCCAGGGACCGAAGGTGATCTTCAGTCCGGTCACGCCCGTTCCTCGGGCAGCTCCAGCTTCCCGGTCCTGGCCACGGGGAAGTAGTTCTTGTCGTGGGTGGCGCCGCGCTTGTAGATCATGACCGAGCGGATCCAGGAGACGACCTCCTCGCCGTCCTGGTTGAGGCCGCGGGTCTTCATGGTGATGATCCCCGCGTAGGGCCGCGACTTGGACTCGCGGGTCTCCAGCACGATCGACTCGCCGTAGAGGGTGTCGCCGACGAAGACGGGGTGGGTCAGCTTGATGTCGGTCCAGCCGAGGTTGAGCAGCGCGTTCTGGCTCATGTCGACGACCGAGAGGCCGAGGACCAGGGCGACGGTGAAGCCGGAGTTGACGATCACCTTGCCGTAGGGGGCGCGCGAGGCGAAGTCGGCGTTGAAGTGGTTCTGGTTGGTGTTCAGGGTGAGCAGCGTGAACCAGGTGTTGTCGGCCTCGGTGATCGTCCGTCCGAAGGGGTGCTGGTAGACGTCGCCGACGGCGTAGTCCTCGAAGTAACGCCCGATTCCGGCCTCGTGCACAGTCAACGTTCGATCCTCTTGCGGTGGCTGACAAAAAGGTCTGACTTTTTACTGGCCTTCACTTTAAAGGTCTGATGTATGACGGTCAAGGAGTGCTCCGCCGCAGGTCGCGGCCGCCCCTGCGAACCCTGGAGTTTCATCATGCGAAACGCTGTTCCGGATTCTAGCGGGGGCTCGGTCCGAGGTCGAGAAGCGCCCGCCGGACGCCCGCGCGGAGGCGTCCGGCGGCGGCGTCAGCGGGCGCCGGGACCGTCCGCGGTGCCCAGGAGCACCTTCGCGCGGGCCGGGGCCGCGGCCACACGCGCGGCCTCGCCGTCAGGGCCGACGACCACCACGCGCTGCTCCAGCACCAGGTAGTCCTCGCCCACTTCGGTGACGACGCCCTCGCAGCGCACCGTCTCCTCGGCGAAGACCAGCGCCTTGAAGGTGAAGTCGAGCCGGTGCACGAAGCACTGCGGGCCCAGCCAGTCCTGGATCTGCTCGACCAGCAGCGCCCCGAACACCTGGCCGTCGACGACGGGGCCGGGCACCTTGGCGGCCTTGACGAACTCGGGGTCGTAGTGCAGCCGGTACCAGTCCCAGGTCGCGCCCGCGTAGGCGACCATGTCCGCCAGCCCGATCTTCCGCTCCAGCGGCGGGACGACCTCGCCCGCCTCGTGGTCCGCCCGCGTCGTCACTTTCCGGCCTCCAGTGCCACGAAGATGATCGTCTCCTCGTTCTCGGCGAGGAGGCCGCCGTTCTGGTCGGTGTACGTCGCCCGCGAGGCGATGATCAGCATCTCCGACCCGGACCGGGTGGTCTTGCCGGTGACGTCCGTGATCTCCCAGGTGGCGGTGACGACGTCGTCCGGCCGGAGCCGGCGGTGGAAGGTGTAGGAGTTGCCGCCGCGCACCTTGCGGGTGCCGGGGATCTCGATGCCCCACTCGTGGCCGGCGTAGCCGTCGGGCGGGATCGGCAGGTCGGCGTACTGGTTGGTCTCGCAGATCAGCGTCGGCGGAGCGGTGACACCGGGCAGGCCCTGGGCGCGGGCGTACTCGGGGTCGGAGTACAGAGGGTTGTGGTCGCCGATCGCGATGCCGAAGTAGCGGCCCGCCGCCGCGCCGAACTCCTCGGGCGCGGTGTAGACCTTCTTCCGGCCGACGAGCGCACGGATCTCATCGGTGAGCAATGTCATGGAGGCATCCTCTGGGCAGTCTAAAGTCAGACGTATTGAGTCTAGGGTATGCCCGGGGACGGGAGAAGAAGAGGCCGCCGAGGGGAGTCGTCCCCGCGGCGGCCGTCGTCACAAGAAGGGCGTCCATCTGCCCGTTCAGTCCTCGCTGTAGGCGCCCCGGATGTTGTTCAGGTGCCTGCGCATCGCCTCGCTGGCGCCCTCGGCGTCCCCGGCTGCGATCAGCTCGATGATCTGCTCGTGCTCCTCGTCGACCATGGTCCAGAACTCCGGCTGGGCGGCGGGCCGCAGGAAGCGGGTGCTCAGCACGTGGAACACCGGTTCGGTCATCATCGTCAGCAGCCCGTTGCCGGTCGCCTGCATGATGACGTCGTGGAAGTGCTGGTGCTCCCGGAACTTCATGCTGCGCCCGCGAGTGCGCTTCTCCCTCTCCATGGCGTCGCGCAGAGCGTCCAGGTGGTGCTGCTCGCGGCGCCGCGCGGCCAGCGCGGTGGCCGGCACCTCCAGCAGCTCGCGCGCCTCCAGGATGGCCGAGAGCGGCAGCGCCGCGGACCCCGACATCAGCCCGATGCCCACCTCGAGGTAGTCGCTGATCTGGTCGGGGTCGACCTGGGAGACGAAGGTGCCGCCGGTGGTGCCGCGCGAGGTGCGGACCAGTCCCTGCGACGCCAGGACGCGCAGCGCCTCGCGGACGGTGCTGCGGCTGACGCCGAAGTTCCCCCCGATCTCGCTCTCCGGGGGCAGCCGGTCGCCCGGCGCCAGCGACCCGTCGAGGATCAGCTCCCGCAGCTGGTCGGCGACCTGCTGGTAGGCCGGCCGCAGCCGGGTGACCGGAAGGGAGGCGGGTGCCGTGGACTCCGGGAGACCGGCGCTGTTGCGACGAGCACTGGGCACTCTGTCCCGCCCCCTTGATCAGCAAAATGTCAGACAGTGAGATCGCGCTACCGTGCGGCCATCGCGGCCACGGGCCCATCTTCCCATGAAGCCGCCTATCCCGTGCGTCGATCGTCGGTCCAGGAGGTGTCATGGCGGCCACCCGGGGAAGCGACGGGAGACGGGGCAGCCGGGGAGGATACATCAGATCTTGACGGAAAGAACGCTCGAGAGTCTTCCCGCGCCCGCTCGATAGACTGCTGATCTCTGTATCGGACCTCGTACACCGCGGGAGTTGCTCATGGACCTGTTCCGGCTGGACGGCAAGACCGCGCTGGTCACCGGAGGGACCCGGGGGATCGGGTTGATGATCGCCCGGGGCCTGCTGGAGGCCGGAGCCGCCAAGGTGATCATCAGCTCCCGCAAGGCCGACGCGGTGGACCAGGCCGTGGCCGAGCTGTCCAAGGCGGGCCCGGGCGAGGTCGTCGGGGTGCCCGCCGACCTGTCCACCGAGGCGGAGTGCCTGCGGCTGGCCGAGACCGTCGACGGGCCGCTGCACATCCTGGTGAACAACGCCGGCGCCACCTGGGGCGCGCCGCTGGAGGAGTTCCCCTCCTCGGCCTGGGACAAGGTGCTCGACCTCAACCTGAAGTCGCCCTTCTACCTGACCAAGGCGCTGCTGCCGCGTCTGCGCGAGGCCGCCACCCCCGACGACCCGGCGCGGATCATCAACATCGGTTCGGTCGACGGCATCATGACGCCGGGCCAGCGCTACTCCTACACCTCCAGCAAGGCGGCTGTCCACCAGCTCACCCGGGTGCTGGCCAAGGAACTCGGCCCGCAGGCCATCACGGTCAACGCGATCGCGCCCGGCCCGTTCGAGTCCAAGATGATGGCCGCGACGCTCGACGCGTTCGGCGACGCCGTCGCCGCGGCGGTGCCGCTCAAGCGCATCGGCCGCCCGGACGACATGGCGGGCACCGCGGTGTTCCTCTCCAGCCGCGCCGGCGCGTATGTGAACGGTGCCGTCATTCCCGTGGACGGCGGCCTGGCCGTTGTCTAAGGTCTGATGGGCTCCGGGTCCGCATCGGAGTCCGGAGCGAGTACAGAGGTGGCGTCATATGGCGGCGGAGACCGTCCAAGAGGCTTGGGCGGATCTGCCGCCGACGGCGCAGAAACTGCTGACGGCGGCACTGGAGGCCTTCGGGGAGCAGGGGTACCACGGCACTTCGACCCGGCAGGTGGCATTGCGTGCGGGGATGAGCCCCGCCGCCCTGTACATGCACTTCTCGTCGAAGGAAGCGCTGCTGTACGAGATAGCGCGCACCGGGCATGAGGTGAACTACGAGCGGGTCCGCCGGGTGTGCGAGGAGAATCCGGGTCCGGTGGAACGGGTGCGGGCCATCGTCGAGGCGATGGTCTCCTTCCACGCCGAGCACCACACCCTGGCCCGGGTCGTCCAGTACGAGCACGCCTCGCTGACCTCGGCCCACCAGCGCGAGCTGATCGGGATCCGGCGGCAGACCGAGGCCCTCCTGCACGAGGCGATCGCCGGGGGCGTCGAGACCGGCGTGTTCGACGCCGCGGCGGCGCCCATGGCGACCACGGCCATCATGTCCCTGGCCATCGACGTGGCCCGCTGGTACCCCAGCCAGCGCAGCCGCAGGCCGGCCCAGATCACCGCGGCCTACGCCGACCTGGCGCTGCGCATGCTGGGGTCCCGCAGGCCTTAGAAGAGCACCACCTGGCGGACGGCCTCGCCGGTGTGCAGCCGGTCGAAGCCCGCGTTGATCTCCTCCAGGGCGAGGGTGCCCGACAGGAGGCGGTCGACCGGCAGGGTGCCCTCGCGGTACATCTCGATGAAGCGGGGGACGTCGCGGCGGGGGACGCAGGAGCCCAGGTAGCTGCCCCGCAGGGTCTTCTCCTCGGCGACGAGGCTGAGCGCGGGCAGCGCCAGCTCCCTGCCGGGGGCGGGCAGGCCCACGGTCACCGCGGTGCCGCCGGGGGCCGCCGCGTCGTAGGCCTGGCGCAGCACCGGCACCACGCCCGCGGTCTCGATGACCTTGTCCGCGCCGCCGCCGGTGATCTCCTTGATCTCGGCGACGGCGTCCGGCCCGCCCAGCACGGTGTGGGTGGCGCCGAGTTCCCGGGCGAGCTCCAGCTTGGCGGGGACGACGTCGATCGCGACGATCGTCGGGGCGCCCAGCGCCTTGGCCGCGAGCAGCGCCGACAGGCCGACGCCGCCGAGGCCGAAGACCGCGACGCCGTCGTCGGGAGTGACCTTCGCGCTGTGCAGGGCGGCGCCCGCTCCGGTCAGCACCGCGCAGCCGAACAGCGCCGCGATCTCGAACGGCAGGTCGGGGTCGACCTTGACGGCCGACTGCTGGGAGACCACCGCGTAGTCGGAGAACGCCGAGACGCCCAGGTGGTGGTTGATCCGGCCGCCGTCGATGCGCCGCCCGCCGCCCAGCAGGGTGCCGGCGCCGTTGGCCGCCGCGCCGGGGACGCACAGCGCGGGCCGTCCGGCCAGGCACCGGGGGCATTGGCCGCAGGCGGGCACGAAGGCCAGGACGACGCGGTCGCCCACGGCGAACTCCGCGCCCTCCCCGACCGCGACGACCTCGCCGGCGGCCTCGTGGCCCAGCGCCATCGGCAGCGGGCGCACCCGCGAGCCGTTGATGACCGACAGGTCGGAGTGGCACAGTCCGGCGGCGCCGATCCTGACCAGAAGTTCGCCCGGCCCCGGCGGGTCGAGCGTCACCTCGGTGATCTCCAGCGGCCGGGAGTCGGCGTAGGGGGTGTCGCGGCCGGGTTCGGTCAGGACGGACACGCGGGTCGTGGTCATGACGACACCACCAGCTTCTCCATGGCCGTGCGCATCGGGCCGGTGATCGGGACGGGCCGGCGGGTCTCCCGGTCCACGAAGACGTGGGTGAAGTCGCCGTGCGCGATGAGGGTCTCGCCGTCGGCGCGGTGGAGGCCGAGCTCGTACCTGACGCTGGAGGTGCCGAGTTTGCCGATGCGCATGCCCACCTTGATGACTTCGGGGAAGTGGGACTCGGCCTTATACTCGCAGCGAGAGGCCACGCACATGCCGATGGCGTCACCATGACGCGGGTCGAAGCCGGCCTCTCGGATGAGCCAGGTGTTGACCACGGTGTCCATCATCTCGTAGTGGATGACGTTGTTCATGTGGCCATAGCAGTCGTTGTCGTTCCAGCGGGTGGGAACGCTCTCCCAGTACAGGTAGCTCACGAGAAACTATCCTACTGGTCAGTAACATCCGGCGGTGTGACGGGGCTCCCATCAAAAGTGTCGAAAGTGGCGAACTCCGGCACTCTGGCCCGGCGCAGCCTCGTCGGCCTGCGCACCGGGTGGCCGAGGAACACCACCGAGGCCAGCGCCACGCCGTCCGGGACCCGCAGCAGCTCGCGCACCCCCTCCTCCCGGCGGATGTGGATCGTCGTCATCACCCCGCCCAGGCCCTCCTCGCGCGCCGCGAGCAGCACGTTCCACACGAACGGGTAGACCGACGCGCCGCCCGCGAAGGTGTAGCGGTCGTAGTCGCGGTCGACGGCGGCCAGCTCGTTCAGGTCGGCCAGCACGGCGAGCATCACCGGCACCTTGTCCAGATTGAGGGCGAACTCGGCGCGGTGGTCACCGGCGGGCTCCTTCGCCAGCGCCGCGGCCTCGGCCTCCCGGTCGGCCAGCGGCGACCATGGACGCAGCCCCGCCTCGCCCAGCGCCCGGTAGTCCCGCCACCCCGGCAGGTACAGGTCGCGCATGCCCCTGCGGATCTCGGGGTCCTTGACGACGACGACCCGCCACCCCTGCTTGTTGCCGCCGCTGGGCGCGAACCGGGCGCTGTCCAGGATGCGGTAGACGGTGGCGTCGGAGACGGGTTCGTCAGTGAATTCCCTGATGGCGGCGGTGCCGCGCAGAGCCTCGAGCAGTTCCATGACCCGAATATTTCATGACCGGTCCGGACCCCTGACCTCGTGGCGGCCTCCCGGCTGATATCCATGCGGCCATGAGGCCATCCCGGAGTGCTCTGTTCCCGCTTTCGCTGCTCCTTGCGACGGCCTGCGCGAGTCCGGACGTCCTGCCGAACGTGCCCCGAACCCCCGCCCCCGAAGGACTCTCCGCGTCGAGGGTGTCTTCGGTGCCGGGCGCACGCCTGAGAACCGTCCGGCCGGGAAAACCGTTCACCCTCGCGCCGGGCTGGACCGTGCGGCTGCGTGGCGGCCCGTCCCTCACCTTCGTGGCCGTCGAGAGCGACAGCAGATGCCCGGTGGACGTCCAGTGCGTCTGGCCGGGAGACGCGGTCGTGACCGTGTCCACCGGACGGAGCACCTTCAGGCTGCACACGATGCGCAGGACCTCCGTCCACCTGACCGCCCGTCTCTCCCTGTCCCTGCTGGCCCTGAGCCCCGACCGGCGCGACGACCTCCCGATCCGCCAGGACCGCTATCGCGCGAGGCTCCGGGTGGACCGAGAATGACCCGGGTCGGGGTGTCGGGGCAGAGCATTCCGGCAGCCTGCTCCCCTACAGCGGTTCTCAGTGGCCGCGGGCGATCCATTCCTCCAGATGGGGAGCCTCTTCCCCGATCGTGGTCGAGGGGCCGTGGCCGGTGCGCACCTTGGTCTCGCCCGGCAGGGTCAGCAGCCGGCTCCGGATCGACTCGATGATGGTGGGGAAGTCGGAGAACGACCGCCCGGTGGCCCCGGGGCCGCCCTGGAAGAGGGTGTCCCCGCTGAAGAGCGTGCTCAGCTCCGGCGCGTACAGGCAGACGCCGCCGGGCGAGTGGCCGGGGGTGTGCAGGACGGCCAGTTCGATCCCGCCGACTTCCAGGTCCATCCCGTCGGACAGCGTCATGTTCGGCAGCCGGTCGGGGTGCGTCATCTCCCACAGCGGCAGGTCGTCCGGATGCAGCATGACCGGAGCGTCGAGCATGGCGGACAGCGCGGGCGCGGCGTCGATGTGGTCGTTGTGGCCGTGGGTGCACACGATCGCCTTGAGACGCCGGCCGCGCAGGGCCTCGGCGATGGCCATGGCGTCGTGGGCGGCGTCGATGACGATCGCCTCGTCCTCGTCGCCGACGATCCAGACGTTGTTGTCGACGTGCCAGGTGCCGCCGTCCAGCGAGAAGGTCCCGGAGGTGATGAGCTTCTCGATCACAGGACCACCACCGATCGCAGGACGTCGCCGCGGTGCATGCGTTCGAAGGCCGCCTCGATCTCGTCCAGGGAGATGGTCTCGGTGACGAAGGCGTCCAGCGCCAGCCGGCCCTGGAGGTACAGGTCGATGAGCATGGGGAAGTCCCGGGAGGGCAGGCAGTCGCCGTACCAGGAGGACTTCAGCGCCCCGCCCCGGCCGAAGAAGTCCAGCAGGGGCATCTCCAGCCTCATCTCCGGGGTCGGCACCCCGACCAGCACCACGGTCCCGGCCAGGTCACGGGCGTAGAAGGCCTGCTCGTAGGTCTCGGGGCGGCCGACGGCCTCGATGACGACGTCCGCGCCGTTGCCCTCGGTGAGCTCCCGGATCGCCTCGACCGGGTCGGTCTTCGTGGACTCGACGGTGTGGGTGGCGCCCAGTTCCAGGGCCTTGTCGAGCTTGCGCGGGTCGATGTCCACCGCGATGATCTTCCTGGCCCCGGCCAGCCGGGAACCCATGACGGCGGCCATGCCGACCCCGCCGCAGCCGATCACCGCGACGGAGTCCCCGCGGCCCACCTGCCCGGTGTTGATCGCGGCGCCGATGCCCGCCATGACGCCGCAGCCCAGCAGACCGGCCACCTCCGGCTTGGCGGCCGGGTCGACCTTGGTGCACTGCCCGGCCGCCACCAGCGTCTTGTCGGCGAACGCGCCGATACCCAGAGCGGGGGAGAGTTCCGTGCCGTCTTCCAGGGTCATCTTCTGCTTCGCGTTGTGGGTGTTGAAGCAGTACCAGGGACGGCCGCGCAGGCAGGCCCGGCACTGCCCGCACACCGCCCGCCAGTTGAGGATGACGAAGTCCCCGGCTGCGACCTCGGTGACGCCCTCGCCCACGGACTCCACGACCCCGGCGGCCTCATGACCCAGCAGGAACGGGAAGTCATCGGTGATACCGCCCTGCTTGTAGTGCAGATCGGTGTGACACACCCCGCACGCCTGGACCTGCACCACCGCCTCGCCCGGCCCCGGATCCGGCACGATCACCGTCTCCACCCGCACAGGCTCACCCCTACCCGGCGCGACGACCCCGCGTACCTGTTGTGGCATGTGCTCTCGCCTCCTTCTCCCTCCCCTCTTCCCCGCGATCCGTCCGGCCTACCGTTCCTCGACACCGTCCAAGAGTGATCCTGTGATCGGTGCGCCTGCCCCGAACGGTCCCGGACAGGTCTGGTCCCCTGCTTTCACGCACCCGGCGGGAGCACGGATCGCGTCCGTCGCCCGGAAGGCCTTTCTCACCGGTCCGGGCCGGTGCCGACGATGTCATCGCCGAAGGCGGCGGCGAGCGCCTTCGCGATCACCTCGGGCAGCTCGGTCCGTCCGTCGTCCTCGGCCCAGCGCACCAGTGCCGTGTGCAGGGCGGCCAGGCAGGCGCTGGCCGCCGCTCGGGCGCGGAATGCGTCCTCGGGGTCGGTGGCGTCGTCCCCGAGGGCGTCGACGATCGCCTGCTGAAGGGCGTAGTGGTTGTCCAGGTGCTTGGCCCGCAAGGCCGGCGTCGAGATCATGAGCCGGAGGCGGGCGAGCAGGAACCGCCGGTTCGCCGTCAGGTCGTCTGCGTGGCCACCGCCGGTCAGCGCCGCGGCCGAGTCGATGAGCGCGATGCCGATGCGGCGGACCAGGGGATGCACGGCGGACGACGCGGCGATCCGCTCGGCGACGAGCCTGCCGTTCTGGTCGAAGAGCACGAGGTCTTCCTTGGTGGGGAAGTGCCGGTAGACGGTCATGGGGGAGACGCCCGCGGCTTCGGCGACGTCGGTGACGGTCGTGGCGTCGTATCCGCGCTCGGTGAACAGCCGTAGCGCGTGCGCTTGGATCATGCGCTGCGTTTCGGCTCGCCGTTGTGCTCGCAGCGTCGAGTTCTGGTCGGGCATGTGATAGACACTACCTTGGTGGTAGTCACTACCAAGTTGGTAGTAGCTAACGGATTGGAGTGACGGGCATGAGTGATCTGACCGGCAGGACGGCTCTGGTGACCGGAGCCTCGCGCGGCATCGGGCAGGCGATCGCGACCCGGCTGGCGGAGAAGGGGGCAATGGTCATCGTGCACTTCGGCACGGACGAGGCCGGGGCGGCGGCGACGGTCGACCAGATCGCACGTAACGGCGGAACCGCGCTCGCCGTCAGGGCGGAGCTGGGCGTGGACGACGACGTCGAGACGCTCTTCGCGGGAGTCGAGGCCGGCCTGGCCGGGCGGCCGCTCGACATCCTCGTCAACAACGCGGCGGCCGCGCCCGCCGGCCCGCTCGGAGTCACCACGCGGACGGAGTTCGACCACCTCTTCGCGGTGAACGTGCGAGCGCCGTACTTCATCATCCAGCGGGCGTCGCCGCTGCTCCGCGACGGCGGCCGCATCATCACGATCTCGTCCGTGGCGACCCGGATGGCCAACCCGGCCCAGACGTCCTTCGCCATGACCAAGGGCGCGGTCGAGACGATGAGCATGACCTTGGCCAACGAGCTCGGAGTCCGAGGGATCACGGTGAACGCGGTTGCTCCCGGCGCCACCCGGACGGCGACCAACGGATCGGCCTTCGAAGCGCCGGGCCTGGCCGAACTCATCGCTGGAACGACGGCACTCGATCGCCTGGGCGGGCCCGACGACATCGCCGACGTAGTCGCCTTCCTCGCCTCCGACACCGCGCGCTGGATCACCGGCCAGGTCATCGACGCGAGTGGAGGCCTGTTCCTCGGACCACGCGCCTGAACGCCTCTATGCTGGCCCCGTGGAACTGGAGGAGATCATCGCGATGCGGGTGCGGGAGTACCGCAACGCCAAGAAGATCTCCCTGGCCGAGCTGGCGCGCAGGACCGGGATGTCCAAGGCGATGCTCTCCAAGATCGAGAACGCGCAGACGTCGTGCAGTCTCTCCACCCTGGGCAAACTGGCCGAGGCGCTGAACGTGCCGGTGACGGCGCTCTTCCGCGGTGTGGACGCCGAACGCGAGGCGGTGTTCGTCCCGGCCGGACACGGGGCGCGGATCTCCCGGCGGGGCAGCGACGTCGGCCACCTCTACCAGCTGCTCGGCTCGCTGCGCGGCGAGCACAAGCGCATCGAGCCGCTGCTGGTGACGCTCACCGAGGCCAGCGAGGTGTTCCCGCTCTTCCAGCACTCGGGCACCGAGTTCCTCTACATGCTCGAAGGCGTCATGGTCTACGGCCACGGCGACGCCCGCTACGAGATGAGGCCGGGGGACTCCCTCCAGTTCGACGGGGAGGGGCCCCACGGCCCGGTCGAGCTCGTGGAGCTCCCCATCGTCTTCCTGTCCGTCACCGCCTACGGCTCGGTCGGCTGAGTCCGGTCAGCGCATCTCGCCCGCGCCGACGTAGGGGTTGGAGCTGGTCAGGGGTTCTCCTTCGGCGAAGCGTTCGAAGCGGAAGTCCCGGGCGGGGACGAGGGGATCGCCGCTGTCGCCGTCGAGGACCAGGTCGGCGACGAGTTCCCCCACGGCGGGGGAGATCTTGAAGCCGTGCCCGGAGAAGCCCGCGGCCACGACGAGGCCGTCCACCGGCAGGGGGGCGATGATCGGGTTGAAGTCCGGGGTGACGTCGTAGCAGCCGGCGTAGTCGCCGACGAAGCCCGCGTTCTCCAGGCCGGGGAAGCGGTGGGCGAGGCGGGCGGCGGTGCGGTCGACGAAGGACGCCTCGGCGCGGTTGCCGTAGGAGTCGGGGTCGGCCCACTCCGGTTCGGACAGGTCGCTGTTGCCGAACAGGAGCCTGCCGCCCGTTTCGGCCCGGACGTACTGGAGCGAGACCAGGTCGGAGAAGACGGGGACGCCGCCGAGGTCCGTGCCGGGGTCGATGAGCATGATCTGCTCGCGCATCGCGCGGATCGGCAGGTCGATCCCGAGCGGGGCGGCCAGGGCGACCGACCACGGTCCGGCGGCCAGGACGACCGTCCCGGCGGACAGCTCCGTGCCGTCGGCCAGGCGCACTCCGGTGACCTTGCCGCCGTCGGCCGTCAGAGCCGCGACGGGCGTGCCCTGGCGGATGGCGGCTCCGTCGCGGCGCGCTGCCGCCGCGAACGCCTGGGCCGTCTGGTAGGCGTCGCCATGGCCGCCGCGCGGCTCATAGCCGAAGGCCGCGAAGTCGTCCAGGTACGCCGACGGCCACAGCTCGGCGACCTCGTCACGGCTGATCTCAAAGGACTCGATGCCCAGGCTCCGGTGCATCTGGAGGTTGGCGCGCAGCGCCGCGACGTTCTGCCCGCCCACGCCGACGACGTAGCCGCTCTGGCGGAAGCCGATGTCCACGCCCAGGATGTCCTCGGCGTTCTCGAACAGGGCGGTGCCCTTCCACGCCATCGCGGCCAGGGACGGCACGCCGTAGTGGCAGCGGACGATGCCGCTGGACTTGCCGGTGCCTCCCGAGCCGACGGTGTCGCGTTCCAGCACTGTCACCGAGACGCCCCGGGAGGCCAGGGAACGGGCGGCGGCCGTGCCCTCCAAGCCGCCGCCGACGATGATGACGTCCGGGTTCATACCGGCTGCCCCGGGATCCAGGACGTCCCGGCGAGCGGGACGCGGGCCATGGCGGCGGCCTCGACGGTGAGGGCCACCAGGTCCTCCGGCTCGAGGCGGTGCACGTCGGACTTGCCGCAGGCACGGGCCAGCATCGTGGTCTCCATGGCCAGCGACCGCAGGTAGTTCGCCACGCGCGTCGCGCCGAGCCCGGGGTCCAGGCGCCGGGAGAGCAGGTCGTCCTGGGTGGCGATGCCGACGGGGCAGGCGCCGGTGTGGCAGGCCGAGCAGTCGCCGGGGGCCACGCCGAGCCTGCGGTAGTCGGCGGTGACGTCGACCTTCGCGCCCGTCTCGTCCGGGTGGCCGCTGTCGTTGCAGCCGAGCGCGATGAGCGCGCCCACCCCGATCGAGACGGCGTCGGCGCCCAGGGCCAGGGCCTTGGCGACGTCCGCGCCGCTGCGGATGCCGCCGGAGACGATGAGCTGGACGTCCGCGCCGACCTCGGCGATCGCGTCGGCCGCCAGCCGGACGGCCGCCAGCGTGGGGATGCCGGTGTGCTCGATGAAGGCGTCCTGGGTGGCGGCGGTGCCGCCCTGCATGCCGTCGACGACCACGACGTCGGCTCCGGCGGCGATCGCGAGCTTCACGTCGTGCTCGGTGCGGGTCGCGCCGACCTTCACGTAGACGGGGATGCGCCAGTCGGTGGCCTCACGCAGTTCGAGGATCTTGATGGCGAGGTCATCGGGGCCGGTCCAGTCGGGGTGGCGGCTGGCCGAGCGCTGGTCGATGCCCTCCGGGAGGGTGCGCATCCGGGCCACGCGGGGGCCGACCTTCTGGCCGAGCAGCATGCCGCCGCCGCCCGGCTTGGCGCCCTGGCCGAGCACGACCTCCACGGCGTCCGCCTGGCGCAGGTCGTCGGGATCGAAGCCGTAGCGGGACGGAAGGCACTGGTAGACGAGGGTCTTGGACGAGGCCCGCTCCTCGGGCGTCATCCCGCCGTCGCCGGTCGTCGTGGACGTGCCGACCTCGCTCGCGGCCCGGCCGAGCGCGTCCTTGGCGGCGGCCGACAGGGCGCCGAACGACATGCCCGCGATGGTGATCGGGATGTCCAGCACGACCGGCTCGCTCGCGTTGCGGGCGCCCAGGACGGTCCTGGTCTCGCAGCGCTCCCGGTAGCCCTCCAGCGGGTAGCGGGAGGCGCTCGCGGTGAGCAGCAGCAGGTCGTCGAAGCTGGGCACGGCCCGCCGGGCGCCCAGGCCGCGGATCGCGTACCGGCCGAGGGAGGCGCGCTCCTGGATCTCGGCGATGACCGAGGGCGGGAAGGTGTGGTTCACGGGGTGGCTCCCTGGCTCAGTAGGCGTCGTGGTTCTGGGTGTCGAAGTGGTAGAGCGTCCGGGCCGAGGCGACCTTGGTGACGTTCTCCGGGTCGATGTGGTCGAACCCGCAGGTCTTCACCAGGTCCCGGACGGTCTTCACGTCGGTCTCGGTGAGCTCCTCGATCCGGGCGTCGGTGCCCAGGCTGGCGATCCGCCCCGCGACGTAGACGACCGCCTCGTACAGGGAGTCGCCCAGGCCGTCCCCGGCGTCGCCGCCGACGAGGATCGTCCCGGCCTGCGCCATGAAGCCGCAGTACGCGCCGACACTCCCGCCGACGGCCAGCGTCGCGCCCTTCAGCGAGATCGCGGCCCGCAGCGAGGCGTTGCCGTCCACGACGACGAGCCCGCCGCGGGCGGTGGCGGCGGCCGACTGGCTGGCGTCGCCCTTGACGTGGACGCGCCCGGACATCAGGTTCTCCCCGACACCCCAGCCGACCGGACCGTTCACGGTGATGTCGGCCTTCTTGCCCAGGCCGCCGATGTAGTACCCGGCGGGTCCGTCGATCGTCACCTTGACCTCGGCGTCCAGCCCGACGGCGAGGTTGTGCCGGCCGCGCGGGTCGGCGACGGTCGCCGCCGCCCCGTCCGGCAGGGCGCGCAGCGCCCGGTTGATCTCGCGGACCTCTCCCGTCAGGGTCAGCGCTTCCACAGGTGAACCTCCTCGGGGCCGGGCTCGAACACCCGGGCGTTCTCGAATCCGGGCAGGCCGACCAGCGCCCGGTACTCCGAGACCATCGCGACCCACCGGTCGGTCTCGGCGATGATCGCGGGCTTGCAGGCGACGGCGTCCCGGACGACGGCGAACTCGCTGTCGGTGGTGACCAGCAGCGTGTAGAAGCCGTCGAACACGTCGCAGACCAGGCGCAGCGCCTTCTCCAAGTCGTCGCCCAGGTCGAGGCGGTGGCCGACGAACCGGGCGGCGACCTCGGAGTCGTTGTCGGTCTCGAAGACGACGCCCTCGGCCTCCAGCGCGCGCCGGACCGTGGCGTGGTTGGCGAACGAGCCGTTGTGCACCAGGCACAGGCCGGGCCGTGGCGAGAACGGGTGGCTGCCCTCGGTGGTGACGGCCGACTCGGTGGCCATCCGGGTGTGCCCGACGGCCTGGTGGCCGCTCATCCCGGCCAGCCCGAACTCCTCGGCCAGCGCCACGGGGTCGCCGACGCCCTTGAGGACGGTCAGCCCGGTTGCATCCGTCTGGGGGGCGACCCCCAGGCCCCCGGGGGTCGGTCCGGCCGATCCTCGCTCCGCTCCGATCGTCCGGACCGGGCCGTAGACGCCGACTCCGGCGGAGTCGGGGCCGCGTTCGCGGACCTGGGCGAGCATGCCGGCGAGGAGTTCGCCGAGCCGCCCGCCGAGCCCGTCGTCCTTCAGGTGCAGGCCGACGATGCCGCACATGGGGTGCTCCTTTCAGAAGGCGGTCAGGTAGGTGTCGGTCTCCCAGGAGCTGACCTGGCTGTGCCAGGCGAGGAACTCCTCCCGCTTGACCTTCGCGTAGTAGGCGGCGACGTCCGGTCCCGCGGCGTCGAGCGCGCCCGTGACGACGGGGTCGGCCTCCAGCGCCTCGATCGCGTGCAGCAGGGTCGGCGGCAGGTCGGCGCTGCCGGAGCCGGGCTCGCCCGGGTCGGTGCCGGAGTCGAGGCCGTCCAGGCCCGCGGTGAGCAGCGCCGCCATCGCCAGGTAGGGGTTGGCCGAGCCGTCGGCCAGGCGCACCTCGACCCGGTCGCCGTCGGGCACCCGCACCAGGTGGGTGCGGTCGTTGCCGCCGTAGGTGGCCTTGCGCGGCGCCCAGGTCGCGCCGGACGCGGTCGTCGCGGCGGTGGTGCGCTTGAAGGAGTTGACGGTCGGGGTGACGACGGCCGACAGGGCGGGGGCGTGCGCGAGCAGCCCGGAGACGAACCGGTAGGCGACGGGGGAGAGGCCCAGTCCGCGCGGGTCGTCGGCGGACGGGAACAGAGGGGTCTCGCCCTCCCAAAGCGACATGTGCATGTGCAGGCCGGAGCCGGTGCGGTCGGTGAAAGGTTTGGGCATGAACGTGGCGGTCATGCCGCGCCGCTCGGCGAGCATCTGCACCAGGTACCGGAAGGCGATGAGCCGGTCCGCGGTGGCGAGGGCCTCGGCGTACTCGAAGTTCTGCTCGAACTGGCCGTTGCCGTCCTCGTGGTCGTTGGCGTAGTTCGTCCAGCCGAGGCCGTTGAGGACTGCGGAGACCTCGGTGAGGTGGTCGTACATCCGGGTCAGGTCACGGGCGTCGTAGCAGGGCCGGCCGGAGGTGTCCTTGTCGTCGGCGACCTCGATGCCGCCGGAGGGTTTGCGGCGGACCAGGAAGTATTCGGCCTCGGCGCCGACCATCGCGGTCATGCCGCGCTCGGCGAGGCGGGTCAGGACGGTCTTGAGGATGACGCGCGGCGCGTACTTCCACGGCTCGCCGCCGACGTGCGGGTCGCACTGGACCATGGCCAGGCCGGGCTTGATCTGGTGCAGCGGGGTGAAGGAGGAGGCGTCGGGGAGGGTGATGAGGTCGGGGTCGGACGGCCGCTGGCCGATCGCGCCGGCCGCGTAGCCCGCGAACCCGACGCCCTCGTCCTGCAGCATCTTCACGGCCGAAGCGGGGACGAGCTTGGCGCAGGGCTTGCCGGTCATGTCGACGAAGGTCGCCAGGACGAACCTGATCCCCTCCGCTTCGACCAGCTCGGCCAGCGTGGCCGTCCGGGGGGCCGCCGGAGTGCTCATCGATCACCTCTGTTCACTGTGATGAATCATCGTTACTTCACAGTGAACCAAGAGAACTTTGCCGGTGAACGGCTCCGGTGTAACGGTGCGGTTAAACGCGCCGAGTCCCCGCCCGGGGCGCTCCGGGCGGGGACTCGGGGTCCTGCGAGGGGGGTCTCGAAGAGGATTACGCCTCCGCGGCCTCCTTGACGGGCTCCTCCTCCTCGGAGACCTCGATGACGGCCTCCATGATCTCGATCTCGAGGTGGTCGTAGGCGAGCTCCTTGTGGAGGGCCAGGTCCACGCCGGAGGCCTCGACGCCGCCCTCCAGCCTCAGGCCCATCGTCTTGTCGAGGACGAAGGCGATGGCGAACGTCACCACGAAGGAGTAGGCGAGCACCGCGACGGCCGCGACCGCCTGGGTGCCCAGCAGCCCGAAGCCGCCGCCGTAGAACAGGCCGTCCTTGCCGTTGGGGGCGTCGGCGCTGGCCAGCAGGCCGATGAGCAGGGTGCCGACGACGCCGCCGACCAGGTGGACGCCGACCACGTCGAGGGCGTCGTCGTAGCCGAACTTGTACTTCAGGCCCACCGCCAGAGGGCAGACGAGACCGGCGACCGCGCCGAGGATCAGCGCGCCCACCGGGGTGACCGCGCCGCAGGACGGGGTGATGGCGACCAGGCCGGCGATCGCGCCGGACGCCGCGCCGAGGGTGGTGGCGTGACCGTCACGGAGCTTCTCGACCAGCATCCAGGCCAACATCGCCGCGCAGGTGGCGTTGAAGGTGGTCATCAGCACCACGCTGGCGGAGTTGCCGGCCGCCAGGGCCGACCCGCCGTTGAAGCCCATCCAGCCGAACCACAGGACGCCCGCGCCGAGCATCATCAGCGGCAGGTTGCCGGGACGGTGCGGCTGGGGGAAGTGGCCGCGCTTGCCGAGCACCAGGACGACCGCGAGCGCGGCGATGCCGGCGTTGATGTGGACCGCGGTACCGCCCGCGAAGTCGATCGCGCCGAGCGTGTTGGCGATCCAGCCGCCCTCGGCGGTGTCGGAGTCGAAGGCGAACACCCAGTGCGCGACCGGGAAGTACACCAGCAGAGCCCACAGGCCCGCCAGCGCCAGCCAGGCGCCGAACTTGATGCGGTCGGCGAGCGCGCCGGAGATCAGCGCGACGGTGATGCAGGCGAACAACGCCTGGAAGATGGCGAAGAGCATCGGAGGAATCGTCGCCTCCGTGTCCTCGGCCATGAGGTCGCCCAGGCCGATGTACTCGGTGACGTTCCCCAGCAGGCCGAGCCCGCCGTAGGAGTCACCGAAGGCCATCGAGTAGCCGACGACCGTCCACAGGACGCCCACGACGGCGACGGCGCCGAAGGTCATCATGATCATATTGAGAATGCTGCGGGTGCCCGCCATGCCGCCGTAGAAGAGCGCGAGACCGGGCACCATGAGGAGCACGGCTGCCGTGCTCGTCAGGATCCACGCTGTACTTCCAGTGTCCACACCGTCTCCTGTAAGTGTGCCGAGTTGCACAGCAGTAGACGGCCGGTGTGTTGCGTGATTCGGCGCACGCGGTGAACTCTGGGTTTCGAAGAGGGCTCCGGCCTGCCGAAGCCCCCCTCGAACCGTCGGTCCTCAGGGACGGCGGAAGGCCCGGGCCAGGTTCTCGCGGGTGGCCGGGCGGGTGGAGGAGTCGGCCTGCGCCCACGCCTCGAACGCCAGGGTCGCCTCGAAGCCCTGGGTCGCGGCGAGCCCGACCGCCGTCTTGATGTCGCGGGCCAGGCCGGACGGCACGGCGGCGAACCTGCGGGCCAGCTCCAGCGCGGCGGCCAGCGGGTCGTCGTGCAGCTCCAGCGCCAGACCGTGCCGGACGGCCTGCTCTCCGGCGAGAGTGCCGCCCTCCAGCAGGACGGCCAAGGCCCGCTGCCGGCCCAGCGCCTCCACCAGGAAGTAGGTGCAGCCGCCGCCGGGGTGCAGCCCGATCCGGCTGAACGTCGCGCTGAACTTCGCCCCGGGCGCGGCCAGCCGGATGTCGCAGGACATCGCCAGGTTCAGGCCCGCGCCGATCGCATGGCCCTGCACCGCCGCGATCGTCGGGACGGGCAGGTCCCGCACGGCCAGGAAGGCGTCGTACATGCGGGCGGCGTCGTCCCGGATCTCCCGTACCGGCAGGCCCTCCTCACCGAACAGCTCTCCCAGGTCGGCGCCGGAGCAGAACGACCGCCCCGCCCCGGTGACCACCAGGACCCGGGCGTCCCGGTCGGCCCTGACACGCGCGGCGCACTCGACGAGCTCGTCCCGCATCGCGAAGCTGATGGCGTTGTGCCGCGCGGGGTCGTCCAGCGTCAGCACCCGCACCCCGTCGTCGTGGCTCTCCAGCCGCAGGGTCTTCCACTCAGACATCTCGTTCTCCGATCTCACGCGTCTTCCCCGTCGGGGCGTCGGTCAGCTCCCACAGAGGGTCGGAGCTTTTCCGGGGGGCGACCCCCAGATCCCCGTGGGCCGGTTCGGCCGATCCTCGCTTCGCTCCGGTCGTCCGAGGTGTGCCGGTCTCTTCACGGAGGGCGCGGACCAGCAGGACGGCCCAGTGCCGGGACGGGGCCCACTCGTCGCGCCAGGACCACAGCCTGCGGGTGGCGTGGTGCAGCGGGTACTCGCGGGTGATCCCCATCGCGCCGTGCAGCTGGTGGGCGGCGGAGGCCACCTCTGAGGCCGCGTCGGCCAGCCAGAGCCGCAGCGTCGCCACCGACGGACCCGAGCCGGCGTCCGCCACCGCCCTCGCCAGGGCGGTCTCGGCGCCTTCGAGCCGGGCGGCGGCCCCGGCGAGGGCCAGCGAGACGGCCTGGAACGAGGCGAGGGGACGGCCGAACTGCTCGCGCGCCCCCGTGTACTCGACGGCCAGACGCAGCGCGGTGCGCAGGGCGCCGACGAGCTGCGCGGCCTGCAGCAGCGCGGCTCGCTCGACGATTCGCTCACGCGGGAGGGGACAGGCGATCCGATGCTCGGAGGGGACGCGGCAGCCGGACAGCAGCAGGGTGTCGCGGGGCTCGTCCGCCAGGTTCCGGCCGGGTTCGACGCTCCAGCCGGGGGTGCCGCGCTCCAGCAGGAGGAGTTCGCCGTCCGCCGGGATGACGATGAGGTCCGCCGCGGACGCCCAGGGCACCCGCTCGATCGTCCCCTCCAGCGTCTCGCCCGTGCTGAGGCCGGGTCCGGGCAGCGCGACCGTCGCGGTCAGGCCGTCCGGGACGGGCCGGCCGGCCTCGGCGAGGAGCCAGGAGGCCAGGGAGGTCTCCAGCAGGGGCGCCGAGACGCAGTGCTCGCCGACCGCCGCCAGCAGGGTCAGCAGGTCTTCCAGGGTGCCGCCGTCGCCGCCGATCCCTTCGGGCAGGCCGGCCTTCGCCCAGCCGAGCTCCCGGAGCTCGGCCCACACCGCCGGATCCGGGCCCGGCTCGCGGGCGGCCAGGACGGCCGAGGCCAGCTCGCCGAGTTCGGAACGCTTCGGGCGGGCCGAGGACAGTCCCTTGGCGACGATCGTGCCGAGGATCTCGGTCGTCCCGCCGCGCAGGCTGAAACCCGGTGCGGCGGGCACCGCCTGGGCCATCAGCCGTTCGAGTTCGTCCCCGCCGGGGTCGGGCGGTGTCCCGCGCACCCGCCGGACGGTCTCGGCGACGTCCTTCTCGAAGGCCGTGCCCAGGGCCTTCAGCAGGGCGGCCTCCCGGATCGGGGCGCGCCCGTGGTCCATCTCGGCGGCCACGCGCCGCGCCATCGCGCGCAGCACGCCGAGCCGGGCGGCCAGCTCCCCGGCGGACTGGACGGCCAGGGCGTCGTCCGGGTCGAGGCGGGAGACGAACGCCGCCAGCAGGGGATAGGTGCTGAGGACGCGTTCGGCCCCGCCCCGCTCGAAGGACAGCTGCTCGGTGACCTGCCTCCAGCCTTCGCCCTCGACGCCGAGGAGCTGGTCCTCGGGGATGAGGACGTCGTCGAAGAGGACCTCGTTGAAGTGGTGCTCTCCGGACAGGTCGTGGATCGGGCGGACGGTCACTCCCGGCGTCGCCAGGTCCAGGAGGAACTCGCTGAGGCCCTCGTGCTTGCGGCCGGTGGCCGAGGTGCGGGCCAGGAGGTAGGCGTGGGTGGAGCGGTGGGCGTGGCTCGTCCAGACCTTGCGCCCGTTGACGAGCCAGCCGCCGTCGACGCGGACGGCGGTGGTGCGCACCGACGCCAGGTCGCTGCCGGCCTCGGTCTCGCTCATCGCGACGCAGAAGGTGATCTCGCCCCGGACGATGCCGGGCAGGAAACGCTTCTTCAGCTCCTGTGAGCCGTGCCGCAGGATCGCGGGGCCGATCTGCCGGTCGGCCATCCAGTGCGCGGCCACGGGCGCGCCCGCCCGCAGCAGTTCCTCGGTGACGACGAGCCGGGCGAGGTTGGAGCGCTCCGACCCGCCGTACTCGCGGGGCCAGGTGAGGCCGATCCAGCCGCGTCCGGCCAGGGCGCGGGAGAAGGCGGGGTCGTGCTCGCGCAGCCAGGAGTCGCAGCGGGGCGTGAACCGCCCCGCGTCCAGCCACTCCTGGACGAATGCCCTGACCTCGTGTCTCAGCTCCCGCAGACCCTGGACCGAATCACGTTCTGTTCTCATGCGGAGAAGTCTGCCGCTTCCGGCAGGTAGCGGTCGAGTGAGGGGAGGCCGCCACGGTGATCGACCGCCGTGTCGGGGCCCGTTCCCCGCGGGATCCCGCGGGGAACGGTCGGCCCGTGCTCTGCTCTCATGCGCGGGAGTCCGTCGCTTCCGGCAGGTAGTGGTCGAGCACCGACGGGTCGGCCAGAGAGCCGCGGTTGACCGCCTTGGAAGGGTCGGCCCCCTGCAGGATCTTGCGGACCGGGACCTCCAGCTTCTTGCCCGACAGCGTGCGCGGCACCCCGGGGACCGGGATGAAGCGGTCGGGGACGTGCCTGGGCGACAGGTCGGTGCGCAGGGCCGTGCGCAGCCGGCCGAGCAGGTCCTCGGTCAGCTCCGCGCCCGGCGCGAGCTGCACGTACAGGATCAGTTCGCCCTCCGCGCCGAGTCTGCCGGTGTCGATGACCAGGCTGTCGGCGATCTCGTCGAACGACTCCACCACCCGGTAGAAGTCGCTCGTGCCCATGCGGATGCCGCCCCTGTTGAGGGTGGAGTCCGACCGGCCGTAGATGATGCAGCCCCCGTCGGGGAGCACCTTCACCCAGTCGCCGTGCCGCCACACGCCGGGGAAGTCCTCGAAGTAGGCCTCGCGGTACCGGGTGTCGCCCGGGTCGTTCCAGAACCCGACCGGCATGCACGGCATCGGCTCGGTCAGCACCAGTTCACCGACCTCGTCCACGACGGGGCGGCCCGCCTCGTCGAACGCCTCGATCTTCGCGCCGAGCGCCCGGCACTGGATCACCCCGGCGCGGACCGGCAGCAGCGGCACCGGCCCCACGAACCCCGAGCACACGTCCGTGCCGCCCGACAGGGAACCCAGCAGCACGTCCCGCTTGACCTCCTCGTACACCCAGGAGAACCCCTCCGGCGGCAGCGGCGATCCGGTCGAGCCGATCAGCCGCAGCGCCGACAGGTCGAGGCTCGCGCCCGGGGTGAGCCCCGCCTTGCGGGAGGCCATGATGTACGGGGCGCCCAGACCCAGATGGGTGGTGCCGGTCTCGGCGGCCAGCCGCCACAGCACGTCCCCGGTGGGGGCCCCGTCGAAGAGGACGATGGTCGCGCCGACCATCAGCCCGCTGACGAGGTAGTTCCACATCATCCAGCCGGTGGTGGTGAACCAGAGGAAGACGTCTTCCGGGCCGATGTCCTGGTGCAGGGCCAGCGACTTGACGTGCTCGAGCACCATCCCGCCGTGCCCGTGGACGATCGGCTTGGGCAGGCCCGTCGTCCCGGACGAGTACAGGATCCACAGCGGCTGGTCGAACGGCACCCGGTCGAAGGCGGGTTCGCCGTCCCGGAAGAGCTCCGGGTAGGGGAGCGCGCCCTCCACCGGGTCTGGAGAGACGACGTTGACGAGCACGGTGGTGCTCACCGACGGCAGCGCCGCCCGGATCTCCCCGAGCGTTCCGCGCCGGTCGAAGACCTTGCCGTTGTGGACGTAGCCGTCCACGGCCAGCAGCACCTTCGGCTCGATCTGCTGGAACCGGTCGATGACGCTCGGCGCCCCGAAGTCCGGCGAGCACGACGACCAGGCCGCGCCCAGGGAGGCCGCGGCGAGCATGACGACCAGGGCCTCGGGCCGGTTCGGCAGGTACCCGGCGACCCGGTCGCCCCGGCCGACGCCGAGCGCGGCGAGCCCGGCGCGGGCCCGGCCGACCTGCTCGGCGAGCTGCGCCCAGGTCAGCTCCAGCCCCGATCCGTCGTCGGTCCGGTAGACGACCGCCGTGCGGTCGGGCCGTTCGGCGGCGTGCCGCAGTATGTTCTCGGCGTAGTTCAGCCGCGCCGAGGGGAACCAGCGCAGCCCGTCCACCGGCATCGGCCCGCCCTCGCGCACCGGTCCGTCGCCCCGGTCGCCGACGATCCCGAAGTGGTCCCAGACCTTCTGCCAGAACCCGTCGAGATCCTCCACCGACCAGCGCCACAGCTCGTCGTAGTTCCGGGGGCTTCCCGGCGCCGCGCGCATGAACGCGCTGATCCGCGCCCGCTCCACGGTCTCCCGCGACGGCTCCCACAGGGTGGTGCCCTCCTGCACGGCGGCCTCCTCGCTGATCGGACGCCCGTCCGGGACGTCGTTCCTCGTGATCCCGATGATCCCGCTTTTTCGCGGTGGTCGCGGAGGGGCTGTGGACAGCGGGCGGCCCGGCGCCCTCCGGAGGTTCAGACGCCCGGCCAGTCCGGGCGCCGCTTCTCGTTGAACGCCGCGATGCCCTCGCGCCGGTCCCCCGACAGGGCGGTGGTGCGCCAGGCGGAGTCCTCGACGTCCAGGGCCGCGCCCAGGTCCAGCGGAGCGCCGTGGCGCAGGGCCCGCTTGGCGGCGCGGGTCGCGACCGGGGAATTGGCGGCGATGACGGCCGCCAGCTCCAGGGCCGTCTCGCGGTCCCGGCCCTCGGGCGCGGGACGGTCCACCAGTCCCAGGGAGACCGCCTCGTCGAACCCGACCTTGCGGCCGGTGAAGATGAGGTCGGCGGCCCTGGCCGCGCCTACCCTGCGCTGGAGCAGCTGGGTGCCGCCGCCGCCCGGGACCAGTCCGACGCCGACCTCGGGCAGCCCGAAGACGGCGGTGGGGTCGGCGACGACGAGGTCGCAGGACAGGGCGAACTCGGTGCCGCCGCCGAGTGCGAACCCGTGGACGGCGGCGACGACGGGCTGCGGCAGATTCAGGACGGAACCGAAGGCCGAACGGAAGACCGGGCGCTGGCGCATCAGGTCGTCATCGGTCATCGACGCGCGTTCCTTCAGGTCCGCGCCCACGCAGAAGGACCTCTCGGCGGAGGACGACAGGACGACGGCGCGGGCGTCGGAGCCGGCGACCTCCGCGCACGTCGCGGCCAGCTGCACGGCCATCCCGGTGGACAGCACGTTGTGCGCCTTCGGCCGGTCCAGGACGATCTCGGCGACGTGCCCGTGCCGGTTCAGGGTGATCACGAGAGCCCCAGCTGACGGGAGATGATCATGCGCTGGACCTCGGAGGTGCCCTCGCCGATCTCCAGGATCTTGGCGTCCCGGTAGAAGCGGCCGACCGGGAACTCGTTCATGAAGCCGTAGCCGCCGAAGATCTGCGTGGCGTCCCGGCTGTTGTCCATGGCCGCGTCGGAGGCGGTCAGCTTGGCGATCGCCGCCTCCTTCTTGAACGGCTCGCCGCGCAGCATCTTGGCCGCCGCCGCGTAGTAGGCGACGCGGGCGGTCCAGACCCTCCGCTCCATGTCGGCGATCTTGAACTGGATGGCCTGGTACTCGCCGATCGCCCGGCCGAACGCCTTGCGCTCCTTGACGTAGCGCAGGCACTCGTCGACGCAGCCCTGCGCCAGCCCGACCGACAGGGCCGCGATCGCGATGCGGCCCTCGTCCAGAATGCGCAGGAACTGGGCGTAGCCCCGGCCGCGCGGACCCACCAGGTTCTCCTCCGGGACCCGCACGTCGTCGAAGAACAGCTCGTGGGTGTCGGAGGCCAGCCAGCCGACCTTGGAGTACTCCGGCCCCACGGTGAAGCCGGGCGTGCCGTGCGGGACGATGATCGTGGAGATCTCGTTCTCGCCGGTCAGCGCGGTGACCGTGACGAACTCGCTGATGTCGGTGCCGGAGTTGGTGATGAAGCACTTCGAGCCGTTGATCACCCACTGGCCGTCCTCGAGCCGGGCCGTGGTGCGCATGCCGCCCGGCACGTCCGAGCCGCCGCCCGGCTCGGTCAGGCCGAACGCGGCCAGCCGCTCGCCGGTCACCAGCTTCGGCAGATAGCGGCGCTTCTGCTCCTCGGTGCCGAACCGGTAGATCGGCATCGCGCCCAGGGAGACCCCGGCCTCCAGGGTGATGGCGACCGAGGAGTCCACCCGGGCCAGTTCCTCCAGCGCCAGGCAGAGCGTGAAGTAGTCGCCGCCCATGCCGCCGTGCTCCTCGGAGAACGGCAGCCCGAACAGGCCCATCTTGCCCATGCCGGCGACGAGTTCGTAGGGGAACTCGCCCCGCTCGTAGTGGCCGCCGATCACCGGCGCGACGGCCTCGCGGGCGAAAGCCGCGACGCTCTCCTTCAGCGCCGTCTGCTCCTCGGTGAGGGTGAAGTCGATCATGAGTTGCTCCTTGCGGTGACGACGCGGGAAGGGGAGGGGCGGCCGAGTCGGGAGGCCATCCAGAGGCTGGTCTCGACGAGGGCGTCCAGGGACACCCCGTGGCGGACGCCGAGGCCGTCGAGCATCCACACCAGGTCTTCGGTGGCCAGGTTGCCGGTGGCGCTCTTGGCGTACGGGCAGCCGCCGAGCCCGCCGGTCGAGGCGTCCACGGTGGTGACACCCGCCTGCAGCGCGGCCAGGGTGTTGGCCAGCGCCTGCCCGTAGGTGTCGTGGAAGTGCACGGCGAGCCGCTCCGGGCCGCCGAACGCCGAGATGAGCTCCTGGACGTGCCCGGCGGTGCCGACGCCTATGGTGTCGCCGAGGCTGAGCTGGTAGCAGCCCATCTCCAGCAGGCGCTTCCCTGCCGCGACGACCTGCGGGATCGGGACGTCGCCCTCCCAGGGGTCGCCGAAGGCCATCGACAGGTACGCCCGCACCCGCAGGCCCTCGGCCAGCGCCCGGGAGACGACCGGCTCGAACATGGCGTACTGCTCGTCCATGGAGCGGTTGAGGTTCTTGCGGGCGAACGCCTCGGTGGCGCTGGCGAAGATCGCGATCTCCTCGACCCCGGCGGCCAGGGCGCGGCCCATGCCGCGCTCGTTGGGCACCAGCACCGGGTAGTTCACGCCGGGCCTGCGCTCCAGCCCCGCCATCAGCTCGTCCGCGTCGGCCAGCTGCGGCACCCACTTCGGGTGGACGAAGCTGGTCGCCTCGATGGTGGTCAGCCCCGCGTCGGCGAGCCTGCCGATGAACTCGGCCTTCACCTCCACGGGAACCGCGGTCTTCTCGTTCTGCAGGCCGTCGCGGGCGCCGACCTCGTAGATGGTCACCTGTTCGGGCAGGTTCATCGCACCTCCTCCTGGGGCGTGATCTCGGCCAGGACGGCGTCGAGCGCCACCTGCGCCCCGGCGCGGACCGGCAGCCGGGCGACGGTCCCGGCGACGGCCGCGACGACGGTGTGCTCCATCTTCATCGCCTCGACGATCACGACCGGCTGGCCTTCGGCCACCGGGTCGCCCTCGGCCACCTTGACGGCCAGGACGGTGCCGGGCATCGGGCTGCGCAGGACGCCTCCGGCCGCGGCGGACGTCCCGCCGCCCAGCAGCCGCTCCTGCTCCCGGACGGACCACGCGCGTCCGTCCGCGCCGATC
The DNA here is from genome assembly GCF_039871655.1 of Actinocorallia sp. B10E7. NCBI lineage: Bacteria > Bacillati > Actinomycetota > Actinomycetes > Streptosporangiales > Thermomonosporaceae > Actinocorallia > Actinocorallia sp. B10E7. Next base: position 237,584 of record NZ_JBDPLZ010000003.1, read on the forward strand.
CAGACGGCGCTGTCGGGGGCGGTGGCCCGGTGGTGGGGGTGGCGGCGCCCGTCGAGCAGCAGGGCGTTCGAAGAAAGGACGGCCCGCCGGGGAGCGCCGTCGCCGACGGCGACCTCCTCGCCCCGGGTCCGCACCTCGACCGGTTCGCCCCCGTCCACGACCAGCGTATGCGGGGTCCACGCGGCCTCTCCGAGCCGCCAGCCGTCCATGGCGTCCCAAGGATCGGTCCCGGACGGCGCGACCGCGCACATGCGCTCCAGCGCGGCGGCGGCCAGGACCCAGTCCGGGACGGAGGCCCCGGCGGTCAGCTCGGGGAGCACCCGCTCGACCAGACCGGTGTCCAACTCGCCGGAGACGACCTCGGGCCGCGCCAGCAGCCCCCGCAGGAACCCGACGTTGGTGTGCACGCCCAGCAGCGTGTAACCGGCCAGGGCCCGGTCCATCGCCCGCAGCGCCTCGGCCCGGTCCTTGCCGTGCACGATCACCTTGGCGATCATCGGGTCGTACCGGCTGCCGATCTCGTCGCCCGCGTCCACGCCGGAGTCCACCCGCGCCCCGGCGGGCTCGGCGAGCACGAGGATCCGCCCGCCGGTCGGCAGGAAGTTCCGGGCGGGGTCCTCGGCGTAGACACGGGCCTCGATCGCGTGGCCGTCGAGGGCGACGTCGTCCTGAGTGAACGGCAGCGGCTCGCCGGACGCCACCCGCAGCTGGAGCTCGACCAGGTCCAGTCCGGTCACCAGCTCGGTCACCGGGTGCTCGACCTGGAGCCGGGTGTTCATCTCCATGAAGTAGCGCTCGTCGGGCCGCTCGCCCGCGACGATGAACTCCACGGTGCCCGCACCGACGTAGCCGATGGAGCGGGCCGCGTTCACCGCGTGCGCGCCGATCTCCGCCCTCTGCCCGGCGTCGAGCAGGGGAGAGGGCGCCTCCTCCACGATCTTCTGGTGGCGGCGCTGGAGGCTGCACTCCCGCTCGCCCAGGTGCACGACGTTGCCGTGGCCGTCGGCGAAGACCTGCACCTCGATGTGGCGGGGTCCGTCGATGAACCGCTCGACCAGCAGGGTGTCGTCGCCGAACGCGCCGCGCGCCTCGCGCCGGGCCGAGGAGATCGCCCCGGCCAGCTCCTCGGCGGAGCGCACCAGGCGCATGCCCTTGCCCCCGCCGCCGGCGGACGGCTTGATCAGCACCGGCAGCCCGATCTCCAGGGCGGCTTCGGCGAGCACCTCGTCGCTCAGCCCCCGCTCGTCGCGGCCGGGAACGACGGGCACCCCGGCGGCGGCGACGGTCAGCTTCGCCTCGATCTTGTCGCCCATGGCGTCGATGGCCGAGGGCGGAGGGCCGACGAACACCAGCCCCGCCTCGGCGCAGGCGCGGGCGAACGCGGCGTTCTCGGCGAGGAACCCGTAACCGGGGTGCACGGCCTGCGCCCCGGTGGCCAGTGCCGCCTCGATGATCGCTGCGCCGTCCAGATAGGACGGGACCGGCACGGCCTCGTCGGCCTGGCGGACGTGGACGGAACCGGCGTCGTCGGGCGCGTACACGGCGACGGAGCGGACGCCGAGCCCGCGCAGGGTGCGCTGGACGCGGACGGCGACCTCGCCGCGGTTGGCGATGAGGACTGCGGTGAACATGGACCTCACATCCGGAAGACGCCGTAGCCGACGTCGGCGAGAGGGGCGTTGGCGGCGGCGGACAGGGCGAGGCCGAGGACCCGGCGGGTGTCCGCCGGGTCGATCACGCCGTCGTCCCACAGCCGCGCGGTGGAGTAGTACGGGTTCCCCTGTGTCTCGTACTGCTCCCGGATCGCGTCCGCGTCCGCGTCGCCGACGGTGGTGAGTACGGAGGCGGCCTGCTCGCCGCCCATCACCGAGATCCGGGCGTTCGGCCACATCCACAGGAACCGGGGCGAATAGGCGCGGCCGCACATGGCGTAGTTGCCCGCGCCGTAGGAGCCGCCGATGACCACGGTGAACTTCGGCACCCGGGCGCAGGAGACGGCGGTGACCATCTTGGCCCCGTGCTTGGCGATGCCGCCGTGCTCATAGTCGCGGCCGACCATGAAGCCGGAGATGTTCTGCAGGAAGACCAGCGGGATCGAACGGCGGTCGCACAGTTCGATGAAATGCGCGCCCTTCATCGCCGACTCGGCGAACAGGATGCCGTTGTTGGCGAGGATGCCGACCGGGTGGCCCTGAATATGGGCGAATCCGGTGACGAGTGTCGGCCCGTACTCCTTCTTGAACTCGGTGAACTCACTGCCGTCGACGACGCGGGCGATGACCTCGCGCACGTCGTAGGGAGTCCGCGGGTCCGGCGGGACGATCCCGTACAGCTCGGACGGGTCGTAGAGCGGTTCGACGGGCGTGCTCACGTCCCACGGCCGGGGGGCGCGCGGCCCGAGCGTCGCGACGATCTCGCGCAGGATGCGCAGGGCGTCGGCGTCGTCCTCGGCCAGGTGGTCGGTGACGCCGGAGATCCGGGAGTGAACCTCGCCTCCGCCGAGTTCCTCGGCCGTCACGACCTCGCCGGTCGCGGCCTTCACCAGCGGCGGGCCGCCCAGGAAGATCGTCCCCTGGTTCCGGACGATGACGTTCTCGTCGCTCATCGCCGGCACGTACGCCCCGCCCGCGGTGCACGAGCCCATGACGGCGGCCAACTGTGCCACGCCGAGGGCCGAGAGATTGGCCTGGTTGTAGAAGATCCGGCCGAAGTGCTCCCGGTCGGGGAAGACGTCGTCCTGCATCGGCAGGAACGCGCCGCCGGAGTCGACGAGGGCGATGGACGGCAGCCGGTTGTGCAGCGCCACCTCCTGGGCCCGCAGGTGCTTCTTCACGGTCATGGGGAAGTAGGTCCCGCCCTTGACCGTCGCGTCGTTGGCGATGATCACGCACTCGCGGCCCGAGACCCGGCCCACCCCCGTGATCATCCCGGCGCCGGGGGCGGCGTCCCCGTACAGCCCGTAGGCGGCCAGCGGCGACAGCTCCAGGAAGGGCGACCCCGGATCCAGCAGCCGGTCGACCCGCTCGCGGGGCAGGAGCTTGCCCCGCGACACGTGCCGTTCGCGGGCTCGGGCGGGGCCGCCCAAAGCCGCCGTCGCGAGCCGTTCCCGCAGCCGCGCGACGAGTTCGGCGTTCGCCGCGGCATTGCTCTTGTAGGGCTCGCTCGCGACGTCGGCGCGGCTCGGCAGTGCTCCCAATGCCCCTCCTCGGTCGATCCGGTGGTGGTCCGCCCGGAGGCGGCAGTCATGTTAATGAACGCTAACAACAGATGTTAATCATCATTAACACCGTCGTCTACACTGGGGGCATGGAGATCGATACCCGGGCGAGGCGGACCCAGATCCTCGCCGCGGCGGCCGGGCTGTTCGCCAGGCGCGGCTACCACGGGGTGTCCATCGGCGAACTCGGCGCGTCCGTCGGGCTCACCGGGCCCGCGCTCTACCGGCACTTCGCCGGCAAGGAGGCACTGCTGGCCGAGGTCCTGCTGGACATCAGCGCCCGGCTGCACGACGAGGGGTTCCGGCGCGCGGCCGTCGCCGCCGACCCGCTGGGCGCGCTCCTTGACTGGCACATCTCCTTCGCGCTCGACAACCCCGCGCTCATCACCGTGCACGAACGCGAGCTGGAGAACGTCCCAGAGGCCCCGCGCCGCGAGATCCGCCGCCTCCAGCGCGCCTACGTCGAGGAATGGGTGCGGGTGCTGTGCGAGCAGCGGCCGCGGCCGCGGGAGGAGGCCAGGGCCGCCGTCCACGCGGTGTTCGGCCTGCTCAACTCCACCCCGCACAGTGCCGGGGAGCTCGACCGCGAGGCCATGGCGCGGCTGCTGCGCCGGATGGCCGAGGCGGCGCTGCTGGCCGGCGCCGGGTGATCCAGATATTCCTCTCCGAAGGAGAGCTTCGCGGGTTATCTTGAGGCATGTCCGCTCCTCTGGGGCCAGGCGACCCCCGCCGGCTCAGCGAGTACGACCTGGTCCGCCGGCTCGGCGAAGGCGGCCAGGGCACGGTCTATCTCGGCGTCGGCCCCGACGGGGGCAAGGTCGCCGTCAAAGTACTCAAAGGGCACACCGATCCGGCCACCCAGCGGAGGTTGGCCCGCGAGTTCGAGGTCCTCAAGCGCGTCAACCCGTTCTGCACGGCGCGGCTGATCTCCTACGAGGAAGGCCACATCGTCAGCGAGTACGTCGACGGGCCGTCCCTGCAGGAGCGGGTGCAGGCGCAGGGGGCGCTGCGCGGGGGAGAGCTGGTCCGCCTGGCGATCGGGACGGCCTCGGCGCTGGCCGCCATCCACGACGCCGGGGTGGTGCACCGCGACTTCAAGCCCGCCAACGTGCTGCTGGGCCCGGACGGCCCCCGCGTCGTGGACTTCGGCATCGCCCGCCCGGTGGACGCCGGGAGTTCGGTGACGTCCTCCGTGGGAACGCCCGGCTACCTCGCCCCGGAACTGCTGCGCGGCGAGAGCGTCACGGCGGCGTCCGACCTGTTCTCCTGGGCCGCGACCATCGTCTACGCCGCCACCGGAGCCCACCCGTTCGGGGCCGAGAGCGTCGCGCTCATCTACCAGCGCATCCTCACCCACGAGCCGGACCTGAGCGCGGTTCCCCCCGAACTGCTGCCCCTGGTCCGCGCCTGCCTGGCCAAGGACCCGGCGGCCCGGCCCGACGCGCACGACGTCCTGGTCGGGCTGGTCTCACCGCAGACCGCAGGACGGCTGAGGGAGCCGACGGTCCCCGTGCCCGAGCGCGGGCCGCGTGTTCGGCGGCCGTCTCGTACGGCCTGGACGGCCGGAGGGGCCGGTGTGCTGGCCGTGCTGCTGGTCGCCGCCTTCCTGCTGTGGCCTCGGGGCGGTGACAAGCCGGACGAGAAAGGCTCCGCCGCGACCCCTCGGCCTTCCTCGACGGGTACGGCGCTCTCGGCCGGAGTGCCTTCGGCATACGCGGGGTCCTGGAGCGGCACCGCCCGCTCCAACGCCCCGGCCGATCCCAACCCGACGGAGATCACCCTCACGCTCGCGGCGGGCACGGCCGAGGCGACCTGGCGGGACGGCGGGGGCTGCGTGCAGCCGATGCGGTACCTGCGCGAGGAGGGCGGCTCGATCCTGTTCCAGCATCTGGCGGCCACCGGATGCAGCGGCGGGACGATCACGCTCACGCCGTCGGGCGACGTTCTGAGGTACCTGTGGAGCGACGGACAGGGCCTGACCTATTCCGGTGATCTCACTCGGTAACCTGCTTGGTTACCCTAACGGGGTGAACGCACCTTTTGTCAGTCCGATTCAGGATCTGCTGGACGACCTGCACGCCCGCCTCATCGAACTGCGCGCCGGTGAGGTCGCCACCTACATCCCGGAACTGGGCAAAGCCGACCCCGAATGGTTCGGCCTCGCCATCGCGACCCTCGACGGCACTCTCTACGAGGCCGGGGACAGCCAAGTGCCGTTCACCATCCAGTCGGTGTCCAAGCCGTTCGTCTACGCCCTGGCCCTGCAGGACCTCGGCCTGCCCGACGTGCTCAAGCAGGTCGGCGTCGAACCCACCGGCGACGCCTTCAACGCCGTCCGGCTCGAGCCGTCCACCGGCCGCCCCTACAACCCCATGGTCAACTCCGGTGCCATCGTCACCTCCACTCTCGTCGGCGGCGACACCTTCGAGGAGCGCAGGACGCGCATCCTCTCCGGCCTGTCGGCCTTCGCCGGACGGGAACTGGCCGTCGACCGCAAGGTGATGGAATCGGAGGCCGCCACCGGCGACCGCAACCGGGCCCTGGCCTACCTCATGCACGGCGCCGGCACCCTCACGTGCGACGTCGAGGAATCCCTGGAGCTGTACTTCGAGCAGTGCGCCGCGCTGGTGACCACCCGCGACCTGGCCGTCATGACCGCGACCCTGGCCGGAGGCGGCATCAACCCGCTGACCGGCGAGACCGTCGTGTCGGTGGAGGCCGCGGCCAAGGCGCTGACCGTCATGGCGACCTGCGGCACCTACGACTACGCGGGGGAGTGGCTGGTCCGCGCGGGGCTGCCCGCCAAGAGCGGCGTGTCCGGCGGCCTCATCGCCGCGCTGCCCTCCCAGCTCGGACTCGGCTTCTTCAGCCCGCGCCTGGACTCGCGAGGTAACAGCGTGCGCGGCGTCGCCGCCTGCGAGGAGCTGTCCGAGCGGTTCGGGCTGCACCTGATGCGCCCCGCCGAGCGCTCCGGCCCGGTCTTCCACCGCACCCTGCGCGGCGACACCGCGCACTCCTCCCGCGTGCGCGCCCACGACGAACGCACCGCCCTGACCCGCCTTGGCGGTGCCATCCGCGTCTACGTGCTCCGCGGCGACCTCGCCTTCAGCAGCGCCGAGGCGATCGTGCGCACCATCAGCGAGGACACCGACTCCGTCCGCTGGGTCGTCCTGGACCTCAAGCGCGCGGGCAGGGTCGCGTCCGTCGCCGAGGCACTGCTGGAAGGGCTGGCCGCCAAGCTGAAGGAACGCGGCATCACCACGGTCGTCGTCGACACCGAGAAGGGCGTCACCATCCCGTCGGCGGTCATCTCCGAGACCAGGGACGCCGCCCTGGAATGGTGCGAGGACGCCCTGCTGGAGTCCGCCGGCGCCTCCCGCATGACGGTGCCCCTGGCCGAACAGGACCTGCTGCGCAGCCTCGACCCGTTCCTGGTCACCGCCCTGGAGGCCTACCTGGAGCCGCGCGAGTACGCCACCGGCGAGCGCCTCATGGAGGACGTCGCCGCGCTGTGCTTCATCATCTCCGGCGGCCTGGCCCGCCAGATCACGATCGGAAACCCGCCGCGCCCCTTCCGGGAGACGTCCATGGGCCCCGGCACCGCCGTGGGACGCCTCGCCCTGATCGACGACGCCGAGCACACCCACCGCATCGTCGCCGAGTGCCCCACCTCCTGCCTGGTCCTCACCACCCAGTCCCTGGCCCGCCTGGAACGCGACTCCCCCCGCCTGGCCGACTCCCTGCGCTGGTCCATCGCCAACGCCATCGCCACCCGCCTCCGCCGCACCGACGCCGAGAACCACGCCCTCATCCACTGACGGACGTTCGCCTGGCGGCGTACTTCCGGTGGCTGAACGCGCGCTTACGCGCGCTGAACGATCCACTGACGGACGTCCGTCTGGCGGCGTACTTCCGGTGGCTGAACGCGCGCTTACGCGCGCTGAACGATCCACCGGCGATCTCGGTTAGTCTCGCTGGCCGTGACAGACGACATCTACGTGGGCAACGCCAACATCGACGCGCCCGAGGAGCGCGGCTGGCTCCTCGGGCACTTCATGCCCGAGGGCGACGCTCGGCACAGCACCGACGTGGAGATCAAGTGGGGCGTGCACCCGCCCGGCGACACGCGCGCCGCGTGGGTGCACGGCGAACACCGCACCGCCCTCCTGGTCCTGATCAGCGGCCGCTTCCGCATGGAGTTCCCCGGCCGCGACGTGGTGCTGAGCAAGCAGGGCGACTACGTCGTCTGGGGCCGGGGCGTCGACCACTCCTGGTACGCCGAGGAGGAGTCGGTCGTCCTCACCGTCCGCTGGCCGTCCATCCCCGGCTACAAGGTCGAGGCGGCCGAGACCGGGCCCTGACGGGAAGGGCGCAGCACGGCCACCGCCGCGAGCCCCAGCAGCGCGGCGGCGGGCACGACGATGGAGATCCGGAAGAACTCGCCCGCAGCCCCCGCGGCGGCGAAGCCCAGGCCCTGGAAGAACATCAGCCCTGTGGTCCGCAGGGCCAGGGCCCGCGAACGCAGGTGCTCGGGCGCGACCTGGAGCAGATGGCGGTCCTGGCCGAGGTGGTGGACGATGCCCGTCCCGGCCAGGAACAGCAGGAGCGCCGCAGGGGCGAAACCGGGCCGCAGCGCGTAGCCCGAGCAACGCCGGCACCGGCATGGCGACGCGCTGGTGAACGGCACGGGGAGTAAGAGGGAGAATGAAGGAATGTCTTCGAAGTGTCCGTGCGGGCTTTCCGAGCCCTACGAGCGGTGTTGCGGCCGGTTCCACAAAGGGGAGGGCTGCGCGCCCACGGCCGAGGCGCTGATGCGCTCGCGGTACAGCGCGTTCAACGTGGGCGACTCGGACTATTTGCTGCGGACGTGGCACCCCGTCACCCGGCCCGTCGACGCGGGGGCCGACCGGCGGACCAGGTGGACGGGGCTGGAGGTGCTGGAGACCGCCAAAGGCGGGCCGTTCGACACCGAGGGCACCGTCAGGTTCCGGGCCCATTACGTCGAGCGGGGACGCAGGGGGCAACTGGAGGAGAACAGCAGGTTCGTCCGGCACGGTGGCGACTGGGTGTACGTGGGGCCGGTTCAGGCTCCGCCGAGCTGAGCCAGCAGGACCTTCTCCTGGGCGGGTGCCAGCCCTACCCGACGGCCGAAGACGACGTCGGGCGCCGTCCAGCCGGACGAGTGCATCCAGGCCCAGGTGTCGGAGGCGGTCTCGGCGACGGGGCGGCAGGTCAGGCCGTGGGCCAGCGCCTTGGCGGGGTTCCCCTGGTGCATGGTGTCGTGGAGTTCGCCCGGCGGGAGCCAGATCGGAAGGTCCGACCACGGCTCCACGCCCGCGGCCTCGACCTGCTCGGGGGAGAGCCAGCGGAGGTCCGGTGAGGAGCCGGTGGCCTTGGCGCAGGCCTCCAGCAGTTCCCGCGTCGTGGTGTGGCCGGGCGGGCTGATCAGGTCGAAGGCGCCGCCGGTGGCGGGGTTGTCCAGCAGGAAGCGGGCCAGGTCCCGGCAGTCCAGGTACTGCAGGGGCAGGTCGGCGGGCCCCGGCGCGGGGACGGCGCCGCCCCGGGAGATCCGGTCGAGCCACCAGGGGAGCCGACCGACGTTCTCGTACGGGCCGAGGATGAGCCCGGCGCGGGCGAACAGGGCACGATCTCCGAAGGATTCGGCCACGGCCAGTTCTCCGCCGAGTTTGGCTTGCGGGTAGGGGACGTCGCCGGCGTCGGGTGAGGCGCCCTCGACGAGGGGCCCGCTCTCGTCGCCTCCAGAGGGCGCGGGCTGGGCGTAAACGGATCTGGACGAGACGTATGTGTAGTGGCCGGCCCGGCCGGCCAGCAGCCGTGCGCTCTCCCGGACGGCGCGGGGCGCGCCCTTCCAGGTGTCGACGACCAGGTCCCAGGTGCCGGTGGTGAGCGCGCTCAGATCGCCGAGCCGGTCGCCTGCCAGCGCGGTGGCTCCGGCGGGGGCGGGCCGGGTGCCCCGGTTGAACACGGTGACCTGCCACCCCCGGGCGAGCGCCTCTTGCGTCGTTGCCGCCCCGACGAACTGGGTGCCTCCCAGAATTAGAACTTTCATGACATATATCCTTATACTGGACAAATGGTCGTTTCAATGGAGATCGCGATGGGCGAACAGCAGTATCGGCGGTCGGGGTCAAGTGTCATTTGTCTCACCTTTTGAAACAGAAGTCGCACTTCGGGTGTAAAGCATGGAATTGTTAGCTCCCGTCCGGGTTGTCATTCTCCAGGAGGGACCCCCATGAAGAAGATCCTGATCCACCGGCCGGGAACTGTGAGCCTGCGCGGAGCCGCCAGCGCCAAGCATTCCGGCTGATTTTCCCCGCGGCGCGGACGGACCGGTCGTGGACCGCTCCAGTCGGAGGAGTGGAGGCCTGCGCCGGGGCCGTTCCCCGGCCCGTCCGCGCCGGACGTTCAGCGGGGCAGCGCGTCGATCGCGCTGATGAACAGCTCGAGCCCGAACTCGAAGTCCGACTCCGGGTCGTGCGCGGTGAGCTCCTTGGCCAGCGCCGTCACATGGGGGAACTTCACCGGGTCGAGTTCGGCGAACGCCGCCGCGGGGTCCGGCGGCAGGTAGTCCAGCATCTTCACCATGTCGGTCTCGCGCAGCTGGGCGCCCAGCGCGTAGGCGATGATCGCGCGCATGACCTTGACCGAGGTGGGCCCGTCGAAGCCGGCGGTGTCCGTGATGGCCAGGGCCCGCTCGACCGGCTTGATGCCGAACGGCAGTTCCACGCTGTGGGTGACGATGAGGTTCATGCAGGCCGGATACTCGCGCGCCACCCGGCGGAAGGCCCGGATGAGGGTGCGCGCCTGGGTCTTCCAGTCGACACCGGGGTCGTCGTCCAGCTCCAGCCCTGACATCACCCGGTAGGCGATGCCGTCCAGCAGGGCCGCCTTGTTGGGGACGTGGTTGTAGAGCGACATGACGGCGACGTCGAGCTCCGCGGCGACCGCCCGCATGGACAGCGCGGCTTCACCATGCCGTTCGACCAGTGCGATGGCGGCGTCGACGATCCGCTTCCTGGTGAGCAACCGTTGACACCTTTCAAACCCTGTGCGACTTTACGTACATCGTACGTTCTACGTACGTTGTACGTCACAGACGGGAGTACAGCGTGTCGACCCACGAGCTTTACACCACCCCTGTTTCCCGGGAGAACTGGAATGTGCCGCTGGCCGGCGACACCAGGTTCACCTGGGAATACGACGAAGGTCGCGACAAGCTCCTCAACCTGTACCAGAAGGGCAAGGACAAGCAGTGGGACGCCGTCAAGCGCATCGACTGGAGCCTTGACGTCGACCGGGACAACCCCCTCGGCCTTCCCGACCAGGCCAATGCCATCTACGGCACGCCTTATTGGGAGAAGATGAACGAGAAGGAGAGGGGACAGCTGCGCCTGCACCTCACCTCCTGGCAATTCTCCCAGTTCCTGCACGGCGAGCAGGGCGCGATGATCACCGGTGCGCGGATCGTGGAGACCGTCCCCGACCTCGACTCCAAGTTCTACTCCGCCACCCAGACCATGGACGAGGCCCGCCACGTCGAGCTGTTCGGCAAGTTCCTCCACGAGAAGCTCGAACTGGTCTACCCGATCAACGACCACCTCCAGACGCTGCTCAACGACACCCTCACCGACAGCCGCTGGGACATGCCCTACCTGGGCATGCAGGTGCTCATCGAGGGCCTGGCACTGGCGGCGTTCGGCCTGGTGCGGGACATGACCACGGTCGAGCTGCCCAAGCAGATGCTCACCTACGTCATGCAGGACGAGGCCCGCCACGTGGCCTTCGGACGGCTCGCGCTGCGCGACTACTACCGCCAGCTCACCGACGCCGAGCGCCGGGAACGGGAGGAGTTCGTCATCGAGGGCTGCTACCTCATGCGCGACCGCTTCCAGGCACTGGAGGTCTGGGAGAACTTCGGCATCCCCAAGGCCGAGGCAGGCCGCCTGGCGACGGAGTCGGAGTACATGAAGATCTTCCAGAGCCTCCTGTTCAGCCGGATCGTCCCGTGCGTGAAGGACATCGGGCTGTGGGGCGAACGCGTCCAGAAGGCCTATGCCGACATGGGCGTCCTGGACATGTCCAAGGCCGACCTGGAGGCGCTCATGGCCCAGGACGAGGAGCTCGCCGACAAGCTCGACGCCGAGCGGTTCGCGGCCGAGGAGACCGCGCGCCGCGAGGAGGTCGACGCGGTCATCGCCGAGGCGGCCGCCTCCTCCTGAACCGGCGGCCCGCCCCGATCGTCGTCGGTCTCCCCGCTGGGTAGGAGAGCGGGGAGACGGAGGCGCTGATGGAGGAGATCCTGGTCGGCGTGGACGGGTCGGAACCCGGAAACGCCGCGCTGGAATGGGCGGCGGTGCAGGCCGGACGGCGCGCGGCACGGCTGAGGCTGCTGCACGCGGCCGGCCCGGCCGACGGGTACGAGCTGATGGAGGACGCCGCCGCGCTGGCCCGCAGAGCCGCGGAACCGGCCGATCTCGTCACCGAGGTCCTCCCGGGACATCCGGGCCGGGTGCTGCTGGAGCGGGCCGCAGGAGCGGATCTGGTGGTGCTGGGCACGCACGGGCACGGTTCGGTGGCCAGCCTGATGGCCGGTTCCGTCGCGCTGGCAGTGGCGGGCTGCTGCCCCGTCCCGGCGGTGCTGGTCAAGACGGACGCCTCCGCGCTGCACGACGCGCCGGTCGTGGTGGGGGTGAGCGCCGAGCCGTCCGCCGCGGTGCTGGGGGCCGGCTGCCGGGAGGCCCGGCTGCGCGGCCTGGCCCCCCGTCTCGTCCACGCCTGGTTCCAGCCTCCGGTGGAGGGCTTCGGCGCCCCCGCCTGGGTCCCGCCTCTGGACACCGCTCCGCTCCTGGAGGGGGTGCGCGAGCACCTGTCCCGCGAGCTGGAGCCCTGGCTGTCCGGCCGGCCGGACGCGGCGCTGGTCGTCGCGCAGGGGTTCGCCCACGACGTGCTGCTGGAGGCGTCGGCAGAGGCCGGGCTGCTGGTGCTGGGACGGCACGAGCGGCCCGGCTGGCGACTGCGCGCGCTGGGCGCGACCACCCGGGACCTGATCAGGGACGCCCCCTGCCCGGTCATGGTGGTCGGGGAGCCGTCTCCCGCCTGAGGGGAGGCTCAGCCGGAGCGGCCCAGCACCCGGGAGAGCATCTCGCGGGAGTCGCCCGGCTGGGCGGCCTCCAGGGCGAGCCGGTTCATCACCTGGAGGTAGCGGTCGATGTCGGCCGGCTTGTCCAGGTACAGGGCGCTGGTGAGCTGCTCGAGGTAGACGATGTCGGGCAGCGTCTCCTCGGGGAAGCGCAGGAGGCTGAAGGCGCCGGAGACCGCCGCGTGCCCGCCCGCGTTGAAGGGCAGCACCTGGATGGTGACGTTGCGGCGTCCGCTGAGGTCGATGAGGTGCTCGACCTGTGTCCGCATGACGGACTTGCCGCCGATGGGGCGGCGCAGCGCGTTCTCGTCCACGACCGCCCACACGCGCAGGTCGCCCGCGAGGAGCCTGCGCTGCCGGCGCATCCGCAGCTGGACGCGCCGCTCGAGCTCCTCGCCGGAGATCTCGGGGAAGCCCAGCGGGATGAGCGCCCGCGCGTAGTCCTCGGTCTGCAGCAACCCGGGGATGAACTGCAGCTCGTAGGTGCGGATGATGGAGGCCGCGCCCTCGAGGCCCATGTAGACCTCGAACCAGCCGGGCAGCAGGTCGCTGTAGTTGTACCACCAGCCGGGCTCGTTGGCCTTGCCCACCAGGTCCAGGATCGGCGCGCGCTCGGCCTCGTCGATCACGCCGTAGAGGGTGAGGAGGTCGGCGACGTCGCGCTCCTTGAACCCCACCCTGCCGAGCTCCATACGGGAGATTTTGGAGTGGGAGGCGCGGATGGTGTAGCCGGCCTTCTCCGCGGAGATGCCCTTCTCCTCGCGCAGTCTCCGCAACTGGGCGCCGAGCATCATGCGCAGCACGGTGGGCCCGCCGTCGAGCGGAGAGGGATGGCCCTCCGGATGGTCCGGAAGACTCGCTGAAGCGTTCACACGAGACCTGCCTGATCGGGGGAATGCGTTGCTTTCCTACATGATCGTTACCCGCGAGGCAACCTTACCCGGCAGTTGTAAATGGAGCGTGACATTGAAGACTACCGAGACGTTACGTGAATCGCCAGAGCCCCAGGTCAGGTTCGATCTCACTGGTATCTCATACTGGTGAAGTATGGAATATGCCGTGGTCGTCGGTAAGGAGCCCCGACGGCGCTGTGGAAGCCGGGTGCAGGCGGCGACGCTCGTCACGGCCTGATCTCGCTGCGGTAGGAGGGGGCGCGGGACGGCTGGGGGCGCTCCACCGATTCCAGCAGGGGCAGGACGCGGGGTGCGACCACCTCCGACAGCGCGATGACGCTGGTGGTCCGCACCACGGCGGGGATGCGGTTGAGGTCCAGCAGAGCCTTCTGCAGCCCCTCGTGGGAGGGCGCCGCCAGTCGGCAGTGCAGGTCGTCCTGGCCGGTGGTGGCGTGGGCCTCCAGGACGGCGGGCAGGGCGCGCAGGCGGTCGGCGACCTCGGCCAAAGCGCCCTGGGAGATCTGCAGGGTCACGAACGCCAGGACCGGATAACCGGCCTTCGGGAGGTCGATCTGCGGGGCGTGGCCGCGGATCACGCCCGCCTCCTCCAGCCGTTCCAGCCGGGCCTGGACCGTCACCCGGGAGGTGCCGGTGATCCGGGACAGCTCCAGGAAGCCGGCGCGGGGGTGGTCGCTCAGCGCGCGCAGGAGCCGGATGTCGAGTTGGTCGAGAGTGACGGGCAGGTTGGGCATATTGGACACTTGACGACCACCTGAACCCTATTTTGCTTTCCATTCTGCACAGCTGATGTCAGACAGCTTGTCATCCTGGGTAGACAGGGGTCAAGGTGGGCCGCATCCGGTACGGAGAGGGAGGCGCACCATGACCCAGCTGAGCCGCTCTGCTGACGAGGACGTCCTCATCGGAGCCGTTCCCCACGACTTCTCCGCGGACCCCTTCCCGGTCAGGGGCCTGGACCACGTACGGTTCCTCGTCGGCAACGCGCGGCAGACCGCCCACTACTACTCCACCGCCTTCGGCATGAGCTGTGTCGCCTACCGGGGCCCGGAGACGGGCTGCCGCGACTACGCCGAATACGTCCTGGCCTCGGGCAGGGCCCGGTTCCGCATCACCGGAGAGGTCCACGCGGGCACCGAGGTGGGAGCCTCGGTCGCGGCGCACGGAGACGGCGTCAGCGACCTGGCGCTGGAGGTCTCCGACGTGGACGCCGCCGTCGAGCACGCCCGGAGCCAGGGCGCGCGGATCCTGGAGGAGCCCTACGAGCTCTCCGACGACCACGGCGTCGTCCGGCTGGCCGCTCTGGCGGCCTACGGCGACACTCGCCACACCCTGGTCGACCGGTCCCGCTACGAGGGTCCCTTCCTCCCCGGGTTCGTCGTGTCAGGACCGCTGTTCCAGGGGCTGACCGATCATACGAAGCACTACTTCCAGGCGATCGACCACTGCGTGGGCAACGTCGAGCTCGGCCGGATGGACGAGTGGGTGGACTTCTACCGCCGCGTCATGGGCTTCACCAACATGAAGGAGTTCGTCGGCGACGACATCGCCACCGAGTACTCGGCGCTGATGTCCAAGGTCGTGGCCAGCGGCGACCACCGGGTGAAGTTCCCTCTCAACGAGCCCGCCCTGAGCCGGCGCAAGTCCCAGATCGAGGAGTACCTGGAGTTCTACGGCGGGCCCGGCGTCCAGCACGTCGCCCTGGCGACCTCCGACATCGTGACGGCCGTCAGGGAGATGCGGGCGATGGGCGTGCAGTTCCTGGAGACGCCCGACGCCTACTACGACACCCTCGGTGAGTGGGTGGGTGACACCCGTGTGCCCGTCTCCACGCTGCGGGAGCTGCGGATCCTGGCGGACCGGGACGAGGACGGCTACCTCCTGCAGATCTTCACCAAGCCGGTCCAGGACCGGCCGACCGTCTTCTTCGAGCTCATCGAGCGGCATGGTTCGCTCGGCTTCGGGAAGGGCAACTTCAAGGCGCTCTTCGAGGCGATCGAACGGGAACAGGCGAGGCGGGGGAACCTCTGACCCATGGCGTACTACCGGCGGATCGGAGAGGTCCCGGACAAGCGGCACACCCAGCACCGCGGGCCGGACGGGACGCTTTACCGCGAGGAACTCGTGGGCGAGGAGGGTTTCAGCGCGGACTCCTCCCTGCTCTACCACCGGGGCAACCCCTCCGCGCTGTCGGACGCCCGCCCCTGGGATCCGCCCGCCGAGGGCTACCGCCGCAACCATCCGCTGCTGCCCCGGCACCTGCGCCCCTACGCGCTCTTCCCCGAGGGAGGGGAGGGGACGGACGCGGTGACGGGGCGGCGCGTCCTGCTCGGCAACGCCGACGTGCGGATCTCCTACGTCGTGGCGGACACCCCGTCACCCCTCTACAAGGACGCCGTCGGCGACCAGTGCGTGTACGTGGAGGAGGGCGAGGCGGTCGTCGAGACGGTGTTCGGCGCGCTGAACGTCTGGTCGGGCGACTACGTGATCCTTCCCAGGGGGACGATCCACCGCTGGCTCCCGTCCGGGCGGGTCCGGCTCTACTGCATCGAGGGGGCTGGCCACATCGGCCCGCCGAGCCGCTACCTGTCGCGTCAGGGCCAGTTCCTCGAACACGCCCCCTACTGCGAACGCGACCTGCGTGCCCCCGCCGAGCCGCTGCTGCGGGAAGGCCGGGACGTGGAGGTCCATCTCAGGCACCGGGGAGGCGGGACGGTCCACGTCCACTCCACCCATCCGTTCGACGTGGTCGGCTGGGACGGCTGCCTGTACCCCTACGCGTTCAGCATCCACGACTTCGAACCCGTCACGGGCCGCGTTCACCAGCCTCCTCCCGTCCACCAGGTCTTCGCGGGGCGTAACTTCGTGGTCTGCAACTTCGTGCCGCGCAAGGTCGACTACCACCCGTTGGCGGTCCCAGTCCCCTATTCGCATTCCAACGTCGACAGCGACGAGGTCATGTTCTATTGCGGAGGTGACTACGAGGCCCGCCGGGGCTCGGGCATCGAGCGGGGGTCGATCTCGCTGCACCCCGGAGGGCACACCCACGGCCCGCACCCGGGGGTGCCCGAGCGTAGTCTCGGCCTGGAATCCGTCGACGAGCTGGCGGTCATGGTCGACACCTTCGCCCCGCTGGAACTCGGCGAGGGCGGATCCGCCTGCGAGGACTCCGACTATGCCTGGACGTGGGATGTTCGACGCTGAGACCCTTCCCTACGGTGTGTTCACCACTCTCGACCGGCCCGGTGTCCGCCGGGTCGGCGTCGCGGCGGAGGACGGGATCCTCGACCTGTCGCAGGCGCACGTGCCGCACCCCGCGCTGTTCGCCTACGGCACGCTCGACCCGTTCCTGGTCGCGGGCCCCGAGGTGTGGGACGAGGTGCGCGAGGCGCTGCTCGGCGGGCTGCGCGGCCCGTACGTGCCGATGTCCGAGGCGACGCTGCACCTGCCGTTCTCCGTCGCCGACTACGTGGACTTCTATGCCTCCGAGCACCACGCCGCCAACGTGGGAAGGATCTTCCGGCCGGGAAGGCACCCGCTGACCCCGAACTGGATGCATCTGCCCATCGCCTACCACGGGCGGGCCGGCACGGTCGTCGTCTCCGGGACCGAGATCCACCGCCCGTCGGGGCAGTTCCGGCCGGAGGGCTCGGTGGAGCCGTTCTTCGGCCCGACCCGGCGGCTGGACTTCGAGGCCGAGCTGGGGTTCGTCGTCGGAGCCCCCAGCGCGATGGGCGCGCCGGTGCCCGTCTCGGACTTCGCACGGCATGTCTTCGGGGTCTGCGTGGTCAACGACTGGTCGGCCCGCGACCTGCAGTCCTGGGAGTACGTGCCGCTGGGGCCGTTCCTCGGCAAGTCGTTCGCGACCTCGGTCAGCCCGTGGGTCGTGCCGCTCGCGGCGCTGGACGGCTTCCGCGTCCCCGCCCCGTCGGGGGAGACCCCGCTGCTGCCCTATCTGCGCGAGACCGAGGACCGGGGCCTGGACCTGACCCTGGAGGTCGAGCTCAACGGCCAGGTGGTGTCGCGGCCGCCGTACTCCGCCATGCACTGGAGCCCGGCCCAGATGCTGGCCCACCTGACGGCGAACGGCGCCTGCCTGCGCCCCGGCGACCTGTTCGCCTCCGGGACGGTCAGCGGACCGGGCCCGGACGAGGCGGGTTCGCTCATCGAGCTGACCGCCGGGGGAGAGAAGGGCCTGGTCCTGCCCGACGGTTCGGTGCGCACCTGGCTGGAGGACGGCGACGAGGTGAGGATCTCCGCGGCCCTGCCGGACGGCCGGTTCCTGGGCTCGGTGAGCGGACGGATCGGCAGGTCCGCCCCGGTCACGGTCTGAGCGCGTCCTTCCGCCGCCTGGCCATCTGCTCCAGCGCCGCGACGCACGCCAGGACGATGCCGATGTCGTCGATGAGGACGGGGTCGGGCAGGAGGTCGACCGGGCTGAGCGCGTAGATCCAGGCGGCGTAGTAGGCGGCCTTGGCGGTGCCGGGGGAGCCCGGCGAGTGCACGAACCCCCGCAGCCTGCGCAGCCGTCTCAGCACCCGGACGACGACGTACAGGGTGACCAGCACGACGACGGCGCCGGCCGCGATGAGCCAGGGCAGGTTTCCGTCCAGCAAGATCGCCTCCTTCGAGGGCACCCGTGGAGGTTTTACCCAACCTTGGGGGGAATCACCCGGTAAACATGCCATCCTTCGGCGATCAGCTCGCCCTCGGAGTCGCGGACCTCGGCCTGGCAGAACACCGTGGACTTGCCGCGCCTGGTGATCCAGCCCTCGGCGATCAGATCGCGCTCCCGGGCCGCCCCCAGGTAGCGCAGCTGCATGTCGATGGTGAGCATGATCGGCACCTGCGGGTAGGCGCTGCCGACGGCGGGGACGACCACGGTGTCGATGAGGGTGGCGATCGCCCCGCCGTGCACGACCCCGGCCGGCTGGTTGAGCTCGGGCCGGTAGGGCAGGCGCATCCGCGCGTAGTCCGTCCGGACCTCCTCGATCAGCAGCCCCACGAAGCCGGCGAAGTACTTGGCGTTCCGCTCGCCGTTGAAGAAGCCCTTCCAGTGTTCTTCCTGGTTCCCGGGGAGGGGTTCGTGCAGATGCGCGCGCACCGTTCACCTTCTACATCATCAGTGACAGACCGGACAGGTCATACTCGCACGTCGGGCAGGGCCAGCCGCAGGGCGGCCCCCGCGGCGTTCGGACGGCCCAGCATCGCGGTCACCGTGGCGCCGTCCACCAGGATGAGCAGCTGGTCGGCCCGCAGGTCGGGATCGGGCGCCCCCTCCCGTACCGCCAGTTCCCGCAGGTAGGCGTGCAGCCGGTCCTTGTGGCGGCGGACCGGCCGGACGACCTGGTCGCCGAGCTCGCCGAAGGCGTTGAGGAACGCGCAGCCCCGGAAGTCCTCGGAGCCGAACCACTGCACCAGCCAGGCGAAGACCTCCAGGACGCCGCCGTCGCCGACGAACGTCCGCAACGAGGAGAGCCAGCGCTCGTCGCGCCGGTCGAGATAGGCGGCGACCAGGGCCTCCTTGGACGGGAAGCTCTGGTAGAGCCGTTTGAGCGACACCCCGGCGGCCGTGCGCAGCTCGTCCATGCCCACGGCCTGGATGCCGCGGGAGTAGAAGAGGCGCTCGGCGGCGTCCAGGACGCGCGTCTCGTGATCGCTGCCGCCGCTGATGTCCACAGGTTCCATGCGGATCGCCCTTGCACTGGAGAACGGTCGTTCTCTACTCTACCGGAGAACGACCGTTCTCCGTATCGTCCGCTGCCGAAGGGAAGACGCATGAAGCCCCCGTTCACCGAAGAGTCGGCCAGGGCCAAGGTCCAGGCCGCCGAGGACGCCTGGAACACCCGGGACCCCGAGCGGGTCTCGCTCGCCTACACCGAGGACACCGTCTGGCGGAACCGCTCGGAGTTCGTCACCGGCAGGACCGAGGTGGTGGGCCTCCTCACCCGCAAGTGGGAGAGGGAACTGGACTACGCCCTGCGCAAGGAGCTCTGGGCGTACGGCGACACCCGGATCGCCGTACGGTTCCAGTACGAGTGGCATGACGCCGAGGGCCGCTGGTGGCGCAGCCACGGCAACGAGCAGTGGGAGTTCGACGCCTCGGGTCTGATGCGGCGCAGGGAGGCGAGCATCAACGACGTGCCCATCCGCGAGGACGAGCGCCGGATCTTCGGGCCGCGCCCCGAGTCGGAGCGCGGCGTGGACGTGCTCCCGGTCCGCTGAGTCAGGCCACGGAGTCGAGGTAGCGCAGGGCCTGGGCGTAGGAGGCGACCAGACCCGTCTCGGTGTAGGGCAGTCCCAGCTCGGCGCAGTGGGCGCGGACCATGGGCTGCACCTCGCGCAGGGCGGGGCGGGGCAGGCCGGGGAAGAGGTGGTGTTCGACCTGGTAGTTGAGGCCGCCGAGGAGCCAGTCGGTGACCCGGCCGCCCCGGATGTTGCGGGAGGTGAGCACCTGGCGGCGCAGGTGGTCCCAGTCGTCGTCCGGGCCCGGCATCGGCATGCCCTTGTGGTTGGGCGCGAACGCGCAGCCCAGGTGGAACCCGAACAGGCCCTGGTGGGCGGCGATGAAGACCACCGCGACGGCCGGGGGCATCAGCAGGAAGGCCAGGGCCAGGTAGCCGACGAGGTGCAGGGCCAGCAGGACGCCTTCGACGCGGCGCTCACGCGGGTCGCGGTTCTTCAGGTCGCGGATGCTGGAGACCTGCAGGCTCAGCCCCTCCAGCAGCAGCATCGGGAAGAAGAGCCGGGCCTGGTTGCGGCTCAGCCAGCCCAGCACCCCGCTGCTGCGCTCCGCGGCCTGCTCGGGCGTCCACACCAGGGCGCCGGCCCCGACGTCGGGGTCCTTCTCGGCGTGGTTGGGGTGGGCGTGGTGCAGGTTGTGCTTGGCGTTCCACCAGCCGTGGCTCATCCCCAGCATGAGGTCGCCCAGCAGCAGGCCCAGCCTGCGGTTGGTCCTGGCGGACGAGGCGATCTGCTTGTGGCCGGCGTCGTGCCCGAGGAAGCCCGTCCTGGAGGAGAGGAGCGCGGCGGGGACGGCCAGCAGGACCGACCACCAGGAGCCGGTCAGGGCCACCCCGACCCAGACGGCGGCGGTGCCCAGCAGGTTCAGGGCGATCGAGGCGGTGTAGTAGCCGGTGCGGCGGCGCATCAGTCCGCTCTCGCGGACCCTTCGGGCCAGCGGGGTGAAGTCGCTGCCCCTGGCGGAAGCGGGGAGCACAGGGGGAAGCTCGGTCGTCGTCATGTTCCTCCTCGGGAGACCTGAAGTCCGACGTTACGGAGCCGAAGATCGCGGGCGGACCGGTCGTGAGAGCCAATCGAGGACTGGCTCTCAGGAGGGTGGACACCTCACTCTCAAGGACTAGGTCCTCGGGGGGTGGGGGTTCATTCGACGTCGTCGACCGAGGCACGCAGTGTGTGCAGGACGCTGGTGACGGCCCGCGCGTCCTCCTGGCTGAGCCCGGGCAGGGTGAAGCGGGCCCGGTGCATGGTCTCGGTGGCCTCCTCCGCCAGGGCGCGGCCCTCGGGGGTGAGGGAGGCCAGGACGACCCGGCGGTCGTGCGGGCTGGGGGAGCGGGTGACCAGGCCGCGCGCCTCCAGCCGGCTGATCACGTTGGTGACACTGGCGGGGTGGACCAGCAGGCGCTGTCCCATCTTGCCCATGGGCAGCGAGCCGGTGCTGCTGAAGGCCAGCAGGCGCAGCGCCTCGTAGGCGGCGAAGGTCAGGCCGTGCGGTTTGAGGATGTTCTCGATACGGCTGAGCAGCAGCTGCTGGGCGCGCATGACCGAGGTGACCGCGGCCATGTGGTCGGCCTGGTCGGGCCAGCGGGCGCTCCACTGTCGGTGCGCCTCGGCGAGGGGATCGAAGGTCACGGCTCCACCGTAGGGGAGGGGGCCGGTTGACGGCCCGCCTGTTCTAGAATTACTTTAGCTTCAAAATATTGGACTTCAAAGCTCTTGGCTTCCAAGTCCTTCGTCCAGACGGGAAACCGGAGGGTTCGCAATGGATCTGCACAGGCCGCGGCACCCGGTGCGGTTCGTGACGGCGGCGTCGTTGTTCGACGGGCACGACGCGTCGATCAACATCATGCGCCGCATCCTGCAGGCGCAGGGCGCCGAGGTGGTGCACCTCGGGCACGACCGCTCGGTACGGGAGGTCGTCGCGGCCGTCGTGGAGGAGGACGCCCAGGGTGTGGCCGTCAGCTCCTACCAGGGCGGGCACGTCGAGTACTTCGAGTACCTGGGGCGGGCGCTGAAGGAGGCGGGCGCCGACCACGCCAAGGTCTTCGGCGGCGGCGGAGGCGTGATCGTCCCGGCCGAGATCGAGCGGCTGGCCGCGGCCGGGGTGCGGATCTTCTCCCCCGAGGACGGGCAGCGCCTCGGCCTGCCCGGCATGATCAACGAACTGGTCAGGGACTGCGACGTCGACCTGGCCGAGCGGCCCGCGCCGGCCGAGGCGGTGCTGGCGGGCGAGCGCGCCGCGCTGGCCCGCACCATCACCTGCCTCCAGCAGGGGGCCCCGCTGGACCCGGCGCTGGCCGGGGCCGCCCGCAGGGTGCCGGTACTGGGCATCACCGGCACGGGCGGCTCGGGCAAGTCCTCGCTGACCGACGAGTTCCTGCGCCGGCTGCGCGTCGATCAGCAGGACAAGCTGCGCGTGGCGGTGCTGGCCGTCGACCCGACCCGGCGCCGCGGCGGCGGGGCGCTGCTGGGCGACCGCATCCGGATGAACTCCCTGGACGGCGACCGGGTCTTCTTCCGCTCGCTGGCGACCCGGGGCGGCCGGGAGCTGCCCGAGCACATCGAGGCGATCATCACCGCCTGCAAGGCCACGCATGATCTGGTGATCCTGGAGACCCCGGGCATCGGCCAGGGTGACGCCGCGATCGTCCCGTATGTGGACGTCTCGTTGTATGTGATGACGCCGGAGTTCGGCGCGGCCTCCCAGCTCGAGAAGATCGACATGCTGGACTTCGCCGACGTGGTGGCGGTCAACAAGTTCGAGCGCCGGGGCGCGGCGGACGCGCTGCGCGACGTCTCCCGCCAGATGAT
Source organism: Actinocorallia sp. B10E7 (assembly GCF_039871655.1). Classification (NCBI taxonomy): domain Bacteria; kingdom Bacillati; phylum Actinomycetota; class Actinomycetes; order Streptosporangiales; family Thermomonosporaceae; genus Actinocorallia; species Actinocorallia sp. B10E7. Next base: position 259,923 of record NZ_JBDPLZ010000003.1, read on the forward strand.
CCGCAACCGCGAGGCGTTCGGCTCCAGGCCGGAGGACATGCCGGTGTTCGGCACCAGCGCCGCGACCTTCGACGACGACGGGGTGACCGCCCTCTACCAGCATCTGCTGGGGCTGCTGGCCGGCAAGGGGCTGCCGGTGGAGGAGGGCGTGCTGCCCCGGGTGGAGGTCAAGGCCAGCACCCGGACCGCGCAGATCATCCCGCCCGCCCGCATCCGCTACCTGTCGGAGATCTCCGAGACCGTCCGCGGCTACCACGCCGAGACCGAACGGCAGGCCGAAGCCGTCCGCAAGATCCAGCACCTGGGCACCGCGCGGGCCGCGCTGGAGGCGGGCTCCGGCGACGCGGCCCGGCAGGTGGAGGCGCTGATCACCGAGGCCGAGCAGGACGTCTCGCCCGAAGCCACGGGCCTGCTGGCCGAGTGGCCCGAACGCGTCGCCTCCTACACCGGCGACGAGCACGTCTTCAAGGTGCGCGATCGGGAGGTGCGGGTGGCGCTGACCCGTGAATCCCTGTCGGGCAACAAGATCCCGCGGGTGGCGCTGCCGCGCTTGGCCGACCACGGGGACCTGCTGCGGTTCCTGCGCTCGGAGAACCTGCCGGGCTTCTTCCCTTTCACCGCCGGGGTGTTCCCCTTCAAGCGCGACGGCGAGGACCCGGCCCGGATGTTCGCCGGCGAGGGTGACCCGTTCCGCACCAACCGCCGCTTCAAGCTCCTGTCGGCCGACGCACCCGCCACCCGCCTGTCGACGGCGTTCGACTCCGTCACCCTGTACGGCCGCGACCCTGACGAGCGCCCCGACGTCTACGGCAAGGTCGGCACCTCGGGTGTCTCCGTGGCGACCCTGGAGGACATGAAGGCCCTCTACGCCGGGTTCGACCTGGCCTCGCCCACCACCTCGGTGTCGATGACCATCAACGGCCCGGCGCCGACGATCCTGGCGTTCTTCCTCAACACCGCGATCGACCAGGGCCTGGAGGCCTTCCGCACCGAGGAGGGGCGGGAGCCGTCGCAGGAGGAGGCGGCCCGGATCCGTGCGGGCGTGCTCCAGACGGTGCGCGGCACGGTGCAGGCCGACATCCTCAAGGAGGACCAGGGCCAGAACACCTGCATCTTCTCCACGGAGTTCTCCCTGCGCATGATGGGCGACATCCAGGAGTGGTTCATCGCCAACCGCGTGCGCAACTTCTACTCCGTCTCCATCTCCGGCTACCACATCGCTGAAGCCGGCGCCAATCCCATCAGCCAGCTCGCCTTCACCCTCGCCAACGGGTTCACCTACGTCGAGGCCTACCTCGCGCGCGGGATGGACATCGACGACTTCGCGCCGAACCTGTCGTTCTTCTTCTCCAACGGCATGGACCCCGAATACAGCGTGCTCGGCCGCGTCGCCAGAAGGATCTGGGCCGTCGCCATGCGGGAGCGCTACGGCGCCGATGAGCGCTCGCAGAAGCTGAAGTACCACATCCAGACCTCGGGCCGCTCCCTGCACGCCCAGGAGATGGACTTCAACGACATCCGCACCACCCTGCAGGCCCTCATCGCCCTCTACGACAACTGCAACAGCCTGCACACCAACGCCTACGACGAGGCCGTCACCACCCCGACCGCCGAATCGGTGCGCCGCGCCCTGGCCATCCAGCTGATCATCAACCGGGAATGGGGCCTGGCGATGAACGAGAACCCCCTGCAGGGGTCGTTCATCATCGACCAGCTCACCGACCTCGTCGAAGAAGCCGTCCTCACCGAATTCGACCGCATCAGCGAACGCGGAGGCGTCCTGGGCGCCATGGAGACCGGCTACCAGCGCGGCCGGATCCAGGACGAGTCGATGCTGTACGAGCAGCGCAAGCACGACGGGACACTGCCCATCATCGGCGTCAACACCTTCCGGTCCCCGGACACGCAGGCCTCTCCGCCCGTCATCGAACTGGCCCGCGCCACCGAGACCGAGAAGCGCTCGCAGCTCACCCGCGTCCGCGACTTCCAGGCCGGGAACCGGGCGGAGGCCGAGGCCGCGCTGGCGCGGCTGAAGCAGACCGTCCGCGAGGGCGGCAACGTGTTCGCCGAACTCATGGACACCGCCCGCGTCTGCTCCTTGCAGCAGATCACCGACGCGTTCTTCGAGGTCGGAGGCCAGTACCGGCGCAACGTCTGACTGCGGAAAGTGACGGACCGGAGGCGCTCGGCCAACTAGGCTCGGGCGGAAACGAACCCGTCCGGGAGGTCGCGATGTCCGTCCTGCTCGCCATCGGAACCGTCAAGGGCCTTTTCCTGGCCCGCAGTGAGAACCGGCGCACCTGGGAGGTGGAGGAGCCGAGGTTCCCGATGTCGGAGGTCTACAGCCTCTGCTTCGACGGGCCCCGGCTCCTGGCCGGGCTGAGCGACCCGGTCTACGGGCCCGTCGTGTCGGCGAGCGAGGACGGCGGCGCCACCTGGAACGAGCTCGGCCGTCCCGTCTTCCCCGAGGACACGGGCACCTCGCTGGAACGGGTGTGGCAGCTGGCGGTCGGGCCGTCCGGGCGACTCTACGCCGGCACCCAGCCGTCCGCCCTGTTCACCTCCGACGACGGGGGCCGGACGTTCGAACTCGTCAAGCCGTTGTGGGACCACCCGCACCGGCCGCGCTGGGAGGCGGGGTTCGGCGGGCAGGCCATCCACACGATCCTGCCGCACCCGGAGGATCCGTCCGAGGTGCTCGTGGCCATGTCCACGGGCGGGGTCTACCGCACCCGTGACGGCGGAGACTCCTGGACGGCGTCCAACACCGGCGTCCAGGCCGACTTCCTGCCCGACCCCCAGCCGGAGTTCGGGCAGTGCGTGCACAAGGTCGCGCGGGACTGCGGGGACCCGCGACGGCTCTACCTGCAGAACCACGGAGGCGTCTACCGCTCCGACGACGGCGGTTCCACCTGGGTGTCCATCGCCGACGGGCTGCCCGGCGACTTCGGGTTCGCCATGGTCGCCCACCCGCACCGCCCAGGGACGATCTACACCTTCCCCATCAACGGGGACGAGCGCGGACGCTATCCCTGCGATCACCGCTGCCGGGTGTTCCGCTCCCGCGACGCCGGAGCCTCCTGGGAGGCGCTCACCGAGGGCCTGCCCCAGGAGTCCTTCTACCCGTCGGTCCTGCGGGACGCCATGTGCGCGGACGACGCCGCCCCCGCCGGCGTCTACTTCGGCAGCCGGTCCGGCGAGGTCTTCGCCTCCGCCGACGAAGGCGGCTCCTGGACGACCGTCGCCGCGCACCTGCCCGACGTCTGCTGTGTGCGGGCGACGACCGTGTGACCCCGCACGCCGCCCGGCCCCTCGATCCTGCGGGGCCGGGCGGCGTGCGGGGTCTTGCGTGGGCCGGGTGAGCGGGAACCGCTCCCGGCCCCGCGTCATCCCGTGGGCTCGGTGGAGGGCGGGTCCGACGGCTTCGGTTCCGGCTCGGGCTTGGGGTCCGGCTTCTCCGTAGGGGGCGCGGCCAGGGCGAAGGTGACGGCCGTGCCCTTGGCCACGGCGGTGCCCGCGGCGGGCGACTGGCCCTTCACGGTGCAGCCCGAGCACTCGCCGCCGCTCGCACGGCCGGTCAGTCCCCTGGCCTGCAGCGCGGACCGGGCCTGCGCGGCGCTCATGCCCGACAGGTCCGGCACCACTACGGGGGCGGCCTTGGCGACGTCGACGGTCACCCGTGAACCGGGGGCGACCCTCGTCCCGGCGGCGGGGTCGGTGCCCAGCACGCTTCCCTCGGCGAGGTCGCTCTCCACCGGGTGCCGGACCGGCTCCAACCCGGCCCCGCTCAGCTGCCGCGCGGCGTCCTCCCAGCTCAGCCCGCGCACCGACGGCACCTGCACGCGGGGCGCCCTGGCCACGTAGACGGTCACCTTGCTGCCGGGGTCGGCCGGCTGCCCGGCCGCGGGGGACGAGGCGGCGACCCGGCCTTCGGGGACGTCCGTGGTCTCCCGCACCGCGCGGATCACTCCCAGGTCCGTCCGGCGCAGCGCGGCGGAGGCCTCGGCGGCGGTCAGCCCGGTGAGGTCGGGCACCAGCACCTGGTCGGGCTCCAGCGAGACGACGAGGGCCACGGTGGAGCCCGCGGTGACCGTCGTGCCCGAGCCCGGCGCGGTGGAGAGCACCAGCCCGGGCGGATGCTCCCTGGTCTTCTGCGGCCTCTGGGTGACCTTGAGCTTCAGCCGCCGCAGCGTGGCGACCGCCTCCTCGACCGGCTTGCCGGTCAGGTCCGGCAGCTTGACCTTGGCCGGGGGCGGCGCCTTGGCGATGGTGAGCAGCACCCTGCCGCCCTGGTCGACCAGGCGTCCGGTCGACGGGTCGGTGGCGATGACCATGCCCTGCTCCACCTCGTCGGTCTCCTTGACCGTCCAGGCGAAGGTGAGTTTGAGGGCCTTCAGCGCGCTGACGGCGTCCTCGTAGGTGAGTCCGCGCAGCGGCGGGACGCTCACCTGCTCGCCGGGCGGGACATCCGCGACGGTCAGGGTCACCGTGGAGCCGCGCGGCACCCGCGTCCCGGACTTGGGGTCGGCGGCGACGACGGTGCCGGGCGGCCGCTTGGAGCCCGAGCCCTCGATCCTGGCCACCAGCCCGGCCTGCCGGATGCGCTGCAGTGCGGTGATCTGGCCGAGCCCGACGACGTCGGGGACAGAGGTGGTCCGGCCGGCGGCGGGGGAGGGGACGACCACCGGCGGAGGCTTGACCTCGTCGGTGCTGGTGTACGTCGGTACGGGCTGGGACTGCCGCCCGGCCGACTCCGAACGGTTCACCGCGACCAGCGCCCCGCCCACCATGACACCGCTCACCAGGATGACGCCCGCGGCCTTGCCGAGGGCCGCGCGGGAGACCCTGGAAGGCTGGAAGCCCGGCAGGTTCGGGCGGATCCGGCGGTTCCTGAGCCTGGTCACCACGTGCGAGATCTGGCCGGGGCCGCCGATCTCGGGCAGCGTCCTGTCCTGCTCGGGAGTGCTCAGGACGGTGGAGACCGCGGTGGCCAGGAAGAACAGGGCGCGGCGCTCCCACTCCTTGCCGTAGGCGGCCTCGGCGACGACCTGGAGCTCCTCGACGAAGGCCACCGCGCTCTGCGGGCGTTCCTCCGGGTCCTTGGCCAGCCCGCGCCGGATCAGCCAGCGCACCGGCTCGGGCGCCTCCTTGTCGGGGATCGGCGCCTGCCGGTGCTTGAGGGCCAGAGCCTCCAGGGAGGGGGCGCGGAAGGGGCGGCGGCCGGTCACGCACTCGAAGAAGACGGCGGTGGCGGAGTAGATGTCCCCGGCGGGGGTGGCCGCGCCGTTCTCCCACTGCTCCGGCGGCATGTACGAGGGGGTGCCCGCGACTTGGGGCGTGCTGCCGGAGCGCACCGCGATGCCGAAGTCGACCAGCGTGGAGACGCCGGTCCTGGCGATGAGGACGTTCTCGGGTTTGTAGTCGCGGTGGACGACGCCCGCGGCGTGCGCGTCGGCCAGCCCCAGCAGGGAGCCTTTGAGGACGGCCAGCGCGGCCTCCGGGATGGCGGCCCCGTTGTGGTCCAGCACCTGCCGCAGGGACACCCCGTCGACCAGGTCCATGACGATGGCGGCCCCGTCGAGGGTCTCGACGTACTCGCGCAGCCGGACGACGTGCTGGGAGTCCAGGTCCGACAGCAGCCTGGCCTCGGCGCGGAACTCCGACCGGAACCGCTCGTCGGTCACCAGCGGTTCCGACAGGTACTTCACGGCGACTTGGTCCCCGTGCTCCTTGTGCTCGGCGAGTATCACCCGTCCGAAGGCACCCGAGCCCAGTTCCCCGAGCTCGGTATAACCCGGGATCTGCCAGCCCCGTGTAATCGTCGACATTCTAGCCTCCTTCTGCGACCTCTCAAAATAAGAGTCCGGGGATGGCGTTGGGACGAGCCTCGCGAAAGAAATACGGGATTCGTCTCCCTGTTTTCCTCTGTGACCTCGTCAGGCAACTATGTACCATGACGAAATGTATAAATCACAATTCATGCGATTTGAGCATGCTGTCTGACATGCTAGAACATGGTGTTATCGGACCTGTGATGGGTCTCCGGAGGTTCTCGTCGATATTTCTCGATTTATTGGTCTTTGGTTTTTATGATTTGCCGGAATTGGGGGCATTTTCCGTGTTCTGGATTTTTGCAAGAGGGAGGAGTGGGAAATATTAACTCTCGCGTGAAATCCATTGATCGTGGGACATCCGGGTGAAACGACCGGGCGGTGGTGGCACAATCACCCGGGTGGACAGGATCGAGCACACCGAGATCACCGCGGGCCTGTGGCACCTGAGGCCGCCCCGGGAGAGCGAAGCCGCGGACCTGCTGGACCTGGCGGCCGACCCGGGGGTGCGGCTGTACACCCCCAGGCTGAACAGCGTGACCACAGAGGAGCAGGCCCGCGAACAGCTGCTCCAGTGGACGGGCTGGGAGGACCGGATCGTCTTCTCGATCCTGGAGTCCACCACCGAGCGGTACGCCGGCCATGTCATGGTCTTCGACCTCGACGAGGAGAACTCCGCGGCCGAGATCGGCTACCGCGTCGCCCCCTGGGCGCGGGGCCGGGGGGCGGCGAGCACCGCGGTCCGCTGCGTCACCGGCTGGGTGTTCGCCACCCTCGGACTGGCCCGGCTGACCCTGATCCACTCGGTCGGCAACGACGCCTCCTGCAGGGTCGCCGAGAAGAACGGCTACCTGCTGGAGGGCGTGCAGCGCTCCCAGTTCCGGGGCGGGGACGGGCTGCTGCACGACACTCACCTGCACGCTCGGCTGGCCACCGACTGAACCGGCTTATGATGCGGTAATGGATCAATCACCGCTGGCGCGGCTCGCGAGCGAGAAGTACGTGCTGGTGACCACCTACCGCAAGGACGGCCGGGCGGTCCCCACTCCCGTCTGGGTCGTCAGGGACGGCGACGCGCTGGGGATCTGGACGGCGGCGGACTCCGGCAAGGTGAAGCGGATCCGCAACCGCTCCGATGTCCTGGTCGCCCCCTGCGACATGCGGGGAAACCCGACGGGGGACGCGCTGCCCGGCACCGCCGAGGTGTGCAGCGCGGAGGACAGCCAGGCCTACCGGACGCTGATCCGCAGCAAGTACGGGCTGATGGGAACGCTCACCCTGTTCGGCAGCCGGCTGAGGCGCGGCGACACGGGCACCGTGGGCGTCCGGATCCGGCTCGATGAGCCGGCGGAGGAGGCGGAAGGGCCCGCTTGAGGCCGAAGTCCCGGAGAAGCGCGGGAGAAGATCCGGTAACGACGGGAATGACACTCCTCCGGTCGTGGTTCGGGCGGTCATGACCTTGAAGCGCATCGGTGATTCCGACCTGCTCGTACACCCGCTCAACCTCGGCGGGAACGTCTTCGGCTGGACGGCGGACGAACAGGCCTCCTTCGCCGTCCTGGACTCCTACGCGGCGGCGGGCGGCAACTTCGTCGACACCGCCGACTCCTACGCGGCGTGGGTGCCGGGCAACTCCGGCGGCGAGTCCGAGCTGATCATCGGACGCTGGATGGCGGCGCGGGGCAACCGGGACGAGATCGTGGTGGCCACCAAGGTCGGCTCACATCCGGAGTTCAAGGGGCTGCGCTCCGAGACGATCCGGGCGGGGGCCGAGGCGTCGCTGCGGCGGCTCGGCACCGACCGCATCGACCTCTACTACACGCACTTCGACGACGAGAGCGTGCCGGTGGAGGACATCATCACCGCCTTGGACGGCCTGGTCAGGGAGGGGAAGGTCCGCCACATCGCCGTCTCGAACATCTCGCCCGAACGGTTGAGGGCGTCGCTGGAGTTCTCCGACCGGGAGGGCCTGGCCAAGTACATAGCGATCCAGCCGCACTACAACCTGGTGTCCCGGGAGACCTATGAGGGAGAGAAGGCGGAGCTGGCCGCCGAGCACGGCCTGTCCGCCATCCCTTACTACGCGCTGGCCATGGGCTTCCTCACCGGCAAGTACCGGCCGGGCGGCCCGGACGTCGGCAGCGCCCGCGCCCGGGGCGCCGTCCGGCACCTGGAGACGGCACGGGGAGCGAAGGTGCTGGAGGCCCTCGACGCGGCGGCCGCGGCCCACGGCGTCGAGGTGGCGACCGTGGCGCTGGCCTGGCTGGCCGCGCAGCCGACGGTCGTCGCCCCCCTGGCGAGCGCCCGCGTTCCCGAGCAGCTGCCGCCGCTCCTGGCCTTCGCCGACCTGGAGCTGACCCGCGAGGAGCTCACCGCCCTCACCGAGGCCTCCTCGGTCACCGGGTAGGAGCCGTAGTATTCACCCCCCCTTCTGAGGAGTCGGATGAGCCGCCGAGGCTGGGTCCTCTTCCTGGCGATGAGCGTGATCTGGGGCGTTCCCTATCTGTTCATCAAGGTGGCCGTGGAGGAGGTGTCGGCTTCGGTCCTGGTCTTCACTCGGACCGCTGTCGGCGCGCTCCTCCTGCTGCCGTTCGCCCTGCCCGGGATCCGCCGGGTCCCCTGGCGCCGGTACTGGCGCCCGGCCGCCGCCTTCGCGGCCTTGGAGATCGTCATCTCCTGGGTGCTGCTGGCCCACGCGGAGCAGGAGATCTCCAGTTCCTTCGCCGGCCTGCTGGTGGCCTTCACCCCCGTTCTCAGCGTCCTGCTGGCCAAGGCCACCGGCGGAGCCGAGCGCCTGAGCCCGCGCCGCTGGGCCGGGCTCGCCCTGGGCTTCGGCGGCGTCGCCCTGCTGGCAGCGCCGGGTCTGGCCGGGGGCGAGGCACTGGCCGTCGCCGAGATGCTGCTGGTCACGGTGTGCTACGCCACCGCCCCCCTCATCGTCTCCCGGTACCTGCAGGACGTGCCGTCGCTTCCGCTGACCGCCGTCTGCCTGACCGGCGGAGCCCTCTTCTACGCCCTTCCCGCCGCGCTGACCCGGCCCGCGCACGTCCCTTCCGGCGAGGCCCTGACCGCTCTGGCCGTGCTCGGCGTCGTCTGCACGGGACTGGCGTTCGTGGTGTTCCTGGCGCTCATCCGGGAGGTCGGCTCCTCCCGTTCCCTGGTCTTCACCTATGTGAACCCGGCCGTGGCGGTCGCCGCGGGCGTCGCCTTCCTGGACGAGCCCCTGACCCTGGGCATCGCCGTCGCCTTCGTCCTCATCCTCGCGGGCTCCCTCCTGGCGGCCGGCGCAGACCCCGGCGCCTCCTAAGGGGAGCTACCGGGTCGGCCGCGCGATGACTACACGCCCAAGCCCGCCTTCGAGGTCTACCGGCGGTTCGTCGCGGAGGCGTCCTAGGGTTCGCGGTCCTCGGGGAGGAGGGCTATGCGGGCCAGGGCCAGGGCGACGCGGTCGGCGGTGACGTCGGGCGGCGCGCTGGGCTGGACGATGTGGCTGACGGTGAGGCGCACGACCGTCTCGATCGCCAGGTCGCGGGGGTCCGGGGCGATGAAGGGCCAGGCCTTCGCGGCGTAGTCGCGCAGCATGGCGCTGGCGGTCTCCAGCAGGGGCTCCGACCGGGTCGTCAGATGGGCCAGGAGGTCGTCGTCTCCGCCGCGTGAGCTGGTGAGGATGCTCTTGAGGAGCGGGTTGTCCGCGGCCGCGGTGAGGGTGAAGTACACCGCGGCGCGGACGGCCTCGCGGGGGTCCTCGGGGTGGGCGTCCAACTGCTCGCCGATGCCGGTCAGAAAACGTTCGACCTCGCGCATGACGAGGGCCTGGCCGATGGCGTCCTTGGAGCCGTACTCGGTGTAGACCGTCTGCCGGCTGACGCCCGCGGCGGCGGCGATGTGCGCCATGCGCAGCCTGTCCCAGCCGTCCGCCGTCACCCGTTCGTAGGCGGCGTCGAGCAGCCGTTCTTTGAGGAGGGAGCGCACGGACTCCCGGTATTCGGTCATCGAAGGTGATCCTAACGGCTATTGACACTCAACCCAGTCTATGTCTAGTTTCTGGACAGTTCCTAGTGGAAGTGTCAAGTGGAGGTCGCTCATGGAGAGCAGCGAGACCCCCTGGGCGGACGGGAAGAAGTTCCTGTGGCTGCTCGGGCTGATCGTCCCGGCGTTCCCGTTCATCGCCTGGGGCCTGGTCGGGCTCACCGGCCTGGGGCTCTTCTGGTGGTCGGGCCTGATCCTGATGTTCGGGATCTTCCCCCTGCTGGACCAGCTGGTCGGCAAGGACGCCGCCAACCCGCCCGAGAGCGTGCTGGAGTGGCTGGAGGCGCAGCGCTACTACCGCTGGTGCACCTACCTGTTCCTGCCCCTGCAGTACGCGGGACTGGTGATGGCGTGCGCGGTGTGGACGTACGGAGACCTGTCGGCGGTGGACAAGCTCGGTCTCGCGCTCACCGTCGGAACCGTCGGCGGGATCGGCATCAACACAGCGCATGAGCTCGGTCACAAGAAGGAGTCGCTGGAACGCTGGCTGTCCAAGGTGGCACTCGCGCAGACCGCGTACGGACACTTCTACATCGAGCACAACCGGGGCCACCACGTGCGGGTCGCCACCCCGGAGGACCCGGCCAGCTCCCGTCTCGGAGAGTCGTTCTGGCGCTTCCTTCCGCGCAGCGTGTGGGGGAGCCTGAAGTCCGGCTGGCATCTGGAGAAGGCCCGTCTCGCCCGCACCGGCAAGGGTCCCTGGACGCTGCGCAACGACGTGCTCAACGCCTGGGTGATGACCGTCGTGCTGTTCGGCGCGCTCATCGCGGTGTTCGGCCCGGGCATCTGGGCGCTCCTGGCCGTCCAGGCGGTCTTCGGATTCTCGCTGCTGGAAGTGGTGAACTACCTGGAGCACTACGGACTGCTGCGGCAGAAGACCTCCGGCGGGCGGTACGAGCGCTGCACGCCCCAGCACAGCTGGAACAGCAACAACATCACCTCGAACGTCCTGCTGTACCACCTGCAGCGGCACAGCGACCACCACGCCAACCCCACCCGCCGCTATCAGGCGCTCCGCCACTTCGACGAGGCGCCCGAGCTGCCGTCGGGCTACGCCACGATGATCGTCCTGGCCTACGTTCCTCCGCTGTGGCGCCGCGTCATGGACAAGAGGGTCCTCGCCCACTACGGCGGCGACTTCGGGCGGGCCAACGTCCAGCCCGGGAAATACGATCGTTATGGAGTGGCCGCGTGAGCCTCTTTCAGTGCACTGTCTGCGCATATGTCTATGACGAGGTGAAGGGCGAGCCTCGTGAGGGTTTCCCCGCGGGAACGCCCTGGACGTCCGTACCCGATGATTGGTGCTGCCCGGACTGCGGTGTTCGGGAGAAGATCGACTTCGAGGAGCTGTGATGGTGTACAAGACCTGGGAATGCCTGGTCTGCGGCCTCATCTACGACGAGGAACAGGGCTGGCCGGACGAGGGCATCGCCCCGGGTACCCGCTGGGAGGACATCCCCGAGGACTGGCGCTGCCCCGACTGCGGCGCCGCCAAGGAGGACTTCGACATGGTCGAGGTCACCAAGGCCTGACAGGGTCGTCCGGCCCGTCCCCCCGGGGGTCGGATCAGGCGCCCTTGGGCCGGTGCTTCCCGGTGCTCGGGGGGTCCTCCGGCCGCCGCCGGATCCGCGCGCCGCGCCGGAACGCCAGCGCGGCGGCCAGGGCGCAGGCGGCCAGCAGGACCCCGAGCCAGATGCTCTGGCCCAGCGCCAGCGCCGGCGGCACCTCCTCGCCGACGAGCGTGGTCCCGGTGCCGGGCGGTGAGGAGGCCGGCTGCGCTGTGAAGGGGTACCCCGACGGGCTGGAACCGTCCGTCGGGGATGCGGAGGGCAGGCCGAGCGCGCCGGAGGGGTCGGCCACGGCCGGGGTCCGGGCGGACGCGGTCGTGGACGGCGCGGAGCCCTCGGGCGGACTCTCGGCGGCGGCGGAGGGCGGGGGAGCCGCCGTCGCGGACGGGGTCGTCCGCGTCGGACGCGGGGAGGCGGTCGGGGAAGGAGGGGGCGACGGAGACCCTGTCCTCCGGTCCGCCGGCGCGAACGTGATCTTCGTGTACTCCTCGGCGGACCGCGTGTCGCCCGCCCGGGCGAAGGCTCCGATGGTGAGGGTCAGCGGGGTGCTCCCCGCCGGGACCTCGACGGTGAAGGGCACCGTCGTCCCCCCGGCCTCCACGTCGCCGAGCTTGCAGTGGCCCTGCGAGGCGAGCGTGCAGACCGCTGAGATCCGCACCCCGGAGCGGGGCTCGGTGGAGAAGGACAACGTGGCGTTCTCCGCGGCGGTGCCGGTGGCCGCGACCCACGTCTGAGCCTCGACCCGGACGCCGCGCCGCGGCTGGCCGGTGGTGACGGTGGTGTGCACCACCAGGCCGCTGGAGGACGGCTCGACGGGGGCGGCCTGAGCCGTGGAGGCCGTGCTCATCAGGACGACGCCGAGAACGAGCGTCGCGGCGCCTGCGCGCATGGGGGTCGCCTTCCGGGCCGGGGAGGTGGCGTGATCTTACTCGATCGGCGGCCGGTGCCCGTGCGGGATTAATCGAGTGATCGGAAGGAGGCTTTTGCGGCACTATGGCGGGGTTCAAACCCCATACGAGAGGAACTCCCGGTGCGCCCCCACCTCAGCGATCTGTTCGACCCCGCTCGGCTGGCGGACGCGGTCGCGGGGGGATACGTCAGGGAGCAGACCCATCCGGAGCTGCCGCTGCGGATTCTCAACTACACCGAGAAGACCCAGTACGAGCGGGCCTGGACCGAGGTGACCAGGTTCTGCCGCGGTCTGGTGGTGGACGAGGCGGACAGGATCGTCGCCCGCCCCTATCCCAAGTTCTTCAACTACGGCGAGTACCCCGAGGGCGCCTTCGACCTCGACGCCCCCGCCGTCGTGGCGGACAAGGCAGACGGGAGCCTCGGCGTGCTGTACCCGACGCCGGACGGGTACGCGGTCGCCACCCGTGGCTCCTTCACCAGCGACCAGGCGCTGCACGCCACCGAGGTGTGGCGGGAGCGGTATGCCGACCGGATGAAGGTGCCCGAGGGCGTCACCTGCCTGTTCGAGATCATCTACCCGGCCAATCGGATCGTCTGCGACTACGGAGGCCTCGACGACCTGGTGCTGCTCGGCGGAGTGGACATCGCCACCGGCCGGCCCGCCGAGGTGGACGGCTGGCCGGGGCCGGCCGTGGAGAGGTTCGCCTACGGGACGCTGCGGGAGGCGCTGGCCGCGCCGCCCCGGCCGGGCGCCGAGGGCCTGATCGTGCGGCTGCCGGGCCGGGACGGCGCGGTCGACCTGATGGTCAAGCTCAAGCAGGACGACTACCTCGCGCTGCACCGCGTGATCACCGGCCTGAACGCCCGGGTCGTGTGGGAGCGGCTCGGTGCGGGCGAGGACACCGCCGCCATCTGCGAGGGACTGCCCGATGAGTTCCACGGCTGGGTACGCGACATGGCCCGCGGTCTGGCGGACCGGCAGCGGGAGCTGCTCGCGCGAATCGAGGCCGAGCACGCGGCGATCGTCGTGGCGCTGCCCGACGGGTGGGGCCGCAAGGACTACGCGGCGCTGGCCTCGCGCTCCCCCCTGCGGGGCTGGTTGTTCCAGGTCCTGGACGGCAAGGACCCGTCGGCGCGGATCTGGCACTCGCTCAAGCCCTCCGGGGACGACCGTCCCTTCACTCTCTCCGAGGACGTCTCCTGACATGCCGACTCTGCACATCACCCGCGGCCTGCCCGCTTCGGGGAAGACGACCTGGGCCCGTGCCTGGGTCGCCGAGGACCGGGAACGCCGTGTCCGGGTCAACCGCGACGAACTGCGCCGGATGCTCGACGAGGGCGCGTACATCAAGGGCGTGACGGAGCAGCGGGTCCTCGCCGTCCGGGACGAGGCCCTCAGCCGCCTGCTCGGGGGCGGCTACGACGTCGTCTGCGATGACACGAACCTGCCGCAGTGGAACGTCCGTGCGCTGGCGCGGCTGGCACTGCAGGCCGGGGCGGAGTTCGAAGTGCACGACTTCACGCACGTCCCGCTGGAGATGTGCCTGGAGCGTGACGCCGCACGTGCGGAGCCCGTCGGCGAGGAACGCATCCGTGACTTGCACCTGCGATTCCTGGCGGGTCGGAAACTGCCCTTGCCGCTGCCGGACGAACAGCCTCCGGTCGAGCTGGTGCCCTACGAACCTCGGCCGGGCACGCCGAAGGCCGTCCTGGTCGACATCGACGGAACCACCGCACTGATCTCCGGGCGCAGCCCGTACGACCACACCCGGGTGCACCAGGACTTGCCGAACACCCCCGTCATCGCCGTCATCCGCGCCATGCACGCGGCGGGACACCGGGTGGTGTTCCTGTCGGGACGCTCGGACAACTGCCGCGCGGAGACCGAAACGTGGTTGGAAAAGCATGTGGGCGTCCCGTTCGACGCACTGCACATGCGAGCGCATAAGGACAACCGCCGGGATTCCCTCGTCAAGGTGGAGCTCTTCGACGCCCATGTACGCGACGCCTATGACGTGACGTGCGTATTGGACGACCGTAATCAGGTGGTGGAAGCCTGGCGCGCTCTGGGGCTGACCGTCTTCCAGGTGGCCGAAGGCGATTTCTGATTTCGGCCGGGAAAGCGCCGGGTCCAGAAGGCCCTTGACGGCGTATATGGGATGCGATTCATTTCCGGATCATGATTGGTTGCTCGCTGCGTATCGCAGCCCTGGGCCTTCCGGTGCTCGCGCTCCTCACCGCGCTCGCCATGGTGCTGTCGTCCTGGCCCGCCTCACGTTCCGAAGCCGCGGTGCCTCAGCTGCGGCTCAACCAGATCCAGGTCATCGGAAGCCACAACAGCTACCACATCGAGCCGCCGCAGTCGGAGTACGGACCCATCTCCACGGTCGCCGGAAGCGTCGCGCAGGGGCTGCAGTACAGCCATGCCCCGCTGGACCAGCAGCTCGCCGGACAGCATGTGCGGCAGATCGAGCTCGACATCTACGCCGACCCCGAGGGCGGCGCGTACGCCAAGCCCGCGATCCGGCTGCTGACCGGGCAGAAGGCCGAGTACGACCCCCGGATGAAGGAGCCCGGTACGAAGGTGCTGCACATCGCGGGCATCGACTACCGCAGCAACTGCCTGTCGCTCGTGGAGTGCCTGCGGTCGGTGAAGCGGTGGTCCGACGGCAGCCCGTCCCACGTTCCGGTCGCGATCCTCCTGGAGTTCAAGGACCGCCTGGACATCCCCGTGAACGGGCTTCCTCCGATCCAGTTGGTGACGTGGACGAGGGAGCGCATGCTCGGCGTCGAGCAGGAGATCCTCTCGGTGTTCCCGAGGGAGCGGATCCTGGCGCCCGACGACGTGCGCAAGCCCGGTAAGACGCTGGAGGAGTCCGTCGTGCAGGACGGCTGGCCGCTGCTCGACGACGTGCGGGGCAAGGTGATGTTCCTGCAGGACAACAACGCAGCCCAGCGCACCCGTTACCTGGAGGGCAATCCGGCCCTCGAAGGCAGGCTCGTCTTCACCGCGTCCGCGCCAGGGCAGGCCGACGCGGCGTTCGTCCAGCGCAACGACGCGGCCTCCTCGTCCATCCCCGACCTGGTCAGCGAGGGATACATGGTGCGCACCCGCGCCGACGCCGACACCGCCGAGGCACGCTCCGGCTCCACCGCGCTGCGGGACAAGGCCCTCGCCGGCGGCGCGCAGTGGGTGAGCACCGACTATCCGGTGCCCGGCCTGGCGGCCAGGTTCAGCGGCTACTACGCCGCGCTGCCCGGTTTCGCCGACGCCCGCTGCAACCCCGTCAACGCGGCCGGCGTCTGCGCCGCGCTGCCCGGCTGAGCGGTCAGGGCCGGAGCGTGAGGAAGAGGAAGGCCGCGAAGATCACCAGGTGAAGGCCCGCCTGCAGGAGCGTGGACCGTCCCGGCACCACGGTGAGGGTCGAGACGCCCAGGATCAGGAGCAGCAGGATCAGCTGGGTGGAGCCCAGCCCGAGGATGAGCGGGCCCTCCACCCAGATCGAGACGATCGCGATCGCCGGGATGGTCAGCCCGATGCTGGCGGTGGCCGAGCCGAGCGCCAGGTTCAGGCTGGTCTGCAGCCGTTCGCGGCGTGCGGCGCGGACCGCCGCCAGCGTCTCGGGCAGCAGGACGAGCAGCGCGATGACCACTCCGACGACGCTGTGGGGCAGTCCGGCCCCGCGCACCGCGCTCTCGATCACGGGGGACTCGACCTTGGCCAGGCCGACCACCGCGACCAGCGCCAGCAGCAGCAGGCCGAGGCTGACCAGAGCGTCCCTCCTGGACGGCGGGTCGGCGTGGTCCTCCTCGGTCAGGATCTCTCCCTCCTTGGTGACCGGCAGGAAGTAGTCGCGGTGGCGGACGGTCTGGGTCAGCACGAACAGCAGGTACAGAACGAGGGAGGCCACCGCCGCGAACGCCAGCTGGGCCGGGGTGAAGCGGGGCCCCGGCTGGCCGGTGGTGAAGGACGGCAGCACCATCGTCAGGGTGACCAGGGAGGCCACGGTGGCCAGCATGCCCCCGGTCCCTTCGGCGTTGAAGACCGCGGTCCGGCCGCGGAGCGTGCCGAACATCAGGGACAGCCCCACCATGCCGGCGGTGCAGATCATGACGGCGGCGAAGACGGTGTCCCGGGCCAGGCTCGCCGCGTCCTCCCCGCCGGAGACCATCACACTGATGATCAGTGAGACCTCGATGACCGTCACCGCGACCGCCAGGACCAGCGCGCCGAACGGCTCGCCGATGCGGTGCGCGATCGTCTCGGCGTGGTGGACGGAGGCGAGCACCGCGCCGGCCAGCAGCGCCGCCAGCACGAGGATGACGGCCCCGGACAGGGTGCGCCCCCATGCCAGGACCAGCGAGCAGACGGCGAGGATCGGCATGACCGTGGTCCAGCGCAAGCGGCCCCCGTTCGGATCGCGTGTCGTCGTGCGGGCGTGACCGGGGGATGTTCCAGGCCCTACCCACCGTGACCTCCGGATGAACCGGCCGGGACGTTTGTGCGGAGGGAGCGCTGAGCGGTCAGGGGACGGTGGGCCCGCCCATTGCGTAAGTGACTCCTGACGTGGCAGGTTCGGGGGCATGCAACCTGGGTTCGAAGAGAACGTGGCGGCGTTCGAGCAGACCGTCCGGACCGTCATCGGTCTGGGAGAGGGGTTCACGGACGCCGAGTGGGAACTGCCGACGGACTGTCCCGGCTGGACGGTCAAGGACGTCGTCTCCCACCTCATCAGCGCCGAGGAGCTCTTCATGGGCGACCCGCTGCCGGACCACGACCTGCCCGACCTGCCGCACGTCCACAACGAGCTGGGGCGGATGGTGGAGATCGGGGTGGACGTGCGGCGTCCGCTGCCGGGCGCGGAGGTGCTGGAGCAGCTGAAGGCGGTCCTGGACCGGCGGCTCGCGACGCTGCGGGAGGTGGACCCCACGGCGGAGGCCCCCCAGCCCGACGGCAGGAAGGGGGACCACTCCCGGCTGATGATGTTCCGCGCCTTCGACTGCTGGATACACGAGCAGGACATCCGCCGCGCGACCGGACGCCCCGGCGGACTGGACTCGCCGGCCGGAGCCGCCACTTGGGCGGTGCTGCGCCCCGGCCTGCCCTTCGTCGTGGCCAAGCGGGCGGGGGCGGAGCCCGGACAGTCGGTGGCCTTCGAGATCACCGGGGCCCGCGCATACTCCGTGGCAGCCGTGGTGGACGAGAACGGACGGGGTTCCCTGGGCGATGTGCCCGCCGACCCCACGGCCCGGGTGAGGCTCGATTGGGAGGACTACGTGAGGTTGGCCGCGGGCCGGTGCGGGCCCCGAGAGGTGAAGGCGGTCATCGAAGGCGACCTGGAACTGGCCGGACGGGTCCTGGAGAACATGGCGGTGACCCCGTGACGCCGGAAGAGACGCGCGAACTCGTCGCGAAGTTCCGCCAGACGCACGACCACACCCGGATGGACCGGCTGGAGTACCTGCGGGCGAGGTTCGACGCGGGACTCGCCTGGGTGCACTTCCCCGAGGGGCTCGGCGGCCTCGGCCTGCCCCGCGAACTGCAGCGGGACGTGGAGAAGGCGTTCTCCGGCACCCCCGACAACCGGCCGAGCGGCAACGCGATCGGCCTGGGCATGGCCGCCCCGACCATCCTCGCGGTCGGCACCCCCGAGCAGAAGAAGCGCTGGCTGCGCCCGCTGTGGACGGGCGAGGAGATCTGGTGCCAGCTGTTCAGCGAACCCGGCGCGGGCTCGGACCTGGCGGGCCTGGCCACCCGCGCGGTCCGCGACGGCGACGGGTGGCTCGTCAACGGGCAGAAGGTGTGGACGTCCCTGGCGCACCAGGCCCGCTGGGCCCTGCTCGTCGCCCGGACCGACCCGTCCGTCCCCAAGCACAGGGGCCTGACCTACTTCGTGTGCGACATGACCGCGCCCGGTGTCGAGGTGCGCCCGCTGCGGCAGATCACCGGCGAGGCGGAGTTCAACGAGGTCTTCCTCACCGACGTGCGCGTCCCCGACGCGCACCGGCTCGGCGAGGTCGGTGACGGCTGGAAGGTCGCCAACACCACCTTGATGAGCGAGCGGGTCGCCATCGGCGGCCAGGCCGTCCCGCGCGAGTCCGGCGTCCTCAAGCTCATCGCCGAGGCCTGGCGCGAGAACCCCGAGGTGCGCGACCCCGGCCTGTACGACCGGCTGATGAGGCTGTGGGTCGAGGCCGAGGTCGCCCGCCTCACCGGGCAGCGGCTGCGCCAGCAGCTCGCCCAGGGCGAGCCGGGCCCCGAGGGCAGCGCGATGAAGTTGTCCTTCGCCAAGCTCAACCAGGAGCTCACCGGATTCGAACTGGAGCTCCTCGGCCCCGACGGCCTGCTCTACGACGACTGGACGATGCGCCGCCCCGAGACCGTGGACTTCGCCGGGCGTTCCCCCGGCTACCGCTACCTGCGCGCCAAGGGCAACTCGATCGAGGGCGGCACCTCGGAGATCCTGCGCAACATCATCGCCGAGCGGGTGCTCGGCCTGCCCGGCGAGCACCGGGTCGACAAGGACACCCCGTGGAAGGACCTGCCCCGGTGAGCGATCTGCTGTACGGCGAAGTCGAAGAGGAGCTGCGGGCCGGGGTCCGCGAGGTGCTGGAGGACCGGGCGGACCGGCAGCACGTCCTGGCCTGGACCGAGCGCGGGGAGTCCCACGACGCGGGCCTGTGGACGGTCCTGGGCAAGGAGCTCGGTGTGGCGGGCCTGCCCGTTCCCGAGGAGCTGGGCGGCGCCGGCGCGGGCTGGCGCGAGACCGCCGTCGTCGCCGAGGAACTGGGCCGTGCCGTCGCGCCGGTCCCGTTCCTGGGCTGCGCGGTGCTGGGCGTGGCGGCCCTGCTGGCCTCGGACGACCGCGACCTGCTCGCGGCCGTCGCGGGCGGCGAGACCGTCGCCACCCTGGCGGTGCCCTACGGCGCCCCGGAGAGGCCCGTGCGGGACGGCGGGGTCCGCGGCGTGGCCGACGCGCTGAGCGCCGACGTCCTGCTCCTGCCGCGGGAGGACGGCCTCTACGCGTACGACGCCTCGGACGTCGCCCGCACCCCCGTCACGACCTTCGACCGGACCCGCCCGCTGGCGGACCTGGACTTCGGCGGGGCGCAAGGCCGCAGGGTCGGCGGCCCCGAGGCGGTCGGGCGTGCCCTGACGGTCGGCGCGGCGATCCTCGCCTCCGAGCAGCTCGGCGTCGCCGAGCAGTGTCTGGAGAGCACCGTCGCCTACGCCAAGACCCGTTACCAGTTCGCCCGTCCCATCGGGTCCTACCAGGCGGTCAAGCACCGGCTGGCCGACCTGTGGGTCGCCGTCGCCCAGGCCAGGGCCGCCGCCCGCTACGCCGCCGACTGCGTCGCGAACGACGACCCCGACACCCCCGTGGCGGTGGCGATCGCCCAGTCGCACTGCTCGGAGGTCGCCGTCCGGGCCGCGGAGGACTGCGTCCAGCTCCACGGCGGCATCGGTTTCACCTGGGAGCATCCGGCGCACCTCTACCTGAAGCGCGCCAAGAGCCTCTCCCTGGCGTTCGGCGGTGCCCACCACCACCGCGCCGCCCTCGGCGGGCTGGTCGGCCTGACGCTCTGATCCGCGGGCTCCCCTCCCCGCCCCGGCTCAGCCGACGGTGATGGCCGCGAGCTTCTCGCCCAGGTAGTCGGCCGCGACGACGGGCGGATGGGCGACGCGGCCCAGCGGGGCGGGGAGCGACTCGATGACCGCGCCGGGGTCGGTCTCGTAGAAGTAGACGAGGGAGACGAGCTCCTCGTCCGGGGCCGAGGCGTCCGGAGGAAGGACGCGGTGGCGGTTGGACTTCCAGCGCTCGCCCGTCCAGCGGGCCAGCAGGTCGCCGATGTTGATGGTGAAGGAGCCGGGGACGAAGGGGGCGTCGACCCAGCCGTTCTCCTCGCTCCACACCTGCAGGCCGCCGGTGCCCGGTTCGCGGTCCAGGATCGTGACGGTGCCGAAGTCGGTGTGGGGGCCTATGCGGAACTGGCCGGGCTCCGGGACGCCGGTCACCGGGATCGGCGGGTACCAGTTGAGGTTCAGCGTGTAGGACGGGTGGCCGGTCCTGCTCGTGAAGAAGTCCGGCGGCAGCTCCAGCGCGGCGGCGCACAGCCGCAGCAACTCGTCGGCGAGGGCGCGCATCCGGCCGAGGTAGTCCTCCAGCAGGACCCGCAACCCGGGCGTCTCGGACGGATAGACATTGGGCTGGAACCACACTTCGTCGGTCTGCGGGTCGCCGGTGGGCCGGTCGGCGCCGACGGCGAAGCTCTCCTTGAGGTCCGGGGGAGTCTCGGTGCCCTCGGCGTACCCGTTGGCCTCCACTCCGGGCGGCAGCCAGCCACGCCCGCCGACGGTCACCGCGTACGGCTGCTTGACCTCGGCGGGCAGCGAGAAGAACCGCTTGGCCTCGGCCCGGATACCGGCCCGCAGCCCGTCCGGGACACCGTGCCCGGTGATGAGGAGGAACCCGATCTCGCGCAGCGCCTCGTCCACCTCGCGGGCGACCTTCGCGCGGTCGCCCGCGGCGCCGTGGAACCAGGGGGCGAGATCTATGACGGGTACCCGGGAAGACATGCTCATCCGTCCTGGATAACGCCCCCCGGCCCAGGGGGGAAGAGCGGAAACCGGGTGGCAACCGCGGTTTTGCCCGCCGGAAACATCAAAAGGGCCGTCAGGTGAAGCGGCGGCGCAGTTCGCGTTTGAGGACCTTGTGGCTGGGCCCCAGGGGCAGCTCGGAGATGAACTCGATCCGGCGCGGGTACTTGTGCCGGCCGAGCCTCTCCTGCGCGAAGGAGATGATCTCGTCCGCGTCGGGCATGGCGCCGGGCGCGGGGACGACGACCGCGCAGACCTCCTCGCCGGTCACCGGGTCGGGCAGCCCGATGACGGCCACCTCCGCGATCTCCGGGTGGGCCAGCAGCGCGTCCTCCACCTCGGTCGGGTACACGTTGAACCCGCTGCGGATGATCATGTCCTTGAGCCGGTCGACGATGGTCACGAAGCCCGAGGCGTCCTTGGTGCCCAGGTCGCCGGTGCGGAACCAGCCGTCCACCAGCGCCGCGGCCGTCGCGTCGGGGTTGTCCAGGTAGCCGGTGAAGACGTTGTGGCCGCGGATGACGATCTCGCCGAGGGCCCCGGGCGGCAGCAGTTCGATCGTGTCGAGCCGCCCGGGGTCGGCGATCTCCACCTCCACGCCCCAGATGGAGTGCCCGACGGTGCCCGCGCGGGTCCCGTAGGCGGGCTGGTTGACCGCGGCGGTGGGGGAGGTCTCCGACAGCCCGTACCCCTCGTACACAGGGGCGCCGAAGGCGTCGCCGAACGCCTCCAGGACGGTGCTGGGCAGGGCGGCGCCTCCGGAGACGCACAGTTCCAGCTCCGGCAGCCTGGAGGCGTTCTTGGCGGCCTCCACGAGCCCGAAGTACATCGTGGGCACCCCGTGGAAGATCGTCACGTTCTCGGCGATCATCAGCTCGATCGCCTGGGCGGGGTCGAAGCGGGGCATGAGCACCAGCGTTCCCAGTGCCCGCCAGGTGGAGTTGAGGCTGACCGTCTGGCCGAAGATGTGGAACATCGGGAGCGCGCCCAGGGCGACCTGCCCGGGTCGCACCGGGTGGGAGTCGAAGGCGTTGATCGTGGCGTTCATGACCAGGTTGAGGTGGCTGAGCACGGCGCCCTTGGGCCGTCCGGTGGTGCCGCTGGTGTAGAAGACGACGGCGGGATCCTCCGGGGCGCGTCCGACGAAGGTCGGCAGCGGCTCGAGGGCTCCGGCGAGGTCGGCCAGGCAGCCGTCCACTCCGGGGACCGGGGCGTCGCCCAGCGAGCACACCCGCACTCCGATGGCGCCGGAGGCCTGGGAGGCGACCTCGGCGAACAGCGGGTGGCACAGCAGCACCGACGCCCGGCTGTCGCGCAGCACGTGCTCCATCTCGAGCGCGGTGAGCAGCAGGTGGACGGGCACCACGACGGCTCCGGCGGCGAGGATGGCGTAGTAGGCCTGCGGGAACTCCACGGTGTTGGGGCACAGCAGCGCCACCCGGTCGCCGGGTTTCACGCCCAGCCGGACCAGGGCCGCGGCCTGGGCGCGGGCCCGCTCCCAGACCTCGGCGTAGGTGAGGCGCAGGTCGCCCTGGACCAGCGCGGTCTGCCGGGGGCGGCGGCGGGCGGATTCGGCCAGGACGCTGGCCAGGGAAAGCGTCGCGCTCATCTCGGCGTGCTCCTCCGTCGGGGTGGGCCCTACAAAAACTAGCGGTGCAAGTCACAACTGCGGCCGATGGTAGATCAAACAAACTAGCGCTGCAAGGTTTCTGGGCCTGCCAGAATGAATCCCTCGTCATCGCAGGAGGGAGAGGCCTTGGCCCGGCCACGTCAGCCGCTGCTCAGCCGCGAACGCATCATCGAGGTGGCGTTGGGCCTGCTGGACACCGAGGGACTGGAGGCGGTCTCCACCCGGAGACTCGCCGCCGAACTCGGCGTCAGCGGACCCTCGCTCTACAACCATGTGGCGACCAAGGACGAACTGCTCGACGCGGTCGCCGACACCGTGCTGACCGAGGTCGACCTGTCGATGTTCGCCGGGCTGAGCCCCGGAAGCCGCCCGGGCTGGCGCGACGCCCTGTACGCCTGGGCGCACTCCTACCGCGCGGCCTTGGCCGCCCACCCCAACGTCGTCCCCGTCATGGCCCGGGGCCCGGGCCGCCGCCGCCCCAACATGCTGCGCGTGGCCGACGCCGTCTTCGGCGGGCTGGTGGACGCGGGCTGGCCTCGCCGCGAGGCCACCCGCGTCGGCGCCCTCATGCGCTTCTTCATCATCGGCTCGGCCCTGGCGTCCTTCGCCGGCGGCTTCCCCGACGACGCCGCCGTCTACGCCGGCGAGTACCCGCACCTCGACCAGGCGCACCTGCTGGCCGACCGCCAGCAGGAGATCGACGAGTCGGCCTTCGAGACCGGCCTCCACGCCCTCCTGGACGGCCTGGAGGGTCGCTTCGCGAAGTTCTAGCGTCAGTCCCCGGTACGGCGGCGCCTGGCGCGGCGGGGATAGGCCTTGGCGGTCTCGGCGAGGCGGGTGGAGTGCTCGGCCTGCCGCCGCCAGTGGCCGTAGGCCTCGCCCCGCTGGGCCAGCCGGTCGAGCCTGCGCATGGTCTCCACCGGGATGAACGCCGGGTCGGCGTCCCGCCAGGGCGTGCCCGGGAGCGGCATGAACGTGTGGGTGTGGATGCGCGCGCCGAGCTCGACGAGGTCGTCGGCCAGACGCAGCGAGTCGGCCTGGTCGTCGGCGTCCTCGCCCGGCATGCCGAACATGAAGTCCACGTTCGGGCGGAAGCCGTGCTCGACGGCGATGCGCACCGCGTCGCGCACCGGGCCCGCGCCGTGGCCCCGCCCCGAGGCGGCCAGGATCCGGTCCGAGCCGGACTGTGCGCCGATGATGATGTTGTCGTTGGCCACGTACTTCTTGAGCATCCGCATCGACTCGGGGCTGACGTGCTCGGGCCGCACCTCGGACGGGAAGCTGCCGAAGAAGATCCGGCCGTTGCCGGGCAGCTCGTCCTTGACGCTCGACAGCAGCTCCTCGACGGCGTCCAGGTCCGGGTCGGGCCCCTGCGAGCCGTAGGAGAGCGAGGTCGGCGTGATGAACCGGACGTCCTTCAGCCCGAACTCCCGCATCCCCCGGACGTGCTCCACCACGCTCGCCACCGACCGGTGCCGGAACTGTCCGCCGAACATGAACGGCGTCTGGCAGAACCGGCAGGTGTACCGGCAGCCCCGCGTCAGCTCGATCGGCCCGACGTGGCGGCGCACCTGGGGGAAGGAGCGGTGGGCGTCCAGGGGCAGCTGCGGCGCGGGGCGGGTGCGCAGCGCGACCCCGTCGTGGTCGCGTACGGCCAGACCGGGCACCGTCGTCAGCTCCGAGCCCTCCCGCAGCGCGGCCACCAGCGAGACGATCGTCGATTCGCCCTCGCCGATGCCCGCCAGGTCCCAGCCGGAGTCCAGGACGTGCTGGGGCTCGGCGGTGGCGTGGACGCCCCCGGCGATGTGCAGCACGTGCGGACCGTCCGCCAGCGACCGCACCGTTGCCAGCTCGGCCGCCATGGCCTCGGCGTCGGGGGAGTAGAACGACCACAGCACCAGCACCCGGTCGGCCCGGCTCGCGGCGATCTCGGCCGCGGTCTCCTCGGGAGTAGTGCCGTAGCGCAGCTCGCACTCGGCGTCCGAGGCCTCCAGTGCCGCGAGCAACGCGTGCACCCCGTAGGTGACGGCCTTGCGGTAGCGCACCACCACGCTGACTTCCAGACTCACGCACGGCAGCGTACCGGCGCCGTGGGCCGTCCGTTCCGCCGGAACGAAGATCGGAGCCGCGGCGGGGGTCGGCTAGGGTCTGCGCGTGGACGAGTACCGCATAGAGGAGCTGGCACGGGAGGCCGGGGTGCCGGTCCGCACCCTTCGGTACTACCAGGAGCGGCGGCTGCTGCCGCCGCCGCGCAGGCAGGGCCGGGTGGGCTGGTACTCCGGGGCGCATCTGGAGCGGCTGCGGCTGATCACCCGGCTGCTGGAGCGCGGGTACCGGCTGGACGGCATCGAGGAGTTGCTGGCCGCGGCCGACGAGGGCCGCGAGGTGACCGAGCTGCTCGGCCTGGCCGCCGCGGCGGGGGAGCCGTGGGCGGAGGGGCGGCCCGCCGCGCTGACGGCCGGGGAGCTGGACGAGTTGCTCGGCGGGCAGCTGGACCCCGAGTTGCTGGCCGAGGCGGTCGAACTGGGATACATCCGGGTCGAGGGCGAGCGGTACGTGATCTCCAGTGCGCGGCTGCTGGAGGCGACGGTGGAGCTGGTGCGGGCGGGCATCCCGCTGCGCTCCGTGCTGGCGGTGAGCTGGGAGCTGGAGGCGGCCTTCGACCGCATGGCCTTCGCCGTCTTCCAGCTGGCGCGCACCCATCTGGTGGACTCCGAGGACGTGGCCGAGACCGTGGACCGGCTGCGGCCCGTGGTGCGCGCGGTCGCCGACGAGCATTTCGGGCGGGCCATGGATCGCCGGATCCGCGCGGAATTGGACAGGTGGTCTGGTTCGGAGTAGCCACATCGTCTACGCTCCCAACTGTCCCAGTTGGAACTGGAAGTATCAGGAGTGGTGATGACGGTAGCGGTGGTGACCGGGGCGGCCCGGGGCCTGGGTGAGCTCATGGCCAAGAAGCTGGCGAAGCGCGGGATCAAGGTCGCCCTGCTGGGCCTGGAGCCGGAGGAACTGGCCCGCGTCGCGGGGGAGTGCGGTGACGGCGCGGCCTGCTGGACGGTCGACGTCACCGACGACGCCGCGCTGGCCGCGGTGGCCGCCGAGGTCAAGGAGCACTACGGGCGGATCGACATCGTGGTGGCCAACGCCGGCATCGCCACCGGCGGGCCGGTGGAGTTCTCCGACCCCGCCACCTTCAACCGGGTGATCCAGGTGAACCTCATGGGCAGCGCCAGCACCGCCCGTGCGTTCCTGCCCGCGCTGCGCGAGTCCAAGGGGTACTTCTTCCAGATCGCCTCGCTGGCCGCGCTGTGCTCGGCCCCGATGATGGCCGCCTACTGCGCCAGCAAGTCCGGCGTGGAGGCGTTCGCGCACTCGCTGCGCGCCGAGGTCGCCGTCCACGGCGTCGGGGTGGGCGTGGGCTATCTGAGCTGGACCGACACCGACATGGTGCGCGGTGCCGACCAGGACGCCGCGCTGCGCGACATGCGCAACGGGCTGCCGTCTCCGGCGAACAAGACCTATCCGCTGGAGCCGACCGCCGATCGGCTCGTCAAGGGCCTCCTGCGCCGCCGTCCGCACGTCTACGGCCAGTGGTGGCTGCCGGCGATGAAGGTCGTCCGCCCCGTCCTGCCCGCCATCATCACCCGGCAGTCCATCAAGCTGCTGGAGGGATTCGAGGAGAGGTGGAAGGCGGCCGGCGCGAACACTCGTCTGGTGGGGGCGGGGGGCGCGGCTAACGCGGCTAACGCGGCTAACGCGGCTAACGCGGTGAACCGCGAAGAATGATCGCGCCTACTGGACGTGGAATGTAGGTAAGGCTTACCTTCGTAAGGCTTACCTAAGTTCTTCCAGTAGGTCCATGAAAGGGCGCCCATGTCCAGTACCGCAGCAGAGCACGTCCACGACCTGGTGGGGATCGGTTTCGGTCCCTCCAACCTCGCCCTGGCCATAGCGTTGCGGGAACAGGGCGTGGCGCTCGACGCGGTCTTCCTCGAGCGGCAGCACGAGTTCGGCTGGCACCGGGGCATGCTCATCGAGGGCACCACGATGCAGGTCTCCTTCCTCAAGGACCTGGCGACGATGCGCAACCCGTCCTCGGAGTACTCGTTCCTGAACTATCTGAAGGAACGCGGCAGGCTGGCCGACTTCATCAACCACAAGACGATGTTCCCCTCGCGGCTGGAGTTCCACGACTACCTGGAATGGGCGGCCCACCGCTTCACCGGCCAGGTGGAGTACGGCTCCGAGGTGGTCGCCGTCCGCCCAGTGCGTGAGGACGGGACGGTCGTCGCGTGCGACGTGGTGGTCCGGCAGGGCGAGGCCGTGACCACCCGCCGGGCCCGCAACCTCGTCATCGCCACCGGGCTCGAGCCGGTCGTGCCCGAGGGGCTGGAGCCCGGTGAGCGGGTCTGGCACAGCCACGAGCTGCTGCGGAGGCTGCCCGAGCTCGACTCCCCGCGCCGCCTGCTGGTGCTGGGCGCGGGCCAGAGCGGCGCGGAGGTCGTCGACCACCTGCACCAGCGCTACCCCGGAGCCGAGGTGTGCGCGGTGTTCGCCAAGTACGGCTACACCCCGGCCGACGACAGCTCCTTCGCCAACCGCATCTTCGACCCGGCGGCCGTCGACGAGTTCCACCACGCGCCCGAGGACGTGAAGCGCATGCTGCTGGACTACCACGGCTCCACCAACTACTCGGTGGTCGACCTGGAGCTCATCGACGAGCTGTACCGGCGCGTCTACCAGGAGAAGGTCCAGGGGGTCGAGCGGTTGCGCATCCTCAACGCCTCCCGGCTGGCGGAGCTCACCCGGCGCCCGGAGGGAGTGCGCGCGGTGGTCGAGCACCTGCCCACCGGGGAGCGCGTCGTCCTGGAGGCCGACGCCCTGGTGTGCGCCACCGGGTACCGCAGCCGCGACCCGCTGGCGCTGCTCGGCGAGCTGGCCGGGCACTGCGTCCGGCTGCCCGGAGGCGGGCCCGACGTCGGCCGCGACTACCGCATCGCCACCGGGCCCGAGGTCCGCTGCGGCATCTACCTGCAGGGCGCCACGGAGTGGACGCACGGGCTCAGCTCGACCCTGCTGTCGAACACCGCGGTGCGGGCGGGTGAGATCGTGCAGTCCCTCATCCGGGCCGAAGACGCCGAATACCTGGTGAGCGCCTGAGACGCCCGGGGCGGGCGGAGGACCGCGCCGGTCATCCGCCCCCGGCGGCGCCCTCGATGAGGGCCTGGATCCCGGGAGCGTAGAGGGCGACGATCCGCTCCACGTCGCCGGTGGCGGTCGCGCCGTCCCGGTGGATGCTGAGCACGGTGCTCAGGCCCAGGAACTGCGCGACGACGAGCTCCGCGCGCAGCCGGGCCTCGGGCCCCTCCATCAGCGCGGCGAGCCGGGCGGTGGCCTGCTCGCGGAAGCGCTCGGTCAGCAGGACGCGCTCGTCCCCGGCCGCGATGCCGAAGATGACGCGCAGCAGCGGGGGAGGCGCTCCGGCCCGGCGGGTGAGCAGCGCGGTCTCCACGAGGTGGCGGCCGAGCCGCTCCCGGGGCGCCGACAGCAGCATCTCGACGTCCGGGCCGAAGTCGGCCACCGCGTCGAAGAGCTGCTCCTTGCCGCCGAAGTGCTTGACGATGAGCGCCGCGCTCACCCCGGCCTCCGCGGCGATGCCGCGCAGCGTGACCGCCGCGTAGGGGCGCAGCGAGAAGGCGCGGCGCGCGGCGTTGAGGATGGCGGTCCTGCCGGAGTCGCTCATGCCGTCGCGGGAACGGGTGCGGGGGACCGGCGCGGGGCGGCCAGCGCGGTGGCGAGGGCCGCCACCGCCACGCTCGCGGCGATGAGGAAGACCAGCAGATAGGCGTGGAGGGTGGGCCGCCCGCCCGCGGTGTGGTGGGCGAGGACGGCGGTGGCCGCGGCGCTGGAGGCGGCCTGGCCGATCATGCGCATCAGCACGTTCTGCCCGTTGGCGGCGGCGGTCTCGGTGACCGGCACCGCCCGCATGATCAGCATCGGCAGGGCGGAGTAGGCAAGACCCGAGCCGATGGCGACGACGGTGGCTCCCACAATGACGGTCCAGAGTTCGTGGCTGGTGAAGAACCGGACGACATAGCCTACTGCGATCACCGCGGAGGCCAGGGCCACCGCGGTCCGCGGCCCCTTCCGGTCGGTGATGCGGGCGGAGACGGGCGAGAGCAGCGCCAGGCACAGCCCTCCGGGCAGCAGGCACAGGCCGGCGGCGACGATCGACAGCTCCAGCCCGTATCCGGTGCTCGCCGGCTCCTGGACGAGCTGGGCGGTGGCGAGCGTGTTGGCGTAGAAGGCGAAGCCGATGAAGAGCGCCACCAGGTGCGCGACGAGCGCCGCGGGCCGGGTCGCGGTCCGCAGGTCGACGAGCGGTTCGGGTACGCGCAGTTCGCGGCGGATCCACCAGGCCAGGGTCGCCAGCGCGAAGGCGGCCAGGCCGAGGGTGGGCGGCGCGGTCAGACCCCAGGACGGGCCCTTGCTGATGGCCAGCAGAAGGCAGACGAGGAAGGCGGAGAGTCCCGCAGCGCCCGGGATGTCGAACCTGCCGGGCGAGCGGACCGGGGACTCGGGAACGATCCAGCGGATGAGCGCGAACACCGCCAGCCCGGCCACGGCGCACGCCCAGAACAAGGCCCGCCAGCTGGCGTACTGCACGACCACCGCGGCGATCGGCAGGCCCACCGCGGCTCCGATCCCGATGGTCGCGCTCATGAGCGCCACCGCGGAGGCGACGCGCCCGGGCGGCAGTTCGTCGCGCAGGATGCTGATGGCCAGCGGCGTCACCGCCAGCCCCACTCCCTGCAGGAGCCGGCCGGCGATCAATGCGGGGAGGTGGGTGCCGGCCGTGCAGACCACCGATCCCGCGATGAGGAAGAGCAGGGACAGCAGCAGCACCCGGCGCTTGCCGTACATGTCGCCGGCCCTGCCGAACAGCGGGGTGCAGATCGCCCCGGACAGCAGGGTGGCGGTCACCGCCCAGCCCGCGTCGGCCGGAGGCGCTCCGGTGATGCCGGGCAGCAGCGGCAGCAGCGGCAGGATGATCGTCTGCATCAGGGCCACGACGACCCCGCTGGAGGCGAGGACCGCGGTGATGAGGGAGGGTGTACGACTGTTCACCCCGCGAGGGTAAACGTTTGTTCACCCCGGAGGGAAGCGCGGGTCCCGGTGGACGGCGATACGGCGCCCCGGCGACTGGCATCATCGACGGGTGTCGCGATGGTGGCGGGATTATCGGAAAGAGTGGGTTCACGGTGACCTGATGGGCGGCCTCACCGTGACCGCCTACCTGGTGCCGCAGGTCATGGCGTACGCCGCGGTGGCGGGGCTGCCGCCGGTCACGGGACTGTGGGCCATGCTGCCCGCCCTCGTCGCCTACGCGCTGCTCGGCTCCTCCGAGCGATTGTCGGTCGGGCCGGAGGCGACCACCGCGCTGATGACCGCGGTGGTCGTCGGGCCACTCTCCGGCGGCGACCCCGCCCGGCACGCGGGGCTCGCCGCGGCGCTGGCGCTGCTGGTCGGCCTGTTCGCCCTCCTCTCCCGGTTGCTGCGGCTGGGGGCCGTCGCCGACCTGCTGTCCCACCCCATCCTGGTCGGCTATCTCGCCGGGGTGGCGGTGCTGATGATCGTCGGCCAGCTGGAACGCACCACCGGGGTGCCGGTCGAGGGATCAGGGGTGGTCGCCGAGGTGGGCTCCTTCCTGAGCGGACTCGGCCAGTGGCGGCCCGGCACCCTGGTCCTGGCCGCGGCCTGCCTGCTGTTCCTGCTCGTTCTGCCGCGGCTGCGGCCGAACTGGCCGGGCCCGCTGCTGGTGGTGCTGCTGGCCACCGCGGCCGTCGCGTTCTTCGGGCTCGACAGGTACGGCATCGAGGTGGTGGGGAAGGTCCCCGAAGGGCTGCCGCTGCCCGCGCTGCCGGAGCTCTCCGACCTGGGGACGCTGGTCCCGGCGGCGCTGGGCATCCTCGTGGTCGGCTTCACGGACATGACGCTCACCGCCAGGGCGTTCGAGCGGCCCGGCGGACCCCGCGCCGACGGCAACGCCGAACTGCTCGCGCTGGGCGCCGCCAACCTGGGCGCCGGCCTGTTCCAGGGCTTCCCGGTGAGCAGCAGCGGCAGCCGCACCGCACTGGCCGTCGCGGCGGGCGCGCGCACCCAGTTGTTCTCCCTGGTGACCCTCGGCTGCGTCCTCGCCGTCCTGCTCGTCCTCAACCCGCTGCTGGCTCTCTTCCCCGGCGCGGCGCTGGGCGCGCTGGTGGTCTACGCGGCCCTGCGCCTGGTGGACGTGGCGGGGTTCCGCAGGCTCCTGGCGTTCCGCCGCACCGAGTTCCTGCTGGCGTTGTCGGCCACGTTCGGCGTCCTGCTGCTGGACGTCCTGTACGGCATCCTCGTGGCGGTGATGTTGTCGGTGCTGAACATGATGGCGCGGGTGGCCCGCCCGCACGCCGCCGTCCTGGGGCATGTCCCGGGGCTGGCCGGGATGCACGACATCGACGACTACCCCGACGCCGAGACCGTTCCCGGGCTGCTCGTCTACCGCTACGACTCGCCGCTGTTCTTCGCCAACGCCGAGGACTTCCGCCGCCGCTGCCTGGCCGCCGCCGACGAGCACGGGGAGGGGCTCCGCTGGTTCGTGCTCAACGCCGAGGCCGTCGTGGAGGCCGACAGCACCGCCCTGGCCGCGCTGGAGGAGGTGCACGACGAGCTGATCCGCAGGGGCGTCACGTTCGCGCTCTCGCACGTCAAGCAGGAGCTGCGGGGAGACCTGCGCCGGTTCGGGCTGCTGGACGTCCTGCACGAGGACCTGATCTTCCCGACCCTGCCCACGGCCGTCCAGGCCTTCCGCGAGCGGACGGCCTGATCGTTCAGCCGAGCCGGTCGGTGACGTCCGGGACCTGGTGGGAGACGCGCCGGGGCGGGCGCACGTACCCCGTGGCAGGCGGGCGCTCGGGCAGTTCGATGTGCGGGGGCTCCACCTCGTAGTAGGGGATCGTCGACAGCAGGTGGGTGATCATGTTGATCCTGGCCCGCCGCTTGTCGTCGCTGTCGACCTCGTACCAGGGGGCTTCGGGGATGTCGGTGTGCGTCATCATCTGGTCCTTGGCCCTGGAGTAGTCCTCCCACCGGGTGAGGGACCGCAGGTCCATGGGGGAGAGCTTCCAGCGCCGCATCGGGTCGTCGCGCCTGGCCCGGAACCGGCGTTCCTGCTCGGCGTCGCCGACCGAGAACCAGTACTTGCGCAACAGGACGCCGTCCTCGATCAGCAGCCGCTCGAATATCGGACACTGATGGAGGAATCGTGCATACTCCTCGGGGGTGCAGAAGTCCATGACGAACTCGACCCCCGCCCGGTTGTACCAGCTGCGGTCGAACAGCACGATCTCCCCGGCGGCGGGCAGTTCCGCGACGTAGCGCTGGAAGTACCACTGGGTGCGCTCGCGTTCGGTGGGCTTGGGCAGCGCCGCGATGCGCGCCACCCGGGGATTGAGGTACTCGGTGATCCGCTTGATGGCCCCGCCCTTGCCCGCGGCGTCCCGGCCCTCGAACACCACGACCAGCCGCTTCCCCTCGGCCTTGACCCATTCCTGAAGTTTGACCAGCTCAGCCTGCAGGACCAGAATCTCCCGCTCGTACACCTCACGTGACAGCTTCTTCGCCATCTGATCATTATGGACGCGGCCGCGATCCGGGCGGCGGGTCGCGGGTCCCGTCGCGAGGGCGGGGTAGGGGGCCACGGGGGTCCGAGGACGCGGGACGTATTCCCTCCCCGCTTTTTCTTTTCTATAGCAATAGATATCGGAATATTTTGAGCTTTGTATTTCACTGGTTGGAAATTGCCCGATATTTAACGGTTGGCGATGTGGGGATGGGCGGTGTCCCGGGGAGGCCCTGGAGGGTGGAAAGAGGGATGAAATTCGTGCGGTTTGCGGTGAGTCTGATGTTCTGCGGGTGTTCCGCCCTGGTCTTCGTGACCAGCGTCATCGGGATGGCCGTGCTCCCGCACACTCCTGGAGGACGCCCGCAGGAGGACCTGGTCGTGGGCTCGCTGTCGCCCGGCGACCACGCCGCGGTGATCCTGCTGTATCCGCTGCTGGTGGTGACGGGCCTGCTCAACGCCGGCCTGCTCGGCTGGGGCGGGGTGCGCGGCCTCCAGGCCGTGAACGACCCCGCTCTCTGGCGCGAACGCCAGGGGGCGGGCCTGACCGGACTGGCGATCGCGGGAGCGGCGGGGCTGATCTCGGCGATCGGCTCCCCGCCGGACGGCGTGGTGGTCCCGGACTCGCCCGTGCCCGCCGAGGCGACCGGCTACTCCATGCTGGTGTTCTTCAGCCTGGTGGGGATGGCGGTCCTGCTCTGCCTCATGTGCGAGGAGCGGGCCTCCTCCCGCCGCGCGGACCACGCGGAGGGCTTTGAGGAGGACGGTGGGAGGGGGCCGGAGACCCCGCCGGAGCGGTGGAAGGGCTTTCCCCTGAAAGAGGCCGGGCATGCGGACGGCGAGTTGATGTCCGTCGCAGGTGGTGCGTCCGGATAGCCACGCCGAAATAGAGAAATCCCGAAAATGTGAGCTGCGTCATAACCGAGCGGTACCTTCGGCTGGAGCGATCCACCGAGGGAGTTGCGATCTCCTGGCAGGTAAGGTCAACTCCCAGGAGGTGGAAGCCGCTTTGGCAGAGACGAAGGACCGGATCTGGACGGTGCCGAACGCCCTGAGCCTCGCGAGGCTCCTGGGGGTGCCGCTCTTCTTCTGGCTGGTCCTCTCCGGCCATGACGGCTGGGCGATCGGCCTGCTGATGCTGGCGGGCCTGTCGGACTGGGCGGACGGCAAGCTCGCCCGGGTCCTGGACCAGACCAGCCGGCTCGGGTCCATGCTCGACCCCGCGGCCGACCGCCTCTACATCCTGGCCACCCTGGTGGGCCTGACCGTCCGCGAGATCGTCCCCTGGTGGCTCACCGCCCTGCTCGTCGGCAGGGAGGTCTACATGGCGGGCCTGCTGGCCCTGCTCAAGAGATATGGCTGGAACGGCCTGCCGGTGCACTTCGTCGGCAAGGCCGCCACGTTGAACCTGCTCTACGCCTTCCCGCTGCTGCTGTGGGGATCCCACGACGGCGGCGTGGCGACCGCAGCCCGGGTCGTCGGGTGGGCGTTCGCCCTCTGGGGCGCGGCCCTCTACTGGTGGGCCGCGGTCCTCTACACCGTCCAGGCACGACAACTCATCCGAGCGCTGCCCCCCGGGGGCGCCGAGAACGAGGGAGTCGCATCCGCGCCATGAAGGCCGTAGTGATGGCCGGGGGCGAGGGGACGCGTCTGCGTCCCATGACCGCCAACCAGCCCAAGCCCCTGCTTCCCGTCATCAACCGCCCGATCATGGAGCACGTGCTCCGTCTTCTGAAGAGGCACGGCTTCACCGAGACCGTCGTCACCGTCCAGTTCCTCGCCTCGCTGATCCGCAACTACTTCGGCGACGGGGAAGAACTGGGCATGAGCCTGCAGTACGCCACCGAGGAGGTGCCCCTGGGCACCGCCGGAAGCGTCAAGAACGCCGAGGACGCCCTCCGCGACGACCGCTTCCTGGTGATCTCCGGCGACGCCCTGACCGACCTGGACCTCACCGACATGGTGCGCTTCCACAAGGAGAACGGCGCGATGGTCACCATCGGGCTCAAGCGGGTGCCCAACCCGCTGGAGTTCGGCATCATCATCGTCGACGACCAGGGCCGCATCCAGCGTTTCCTGGAGAAGCCGACCTGGGGCCAGGTGTTCTCCGACACCGTCAACACCGGCATCTACGTCATGGAGCCCGAGGTCCTCGAGCGCGTCGCCCCCGGCGAGAGCGTCGACTGGTCCTCCGACGTCTTCCCTCGGCTGCTGGCCGAGGGCGCCCCGCTCTTCGGCTACGTCGCCGACTGCTACTGGGAGGACGTCGGCACCCACGAGAGCTACCTCAAGGCCCAGGCCGACATGCTGTCGGGCAAGGTCGACCTGGAGATCGACGGCTTCGAGATGTCCCCGGGCGTCTGGGTCGCCGAGGGCGCGGAGGTCGACTCCTCGGCCGTCCTCAAGGGCCCCCTGTACATCGGCGACTACGCCAAGGTCGAGGCGGGCGCGGAACTGCGCGAGTACACCGTCCTGGGCAGCAACGTGGTCGTGAAGGAGGGGGCGTTCCTGCACCGGGCGGTGGTCCACGACAACGTGTACGTGGGCCCCTCCACCAACCTCCGCGGCTGCGTGGTGGGCAAGAACACCGACCTCATGGCCGGGGCCAGGATCGAGGAGAACGGCATCGTCGGCGACGAGTGCGTCATCGAGGCCGAGGCCTACGTCTCCAACGGGGTGAAGGTCTACCCCTTCAAGACCATCGAGGCCGGCGCGGTCGTCAACGCCTCGGTGATCTGGGAGTCGCGCGGCCAGCGCAACCTCTTCGGGCCCCGCGGCGTCTCCGGGCTGATCAACGTGGAGATCACCCCGGAACTCGTGGTCCGGCTGACCAGCGCCTACGCCACCACCTTGAAGAAGGGGGCGACGGTCATCACCGCCCGCGACGCCTCCCGCGCCGCGCGCACCCTCAAACGCGCGGCCATCGCCGCCCTCACCGCCAGCGCGATCAACGTCGAGGACCTGGAGGCGTGCGCGCTGCCGCTGGCCCGGTTCGAGACCGCCCGTGAGGACTGCGCGGGCGGCATCGTGATCCGCACCACCCCCGGCGACCCGCAGGGCGTGGACATCCTCTTCCTCGACGAGAACGGCGCCGACCTGTCCCAGGCGGCCCAGCGCAAGCTCGAGCGGGTCTTCGGCCGCCAGGAGTACCGCAGGGCCTTCCCGGGCGAGATCGCCGAACTGAGCTACCCCCAGCGGACCGTGGAGTCCTACAGCCGCGACCTGCTGGCCCGGATGGACATGTCCGGGGTCAGGGAGGCCGAGCTCAAGCTCGTCGTGGACTGCGCGGGGGGCGTCACCTCCCATGTGCTGCCCTGGCTGCTGGGCAAGGTCGGGGTGGAGGTCCTCACCCGCAACAACCGGCTCGACGAGGTCAACCCCACCGAGACCCCGGCCGAACGGGCCGGGGACCTGGCCGTGCTGGGCGAGCTGGTCTCCTCCTCCCGGGCCGCCTTCGGGGTGCGGTTCGACCCGGTGGGGGAGCGCATCTCCCTGGTCGACGAGAACGGCGAGCAGATCTCCGACGACCGGGCGCTGCTGGTCCTGCTCGACCTGGTCGCCGCCGAGCGCGGCGGGGGCCGGGTGGCGCTGCCGGTCACCACCACCAGGGTGGCCGAGGAGGTCTGCCGGCGGCACGGCGTCACGGTCGAGTGGACCTCCACCTCGCAGGACGTGCTGACCAGGGCCGCCGCCGACCCTGAGGTGATCTTCGCGGGCGACGGCCGGGGCGGGTTCGTCTTCCCCGAGTTCAGCCACACGGTGGACGGGATCGCGGCGTTCGTCCGGCTGATCGGGCTGGTGGCGCGGACCCGGATGACCCTCTCCCAGATCGACGAGCGCATCCCGCAGGCCCATCTGCTCAAGCGGTCGGTGCCGACCCCCTGGGCGGCCAAGGGGAGCGTCATGCGCCATGTGGTCGAGGCCGCCGCCGACCGCACCGTCGACACCACCGACGGGGTGAGGGTGGTGGAGAAGGACGGGCGCTGGGCGCTGGTGCTGCCCGACCCGGCCGAAGCGGTGACCCACCTGTGGGCGGAGGGGCCGGATCCGGAGAGCGCCGCCGCCCTTCTCGAGGAGTGGGCGGCGGTCGTGGAGGCGGCCGGATCCTGACACGATCCTCACTTCAGGGTGGCATCGGGGTGCCCGGAACATCCCGATGCCACCCGCCGACGGAGTGATTCGGCATGATGATTCGATCTTCCGCGCACCGACAGGGCCGTCAGCACGGTACGGTCTTCCTGACAGCCTTTTCCGGAAGTCGGTTCCGCTCGGCGGCATAGACCGTTGATCGGTGCGCCGGTAGCGTTGTCCAGACCGGAGTCAAGCAGAGCGGGGGCGTGTCCAGGGGGGCACGCCGATGGTAGGAGGCCGAGCCGATCGATGTCGAGCGTCTACTGCACGCAGTGCGGTCACGCCAATCCCGATGGCGCCCGCTTCTGCTCCAATTGCGGCACTCCTCTGGTCCGCAGCGCGCAGCCAGCTCCCGAGACCCCCGGTGAGTCGACCTCGACCATCTCGATCAGCGGGCTGACCGATGGGCTGGAGATTCCCGAGGCCGCAGAGGAGAGCTCTCCCGACCAGCTGAGCGTGGAGACGCTGCCTCCGGGCACGGCCCTGCTGGTGGTGCGGCGCGGTCCCAACGCGGGCAGCCGGTTCCTGCTGGACAAGGACAGGACCTCGGCCGGGCGCCACCCCGAGAGCGACATCTTCCTCGACGACGTCACCGTCTCGCGGCGGCACGCCGAGTTCGCTCGGCACGGGACGGGCTTCACCGTCCGGGACGTGGGCAGCCTGAACGGCACCTACGTCAACCGGGAGCGGATCGACCACGCGGCTCTGAACGGGGGCGACGAGGTGCAGATCGGCAAGTTCCGGCTCGTGTTCCTCACCAACCCCCAGCACGGGTGAGTGCGAACGCCGCCCGGGCGTACATGACCATCGGGGACGTCCTGGCCAGCCTGCAGGGTGAGTTCCCGGACATCACCCACTCCAAGATCCGCTTCCTGGAGGCGGAGGGGCTGATCGAACCCGAGCGCACGCCTTCGGGCTACCGCAAGTTCACTTCGGCGGACGTGGAGCGGCTGCGGTACATCCTGGCCGCCCAGCGTGACCGGTATCTGCCACTGCGGGTGATCAAGGAGCAGCTCGACAGCCGTCCGCCCCGCACCCTGGTGGCCGCCGACTCCCAGCCCGCCGCCGAGGTGGCGCTGACCCGGCGGCAACTGCTGGACGGCGCCGGGATCACCGAGGCGCAGCTGGAGGAGTTGGAGGCCTACGGGCTGGTCCGCCGCACGGGCCCGCACTACGACTCCGACGCGCTGACCGTGGCCAGGACCGCGGTCAGGCTGGCCGGGTACGGTTTCGAGGCCCGGCACCTGCGTGTGGTCAAGGCCGCCGCGGAGCGGGAGCTGGCATTGATCGAACAGACCATCGCGCCGCTGCTCAAACGGCGCGCGCCGGGAGCGCACGAGGCGGCGGGGAAGGCGGCCAGGGAACTGGGCGGGTTGACCCTGACACTGCACACCGCGCTGGTCTCGGCGGCGCTCAAGGACAGCCTGGGCGGCTAGTTTGCCTCCAAGGTGTAGTTTGGGCAGAGGACCGTCTTAAGGCGAGGAGCCGCTGTGAAGCAGATGGAGGTCGTCGGCGTACGGGTCGAGATGCCCTCCAACCAGCCGATCGTGCTGCTGAAGGAGGTCGAAGGCGACCGCTACCTGCCCATCTGGATCGGGGCGGTGGAGGCCACCGCGATCGCCTATGCCCAGCAGGGCATGCTGCCGGCGCGGCCGCTCACCCATGACCTGTTCAAGGAGGTCATCGAGGCGCTGGGCGCCACCCTGCGGACGGTGAACATCACCGCGCTGCGCGAGGGCATCTTCTTCGCAGACCTGGTGTTCTCCAACGGCGCCGAGGTCAGCGCGCGGCCGTCCGACTCGATAGCGCTGGCGCTGCGCACGGGTTCGAGTATCTTCGTCAGCGAGGAGGTCCTGGACGAGGCCGGGGTGGCGATCCCGGACGAACAGGAAGACGAAGTGGAGAAGTTCCGCGAGTTCCTCGACAATGTCTCCCCCGAGGACTTCGAAAGGGGAGGCTGACCTGCGGTTCTCCTCGAATCCCGAAGGTCTCGTCCGTTTCCGCCCCCGGTGACCGGGGGTAGGGGGGAGAAGGGGACGGCAGGCTGAGCCGTTTGCGCCTGTGAAGCCGGATTAATCCGCTCTGCGACGCGCCGACGGTGAACGTTGACCCTGCCCTGACCGGCACCTACCGTGCTGGTGGAGCACTCGTGGGGAAATTCCGGCAAACCCCCTTGCCGGATACCTGGGAGCTGACAGAAGCCGGAGGTCCGCGTGGCGGTGAGCAGCGGCGAGGACAAGGTGGACCGTGAGCGCCGGCTCGCCTCTCGGCAGGCCGGTGAGCAAGGCCTGCTTTTCGACAGCGCGGTGGCCATGCCTTCTGAGAACGTCGGCTACCGCGGCCCCACGGCCTGCGCGGCGGCCGGGATCACCTACCGCCAGCTCGACTACTGGGCCCGCACCGGGCTGGTCGAGCCGAGCATCCGCCCGGCGCACGGCTCCGGCAGTCAGCGCCTGTACGGCTTCCGCGACATCCTCGTCCTCAAGGTCGTCAAGCGACTGCTGGACGTTGGAGTCTCGCTCCAGCAGATCCGCGCCGCGGTCACCCACCTGCGGGACAGGGGAGTGGAGCACCTGGCCACCATCACCTTGATGAGCGACGGCGTCAGCGTCTACGAGTGCACCAGCGCCGACGAGGTCGTCGACCTGCTCCAGGGCGGCCAGGGCGTCTTCGGCATCGCTCTGGGCCGGGTCTGGCAGGAGGTGGAGGGCAGCCTGGCGAACCTGCCCGCCGAGAACGCCGAGCCCTACCTGGAGGCCCGCCCGGGCCGGGACGAGCTGTCCGCCCGCCGCCGCGTCCGCAAGACAGGCTGAGCGCGGACGGAGGAGTCCCTCTTCCGCCCGCGGACTTGCCTTACTACGTAAAGGCCGCGGGCGGCGGCATGCCGCCGCCCGCTCAGAGCGCTTCGCGCCGCTGGAGATAGGTGAAGGCGGCCCATCCCGGCAGCACCGGCAGCCAGAACGTCAGCAGCCGGAACAGCAGCACCGCCGAGGTCGCCGTCTCCGCCGACAGCCCCGCCACCGTCAGGCCCAGCGAGAGCGCGGCCTCGACCGCGCCCAGACCGCCCGGAGTGGGCGCCGCCGAACCCAGCGCGTTGCCGGTGAGGAACACCACCGCCACCGCCGTCCAGTCCAGCGAGGCGCCGAACGCCCGGATGGAGAAGTCAAGGCACAGCACGAACGAGACGGTCAGCAGCAGCGTGCCGCCCAGTCCCGTGGCGACCTTGCGGGGGTCCTGGAGCACGTCCAGCAGCCGGGGGACCACCCCGGAGAACATCTGCTTCAGCCTGCGGAGCACCAGCCGCCGGACCGGGCCGATCGCGGCCGCCACCACCGCGGCGGTGGCCACCGCCAGCAGCACCAGCACCACGGTGCGGGACGGGGCGAAGTCGGCGCCCATCCCGCCCGAGCCGGTGAGGAAGCCCAGGACGACCAGCAGCAGGATGTGCACGCCCAGGCCGATGAGCTGGGAGGCGCCCACGCTGGCCACGGCCGGCCCCGGCCGGATGCCCGTCCGCTGCAGGTACCGGGTGTTGATCGCCACCCCGGTGACCGCCGCGGGCGCGACGAGCTTGACGAACGAGGCGGCGAGCTGGACCAGGACCGTCCGGCCCAGGGGCAGCCGTTCGGGCACGAAACCGATGACCATCATCGCGGCCGCCACGAACGACATGCCGGACGCCAGCGCCGCCAGCGCCGCCCAGCGCCAGTCGGACCGGGTGATCAGCTGTCCGACGTCGACGTCGGACAGCTGGGACAGCAGGAAGTAGGCGCCGGCGGCCCCGGCGACGATGCTGATGATCGTGCGGGGCCGGAAGCGCTCGAGCCGGACGGGCGCGACCTCGGTCTCGGGCCAGAACCTGAGGATCTCCTCGCGCAGGGCGCTCAGCAGGTGCTTGTCGCGGCGCAGCGCCGTGCGGGTGCCGCGGGAGAGCGCGACCTTCTGCAGCAGCGGGACGATCGCGCCCAGCGCAGGGGCGCCGATGACCGAGGAGGCCAGGTGCACCGCCCGCTCCGCGCCCACCCGCAACGCCAGGGTGGTGAGCAGCTGTGCGTGGTCGAGGCGCAGCAGCAGGTCGCTCGCCGCGGTCTCGCTCCGGCTGAAGCCGACCAGCCAGGGCTCGCCCCCGGAGACCATGATCGCCATGTTGTCCAGGCTGCGGTGCGCGATCCGGCGGTGGTGCAGCAGCTCCAGCTGCCGCCACAGGCCGACCATCAGCTCGTCGGTGAGTTCCTCGTCGGGTAGGTCGGCCAGGAGGGCGCCGTCCAGGTGCTCGTAGGCCAGCAGAGACGCCTCTGTGCCGACCTCGGCGGTGGCCAGCAGCCGGGGGGTGCGGACCTGCGCGGTGAACGCCGCGTAGGCGGCCAGCGACTCCTGTTCCAGCGAGCGGCGCAGCGACCGCACGGCGCGGCGGGGCTGGTTGGCCCGCAGCCGCAGCCCGCGCCAGACCCGGTAGAGCAGGCCTGAGGACTGCTGGTCGCGGTCCAGGACGGTGACGTCCAGCCGCTGTCCCGGCAGCTCGACCAGGTAGCGGCGGTGGTCGAGGGTGCCGTCGTCGGCGCGGACCGCCCTGAGCGGATGGAAGCCGAGGCGGCGCAGCACCTCCACCACGGCGGTGCCGGCGGGCCGGGGATTGGGGGTGCCCAGGCCGTAGAGCGTCAGGTAGGCGACCAGGCTCCCGATGAGGAACGTCGCGACCATGCCCAGGGCGGTGGAGTAGCCGGCGACCAGGGAGGCCAGCGCGGCCAGCGCGAGCGTGCCCCACATGGCCAGCTGCCAGCGGGGCCGTCCGCCCAGGCGCACCGCGACGGCGTAGGCGATCACCGGGGTGAGATCGGACTGCAGCGGGGGAGTGCCGGCCCTGGTGAAGCCCAGGACGTCGGTCAGATGGCTGGGCCCGGCCGCGGCGGCCCAGCCCTCGATGGCGAAGTCCACGGCCAGCGCGGCCACCGCGGCGCACAGGCCGAGCAGCACGCGGATCACGTCCCGGCGCAGGATGCGGTCCAGGGCGAACGCGACCGGGACGGCCAGGACGCCGAAGCCGGCGGTGAGCCCGGCCAGGGTCAGCAGGAAGTGCGGCGCCTGCTCGGTGCCGCGGCTGATGTCGGTCTCCAGGCCGGTGGTGGTCTGGGTGGCCAGAGTGGGAAGCAGCAGGAGCAGGCCGAGGCCCGCCAAGCAGGCCAGGGCGCGGAACAGGGTGCTCGGGTTGCGGATCCGCCCGGGCAGGGAGGGTTCTTCGACCACCGCTCCCGGCACGGGGGACGGCAGGGGCTCCAGGGCCGCGTCGCCCTGTGTGCTCGTCACGCTTTACACCGTCCTCCTGGTTCCGGTAGTCCCCAAAGGTTAGTCCGTCCATGACACTGCGTGATCATGTCGGCCGCGGGGGGACTTTCGACGGGTCCCGGTGGTTCCGGAACAGCTAGATCCTCCCGTGCCGGGGCCGTCTGCGGGAGGGGGGCAGCCCACCGGATAGACTGATCGTGCTGTCGACCCCGTGCGGGAGAGACTCCGCGCAAGCCGGCGCGGAGCGCCGAAGGAGCAACCTCCCCGGAACCTCTCAGGCAAAAGGACCGCATGGACGAGGCGTCTCTGGAAAGCGGGCCGTGCGGCTCCACCGAAGGTGAAAACCCCGCCGGGGTGAAGCTCTCAGGTTCCATGACAGAGGGGGAACGAGGATCTCGGGATCCTTCTCTTTTCCCTTCCGCGCTCCAGGAGGCTCGTCCATGACCGCGCAGTTCG
This sequence comes from Actinocorallia sp. B10E7, assembly GCF_039871655.1. Taxonomy (NCBI): domain Bacteria; kingdom Bacillati; phylum Actinomycetota; class Actinomycetes; order Streptosporangiales; family Thermomonosporaceae; genus Actinocorallia; species Actinocorallia sp. B10E7. Next base: position 302,023 of record NZ_JBDPLZ010000003.1, read on the forward strand.
ACTTCTCCGACCGTCATATCGGGCCGTCCGCCGACGAACAGGCCAGGATGCTCGCCGCCGTCGGGTTCGCCGATCTCGACGCCCTGAGCGAAGCGGCGGTGCCCGCCGCGATCCGCACCGGCCGCCCGCTGGACCTGCCGCCCGCGCTGAGCGAGACCGCCGCGCTGGCCAGGCTGCGGGAGCTGGCCTCCCGCAACACCGTGCTCACCTCGCTGATCGGCCTGGGGTACCACGGGACGGTCACCCCGGGCGTGGTCCTGCGCAACGTGCTGGAGAACCCAGGCTGGTACACCGCCTACACGCCCTACCAGCCGGAGATCTCCCAGGGCAGGCTCGAGGCGCTGCTGAACTTCCAGACCGTGGTCTCGGACCTGACCGGGGCGCCGGTGGCCAACGCGTCCATGCTGGACGAGGGCACGGCCGCGGCCGAGGCGATGGCGCTGGCGCTGCGGGCGACCCGCCGCAAGGAGCCCGGCGTGTTCGTGGTGGACGCCGACGCGCTGCCCCAGACGATCGAGGTGGTGCGGGCGCGGGCGCTGCCGCAGGGCATCCCGGTGGTCCTGGCCGATCTGGACGAGGGCCTTCCGGAAGGGGAGATCTTCGGGGTGCTGGCCCAGTACCCGGGCACGTCCGGGAAGATCCGCGACCTGCGGCCGGTGATCGAGGCGGCGCACGCCCGCGACGCCCAGGTGGTCGTGGCCGCCGACCTGCTGGCGCTGACGCTGCTGACCCCGCCCGGGGAGCTGGGCGCGGACATCGTCGTGGGCTCGGCGCAGCGGTTCGGGGTGCCCTTCGGGTTCGGCGGCCCGCACGCCGGCTACATGGCGGTCCGGCAGGGCCTGGAGCGGCAGCTGCCGGGACGGCTGGTCGGGGTCTCGGTCGACGCAGACGGGAACCAGGCCTACCGGCTGGCGCTGCAGACCCGCGAGCAGCACATCCGCCGCGAGAAGGCGACCTCCAACATCTGCACGGCGCAGGTGCTGCTGGCCGTCATGGCGTCCATGTACGCCGTCTACCACGGCCCCGAGGGCCTGACGCGGATCGCGCGGCGGGTGCACAGGATGGCCGCGACGTTCGCCGCGTCGATCAAGGCCCAGGAGGTCGAGGGGTTCGAGGTCGTCCACGAGCACTACTTCGACACCCTCACCATCCGGATCCCCGGCCACGCGCCGGCCACGGTGGAGGCGGCCCGACGGGCCGGGTTCAACATCCGCCTGGTGGACGACCGGACGATCGCGGTGGCGTTCGACGAGACCACCACCGAGGAGCACCTGCAGTCGCTGCTGGAGGCGATCGAGCAGCGCGGGTTCCGCCGCGCGGTCGCGCTCGCGGACCCGGCCGGGCAGGCGGAGGCGCTGCCGGAGGGCCTGCGCCGCGCCAGCACGTTCCTCAGCCACCCGGTGTTCCACTCCCACCGGTCCGAGACGGCGATGCTGCGCTACCTGCGCCGCCTGCAGGACAAGGACATCGCGCTCGACCGGTCGATGATCCCGCTGGGCTCCTGCACGATGAAGCTCAACGCGACCACCGAGATGGAGCCGATCACCTGGCCGGAGTTCGCGGACATCCACCCGTTCGCGCCGATCGAGCAGGCCGCCGGCTACGTCGAGCTGATCGGCGAGCTCGAGGCCTGGCTGGCGGAGATCACCGGATACGCGAAGGTGTCGGTGCAGCCGAACGCCGGGTCGCAGGGCGAGCTCGCCGGGCTGCTGGCGGTGCGGGCCTACCACGAGTCGCGTGGCGAGGGGCACCGGAACGTCTGCCTGATCCCGTCCTCGGCGCACGGCACCAACGCGGCCAGCGCGGCGATGGCCGGGATGAAGGTGGTCGTCGTCAAGTGTGACGACGAGGGCAACGTCTCCCTGGACGACCTGCACGCCAAGATCGAGAAGCACGCCGCCGACCTGTCGGTGATCATGGTGACGTACCCCTCGACGCACGGCGTGTACGAGGAGACGATCACCGAGGTCTGCGCCGCCGTGCACGCGGCGGGCGGCCAGGTGTACGTGGACGGCGCCAACCTCAACGCGCTGGTCGGGCTGGCCCGTCCCGGCGAGTTCGGCGCGGACGTCTCGCACCTGAACCTGCACAAGACGTTCTGCATCCCGCACGGCGGCGGCGGTCCGGGCGTCGGCCCGGTCGCGGTCGGCGCGCACCTGGCGCCGTTCCTGCCCAACCACCCGCTGCGGTCCGAGGCGGGCCCGGAGACGGGCGTCGGCCCGATCTCGGCGGCCCCGTGGGGTTCGGCGGGCATCCTGCCCATCCCGTGGACCTACATCGCGCTCATGGGCCCCGACGGGCTGCTGCGCGCCACCCAGGCGGCGATCCTGGCCGCCAACTACGTGGCCCGCAGGCTCGCCCCGCACTACCCGATCCTCTACACCGGGCGGAACGGGCTGGTCGCGCACGAGTGCATCGCCGACCTGCGGAAGATCACCAAGGAGACCGGGGTCACCGCCGAGGACGTCGCCAAGCGCCTCATCGACTACGGCTTCCACGCGCCGACCCTGTCCTTCCCGGTGTCCGGCACGCTGATGATCGAGCCGACCGAGAGCGAGGACCTGGCCGAGCTCGACCGGTTCTGCGACGCGATGATCGCGATCCGGGCGGAGATCGACCGGGTGGGTTCCGGTGAGTGGGACGCCCAGGACAACCCGCTGCGCAACGCCCCGCACACCGCGGAGATGCTGACGGTCGACGAGTGGAAGCAGGGCTACGGCCGCCAGGAGGCGGCCTACCCGGTCGCCTCCCTGCGGGAGAACAAGTACTGGCCGCCGGTCCGCCGGATCGACCAGGCCTTCGGCGACCGGAACCTGGTCTGTTCCTGCCCGCCGCCGGAGGCGTTCGAGGACTGAGCCGGACTTCGTCCCTCCTGAGCTGAAAAGGGCCGTGTCGTCGCCCCGACGGCGCCGCCCTTTTCAGTAGGGTCGAGATCACTTCTCGAAGGAGGACCCTCCGCCATGACCCTGGCTCAGGCCCGCCTGCTGGCGGAGTCCGGTGATCTGCCCGCGGCCGCGGAACTGTTCGCCGCGGCGCTGGACGACCCCGCGCCCTCCGGCCGCGCGCAGGCGGCGCTGGGACTCGCGGTGGTCCTGGAGGAGCTCGGCGAGCACGACGCGGCGCGCGACGCCGACTGGACCGCCATCGAGACGGGCGACCCGGAGTACGGGCCCCGCGCCGCCTATCACCTCGCGCTCTCCTGCGAGCGGGCCGGGGACAGGGAGGCGGCCGAGGAGGCATGGCACCTGGTGGTCTCCTCCGCGCATCCGTCCTACCTGCCCGCCGCCTGCCTGGCCCTGGCGCAGCTCGCCGACGACGGCGGCGACGTGGAGACCGCGGTCGGCTGGTGGGAGAAGGTCATCGCGACCGGCGACGGCCAGTACGCGCCGGTCGCCGCCCACGACCTGGCCCAGCGGCTGCTGGAGCTGGACCAGACGGCCCGGGCCCAGCAGGTCCTGGCGGGGGCGTTGCGCGCCACGCCCCCGGAGGGCTACGCCTATGCCCGGCTGGCCGTCGCGATGGGCCTGACCCATCTGGAGCAGGCGATCGGCGCGTTCACCGCCGCGATGAACTCCACGAACGCCCAGGATGTCGCGCCTCTGGCCGTCGAGCTGCTGGCCCGCACCCTTCCGCTGCGCGGGCGGGACGGTGAGGCGGCGGAGGTGTGGCGGCGGGGCCTGGCCGATCCGCTGCTGGCCGAGCAGGTCGCCGTCCGGCTGCACCGCGAACCGCCCGCGATCTGATTTATCTACTTTGCCGCCCTCCTGCCGTTGAGTGGGAGGAGGCTATGGATTTATGGGTCTGCGGCATTACTGTTTATTTATGAGCATTCAGGCTAACCTCGCGCCCGAGGGCGCGGCGCCCACGCCGCTGGAGATGCGCAGGGCGATGGGGAGTTTCGCCAGCGGCGTCACCATCGTCACCGGCCTGCACGAGGACGAACCCGTGGGCTTCGCCTGCCAGTCGTTCGCCTCCGTCTCCCTGGAACCGCCGCTGGTCCTCTTCTGCGCCGACCACCGGGGCCGCACCTGGCCGCGGATCCGGGAGGCCGGCCGGTTCACGGTGAACGTGCTCGGCGAGGACCAGCAGGACCTGTGCGCCCGCTTCGGCTCCAGCAAGGGCGCCAAGTACGAGGGCCTGGACTGGGAGACGTCGAGGTGGGGCACGCCCTCCCTGCCCGGGGTCCTGATGCGGGTCCACGCCGAGGTCCACCAGGTGACCGTCGCCGGCGACCACGACGTGGTGATCGGCAGGGTGCTCGAGCTGGAGACCCCCGACAGCGGCCGTCCGATGCTCTTCTTCCGCGGCCAGTTCGGCATCCAGGACGAGCAGAACTGGCACATCCCCGACATGTGGGGCTGGGGTGACAGCTGGGGCTGAACCCCCGCCCCGATGCCGCGGTTCGCTTCCGCCCGCCCGGCCCCTGACCGGCCAAGCCCGTCGGGATCGGCGGAGGCGGCTTCACCGAACACACCTGGGTGCGCATGACGAAGCCCCCGGCCGCTCACGATGAGCGGCCGGGGGCTTCGCCGTGCGGGAGGTCACTCGCTCCCGTCGCGGGGTCGACCGGGTCCCCGCGAGGAACGGGAGTCGGCCGGTTCGCCCGGCGCGATCTCGTCGAGCAGCTTGAGGAACGTGGGCTCGTCGATGACGGGGACTCCTTCGGTCCTGGCCCTCTCGGTCTTGCCCGTCGTGCCGAAGGGGTCGTTGGCGACCAGGACGCTGGTCTGGCGGCTGACGTTGTTCATGACGTTCAGGCCCGCGGCGGCGGCACGGGTGGCCAGTTCCAGCCGGGGGAGTTCGGTCTCCCCGGTGAAGGCGACCTTCATGCCCTGGACGAGCTTCGAGGCCAGTCTTCCGGGGTTGCGGTAGGGGCAGCGGGCTTTGGGGATGCTCACCGGGTAGCGGGAGTCCTGCCGAGGCGGGCACGCGGCGAAAGGCAGTTCCACCCCTCGCTGGAGCGCGGCCTCCAGCGAGCGGCGCAGCACTCCCGAGAGCATCAGCGTGTCGCCGAGCGCGTCGTGCGCTCGGTGGCGGGTCACGCCGTAGTAGTCGACGAGCGTGGTGAGCTGGAGGTCGGGGGTGGGCGGGACGAGCCGGCGGTTGAGCTCGAGCGTGCACAGCCGTCGCCGCACCGGCATGACGACCGCCGCGCGGGCGAACTCCCCGGCCAGGAAGTCGTAGTCGAACCGGGCGTTGTGCGCGACCATGACCCGCCCGTGCAGCATCTCGGCGACCCGGGAGGCCACCTTGTCGAACGTCGGGGCCCCGCGCAGCCGTTCCGTCGTCAGCCCGTGGATGTGCACCGGCCCGGGGTCGACGCCCGGGTCCAGCAGCGTGGTGTAACGCCTGACCTCCCGCCAGTTGTGGTCGACCGTCATCACCGCGAGCGAGAGCACCCTGTCGCGGCCGGGTCGCAGCCCCGACGTCTCCACGTCGACCAGCGCCCAATCCTGTACATAATCCCCAGAAAGGGACATTGGTCGATCTTCCACGCGTCTGATGTTAGCCACAGGAAGCTCACTTTCGCCCCCTCTCCGGGCCTGCGGCGGACTCGAAATTCACCACACCGGGGAAGGGGATGTGCGCGGAGCGTTGCACGGGTGTTCCGCGCGGGCCGCTTCCGTTTAACAGGGGCTTCCTACGTTCGGTCCAGCGGACGGAACCGATCAGGAAGCAGGACGGACATGAGCATCTACGACGCGATCGGCGGTTCGGCGGCGGTCGGCGCCGCGGTCGACGACTTCTACGTCCGGGTTCTGGGCGACCCGGAGCTCGAGGGGCTCTTCACCGGCACGGACCTTTCCCGTCTCAAGTCCCACCAGCGCGCGTTCATCGCCGCGGCCCTGGGCGGCCCGGAACTGTACAAGGGCCGGGACCTGGGCTCCGCGCACGCGCACCTGGGCCTCGAAGACCGACACTTCGACGCCGTCGTCGGCCACCTCGCCGCCACCCTCGCGTCGCTGGGCGTCCCGGAGGAGACGATCGGCGAGATCGCCTCCGCCCTCGCTCCGCTGCGCGCGGACATCGTCTCCGGCGGCGATCGCCTGGCGGGCTGACCCGAGGAGCGGCCCCTCGATCGCCGCGGCGGGGGAGGCCGTCACCGGCTCCCGCCGCCTTCCCGGCCCGTGCCCGCCTCGGTCAGGGAGGGGCCCGCGCCGAAGGCGTCCGCGCACAGCTGGGCGAAGTGGCTGATGCCGGGCAGGAGCAGGATCCAGCCGAGGAAGGCCCAGCCGAGGGTGAGATGCCCGGCGGCGTGCGCCCAGGCGGCGACGCCCTCGACGCGCAGGCCGTCGGCCCGTTCGTAGGTCATCCGGCGCAGGCCCGACGGGTGGTCCTCGGCGGGCCTGACGGCCAGGGCGGTCGGAGAGCGGCGGCGGAGCCAGGCGGCGACCGGATCGCAGCGGCCGCAGGAGTGCGCGATCCAGACGGCGGCGGATGGCATTCCGGGGTAGGGGCGGATGCGCGGGAACCAGGGCCGGACGGCCGAGCGGTAGCGGTTCCACGCACGGCCGTGCAGCTCGCGTAGCTGGACGTCCTCGTGCCAGGCGGCCAGGCCCGCACTGTAGGAGACGGCGACGACGGCGCCGAGGAGGAAGTACGGGTCCAGGAGGCCCAGAAGCAGATAGACGACGGTCATTCCCAGCTGCATCGGATTGCGGACGTAGGCGTACGGGCCGGTCGTCACCAGACGGGTCGGCGGATCGTAGGGCAGGGGAGTGCCCCGGCCGACGCGGGCGAACTCCCAGACCGCTGCGGCGGTCAGGGCCGCGGGCGCGAGCATCAGCTGCGCCACCAGGCCGAGTGCCCAGCCGGGACGGTCGGGAACCCGGCTCAGCAGGACCGGCAGGACGACCATGAGTCCCACCGACAGCACGGCCTGGAGCACCACGCGTGCCATGAGGCGACGGCCCGCGAGGGTCCACCGGGCCAGCAGGAGCCCTGGCACCAGGGACACGGCGACCGCGACCGCCTCCCCGGTCAGCCAGGAACCGTCCAGCACCAGGACCGGCCCGCCCAGCGGCATCACCGCCAGATCGATCCACACGGCGGCGCCGACCACCAGCGGTAGCGGCGGGCGGTGGCGCAGGGCCAGCACCGCGACCACGCCCCACAGCACCGCCCAGCCGAGCAGCAGGTCGACCGGAATCCCGGAGACGGTTCCGCCCTCGGCCTCGAACGACCACCACCCGACGTGCAGGGCCAGGGCGTTGACCCCCGCCAGCGCCAGGGCGTTCCAGCCGGCGCCGAGGATCAGGGCGGCGGTCTCCCGCCGTCCGGGCGGCCGGTACCAGAGCATCGCCACGGCCGCCAGGACGGGCGCGAACAGTGTGATCCCGCGGACCAGCGCCGGGTCGGTCATGGGGTGGCGCTGCCGGTGAAGGTCTCGGCCAGGTAGGCGGCGGCCTCCCGCATGCCGTACCGCTGGACGGGCCCGAAGTACCAGGCGGGGTCGAACGTCCGCCGGTACCGGAGGGTCACGCTCAGCCGGGTTCCCCGCCAGTGGAACTCGGCCTCGGTGAGGTCGAGCCAGCGGGCCAGCGTGGTGTCCCGGGTGATCGCGAAGACCGCGAGGCCGGGTTCGCGCCGCACGACCGTGAGGTCCATGGACCGGGGAGTCGGCCGTGCGCCGAGCCCCAGGGACGTGCGCGGGGTGAAGTCGATGTGCCGGACGTCGCCGGGTTCGAGCCCGGAGCCCTCGGCCCGCACCGGCCGGGGGAACTTCAGCCGCAGCAGCCTGGAGCGCACCGGGCCGAAGTCCGGCGCCACGGCGAGTGCTCGCTCCAGGTCGGTCCCGTCCGGCGCAGTGCGGGTGACCGTCACCTCGTTCCCGCGTGGAAGCGAGACGGCCGTGCCCTCGGCGCACAGCAGCAGCGGGACGATCAGCAGCGCCTGCATGCCCCTTCTGCGGCGGTCCCTGTCGATGGACACCCCCATGATCGTGCCGCACAGGTAGAACAGCGGAGCCGCGATGACCAGGCAGACGACCCCCTCGTCGAGCAGCGGTCCGGCCAGGGCGAGCCCGACGGTGATGGCGGCCGTGATCGTGCCGAGCGTGCTGCGCGGCCGGGCCGTGGCCACGACGGTGAGCGCTATGAGCGCGGGGATCCCCACGTAGAACAGCGCGGTCTGCTCCAGCTGCCCGGCTTTGAGGATCCGGTAGGCGAGCATCGCGGCGAACAGCGCGGCCACGACGCCCAGCAGGGTGCGCCGGGCGGAGAGCCGCCGCTCGGGATCGGGAACGACCATGGGGGGCACCTTCGTTCATCACTTAGTTTAATCGTTCGGTTTAATCGAGTGATTAAACCGTATGATGAACCAACCGGGGTCTGTCAACTGGGAGACTGGGGGACCGTGAGCAAGCAGAGCAGCGCGGAGACCAGGGAGCGCCTCATCGAGGCCGCCGCGCAGACCCTGCGCACCGAGGGGTACGCGGGCACCAGCGCCCGCACGATCGCCAAGGCCGCGGGCTGCAACTCGGCGCTGGTCTTCTACCACTTCGGCGGAGTCGACCCCCTGCTGCTGGCCGCGCTCGACCACTCCTCCGCCGAGCGCATGGCCGCGCACCGGGAGGCCGCCGCCAAGGCCAGGACCCTCGAGGAGCTCGTCGAGGCGGCGATCACCATCTACCGCACCGACCTCGAAGGCGGACACATCACCCTGTTCACCGAGCTGGTCGGCGCGAGCATCGCCCGCCCCGAACTCCGGCAGGAGATCGTGGCCCGGGCCGAACCGTGGATCGAGTTCGTCGAGCAGACCCTGGACCGGGTGATCGGAGGCTCCCCGCTGGCCATGCTGATGCCCCCGCGCGACCTGGCCTACGCGGCCGTCACCTTCTACCTGGGCGTCAACCTCTTCACCCACCTGGACGCCGACCGCACCCGCACCGAGGCCCTGTTCGGCCTCGCCGCCCGCGTGGCACCCCGGGCCAGGCTCCTCACCCTGAAACTCCCCCTCCGCCGCGGCAAGGAGTCCTGAGCCGGAGGGCGGTCCCGGCGGAGGAAAGAGAAGCCCTTGCGATCCGGTGGCGCCTACTGTGGAAAGCGTGGCCGGTGACCTCCACCCCCGAAGGGAGACCCCGATAGATGCCCGCCCTCACCTCGGCTGAACGCGAGTTCGTCGACCACTATCTGGCCGTCGTGGATCTGCTGGGCCGGATCAACCCGGCGAACGCCGAGGCCACCTACGGGGCGCTGCGGGCCGCGCAGGCGCTCGTCGGGGAGGCCGGAAGACTGCGCGACGCGCTGGAGACCATGCTCGAGCGAGGGGAGAAGGAGGTCTTCGGCGACGCCCTGATCCAGGTCATCAGGGAACTGGACGGCCAGCGCAGGACGGAACGCCTGGCGTTGCCGGACGAACACCCCTCATCCGGCTGATCTTTCCTGGCGGCGCGGCCTGCGGAAATGGTAGAACGGCAGCCCGCACGAGGCACCGGCCTCGATCGCAGACACCCGACGAGGAGTCCCGCCCATGGCCCAGGTGAACACCGTCCTCGGCCCCGTCGACGACGGGGAACTGGGGCGTACCTACGTCCACGAGCACATCTTCACGCTCACCGCTGACGTGCAGGACAACTACCCGGGGGAGTGGGGAAGCGAGGACGAGCGGGTGGCCGACGCGGTGGAGCGGCTGCGGGCGCTGGCCGCTCAGGGGGTGCGCACGATCATCGACCCGACCGTTGTCGGGCTCGGCCGTCATATCCCCCGCATCCAGCGGGTGGCCGCGCAGGTGCCCGAACTGAACATCATCGTGGCCACGGGCCTGTACACCTACAACGACATTCCGTTCTTCTTCCGCTACCGGGGGCCGGGGCTGAGCGAGGTCCTGGGGATGGACGTGCCCGACCCGATGGCCGACATGTTCGTCCGGGACCTCACCGAGGGGATCGCGGACACCGGGGTGAAGGCCGGGATGCTCAAGTGCGCCATCGACGAGGAGGGCATGACCCCGGGCGTCGAACGGGTGATGCGCGCCGTGGCCGCCGCCCACCGGCGGACGGGCGCCCCCGTCACCGTGCACACCCACCCCGGCAGCCGCAGCGGTCTGGAGGTCAAGCGGCTCCTGTGCGACGAGGAGGGCGTCGACCCCCGGAAAGTCGTGCTCGGGCACAGCGGCGACACCTCCGACTGCGACCACCTCGCCGAACTCGCCGACGCCGGCTTCCTGCTCGGCATGGACCGCTTCGGCCTCAACCTCGACACCACCTTCGAGGCCCGCGCCGAGACCGTGGTCGAGATGTGCCGCCGGGGCTACGCGGAGAGCATGGTCCTCTCCCACGACGCCTCCTGCTACATCGACTGGATCGACCCGGACGTCCTGCCCTTCCTCCCGCAGTGGAACTACCTGCACATCGAACAGGAGGTCCTCCCCTACCTCAGGGAGAAGGGCGTGACCGAGCAGCAGATCACCGCGATGCTCGTCGACAACCCCCGCCGGTTCCTTCGTCCCTGAACGGGCCCGTCCCGGCAGGACGGGCCGTTCTGATGTCCGGGCTCACCTCGGCGGGATCACTGCTGCCCGGCCCTGAGGGCGATGAAGAGCCCTTCCGCCTCGGCGCAGAGGGTCTCGCCGTGGTAGAGCGCGCCCTTGATGAAGCGCTTGCGCCCCTCCTCCCGGAGGAAGGAGACCTCGAAGCGCAGGTCGGCTTCGACGGGGGTGACGGACCGGTAGTCGACGTGGAGGTAGGCGGTCCGGGCGGGGACGCGGCCTCCGCTGTTGGACATGCGCCCCAGGACCGAGTCGAAGAACAGGGGGATGGCGCCGCCGTAGACGGCTCCGTTGCGGCCCAGGTAGTAGCGGCCGAACCGGATCCGCCCGCGCATGTGGTCGGGTCCGGAGGAGTCGAAGCGGATGACGGGGATGAGGGTCTGCGCGCGGCCCGGCACGTCGAGGCGTCCGACGATCTGCTCGCTCTCGGGCACCTGGTGGGCGCGGAGCTCGGCGTTGAAGAGCTCGATCTGGCGGAGCATCTCCTTGGTCAGCTCGGGGGGAGCGACCGAGCCGGTCATCAGGTCGTTGAACTCCCGCAGGGCCTCGGCGAGCCGGGGGAGGTCGGGCCCGCCGCGGTCGGCGGGCAGAGGGGTGAGGTTCCAGTTGGGGTTGCCTCTGACCCCGAGGTCGGACGTTTCTGCCATGGCAGATTCATATCTGACTCACCGGTAACTCCGCTGCGCCGGGGTCGGGCCGCGGCCGACGCGCCACTCGAAGGAGGCGGCGCCGTCGGAGCGGATCAGGGGAGGGGGATGCCCAGCTCGCGCAGGACATCCGAGGTGTCGGCGCCACTGCGCGGGGCGGGCCCGGCGGGGCCTTCGCGCGGGGCGGGATCGGCGACGGGGACGGGGCCTTCGTCGGTGTCGACGACCCAGCCGCCGGGGACGGCCCGCGCGGCGGCGCTCGGGACGGGCGGGCCGTCCGGGAGGGTCAGGGCGACCACGTCCGCCATCGACAGCTCCCACAGGACACCCGAGCCGTCGGTCGGAGCGGTGGCGGCCAGGACGGCGGCGGTCAGCCCGGTGAGGGGGTCGGCGAGCGCGTCGCCGCAGAAGACCGGTCCGGCCCCGTCCCAGGCGAGCAGCCCGGCGCAGGCGGCGACGTCGTCGCCGAACCCGACCCGGTCCTCGGCGCGGCCGTACGCGGTGATGGACACCCAGGTCTTCCCCGCGGCCACGGCCTCCCCGGCGTCCAGGCCCCACCGGGCCAGCGCCCGGGGGCGGGACGCCTCGATCACGATGTCGGCGGCTTGCACCAGCTCCGCCAGCGCGCGGCGGCCGGACGGCGTGGCCGGATCCAGGACCACCGACCGGTGCCCGGAGTGCAGCAGGTCGTAGAAGGCCTGGTCGCCCTGCCGGGCCCCGTCGGGCCGGGTCGGCGTCTCGACCTTGACGACCCGGGCCCCGGCCAGGCCCAGGAGGTGGGCGCACAGCGGACCCGCCCACAGGGCGCTGAAGTCGACCACCAGTGCCCCCTCGAGCGGCCGGGGTGCGCAGGGAGAGGGCACGCGGGGCCGCGGCGGTCGGCGGACGGGCCCCGCGGCGACGCCCAGCAGGGCGGCGCGTTCGGCCAGTTCGTCCCCGGAGTGCGAGGCCAGCCAGCGGGTGAGCACCGTCCACAGTTCCCCGCCGGGCTCGGCGAAGGCCAGCGCGCCGAGTAGGGTGGGATCGTCGGGGCGGGCGCAGGAGACCGCGGCCCAGCCGTCGGCGGTCGGCAGCAGTCGGCAGCTTCCCCCCGCGGAGATCGGCCCGTGCCGGGAATGCCGGGTATAGGCGGCGCGCTCCGACAGGAGCCGGGGCCCGTCCACCCGTACCGGACGGCCGGTCCGCGCGGTGAGATCCGCCAGCAGCGCCGAAAGCTCGGCGGCCCGCTGGGCGGCGGTGCCGGGCGGCACCAGCGGCGGTCCGCAGGGGCGGCCGGTCAGCGCCACCACTCCGCTGCGCGCCCAGGCCGCGGCCCGCGCCGTCATCGGCTGCTCCGCATGAGCCCGACGATACACTCACGACCACTGGAAGATCGCTAACGGCGGGAGCGCAGATGAACGGTCCTCTCCTTCTGTCCGTCGCCGATCTGGCCGACGGCGCGGCCCACACCCGTGTCCTCGGCCCGGACGCGGCGCCGATCGATCCCCTGATCGGGATCGAGCTCGGCTCCGTCCCGTCCGCCGCGACCCTCTCCCGCGCCGCCGAGCGCGCCAGGTCCCACGACCGGCTGCTGGTGGGGATCCACGACGGGACGGACCTGCCGGAGGCGGCCCGGACCCTGTCGGCCTACCTCGACCTCACCCTGATCACGTCCGGCCGGTCCCTGCCCCGCCCGTACGTCGGCGTCGACGATCCGAAGGCGGCGCTGGGCCGCCTTTGGGAGGCGGCGTCCGCCAATCCGCGGGCCGCCTTCACCCTCGGCGGGGTGCTGCGGGCGTCCGCCACGCTGCCCGTCGCCGAGGCCCTGGACGTGGAGTCCTTCGCCTACTCCACGCTGCTGGCCGGTTCGGAGTTCTCCTCCTGGCTCACCGGACGGGGAACCGTCGACGCGCCGCCGGAGGTGACGGAGCCGGTCCGGCTCTCCCGCGACGGCGATACCCTGCGCCTGACGCTCAACCGTCCCGAGCGCCGTAACGCCTACGGACGCCTCCTTCGCGACGCCCTGGTGGAGGGGCTGGCCATCGCCGAGGCCGACCCGTCGATCCGCCGGGTCCTGCTGGACGGCGCGGGCCCGGTGTTCTGCTCCGGCGGCGACCTGGCCGAGTTCGGGACCACCCCCGACCTCACCACCGCCCACCTCGTCCGCACCCGCGGGGGCGCGGCCCTGCCCCTGCATCGCCTGCGCGACCGCGTCACCGTCCGGGTCCACGGCACCTGTGTGGGCGCCGGCGTCGAACTCCCCGCCTTCGCCCGCACCCTCATCGCCGATCCCGGCACCACCTTCCGCCTTCCCGAGGTCGGCATGGGCCTGATCCCCGGGGCCGGCGGCACCGTCTCCCTGCCCCGCCGTGCCGGCCGCTGGCGCACCCTCTACCTGGCCCTCACCGGGCTGGAACTGGACGCCGCGACGGCTTTGTCCTGGGGCCTGGTCGACCGCCTGGCCTGACCGGCCCTGTCTCCGTCCGTCCGGCACGGAGCGGCGGCCCGCCGCTCCCCGGGGCACCCCGGATGCGTCCGCGCCCGGAGGGCTGGGAGCATGGACGCATGGAGATCGAGACCGTGGCGGGGCCGGCGGCGGTCGTGGTCGACGAGGCGGAGGGGGCGCGGCTGCTGGTCGTGCTCACGCACGGTTCCAACGGGAGCGTGGACGCGCCGGACCTGCTGGCGGTGCGGGAGGCCGCGCTGGGCCTGGGGGCGGTGGTGGCCCGGGTGACGCAGCCGTTCCGGCTGGCGGGCAGGCGGGCTCCGGGCAGCGCGGTCAAGCAGGACGCGGCCTGGATCGAGGTCGTCGAGTCGCTGCGGAAGCGCTACCCGGAGGTGCCGCTGGTGCAGGGCGGGCGGAGCAACGGCGCACGGGTGGCCTGCCGCACGGCGGCGCGCACCGGTGCGGCGGGGGTCCTGGCGCTGGCGTTCCCGCTGCATCCGCCCGGCAAGCCCGAGAAGAGCAGGGCGGATGAGCTGAGGGAGGCCGGTGCGCCGGTCGTGGTGGTCAACGGTGACCGCGACCCCTTCGGGGTGCCGGCGGAGCGGGACGCCACCGAGGTGGTGACGCTGCCGGGCGAACGGCACGACCTGGCGAAGGACCCCGCCCGGGTGGGGGCCGCCGTGGAGCCGTGGCTCCGGCGCTGGCGGGGCTGATCCGTACCCCGGCCGGGATCACCCGAACTGACTAGTCAGATCGGGCCCGGCCGTCGCCGCGGGCTCAGGCCGCGGCGTCGGCGTGCACGTCCGTCGGGCGGTGCGGCGCGATGATCCCCCCGTTGGGCAGCAGTTCACCGGTGTCCTCGAACACCACCACTCCGTTGCACAGGAGGCTCCACCCCTGTTCCGGGTGGCTGGCCAGGGTGCGGGCGGCGTCTCGGTCCGGGTCGGCGAACGAGGGACAGGACGGCTGGTGCGGGCACATCGGCGTGCCTCCGGTTCTCACACTCGATGGGTTTGTGTTCTCTGTCACGTTGGACGTGTACCAGTGTGCAACGGTTCGGGCTTTCAAGGACATAGTCCGATGGGACTGTTGTGGCGTGGTGTACGAACCAGTCGGCGAGCGGCGGATCGGCTCACCGGCCGATCGGCCCTGTGAGGTGGGCAAACGGGATAATTCACATTGAGTCGGGTCAGGGCCTCCTCATTACGGGGGAGATGGGATCGTCTCCCGGGAGACAGCCGCACCCGCGACCTACGATGGCCGTTCCCCACGAGGAAGGGCACGAGTGCGCGTCGCGTTGTTCGTCAGCTGTGTCAACGACGCCCTGTATCCGCGGACGGGCAGGGCCGTCGTGCGGTTGCTGGAACGTCTCGGACACGAGGTGGTCTTCGAGCCCGAGCAGACCTGCTGCGGGCAGACGCACTGGACCACCGGCTACCACCGGGAGGCCGAAGGACTCGCGGTGCGGTTCGCCGAGCTGTTCAGCCGCTACGAGACGGTCGTGACGCCCTCCGCGTCCTGCGCGGCCACCGTCCGCACCGTCCATCCGAGGCTGACGGGCGGCGCCCCGCCGCCGGTCCACGAGCTCACCGAGTTCCTCGTCGACGTCCTGGGCGTGACGGACGTCGGCGCCTGCTTCCCCCACCGGGTGGCCTACCACCCCACCTGCCATTCGCTGCGCGTGTCCCGGCTGGGCGACAGGCCGCTGCGGCTGCTGCGCGCCGTCCGGGGCCTGGAGCTGGCCGACCTGCCGGAGGCCGAGGAATGTTGCGGATTCGGCGGGGCGTTCGCGCTGAAGAACGCCGACACGTCGGTCGCGATGGCCGCGGACAAGGTCAGGCACGTGCGCGGGACCGGCGCCGACGTGGTGTGCGCGGTGGACGACTCCTGCCTGGCCCACATCGGCGGCATGCTCTCGCGGCTGCGCTCGGGGGTACGGGCCGTCCACCTGGCGCAGATCCTCGCCGCGACGGGAGCCGAGGGGGAGGAGCGATGACGCCCTTCACCCGCCCCGTGAAGTTCGCCGAGGCCGCGGGGGAGGCGCTGGCCGGACCCCGCCGCGATCCGCGTCCGGCCGCAGAGCGGCAGCGGCGGAGGGCCGAGGCGGTGGCGGAGCTGCCCGGCTGGGAGGACCTGCGCCGGGCCGGCGAGGAGCTGAAGGACCGCGCCCTGCTCGACCTCGGCACGCTGCTGGAACGGCTCGAGGACGCCGTCGTCCGGGCGGGAGGGAAGGTCCACTGGGCGCGGGACGCCGCCGAGGCCGCCCGCGTCGTCACCCGCCTGGTGCAGGCCGGAGGCCGGGAGGAGGTCGTCGAGCTCGCGTCGGCGGTCACCCGGGAGATCGGCCTGGCCGGGGCGCTCGCGGCCGCCGGGATCACCGTGCGCGGAGCGGAGCTCTCCCCGCGCGAACGCCTCCTCTCGGTGGAGACGGTCGTCTCGGGCGCACATTTCCTGGTGGCGGAGACCGGGACGGTGGTGGCGCTCGAGCCGGAGGAGGACGGGCGGATGTGCCTCGTCCTCCCCGAGACGCTGATCACCGTCGCGGGCATCGAGCAGGTCGTGCCGCGCCTGCGCGACCTCGAGGTGCTGCTGCAGCTCCTGGCACGGTCCTCGGGCGAGCGGATGAGCCCCCACACCGCCATGTGGGCCGGGACCACCGCGGGCGACGGGCCGCGGGAGTTCCACCTGGTCCTGCTGGACAACGGCCGCACCGCCGTGCTGAAGGACGAGGTGGGACGGGCGGCGCTGCGCTGCATCGGCTGCTCGGCCTGCCTGGACGTGTGCCCGGTCTACGGGCGGGTCGGCGCCCGCCCCTACGGCGATCTCCCCGGCCCGATCGGCGCGATCCTCACCCCGCAGCTGCGCGGGATCGAGCCCGCCTACGAGGCGTCCCTGCCGTTCGCCTCCACCCTGTGCGGGGCCTGCGCCGACGTGTGCCCGGTGCGCATCGACATCCCGGGTGTCCTGGTGCACCTGCGGGCCAAGGTCGTCGAGTCCCGCCGACGCCGTCCGGTGCCCACCCCCGAGCTGGCCCTGATGCGCGCCGCGGCCTGGACGATGTCCGACCGGCGCCGCTACGAGCGGGCCCTGGCCCGGCTCAACCGCTGGGGCGGGCTGCTGGCCAGGGGCGGAGGCGTCCGGGGTTTGTCTGGTTTGTCGGGTCTATCGATCCTGTCGGGCAGATGGACCGACGCACGGGACCTGCCCGTCCTTCCCCGCCGGACGTTCCGCGACTGGTGGAGGTCACGCCGGTGAACGCCCGCGAGGAGATCCTGCGCCGTGTCCGGGAGGCGCTGGGCCCGGCCTCCGGGGCCCCGACGCCCCGCGATCTTCCCCTGGACGGGCCCGCCCCGGCCGGCCCTCAGCCGGAGGCAGGGGACCTCGCGGCCCTGTTCGCGGAGCGGGCGGCCGAGCACGCGGGGGGAGGCACCACGGTGCGCCACGTGGGGGCGGACGGCCTGGGCACGGCCGTGGCCTCGGCGCTGTGGGCGCGCGGGGTCAAGCGCATCGCCGTCCCGGCCGATCTGCCGTTCGGCTGGCTGGCCGAGCTGCAGGGCGTCGAGGCGCTGGCCGACGCGCCCAGGCTGGAGACGGACGAGCTGGCCGAGACCGGCGGGGCGGTGACGGGCTGCGCGCTGGCCGTCGCCGAGACGGGGACGGTCGTGCTGGACGGCGGCAGGGCGCAGGGCAGGCGGGCGCTGAGCCTGGTGCCCGGCTACCACCTGTGCGTGGTGCACGCCGACCAGATCGTCGGCACCGTCCCCGAGGCCTTCGGGAGGCTGGGTCCGGACCGGCCGCTGACGTGGATCTCCGGCCCGTCCTCGGGTCGCGGCTCACGCGTCCTGGAACTGCTCATCGTGGAGGAATGAGCGGCTCTACAGCAGCGCCGTGAGCATTCCCGACAGCAGTACCTCGAGCCCGGCCTCGAACTGGCGGTCCCAGTCCACCGGGTAGGGCTGGGGGCTCTCCAGCCCCCGGACCTCCAGGGCGGCGTGGCCGATGAGGAAGGACAGCAGGGTGTGCGCGGCGGGCGCCGCGGCGGCCTCCAGGAAGCCGCCCAGCCGCAGCACCTCGGTCAGGGAGCGGGAGGTGGCGGCGAGCGCGGCGGGGTTGCGGCGGGTGACCAGCAGCGGCAGCACCCCGGCGTGCTCGACCAGCCGGGCCCGGTAGGCGTCGGCCCAGACGCGGATGCGGTCCCGCCAGTCCTCACCGGACAGGGGGCGGGTGTCGGCGGGCAGGACGGCCACGTGCGCGATCAGGCCGTCGAGCAGCTCCTCCTTGCCGCGAGGCAGGTGGTGGTAGATCGCCATCGCCTCGACCTGCAGGGAGTCGCCCAGCCGGCGCATGGTCAGCCGCCCCAGGCCCTGCCCGTCGACGATGTGCAGCGCGGCCCGGATGATGCGGTCGCGGGTGAGCGGTTCACGCAGGGTGTTCACGGTTGCCCCTCATCGGCTGTCCTGGTCGGCACCCTGTACCTTACTGCGTAAAGGCGCGCGGCGGAAACTCCTCGCACAGAAGCCGACACGAAACCTCCGGGCGGGGGTGCCGCTCGGCCCCGGGGAGCGTAGGCTGCGGGCCAGAACGTGAACGGAAGGGATTGAGAATGGTCTTCGGTCGACGCATCAGCCCGGAGGTCGCGGCGCAGTTCGCCGCCGACCGGGAGCTCGCCGCGAGCTATCCCGACCGGATCGCCGCGGTCGAGCGAGCCGAGGCCGCGCTGCGGGAGGCGCAGGCAGAGCACGAGGACCACGCCGAGACGCGGGTCCTGCACGGCGAGCTGGAGACGGCGCTGCGCGGCGCCATCGCCGCGGCCGAGGCCGCCGAACGGGTCGCGATGGGAGTGCGCACCTACGGTTCCACCAGGGCCGCCGAGATCTCTCGGCGCAAGGCGCGGGCGAAGGCCTCCGTCCGCCCCTACAGTGAGGAGCTGGACCGGCTGCGGACCGCCCGTGAGGCCCACAAGCTGAGCTTCCGGGCCCTCACCCGGGTCTAGTTCCGCGCCCTCTCGCGGGCGGGACGAGTGTGTTCCCGGCACGCTGTGCGCCGAGTGGCACAGCGGCCGGAACTCTGAGAATCTGACCTGCGCGCACGCGGAGGGTCGCGGAGGGTCACCAGCGTGACGAGGCACCCGGGCCGGCGGCACGGGCTCGGCGGGGGATGGGGGAGTGGACTTGGATCGCAGGCCGCCTGACGGGGACCGGGTGATGGAGTCCTACCGGGCGGGGGTCGCGGCCATCCGGTGGTTCGCCGCCCGCTGCCAGGACTGGGAAGCCCTCACCCCGTGCGCGGAGTGGCTGGCGATCGACCTGGCCGGGCACCTGCGCTGCGTCGCGGAGAACCAGCTGGAGTTCCTGCAGGACGCCCCCGACAGCCGGCTGGCCAAGCTCTTCGCCCAGGACATCGCGACCGCCGTCCTCATCCGCCAGCAGGCCCGCCAGAACGCCGCGGAACTGGCGGTCCTGCCGCCGGAGTCCGGGCGGGAGCGGATCATGTCGTTCACGGTGTCGGCCGACGCCTATCTGGACCTGATCCCCGACTTGTGGAACAAGACCCATCTGATCCACCGGGGCACCAAGTACACCGTCGGCGACCACGCGGGCTCGGCCAGCATCGAGTGGCACCTGCACGCCTGGGACCTGGCCAGGGCGATCGGCGAGGACTACCGGCCCGAGGACCCCGAGGTGCTGGTCGGTGCCTGGGCGTGGGGAGTGCCGCATCTGCCCCTGCGCCGGGAGGACGACCCGTGGATCCGGGTGCTGCGCTCCTCCGGGCGCTCCCAGGAGTGGAGCAGGGAGAACCCCGTCCGGGCGCGTCGCCGCGGGTGAGCCGGGGCCCCGCATGACCGGGACGCCCCCGGGGTAGACCGCTCGAGAGTCTTCTTCGGGGGGAGTTCCGTCATGGGCAGGTGCGAGGTCTGCGGCAACGACTACGAACTGGCGTTCGAGGTGCACACGCAGGGGGCGGTGCACGTGTTCGACAGCTTCGAGTGCGCCATCAGCCGGCTGGCGCCGATCTGCGAGCACTGCTCGTGCAGGGTGATCGGCCACGGGGTGGAGGTCAACCGGCACTGGTACTGCTCGGCGCACTGCGCCCGGGCCAGTGATCCGGCCGCCGCGGAACTGATCCGCGACCGCGCCCCGGCCTGACCGGGGCCCGGGAGCAGCGGTCAGGGGGTGCCGGGCCGGGGGGCGGGCACTCCCGGGTGCGTCCCGTCCTCCAGGTAGACGGGACGGTCGCCCGCGGCCAGGATGGACGCCAGGCGGCGGGCGATGTGCGGCGGGGCCAGGTCCGGGATCTGTGCCGGGGGGACCAGCCGGTGGTCGGAGAGCTCGTCGGGCGGCAGGACGATCCGGGCGACCTGCTCGGCGCTGATCCGGCCGGCGAAGACCCAGACGTTGGTGGCGTCGATCTCCCCTTCGGGCGGGGCCCAGTCGAAGCAGGCGATCCCGTCGAGACGGGGGACGAGCCCCAGCTCCTCGTGGCATTCGCGCAGGCAGGCGGTGAGGGGCGACTCGCCCTGCTCGATCACCCCGCCGGGCAGGAACCAGCCCGCCTTGTAGGTGGGTTTGACCAGCAGGACGCGGTCGAGTTCGTCGAGGAGAAGGGCGGAGGCCGCCCCCCGGGTGCGGGGAAGGGAAGCGAAGTACTCGGCGTCGGACATGTCTTGACCCTAGGACAGGAGCGAATCGAGCGCTGCTGGTCGGACCACTTGCTGACAATCAGTCGTGCCCCGGGTGAGCGCCAATTAACACCGCGGTCATGCAAGGGACGCGGGCCGGAAACGGCCCCCGAACACGATCGAGACATGGCCGCAAGCGAATTGGGTGCCACACCCACCCACTGTCCGTACTGCGCGTTGCAGTGCGGCATGTCGATCGCCGTCGGACCAGAGACCACCGTGATCACCCCGCGTGAGGACGTGCCCGCCAACGCGGGCGGCCTCTGCCAGAAGGGTTGGTCGGCGGGGGAGCTGCTGGACGTCCCGGACCGGGTGACCGCCCCGCTCATGCGGGTGCACGAGGGAGCCCCGCTGGAACCGGTGTCCTGGGAGACCGCGCTCGACGCGATCGCCTCCCGGATCAAGGCGCTGCAGGCGTCCCACGGCCCGGACGCCGTCGCGGTCTTCGGCGGCGGAGGGCTGACCAACGAGAAGGCCTACCAGCTCGGCAAGTTCGCCAGGATCGCCCTGCGGACCTCGCAGATCGACTACAACGGGCGTTTCTGCATGTCCTCGGCCGCCGCCGCGCTGAACCGGGCGTTCGGCATGGACCGCGGGCTGCCCGGCCCGATCACCGACGTGGGCGACGCCGACGTGGTGCTGATGGTCGGCGGGAACGTCGCCGAGACGATGCCCCCGTTCGTGCGCCACCTCAACCGGATGCGGGAGAACGGCGGCGCGCTGATCGTCGCCGACCCGCGCCGCACGGCCACGGCCAGGCAGGCCGACCTGCACCTGCAGCTGACCCCCGGCACCGATCTGGCGCTGGCCAACGGCATGCTGCACCTGGCGCTGGCCGAGGGTCTGCTGGACGAGTCCTACATCGAGGCCAGGACCAGCGGGTTCGATCGGCTGCGGACCGCGGTCAACTCCTACTGGCCCGAGCGGGTGGAGCGCATCACCGGGGTGCCGGTGGCGCACATGCGCGAGGCGGTGCGGATGCTCGCGACGGGCGGCCGCTCCCTGATCCTGACCGCGCGCGGGGCCGAGCAGCAGGCCCAGGGCGTCGACACCGTCACCGCGTTCATCAACCTGGCGCTGGCCCTGGGCCTGCCGGGGACCGAGGGCTCCGGGTACGGGTGCGTCACCGGCCAGGGCAACGGCCAGGGCGGCAGGGAGCACGGCCAGAAGGCCGACCAGCTCCCCGGCTACCGCAGGATCGACGACCCGGAGGCCAGGGCCCTGGTGGCGGAGGTGTGGGGGGTCTCACCCGAGATCATCCCCGGCCCCGGCCGGTCCGCCTATGAGCTGCTGACGGCTCTGGGCACTCCGGGAGGCCCCAAGGCGCTGCTGCTGTTCGGTTCCAACCCGGTGGTCTCCGCGCCGCGCGCGTCGGTCGTGGAGGAGCGGCTGAACGCGCTGGACCTGCTGGTGGTCTGCGACTTCGTGCTGTCGGAGACGGCGCGGCGCGCCGACATCGTCCTGCCCACCGCCCAGTGGGCCGAGGAGTCGGGGACGATGACCAACCTGGAGGGGCGGGTGCTGCGCCGCCGACGGGCGACGACGCCGCCCGAGGGCGTGCGGACCGACCTGGAGATCATTCGGGGGCTGGCCGTCCGGCTGGGGGCGCCCGGCACCTGGAGCACCGAGCCGGAGGAGGTCTTCGCCGAGCTCGGCAGGGCCAGCGCGGGCGGCATCGCCGACTACTCGGGCATCACCTACGAGCGCATCGAGCGGGAGGGCGGGGTGTTCTGGCCCTGCCCGTCCCCGGACCACCCGGGCACTCCGCGGCCGTTCCTCGATCGGTTCGCCACGCCCGACGGCCGGGCCAGGTTCATCGCGGTGGAGCACCGCGGTCCTGATGAGGACGTCGACACCGACTATCCGCTCTACCTGACCACCGGCCGGGTGCTGGCCCACTACCAGAGCGGCGCCCAGACCCGGAGGGTGCGGCAGCTGGTGGAGGCCTCGCCCGAGTCGTTCGTCGAGCTGCACCCCGACCTGGCCGAGCGGCTGGGCGTCGAGCCCGGCTCGCTGGTGCGGGTCTCCAGCAGGCGGGGGGTGTCGATCGCCCGGGCGCGGCTGACCGACACCATCCGCGACGACACCGTTTTCATGCCGTTCCACTGGGGCGGGGAGGGCCGGGCGAACACGCTCACCAACCCCGCGCTGGATCCGACGTCCCGCATGCCGGAGTTCAAGGTCTGCGCGGTGCGGGTGGAGCCCGCCGGTCCTCCCGCCCCCGACTCCCACCCCTTGGAAGGCGTCTGATGAGCATTGTCGTGGTCGGCAATGGGATGGCCGGATCGCGTCTGGTCACCGAGTTGCGAGCCAGGGACCGGAAGGTCCCGATCACCGTCTTCGGCGCCGAGCCGCAGCGGCCCTACAACCGGGTGCTGCTGTCGAACGTGCTGGCCGGGCACACCCGGCCCGACCACATCGAACTGGTCGACGAGGCCTGGTACGAGCGGCAGGATGTGGACGTCAGGGCCGGGGTGTCGGTCCTGTCGATCGACCGGGAGGCCCGGGTGGTGCTGGCCTCCGACGGCTCGGTGACCCCCTACGAGACCCTGGTGCTGGCCACCGGCAGCACCGCCTTCATACCGCCGATGCCCGTGCTGGGTCCCGACGGGCGGGAGGGCAGTGCGGCGGAGGGGCTGCCCTCGGGCGCCCTGGCCTTCCGGACGCTGGAGGACTGCCAGGAGATCATCGAGATGGCGCGCACCGCCCGCAGGGCGGTCGTGGTGGGCGGCGGGCTGCTGGGCATCGAGGCGGCCCGGGGCCTGGTCGGCAGGGGCCTGGAGGTGACGGTCCTGCACCTGGCCGGGCATCTGATGGAGCGGCAGCTCGACCCCGAGGGCGGCAGGGTGCTGGCGCGGACGCTGGACGGGCTGGGGATCGGCTCCCGGCTGAACGCCGCGGTCTCCGCCCTGCGGACGGCGGAGGGCCCGGACGGCGGGCCGGTCGTGTGCGGAGTGGAGCTGTCCCTGCCCGGCGGGGGCGGTGAGTTCGTCGAGGCCGATCTGGTGGTGCTCTCCTGCGGGGTGAAGCCCGAGGTGTCCCTGGCGCGTGACGCGGGCCTGGCCGTGGGCCGCGGGATCCTGGTGGACGACGAGCTGAGGTCGGTCGACGACCCGGACGTCCGGGCGATCGGCGAGTGCTGCGAGCACCGCGACGAGGTGTACGGGCTGGTCGCCCCGGCCTGGCAGCAGGCCGAGGTGCTCGCGGGCCTGCTGGCGGGGACCGAGCCCGCCGCCCGCTTCACCGGCGCCAAGCAGGTCACCCGGCTGAAGGCGGCGAGCATCGAGCTGGCCTCGATGGGCGAGACCCACCACGGCGACGAGGACGAGGACGTGGAGGTCCTGCGGTTCGCCGACTCCTCGCGCGGCACCTACAAGAAGGTGGTGATCAGGGACGGCCGGCTGATCGGCGCGATCCTGCTGGGGGACACCTCGACCGCGGGGACGCTCACACAGCTGTACGACCGCGCGTCCGCCCTGCCGTCGGAGCGGCTGAGCCTGCTGTTCGGCGGGATCGGCGGGATCGGCGGGGCGGCGAGCGCCGACACCCCGGTGCGGATGCCGGACGCGGCGACCGTCTGCCACTGCAACAACGTGTCCAAGGGCCGGATCCGGGCCTGCTGGCAGGACGGGGCCAGGACCGCCGAGGAGGTGGCCGAGGCGACCCGGGCGAGCACGGGCTGCGGTTCCTGCCGGGACGCGCTGGAGGGCATCGTCTCGTGGCTCCAGGAGCAGGAGTCGGTGGACGTCTGACCCTTTCGGACCGAAAACCCGGCGTGACTCGAAGTCGCGGCGGGTTTTACTTATTGGAGAAAAAAGTGCATATTGTCCGTTTATTGGTCACGCCATGACAACAGGGATGTCTCGACGTGAGCGTATTTTAACACAGGGGTGACAAAGGGGACGCGGACGCGAAACGCGCTCTTCCGAATATCGGCACATGGAAGTTGGAGGAGAGGCACCCCCTGAAAACCTGGTGGTGGTGGGCCACGGCCCGGCCGCGCACCGACTCGTCGAGGCGCTGCGCGAGCGTGACACCGCCGGCGCCTGGAAGATCACGGTCATCGGTGAGGAGTCGCGCACCGCGTACGACAGAGTCGCGCTGACCACCCACCTGGAAGGCGCGGAACTGGCCTACCCCCCGCACGGTGCCGAGGTCTCGGTGCTCACCGGAGAGCGGGCCGTGGAGATCGACCGGGAGACCAGGACCGTCGTCACCTCGCTCGGACGGACCGTCGAGTACGACGCGCTCGTCCTGGCCACCGGTTCGGCCCCGTTCGTCCCGCCGGTCGAGGGCAAGGACCTGCCCGGAGTCTTCGTCTACCGCACGATCGACGACCTCGACGCGATCCGCGACTACGCCGAAGGCCGCACCAGCGGCGCGGTGATCGGCGGCGGCCTGCTCGGCCTGGAGGCGGCCCGCGCCATCCAGGGCCTGGGCCTGGCCAGCAGCGTCGTGGAGGTGGCGCCCTGGCTGATGCCCCGCCAGCTGGACGAGGGCGGCGGCGCCATGCTGCGCCGCCACATCGAGGCCCTGGGCATGGCGGTGCACGCCGGCACCCCGATGACCCGCCTGGAGGCGGGCGGGGACGGCGCGGTGGCCAAGGTCGTCCTGCAGGACGGCACGGAGATCGACTCCCAGGTCGTGGTGTTCTCCGCCGGGATCCGCCCGCGCGACGAGCTGGCCCGCGGGTGCGGCCTGAAGGTCGGCGAGCGCGGCGGCATCGTCGTCGACGCGGCCTGCCGCACCGAGGACCCCGACATCTACGCCATCGGCGAGTGCGCGCTCATCGGCGGCATGGTCTACGGCCTGGTCGGCCCCTGCTTCACCATGGCCGAGGTGGTCGTCGACCACCTGCTGAACGGCGACAGCTCCGCGACGTTCGAGGGCGCCGACCTGTCCACCAAGCTCAAGCTGATGGGCGTGGACGTCGCCAGCTTCGGCGATCCCTTCGCCGACACCGCCGGGACGCCGGGCGCACTCGGAGTCACCTACACCGACCCCGTCGCCGGCGTCTACAAGAAGCTGATCGTCAGCGACGACGCCAGGACACTGCTCGGGGGTGTCCTGGTCGGCGACGCCGAGTCCTACTCCACGCTGCGCGCCTATGTCGGCGGGCAGCTGCCCGGAGCCCCGGAGCAGATGCTCTTCGGCGGCACCGAGGCCGCGGGCGGCGACCTGCCGGGCGCGACGGTGATCTGCTCGTGCAACAACGTCACCGCCGAGAAGATCCGCTGCGACATCGCCGAGCACGAGCTGCGCGACGTCCCCTCGGTCAAGGGCTGCACCCGCGCCGGGTCCAGCTGCGGAAGCTGCGTCCCGCTGGTCAAGAAGCTGCTGGACGCCGAGCTGGCCGCGGCCGGCATCGAGGTCAGCAAGGCGATCTGCGAGCACTTCGAGTACTCGCGGGCCGAGCTGTTCGACATCATCCGGGTCCGCCGGATCACCACGTTCAGCCGGCTCATCGCCGAGCACGGCACCGGGCGCGGCTGCGACATCTGCAAGCCCACGGTCGCCTCGATCCTGGCCAGCCTGGGCAACGGGCACGTCCTGAAGGGCGAACAGGCGGCGCTGCAGGACACCAATGACCACTTCCTGGCCAACATGCAGAAGAACGGCACCTACTCGGTGGTGCCGCGCATCCCCGGCGGGGAGATCACCCCGGACAAGCTCATCGTCATCGGCGAGGTCGCCCGCGACTTCGGCCTCTACACCAAGATCACGGGCGGGCAGCGCATCGACTTGTTCGGGGCCCGGGTCGAGCAGCTCCCGCGGATCTGGAAGCGGCTGGTGGACGCCGGCTTCGAGTCCGGCCACGCCTACGGCAAGTCGCTGCGGACGGTGAAGTCCTGCGTCGGCTCCACCTGGTGCCGCTACGGCGTCCAGGACTCCGTCGGCATGGCGATCAAGCTGGAGCTGCGCTACCGGGGCCTGCGCGCCCCGCACAAGCTCAAGTCCGCGGTCTCCGGCTGCGCCCGCGAGTGCGCCGAGGCCCAGTCCAAGGACTTCGGCATCATCGCCACGGAGAAGGGTTGGAACCTCTACCTGTCGGGCAACGGCGGTATGCGGCCCCGCCACGCCGACCTGTTCGCCACCGACCTGACCGACGAGCAGCTGATCACCTACATCGACCGGTTCCTGATGTTCTACATCCGGACCGCCGACCGGCTGCAGCGCACCTCGGTCTGGATGGAGTCGCTCGAGGGCGGCCTGGACTACCTGCGCGAGGTCATCGTCGACGACAGGCTGGGCATCTGCGCCGAGCTCGACGCCGCGATGGCCCGGCACGTGGAGACCTACTCCGACGAATGGGACGACACCCTGAAGGACCCCGAACTGCTGAGCCGGTTCGTCTCCTTCGTCAACGCCCCCGAGACCCCCGACCCGAGCATCTCGTTCGAGGTCGAGCGTGAACAGATCAAGCCGGTCCTGGTGGCCGGATCCAGCCTGGAGGTGATCAGCAAGTGACCATGACCGCCGTCGCTACCTGGGTGGACGTCTGCTCCTACACCGACCTCCTCCCCGAACGGGGAGCATGCGCGCTGGTGGGAGGTCGGCAGGTGGCCGTCTTCCGCACCTATGAGGGCGAGTTGTACGCGCTGTCGAACCTCGACCCGTTCAGCAACGCGTACGTGCTCTCGCGGGGCATCCTCGGCAGCCGCAACGGGGTGCCGACGGTGGCGTCCCCGATGTACAAGCAGGTCTTCGACCTCACGACGGGCCTGTGCCTGGACGACCCGGCCACGTCCGTCCCCACCTTTTCCATCAGGCTCAACGGCGACCGCGTGGAAGTGATGACGTGACGATTCAGGCGGGTGTGCTGAACAACAGTGAACCCTTGTCGGGGTTCGCCGTCGGGGTGACAGCGGCCCGCCGGCACGAGGAGCTGGCGGCTCTGCTGGAACGCCGGGGCGCGCGTGTCGTGCACGCCCCGGCGATCCGGCTGGTGCCGCTCCAGGACGATGCCGAACTGCTGCACGCCACCGAGGAATGCCTGAACCGTCCGCTGGACCATGTCGTCATCACCACCGGGATCGGTTTCCGCGCCTGGCTGGAGACCGCCGACGGATGGGGCCTGAGGGACGCGCTCATCGAGCGCCTGGGCCAGGTCAAGGTCATGGCTCGGGGCCCCAAGGCCAGGGGCGCGATCCGCTCTGCGGGCCTGCACGAGGAGTGGTCTCCGGAGTCCGAGAGCTGCGAGGAGGTGCTCAAGCACCTCCTGGAGTTCGAGCTCGAGGGCGCCCGCATCGCCGTGCAGCTGTACGGCGAGCCGCTCCCGGAGTTCACCGACGCGCTGCGGAGCCGCGGCGCGGAGGTGATCGAGGTGCCGGTCTACCGCTGGTCCAGGACCGACGACTCCACTCCGCTGCGCAGGCTGGTCGGCCAGGCCGTCGCCGGGACGGTCGACGCGATCACCTTCACCAGCGCTCCCGCGGTGAGCGCCACCCTGGCGGTGGCCGCCGAGGACGGGCTGGAGGACGCGCTGGTCGAGGCGCTGCGCACCCATGTGGTGGCGGCGTGCGTCGGCCCGGTCACCGCCTTCGCGCTCACCGAGCGCGGGGTGCCGACGGTCCAGCCGGAACGGGCCCGGATCGGGGCGCTGGTGCGCGCCCTGGTGGAGAACCTTCCGGTCCGCCGTTCCCGCAGGCTGCATGTGCGCGGCCACGCTCTGGAGCTGCGCGGCCACGCGGTCGTGCTGGACGGCCAGCTCAAGCCGATCGCGCCCGCCCCCATGGCGATCCTGCGGGCGCTGGCGCGCCGGCCGGGCCATGTGGTGTCGCGCGCCGAGCTGTGCGGGGTGCTGCCCTCCCGGGTGGTGGCCGCCGGGTCCGCGTGGTCCACCCGGGACAACGGGCGCCCGCAGGCCGACGAGCACGCGGTGGAGATGGCCGTGGCGCGGTTGCGCCGGGGCCTGGGCCGGACGGGCATCGTCGAGACGGTCGTCAAGCGCGGGTACCGGCTGGCCTGCGATCCGGTCCGCGAAGGCGTCTAGCGGGCCGCGAGGGAGCACAGGGCATCGGGGAGGTAGAGGCGTGACGGTTCTGCTCGGGGTGGCCCACGGCACCCGTGATCCAGCCGGGACCCGGGTCATACGGGAACTGTTGTCCCTGGTCCGCGCGGCCCGTCCGGAGCTGGCGGTCGGAGAGGCCTACGCGGAGGTGGCCGCCCCCTCGGTGGCCGAGGCGGTGCGGGAGCTGGGGTACAGGCCGATGGTGGCGGTGCCGCTGCTGCTCGGCCGCGGCTACCACGTCCAGGTGGACATCCCCGCACAGCTGGCCGAGGCGGGCGCGGACGCCGTGGTCTCGCGTCCCCTCGGCCCCCACCCGGAGCTGACGGGCGCACTGCTGGACCGGCTGGGCGACGCGGCGGAGGCCGGCGCGGTGGTGCTGGGCGCCGCCGGCTCGACCGATCCGCGGGGTGTCGCCGACGTGCGGGCCGCGGCGCGGCTGTTGGGCCGGGCGCTGGGCCGTCCGGTGCCGTTCGGTTTCGTGGGCGGCCCCGGCCCCGGCCCCGGCCCCGCCCTGGCGGACGTCGTGGCCGAGGCCAGACGCGGCGGTGCGCGGAGCGTGGCGGTGGCGTCCTACCTGCTGGCGCCGGGGTTCTTCCAGCGCCGCGTGGAGGCGGCGGGGGCGGACTTCACGTCCCGCCCGCTGGGCGCCCACCAGGGGCTGGCGCGGTTGATCCTGCGCCGGTACGACGAGGTGGGTTTCGGGGTCCGCGGGGTGGCCTGAGCGGCGCTCAGCCGACGGCCTCCAGCCCTCCGGGGCGTTCCCTCAGGGCGAGCCGGTCGAGTGACGCCAGGGCCGCCCTGGTCTGTTTGCGGGCCTCGGCTCCGGCGACCCGCACCAGTACGCCCGCGGCGCGTCCGCCGGTCACCTCGTACCGGCAGGTCACGAGGGTTCCGGTGCCCTGCGGCTCGAGCCGCAGGACCGTCCTCAGCCGGGCGTTGGCGGTGAGGGGGGTGTTCATGACGACGAGGCGGCCGGGCCGCACGTCCTCGAACGTCCAGTGGAGTTCGCCGGCCATGCCCAGGATGGTGACGCACTGGACGAAGGTGCCGCCCGTCCGGGGCGGTGCCTCCGGGGGTTCGGGAAAGGAGTCGTGGACGGCCAGCCACTCGGGATAGGCGTCGAACCGCTGCAGGAGGCGCCACAGGCCCTCCGGGGGAGCGGTGAGTTCTGCGGAGACGGTGAGGGTCGCCATCAACACTCCGGGATGGTGGGGATGCCCCCCTCATGCCCGGTGACGGCGGCCCTCAAGCGTCGGATCTTTCGGATCAGACGGCGAAGTCCAGCAGGGGCTGGGCGTTGCTGGGGTGGCGCAGCTTGGACAGCGACTCCTTCTCCAGCTGGCGGATGCGCTCGCGGGTCAGGCCGAGGTGCTTGCCGATCTCGTCCAGGGTGCGCGGGGTGCCGTCGTAGAGCCCGAACCGCATCGCCATGATCTTGGCTTCGCGGGGCGAGAGCACCGACAGGGCCCGGCGCAGCTGGTCGGCCATGAGCTGGCGGTCGACCAGTTCGGAGGCCTCGGGGCTGTCGGTGTCCTCGATGAGGTCGCCGATGCGGGTCTCGCCGTCCTCGCCGATGGTGGAGTCCAGGCTGATCGGCTGGCGGCTGGTGCGCAGCAGCTCCCTGACCTGCTCTGGGCTCTTGCCCATCTCGACGGCGAGTTCCTCGGGAGTGGGTTCGCGGCCGAGCTTCTGGTGCATGTCGCGTTCGATGCGGCTGAGCTTGCTGAGCATCTCCAGGACGTGGACGGGCAGCCGGATGGTGCGGGCGGAGTCGGCGAAGCCGCGCTGGATGGCCTGGCGGATCCACCACATGGCGTAGGTGGAGAACTTGTAGCCCTTGGAGTAGTCGAACTTCTCCACGGCGCGGATCAGGCCGAGGTTGCCCTCCTGGACGACGTCCAGCAGGGACAGGCCGCGGTCGGAGTACTTCTTGGCCACGGAGACGACCAGGCGGAGGTTGGCTTCGAGCATGTGGGCCTTGGCGCGGTGGCCGTCCTCGACCAGCCACTCCAGCTCCTCGCGGAAGTCGGCGGGCAGGTCCGGCTCGTTCTCCAGCTTGTACTCGGCGTACAGGCCGGCCTCGATGCGCTTGGAGAGGTCGACCTCCTGCTCGGCGGTGAGCAGCTGGCGGCGGCCGATGGCCTTGAGGTAGGTGTGGACGGAGTCGCCCATCACCGAGCTGTTGTCGTCGAGGTCGCGGGTGCTGACCTCTTCGACCTCCTCCTCGACGGCGGCGGGGTCGAAACCGGTGTCGTCGTCGTCCAGCGCGATCTTGTCGGGCGCCGTCTGCACGACGGTGGCCCGCCCCGCGGGCTCCTGGGGGGCGGCGGGCTCGGCCTGCGCGGTGGCCCTGGTCTGCTCGGCGGAGGCGTTGGAGGTGCCGGCCTTCTTGTCGGTGGCCGCGGTGGCCTTACCGGCGGGGGACTTGCGCGTCCGCGAGGGGGCCTGGGCGGTGTCGGCGAGGCTGACGCCGTGCTCGGTGAGCTGCTTGATCAGGGAACGTCCTTGGGCGGGGGTGATCCCGGCCTCCTCGAACGCCTCACGGACTTCGGCGAGGGAGAGGGTGCCACGGGAACGGCCCAGCGCCAGCAGGTCGTCGAGGTGCTTGCCGCCCTGTTCGATGGGCGAGTTCGCTGCGGGCTTGCGGGGCATGGGGACCGGCCCTCCCTTCTGAAGACTGGCAGATGGCCATGCTGAGCCATTTAATGCGCACTATCCGAAACGAAGAGACATGTCCAGAATGTTCCCGAGTAGCGGAACTCCCGGCCCTCGATCTCCGGTCCGAGCTGGGCGGGGGCGCCGCCCTCCCCGTCGGGCGCAGGCCTGTGGCGGGGAGGGGTTTCGGACGGCCAGGGCCGCTCCTGACGGCGTCTGACACTGGGAAGACGTGCGGGAGGGCCGGGAGGTTCACCTCGTTGGCGGCGTTCTAGCTCACAACTAGACTTACTTTGTAAAGGTCCCGGGCCGCGACGACATCCGCAACCGCTCCCGGTCCGGCTTGCCCGAGGGCAGCAGCGGCAAGGCCTCCCGCAGTTCCAGCTCCCTGGGAGCTGCGGGAGCCGGCAGCTCGGCGCGCACCCACTCCCGCACCTCCCGCAGGGAGAGAGGCGCGTCGGCGACGACGACGGCCGTCACACGCTGGCCCCACTCGGGATCGTCGCGGCCCACGACCACCACGTCCCGGACCGCCGGGTGACGCGAGATCAGCTCGGCGACCTCACCCGCGACGACCTTCTCCCCGCCGGTGTTGATCACATCGTCGGCCCGGCCGCGCACCCGCAGCAGGCCCCGCTCGTCGAAGGCCCCGAGATCGTTGGTGACGAACCACTCGCCGGTGCGGGCGGGCTCGTGCCGGTATCCGGAGAACAGGACGGGACCGGCCAGCCGGATCCTGCCGTCCCCGCCCAGGGAGACCCGCACGCCCTCCAGCGGCAGGCCGTCGTAGACGCAGCCGCCGCTGGTCTCGCTCATGCCGTAGGTGGTGAAGATCCGCGCGCCCCGGGCGCGGGCCCGCTCCAGCAGCGCGGTGGGGGCCGCCGCGCCGCCCAGCAGGATCGAGGCGTACCCCGCCAGGTCGGCTCCGGCGTCCAGCAGCCGGCCGAGCTGGGTGGGGACGAGCGAGACGTGCACCCCTCCGGCGCGGGCGGCCGCCTGGAGCTCGAACCCCGGATGGATCACCGGCTCGGTCCCGGCCGTCAGCGCCCGCACCAGGACCTGGATCCCGGCGATGTGGCCGGTGGGCAGGCAGCACAGCCACGGCGCGTCCGGGTGCCCGACCCGCTCGAGGGTGGCGCGGGCCGAGGCGACCAGGGCGGCGGCCGGAAGCTCGACGATCTTGGGGGTGCCGGTGGAGCCCGAGGTGGCGATCAGCACCGCGGCCTCGGTGGGCAGGCCGCCCGGCAGCGGGTGCAGGCCGTGCTCGTCCAGCAGGGCGTCCGGCCGCGCGGCCTCCAGAAGCCGTTTCAGCGCGGTGTCGGGCAGGCCGGGGGAGAGGGGGAACAAGGCGGGCCCCGTGCCGTCCAGAGCCGCGGAGAGCGCCTCCAGCAGGCGGGGGCCGGGCGGCAGGACGGCGGCGTGAACGGATCTCATGGCTTGATCAGCCTACCCGTGGCAGAAGACGGCCCTCGGAGGCGATTGAATAGGGCGCATGGTCTCCCAGCTTTTCGACGCGAACAGGTGGAAGGAAGTCGAAGGTTTCGACTTCACCGACATCACCTACCACCGGGCGGTGGACCAGGGCACGGTCCGCATCGCCTTCAACCGTCCCGAGGTGCTCAACGCTTTCCGCCCCCACACGGTGGACGAGCTGTACCGTGCTCTCGACCACGCGCGCCTGACCGGCGACGTCGGCGTCATCCTGCTCACCGGCAACGGCCCCTCTCCCAAGGACGGCAAGTGGTCGTTCTGCTCCGGAGGCGACCAGCGCATCCGCGGCAAGGACGGCTACAAGTACTCCGAGACCGAGACCGCCGAGGGCATCGACCCGGCGCGGGCGGGCCGGCTGCACATCCTGGAGGTGCAGCGGCTGATCCGCTTCATGGGCAAGATCGTCATCTGCGTGGTGCCGGGATGGGCCGCGGGCGGCGGGCACAGCCTGCACGTGGTCTGCGATCTGACGATCGCCTCCCGCGAGCACGCGAGGTTCAAGCAGACCGACGCGGACGTGGCCAGCTTCGACGGCGGCTTCGGCTCGGCGTACCTGGCCCGCCAGGTCGGCCAGAAGTTCGCGAGGGAGATCTTCTTCCTGGGCGACACCTACTCGGCCGAGGACGCTCACCGCATGGGCATGGTCAACGCGGTGGTGCCGCACGAGGAGTTGGAGAACACCGCCCTGGAGTGGGCGGCGAAGATCAACGGCAAGTCGCCGACGGCCCAGCGCATGCTGAAGTTCTCCTTCAACCTCATCGACGACGGCCTGGTGGGCCAGCAGGTGTTCGCGGGCGAGGCCACGCGGCTGGCCTACGGCACCGCCGAGGCGGCCGAAGGCCGTGACCAGTTCCTGGAGAAGCGCGACCCCGACTGGTCGCCCTACCCCTGGTACAGCTGATGCGGGCGTTCTCCATCCCGATGCGGACCCGGTTCCGGGGGCTGACGCGCAGGGACGGCGCGCTCGTCCGGGGACCGGCGGGGTGGGGGGAGTTCTCGCCGTTCGCCGAGTACGGCCCCGCGGAGGCCGCACGCTGGCTGGCCGCGGCCCGCGAGGCCGCGTTCGAGGGCTGGCCCGCGCCGCTGCGGGACCGGATTCCGGTGAACGTGACGGTCCCCGCGGTGGGGCCGGAGCAGGCGCACCGGATCGTGAAGGCCGGCGGCTGCCGGACGGCGAAGGTGAAGGTCGCCGAGCGCGGTCAGAGTGACGCCGACGACCTGGCGCGCGTCGAGGCGGTCCGGGACGCCATCGGGCCCGGCGGCCGGGTGCGGATCGATGTGAACGGCGGATGGGACGTCGAGCACGCCGTACGGATGATCCGGCTGCTGGACGGGTTCGATCTGGAGTACGTCGAGCAGCCGTGCGCGACGGTGGAGGAGCTGGCGTTGGTGCGCCGGCGCGTGGAGGTCCCGGTGGCGGCGGACGAGTCGATCCGCCGGGCCGAGGACCCCTACAGGGTCCGTGACGCCGAGGCCGCCGACGTCGCGGTGCTGAAGGTCCAGCCGCTGGGCGGGGTCCGCCCGGCGCTGAGGATCGCCGAGGAGATCGGCCTGCCGGTCGTGGTGTCCAGCGCGGTGGAGACCTCGGTGGGCCTGGCCGCGGGCCTGGCGCTGGCCGCCGCGCTGCCGGACCTGCCGTACGCGTGCGGGCTGGCGACGCTGCAGCTGCTGGAAGGCGATGTGGTCGCCGATCCTCTGGTGGTGGAGGACGGGTGCATCGCGGTGCGTCGTCCCCGGGTGAGGGAAGAGGAGCTGGCACGTTTCGAGGTGGATCCCGGGGCGTGGCGGCGGCGAGCTGAAGAAGCGGGGAGTGCATGAATCCGGCGACCGCGCTGGCGACGGTGCTGGTGGATGAGCTGTTGTGCGGCGGGATGACGGACGCCGTGCTGGCGCCGGGGTCGAGGTCGGCTCCGCTGGCGTTGGCGCTGGAGGCGGCCGAGCGGTCCGGGCGGGTCCGGCTGCACGTGCGCGTCGACGAGCGGTCCGCGTCGTTCCTGGCGTTGGGCCTGGCCAAGCGCACGGGGCGTCCGGTGGTGCTGGTGTGCACGTCGGGGACGGCCGCGGCGAACTTCCACCCGGCGGTGATCGAGGCATCGGAGACGGGGGTGCCGCTGCTGGTACTGACCGCCGACCGTCCTCCGGAGCTGCGGGGGACCGGCGCCAACCAGACGATCGACCAGGTGAAGCTGTACGGTTCGGCGGTCCGCTGGACGTGCGAGGTGGGAACACCGGAGGAGCGGCCGGGCATGGTCGCCTACTGGCGGTCGATGGCCGGCCGCGCGTACGCGGCGTCGCTGACCCCGGATCCGGGGCCGGTGCATCTGAACGTGGCGTTCCGCGAGCCGCTCATCCCGGGCGGCGACGAGCCGTGGTGCGAGCCGCTGGAGGGGGATCCCGAGGGCGGGCCGTGGACGAAGGTCCGGGCGTCGATGCCGGGGACGGCT
The DNA here is from genome assembly GCF_039871655.1 of Actinocorallia sp. B10E7. Lineage (NCBI taxonomy): Bacteria > Bacillati > Actinomycetota > Actinomycetes > Streptosporangiales > Thermomonosporaceae > Actinocorallia > Actinocorallia sp. B10E7. The sequence continues at coordinate 336,863 of NZ_JBDPLZ010000003.1, forward strand.
CTGCGGGTTCCGGCGACGCGGCGGGGTGTGCTGGTCGTGGGGGACGGGGCCGCGAACGTCAAACGGTATGTGGCGGCGGCGTCGATGGCCGGGTGGCCGGTGCTCTCGGAGCCGATCGGCAACGGCCGTTACGGCGACAACGCGATGTCGTCGTACCACTTCCTGCTGGGGGTCCAGGAGTTCGTGGAGCGGCACCAGCCGGAGGTCGTGGTGACGCTCGGCAAGCCGGGGCTGTCCAAGCCGCTGCTGGGGATGCTGAGTCGGGCGCAGCAGCACATCGTGGTGAGCCCGACGCTGGCGCGCTGGCCCGACCCGGTGCGTTCGGCCACGCAGGTCGCCCAGGAGGTGGAGATCCCGGTCGTGTCGGGGGACGACGGGTGGCTGAAGTCCTGGAAGGCGGCCGACCAGGCGGCCTCGGCGGCGGTGGACCTGGTGCTGGACGAGGGCGACGAGGTGACCGAGCCGCGGCTGGCGCGGGATCTGGCGGCCGTGCTTCCCGGCGGGTCGCTGCTGTTCGCCTCGGCGTCGATGCCGGTGCGGGACCTGGACCAGACGATGCGGCCGCGCCGGGGTCTGCGGATCATGGCGAACCGGGGTGCGTCGGGGATCGACGGGCTGGTGTCGACGGCGATGGGGATGGCGCTGGGGCACAGCGGGCGCTCGTACGCGCTGCTGGGGGACCTGGCGTTCCTGCACGACCAGAACGGGTTGATGACGGGTCCCACGGAGGCGGTTGCGGATCTGGCGCTGGTGGTCGTCAACAACGACGGCGGGGGGATCTTCTCGCTGTTGCCGCAGGCGTCGTTGCGGGGTTCGTTCGAGCGGGTCTTCGGGACGCCGCACCAGGTGGAGCTGGCGCACATCGCGGCGGCGCACGGGATCCCGTACAAGCGGCTGGAGTCGGCGTCGGGGCTGGGCCGGGCGCTGGCGGGCGAGGGCCTGCGGATCGTGGAGGCGCGGACGGACCGGGAGTTGAACGCCGCGCTGCACGTCCGGATGCGCCAGGCGGCGCACGAAGCGGTCAAGAGCGCCCTGTAGTCATCGGTGTCTCGCGGTCTTCTCATCGGTGTTCCGGTCTTACCTTACTACGTAAAGGCCCCGGGTGGGTTGCACCCACTTCCTTCTCCTCAAAGGACTGAAGACTCAACAACCAAGAAGTGGATTCGCGAGATCTTCTCATGTTGAGGGGGTTCGGCTCTTCCGATGAACCACCTCGGACCGGTTCAATGCGGTCAGAGGAAAGGAGCACGATGACCGGGACTGCTGACCGGGTGTGCGTGATCGGCGCGGGTCCCGCGGGACTGTCGACGGCGCGGGCGCTGAGACGGCTGGGCGTCGCCTACGACCAGTACGAGCGCCACACCGACGTCGGAGGTGTCTGGGACCTCGACAATCCGGGCACCCCGATGTACGAGTCGGCGCACTTCATCTCGTCCCGACGGACGTCGGGTTTCTTCGGCTTCCCGATGCCGGAGTCCTATCCGGACTACCCCGGTCACCGGCGGATCCTCGCCTACACCCGCGGGTTCGCGGAGGCGTACGGCCTGCGCGAGCACATCCGCTTCGGCACGGCCGTCACCCGCGTCGAGAAGGACGGCGACGGGTGGACGGTCGAGCTCGGCGATGGGAGCAGGCATCCGTACCGGGCCGTGGTGTGCGCGACCGGCGTCACCTGGACGCCCCGCGTTCCCCGCCACGAAGGCGATTTCACCGGTGAGATCCGGCATTCGGTGACCTATCGCGAGCCGGCCGAGTTCCGCGGCAAACGGGTTCTCATCGTCGGCCTGGGCAACTCGGGCGCCGACATCGCGTGCGACGCGGCTGCCAACGCCGACGCCGCGTTCGTCAGCGTCCGGCGCGGCTACCACGTCATTCCCAAGCATTTGTTCGGTGTTCCGACCGACGAGTTCGCCGAGAGCGGTCCGCAGTTGCCGCTGAAGCTGGAGCAGCCGGTCTTCAAGGTGCTGCTGCGGTTGCTGCAGGGTGATCTGACCCGGTTGGGCCTGCCGAAGCCCGACCATCGGTTGTTCGAGTCGCATCCGCTGCTCAATGATCAGCTCGTTCACCATCTGCGGCATGGTGACGTGGCGGTCAAGGCTGATGTGGCCCGGTTCGATGGGCCTCGGGTGTGTTTCACCGACGGTACGAGCGAGGAGGTCGACCTGGTGCTGTACGCCACCGGGTACGACTGGTCCATTCCGTATGTTCCTGAGAAGTACTTTCGGTGGCGGGATGGTCGGCCGGAGCTTTATCTGACCGCTTTCAACCGTGAGCACCGCAATCTGTTCGGTGTCGGGTATCTGGAGGTGAACTCCAGTGCGTACACGCTGTTCGACCACGTCAGCGATCTGGTCGCGCAGTACCTCCATGACCAGGAGCACGATCCCGGTCGTGCCGCCCGGTTCGAGGAGATGATCGAGCGGGACGAGCCGGAGTTGGGCGGAGGCATTCGTTTCGTGGATTCGGCGCGGCATCGTTCGTATGTCGATGCCAAGGCGTTCCGCGGGTATCTGGCGCGGGTGCGTGGGCGGATGGGCTGGCGGGGGCTGACGCCGGGCATGTTCGACGGCCTTCTGGTGGATGGGGCGGGGCGTTGAAGGTCGCGGTGGTCACGGGGGCGGCGGGGTCGATCGGCGCGGCGGTCTGCTTGAGGCTGGTCGAGCGCGGGTTTCGGGTCTTCGCGGTCGATGTGGACGAAGAAGGGCTGGCGCGGTTGCCGGAGGCGGTGACCGCGGTGCGGTGTGATCTGACGGATCTGGCGTCGTATGACTTGGTGGCGTCCGTCGTCAAGGAGGGTGCCGGGCGCTGTGACGTTTTGGTGAACAACGCCGGGATCGTTGTGACGACGCCGTTCGAGGAGGCCACGGCGCAGGAGCTTCTGAGGGAGCAGCAGCTCAATCTTCAGGCACCCATGTTGCTCACGAGGGCGTTGTTTCCGCTGTTGCAGGAGGCGAGGGGGCAGGTGGTCTCCGTGGTGTCGTTGGGGGCGCTGCTTCCGTTGGCGCAGAGTCCGGGTTACAGCGCGTCGAAGTTCGGTCTGCGGGGCTTTCTGCTGGGGCTGGCCATGCGGGAGAAGGAGACGGGGGTTGGGGTCAGCATCGTCAATCCCAGTGCGGTCGATACCCCGATGTTGCGGCATGAGGCGGCGACGGGTGGTTCTCCGCTGAATTTCCTGGGGCGGCCGATGGAGGCGGGTGCGGTCGCGGAGGTGGTCGTGGGGCGGTTGCGCAGGCCCCGGTTGGAGACGAATCTGCCGGCGTCGGATGGGTGGCTGGTGAAGACGGCGATGCTCTTCCCGGCGTTGGTGCGCCGGGCGCGGCCGGTTCTGGAGTGGGTCGCTCGGCCTGCTTTGAGGAAGTATCAGCGGAGGCATGGGATTTCATGAGTACTGGACGGACCGTTCATTCTTTTACCGACGATGCGCTCGGGGATTTGGACGCGGTGGGGTTGGCCGCGGAGATCCGGTCGGGTGGTGTGGGCCGTGAGGAGGTCGTCGAGGCGGCGATCGCGCGGGCGGAGCGGGTCAACGGGGATCTCAACGCGGTGCAGGCGGACTGTTTCGAGAGGGCCAGGCGGGTCGCGGGGCGCGCGCCGGGCGGGGTGTTCTCGGGGGTTCCGTCGTTCGTGAAGGACAACACCGATGTGGTGGGGCTTCCGACGTGTCACGGGTCGGCGGCGTTCGATCCTCGTCCGGCGAAGAGGACGGGGCCGCCGGCTGCGCAGTTCCTGGCTCAGGGGTTCGTGCTGCTGGGCAAGTCGACGATGCCGGAGTTCGGGTTGACCGCGAGCACCGAGTATGTGGGGCGTCCTCCGACGCGCAATCCGTGGAACACCGCGTATTCGGCGGGTGCGTCTTCGGGTGGTGCGGGTGCGCTGGTCGCTTCGGGGGTGGTGCCGATCGCGCACGGCAATGATGGTGGTGGTTCAATCCGTATTCCGGCGGCGGTGAACGGGCTGGTGGGGTTGAAGACGACGCGTTGTCGGCTGCTGGATCAGCCGGGGGCGCGGAGTTTGCCGGTCAATCTGGTGTCGGAGGGGGTGTTGAGCCGGACGGTTCGGGATACGGCGCATTATTTGGCGGCGGCTGAGCAGTACCGGTTGAACAGGGCGTTGCGTCCGGTCGGGCTGGTGGAGGGTCCGGGTGGGCGGCGGCGGATCGGGGTGGTCCGGTACGACGTGCTGGGTCGTCCGGTGCATCAGGAGACCGGTGCGGTGCTGGATTCGGCGGTCAAGGCGCTGGCGGGGCTGGGTCATGAGGTGCGTGAGGTCCGGTTGGATCTGGACGCGCGGTTCGTGGAGGATTTCAAGCTTTATTGGGCTTTGTTCGCGGTGGTGTTGTCGGCGGCGTCCAAGGCGGGGCACGGCAGCGCGTTCCGTCCCCGTGATCTGGATCCGTTCACCAAGGGGCTGGCGGGGATGGTCCGGCGGGCGCCCTGGGCGGTCGTGCCGGCGGTGCGGCGGCTGCGTGGTGCGACGGCGCTGTACGACGCGCATTTCGCGGAGGTGGATGTGCTGTTGAGTCCGGTGTTGTCGCATCCGGCGCCGCTGCTGGGTGAGTTGGCTCCGGACCAGCCGTTCGAGGAGACCTTCGCCAAGCTCGTCGACTACGTGGGGTTCACGCCGATCAACAACATCGGCGGTGGCCCTGGTATCTCCGTTCCGCACGGTCTTTTCTCCAACGGGCTGCCGGGCTCGGTCCAGCTTTCGGCGGCGCGCGGTGGTGAGCGGACCCTGCTGGAGTTGGCGTATGAGTTGGAGGAGGTCAGTCCGTTCCCGCGGATCGGCCGGTAGTGGTTTCGGGGTCGTTCGGCGCTGGTCGGGGCGCCGGGCGGCCGCCGGGCGTCCAGCGGTGGACGTCGATCGAACCGTAGCGGCCGTCCGTCAGGATCGAGCAGGCGGCCTCGGGGGAGGGGGCGCGCAGGAGGGCGGCCGTGCAGAAGAAGTCCATTTCCCAGTCATAGCAGGGTGTGGCCGGTAGCTTTTATCGCCATGACCGCCCTGGATGTACTCTTCGACGTCTGATCGACCGGCTTCGGGGAACCGCGGGCCGGGTGGTTCAGGCGTGGGTTGCGGGGGCGGCCTGCTCCAGGCGGGCGCGCAGGGTGGCGGCGAAGTCCTCGGCTCGATCCAGCTGCACCCGCAACTCTTCCACGCGCCGGTAGGTGGCCTGCTCGTAGCCGCGCACGCGCTCCAGCAGCTCCGCCCGGTCGGCGTCCGTCACGTCCTCGCCGGAGTCGAGGCGGTCGGTGGCCTCCAGCAGGTCGCGCATCTGCTCCAGGGTGAACCCGAGCGGTTTCATGCGACGGATGACCATCAGCCGTTCCACGTCGCGTTCGGTGTAGAGGCGGAAGCCGCCCTGGGAGCGGGCGGAGGGGACGACCAGACCGGTCTCCTCGTAGTGCCGGATGGTGCGCAAGGACAGCTCCGTGCGCGCGGCGACCTCGCCGATCTGCATGTGCCCGCCGTCCAACGCCCTCGTCCCTTCCTTGCTCCGGCCGTGCCCTGCTCCGGCTCCTCCTGGGGCCGCCCACAGACTCTACCCTAACGTTAGGGTAGAGTCTGCGGTGGCGGAAACGCGTGCGGGTTTCCGATCCCGCCGTGGCACCCCACCCCCGGTTGAGGCCCTGGCCGCGCTCGGCGTGGCCACCGGGCTCCTCCGCCCCTCCCTGACGCGGCCCCCACCGGCGGAGCCGCCCTCCTCCCTCGGGGTGCCCACCGGCGTCCCCGGACGTCTTCCGCACCCGCCCTGGCCGCGGGTGCCTGAACACGACAGGTCTTCTTCTCCTTTGTCCTCTTCTGCTTCCGCTCTGTCCCCGGCCGCGCGCCTGCGCGGCCTGAAGCCCGACTGGCTGTCCGATCCGAAGGTGTGGCGCACCGAGGTGCTGGCCGGTCTGGTGGTCGCGCTCGCGCTGATCCCCGAGGCGATCTCGTTCTCGATCATCGCCGGAGTAGACCCCGCGGTCGGGCTGTTCGCCTCCTTCACCATGGCCGTCGTCATCGCCGTCGTCGGCGGGCGGCGGGCGATGATCTCGGCGGCCACCGGTGCGATCGCCCTGGTCATCGCCCCCCTCAACCACGAGCACGGCCTCGGCTACCTCGTCGCCGCGGTCATCCTCGCCGGCGTCTTCCAGATCGCGCTGGGCGCGGTGGGGGTGGCCAAGCTGATGCGGTTCATCCCCCGCTCGGTGATGGTCGGCTTCGTCAACTCCCTGGCCATCCTCATCTTCATGGCGCAGGTCCCCGAGATGAGCGGCGTGCCGTGGCCGGTCTATCCGCTCATCGCGGGCGGCCTGCTGCTCATGGTGTTCTTCCCGAAGGTCACCACGGTGGTGCCCGCGCCGCTGGTGTCGATCGTCGTCCTCACCGCCATCACGATCGGCGCCGGGATCGCGGTCCCGACCGTCGGCGACAAGGGAGAGCTGCCCTCGGCCCTGCCGGCCCCCGGCCTGCCGGACGTGCCGTTCACCCTCGACACCCTGAAGATCATCGCTCCCTACGCGTTCGCCATGGCGTTGGTCGGGCTGATGGAGTCGCTCATGACGGCCAAGCTCGTCGACGACATCACCGACACCCGTTCCAGCAAGACCCGCGAGTCCATCGGCCAGGGCGTGGCCAACATCGTCACCGGGTTCTTCGGCGGGATGGGCGGCTGCGCCATGATCGGCCAGACCATGATCAACGTGAAGGTCTCCGGCGCCCGCACCCGCCTGTCGACCTTCCTGGCCGGAATCTTCCTGATGGTGTTGTGCATCGCCTTCGGTCCGATCGTCTCCGACATCCCCATGGCCGCCCTCGTCGCCGTCATGGTCATGGTGTCGGTCGCCACGTTCGACTGGCACTCCATCGCGCCCAAGACCTTGAAGCGCATGCCCGCCGGGGAACTGACCGTCATGGCCGTCACCGTCGCCATCGTGGTCGCCACCCACAATCTGGCCATCGGTGTGATCGTCGGCTCGCTGACCGCGATGGTGATCTTCGCCAAGCGTGTGGCGCACCTGGTCGACGTCACCTCGGTGGCCGACCCCGACGGCGGACGTGTCGTCTACGCCGTCACCGGCGAGCTGTTCTTCGCCTCCAGCAACGACCTCGTCACCCGCTTCGACTACACCGGCGACGCCGAGCACGTCGCCATCGATCTGACCGACGCCCATATCTGGGACGCCTCGACCGTCGCGTCCCTGGACGCCATCGAGACCAAGTACGCCCAGCGCGGCAAGACCGTCGAGATCGTCGGCCTCAACCCGCCCAGCGCCAAGATGCACGGCACCCTCAGCGGGGAGCTGTCCGGCAGCCACTGACGAAGGCCGGCTTATGGCTACTGGCCGTTCTGATGTGGGGTCGTAGGTGTGTCGTTGAGGTCAGCATCGACGCCAGGAAGGAGGTCTTGGGCGGTGGCGGCGAATTCGTCGAAGGACCAGGCGGTGTCGCCGGACAGCTCCCCGCCTCGTCGCTTACATGCTTCAGGCCTTCGCCGCCCCCCGGCCCGGCCCCCTCCCGCCCCCACCCGACCCCGACGCCCTCGCCCACGCCATGCGCAATCTGGGCTGCACCCAGACCACCTGATTCCGGGATCCGCGGTCATGGCCGGATCGGCTGGGTAGGGCCCTGACCAGCGGCGATTGCGGAGGATTGGCGATATGCGAGCAACGTTCATGTACGGCGCGGGGGACGTGCGGATCGACACGGTCCCCGACCCGGTGGTCCAGGAGCCGACGGACGCCCTGGTGCGGGTGGTGGCCGCCTGCATCTGCGGATCGGACCTGCACCCCTACCACTCGATGCCGGCCTCGGCCGAGGGGACGCCCATGGGGCATGAGTTCATCGGTGTCGTGGAGGAGACCGGCTCGGAGGTGTCGACCGTGAGGAGGGGCGATCTGGTGATCGCGCCGTTCGCGTGGTCGGACGGCACGTGCGAGTTCTGCCGGGAGGGGCTGCAGACGTCCTGCCTGCACGGCGGGTTCTGGGCGGCGGGCGGGACCGGCGGCGGCCAGGCCGAGGCGGTCCGGGTTCCGCTGGCGGACGGGACGCTGGTCAAGGCGCCCGTCGGCGAGGACTCGGAACTCCTTCCCGGGCTGCTGACGCTGTCGGACGTGTACGGGACGGGCTACCACGCCGCCAGGCGCGCGAACGTCGTCCCGGGCGATTCGGTCGTGGTGATCGGGGACGGCGCGGTCGGGCTGCTGGCGGTGCTGTCGGCCCGGCAGTTGGGCGCCGAGCGGATCGTGCTGATGGGGCGGCATGAGGACCGCACGGATCTGGGTGTGGAGTTCGGCGCCACCGACGTGGTCGCCGAGCGCGGTGAGGAGGGGATCGAGAAGGTCCGCGAGCTGACCGGCGGCCACGGCGCTCGCAAGGTGCTGGAGGCGGTCGGCCACATGCCCGCCTACGAACAGGCCGTCGGCGTGGTCCGCCCCGGCGGGGTGATCTCCCGGGTCGGGGTGCCGCAGTACAGCGACGCGCCGGTCGGCTTCTCCAGCCTGTTCGGCCCCAACATCACCCTGACCGGCGGCCCCGCCCCGGTCCGCGCCTACATCGAGGAGCTGATGCCCGCCATCCTGGACGGCACGGTCCAACCCGGCAAGGTCTTCGACCGCACCATCAGCCTGGAGGAGATCCCCGACGGCTACCGCGCCATGGACCGGCGCGAGGCCCTCAAAGTCCTCATCCGCCCGTAGGACGCGCATCGGACAGACACCACCGGGCGCCGGACTGCTTCAGCAACTTTGAAACAGACCTTAGAGAAGACGCAGGTCAGGGATAGGTTCTCTGGATTCTCCGCGCTTGCCACCGGGCTCGTGGCCGGGCTCAGTGGGAACCCGGCGGGCCGCCGGTCCGGGTCTTCGGCAGGTGGTCCTCGGTCGCGGCGCGGAGGGCGCGGACGCATGCGGCGACGGCGGGGTGCTCGCCGGCTCCGCGACGGTAGGCGATCTTGGTTCTGCGTCGTGTCGGCAGCGGCACGAGGCGTACGCCGTCGGGGAGTCGGCCGGTGCCGAGTTGCGGTACCAGGGCGACGCCCTGGCCGGCCGCGACCAGGGTCAGCACGGCGGTGAAGTCGTCCACATGGTGGCGTATCCGCGGTGTGAATCCCGCGGCCTGGCAGGCGCGTACGGCCACGGTGCGGCAGAGGGTGCCCGGTGAGGCCGCGATCCAGTCCGCGTCCCGGAACCCGCCGACCGGGTCCGCGGGCGCTGCGGCGTCCGCTGTGGCGGGGACCGCGAGGAAGACCGTCTCCTCCAGCAGGGGCGTCGAGTCGAGCGTGGGGTCGGGTTCGACGGGCGCCAGGTCGTAGTCGTGCAGCAGCGCCACGTCGAGCCGCCGTTCCCGCAGCGCTTCGGGGGCCGCGGCCGGGTCCAGTTCGGTGACCATCAGGTCGAGTCCCGGGTGGTCACGGCCCAGCGAGACCAGCGCCGCAGGCAGCAGGGTGTGCACGGCGGTCGGGAACGCTCCGATGTGCACGGTCCCGCTCAGGCCGGTCCGGGCTGCGGCGAGGGCTGCCGAGGCCGCCTCCAGTGCGGCGAGCACGGTCTCGGTGTGCTCGACCAGTGCGACGCCCGCCGGGGTGAGGGCGACTCCGCGGCCGGTCCGCTCCAGCAGCGCCACCCCTGCCTCGCGTTGCAGGGCCGAGAGCTGCTGGGACACGGCCGACGGCGTGTAGGTGTGGGCCTGGGCCACTGCGGCGATGGTGCCGAGCCTGGCCAGATCGCGGAGCAGCCGCAGGCGGCGGACATCAAGCATGAGCTCAGCTTACGTATCGCTTCATGAATCGGAACTGGATCTTCACATTCGGTCCCGCGACGATGGTTCCATGACACTCGACGGTCTCTACGTCCCATTGATCACTCCGTTCGAGGCCTCCGGCGAGGTGGCCCTGGACGCCCTGGAGCTGCTCGCCCGGCGGCTGCTCGCCGACGGCGCGACGGGCCTGGTCGCGCTCGGCACCACGGGGGAGCCCGGCTCGCTCACGGACGCGGAGAAGCGGGCCGTGATCGAGGTGGCGGCCCGGGTCTGCCGGGAGCGGTCGGCGCCGCTCGTGGTGGGCGCCGCCACGGCCGGGGAGCTGCGGCGGCTGGGCGGGCACCCGGAGGTCGTCGCCGCGCTGAGCGTGGTGCCCCCGTTCGTCCGCCCCGGTGAGGAGGGCGTCGTCGCGCACTTCGCGCATCTGGCCGAGCTGAGCCCGGTGCCCCTCGTCGTCTACGACATTCCGTACCGCACGGGCCAGTACCTGTCGGCAGGGGCGCTGCGGAGGCTCGCGGCGATCCCCGGCGTCGCCGGAGTGAAGTCCTCACCCGGCGGGATCAACGACGACACCATCGAGCTGCTGGCCGATCCGCCTCGCGGGTTCGCGATCCTCGGCGGCGACGATCCGTACATCTCGCCGATGCTGGCGCTCGGCGCGCACGGCGGCGTCCTGGCCTCGGCGCTGGTCGCCACAGCCGACTTCGCGCGGCTCATCACCGCGTGGCGGGCCGGCGACGTGTCCGGGGCGCGCGCCCTCGGACACCGCCTGGCGCGGCTGTCGCTCCGGCTGTTCACGGAACCGAACCCCACGGTGGTCAAGGCGGTGCTGCACGCGCGGGGCGCCATCCCCACCCCCGATGTGCGGCTGCCGCTGCTGGCCGCCTCCCCGGCCGCGGTGGCAGCGGCGATCGGCTCGTCCTGAGCGGGAGGTCCGCGGAAACGGCGTGAAATCGCGGGCGGTCCTCTCCGGCGGGGAGGCAGGATGCGGGGATGACTTTCGAAGAAGGGGAAGCGGTCTTCGTCTCGCCGGGGGAGCGTGAGCGGCTCGTCGTGCGGTTCGGGCCCGAGGTGCTCTCCTGGTGTGAGGAACTGCCCGCTTTGGTGAAGGCGCTCACGGACCGCTGGGGTCTGGAGGTCATCGGGTCGGGCGGGGGCGGCACCTCGCGGGTGTTCCGCTGCATGCGGCGTGATGGCCGAGCACCGGTGTGGTTGAAACTCACTCCGGATCCCGTGATCGCCGGGGAAGAAGCCGAGGCCTTGCAAGCTTGGGCGGGACGGCCGTCGGTGGTCCGCCTGCAGGCGCAGGACGTGGATTCGGGCGCGCTGCTGCTGCAGGACGTGGCACCGGGGGTCCCCGCGCGGCGCCTGGCGTGGCGGCCGTCGCAGGCGGCCGCGCTGCTGCGGGATCTGCGTCACCCGCCTTTGCCCGTGCGGCCGCGCTCGGTGCTGCGTCCGCTGTCGGATCGTGTCGGGTTCCTCTTCGAGTTGACGGCCCGGAGGCTGCACGCCCTCGGCATGGACGACCTGCTGCCCCCGCCGGCCGTCGAGCGGGCCAGAAAGTCGGCTCTGCGTCTGGCGGGCAGCGGCCCGGTGTCCCTGGTGCACGGTGACCTTCACACCGCCAACGTGCTCTCGGGTCCCGCGTCCCGTCTGGTGGCGATCGACCCGCGTCCGGCCTGGGGCGACCCCGATTTCGACGCGGTGGACTGGGTGCTGGAAGGCGCCGTCTGCCTGGAAGAGCTCCAGCGGCGGATCGAGGAGCTGGCGGCCCTGGTTCCCGGGCTCTCCCGCGACCGCCTGCTGGCCTGGTGCCGAGCGCTCGCCGTCCTCCTGGCGGTTCCCGCGCTCCACACGCGGCGGGACGACCCGCACATCCGTTTCCTTCTGGGCCTGTGAGCGGGGCTTCACCTCTTGGGCGTTCTCATCTCATGGGGAGCCGGGTCCGCGGCCCCTCTGGCGTGGTTCGAGGAGGCCGGCCGGAATACGCCCGGCTGATCGCCGCCCAAGGCGGGATCGACCTCGTCCAGGTCCTGCCACAGACGCCGGCGATCCGGGTTCCGGCTCGGCATCCATCGCAGGGGCGCTGAGCGGGATGATCCACCGCTGAAAATTATAACGTGTTCTAGCATGGCGGGATGGATGTGTCTTACGAGGGGACGAAGAGGCAAATCGCCACCGACAAGGGCGTGCTGCGCTATCACGAGGCGGGCGAAGGGCCACCGCTCCTGCTTCTGCACGGCTCGGGCATCGGGGTCAGCGGCTGGCGGAACTACCGGGGAAACCTGGACGTCTTCGCCGAGCACTTTCACTGCTACATCCTTGAATTCCCCGGCTTCGGAGTGAGCGACCCCGTCGACGGGCACCCTGTGCCGACGGCCGCATCGTCGGTGGTCCGCTTCATGGACGCCCTCGGAATCGGATCGGCCGCGATGATCGGCAATTCGATGGGCGGAGTCGTCGGCATCAACGTGGCCATCAAGCATCCCGAGCGAGTGGGCAAGCTCGTCACCATCGGCGGCGTGGGACCGAACATCTTCAGCCAGCATCCGAGCGAGGGCACACGCCTGCTGCAGGAGTTCGCGGACGGGCCCAGCCGCGACAAGCTGGTCCGCTGGCTCGAGTGCATGGTCTACGACCGCGACATGATCACCGAGGAGCGCATCAAGGAACGCTGGCAGGCGGCCAACGACCCCGAGTCGCACAAGACCCTGGCCGCAATGTACGGCTCCGCAGCGTTCGCGGCCCAGCAGCAGGCCATGGCCGCTTCCGGCGCGCCGCCGTACTGGTCGATGCTGGGCAAAGTGCAGTGCCCGACCCTGCTGACATGGGGCCGCGACGACCGACAGTGCCCACCGGACATGCCGCTGCTCCCGATGCGACTGATCCCTCATGCCGAGCTGCACATTTTCCCCAATTGCGGGCACTGGGTGATGGTCGAGGCTAAACAGGCATTCGAGCGGATCACCCTCGAGTTCCTGCTCCGATGAGCCGACGGCCTGGCCATGAAGGTGAGATCTCACCGACAAGGCCAGGCATCATCCTGGACCCCGCGGCCCTGAACGCGCAGCTCGCGTTCGCAGAGCTCCTCGCAGAACCCCAGGCGTCAGCTCGAACCAGGACGCCGGTAGGCCGTTACGGCGGTCGCGCCTGTGGAGTTGCACGACGGAAGGCCGTACGACGTCGCGTGGATCGCGGTTGCCGTGGCGGAGACAGCCCAGCCCGCGAGCGTCGGGGCCGAAGACTCCTTCGGCGACCTCGATTCAAGCGGGAGGCTTGCAGGGCTGCTCCAGTTCCAAGGATGTGGAACGAGCTGCCCTGAGCATCCTCATCCACTTCGCCCCTGGTGTGTCGATCCTTAGCAGCACCCAGTCCTTAAGCGGAGAACTACTCCCATCTGAAATGCACCGGCCGCACATAGACGATAATGTCTATATGATGCTCGAAGCGTGACCAACTAGACGTGAAGGACTTTGCATGGCATCGCAGGACTCTTCTGCCGGGGGCTGGGGATGTGCCGGAATCCTCCTGTTGGTGGCGCTCGGGTTCGGGCTGTTCGGCTTCAGCGAGATCCGATCCGGCGGCAGCTGCGCGGGCAAGACCATGACGGCCGACGATACGTGCTCAACCACCGTGAACGGCGAGATAACCACCCGGAACGCCGGCGAGCAGGCCTCGGAGAACCGCCGAATGGGCTGGATCATGCTCGGCATCGGCGGTGTGGCCGGGGTCGCCTGCGTTCTCCTCGTCTCAAGCGTCTGGTCCGACCGCAGGTAGCCTCGGTTTTCGTCGGGCAACCAGACGAACATCCGCCCTCCGCTACCTCGTCCCCCAAGCACCAGCCCCGGTCATCGCCCGCATGCTCGGCTCCACCGACCAGCAGACCACCCGCACCGCCGCTGACGCCGGCGCACCCTGGAGCCCCTACGCACCCGGCGAACATCACAGACAGTGACGCCCGGCGGAGAACACAGACCACCCGATCACCGGGCCTTACCAGGGCGGCGACCCTTGAGTGCGCGTTCGGGAGCGGAGTCGTCTCGGCGCGCCCTGCGGCTTCTGGGCGCCGTCACCCGCGGCCGGTCACGGCGGGGTGTTCGTGGCGGGGGCGCCGGCCGGGCGGAAGAGGCGCCAGAAGGCCAGGGCGATGTCGTGCGGGGGGTCGGCGGGGCGTTCGGTGAGCCAGTGGGCGATGACGCCGGTGAGGGCTCCGGCGAGGTAGGCGGCGTGGACGTCGACGGGGACGCCGGGGGGGCAGGGCGGGCGGTGGCCCTGGGTGAAGCGGTCGGTGAGGGCGGTGGTGACGCCGTGGCGGATGCGGGTGATGAAGCGGGCGCTGCCCTGGGTGCCGAGCATGCGCTGGTAGAGGGCGGCGTTGGCGGCGACGTGGCCGAAGAGGTCGAGCAGGGGCGCGGGGGCGTGGTCGCGGGGGGCGTCCAGGGGGCACAGGGCGGCGGCGTGGGCGAGGTGGGTGACGGCGTCCTCCATGGCGTCGGTGAGGAGGCTGTCGAGGTCGGGGTAGTGCTGGTAGACGGTGGCGCGGTTGACCTCGGCCTGGCGGGCGACGGCGGCCATGGTGAGGGCGGCGGGGTCGCGGCGGGCGGCGAGGTGGAGGATCGCGGCGCGTAGGCGGGTGCGGGTGCGCTGTGCGCGGGGGTCGTCCGGGTTCACGGCAGAACTCTACGACAGCCGTCGCTTAAATGACATGTGTTGCTTAAGCGACGGCTGTCGCTTAATGTGCGGTCATGCGTATCGAGATCTGGGCGGACGTGGTCTGCCCGTGGGCCTACATCGGCAAGCGGCGCCTGGAGCGCGCCCTGTCCCGCGAGCCGGGCGAGCGGGCCGAGGTGGTGTGGCGGCCCTTCCGCATCGACCCGTCCGCCCCGGCGCAGGCCGTCCCGCTGACGGAGGCCCTGTCGGACCCGGTGGCCGGCGAGGCGCTCGCCGCCTGCGCTCCTGGGCTCTCACCGGAGGACAACCGCTCCCGGGTCGCGCTGATCGCCGCGGAGGAGGGCCTGGGGCCGCGGTGGGGCGCGGCGTGGCGGGCCGACAGCCACGCCGCCCACCGGCTGATCGCCCTGGCGTTCCAGGAGGACGGGTCGCGGCTGCAGGACGCCGTCGTCGAGGCGATCCTCAAGGCCCACTTCATCGACGCGCTCGACATCAGTTCCACGGACGTGCTGGGACGCCTCGCGGGCGAGGCGGGATTCACCGCGGGGGAGCACCTGCTGGCCGAGGGCGCCGGTGGCGGCCTGGTGCGGGAGCTGGTGCTCACCGGCAAGGCCATGGGGGTCAGGACCTCGCCCACGATCGTGGTGCACGGCAGGGCCCTGGCGGGAGCGCAGCCGCCGGAGACGATCGGGGAGTTCATCCGCCACGCCGCGCGGCAGGAGCACCGGCGGCTGCCCGAGGAGGTCGAGCGGCTGCGGCACGCCGAGTCGCTGCTGGACCAGCGGGACCCGCTGGGGGCCCTGGTGCTGCTGCGCCCCCTGCTGGAGGACCACGGCACCGACCGGGGCGTCCGGATGCTCGCGGCCCGCGCCTACTACGCCTCGGCGCAGCTCGGCCGGGCGACCGAGGCCCTGCAGGACCTGGTGGCCCGGTCGCCGGACGACTCCTACGCCCGCTATCTGCTCGGCCGCACCCTGCAGCGGCGCGGACGGGACGAGGAGGCGGCGGTGCACCTGTCGCTGGCCACCGTCATGACACCGGGGTACGCCGGCTGAACCCCGTCAAAGGCCGCGCCGGCCCAGGGAGTCGGGGTCGATCAGGGGCGGCGGGTAGCGCAGGACGCGGCGCAGGGAGGGCTCGGCCTCCCACGGCCGGTGGACGGCCGGGCCCCGCAGCGCCCGCAGCTCGGGCAGCCAGCGGCGCGTGTAGGAGCCGTCGGGGTCGAAGCGGGCGGCCTGGCGCAGGGGGTTGAGGGTGCGGGGGCGCGGGTCGTTGCCCGTCCCGGCCAGGCGCTGCCAGTTGGCGGCGTTGTTGGGGATGTCGCCGTCGGCGAGCCAGTGGCGGAAGTGGCGGTAGCCGTGGCGCCAGTCCAGGCGCAGGGTGCGGGTGAGGAATGACGCGGTGATCATGCGGGCGCGGTTGTGCATGAACCCCTCGTGGTGGAGCTGGCGCAGGGCGGCGTCGATGATGGGCAGGCCGGTCGCGGCGCCGCGCCACGCCTCCAGCGCGTCGGGGTCGTCACCGAACCCGGCCCTGGCGGGGCGGTAGTCGCGCCAGGCCAGGTCGGGGAAGGCGGCGGCGAGCTGGTAGTGGAAGTCGCGCCAGGCGAGCTGGCGGGTGAAGGGCTCGCAGGCGGCGGTGGCGTGCAGGACCTCCCGCGGGGAGAGGGTGCCGAAGCGCAGGTGGGCGCTGAGGCGGGAGGTCCCGTCATGGGCGAGCAGGTCGCGTTCGGTCGCGTAGTCGGCCAGCCCGCCGGCGGCCCAGGCCTCCAGGCGGCGGCGCCCCTGGCTCTCCCCGCCGGGCAGGAGCGCCGGTGAGCAGCCCGCGAAGGACGGTTCGGGCGGCGCGCCGGGATCGAGGTCCGGGGGCAGGACGATCCGGCCGGGCGGCGGCAGGAGGGGACGCGGCCGCGCGGCGCTCCAGGCCTTCCAGTACGGGGTGAAGACCCGGTAGAGGTCGCCGCCCGAGGAAGGGGTGAGGTCTCCGGGGGGTATGACGGTCAGGCCGGGCAGGGCCGTGACCCGCAGGGGCAGTTCCCGTAGTGCGGCCAGGCGGCGGCGGGCCAGGGCGGAGTGGTCGTCGGCCAGGAAGAGGGAGCGCGCGCCGGTGAGGCGGGCGATCCGGCCCGCCTCGGCGGCGGGGTCGCCGCGGCGGATGAGGAGGTCGCCGCCCAGGGCGCGCAGGGCGCGGCGCAGATCGGTGAGGCTGTCGGCCAGGAAGCGCAGCCGGTTGGGCACGGCCATCGGCCCGGCGAGGATCGACTCGTCCCAGACGAACAGCGGGACGGTCCGCTCGGCGGCGGTGAGGGCGGCGTGCAGGGCCGGGTTGTCGTGGACCCGCAGGTCGCGGGTGAAGAGCATGATCGAGGTGTTCAGGCGCCATCCCCCCTTCCGGCGCTCACCGTAGTGGCCGTTCGGGCCGGCGTGCCGGGGAGCGCGCTCGTTTTTGGAGTCTGTTGGTGGAGGTGCGCCCGGGCCGGGGCTATGAAGGCTGGAGGGGGGAGCGATGGTGGAGGTTCGGCCGCGGGTGGGGGTCTCGGGGTGCCTGCTGGGCAGCCCCGTGCGCTACAACGGCGGGCACAGCCGGTGCCGGTTCCTCACCGACGAGCTGGCGGAGTACGTGCAGTGGGCGCAGACCTGCCCCGAGGCGGAGATCGGGCTGGGAGTGCCGCGGCCGATGGTGCGGCTGCTCAGCGACGGGCGACTGGTCGCCAAGGACGGCCCGGCCGACCACTCCCGGGCGGTGGCGGAGCTGGCCGAGCGGTCGTCACCGGGGTGGGGGGAGCTGGACGGGTTCGTGGTCAAGGCCCGGTCGCCTTCGTGCGGGCTGTTCGGGGTGCCGCGCTACAGCGCGGGCCTGCCCGGGGAGCGCACCGACGGCCAGCCCGTGGATCATCGGGGGCGGGGGGCGTTCACCGCGGCCCTGACGGCCGCCTGCCCTGATCTTCCGGTGGAGGAGGACGGGCGGCTGAACGATCCGGGGCTGCGTGAGCACTTCGTGGAGCGGCTGTTCGCCCACGCCCGGTTGCGGGGGCTGTTGTCGGGCGGGTGGAGCGCGGGCGACCTGGTGGCCTTCCACAGCCGCCACGAGCTGCAGATCATGGCGCATGATCCGCAGGGGTGCCGGGAGAGCGGCGGGATCGTGGCGCGGGCGGGCGCCTCCCGGGAGGAGACAGCCCGGCAGTACCGGCGGGTGTTCGCGCGGGCGCTGGCCGTCCGCCCTTCCCGGGGGCGGCACGTCGACGCGTTGCAGCACGTGTTCGGCCTGCTGTCGGCCCGGCTGAACCGGCCGTGCCGCCTCGACCTGCTGGAGACGATCAGCGCGTTCGAGGCGGGGCTGGTGCCGTTGAGCCTGCCGGTGGCGCTGCTGCGCCACCATGCCGTGAGCCGGGAGCTGCCGTATGTGGCGGGCCAGACGTATCTGGATCCCTACCCGCGGGAGCTGAGGCTGAGGCACTACCTGTGAGGGGTTCTCGGTGTGGCCTCGGCGGGCCCATGGGGTAGCCTTGCGGAAGCGAAGGGGAGTAGTCCCGCCCTGCCGGTTGATCGACATACTGGACGTCTTCGGATGTCCCGGTCGCCGGGTCGCGGCCCTGAACGGGGTGCGCGGCGGACGAGACCTTCGGCCAAGGCATGAACGGCGCCCGGGTGCGGGTGCCGTCCGTCATGCCGGGCCGAGCGGTCCTGTCCGGTGAAACGGGCGACTTCGTGGATCTGCGGGCCCGGCCCGAGCAGAGAGCCACCCGGCATGTCCCTCGACCCCCTGGCGATCATCACGGCCTTCGGGCTGATCTTCCTCGCCGAACTCCCCGACAAGACGATGTTCGCCTCCCTGGCCATGGGCACGCGCATGCGGCCCCTGTACGTGTGGCTCGGGGCCTCCACCGCGTTCCTCGCGCACGTCGCCATCGCCGTCGGCGTCGGCGGGCTGATCGGCCTGCTGCCGAACACGGCGGTCAAACTCCTCTCCGCCTCGCTCTTCGCCTTCGGCGCGTTCATGCTGCTGCGCGGCGGGGACGACGACGGCGAGGAGGGCGGCGGCAGGGCCATCACCGGCTTCTGGCCCGTGTACTCCACCGCGTTCACCGCCGTGTTCATCAGCGAATGGGGCGACCTCACCCAGATCACCACCGCGAACCTCTCCGCGTCCAACGGGCTGCTGTCCACCGCGATCGGTTCGGCCGCCGCGCTCATGTCCGTCTCCGCGCTGGCCCTGCTGGCCGGTCAGCTCATCGTCCAGCGCGTCCCCTTGAAGACCGTCCAGCGGATCGGCGGGCTGTGCATGGCGGGCCTGGCGGTGTGGTCCCTCATCGAGGCCTTCACCGGCTGAGCAGGCTCGGGCTCCGGGCGGACGGCCGTCACCCGCGGTGGCTCCGGCCGCCGGAGGCCTGCCCGGGAGCGGCGGCCCGGGGGTCTCAGGGCGGCAGGAGGGGGTGGACGCGCATGGCGGCCTCCAGCTCGCCGGGCAGGGCGTCGCGGTAGCGGGTGAGGGTGGACAGGTCGGAGTGGCCCAGGACGCGGCGGACCGCGTCCAGGTCGGTGGCCGCGGCCAGCAGGTGGGTGGCGGTGGTGTGGCGCAGGCCGTGGGGGGTGACGGCGCGGCGCTCGGCAGGGGAGACGCGGCTCAGGACGCGGTCGATGACGGGCTGGACGTCGCCGCGGGCCAGGCGCCGGCCGCGCCAGGACAGCAGCAGCGCGCGTTCCTCCCGGCCCCGGTCCAGGCGGGGGCGGCCTTCGGCGAGATAGGCGTCCAGGAGCGCGGCGACCGGTGCGGGCAGCGGCAGGTCCCGGGTGCGGCCGCCCTTGCCGAGGATCCGCCAGTAGCGGACGCCGTCGCTGGTGAAGAAGTGCTCCAGGTCCGCGCCGACCAGTTCCGACACGCGGGGGCCGAGGGTGGCGAGCATGACCACGACGAGGGCGTCGCGCAGCTCGGTGCGCTGGTCGTCGCGGCGGGCGGAGTCCGGTGGGGCGTCGGCCAGGGAGCGGGCGGCGGTGATGAGGCCGCCGGCCTGCTCGCGGGTCAGGGCGCGGCGCTCGGTGCGCAGCCCGCCGCGCTCGCGGGCGTGGACGGTGGCGGTCGGCATCGGGTCGAGCTGCACCCACCCGGCCAGGACGGCGTGGCGGAAGAACGCGGTCAGGGAGCGGCGGAAACGCGCCTGGGAGGCCGCGCTCTGCGGGGCGGAGGTGGGGGTGCGGCGGCGCCCGTCGGGTTTGCCGGCGAAGGCCAGCAGGACCTCGTCGAGGTCCTCGCCCGTCAGCTCGTCCAGCACGCGGTGCGGGCCCGCCAGCCCGCAGAACGTCAGGACGTCGCGGACGTAGATCTCGGCGGTGCCCGGCGACAGCTGCCCGGTGGTGGTCTTGGCCCGGATGAGGTCGGCGTAGCGGGTCGTGGAGTCCTCGACGGTCAGGGGAACGAGCCGGGTGGGGCGCATGAAAGGAATGTAACCGAGGGCGGTGACAAGTGGTCAGTGGTTGTTCCAGGGCTTGTCGGGGCGGCCGGTCCGGCAGCGCTTCTGCGGGACGAACAGGGCGACCCGTCCGCCCGGGGACCACTTCTGCCCGGCGGCCGGCTGCTGCGAGGCGACCCGGCCGGTGGGGGTGCCTTCCTGGCAGATCACCTGATGGCCGTAGCCGGCGGCGGCGAGTTTCACGGCGGCCTGCTCGACGCTCAGGCCGACGACGCCGGGAACGACGCCGGCGGCCGGTGCGGGCTTGGCGGGGGCGGCGGCCGGGGTCGCCGTGGCGGCCGTCTTGTCCCGGACGGGCGCGGGGCTCGCCGGAGCGGTGGACGGCGCGGGCGGCGTGGTGACGACCTTGGCGGAGAGCTCCGTGCTGGGGGATTCCTCGGGGGAGGCGGAGGTCGTCGCGGGCGCCAGGGTGCGGACCGCGTCGCCGTCGGGCGCGCCGGATTCGCCGTCGGAGCCCAGCAGCGCCACCGACAGGCCGACCGCGGCCAGGACCGCGACCGCGCCCACGGCTTTCACGGTGACGGGCCGCCGACGTGCGTGTGTTCCCACGGAAATCACCCCCGGCGCAAAATCTTAGGGCCACGGATGAGGCAGAAAAGACGAAATGTCTGCTCTGTTACGTCGGGGGCTCGTGTTCTTCAGACGTCGTCGTAGGCGAGGGCGTGCAGGGCCGTGAGGGTCTGGGCGAAGCCCCGCTCTCCGAGGCGGGCGTGCAGTTCGGCGTTGAAGCGGTCGATCTCCGGCCGGGCGGCGCACAGGGCTTCCCGCCCGGTGTCGGTCAGCTCCAGGACCACGGCCCGGTGCTCGCTGGGATGGGCTCCGCGGGCGAGCAGGCCGGCGGCGGCCAGGCGGGCGACGAGGGCGGTGACCGCCGACTCGCGCAGGCCCAGGACGCCGGCGAGCTGCCGCTGGGTGAGGCCCGGCCGCTCGTCGACCGCGAACAGCGCGCCGATCTGGGCGGTGGTGACCCCGGCCGCGGCCAGGCAGCGGCGGTCGGCGTCCAGGCGCAACCGGTGGGCGGCGCGCTGGAGCAGGAAGAAGAGGCGCTGGTCGGGCTCGGGCATGGATCGATGTTGACAGACGCCGCCGGCGGAGGCCATCCTCACTTCACATATGAAGTGAGGATGTGACATGGATATCCCCGACCTGGAACTGGCCCAGAAGATCCTGGCCGCCCAGCCCTTCAGCGTGCTGCTCGGCACCCGCATCACGGAGTTCGCCGACGGCCGGGCGACCCTCGAGCTGGACATCCGCGACGAACTGCGCCAGCAGAACGGGTTCCTGCACGGCGGCGTGCTCGGCTACGCGGCCGACAACGCCCTGACCTTCGCCGCCGGCACCGTCGCCGGAGACCGGCTCCTGACCTCCGGGTTCACCATCGACTACCTGCGCCCCGCCGACGGCCGGACCCTGCGCGCCCACGCCCGGGTCGTGCGCGCCGGACGCACCCGCGTGGTCTGCCGCTGCGACCTGTTCACCGTCGACGCCCAGGGCGCGCAGACCCTGTGCGCGGCGGCCCAGGGCAGCATCGCCGTCTCCTGAACCTCCCTCACCCGGACGGGGCCACCAGTCCCGCCCCATGGGCGAGGACGACGAGCAGCACACGGTCACGGGCGTCGAGGTCGGCCGGCAGCCGGTCGAACAGGTCTTGGCGGTGGTGACGCCGATGCACAGCCGCTCGGCGATCGCAGCCGGGCGCACGGGCCTACACGGCCGGGGCACCTTCACGCGCGCCCAGGCGGCCGTGCGGGCCGTAGACCGAGACTCACGGTTCGGCCGCTGTTCAAGCCCCGGCACCGCCCCCCGTCCTGCGGCCTTCGGCCCGGACGGCGAGACGCTCCCCACCGGGAGCCAGGACCAGAGCGTGATCCTGTGGGACGTCGCCACAGGACGGTCGAAGGCCGATCCGCTCGGCGTGGACCGTCCCGTCAAGGCCGTTGCGTTCAGCCCGGACGGCGCGACCTTGGCGACCGGAGGCAACGAAGGTCATCCCGCAATACCTCCGGGGCGGTTGACGTCGGCGTCTCGGAGCAGGGGCGCCATCGGAGCGCGGCAGAGCGGAGGCCGTATGGGGCGCGGCGTTCGAACGGATCTCCTCCCGGCTGGTCGAGCGCTTGCGTCTGATGAAAGATTCCTCGTCCGGTGAAAGTCGGGCGCAGGCGAGGCCGCCGCGAGGAGCGGATGCCCTGTCGCCTCCGGGGGAATGCGTTCTGAGTGAGCGTCGAGGAGCTGAGCTGGAACATTGCTCCGCGGGGCGGCGAGACCTTCAGGAAGGTACCTGACGGGTCAGTCAGCGCTGCGAGAACTCGAAGCGGGCCGGGGACTTGTCCGAGATCGGCATGACGGTGCTCGTCCGGCGAGTCCAGGCGTCGGAGATCAGGAAGTACTGGCCGCCGACATGGTCCAGCAGGCGGAGCCCGGTGTAGCGGAACAGGAATGGTGTGTCCTGCTTCGTCTTGGGGTCGGGTGGCGGCAGCGGCGTCTCC
The DNA here is from genome assembly GCF_039871655.1 of Actinocorallia sp. B10E7. Taxonomy (NCBI): domain Bacteria; kingdom Bacillati; phylum Actinomycetota; class Actinomycetes; order Streptosporangiales; family Thermomonosporaceae; genus Actinocorallia; species Actinocorallia sp. B10E7. Next base: position 359,222 of record NZ_JBDPLZ010000003.1, read on the forward strand.
ACGACGCCGGGCGCGCCCAGGTGCAGCCGGGTCGGCGAGTAGATCGCCACCCGGGTCAGCGACCCCGGCGTGACGCCGTCGGCGAGCCGGGTGCCGAGGACCGTCGCGTAGTTCGAGGTCCCGGTGAACAACGACACCGCCACGATCACCGTGACGAACCCTTTCAGCATCGGGTCACGCGGGTTCGGGGCCTCGGGGTCGGCGCGCAGCCGAGAGGCGTAGAACGCCAGCAGCACCCCGGCGCCGAGCGTGAACGGGAACGCGATGAAGACCTGTGCCCGCAGTGCCGGGACGTAGCCGAGCAGCCAGGCCAGCAGCGGAAGCACCAGCCAGGCCAGCGACAGCAGGAGCAGCACGATCCGCGTCGTGCGGCCGGGCGTCTCCAGCGCGCCGGTCAGCCACCGGTCCAGCGCCAGCCAGCCGAACCCCGCGACGCTGATCACCAGCAGCAGCACCAGAACCGGCCCGACGCTGCGCAGCACGTACTCGCGCGTCGACATCCCGAGAACGCTCTCGTCGATCCCGAGCCGTTTGGCCATCACCTCGCTGCGCTGCCAGCCGAAGTACACGAGCAGCGCGGTGATGACCGTCGCGTTGGCGACGATCGCGCCCAGCCACCGCAGCGCCGGCGGCCCGGCGGCCTCGGGCTCCTCATTCATCCCGCCGACGTCTCCACCGGAACCTCCGGCGTCTCCACAGGTTCCGGCGCGGTCGTCTCCGGTGCGGGAGTCTCGGTCTCGGCCGGGACGGTTTCAGACTCCACCGGATCGGGGTCTTCGGGAGGGTTCGGAGGGCAGGTGCCGTAGGCCGATCTGGGCTTGTGCTCCAGGACATGCGCGGCAGCGCGGTACAGCTCGCACATGTATCCCGTGGGTGGCTGGATGACGCCGGGGAACAGTTTGAGGGCGGTCGCGTAGTCAGCGGAGCACAGCGCGATGCCGACTCGGAGCAGCCGTGCCTGGTCGGGCTTGATGGCTGGGAGGGGATCGTTCTGATCTGCGTTCAGAGAGTCGCGGGCGCTACCGCAGTCCTTCACCTGCAGCAGATCGTAGACCCTGCTTGGGCCGGGGACGGTCGAGGTGTCGCCCACCGGGAGATCGAAGGGCGAGTAGCTCTGCCCGCCGTCGTCGTCATCATTGTTGTTGTGCTGCTGGGTGCCGGGCGGTGGGGGGTCGTCGGACGGCGCTTCGACCGCGCCGCTGTTGCACGCCGCGACGGCCACGAGCAACACGAGCCACAGCCGAGAGGTCCTGGGCATGCGTCTTATGCTGAGCGCCGCCGCAAGTGAGCCCTTAACGATATGCATGTTCCCTCCAGATAGGTATTTGCCCGGGCTGTCCGGCATTCGATCGGCATGCACGGCTGTGCTCGGTCATGGGTTGTGGGCTGCGTGATGGAGGACGTCGGTTCCCGGACCGGCGAGCCTGGGCAGAGCGGCGTGGCGGCCGGAGACCAGCAGCAGGAGAGCGGAGATCGGCCCCTGTATCTCGATCCCCTCTCCCGCCGACCAGTCGACGTCCGTGGCCGTCAGCCGGAAGCCGCGCAGCCTCCTGCGGGCGTGGAACGGGAACCCCATCCGCCAGGTGTGTTCGGCCGAGACACGCGCCGCCTCCAGCGGCATGGCCCGCTCGACGCCCAGCGGGATCGCGAGATCCTGCCCGTGCACGAGGACGTCCATCAGGGCGTCGGCGAGCTTCTGGCCCGGCGCCAGCCGCCTCGTCCCCACTGCCGCCCTCAGTTCCGCGACGAGTTCCTCCCGGGGGAGCTCCGCCTTGCGCCGTGCGGTGTTGTCGACCAGCCGGTTGAAGCGGCCGCCGGCGCGGGCGGCCTCGACCAGGAGGGTTCTCAGGGGCATCCGCGGTCCGATGCTCAGATGGGCGGCCACCTCCCGCACCGTCCATCCTTCGCACAGCGAGGGGACGGCCCACTGCTCCTCGTCCAGCCCTTCGAGCAGGTCGGCCAGACCGGCCCGCTCCTCATCGATGATCTGCCAGACCGCTGCCCCGTCCATGCCGCTCCGCCCTGACGAGTTGGTACGATTCCCTGACCGATTTAATCAGCCTCTCTGTCTAAATTAATCAGAGTCTCTGACTAACGTCAAGGAGTGCCGTGCCCGAGGAGCCCAGCATCGGAGTCCTGCTCTTCATCCCCTACCGAGCCATGGAGGAGCGCGTCTTCGCCGCCCTGGACGCGGCCGGACACGAGATCACCCGGGCGCAGATGAAGCTCCTGCAGCGCATCGACGAAGACGGCTCCCGCCTCAGCGCGCTGGCCGAGTCCGCCCAGGTGACCAAGCAGACCGCCGGCTACCTGGTCGACCAGCTGGAGCGCACCGGCTACGTGGAACGCGCGCCCGACCCGACCGACGCCCGCGCCCGCCTGGTCCGCCTGACCGAGCGCGCCCGCGCCCTCCACCCCGTGGCCCGCCGGGCCGAGGCCGAGACCGAGGCCGAATGGCTGGCCCACCTCGGCAAACGCCGCATGGACCAGCTCCGCGACGCCCTGACCCGCCTCCGCGAGATCACCGACCCCTACCTGGAGCGGCCATAGAGGTCCAGCCCCACTGTCGGCCCATCGCACCGCGGGAGCGGAGCCGACCGGGAGCGTTCTGGCGCCGCTGACGAAAGGACAGGGCGGCGAGTGCGGTGGCGAACAGCGTCCATCTTGTCGACCCAACGGGTCGAGACGCTCAGCAGGTAGGCGGTCGCCACCACCGAGACCAAGGCCTGCTCGGCCCGTCGGCGGCGGTCCAGCAGTCACTCGGGGAGGTAGGAGCCCGACCGCAGTTTCGGGATCGCCAACCCCACCGTTTCCGCCCGCGTGTCCCACTCCCGCACCCGGTAGCCGTTGCGCGAGTCGACCCGCTCCTGGCTGCGCTCGCCGTAGCCGGCTCCGCAGGCGGCGTCGGCCTCGGCCGACATCAAAGCGTTCGCCATGGTCTGCACCATGACCCGCAACAGATCCGGCTCACACGCCCCGATCTGCTCGTCCGGCCACGCAGGAACACCATGGAGCCGCTACGCCCCCGGCAACCATCACAAAACGTGACGTTCAGGCGGAAAACACAGACCATTCGACCGCTGGTCCTCGCCCGGGTCCCTGCCTCCATAATGCAGATCATGGATCTACGCCCGGAGTTGCTCCCTCCACCCGCGAACGAACAACGACTCCAGGCGATCAGCCGTGAGATCGAACGGATCTGCGACCTCATCCAGCACGGCGAACCCACCGACGAAGCGATCACGCTCTTCAACCAATCGACCGGCCACCACTACGGCCTGCAAGACTTCGCCGAATACCAGGGATCCCGCGACCTCGCCGATTTCGCGCTGGAGGCGGCACGGCCGACACACCCGCGAGTCCCGGACATCACCCGCCACGAACTCGTTGAGATCGTCAACAGAATTCTGGCCGTTGACCCGGAAACCGACTACTACCTACGTCTTCTCGAAGCCAACCTGGCATATCCCAACATCTCCGGGCTCATCTTCCACCCACCCGCAGAACTCCAGGACGCCTCGGCCGAGCAGATCATCGACATCGCATTGAGCTACCACCCAATCGCGTTGTGATCAACCACCACGCCCTCAGTGGCCATCACAGAAAGTGACGCCCCGAGGAGGGATACAGACCACTCGATCACCGCTCCTTACCAGAGCTGCACCCCTTGACGGCGTTGAGCAGGGTGATGCCGCGTTTGTGGCCGAAATACTTCGGTGAGGGGCCGGCGTTGATGGTCTGCACCGGTACGACGAACCGCAGCCCATCGACCGAGGCGAGCAGCCGCCGCCCCATGAGGCCACGATCGGGATCGTCCGCTGGGTCTCGATGAGGATCGCGTTGGCCGCGGCGTGGGTCTCGGCGCGCACGTGGTTCTGGTCGACGTGCGACAGTCGGCCGCGGGTCAGGGCCTCATCGCCGTCCTTGATGACCGGGGTGAGGCCGACGTTGCAGGCCTCGGCAATCCCGAATCAGCACGCCGCACCTGGCCGGCCACCGTCGCGTGCAGCCGCTCAACGGCACCGAAAACTACGGCCAGCCCACCAACAAGTAACCCAAAGCATCCAAGTCGGTGCAAAACCTGCCATCACCGCGACAACACATCATGATCATTCTCGGCGATAACGGCTGCCTGCAGGTTCCTCAACCCCGAGTACGGCGGCGCCGCGTGCCTGTGGCGGCCGTGGGGGCTTGCGGGAGCGGGGCGCCGGGGCTCTGGGCGCCGCCGTTCGCTCAGGGTTGTTCCATGGCGAAGACCGCGGCGGTGCCGGGGGTGAGGGCGGCGAAGGTGTGGGGGGCGTCGCCGGGGTAGGTGAGGTAGTCGCCCGGGTGGAGCTCGACGGGGGAGTCCAGGGGGCCGGCCAGGGCGCGCCCGGCGCTGAGGACGACGTGCTCGACGGTGCCCTGCTGGTGGGGGCGGGAGTCGAGGGAGGCTCCGGGCTCCGCGGTGATGCGGTAGAGGTCGCGGCGCGCTCCGGGCGGGCAGGAGGCCAGCAGGGTGGCGGTGTAGTCCGCCTCCTGGGAGCGGGTGGCGGGGCCCTCGCCCGCGCGGATGAGACGGGTGCGGGGGCGGGCCGGCTCGACCAGGCGGCTGAAGGGCACCCCGAGCGCCATGCCCAGCGCCCACAGCGTCTCCACACTGGGGTTGCCCGAGCCCGACTCCAGTTGGGAGAGGGTGGACTTGGCCAGTCCGGCGCGGCGGGCCAGTTCGGTGAGGGTCAGTCCGGCGCGTTCGCGTTCGCGGCGGATCGCCACGGCGATCGTCTGGATCAGAGCGGCGGGGGAGGAGTCCGCGGCCGGAGGGCTGTGCGTCACGAGGCAGCTCCAGGTTCGCTTCGAAAGTCCGTCCGTTCGATTTGACGAACACGGCTCTGGTGTTCATCTTAGTGGACATGAGTTCGTTCTGGCGAACACCCGGTCGGGCCACCCTCCGCGACATCGCGCTGGTCTGCGTCGCCGACGCCCTGGTCGGCGCGTCCTTCGGCGCCATCACCGTCTCCGGCGGCCTGCCCTGGTGGGTGCCGGTCGCCATGTCCCTGCTGGTGTTCGCCGGAGGCGCCCAGTTCGCAGCCGTCGGCGTGGCCCTCGCCGGAGGCGCCCCCCTGGCCGCCGTCACCACCGGGCTGATCCTCAACGCCCGCCACCTGCCCTTCGGCCTGGCCGTCGCCGACGTCCTGACCGGCCCGCGCTGGGCCCGCCTGCTCGGCTCCCACCTCATGACCGACGAGACCGTCGCCTTCACCCTGCGCCACGAGGACCCCGCGCGCCGCCGCGCCACCTACTGGCTGTGCGGGCTCGCCCTGTTCGCGGTGTGGAACGTCTCGGTCCTCCTGGGGGTCCTGGCCGCCCACACCGTCGGCGACGTGAACGCCCTCGGCCTGGACGCGGCCTTCCCCGCCGTCCTCCTGGCACTCCTCCTGCCCGCGCTGAAGGACCGCCCCACCCGACGCGCCGCCCTGCTCGGCGCCCTCATCGCCGTGGCCGCCACCCCCTTCCTGCCCCCCGGAGTCCCCGTCCTCCTGGCCCTCCTGGCCCTCACCCCCTTCCCGACCCGCCTCTGGCGGGCCCGACGGCACGACGAACAAGACCACGACCGCCACACGCTTTCGGAGAAGGAACCATGACCGCGACGCTGCCGATGGCCGCGATCCTCCTGCTGGCAGCCGGAACCTACGCCTTCCGCCTGGCCGGCCCCCTCCTGCACGAACGCCTCGGCCCCGCCGACAGGCTCGCGCGCCCCCTGGCCATGGCCGCCACCGTCCTCCTCCTGGCGCTCGTGGCCACCTCCGCCCTCACCGAAAGCCAGGGCTTCGCCGGCTGGTCCCGCCCCGCCGGAGTACTCGCCGCCGCCCTGCTGGCCCTGCGCCGCGTCCCCTTCCCCGCCGTCGTCCTCGCCGCGGCCGCCACCACCGCCCTCCTGCGCCTGTGCGGGATCCCCTGACCCCGTCCGAACACCCGGGCAACCGGCACGATCCGCGCAGGCCGGCCGCCGGGTTTCCCCAAGGCGCCCCGGCGAGCCGGGCCCGCGCCGGGCCTCGACGGTGCGAGCGGCACCCGGCCGGCCGTGCCCTGGGAGACACGCTTGAGGCGGCTTCGCCTCGGACACGGCCGAGCGGTCGCTACCGCCGCTGCTCGGCGGGCGACACTAGGCCGGAATCAGCTTCGTCGGGTCTGCGGCCGATGCTCAGAGACCCTTCGCATCCCATGCTCAGCGGAGCTCCGGGCCGGGAACGGCGGGCGCGGATCAGGGGGCGGTCGAGGCGGCGATGGCCTGGCTGAGGATCTCCTGCTCGGGATCGGGGAGGGTGCGGGAGGCGTGGAGCATGTGCAGGGCCGTGGACAGGCGGAGCCTGTCGTCGGGGGTGCCGAGGTCGCCGAGGCAGGGGAGCAGGACCAAGGCCAGGGACCTGAGATCGCGGAGTTCGCACAGGCGGTTCAGCAGGCCGGTCAGGAGGTCGCCGGCGGGATGGGGCGGGAGGCCGCCGGTGGAGCGCAGGCCTTCGGCCACCGACAGGCGGATCCACTCGGCGTACTGGCCCGCCGGGAGGTCCCGCAGTCGGGCGGCGGCCGCGACGAAGTGCTCGCGGGCCTGGCCGGGGGAGCCGAGGTCCCGGTGGGCCCTGGCCATGTTCAGGTGCAGGGAGGCGTAGAAGCCCTCGACGCGCTCGTCGCCCACCCGGTCCGCGCGTTCCAGGCACTCCCGGTTCCAGTGCAGGGTCTCCTGGGCGTTCGGCTGGTGGCGGGCGAGGTAGTGGGCGGCGACGCAGGCCTCGTAGTCGTCCTCGGCGCTCTCCCAGGCCTGCTGGAAAAGGGTACGGGCCTTGGCGTCGCGGCCCTCGGCCTCGGCCCGCATGCCCTGCGAGCACAACCTGACGACGGGATTGTCGGGATTCATGGGTTCTCTTTTTAGGCGAGGGAGGAGAAGACGGGCATGACCAGGGTGGTGAAACTGCCCTGGTCGGCGGAGCGGACCACCACGGGCGCGTTCGGCGAGGAGACCTCCAGCAGCACGTCGGGTCCCACGCCGGCCTCCAGCGCGGGCAGCAGGACCGCCGGGTCGAAGGAGATCCGCGCCGGCGGGCCCGTGCACACGGCGGGCAGTTCGGCGTCGGCCCGGCCGGGACGGCCGACCGCCAGCCCGTTCCCGCCGGTGCGCAGCAGGACGGGCCCGTCATCGCCCGGTTCGGCGAGCGCGGCGGCCAGGGCGCCGCGGGCCGTGATGACGCGGTGCCGGGCGGGCGGCATCTCATCCAGGATCATCCGGTAGGAGGGAAACACCTCCTCGGTGGCGGGCAGCTTCCGCCGTCCGGAGCCGTCATGCGGCCGCGAGGCGTCGAGCAGCCACGCCTGCCTTCCGTCCACCTCGATTCCGACCTCGTCCAGGGGGAGCGCCCACGAGGCGGCCTCGCGCATGTCCTCCACGGGCACCGGCACCCGGCACGGGCCGCCGGACGCCGAATCCGCCCGCAGCGTCCGCACGGCCAGCCGGTAGCGGTCCGTGGCGGCCAGCCGCACCTCCTGGCCGTCGAGTTCCAGCAGGACGCACCCCAGCACGGGGAACTCCTCCCGGCAGTCCCCGCGGGCCGCCGCGGCCGCGACCTGGCGGACGGCACCGGCGAGTTCGGCGCCGCCCACCCTCGCCCGCGCGGCGTCCGGCCCGCCCGCAAGCCCGCCGAGGAGCTCCTCGACCACCGCCCGGGCGGCTTCCGCGGCCTCCCGCGTCCTCCTGGCGTGCCGCTCCAGGACGGCTCGCGCCTCCTCCCTCGCCCCGTCGAGCACCACCGACGCCTCCGGCAGCGGCACCCCCGCGTCCCGCAGCCGACGCACCAGCACGGCGCGCCTCTCCTGCCCCGGCGCGTAGTACCGGTAGCCCGTCGCCTCGTCCACACGGGCCGGGCGCAGCAGCCCGCAGTCGTCGTAGAACCGCAACGCGCTCGGCGCCAGTCCCACCCGCCGCGCGAACACCCCGATGCTCATCAGCACGTCGTCCATGGACGTGATTGTGGGCGTTCGACCAGCTTGAAGGTCAAATAAACGGCCAGCCGCGTGAAGGCGCGCCGTCGCCGGAGGCCGGCTGGGCGACGGCCCTCATGCGCGGCTGACCGCGCGTCGTCAGCGGCAGGCCAGGCGGGACTTGTAGAGGCGGCCGTTCCATCCCGAGTCCTGACCGTTGGCCTCGGCGTCGGAATAGAAGGCGATGACGCTGATGCACAGACCCCGGCCCTTCCACCGGCCGTTGACCTTGACCGGGCCCGCGTAGCGGCGGAAGTCGCCCTGGTCGCGGTCGATGTTGTTCTTCTGGCGGTCCTCGGCCCAGCGGGCGTTCTTGATCTCCAGGTACATCGGGACCTTGGCGTTGTAGCGGGGCTTGCCGGGGCGCTTCACCATGACCGCGCAGTTCCAGCCCGACTTGGGGTTGTAGTACAGCTTGACGTCGCTGCGGTAGTAGGTCTTCCCGGTCAACAGATCCTTCAGCGGGACCGGGATGGTCTTCACGAGCCTGCCCGCGCATCCGTATCCGCCCGCGTGGGCCGCCGGTGCGACGGCGGTGGCGCCGAGCACCGAGGCGGCCGCGACGAGCACCGCAGCAGTACGCTTGAGCATCCGAGCCCCTTTCAACTATGCGGAATCAGGACATTCTGCCATCAAGATCGCGACCGCACGGGCGATTCGCGAAACAAGATCGAAGTTCTCGGTCAGGGGAGGCGCGACGAGCAGGTCGGCGCGGTGGAGGCCGTCCCGGCCTCCGCCCTCACCCTCGGTGAGACCGCCGGCGGTTCAGGGGGCCGCAAGCCGGTCGAGACGGTCGTACTGCTCCCCGCTCAGGCGCAGGCCGGACGCGGCGACGTTCTCCTCCAGGTGCGCGATCCTGGAGGTGCCGGGGATGGGGAGCACGACGGGGGAGCGCTCCAGCAGCCACGCCAGCGCGACCTGCGCGGCCGTGGCCCCCACCTCGGCGGCGACGGCGGCGATCTCACCCGCGCCCTGGGAGGCCGCCGGGTGGACGGGGCGCCAGGGCAGGAAGGCTATCCCCGCCGCCTCGCAGGCCTCCAGCACCGCCTCGTACTCGCGGTCGAGCACGTTGTAGCGGTTCTGCACGCCGGCCACCTCGACGATCCCGCGCGCCTCCTCCAGCTGGGCGACGGTGACCTCCGACAGGCCGACATGGCCGATCTTGCCCTCGTCCTGGAGCTCGCGCAGAGTCCCCGCCTGGTCGGCCAGCGGCACCTTCGGATCGACGCGGTGCAACTGCAGCAGCTCCAGCCGCTCCAGCCGCAGCCGACGCAGGCCCTCCTCGACCTGCCCGCGCAGGAACTCCGGCCGCCCGCACAGCTCGATCTCCTGCCCGGGCCGTCCCCGCGCGACTCCGACCTTGGTCGCCACGAGCAGCTCCTCCGGATACGGGTACAGCGCCTCGGCCAGCAGCTCCTCGTTGGCGCCCCACCCGTACAGGTGCGCGGTGTCGATCAGCGTCACCCCCAGTTCCACGGCACGCCTGGCCACCGCGACGCAGGACCGGCGCTCCTGCTCGGAGCCGGGACGCAGGTGCATCGCTCCGAACCCGAGCCGCCCCACCGCGCGCTCGCCCCCGATACGGAATGTGTCCGACGCCAACCGCCTCGCCCCCCTCGTCTCCGGACGGCCTCCCGCCCGAACGATCATTTCATGATCTTCCGGATTTCCCAGGCGATTTCCGGCGCCACCGCTCCGGGACCGGACCCACACAGGGACGGCGGGCAGGGGAGGAGGGCCGGGTCCGCGGCCCTCCTCCTGGGCGCGGCCGTGGTCAGGCCGGGCCGGCGGTCGAGGAGGACCGCGTCGCGCCGGGGTTCCGGTCGTAGGTGAGGAAGACCGCTCCGCCCTTGAGGACGGTGTGGTCGGTGAGCTCCCAGGCGTGTGGCGCGAAGGCCGCGGTCCGTCCGAAGAGAGGGATGCCGGAGCCGATGGTGAGCGGGCTGAGCTTGACGATCACGCGGTCGATCTCGTCGTGGAGCGCGCCGGCCAGCCCACCGCCGCCGACGAGCCAGATGTCCTTGCCGTCCCGGTGCTTCAGCTCCCGCACCTTCGCCGCCGGGTCACCGTCGACGAGTTCGACGCCGGGGTCCGGGCTCTGGGTCAGGGTCCGGGAGAAGACCAGGTGCTCCAGGTGGGGGTAGGCGTCGGTCACGCCGGCCGCCAGGCCGACCTCATAGCTCTTGCGGCCTTCGATGACCGTGCCGAAGCGGACGCCTTCGGCGGTGATGCCGAGCGCGGCCCGGGCCGGCCCCGGCAGGGTCTCGGGGTACTCCTCGATGAGGTGCTGGATGTAGTCCTCCGACGGGGACCAGAAGCCGCCGGGGCCGGTGGGGTCCGAACCGTCGGGACCGGCGATGAAACCGTCGAGCGTGGAAGCGATGAAGTACACGAGCTTGCGCAAAAGGGATCCTCCGTTGATCGGTTGCGGTGGGGGGTGCCGGACGTCACCGGGACGTCAGGCGGAGAAGGGCGCGACGATGCGCTCCACCGCCCGCGTGACCAGTTCGTCGCGCTCGGCTTCCGTGAAGACGTCCGGCAGTGTGAGCTGCTCGACGACCAGCCAGTTCATGGCCAGGTACATCAGCAGGACGGCGGTCGCGCCGCCGGGCAGGCCCCCGGCCTCGTGCCGGGTGATGTTCTCGTCGATGTCGGCGCGGACCCGCTCGGTGAGCAGCGTTCGCAGTTCCGGCCTTCTGGTGGCCTCCAGCCGGAGCTCCAGCAGCGCCAGGTGCCCGGATCGGAAGGCGGTGATCCTGCCGAGGCTCTCCCGGAGCATCGCGCCGTACGACGCGGCGTCCCGGGCCCGGTCGAACATCTCGGTGAGCGCGCCCTCTTCGGGCGTGAGCCGCTCGTAGACGCGGGCGCCGGCCTGGACGAGAAGGTCGTCGCGGTTGCGGAAGTAGTTGGACGTGGTGCCGATGGGCACCGCCGCCTCCTTGTCGACGGCTCGCTGGGTCAGGCCGCGCGCCCCCTCGCGGGCGAGGACCTCGATGGCGCCGTCGAGCAGCGCGGCCCGGCGGGCCGGGTTCTGGCGCATCTCGCACCCCTTCCTCTGAAGCACCCCAAGCAAACCACTCCAATTGGAGTACGTCAAGTGGAGTGGTTTGCTTAGGGTGGGCGGACTCGGGCGCGTCACCGGGACGGTCGGCGGCGCGGTGACGGTGAACAGCGGCGTCGCCCCGGCAGCAGCGTGCCGACCGCCGCGATGACCAGGCCGAGCCCGGCCGCCATGAGGAAGACCAGGTCGTAGCCGGCGGCGAGGGCGGCGGGCGAGGAACCCCCGCCCGCCTGCGACGCGGCTCTGGCGCCGGCGGTCGCCGCGGCCATGAGGGTGGGGAAGGTGAGCCCGATGCCGGTCGCGATGAGCAGTGTGGGACCGAGCACGCCGGCGACGAAGCCGCTGTCGGCGTGGGCCTGGGCGAGCCAGCCGAAGCCGCCCAGGAAGCAGACGCCGCCGGCCGGCAGCAGGAGGCGCGCGCCGATTCGCGGCAGCAGCGGGGCGGCCCATCGCGCGATCACCATGAACGTCACCGCCGCGGGCGTCTGCCCGAGCCCGGCTTGAAGCGCGCTGTAGCCCAGGACGTTCTGCAGGAAGAGCGACGTGAAGTACCACATCGCGATGGGGATCGCGCCGAACAGCAGCAGCATGCCGTTGCCGACGGCCACCCCCCGGCTCCTGAACAGCCGCAGGGGCATCATCGGCCGGGCGGCGAAACGCGCCTCCACCGCGATGAAGACGACGAGAAGAAGCAGGCCCGCCACGGCCGGCCCGACGACCGGCGCCGACGTCCAGCCGTGATCGGCGCTCTGCATGACCCCGTAGACCAGCGCGGCCAGCCCTGCCGTCCCGGTGACCGCGCCCGCGAGGTCGAGCGGCTCCCGCCGGCCGGTGCGCGTGCCGGCCGGCGCCGCCATGGCCACGGCCATCAGCCAGGCCATCCGCCTGCTGAGCCTGCGCCACCGGGCCAGGGCCGCCGCGCTGCTGGCCCCGCTCGGCCTGCACCCCGGGCAGGAGGCGCTCCTGCTCGAACTCGCCCGGACCGGCCCGAGGATCCAAGCCCAGCTCAGCGAGGCGCTCGGCTGCGAGCCGCCCAGCGTCACGCTGATGGCCCGCAAGCTCGAAGCCGCCGGTCACATCCGCCGGACCCCCGCCCCCTCCGACAAGCGCGCCAGCATCGTGGAACTCACGGACAGCGGCAGGGCGCTGGTCGAGCGGATCAAGCAGCTTTGGTGCGCCCTGGCGGCGGAGACCGTGGCCGGACTGCCCGCCCAGGCGGCGGCGGAGCTACCCGGCGTCCTCAGGACTTTGGCCGACAACGTGGACGCCAGAGTCCGCCACCCGCGCGATGCCGGCCTGTGAAGTCACTCTGGTCATGGCGTGTCCGTGTCGTGCGGGGCTCCGGGCCGGCGGGAGGCGACGGCGGCGCGGCGGGCGTCGCCTTCCCCGGGCTCGCTGGGCCGTCCCCTGACGCCGGGGGACGGAGGCCGGTCGCGGGTGGCGATCAGTGACCAGGCGATGGAGACGGTGATGGTGACGGTGATGACGCCCAGGGTGAGCGGGATGGGCAGCTTGCCGACGGGAGTCTCGGACAGGATGAGCTTGACACCGGCGAAGGCGAGCAGGACCGCGAGCCCGTAGTGGAGGTAGGCGAAGCGGCGCAGGAGTCCGGCCAGGCAGAAGTACAGGCTCCGCAGGCCCAGGACGGCGAAGGCGTTGGCGGTCCACACCAGGAAGGTGTTGGTGGTGATGGCCAGGACGGCGGCGACGGAGTCGACGGCGAAGATCAGGTCGGTGGCCTCGACGGCGACCAGGACCACCAGCAGCAGGGTCGCGATCCGCTTGCCGTCGACGCGGATGAAGAACCTGTCGCCGTGGAACTTCGGGTCGGTCGGGATGAGCCTCTTGACCAGGCGGACGATGGGATTGCGGTCGGGGTGGACCTCTTCGTCCTTGGAGACGGCCATCTTCCAGCCGGTCCAGATCAGGAACGCGCCGAAGAGGTAGGCGGTCCAGAAGAACGCCTCGAGCAGTTCGACGCCGACGAAGATGAACACCAGCCGTGCGGCCAGGGCGCCGATGACGCCCCAGAACAGGACTTTGTGCTGGTAGGCGTCGGGGACGGCGAAGAAGGAGAAGACCAGCGCGAAGACGAAGACGTTGTCGATCGACAGGGCCTTTTCGATCAGGTAGCCGGCGTAGTAGGTGGAGGACGCCTCCCCGCCTTGCCAGGCCAGAAGGACGAGGCCGAAGCCGAGGCCGATGGCGATCCAGACGCCGCTCCAGATCGTGGCCTCGCGGAAACCGATCACGTGGCTGTCGCGATGGGCGATCAGATCGACGGCGAGCATGACGCCGATGCCGAGGGTGACCGCGGCCCAGGCCCACAGCGGGACGGCGAACGACAGGTCATTCATCGCGGAACGTTTCCTCTCCGGGGACGCGGTCGGATCATGACGGCTCCCGCCTTCCTTATCGGGAGAAATCCCCTCAAGCGTCACCCTCAGCAGCAACACCCGTCAACAGTTACGCGAAAACTTTTTCGCTAATTTGTATTCGCCAGATCAGATGAACATGCGAAGCGAAGTTCGTATGATGGAGGCCATGAGCACCTCACCGGCACGCGGCGATCAATGGACGTTCCTCACCAACCACGCACGGGTGCTGCTGCGGATCGCCCGCGACCCGCAGGTGCGCCTGCGGGACGTCGCCGCCGGCATCGGCATCACCGAGCGGGCGGTGCAGATCATCGTCGCCGACCTGGAAGCGGCCGGATACCTCACCCGCACCCGGGTCGGCCGCCGCAACCGCTACACCATCGACCCCACCGCCGCCCTGCGCCACCCCTCGGAGGCCGACCACCCCGTCGGCGACCTCCTCGGCCCCTTCCTCCACCGCGAGGACGCATCCGCCCCCGAAGCGCCCGAACCGCGAACAGCCGACGCCTGAAAGACCCTCAGGCGAAAGGCATCACCACGGGTCGGTGAAGACGACGTCGTGGGCGTCGCCGGGAGCCAGCAGGCCCAGCAGCGCCTCGGCCTCGGCGGCGACGGCGTCCCGCGCGGACGGGGAAAGGGGGGAGAAGGGGGTGATGTCCAGGCGGGCGGCGCCCCGGGCACGGGAAGGCGACCAGGTGGCGCCGACAACGCCGTCGACCAGGACGGTGCCGGGGATCGGGCCGTGCGGGGGCCACGCGCGGGCCGTCTGGACGGGATCCAGGACGCCGGTGCGGGAGCGGTCGGCAAAGGAGATGAACAGATTGTCGAAATCGGGGAGGAAACGGACGGGCGCCGGGAAGTCCTCGGGCGGACGGGGCGCGTCGGGCAGGTCGTAGAGGGTCAGGCCGTCCTCGGTCCGGAAGGTGCGCAGGTCCATGCGGTCCAGGACCTCGCGCAGGCGGGTCAGGCCGCAGTGGGCCTGCACGTCCTTGACGGTGGCGGGACCGAACGCCGCCAGATAGCGGGCGACGAACCCCTCCAACGAGGGGGAGGAGGCCAGGGGAGAGCCGAGCCAGCGCTCGGCGGTGGTGTGGGCGACCGGGCCGCTGCGACCCCAAAGGCCGCGCGGCGGGACCTGCACCAGCGGGAGCCTGGCGCGCACCAGCTGGGACAGCGACTGCGGGGTGCCGTCGGGGAAACGGGCGTGCAGCTCCCGGCCGAGCTCGGCGAACGTCAGAGGCCTCACCTCCAGCAGCTCCCGCCCCGCCGCGGCCACCGCCTCCAGATCGACGTTCTTCCAATGGCGGCCGAACGCGCTGCGGGTGACGCGGAAGATGAAGTCGTCGTGCAGCGGCCGCCAGGCCAGGCAGTCCTCGGCCGTCACCAGGTGGATCGTCCCGCGCATCAGCGCGATGCGCACCAGCTCCCGCTTCTCCAGCAGCCCCGCCGCGTCCTGCGGATCGAAGCCGGCGATCCGCGACCACAACGCGAAGTACCACGAGTGCGGCGTCTGCGCCTGCAGCCCGCCGACGCGCGCCACCGCCTCCGACACGCCCACCCCGGCGCGCTCCAGCAGCAGCTGCCGCGCCAGCGTCGCCCTCCCCAGCGCACGAGCGGTCAACACCTCACCCATGGACCCCACCCCCGCCTCCGAGAAAGCCCCGCCTGCGGTAACGCTACCCCTCACCCCGGACACTTTCCCGCCTCCCGAACCCGCCACCCGCCCGCCGGACGGCACGAAAGACAGGCCACAAACGCCAACCCTTCATCACCCTCAGCGAGAAAACGATTACCGTACGGATATGGGCTCACACAGACGGACCCCTTCACGCCTACGACGCCACGCCGGCACCGCGCTGGCCGTCGCGGCGACCTCCGCCCTCACCCTCATCGCCCGCGCCGCCCCCACCCCGGTGCCGCTCCCCACGCCGGCGCCCCCGACGGCCTCACCCCGGCCCCCCGTCAGGCCGCTGGTCGTCAACGGACGCCTCCAGCCCGCACCCCGCGCCGTCCCCCTCCGTGCCTCGGGCGGCTACCTCCCGGCGCCCGGCACCGACGAACCCCTCCACCACCGCCACCGCACCACCCGCTACCTCGTCGAAGTCGAGAAGGGACTGCCCTTCACCCCCGAGGAGTTCGCCCGCGACGTCCACCGCATCCTCACCGACCCGCGCGGCTGGCCCACCGGCTTCCTGCGCGTGGACCGCGGACCCGTCGACCTGCGCGTCTCCCTGACCAGCCCCGCCCACACCCGCCGCCACTGCCGCCCCCTGACCGTCGGGCTGCGGCTGTCGTGCTGGCAGGGCGGCCGCGCCGTCATCAACGCCGCCCGCTGGGCCCGCGGAGCCGCCTCCTACGGACACGACCTGGCCACCTACCGCGAATACCTCATCAACCACGAGGTCGGGCACGCCCTCGGCCACGGCCACCGCACCTGCCCCGGACCCGGACGGCCCGCCCCCGTCATGGTCCAGCAGAGCATCTCCCTGTACGGGTGCAGCCCCAACCCTTGGCCGCGCCGCCACATCGTCCCCCGGATCGACCACTCCCACAGCGCCTTCGCCTCCATGCTGCGCCCCCTGCTTCCCTGAGGAGCGGAAGACCCGCCGGACGTCGCTCAAGAACCCGGGAGGCCCGACTCGGCCAGGGCCCTGCCCGCGAGGTTACGGGCCATGCGGCCGAAGACCAGGGCGTGGAAAGGAGCGATGCACCACCAGTACAGATGGCCCAGCAGGCCGTGCGGATGGAACAGCGCACGCTGGCGCAGCACCGTGCGGCCGCCCTCCTCGCCGACCGTCCACTCCAGCCACGCCAACCCCGGCAGCCGCATCTCCGCCCGCAACCGCAAAAGGCCCTCGGCGGGGGAGACCTCCTCCACCCGCCAGAAGTCCAGCGCGTCACCCGGCCTCAGCCGGTGGGGATCCCGCCGGCCCCGCCGCAGCCCCACACCCCCGAAGACCCGGTCGACGAACCCGCGCAGCCGCCACGCCACCGGCAGCGAATACCAGCCGTTCTCCCCGCCGACCCCCTCCACCAGCCGCCACACCGCCTCCCGCGGAGCCGCCGTCCGCACCGTCCGGTCATCGACGTACAGGCTGCCGCCCGCCCAGCCCGGGTCGGTCGGCAGCGGATCGCTGGGCCGGCCCGGGACCGAGGCCGACGACCAGCGCGTGGCCACCTCCGCCTCCCGCACCCGCCGCAGCGCCAGCGCCACCGCCTCCTCGAACCCCAGCAACCCCCCGGGCGGATCGGGGACCAGCACCGCCAGGTCGCGCTCGGCGCACACCACCTCGGTGCGCAGCGACTCCACCAGCGGACGCGCCAGCCCCGCGGGCACCGGCGTCACCAGCCCCACCCACTGGCTCGACAACCCCGGCGAGAGCACCGGCAGCGGGATGACGACCCGGTGGGGCAGGCCCGCCACGGCCGCGTACCGCTCGATCATCTCCCGGTACGTCAGCACGTCCGGGCCCCCGATGTCGAACGTCCGGTTGAACTCCCCGGGCAGCGACGCGCAGGCCGTCAGATACCGCAGCACGTCCCGGATCGCGATCGGCTGGATCCGCGTGTTCACCCACCGGGGCGTCACCATCACCGGCAGCCGCTCGGTCAGGTACCGCAACATCTCGAACGACGCCGACCCCGACCCGATGATCACCGCGGCCCGCAGCACCATCGCCGGGACCGGCCCCTCCAGCAGGATCCGCCCCACCTCGCCCCGCGACCGCAGATGCGGCGACAGCGTGCCGCCCGAGGCCAGCCCGCCCAGATACACGATCCGCCCGACCCCCGCCCGCGCCGCGGCCCGCGCGAACGTCCGCGCCGCCCGCCGGTCCGCCTCCGCGAAGTCCACGCCGCCGCCCAATCCGTGGACCAGGTAGTAGGCGACGTCCACCCCCTCCAGCGCCCGCCCGATCGCGTCGGCGTCCAGCACGTCGGCCACCGCGGTCTCCACCCGCCCCGCCCACGGATGCCCCCGCAGGCTCCCGGCCCGCCGCGTCACGCACCGCACCCGGTGCCCGGCCTCCAACAGCTCCGGCACCAGCCGGCCCCCGACATACCCGCTGGCCCCCGTCACCAGCACCTTCACCCCGCCGTCCACGCGCAGCCCCCGTTCCCTCACCGCAACGCACCGACATACCACGCTATGTAACCGGCGCCGGAAACCCGCCGCCGGGTTCCCGCGGGGGAGAGGCCGACGGGCCCCGACCCTAGACCGCCCTGCTCCCGGCGGAGGCCATCCCCAGCCACGTGTGCGGATTGCCCTCCCAGCACCAGCCGAGCTTCGGCGCGTTCCGGCTGATCCAGATCGCCGGGACCCGGCGGTCCCCGCACCGAGAACCGCCCAGAGAGAAACACTTGTTCTTGACCAGCACCTCGGGGAACTGGGTGAGCAGCGCGACCCCCTCCTCGATGGTCAGCGGACTCCGGCCCCTGCGCGCGATGACGGCCATCGCGTCCTCGGGCACCGCGCCGCAGAACTCCTCCCCGCGCTCGACGTCCAGCAGCAGGTAGGCCGACCAGCCGGGAAGCTCCACCCCCTCGGCCGCGACGAACCGCTCGAGGGAGCCCGGCTCGAAGGTACGGTCGACGAACCCCGGCTTCTTCCCGCCGCGCACAGTGGTGAGCGGCATCGCCGCCTCGATCGGCACGACCTGCCGGGTGACCACCAGCAGGAACGGCACCCGCCCCGCCGCGAGGTCACACCCCTCGGTGCCGCGTGCCGCGGCGCGGGCACGCAGCGGCGCGAGGAGCGAACGGAACTCCTCCACTCCGAGCCCTGCCGCGGCCGGATACCCCAGCTCCACGAGGTTGCGCACCTGCCGGTCGAACTCGACGCCTTCCGAAGCCATCTTCCTTCTTTCTCGAACGCGTTACCGGGGGAGAAGGGACACCGTCAGTCGCCCAGCCGCTGGTAGCGGCGGACGGACAGCGGCAGGAACACCGCCGTGATCGCCAACGGCCACAACACGGCCAGGAGAAGGCCGTGCTCGGCCGTCCGGGAACCGGAGACGACACCGGGGTTGCCGAACAGCTCACGCGTCGCGGTGACGGTCGCCGACAACGGGTTGGCCTCGGCCAGGAACGCCAGCCAGCCCGGCATGTCGGAAGGGGAGGTGAAGGCGTTGGACAAGAACCCCACCGGCCACACCAGGATCTGCAGCGCCACCACCGCCTCGGGACGCGCCAGCCGCACCCCCAGGTAGACGCCGAGCCACAGGAACGCGAACCGCAGCCACAGCAGCAGCGCCACCGCCGCCACGACCCCGCCGAACCCCTCGTGCCAGCGCCAGCCCACCAGCAGGCCGCACCCCATCATCACCAGCAGGCCCAGCGCCGAGTTCAGCAGGTCCGCGGCCGCCCGCCCGACCACGACCGCGCCCGGCGTCATCGGCAACGTCCTGAACCTGTCGGTGACGCCCTTGGCCACGTCCGAGGCCACGGCCGAGAACGTCCCCTCGATCCCGAACACCATCGACATCGCGAACATGCCGGGCAGCAGGAACTCCCGGTAGCCGCCTCCGCCCGGCACCTGGATCCCGCCGCCCAGCAGGTACCCGAACATCACCACCATCAGCACCGGGAACAGCAGCCCGACGACCACCTGGGCCGGCCGTCGCGCCCAGTGCAGCAGCGCCCGGCGGGTGAGCGTCCACCCGTCGGCCATCACCCACCCGACACTCGTCACGCCTTCTCCTTCACGTCGGTCAGGTGCAGGAACACCTCGTCCAGGGTGGGGCGGCGGACCGCGACGTCCTCGACGCCGACCCCCGCGTCCTCCAGGGCGCGCAGCACCCCGGTCAGCGCGCCGATCCGGTCGTCGACCGGGACGCCGATGCGGCGCGCGTCGCGGTCCAGGGCGGGGGAGCGCCCGGTGACCGCCTCCACCTTCCGCGCCGCCCGCTCCAGATCGGGGGAGTCGCGGACGACCAGGTCCAGCCGGTCCCCGCCGACCAGGTCCTTCAGCTCCCCGGAGGTTCCCTCGGCGACGACCCGGCCCCGGTCCACGACGCTGATGCGGTCGGCCAGCCGGTCTGCCTCCTCCAGGTACTGGGTGGTGAGCAGGACCGTCGCGCCCCCCTCCACCAGGGAGCGCACCGACGCCCACACCTCGGCGCGGGCCGCCGGGTCCAGGCCCGTGGTCGGCTCGTCCAGGAACAGCACCCTGGGGGAGCGGATCAGGCACACCGCGAGGTCCAGGCGGCGGCGCATCCCGCCCGAGTACCCCGACACCGGACGCGACCCGGTCTCGGCCAGGCCGAAGCGCTCCAGCAGCTCGGCGGCGCGCAGCCGGGCCGCGCGGGCGCCCAGGTGGTGCAGCCGCCCGAACAGCTCGAGGTTCTGGCGGCCCGACAGGACCTCGTCCAGGGCGGCGTGCTGGCCCAGCAGCCCGATCGCCGCCCTGACCGCGGACGGCTCGGCGGCGACGTCGTGCCCGGCGACGCGGGCGGTGCCGCCGTCGGGGCGCAGCAGCGTGGTCAGGACCCGGACGGCGGTGGTCTTGCCCGCTCCGTTGGGGCCGAGCAGCCCGTGGACCGTGCCCGCCGGGACGGCCAGGTCGAAACCGTCCAGGGCGCGTGTGCCGCCGAAGGCCTTGGTGAGGTTCCGCGTGTGGATCTCCATGCCCCCCCTTATTCGGTATGGTGTACGGAGTTGTTTCCGGAGAGAACCGTACAGCATACGGAGTTAATTCCGTACAGCCTACGAAGAAAGTGTGAGGTGCGCCACATGGCCGAACGCAAACGGCCCGACCCCGGACGCGTCCTGGCCCTCCTGTGGGGCACCGCCACCACCCCGACACCCGCCCGCGGCCCCAGACCCAAGGTCACCCTCGACCAGATCATTCGCGCCGGCACCGACCTCGCCGACGCCGAAGGACTCGACGCCCTGTCCATGCGCCGCGTCGCCGAGCGCCTCGGCGTCGGCACCATGTCCCTCTACACCTACGTGCCCGGCCGCACCGAACTACTGCACCTGATGTACGACCGCGCCGTCGGCCCGACCCCGCCGCCGCCCCAGGGCGCCACCTGGCGCCAGGCCCTGCGCCACTACGCCCGCCTCGGCCGCGACCTCTACCGCGACCACCCCTGGACACTGTCCGTCGCCACACCCGGCCTGATGCTGATGAGCCCCAACAGCACCGCCCGCGCCGACGCCGTCTACGCCGCCCTCGCCCCCCTCGGCCTGTCCGCCGAGCAGCAGGCCGCCATCGCAGGCAGCGTCGACGCCTACGTGCGCGGCGCCTGCCAGGGGAGCGGCGTCAGCCTCACCAGCGCCGGCCTCGACGGCGGCTTCACCGACACCGACGACTACGAGCGCTGGTGGACCGAGGCCACCCCGCACCTGATCGAACTCGTCACCCGCGAACGTTTCCCCCACCTGTACGCCGTCTGGGAGGCCGGCGCCTTCGAGGACTTCGGCGACGCCTCCTTCGACTACGGGCTCGACCGCCTCCTGGACGGCATCGAACGCCACCTCGACGGAACCTGAGGCGGGGGAGCGGGCGGGAAGGGAACCCGGGGGCCCCGCGCCGGGCGCGGAGCCCCCGCGATGCCTGTCGATGCGGTAAGCGGCCGCATACTGCGGTTTCCACCATTCCCGATCACCGATGGGGCGGAAGCGTTCCCCTGCACAGCGTCGGACGCGAGCGTTGCGCGGCGGTCAGAACCCGGTGAACAGGCTGTGACAACTACTTGGCACTCGTGGCATCCGATCTGTCACTGCCCAGGATCGATCAATACTCGGCGGAGAAGACCCGAGCCGAGGCCGGCGACCAGTACCGGCTGCGCATATGCCGTTCGAGGAGCCCCCGGAGGTCACGGCCCGCTGCGGCGTCGTCCATAAGCCCCGAATCAGTCTTACTTAACATAATGTGCATTATCCACCTGGGGGAGAAGGGGCCGACCACAAGCGGACGGCCACTCCAGGCCGGACGGCGGGCCCTTGGCGGCGGCACGCCCAGGACTCTAATCTTGCGGAAATCGCGCCCAGCACAGCTTCCACTCGCCCCCGGTCGGAGCCATGCGGAACACCCGTGACACCCGCGCCCTGCGAGTCCCCGACTTTCGCAGGCTGCTGGCCGCCGACAGCGCGGCCCAGCTGGGCGGAGCGGTCTCCACGGTGGCGATCCCCCTCGTGGCGGTGATCGCGCTCGACGCCACCGCCGTGCAGACCGGACTGCTGGTGGCGGCCGAGCGGGCCGCTTTCCTCATCCTCAGCCTGCCCGCCGGCGCGCTGGCCGACCGGCTGCCCCGGCGGCCGATGATGATCACAGCCGACCTGACCCGGGCCGCGCTGCTGGCGACCGTCCCACTGGCGTGGTGGCTCGACGGGCTCACCCTCGCCCACCTTTACACGGTGGCCTTCGGAACCGGAGCGGCCACGGTCTTCTTCGACCTCGCCTACCAGAGCCTGCTGCCCACCATCGTCGGCCGGCAACTGCTCATGGACGGCAACAGCAAACTCGAAGCGGTCCGCAGCGGCTCGGAGGTGGCCGGACCGGTCGTCGGCGGCTGGGCCGTCCAACTGGTCGGCGCGCCCGCCACGGTCATCGGCTCGGCCCTCGGCCACCTCGGATCGGCACTCTGGCTGGCCCGCATCCGCACCCCCGAACCCCCGCGCCGACCGAGCGGACCGCACGAGGACCGCGGCGGGATGACCGAAGAGATCCGCGAGGGATTCCGGTTCGTGCTGAGCCACCCGATCCTCCGGGCCGTGCTGGCCTGCATGACCCTCGCGAACTTCAGCGCCAGCATGCTGCTGGCCGTCCAGACCATCTTCCTGGTCCGGGTGGTGGGCGTCACACCCGGCCTCTACGGCACGCTCCTGGCGGCCGGAGCGCTGGGCGGCCTCGCCGCGGTCGCGGCGGTCGGACGGGCGGCGGCACTCGTCGGCTCGGCACGGCTGATCTGGGTGGCCCTGCTGGTGGCCGCCCCCGGAGCCCTGCTGATCCCGCTGACCGCCCCCGGCTGGCGGGTCTCCCTCTTCGCCGCGGGAATCTTCATCGACGCGTTCGGCGTCGTCCTCTACAGCATCTCCCAGGTCAGCTACCGGCAGGCCGTCACCCCCGACCACCTGCTCGGCCGGATGAACGCCACCCTGCGGACCGTGGCGTTCGGAGCGCTCCCGCTCGGCGGCCTGGCCGGCGGGCTGCTCGGCCACTCCACAGGCGTGCACACCACCGTGTGGATCGCCTCGATCGGTTCGGCGCTCAGCGTCGTGCCCCTGCTCCTCTCCCCGCTCCGCCGGCTCCGGGACCTCCCCGCGGCCGCTCCACCCGCAACCGACAGGAGTCCACAATGAACGAGACCACCCGACCCGACCGCACTGAAGACATCATCGTCGAGGTCTTCGAGGAGACCGACGTCGTCAACCGCCGCATCCACTTCTGACGGCGTGCGCGTCGTCCTGGTGACGATGCCGTGGGCGGTGGTGGAGTTCCCCTCCATCGCCCACGGCATCCTCAAACGCCGACTCGCCGACACCCTGCCGCAGGCGGAGGTCGAGGTCCTCTACGCCAACCTCGAGTACGCGACATGGGCGGCCGAGGAGCACGGCATCACCGCGGCGGACTACAAGTACTTCGTCGACTCCTACGCGCTCGGCTTCGGCGACTGGGTGTTCGCCGCCTCGCTGCACGGCACCGACCGCTGGCGCGTCGAGGAGTTCACCGACCTGGCCGCCGGACAGATCCCGAGCCGTCTCCTCGCGCTGGGAACCCGCCTGCAGGAGGCGACACCCGCCTTCGTCGACGCGCTGGCCCGCCGCCTGGTCGCGACCGAACCGACGGTGGTCGCCTTCACCTCGACGTTCCAGCAGAACGCGGCGTCCCTGGCACTGGCCCGCCGGATCAAAGACCTCGCGCCGCGGACCGTGACCGTGTTCGGCGGCGCCAACTGCGACGGCGTCCAGGGCGCGGCCCTGCACCGCGCCTTCCCCTTCGTCGACTTCGTGGTCCGCGGCGAAGGCGAGATCGCCTTCCCCGAACTGCTGCGCCGCCTGGGCACCGGCGAGCCGCTCACCGACATCCCCGGCCTGTGCCTGCGGGAAGGCACCCGCACGATCGCCGTGGAGATGCAGAGCCGCCCCCTGCCCCCCGGCCAGATGGTCACACCCGACTACGACGACTACTTCCCCCAGTGGAACGCCTCACGGGCCGCCGCCTGGTCCCCGCCGGTCCTGGTCGTCGAGGCCGCCCGCGGCTGCTGGTGGGGCGAGAAGCACCACTGCACGTTCTGCGGCCTGAACGGCTCCCTCATCCAGTTCCGCAGCAAGAGCCCGGCCATCTTCTACGACGAGATCATCGACATGGCGGGCCGCTACCGCATCCTGGACTTCCTCGTCGTCGACAACATCCTCGACATGGCCTACCTCGGCTCCCTCCTCCCCAGGCTGGCCTCCTCCGGCCACGACCTGCGCTTCCACTACGAGATCAAGGCGAACCTGCGGCTCGACCAGCTCCGCACCCTGGCCGCCGCGGGCCTGGTCGCGGTCCAGCCCGGCATCGAAAGCCTCAGCACGCGAGTGCTGAAGCTGATGGACAAGGGCGTGACAGGCTGCCAGAACGTCGCCCACCTCCGCGACGCCGCCACCGCCGGAGTCACGCCCGTCTGGAACTACCTGTACGGCTTCCCCGGCGAGACCGACGCCGACTACGACGGCATCATCGACCAGCTGCCCCGCCTGCACCACCTGATGCCGCCCACCGGAGTCAACCGCATCATGATCGAGCGCTTCAGCCCCTACTTCGACGACCCTTCACTGGGTTTCGCCGAACGCCGCCCCGATCCCCGCTACGCCCTGATCTACGACCTGCCGCCCGCCGAACTGGAGGACTTCGCGTACGTCTTCGACGTCCCACCCGCGGGCGTCGGCCCGCAGACCGTCAAACGCCTGGAGGAGGCCGTCACCGAGTGGGCGCGCGAAGCCCCCGCCAGCCGCCTCACCCACTGCGATCTGGGCGAGAGCATCGTCCTGGTCAACACCCGGGCCGCCTACCCCTGGACCGTGCACACGCTGAGCACGCCCGCCGAGCTCGCCCTGTTCCGGCTCCTGGACCGCCCGCACACACCCGAGTCCCTGGCCCGCAAGCTCCCCGACGCCCCCGTAGCCGCGCTCCTGGCCGATTGGCACGCCCTCGGCCTGCTGTTCGAGGACGACGGCCGTGTCGTGCACGTCGTGCCGGAGTCCGTCAACGAGGAACTCCTGCGCCGGGGAGCGGCCCGGTGGATCTGACTCTGGCCCGCGACCATTCCCCCGAAGCCGCCGCCCTCCCCGGCATGTCCCTGGGCACGGTCCCGCTCACCGACGGCCTGTCGGCCGAGGCGCTGTTCGCCGACGGCTGCCGCAGGGTCGTCTTCCCCGCCCCGATCGCGCCGCTGACCGACGCGGCGGTGGCCTTGCGCGCACTGCGGCTCATCCGGGACCTGACGTCCCGCGCCATCGCCGTCACCTGGCGGCTGTCCTTCGAGGAAGTCGAGGACTGGCGGGACCTGGCCCACCTGTTCCCCCCGCGGAACGCCCCGGACGGCTGGCGCTCGGACTACCAGTTCGGCCACCTGGCGGAGCGCCGCGGCCCCGGCCTGCTCCAGATCCGCGACCGCCGCCGTCCCGGCCTGCGCCGCTACACGCTCACCGATCCGTCCGACCTGGCCGCCGTCGCAGCCCTCACCCCGGGTTGCGCCGCCACGGCCGTCCCGGAGACGGCCCGTGACCGACTGGCCGCCCTCCGCCTGGTCCTCCCCGTGGGGAACGGCCTCCTGTGGCTCCCTTACCGGATGCGCCGCTGGCCGGACGTGCGCTGAGGCGGGACGATCCAGCGGCGAAGCACCAGGAAGGCGCTCACGCCAGCAGCCGCGCCATCCGCTCCGCATTGCGCTGCGAATGGTCGGCGCAGCAGTTGTTGAACACCACGTGTGTCGTCTTCGCGCGGCCGGCCAGCTCCCTGATCCGCACCGCCCACGACCGCAACTCGTCCTCGCTGTAGAGATAGGCGAACTTGTCGTACACGCTATTGCTGTCCCATTTATCGCTATGGCCGTGGAACCGCACCACCGCCAGATCCGACGTCGCCTCCAGCACCGGCGGCACCGACGAACGGTGCCCCTGCGGCATGTCCACACCCACGTACGCCACATCGTTGCGCCGCAGGAACTCCAGCGTCGCCTCCCGCTCGCCCGGCGCCAGCCACGTCTCGTTGCGGAACTCCACGCACACCCGCACCGGAGCGCACCGCTCCTTGACTCTCAGCACGTACGCGCGGCTGCGCTCGCCGGCGGTGAACCACGGCGGGAACTGGAACAGCAGCGCACCCAACTTGCCCGCCTCATACAGCGGCCGCAAAGCGCCCAGGAACCGCTCCCACACCTCCTCGACCACCTCGTCCGCGACATCCTTGGCGTACACGCTCGCCCGCGCCGAAACCCTCCCGCGCAGATCCGAATACAGCGAAGCGACCCGCGTGGGGTGCCCGGTGAGCAGGGAGAACGCCTTGACGTTGAAGGTGAAGCGCTCGGGAGTGCGATCCCGCCATTGGAGGGCCGTGCGTTCGGCGGGCGGCGCGTAGTACGTCGCGTCGACCTCCACCAGCGGGAACCTCGAGGCGTAGAACCGCAGGCGGTCCTCCGCCGTCCTGGCCTCCGGCGGATACCAGCCCGACGCCAGCAGGGTCTTGTCCGTCCAGGACGCGGTGCCGACCAGGATCTCCCCCATGCCGTCCACCCTAAGACCGCGTCAGGCCCTTCCCCGGTCCGCTCGCCGCGGGACGAACGACATGTAAGACAAACCAGACAGAAGATGGATTCTGTCTGGTTTTGCCGGTGTGGCTTGCGGGGCGTGTGGGGCCTGTTGGGCAGAATGGTGTTTCACACGCGTTTCAGCTGTCACGATCCGGCCATCTTCCTCTTCCTTACAGATATTGACTGGCCAGTAGAGGCTGCCTAATTTTCCTTCTGGAATTCACACCTCGAAGAAGGGCTTCGCAAGGTGACACGACCGCGACACCGCCCTCCCCTGCCGGCACGCCCGAAGGCGACCGCGAACACGATCGTCGCGGAGTCCCCTCACCGCGTGCCGCGAACGGAGATGGCAGGACCCGGAGGGATCGCGGTCCCCTGATCGGGCCGGCCTCCCGGGCCGGCTCCGCAAGACGGGTCCCAGCCTAGACGGAGGGGCCCTCCCCCACGGCCGTACCCGGCCATCCCATCCCGCGCGCTCCCGCGCGCCGTTCTCCCTGGAGGAGACCCATGTCCCGTACCAAGACGCTGGCGCTGGCCACGGCCACCGCCGCCGCGGCCGCTCTGGCCATCGCCTCCCCCGCTTCGGCCTGGACGGGCGGCGCCATCACGGCGAACCTTTCCAGCCCGCTGACGGTCAACTCGAGCATCGGCACCGCCACCTGCACCTCCTCGACGCTGAACGGCTCGGTCACCGCCGACGAGGTGCTGACCGTCAGCTCGGCCTCGATCGGCGGCTGCACCGGTACCTTCTCCATCTCCGTGACCCCCACCAACCTGCCGTGGGGCGGCACCCTGGGGGCCAACTCGGTGAGCATCACCGGCTTCCAGGTGAGCGCCAACGTGGGTGTCTTCGGCGGCATCACCTGCATCTACGGCGGCAGCCTCAACGGCTCCGTCACCGGCAGCGCCCCGACCCTGCAGGCGTCCTTCTCCAACGTGACCGTCAACAAGGTCTCCTCGGGCAGCCACTGGTTCTGCCCGGGCAGCGCCACCATCAGCGGCGGCTACACCATCACCGGCCCCGGCCTGTGATCCACGGGGCCGGCCGGCCCGACACCGGCTGATCCCGTAGTCCCGTGCCGCGGCTCCGTCCGCGGTGCGGGGCCTTTCCGGCGTGAACCGGGTTCTGCCCGTGAAGGTCCCGGTGCCCGTCGTCTTGCGCGGCTCAGAGCGCGCCGCGGCGTCACTCGCGCAGCAGCAGGTAGCCGAGGTAGCCGCCGCCCAGCGCCATCGTGTAGATGCCGACGGGCAGGGTGGTGAACAGCGGGAGCTGCTGGGCGGCCAAGTCCGCCAGGGACAGCAGGAACGCCCCTGACAGCGCCGACAGTGTGAGGAACGGTGCGGTCAGGAGCACCGTGGGCCAACCGTGGGCCAGATGTTGGTTAGATAAGGCTAACCTATATCCCCTTTGTGTGTTCGGCGGGTATGTCGAATGCTCCCGGAGCGGCTGTTGTGCGTAGGGTTGCGCTGATTCGGGAGGAGGACCGGTGCCCAAGCTGGTCGATCACGCCGAGCGTCGCCGCCACATCGCCGAGGCATTGCTGGCGGTGGCGAGCACGCGCGGCCTGCACGCGGCGACCATGCGCGAGGTGGCCGCCGAGGCCGGCGTGTCGCTGCGGCTGGTGCAGTACTACTTTCACAGCAAGGACGAGTTGCTGGCCGGGGCGCTGGAGCATCTGGCCGTGCGCATCGGGGAGCGGGTGCGCGAGCGCACCGCCGGGGCGCGGGGGCCGTACGAGCTGCTGGCCGGGGCGCTGGCGGCGGTGCTGCCGGCGGACGAGGACGGGCGGCGCGTCATCCTCACCTACCACGCCTACTACACCTACGCTCTCTCCCGGGGGGAGCCGCCGGCGCGCGGCGCCCGGGACGCGGCGGCGCTGGAGGGGCTGCTGGCCGGGTATGTGGCGCAGGCCCAGGCCGAGGGGCTGGTGGACGGCGCTCTGGACGCGGGCGCGCTGGCCGCCGAGTTGCTCGCGCTGGCCAACGGGCTGGGGATCAGCGTTCTGACGGGCCAGCGGGACGGGGCCGGGGCTTTGGAGGTGCTGGCCGGTCGTCTGGATCGCCTCTTCCGTTCGTGATACACAGGTATCATCAAGTTTTGATACGCAGGTATCACATCCTTGGAGGATCCATGACCGCCCTGCCGGATCTTCGGGCCCAGACCGACGCGCTGGTCGGCCTGCTGAACGGAGCCGACCTCTCCCTGCCCGTCCCCACCTGCCCCGGATGGACCCTGGCCGACCTGGCCGTGCACGTTGGCGACGGCCAGCACTGGGCCGCCGAACTCGTCTGCACCGGCACCCCGCCGCCCCAGCCGCGGGGAACCGCCCCCGAGGACCTCGAGGCGTGGCTGCGGCACGGCACCGACCTGCTGATCGAGGCCGTGGCCAAGGACCCCGACGCCCAGGTGTGGACGTTCCTGGGGCCCCGCCCCGCCCGGTTCTGGGGCAGGCGCATGCGCAACGACCTGCTCGTCCACCGCGCCGACGCCGCCCTGGCCCTGGGACGGGAGTTCCAGGCGGAGGCCGCGACCGCGGCCGACGCCCTCAGCGAGGGGCTCGACCTCATCGCCGCCAGCGCCACCAGCGGCCTGTCCCCCGCCCTGGCCATGCTGCGCGGCCGCGGCGTACTGAAGTTCGTCTCCACCGACGCGCCCGGCGTCTGGACCGTGCGCCGCGAGCCCGAGGCCGTCACCTGGACGGCTGAGGACGGCCCGGCCGACGTCACCGTCAGCGGCGGTGCCGTCGACCTCCTGCTGGTCTTCAGCCGCCGGTCCTCACCCGGACGGGTCCGGGTGAGCGGCGACGAGGAGCTGCTGCGCCACTGGCTCGAGCACAGCGCCTTCTAAGACGTCCGCCGGCGCAGGCGGTCGTGGAACCAGCGGGCCGCCAGGTCCGCCACCTCCTCCAGGGCGCCCGGCTCCTCGAACAGGTGCGTGGCGCCCGGCACGATCTCCAGGCGTTTCTCGCACGTCAACCGCTCCAGCGCCTGCTCGTTGAGGTCCAGTACCGGCAGGTCCGCGCCGCCCACGATCAGCAGCGTCGGCGCCTGCACCCGCGGCAGTACCGGCATCGCCAGGTCCGGGCGGCCTCCCCGGGAGACGACGGCGCCCACCGGGCTGCCCGGCTCCGTGGCGGCGATCAGGGCCGCGGCCGCGCCCGTGCTGGCGCCGAAGTACCCCACCGGCAGGTCCCTGATCTCCGGCACGTCCGACAGCCAGCGGGTGGTGTCGGACAGGCGTTCGGCCAGCAGCGGGATGTCGAACACGTGTGCCCGGTCGGTCTCCTCCCGGCGGGTCAGCAGGTCGAACAGCAGGGTGCCCAGCCCCTCTCCGTTGAGGGCGCGGGCGACCTGGTGGTTGCGGGGGCTGTGGCGGCTGCTGCCGCTGCCGTGGGCGAACAGCACGATCGCCTGCGCGGCGGGCGGCAGCGTCAGGTGCCCGGCCAGTTCCACCGGGCCCGCCTGGATGCGCACCTCCCGGTCCACCACCGGCGCGGCCGGCTCGCGTGACTGCTTGAGCAGCGTGACGACCTCCTCGTCGCTGGTCTGGGTGAAGTCCGCGTAGAACTGGCCGACGGCGAAGAAGTCGCGCGGGGTGTCGGGGCAGACGACCTCGTCGGCGACCTCCCCGAGGCCGCTGACGGCCTCGGGCGAGCCGACCGGGACGGCCACCACGACGTGCTGGGCGTGGCGGGCCCGGGCGACCAGGCAGGCCGCGCGGGCGGTGGATCCGGTGGCGGCGCCGTCGTCGACGATGACGACGGTGCGTCCCCGCAGGTCCAGTGGTTCCTTGCCGCCTCGGAAGCGGGCGGCTCGGTCGGTGAGGATGGCGTGCTCGCGGCGTTCCTCGTCGCTCAGCTCGGTGTCGCTGACGTGGCCCCGGCTCAGGACGTCGGGGTTCAGGACGCGGACGCCGCCCTCGCCGATCGCGCCCATCGCCAGTTCCGGCTGCCCGGGGGTGCCGAGCTTGCGTACGACGATGACGTCCAGTGGGGCGCGCAGCGCCTGGGCGACTTCGAAGGCGACGGGGACGCCGCCGCGCGGCAGGCCCAGGATGAGCGGGTTCCGGTCGCGCAGGTGCTCCAGGTGCCCCGCCAGCAGTTCTCCGGCCTGCCTGCGGTCCGTGTAGATCATGGTGGGCTCCGGTATCATCCGGCGGGTGTGATGAGGCCGTAGTGGCCGTCGTAGCGGTGGTAGAGGACGTTGCCGCGGCCGGTCTGGGCGTCGGCGAAGAACACGAAGGGCAGGCCTGTGGTCTCCAGGCGTTCCACGGCTTCCTCGGCGGTGATGCGGGGTGCCGGGTGGGGGCTGACGGTCAGGTCCACCGCTGTGTCGTCCTTGCGCGGCCTGGGGTCGATCTGGGCCATGCGGTAGCCGTCGGCGTGCCGGTACAGGACGCTGTCCTGGCCGGTGGCCACGTCGGTGAACAGGTGGAAGTCGTAGTCGAGCGACTCCATGTCGAAGGCCGCCTCGTCGGGGGTGGCCGAGGACAGTTCGTAGGCCTTGTGGCGGATGATCTGGCGTTCCTCCGGCGGGCGCGGGTAGTAGGCGGGCCGGTGGGCGGGTTCGGTGTTGTGCCGCCACTCCCCCGGTTGGGGCTGCCCGCCGCGCACGGCCTCCCAGTTGCGGGAGACCCGGCGCAGGCGCTCGGCCAGCAGGTCCTCCAGCGTGTCCACGGCCTCGCTCATGGTGGCGGCGGCGGTCTGCACCCGCACGGTGCGGCCGTTGACGTCGAGGTTGGCCTGCGCGAGCGCCGGGCGGACCGTGGCGGCTCCCATGGTCAGGCGGACCCGGGCGGCCAGGACCGGTTCGGGGGCGCGGGCGCTCAGCCGTTCGATCTTCTCTCGGGCCCGGTCCTGCAGTTCCTGCGGGACTGCTCCGCCGGCCTGGATCTTCACCTGCGAGACGGTGCGGGTCATGGATGTGTTCCCCCCTGCCGGTGCGGCTCTGCGGAGCCGCGTGTGGGCTTTTCTCCACGGTGGCGCAGGGCCGCGGGCGGTGACAGGGGTCCAAAGTCCCTGCTGATCCGGTTTTCGGGCGGGACGGGGAGAAGCGGTCAATTCCCGGTCAACGGCCTGCCACACGGCGGCATGGCTTCTTTTCGCGGGCTTTCGCGGGGCGTGTGGCCGCGCCGTGGGCCCGGCCGGTCCCGGAGGGGCCGGGACCGGGCGCGGGCGTTCTCAGGCCAGGACGCAGTGGGTCTTGGTGAAGATCGTCGGCATGCACTTGTTGCAGTGGGTGCACAGGGAGGGGGTGGCCGGGTTCTCCCGCATGCGGTTGAGCAGGTCGGGCTCGCGCAGCAGGGCGCGGGCCATGGCGACGAACTCGAATCCCTCGGCCATCGCGCGGTCCATGGTGGCGCGCTCGGAGATGCCGCCCAGCAGGATCAGCGGCAGCTCCAGCTCCCTGCGGAACAGCAGCGCCTTGTCCAGGAGGAAGGCCTCCCGGTAGGGGTATTCGCGGATGAACTTCTTGCCCGTCATCTTCATGCCCAGCTTCAGAGGCTGGGGGAGCGTCTCGGCGAACTCCTTGACGGGGGCCTCGCCGCGGAAGAGGTACATCGGGTTGAGCAGGGAGCTTCCCGCGGTCAGCTCCAGGGCGTCCAGGGAGCCGTCGCGCTCCAGCCACTGGGCGACCTGCAGGCTCTCCTCCACCTGGAAGCCGCCGCGCACGCCGTCCTCCATGTTGAGCTTGGCCAGGATCGCGATCCGGTCGCCGACGGCCTCGCGCACCGCGCGGGCGATGCCCAGCGCGACCTTGGCGCGGTTGGCCAGGGAGCCTCCGTACTCGTCCTTGCGCTTGTTCAGCAGCGGGCTGAGGAACGAGCTGGCCATGTAGTTGTGGCCGAAGTGGATCTCCACGGCGTCGAAGCCCGCCTCGGCGGCCAGCAGGGCGGCCTCGGCGTGCGCCTTGGTGACCCGTTCGATGTCGGCGTGGGTGGCCTTGCGGATCTTCTGCATCGACAGCGGGCTGAAGGAGGCCGACGCGGCCAGCGCGTGCACTCCGTTGGACCTGCCGTTGGCGACCGGCCCGGCGTGTCCTATCTGCGCGGAGATCGCGGCGCCCTCGGCGTGCACGGCGTCGGTCAAGCGGCGCAGGCCAGGCAGCGCTTCGGGCCGCATCCAGATCTGGTCGTGTTCGGTGCGGCCCTCGGGGGCCACCGCGCAGTAGGCCACGGTCGTCATGCCCACGCCGCCGGCGGCGTGGGCGCGGTGGAACTCGATCAGATCGTCGCCGACCAGTGCGCCGGGGGCCATGTGCTCGAAGGTCGCGGCCTTGATGACGCGGTTGCGCAGGGTCAGGGGGCCGAGCCGGGCCGGGCTGAAGACATCGGGGGCTGTCATGTGCTGCTCCAGGTCAGAGGGTGGTCGGCGTGGGCTGGGAGGCGGTGCCGGCGAAGGTTCCCCTCGCTGGTTCTCCTCGGATCGAGTGAGATACAGGACAGATTCAATCACTGATTGAATGCTGTTTGAAGACTATAGGATCGGCGATATGCCCGGCGACGAACACTCCACCCGCGACCGTCTGCTCTCGGCGGCCGAACGGCTCTTCCTGAGCAGAGCCCCCGAGCAGGTCTCCGTCCGGGCCATCAACGCCGAGGCGGGCCTCAACCCCGGCGCGGTCCACTACCATTTCGGCTCCCGCGAAGGGCTGATCGCCGCGCTCCTGGAACGGGAGCTGGCGCCGCTGTGGGCCGACCGCCTGGAGGACCTGGCCCGCCACGACGGCGCCTCCTTCGAGGTCGCCGAACTGGTCGCCGCGATCGTCCGGCCCTTCGAGGAGCTGTCGCGCACCGAGAAGGGCCGCATGCTGTGCCACCTGCTGGCACGCTCGGCGCTGCCCGACGGCCGCGTCCCCACCTCCTCCCCCTGGTTCGGCCCCGCCCCGTTCGAGCTCATGCTCGGCCGCGCCATGCCGCACCTGACGCCCCGCGAGCTCGGCCAGCGCTGGCGCCTGGCCTTCACCCTCCTGCTGGAGATCTACGGACGCCCCCTGTCCTCCCGCCCCGCCACCGAGGGCGCCCCGCCCGACACCGCCACCGTCATCGCCTTCCTCACCGCCGGGCTGACCGCGCCCCCCGTCGGTCAGGCCGCCCCGCGCCCTGACCCCGGAGACCTCACCGGACCGCCACGTCTGCCGCAGCCGCGTCGAGCACCTCCCTGGGGCCGATGAGCAGCAGCCGCCGATCCGGGCTGCGGCCGTGGGGGTCGCCGGGGCGAACGCCCGTGCCGTGCCAGATCACCCGGTGGCGCCGGTCGGCGGGAGGACCCCACAGGCGGGGGGAGACCGGCCCGTACAGGGTCACCGACGGGCGGGCGTAGGCGAACGCCAGATGCGCCAGGCCGGTGTCGCCGCTGACGACCAGACGAGCCCCCGCCACCAGCGCCGCCAGGCTCTCCCGTGGGCAGCAGCCGGTCCACGGCCCCCGTCAGCGGCGCCAGCGGCGCCAGCGCGCCCGGCGCCGCCAGCACGATCTCCCGCCCCGGATGGGCGGCCCGCAGCGCCCGGTAGGCCGGAACCCCCGTCAGGAAGTCCCCCGGCCCCAGCGCCCGCAGGACCAGGACCGCGCTCACCGCGCCACGGCCTCGAGCAGGACCCGGTCCCAGTCGGCCGGGAAACGCCCCAGCCCGTACCGGTCCAGGGCCGCCTCCCGTGCGGCCTCCCCCGGATCGTGCTCGGCCGGCTGCTCCAGCCCGCCGCTCACCGCCACAGCCGTCCTCCCGCGGCCTCCCCCAGCGCGAAGCGGACCGCGGTCATCAGGTCCGGGGCGCACCGCGCCCCCTCCAGCTCCTCCCTGCGGGTCTGCGCGGTGGGCACCAGCACCGACCTCGCCCCCGCCGCGCGCGCCGCACGCACGTCCGAGCCGATGTCCCCGACGACCACGCAGTCGCGCACGTCCACTCCCAGCTCGGCGGCGGCCTGCGTGACCAGGCCCGGTGCGGGCTTGCGGCACGCGCAGCCCTCGTCCCGGCCGTGGGGGCAGGTCTTCCACACCTCGAACGGGCCCAGCAGCTCCCGCACCCTGCGGTTGACCGCCTCCAGGTCCCGTCCGGACAAGCGGCCCATGGCCAGCCCCGACTGGTTGCTGACCACCCCCAGCCGCAGGCCCCGGCTGCGGGCCAGGTCCAGCGCCTCGCGCACCCCCGGCAGCGGCTCCACCAGATCGGGGTCGCCGTTGTAGGGGACGTCGTGGACGAGGGTGCCGTCCCGGTCCAGCAGCAGCGCCTTGGCCGGGCCGGGCCACGGGCGGGCCGAGCGGTGGCGGGCCACGCCCCGCACCCAGTGCCAGCTGGCCGCCGGCGGGATGAGCAGGCTGGTGCCCAGCATCAGCGACACCTCGCGCAGGTCGCGCGGGCCCGGCAGGATCCGGGCCGCCGCGAACTCCCCGACCCCGGCCAGCGCCCCCAGCGCCGCCAGCCCCGCCAGACGCCGCCGCCCCGCCAGGGCCGCGCCCGCGGCCAGCGCCCCGGCCGCGGTCACCGCCAGATGGCGCGGCCTGCGCCCCACCCGCTCCCCGGCCCTGCGGTGCCAGCCGCGCCCGTGCAGGACCCGCATCAGCGCGTCGTCGGCGTTGCCCGCCTGGGCGCGCAGGCAGGCCGTCACCGGGGCGGGACGCACCGGATGCAGACAGCGGCGCTCGCCTTCGGCCAGCTCCCACCCGTCGGCCTGCAGGCGCAGCGCCAGGTCGGCGTCCTCGCGGAACGCGCGCGGGAACCGCTCGTCGAAACCGCCCGACTCCACCAGCGCCTCACGGCGGTAGGCCATGTCCGCGGTGATCCACCGGGCCCGGGCCAGGCCCGCCGTCGCCCGCTCCCAGTCGGTGGGCGCACGGTCCGCGGGCAGCGGCACGCTGATGCGCCCCTGCACCCCGGCGACCCGGTCCGCGGCCCGCTTCAGGTCCATGGCCAGCGCCGCGTACCAGTCCTCCTCCACCAGGACGTCGTCGTCGAGGAACACCACCCACGGCGTGCGGGTCCTGCGCCACCCGGTGTTGCGGGCGGCGGCGGGGCCGCGTCCCCGGCTGGCCACCACCCGCACCAGGCAGGCCAGTTCGCCGGGCACCCGCACCATCGGCCCGCCGGCGGGCCGGTCGTCGACCAGCACGATCTCCTGCGGCTGCGGGCCCCAGGAGCGGGTCAGGGAGGTCAGGCAGCCTCGCAGCGACTTGCGCACCAGGGTCGGGATGACGATGCTGTAGCCGTTCATCGCCGCACCGCGAAGGATCCCAGGGCCAGCAGGTCGATGGGAGTGGAGCCGAAGCACTCCAGAGCGTCTCGCATGTCGTCCACCATGGGCCTTCCTGCTGTGTTGAGGCTGGTGTTGACCAGCACGGGCAATCCGGTCCGCCGTTCGAACGCGCGCAGCAGCCGGGCGACCAGCGGCTCGCAGGCCGGGTCGACGGTCTGCACGCGGGCGGTGCCGTCCACGTGCACCACGGCGGGGATCCGGTCCTGCCAGGCGGGTGCGACGTCGTGGACGAACAGCATGTAGGGGCTGGGCAGCGGACCGCGCAGGAAGATCTCCGGCGCGCGGTCGGCCAGGACCATCGGGGCGACGGGCCGGAACCGCTCGCGGGCCGCCGGCACCGGCTGCTCCCACGCCGAGAACGGCACCGGCCGTTTGCCGTGCTTGCGGCGGTTGAACCGCTCCTCCTCGGCCGCCGCGACCGGGCGGCCGTCGACGACCGGCGCCGCCGGGTCGTGGAAGATCGTGTTGATTCCCAGGACTCGCATTCCTGTCCCCTCCTCACACCCGCGCCAGCTGCTCGGCGAACCACTCGATGGTGCGTTTCAGGCCCTCCTCGGGCGGGACGCGCGGCGTCCACCCCAGCAGCCGGCGCGCCAGGCCCACGTCCGGGCAGCGCACGCTGGGGTCGTCGGCGGGGCGCGGCACGAACTCGATCGGCGAGCGCGAACCGCTCAGCCTGCGGATCGTCTGGGCCAGGCGCAGGACGGTGGTCTCGGCCCCGTTGCCGATGTTGACCGGCCCCGGAGCGTCGTTGAAGGCCATCGCCAGGACGCCTGCGACGGTGTCGTCGACGTAGCAGATCGAGCGGGTCTGCGAGCCGTCCCCCGCCACCGTCAGCGGTTCCCCGGCCAGGGCCTGGCGGATGAAGGTGGGGATGGCGCGGCCGTCGTGCAGGCGCATCCTCGGCCCATAGGTGTTGAAGATCCGCACGATGCCGGTGTCGACGTCCCGGCTGTTGCGGTAGGCGGTCGTGAGCGCCTCGGCGTACCGTTTGGCCTCGTCGTAGACGCTGCGCGGCCCCACGGGGTTGACGTTGCCCCAGTAGTCCTCGCGCTGGGGGTGGCGCAGCGGGTCGCCGTAGACCTCGCTGGTGGAGGCCAGCACGAACCGGGCGCCC
This sequence comes from Actinocorallia sp. B10E7, assembly GCF_039871655.1. NCBI lineage: Bacteria > Bacillati > Actinomycetota > Actinomycetes > Streptosporangiales > Thermomonosporaceae > Actinocorallia > Actinocorallia sp. B10E7. The sequence goes on from NZ_JBDPLZ010000003.1 coordinate 395,777, forward strand.
TTCTCGCGGGCCATGCCCAGGGCGTGCATCGTGCCGACCGCTCCGACCTTCAGGGTCTCCACCGGCAGTTTCATGTAGTCCACCGGGGAGGCGGCCGAGGCGAGGTGCAGGATCAGATCGACCGGCCCGGACACGTGCACGAAGTCCGTCACGTCGCACTCCACGACGTGGAAGCCGGGCCGTCCCAGCAGATGGGTGAGGTTGTGCGGGGTGCCGGTGAGGAAGTTGTCCATGCACGTCACCGACGCCCCGCGTTCCAGCAGCCGCTCGCACAGGTGCGAGCCCAGGAATCCGGCGCCTCCGGTGACGACGGCCCGCCGGATGGTCCGTCCGCTCATGCGTGCTCTCCTCCCGCGGCGTGGGCGCGCCGCACCAGATGGGTGGTGGATCGCCCTTCCAGATACGGCAGCAGCAGGACCTGGCCGCCGTGGCGGCGCACCAGCGGCGCCTCGGGCAGCTCCATCGGCCCGTAGTCGCCGCCCTTGACCCACAGGTCGGGGCGCAGCCGCTCCAGCAGCGCCATCGGCGTCTCCTCGTCGAAGGCCATGACGGCGTCGACGCAGCCCAGCGCGGACAGCACCCTGATGCGGTCCCGCTGGCCCATCACGGGCCGGCCCGGCCCCTTGAGGGCGCGGACGGAGGCGTCGGAGTTCAGGCACACCACCAGCAGGTCCCCCAGCCGGGCCGCCTGGTGCAGCAGGCTGATGTGGCCGGGGTGCAGCAGGTCGAAGCAGCCGCCGGTCGCCACGACCGTGCCGCCCTGCAGGCGGGCGCGGCGCACCAGCTCCCACGGGTCGTCGGCCGGGACGTTCTCGCGGCGGCCCGCCGGGGCGCCGGTGACGAACACCGAGGCGTGGTGGACGCCCTGCTCGACGGCCTCGGTCAGCAGCGCCCCCTCGGCCAGGGAGACCGCCGCCGCGGCGGCGAAGCAGTCGCCCGCGCCGCAGGTGTCGGGCTGGCCGGGCACATGCGGGGCGGGGACGAGGACGGGCGGCTGGTCGCCCGTCGACAGCAGCACGCCGTGCTCGCCCAGCGTCACGCCCACCCCGGCGGCCCGCCAGCGGGAGCGCAGCGCCGCGGCGTCCGTGGCGGCCTGGGCGTAGCCCCCGGGACGGGCGGTGGGAGCCGTGGCGGCCAGGACGCGGGCCTCCTGCCGGTTGGGCGTCACCAGACGCGCCCCCCGGACGGGCACCGCGCCGCGCGGATGCGGATCCCACACCACGGGCGCCTCGGCGGGCAGGACCTCCAGCAGCGCCCGCAGCACCGGATGGGCGGCCACGCCGCGCCCGTAGTCCGACACCAGCACCGCGCCGGCCTCCCGGACGGCCTCGGCGGCGGCGTCGGGCAGGCCGGTGCGCCCGTGCAGGCGCCCGTCCCCGCGATCGACGCGGACCAGGGGGCGGCCGTAGGTCATCAAGCGCGTCTTGCGGACCGTGCGCCCGGTCAGCGCCAAGCGCACCACCCGCACCCCTTGTCCTTCCAGCAGGTCCAACAGGGTCAGCGCGTCAGGGTCGTCGGTGTCGGCCAGCGCCGTCACCAGGACCACCTCGCGCGCCGAGGCCAGGCGGGCGGCCTGCCCGGCGGCCAGCCCCGCGCCGCCGGGCCGGGGGCGTTCAGCGGCCAGGTCCACCACGGGCACGGGCGCGTTCGGGGCCAGGCGCTCAGAGGTCCCCTGCAGGTCCACGTCCAGCAGCGTGTCGCCGACGACGACCAGCGGTCCGGCCCTCATGCGCGCACCACCACCCGGTGCGGGGAGAGCACGCGCTCGTCCACGACCGCGCACAGCAGGTGCACCACCGCCAGGTGGACCTCCTGGACGGTCGCCGTCGCCGGGGCGTCCACGCTCAGCGACTCCTGGCAGGCGGCGGCCAGCGGATTGGGCGCGGGCCCGGTCAGCGCCCAGGTGTGCAACCCTGCCCGGGCCGCGGTGTGCACCGCGCAGATGACGTTGCGGCTGGTGCCGCTGGTCGACAGCGCCAGCAGGATGTCGCCGGGGCGCCCGTGCGCGCGGACCTGCCTGGCGTACAGCTCCTCGGCGCCGTAGTCGTTGACGATCGCGGTGACCGCCGAGGCGTCGGTGTGCAGGGACAACGCCGAGAACGGGCGCCGCTCCCCCTGGTAGCGGCCGACGAGTTCGGCGGTCAGGTGCTGGGCCTGGGCGGCGCTGCCGCCGTTGCCGCAGGCCAGCAGCCGTCCGCCGGCCTGCAGCGTCTCGGCCAGGCGCCGCCCCCACCGCAGCAGCAGCGGGGTCTGGCCGCGGACCTGGGCCAGCGCGCTCTCCAGACGGGTCAGATGGTTGTCGATCATGACCTGGCCTCCCCGATCGGCACGGTGACCCGGGCGGCCACCCGGGCGTAGACGGCTTCGGTCCCCTCCGCGACGCGCTCCCAGGGGTAGAGGGCGCGGACCCGGCGGCTGACGCTCAGCACCCTGGACCGTCCACTCCGTGGAAACCGGTTCGGGGGGACCGGCGTCCACGTGTTCCACGGTGAAACCCCGGGTGTGGACGTTCTGTCCTCCCGCGTCCTCCCCGCCCAGAACTGCCAGCGGGCTGGCGTGTTCGGAGACCATGTGAATGAGCAAAGCTCCTCCTCGAGAGTCCGCAGGCGCCATACCCGAGTAGAATCCGAATTCGGCTTACTCAAACACATCAGGCCGGTAACGCCCTTTTTGTAGACATCGACACTCGCCATCCATCCTTCCCGGACATTAATTACAAAACACGGGAATAACAGTAAAGAAGACTTACCGTCTTTTCTCCTGTTTTAATGATCGGAAATTTATTCATCCAGCGTTTAAGTCGAAGGCGCAGGTGGAGGTGTAGAGATCTGCAAACTTCTCTAAGATCACCAAGGGCGTCACTTCGGTCTTCGTCCAAGAATCCGCATGACGGACCGGCGCGAGAACGGCCGCCATCCAGACCCCGAAGGCCGCCGAGACCGGCGGGAGTTCAGCGGTCCTGCAGGTCGTCCAGCATCAGACCGAGCCCGATGGACAGCAGCCACAGGTCCTTGGCGAGCGACAGGCCCGCCTGGGTGGGGCGCAGGCCGCCCTCCTCCCGCATGCCCGGGGTGCGCAGGTACAGGCCGGTCAGACCGCCGGCGAACCCGGTGAGAGCCGCTCCCGCCACCAGCGAGGGGACGAACGGAGCCAAGAGCACCGCGCCGAGGGCGATCTCACCGGCCGACAGCAGCCGGACGAACTCCCGCGGATCCCGGTCCTTGAGAAAGGGATAGGCGCCCGCCGCCATGGCGTGCACGCCTTCGGCCGTCTGCTCGTCGGCTCCTCGTTTGCCGATCCCGGAATTGAGGATGAACAGTCCGGTGACCAGCCGGGCGGGGATCTGATGCAGGCGTACCGGGATTCTCATGCTTCCTCACAGCGGCAGAAGGTGACGATCCTGACAGATCTCCTTCCCTGCCCTCTCATCCCACATCCCACGCGGAACCCAGTCTTGACCGCCGCCCCCCGCAAACAATCTCTTTCCTTTTCAGAAAGGGAACTGCCGCGAGCCCGCGCGGTGCCCGGAGCGGAAGACCGGGGTGAAGGGAATCGGGCAGCGCCCGGCCCGGGCGCACTCCACCAGGTCCGCACAACCCGCCTCGATCGTCCGCCGCAGCGCGTCGGAGATCACCGTCAGGTCCGCGACGCGCTCCTCGACCTCGATCAGCTTCACCCGGGCCCGCTCGCCAGCCCGCCGTCGCGGCGGCGGCGGCGGCCGCCCGCGGCCCCCCAGCAGGTCGGCGACCTCCTCCAGCGTGAACCTCAGCCGCTGCGCCGCCTTGACCACGCACCGGCGGCGTCGGCTACCCGCGCTCGAACAAGGTGCCGAGCGCGGTGAACGCCTCGATGTAGTGCTCCGCCGGTGAGCGCACGGCGCCCTCCTCCAGCCAGCGCTCGGTGGCCAGCCTCGTGGCGCACAGCACGGTCCCCGCGGTGAGCCGTGCGGTGAGGTTCCTGTCGCCGGCTCCGGTGCAGCGGGCTTCGAGGGCGGGGGCCAGCGCCCGCTCCCAGGTGAGCTGTTCGGCGTTGGCCAAGGTGTGGACGGCGGGTGCCTCGGTCCGGATGCGCGCCTCGAGCCGGGTGACCTCGCGATAGCGGCTCCAGTCGGTGGTGATGTCGACGAACGCGTTGCACAGCGCGGTGAAGGGATCCTCCTCCGCGGGGCGCGCCTCGAGCGCGGTCAGCACCGCGTCGATCCACCCGTGGTGCAGGCCCGCTATGAAGCAGGCCTCCTTGGAGTCGAAGTAGCGGAAGAACGTCGAGCGGCTGATGTCGGCGCGTTCGCAGATGTCCTCCACCCGCACCGCGCGCATGCCGTGCTCGGCGACGAGCTTCACGGCGGCCTGAGCCGCCGCCAGGTACATGTGCCGCTTCTTGCGCTCGCGCAGTGAGCCTTTGATCGTGTCCACGCCTGAGATTGTAAGCATTGACACTAAGTCCCAATTGGTGCAAAGTCTCAGCCCAATGAGACGGAGGTCACTGGCCGCTTTGCCGGTGATCGTCCGTTCACCCCTCCGAGATGGAGCAGGAACGCATGAAGCACCTCACGCACTGGACCCGGCTGACCGGACTCCTCCTGGCCGGCTCTCTGGTCGCCACGGGCTGCGCCGACTCGTCGACCGACGGCGGTGACGGCGCCGGTGAGCTCGGCAAGAACGAGATCTACACCACCGGCCTCCTCCGGCAGTCCGACGCGGGCACGCCCGTCCAGGGCGGCGTCCTCACCGTGGCCGAGTACAGCGAGGCGCGGACCCTCGACCCGACCCAGGGCTACGCCAACGGCTCCGTCGGCGGCAGCGCGCTCGCGGCCGTCTACGACGCCCTCATGCGCTACGACTTCAAGGACCGCAGCTGGAAGCCCAAGCTCGCGGAGTCCCTCGCCAGCGACGACAACGTCACCTGGACGCTCAAGCTGCGCGAGGGCGTGAAGTTCGCCGACGGCACGCCCTACGACGCCGACGCCGTCATCGGCAGCCTGAGCCATTACATGAAGAAGTACGGCTACCAGTCGACCACGATGCTGGCCAACCAGACGAAGATGAAGAAGATCGACGACCGCACCGTCGAATTCACCAACGCCGGCCCGTGGGCGACCTTCCCGGCGATGCTCGCCGGCGGCCCCGGCATGATCATGGCGCCCTCGGCGTACAAGGACCCCAAGGCGTTCAAGCCCGTCGGCGCAGGCCCCTTCGAACTCGAGGCCTACAAGCCCGGCGAGGAGCTCGTGCTCAAGAGCCGGGCCGACTACTGGGACGGCAAGCCCCACCTGGAGAAGCTGCGCTTCGTGTGGCTCGGCGCCGACGACGCCAAGCTCGAGTCGCTGAAGTCCGGCGGGGTCGACTCGGCCTACCTCCGCAACGCCCAGACCACCGAGAAGGCGATCAAGGACGGCGCCGGCGGCATGATGTTCGTGGTCGGCGCGGGCAGCCAGATCACCATCAACACGCGCAAGGACCGGCCGGGCGCCGACAAGCGGGTCCGCCAGGCCATCCAGCTCGCCTTCGACAACAAGGCCTACGCCGAGCGCGCGCTGCAGGGCGCGGGCATCCCGAGCAAGAGCCTGTTCGCGGACAGCTCACCGTGGTCCACCGGCGTGAAGTACCCCGAAGTCGACCGCGAGGCCGCCAAGAAGCTCGTCACCGAGGCCAAGGCCGACGGCTGGGACGGCAAGGTCAGCTACCTCGCCGGCGGAGACCCCGCCTCCCAGCAGGCCGCCGTGCAGGTGGAGGCCCAGCTCGAGGCCGTGGGCTTCGACGTGACGATCGAGGGCAGCGCGAACATCGCCGACGGCACCAAGCGCCTCTACATCGACCACGACTTCGACCTGGCGCTCAGCGCGGCGAACGTGGGCGACGCCGACCCCTACAGCTCCCTGTACGAGGTCTACGCCTCGACCGGCACGACCAACCTCACCGGCTACGCCAACCCGGAGATGGACAAGCTGCTCGCCGAGCTGCGCGAGAACGGCGCCGACCCGGCCGCCGCCAAGAAGGCCCTCACCGGCATCGAGACGCTGATCCGCGACGACGCCCCCGTCGTCCAGGTGGCGCCGTCCGGCAACTTCCTGCCCTGGTCGAAGAACGTGCACGGCATCGTGCCGACCGTCCAGGAGATGGTCTTCTACGACAAGGCGTGGAAGAAGCAGTGACCGCCGACCCCTCACCCACCCCAGGAGGAGCGATGGGAATCCGCATCCACGTCCAGAGCATCTACACGCCCAGCATGCCGGGGTTCGGCGACGGCGGCTACGACGCCATCAACGATGGCGTCATGCGGCTGTACCGGCAGGTGCTGCGCCCCGACACCGAGGTGAGGCCGCAGTTCCTGCCCCGCTCGACCTACTACACCTCCCACGTCTACCTCGAGATGATCAACAACATCGAGGTGGTGCGCGGCGTCATCCAGGGCGAGCAGGACGGCTACGACGTCGCGTTCGTGCGCTGCGGCAACGACCCGGGCATCCGGGAGGCCCGCGAGATGGTGCGCTACCCCGTCGTCGGCATGACCGAGGCCGCGATGGCCTACGCCATGCAGCTCGGCTCGAAGTTCGCGCTGATCGGCGTCGACGAGAAGTCCGCGCCGATCGTGGAGCGCAACCTGCGCCTCTACGGCCTGGAGAACCGCGCCATCGCCGACCCCGCCCGCGTGCCGAAGGCCGAGGGCTGGGACGAGGGCCTCCACCACGCGCCCCGCTGGTTCACCGACACCGACTACGTCTTCGACAAGGTCGTGCCGGCGTTCGAGGAGTGCGCCAGGGGCGCGATCGAGGACGGCGCCGAGGTGATCGTGACCTCCTGCGCCCTCTACTCCGCCTTCACCCTCGCCGGCTACAACAAGGTCTCCGGCACCGAGGTGCCCGTGCTCGAGAGCGTCGCCGTCGGCATCAAGCAGGCCGAGATGATGGGCGACCTCCACAGGTCGCTGGGACTGACCACGAGCAAGCACCGCACCTACTTCAACTACCTCCAGCCGGAGATGCGCGACCAGCTGATGGCGCCGTTCTTCCCCGACCTCGCCGAGAAGGCCGCCGCGGCCCGGCAGGCCGAAGCCGACAAGTCCGCCTGACCCGGACGCATCTCCCCTACCGGCCTCATCCCCCGAGAAAGCAAGCTGCTCATGGGACTCAATCTCGCCACCGTCTTCGAAGCCGTCGCCCGGACGGTGCCCGACCGCCCCGCCATCTCCTGCGGTGACGTCACCCTCACCTACGCCGAGCTCGACCGGCGCGCCAACCGGCTGGCCCGCCACCTCATGGTCAACGGCATCGAGCCCGGCCAGCACGTCGGCGTCTACCTGCTCAACGGCGTGGAGTACGTCGAGGCGATGCTGGGCTGCTTCAAGGCTCGCGCGGTGCCGATCAACATCAACTACCGCTACACCGAGCACGAGCTGCTCTACCTGTTCGGCAACGCCCAGCTGCACGCCGTGGTCGCGGGCGCCGAGTACACCCCGCGGGTCGCGGCCGTGGCCGACCAGTGCGACAGGCTGCACCACGTGCTGGTCGTCGACGACGGCTCCGGCGTCCAGCCGGACCGGTGGCCCGGCGGCGTCACCGCGGCGCAGTACGAGGAGGCGCTCGCCGCCCACGACGGCTCCATGGGCCCGCGCGACGACCTCGGCCCCGACGACACGTTCGTGATCTACACCGGCGGCACGACCGGCATGCCCAAGGGCGTGGTGTGGCGGCACGAGGACTTCCACTTCGCGGCGCTGCTGGGCGGCAACCCCTACGGCGACCCCTACCGCTCGGTGGAGGAGGTCGTGGCCGCGCTCGACGGCGGCATTCCGCTGACCTACCTGATCAGCATGCCGCTCATGCACGGCGCGGCGTCGTACACGCTGTTCATGGGCCTGTTCGGCGGCGCCCACCTGGCGCTGCTGCGCACCTACGACCCGGTCGCGGTGCTGCGCGAGGTCGAGCGCCACAAGGTGCAGATCATCGGCCTGGTCGGCGACGCCCAGGCCCGGCCGCTGGCCGACGCGCTGCGCGAGCACAAGGACGAGTACGACCTCTCCTCGCTGTTCATCATCGGCTCCGGCGGGGCGATCCTGTCGGCGAGCACGCAGGCCGCCCTGCTCGAGCAGCTGCCCAACGTGATGATCCGCAACAGCTTCGGGGCCTCGGAGTCCGGCGCCGACGGCGTCGTCACCACCGGCGCGGACGGCAGGATGCGGCTGCAGCCCTCACCGGCCGTGCGGGTGATCGACGAGGACCTGCGCGACGTCGCCCCCGGGTCCGGCGAGCTCGGCCGGCTGGCCCGCAGCGGGCACGTGCCGCTGGCCTACTACAACGACCCCGACAAGACCCGGGAGACCTTCCCCGTCATCGACGGGGTGCGGTGGGTCGTCCTCGGCGACCTCGCCGAGGTCGAGGAGGACGGCTCGATCGTGGTGCACGGCCGCGGGTCGGGCTGCATCAACTCCGGCGGCGAGAAGGTCTTCCCCGAAGAGGTCGAGCAGACCCTCAAGTCGCACCCCGCCGTGATGGACGTGCTGGTCGCGGGTGTCCCGGACGAGAGGTTCGGCCAGCGCGTCGGGGCCGTGGTGGAGCTGCGCGAGGACGCCGAGGGCGTGGACGTCGAGAGCCTGCGGACGTGGTGCCGGGGACAGCTGGCCGGCTACAAGGTGCCCGCCCGCGTCGAGATCGTCGACCACGTCGTGCGCTCCCCGAGCGGCAAGGCGGACTACCGCTGGGCCGGCCGCGTCCTGGCGCCGGAGCCCGCTGACACCGGGACGGGCAAGCCGTGAATCCGCGTGCTGGACTGAACCGGCTCGGCGAGCTGGCCGCGGTCCTGCTGCTCGTCAGCTTCGGGGTGTTCTTCATGGTCACCCTGGTGCCGGGCGACCCCGCGGTCGCGATCCTGGGCAGCGGCAAGCCGCCGGAGATGTACGAGGCCCTGCGCGAGGAGCTCGGCCTCGACCAGTCCGTCCTCACGCGCTACTTCGACTGGCTGGGCGGCGTCCTGACCGGCGACCTCGGGCACTCGATCGTGCCGCCGCAGAGCGCGGTGTCCGACCGCATCCTCTCCGCGCTCCCGGTGAGCCTCGAGCTGGCCTTCCTCGGCCTGGTCGTGGCCGTCGTGCTGGCCGTCCCGCTGGCGATGTGGGCCGCGGCCAAGCCCGGAGGCACGGTCGACAGGCTGGTCGGCGCGAGCACGTTCGGTCTGCTGTCGGTGCCGTCGTTCCTCGCCGGCCTCCTGCTGATCATGCTCTTCGTCAACGAGCTCGGGCTCTTCCCGCGCTCGCAGTGGGTGCGGATGGGCGATTCCTTCACCGGCAACCTCGAGCATGCCTTCCTGCCGGTCCTGGTGATCGCGCTCAGCGAGGTCGCCGTCTTCACCCGCGTCCTGCGCAACGACCTGGTGGTGACGCTGCAGGAGGACTTCGTCCTGGCGTCGCGGGCCAAGGGCATGCCGCCGTGGCGGGTGATGGTCGGCGACGCCCTGCGCCCGTCCTCGTTCACCCTGGTGACCCTGCTCGGTATCAGCACCGGCCGCCTGATCGGCAGCACCGTGATCGTCGAGTACCTCTTCTCCCTGCCCGGGATGGGCTCGCTCGTGGTGACCTCCGCCCAGAACGGGGACTTCCCGGTCGTGCAGGGCGCGGTACTGGTGATCGCGTTCATCTACGTGGTCGTCAACACCGGGATCGACCTCTCCTACGGCCTGATCGACCCGAGGACCCGCCGTGTTCATGACTGACTCCTCCCCCCTGCGCGGCACGCCGCTGACGCGCGGGCAGATGACGCGCCGCGGCCTGGGGCGGCTCGCCCTGGGCGCGGCCCTCATCGCCGCCGTCCTCACGGTGGTCGAGGGCGTCCTCGGTCCGCTCGCGTTCCTCGCCGGGCTCGTGCTGGTCTGCACCGGCGCCGGCCGGCTCCTGTGGGCCTGGCGGCGCAGCAAGGTCGACCTGCTGTCGTGGCTGGCCCTGGCCTGGGTGGTCGGGCTGGGCGTCGTGGCGCTGCTCGCCCCGTGGCTGCCGCTGCCGGAGGGCCGCAACGCGACGGTCGCGCTGTCCGAGCCGATCTACCTCGAGCCGCTGAAGTTCTCCGACCACCCGCTCGGCACCAACGGGGCAGGTCTCGACATGCTCTCGCGCGCGGTCTTCGGCGCCCGGGCGTCGCTGATCATCTCGTTGACGGCCATCGTCATCGGCGTCGTGGTGGGCGGGCTCATCGGGGTCGTGGCCGGCTACGTCCGCAAAGGCACCGACCGCGGGATCGGGATCGTGACCAACGCGTTCCTCGCCGTGCCCCCGCTGATCCTGCTGGTGGCGCTCGCCGCGATCCTCGACCCCACGATGCGCAACATCGCCCTCGCGCTGTCCGTGCTCACCATCCCGAGCATGGTCCGCGTCGCGCGCGCCAACGCGATCGCCTTCGCCCAGCGCGAGTTCGTGCTGGCCGCCCGGGCGATCGGGGCGTCGCGGGCGCGGGTGATGCTGCGCGAACTGGTGCCCAACGTGGCCCTGCCGCTGATGTCGATGGCCATGGTGAGCATCTCGGCGCTGATCGTCGCCGAGTCGTCGTTGTCGTTCCTGGGTCTGGGCATCCCGCAGCCCGAGCCCACGTGGGGCAACATGATCTCCGAGGCGCAGTCCGGCACCACGATGTACGACCATCCGTTCATCGTGATCGTCCCCGGCGTCTTCCTGTTCCTGACCGTCTTCTCGTTCAACCTGCTGGGCGAGGAGGCCCAGCGGCGTTGGGACCCCAGGAGTGTGAAGCTGTGACCGCCGCATCTCTGCTGGAGGTCACCGACCTCCGGACGACGTTCCACACTCCGCGCGGCGACGTCACCGCCGTCGACGGGGTCTCCCTGACCCTGCGCGCCGGGGAGACGCTCGGCGTCGTCGGGGAGTCGGGTTCCGGCAAGTCGGTGCTGGGCCGCTCCCTGATGGGATTGATCGGCCAGGGGCCCACGACCACGATCAGCGGTCGGGTCACGCTGGCGGGCCACGACGTCCACGCCCTGCCGGCGCGCGAGCGCCGACGGCTGTGGGGTCCGACGGTCGCGATGGTCTTCCAGGACCCGATGACCTCGCTCAACCCGGTCAAGAAGATCGGCACCCACCTCGTCGAGGCGCTGCGCCTGCACCTTCGGCTCGACCGCAAGGCCGCCCGGGAGCGTTCCGTCGACCTGCTGCGCCAGGTCGGCATTCCCGAGCCCGCCCGGCGGCTCGACCAGTACCCCCACGAGCTGTCCGGCGGCATGCGTCAGCGCGTCGTCATCGCGATGGCGCTGGCGTGCGACCCCAAGCTGCTCATCGCCGACGAGCCCACCACCGCGCTCGACGTCACGGTGCAGAAGCAGATCCTCGACCTGCTCGCCCGGCTGGCCCGCGAACGGCAGATGGCGATCATCCTGGTCAGCCACGACCTCGGCGCGGTCGCCGGCCGCACCGACCGGGTGGCGGTGATGTACGCCGGACGGGTCGTGGAGACCTCCCGCACACTCGAGGTCTTCACCCGTCCGATACACCCCTATTCGGAGGCTCTGCTGGCCTCGATCCCACGGCTCGACGCCGCTCCCCACACACGTCTGCGGACCATCGAGGGTCGGCCGCCGGACCTGGTGTCCCCGCCGCCGGGGTGCCGGTTCGCGCCCCGCTGCACCCGGGCCGAGGACGTCTGCCGCACCGAGGCGCCGCGACTGCGCGGTCCGAGGCCCGCCGCCCCGCGGCACACGGCGGCCTGCCATCTGCCGCCGGCCGCCACCGCTCACGAGGAGGACTGATGGCTGGAAGCGGGAAGGCCCACCTGCGGCCCGGGCGCGACGCCGTCCTCGAGGTCGAGGATCTGGTCGTGGAGTTCCCGGTCGGCCGCGGCCAGGTCGTGCACGCCGTCTCCGGGCTCGACCTCGACCTGCTGCCCGGAGAGACGCTGGGCATCCTCGGCGAGTCGGGCTGCGGCAAGTCGACCGCCGGCCGCGCGATCATGCAGCTGCCGGCGCCGACCTCGGGCTCGGTGCGCTTCGACGGGGCGGAGCTGACCGGCCTGGGCGGCGGTGCCCTGCGCCGCGGGCGGGCGCGTCTGCAGATGATCATGCAGGATCCGATCTCGTCGCTGAACCCTCGCCGCAAGGTCAAGGATCTCGTCGCCGAGGGATTGTCGGTGTGGGGCTTCGACCCGGCCGACCACGAGGGGAAGAACAAGGAGACCGTGGTCCGCGAGCTGCTCGCCGCGGTCGGGCTGGAACCCGACGTGGTGTGGGACCGCCGGCCCCACGAGCTGTCCGGCGGCCAGTGCCAGCGGGTGTGCATCGCCCGCGCGCTGATGTTGCGGCCCAGGGTGCTCATCTGCGACGAGCCGGTCTCCAGCCTCGATGTGTCCGTCCAGGCCCAGATCCTCAACCTGCTGGAGGAGACCAAGGAGCGGTTCGGCCTCAGCATGGTGTTCATCGCCCACGACGTCTCGGTCGTGAAGAACATCAGCGACCGGGTCATGGTGCTCTACCTCGGCAAGGTCTGCGAGGTGCTGCCTTCGGAGGGCATGCACCTGCAGGCGGTGCACCCCTACACCCGGATGCTGCTCGCCTCGATCCCCGGCGAGGAGACCGAGGCCGACGCGGAGGCGTCGTCCGGCCCGGGCGCCCGGGCCGCCGAGCTGCCCTCCCCGCTGAACCCGCCGTCGGGCTGCCGCTTCCGCACCCGCTGTCCCCTGGCCACCGACCTGTGCGCCGCCGAGGAGCCCGTGCTGCGGGAACTCGCCTCCGGGCACGCCGTGGCCTGTCACCACGTGGAGTCGCCATGACCGTCTTCCAGGACCTGGACGCCACCGCGCTCGCCGCGGAGATCCGCGCGGGCCGCCTGTCGGCCGAGGAGGCCGTCCTGGCCTCGATCGAGCGCATCGAACAGCTCGATCCGGCTCTCAACGCCGTCGTGGCCGTCCGCTTCGACGAGGCGCTGGCCGAGGTCGACGCGGGGTTGCCCGACGGCCCGCTCACCGGCGTCCCGACGCTGGTGAAGTCCCTGGGTGCGGACGTGGCCGGGCTTCCACCACCCGCGGCTCCCGGCTGTGGGCCGACGACGTGCAGCACGCCGACTCCGAGCTGGTCCGCCGCTACCGGCGGGCGGGCCTGGTGGTGCTCGGCATGACCAACACCCCCGAGCTCGGCAAGAACGCGTCCACCGATCCCGACCTCCACGGCTCCACGCCCAATCCGCGCTCGCCCCGGCACACCGTCGGCGGGTCCAGCGGCGGGTCGGCGGCGGCGGTGGCGTCCGGGATGGTGCCGGTCGCCCACGCCAACGACGGCGGCGGCTCCATCAGGATCCCCGCGGTCGTCAACGGGCTTTTCGGCCTCAAACCGTCCCGCGGCCGGGTCTCGCCCGCGCCCTACCCCTCGTCCTTCGCCGCCCCCAACGGCGTCCAGCACGCCCTCACGCGCACGGTCCGCGACAGCGCCCTGCTCCTCGACGTGGCCGCCGGCTCGCTGGCCGGCGACGTGTTCGGCTTCGGGGCCCGCGATGACGCGCTGCGCACCGGTCCGGGTGGGGGCGGGCCGTTCAGCGAGGCCGTGCGGCGCGAGCCCGGGCGGCTGCGCGTCGGGCTGATCGAGAGCCTCCGCAACGGCCCCGACGTCGACCCCGAATGCCTCGCCGCCGTGCGCGGCGCCGCCGGCCTGCTGGAGTCGCTCGGCCACGAGGTGTCGCCGGTGGCGGCGCCGTGGGACAGCACGCACGTCGCGGCCACGTCCGGCCTGCTGATGGGCGTCTCGCTCGTCGGCGCGGTCGACGACCGCCTCGCCCGGCTCGGACGGGAGCTGCGCGAGGACGACCTCGAACCGTTCACCCGGGTGCTGCTCGACCACTACCGCGCGACCACCGGGCCCCGGCTGCACGAGGCGCTCGAGGCGGTCCAGCTGATCGCCTGGCAGGTCGGCTCCGCCTTCGACGACGTCGACGTGCTGCTCTCGCCGGTGATGTGCGTGCCGACCCCCGAGATCGGCTTCTGGGACACCCGGCGGCCCGAGACCATGTACGAGCGGGGCGTGCTGTCCTCGGCGTTCACGACTGTGTTCAACCTCTCCGGCATGCCGGCCATGGCGGTTCCCCACGGCACGGACTCCCGCGGCCTGCCCATCGGCTTCCAGGCCGCCGCGCCGCTGGGCCGCGAGGACGTGCTCCTGTCGCTGGCCGCGCAGGTCGAGCGGGCCGCCCCCTGGCCGTTGCTGGCCGACCTCGCCTGATCGGGTCAGGAACCGCCCATCATTCACCCAAGACGGAGGCGGGGAGCGCTCAGGCGGGTGGGCTGCGGGGACATGCCTGAATATGAGGGTGGTACGCCCGGTCCGGGGTCTTTACGCCGCTCGCGAGGGGAGGCCGTGTGGACATGCCACACGATGACACCGCAGAGAGGATCATCGAGATCGCGTCCCGGTTCTTCTCCGATCTCGGTTATGACGGGACCAGCCTCCAGATGATCGCGGACGCCGTCGGCATGCCCCCGGAGAGAATCCAGAAAATGGTGGGCAACAAGAAGGAGCTGTACATCCGGGTCGCGGAGGTCAACCAGAAAAGGCAGTTCGAGGCCCTGGAGGACCTGGCCCGGGACCACACCCCGGACGCGGCGGGGATCAAGCGAATCGCCGACCTCTACCTCCAGTACGTCATCGATCATCCCGAGCATTCGATGCTCTGGATACAGCGGTGGCTGTCGGACGCCGCCGATCTCGCCGAGATGGAGCACCTCTTCAGAGCTCCGATCGTCACCGCGGTCAATCGCCTGGTGTCCACCTCCTTCAAGCCGGGGGTGGATCCGGTGTACGCCATGTGGATGGTGATCTGGTCCATCGAGAGCTTTCTGCACGGCGGCATCGTCGAGGAGGACGGAGAGACGCACAGGGCCGACGACCCACGGAGCAGGGAGCGCTTCCTGCGGCACCTCCACGCCTACATAGACCTGGTGGCCCGCTGAGCGCGGAGCCGATCGACCGGTAGAGGCCGGTGCGCCCCCATCGCCTCACCCACAATGAATATATTGACACTATGTCGCAATTGATGCAGAGTCTCTGCTGAGCGCGGCGCCGGTTCTCCGACGCGCCCGACGAGGGAGCAACGCTCCGATCAACCCATCCCGCCTGCTGAGGAGACCCCCATGGACGCTGAACGCTTGAAGTCGCTTTTCGACCTGTCGGGGCGGGTCGCCGTCGTCACCGGCGGCACGCGGGGCATCGGACGGGCGATCGCCGAGGGCTTCGCCGCCGCCGGAGCGAGCGTCGTGGTGGCCAGCCGCAAGCCCGAGGCCTGCGCCGAGACCGAAGCGCACCTCAAGGCGATGGGCGGATCCGCCCTCGGCGTCCCCACCCACCTGGGCGACCTCGACTCCCTGGACTCCCTCGTGACGCGCACCACCGAGACCTTCGGCGGGCTCGACATCCTGGTCAACAACGCCGCCAACCCGCTGGCGCTGCCGATCGGGTCGTTCACCCCCGAGGCGTTCGCCAAGTCCCAGGACGTCAACGTCCGCGGCCCGGTCTTCCTGGTGCAGCGGGCGCTGGAGCACCTCACCGCCAGCCCGCACGCCTCGGTCATCAACGTCATCTCCGCAGGCGCGTTCATCTTCTCCCCGTACCTGTCGATGTACGCCGCGGCCAAGGCGGCGATGATGTCCTACACGCGTTCGATGGCCGCCGAGTTCGCCCACCTGGGCATCCGCGTCAACGCGCTGGCGCCGGGCACCGTGGACACCGACATGGTCCGCAACAACTCGCCCGAGGCGCAGGAGCACATGGCAGCGGCCAGCCTGCAGAAGCGCATGGCGCACCCGGACGAGATGGTCGGCCCCGCGCTGTTCCTGGCCTCCGACGCCTCCAGCTTCGTCACCGGACAGGCAGTGATCGCCGACGGCGGCCTGGTGGCCCGCTGACCGCGGGCACCTGCGACAAGACACCACCGCCGGCCCGACCCGCCGGTACGACACAGAAAGCGATGTGAAGTAAGCGATGGGTATCGCTCTCAGCGAAGAACACCGGGAACTGGCCGCCACCACGCGCGCCTTCCTGAGCGCGCAGGGCGCACGTGAGGCGTGCCGGGCGCTGCTGGAGGCCGAGGAGGAGACGCTTCCGGGCTTCTGGAAGGCGTTCGCGGAGCTCGGACTGCTCGGCGTGCACCTGCCCGAGGAGTCCGGCGGCGGCGGATTCGGGCTGCCGGAGCTGGTGGTGGTACTCGAAGAGCTCGGCCGCGCGGTCGCCCCCGGCCCGGTGCTCCCGACCACCGCGGCCTCCGCGGTGATCGCGGCCAAGGGCGGCCAGGAGCTCCGCGCCCGGCTGCTGCCCCCGCTGGCCGAGGGGACGACGGTCGGGGCCGTCGGGCTCAGCGGCGCCGACCTGGCGCTCGAGCGGGACGCGGCGGGCACCCGGACCCTGACCGGCCGGTCCGGGGTCGTCCTGGGCGGTGCCGCGGCCCGGCACATCCTCGTCGCGGTCGGCGACGACATGGTGGTGGTCCCGGTGGACGCGGCCGGGGTGACCGCCGAGATCCCGGCGCCGCTGGACTGGTCGCGCCGCTCGGCCCGGTTCCGTTTCGACGGCGTCGCCGTCGCCGACGACGCGATGCTGCCCGGCGCCCGCCCCTACGCCGAGGCGGTGCTCCGGACGCTGGCGGCGGCCGAGGCGACCGGCGGCGCGCAGGAGTGCCTGGAGGCCGCGACCGGCTACGCCAAGGTCCGCGAGCAGTTCGGCCGCACCATCGGGACGTTCCAGGCGGTGAAGCACCACCTGGCGAACATGCTGGTGTCCGCCGAGACCGCCACCGCGGCGGTGTGGGACGCCGCACGCGCCGCCGAAGGGCCCGAAGAGGAGTTCGCGCTGGCCGCCGCGGCCGCCGCGACCATCGCGATGCCCGCCTTCGCCGACAACGCCGACCTCAACATCCAGATCCACGGCGGGATCGGCTACACCTGGGAGCACGACGCCCACCTGCTGTCGCGCCGCGCCGCGTCCCTGAAGGCGGTCCTCTCCCCGGCGGCCTCCGCCGCCGACGTCACCCGGCTCAGCATGGCCGGCGTCACCCGCGCCGTCTCCCTCGACCTGCCGCCCGAGGCCGAGCTGGCCCGCCCCGGGATCCGCGCGTTCGCGCGGGAACTGGCGGCGCTGCCGGCCGAGGAGCAGCGCGAGAGACTCGTCGACACCGGCCACCTGCAGCCGCACTGGCCGGCGCCGTGGGGCATCGGTGCCGACGCCGGGCTCCAGCTCGTCATCGAGGAGGAGTTCCGGGACGCCGGCGTCACGGTCCCCAACCTCATGATCACCGGATGGGTGGTGCTGACCCTCATCCAGAACGGCACCGAGGAGCAGGTCTCCCGCTGGGCCCGCCACGCCCTGCGCGGCGAGCACATCTGGTGCCAGCTGTTCAGCGAGCCCGACGCCGGCTCGGACGCGGCCGCGGTGCGCACCCGCGGGCAGCGCGTCGAGGGCGGCTGGAAGGTCAACGGCCAGAAGATCTGGACCAGCAACGCGCACAAGTCCCGCTACGGCCTGGCCACCGTGCGCACCGACTCCTCGGCCGGCAAGCACGCCGGGATCACCACCATGGTCATCGACATGCAGGCCCCGGGCGTCGAGGTGCGGCCGCTGCGCCACATCACCGGGGAGCTCTACTTCAGCGAGGTGTTCTTCACCGACCTGTTCGTCCCCGACGCCGACGTGGTGGGCGAGCCCGGCCAGGGCTGGAAGGTCGCACGCGCCACCCTGGGCAACGAGCGGGTCAGTCTGGGCGGCGGCGTCGGCGGCGTGGACGCCGCGCAGCTCTTCGAGGCCTACCGGCACCTGCCCGGCCGGATCCCCGCCGCGGAGGTCCGCCTGGGCCGGCACGCCGCGGAGGAGATCACTCTCGGGCTGCTGAACCTGCGCCGCGCGGTCCGCGCCGTGGACGGCGGCGGGCCCGGCCCCGAAGGCAACATCACCAAACTCGCGGGCGCCGAACACGGCCAGCGCACCGCCGCCCTGTTCGCCGAACTCGTCGGCGAGGACCTGGCCTTCGCCGAGGGGTTCGGCGGCGACGCCTCCAGGTTCCTGCTCGGCACCCGGGCGCTGACCATCGCCGGAGGCACCTCCGAGATCAGCCGCAACCAGATCGCCGAACGCATCCTCGGCCTGCCGCGCGACCCCCTCGCCGGCTGACCCGACGACAGTACTCACACCTCGTGAAGGAATCTTCATGCTGATCAACGGCGACGCCTACCTGCGCGACACCCCCGCCTCGGGCAAGACGGTGCGCGTGGAGGAGCCCGCACCCGGCGTCCGGCTGCTCACCCTCGACCGGCCCGAGCGGCTCAACGCCATGTCCGGCGAACTCATCAAGGACCTGCACCACGCCCTCGACGCCATCGCCCTGGACGACACCTGCCGCGTCGTCATCCTCACCGGTGCCGGACGCGCGTTCTGCGCCGGCCTGGACCTGCACGACCCGCCGCGCCGCCACACCTCCGAGCCGGCCTCCGAAGAAGAAGCCGCCCGGCGCAAGAGCCCCCAAGCCGCCATGCACGTCCAGCAGGCCATCGCCTCCCTCGTCCCCAAACTCCGCAACCTGCGCCAACCCGTCATCTCCGCCGTCAACGGCCCCGCCTCCGGCGGCGGCCTCGCCCTCGCCCTGGCCAGCGACATCCGCATCGCCTCCACCACCGCCAAATTCAACGCCGCGTTCGTCCGCATCGGCCTGTCCGGCTGCGACATCGGCGTCAGCTGGCTCCTGCCCCGCCTCATCGGCGCCGGCCCCTCCCACGAACTCCTCCTCACCGGCCGATTCGTCCACGCCGACGAAGCCCTGCGCCTCGGCCTGGTCAACCGCGTCGTCGACGACGGCAAAACCCTCGAAGCCGCCCTGGAGACCGCCGCCCTCATCTGCGCCAACAGCCCCATGGGCGTGTGGATGACCAAAGAAGTCGCCTGGAGCCAACTGGAGGTCTCCAGCCTCCAAGCCGGCATCGACCTGGAGAACCGCACCCAGATCCTCACCTCCCACACCCGCGACATGACCGAACAGATCACCTCCTTCCTGCAACGCCGCCCGGCGGACTACACCGACTCCTGACGTCCCCACCCCACCCCCCGGAGGTCACCATGAGTACTTCTTCGACTTCGACCTCTTCGGTAGAGGTCTTCGACGACCGCCTCTTCTTCCCCGAGTCCCCCCGGTGGCACGACGGCGCCCTGTGGGTCTCCGACATCCAGCACCGGACGGTCTTCCGCTACGACCCGGACGGGCGGCGCGTGCCCGTCGCCGCCTTCGCCGCGGACCAGAGCGGCATCGGCTTCGACGCGGCGGGCCGCCTGTTCGCCGTCTCGATGCCCGACTGCCGTCTGCTCACCGTGGCCGAGGACGGCATCCACCAGGTCGCCGACCTCACGCCGCTGAACCCCGTCCTGTGCAACGACCTCGCCGTCGCGAGCGACGGGACGGCGTACGTGACCCAGATCGGCTTCGACATGTGGGGCGGCGGGCAGTTCCAGCTCTCCAGGGTCATCCGCGTGCGGCCCGACGGGACGGCCGAGGAGATCGGCCCGCCGATGGCCGCCCCCAACGGCGTCGTCCTGTCCACGGACGAGCAGACCCTCTACGTCAGCGAGTCGGGCGGCGGCAAGATCCAGGCCCTGAGCACCGCCGCGGACCCCGCGGACCCCGGGAAGGTCTTCGCCGAGCTGGCCCCCGCGGTCGGCAGCGCCCTGCCGGTGTCCACCCCCGACGGGATCTGCCTCGACTCCGCCGGCGGGATCTGGGCCGCGGACCCCACCGGCCACCGCGTCGTCCGCATCGACGCCGCAGGCACGCTCACCGACCAGATCGACCTCGGCGACGACCAGCCGCTCGCCGTGGCGCTGGGCGGCGACGAGGGGCGCACCCTCTTCATCTGCGTCGTCAAGGACTCGAACCCGCACTCCCCACGCGTGAACCCCACCGGCCGGATCCTGACCACCCGGGTGCCGGTTCCCGGCCTGTGACGCTCGGACGGCGCCGGTGAATCCCTCCGGCATCTTCCGAAGGTTCTGCCGTCGGATGTGTTCTGAGCCACACCGTGTCACAAGTTCCCTCCGCCCGGCGCCTTGTGTGCGAAACCCCGAGCGAACGGAGCAGAGACCATGGCGAAGCACACCGGCGGCCGGACGGAAGTCATCGTGATCGGCGGCGGATACGCCGGAGTCCTCGCGGCCAACCGCCTGACCCGCCGCGACGACGTGGCCGTGACCCTCGTCAACCCGCGCCCGGCCTTCGTCGAGCGCCTGCGCCTGCACCAGCTGGTGGCGGGGTCCGACGACGCGGTCGTCGACTACAAGGACGTCCTGAGCGAACGCGTCGAGCTCGTGGTCGACACCGCGACCGGGATCGACCGGGAGGCGCGCACCGTCTCGCTGGCCGGCGGCGGCACCGTCGGGTACGACCACCTGATCTACGCGGTGGGCAGCCGCAGCGGCGCACCGCAGGTGCCCGGCGCGGACAGGTTCGCCTACCCGATCGCGACCCTGGAGGAGGCCGAGCGGCTGCGCAGGGCCGTGGCCGCCGCGCCCGCCACCGCGGCGCTGACGGTCGTAGGCGGCGGCGCCACCGGCATCGAGACCGCGGCCGAGCTCGCCGAGGCGGGCCGTAACGTCACCCTCGTCTGCGGAGGACAGCTCGGCCCCTACCTCCACCCGAACGGCCGCCGCTTCGTCGCCAAGCGGCTGGCGGCCCTCGGCGTGACCGTCCTGGAGGGCCCCGGCACCAGGGCGGCGTCCGTGACGGCCGACGCCGTGCGCCTCGCCGACGGCCGCGAGGTGCGCGGCCACCTGACCATCTGGGCCGCCGGCTTCGGTGTTCCCGACCTGGCCGCCCGCAGCGGCCTCAGCACCGACGAGGCGGGCCGCCTCCTCACCGACGAGACCCTGACCAGCATCGACGACGACCGCATCGTCGCCGCCGGGGACGCGGCCTCGCCCTCGGGCCTGGCTTACCGGATGGGATGCCAGGCCGCCGTCCAACTCGGCCCGCACGCCGCCGACGCCGTGCTCCGCCGGATCGAGGGCGAGCGGCCCGAAGCCATCAGCATCGCTTTCGCCGGGCTGTGCGTCAGCCTCGGCCGCGGCGCCGGCATCTTCCAGTTCGCGCGCAAGGACGACACCGCCATCCGGTTCTACGTCGGCGGCCGCCCGGGCGCGCGCCTGAAGGAGTTCGTCGTCTCCCACACCATCAAGCAGCTCTCCAACGAGGCGCACAAGCCCGGCGCACGCGTCCTGAAGGCCAAGGACGACGCCCGGCAGCAGCGCGTCCAGGCCGCGTGCGCGAGCCGGCCCGCGCACGTGTCGTAGCTCCTGGAGCGGGCGGCCTGGGCGCCGCCCGCCCCCCCATGCTCGAAACGCCCTTGTACGGACCGCCATGGAAGGATTCGAGGATGCGAGACCACGCCGCGGACCCGGCGACCGAGGCCTTCGTCGCCCACCGCAACCTGCTCTTCACCGTCGCCTACGAGATCCTCGGCTCGGCGGCCGACGCCGAGGACGTCCTGCAGGAGACCTGGCTGCGCTGGGCCGAGGTCGATCTGGCGCAGGTCCGCGACCAGCGCGCGTTCCTCGTGCGCGTCACGACCCGGCGGGCGCTCGACCGGCTGCGCGCCCTGCGGCGCCGCAAGGAGACCTACGTCGGCCCCTGGCTGCCCGAGCCGCTGCTCACCGCGCCGGACGTCGCCGAGAACGCCGAGCTCGCCGAGAGCCTGTCCATGGCCGTGATGCTCGTCCTGGAGACCCTCTCGCCCACCGAGCGTGCCGTGTTCGTCCTGCGCGAGGTCTTCGACGTCGGCTACGACGAGATCGCGGAGGCGGTCGGCAAGACCCCCGCCGCGGTCCGCCAGATCGCCCACCGCTCCCGCAAGCACGTCGACGCCCGCCGCCCTCGCGAAGCGGTCTCCCCGCGCCAGGCCCAAGCCGCCCTCGCATCGTTCCAGCACGCCGTGGAGACCGGCGACCTGCAGGGCGTGCTCGACGTGCTCGCCCCCGACGTCGTCCTGATCAGCGACGGCGGCGGCGTCAGGAGCGCCGCGCTACGGCCCGTCGTGGGCCTCGCGAAGGTGGTCCGCCTCCTCCTTGCCGGCCTCGGCGGCAAGGAAGGCACGCTCACCAGCGAGCCCACCACCGTCAACGGCGATCCGGCGCTCCTCCTGCGCGTCGACGGCGAGCTCGACAGCGTCATGGCGATCCGTGTCGAGGACGGCCTCGTCACCGGCATCTACTTCGTCCGCAACCCCGACAAACTCACCCACATCGCCACCCCCATACCACTCACCCTGAACTGACACCAGAAACGCGGCGGCCCCCACCCCGAGAAAAAGGGAAGGGGGCCGCAGCCGTCACCACTTGAAGGCCCTCCGCTCCCGAACGCGTCGCCCGGCCTCAAAGTAGGAATTGATCTCGGGGTTAGCGCGTCCGCGGTGGGTGTGGGGCAATTGCATCCGACGCGAACACGGCGCTTATGGCATGGTGCCTGGAGCTGGACCTGCGGTGAGCGCGTTCAGCAGAAAGCGAGACTCGCCGAAAGGCGGCAGAGGCAGAAAAGGCGGGCCGAGGGCCAGAATGTCGGCATGGCAGACGCAACGGTGGTCCTGATCTGCGGGCCGGCGGGAGTGGGCAAATCCTCGACCGCCTACGAACTATCACGGCAACTCGCACAGGCCGACATCGCACACGCCCTGATCGAGACCGACGAACTCGACCGTGTGCACCCCTGGCCACCCACAGGCCTGGACACCGCCGAGCTCTCCAAACGCAACCTCCAAGCCCTGTGGACCAACTACCAGGCCCTCGGCCACACCCGGCTGATCCTCACAGGCGTCTTCGTCGATCTCACCGAACCCCTCGGCTGGATACGCCAGGTCCTCCCCAGAGCGGGAATCGTGCTGGTCCGCCTCACAGCCGACGCCCCCACCCTCCGGGCCCGGGTCCACAAGCGCGAACTCGGCCCAGAAGCAGAAAAGCAATGGCAGAGGACTCTGGCGCAGCTCGACTCACTCGACGCAACGGCCGGACTCGAAACACTCAGGATCGACACGACCGGCAGAACCCCCACCGACATCGCCTCCGAGATCACCGAGCACTGGCGTGCCTCCTGGGGCCTGTGAGCCGACACCACCGAGCACCTCACTCCACCCGTTGACGACACAGATGGATACGGCAGCCTGCCGGTAAGGTCGGCGTCGACGCGTGTGTATCGAGGGACTGGGACACCCGGTCTTCGACTGCGGGGTTGTCAGGCCTATGGGATCTTCTGTCCGTGGACGGCGTCGTGCTCGGCGGCCAGCCAGGGGCCGAGGTCGTCGAGGAGCATGCCGAGGGTGGCCGGATCTCCTGCCGGAATGCGGGCTGTCGCCGCGGCGAGGCGCATCTGGTCGGCGCGTTCGGGGTAGTAGGCGGCGAAGATCTCGGCGGCGCGGGTGAGGTCACTGGTCCAGCCGCCCCAGCGTGGCATGACCAGGGTGAAGCCGGCCCGGACGATGAGGCGGGCAACGTCGCGGCTGAGCTCCCCGCGTTCGGCGTCCGAGGTGTAAAGGGGCGCGTACTCGCGCCGTACCCACAGCACCTCGCCCAGACCGCCGATCCCCTCGCGGGCGAGCAGTGATATGGGCCGGTAGCGGGGCAGTATCGTTGCCAGGTCATCGCCGAACAGCGGAGTGCACAGGCAGGCGACGAACCAGCCGAAGCCATGGTGTTCCAAGTCGCTCAGCACCTCGCCTGTATCGGACAGCACGATGCCGACCCCGTCGATCTGGGGGAAGGAGGCATCGAGGTGGGCCTCTATCCCGTCGGCGTCGACCCGGTCGGCGATGCCGAACTCGTGGTGCAGGACCAGCAGCACGTTGAGGTCGGAGACGCCGGGGACCGCGGTGCCGCGCGGGACGCTGCCGTGGAGGTAGGCGCTGTGCAGCCGTGTGCGGCCGAAGAACGTGGTGATCTCCTCGCGGGCGGCCTCGACCACGGCCGTGAACTCCTTTTGCACAAGGCTCAGGGAGCCCTCCCGTGCGATGAACCCGTCGGCGTCCAGCCCCTTATCGCCCATGCCGGTCATGAAAGCACTGTGCCGTACCTCCCACCCCGTCGGCGAACGATTATCCGATCTTGGATCGTGCCATGATCATTGATGACCGCTGTCCGCAGGTTCCTCAACCCCGGCCCTTGGTCAGGAGGCTTTCGCGCCGCCGGCAGGGAGCGCGGCCGCGAGCTGGTCGGCGCGCGCATAGGTCGGGAAATCGGTTCGTTCCAGCGGTCCTCGCCTCCCCGGAGGAGACCAGGTTCTGAGAGGTGCGCCGTCGAAAACCTTTTTCGCTCCTCCCGCGGGCGGCATAGCGTGAGCGGTACCGACCGCCGGGAGAAAGGAAACAGATGGGCGTGGAGATCCGCCTGGTCGAGCAGAGCGACGAGGATCTGGCCCGGTGGTGGCGGGCCCGCAGCATCGGGTACCTGACCGACCCGCAGGCCGGCGAGCAGGAGCTGGCCTACCTGCGGGAGGCCCTGGACCCCTCCCGCACGTGGGGGGCCTTCGAGGACGGCCGGTGCGTGGCGACCTTCCGCGGTTTCGTCCAGGAGGTGACCGTGCCGGGAGGTCCTCTCTTCGCCTCCGCCGCGGTCAGCGGGGTGACGGTCTCCCCCACGCACCGGCGCCGCGGGCTGCTCACCCGCATGATGGAGCCCTATCTGCGCCGGGCCAAGGAGAGCGGCGAGGCGATGTCCTCCCTGATCGCGGCCGAGTACCCCATCTACGGGCGGTTCGGGTACGGACCCGCGACCTGGCTCACCGACTTCCGCGTCGACACGCTGAGGGCCGCACGACCGGGCCTGCCCGCGGAACCCGACGACAGGGGCCGGGTGGTGCTGGCCGACCTGGAGCGGGTCCGGCGGGAAGGGCCGGAGCTGCACGAGCGGGTCCGCCGGATCCGGCACGGGATGGTGACCCGGCCGCCGGTGTGGTGGAAGAAGGCGACCGGCGAGTACCGGCTGGCGGAGAGCGCCTGGCAGGAGCCGTACTGCGCGCTGTACCTGGCGGCGGATGGAACCGTCGACGGGCTGGTCTCCTACACCGCCCGGGACACTTGGAGGAACGGCGTCCCCGACTGCGTCCTGGACGTCAAGGACCTGCTGGCGGCCACTCCCGCCGCCGAACGGGCACTGTGGCACTACCTGTGCTCGGTCGACTGGGTGACGGGGATCAACGCCCCCTCGCGCGCTCCCGACGACCTGCTGCCGCTGCTGGTCGGAGACGCCCGGGCCGTCACGCCCACGGCCTGCTCCGACCACCTGTGGCTACGGCCCCTGGACGTCCCCGCCATGCTGACCGCCCGCTCCTACCAGGCCGAGGGGAGCCTCGTCCTGGACGTCCACGACAAGGACGGCCTGGCCGCGGGCCGGTTCCTGCTGGAGGCCGGGCCTGAAGGCGCCTCCTGCGTCCCGACCGACCGGACCGCCGACCTCGTGCTCCCGGCGGCCGCGCTGGGCAGCCTCTACCTGGGGGACGAGTCGGCCGTCAGGCTGGCGGCGCTGGGCAGGCTCGAGGAGGAGCGCCCGGGGGCGGCGACCACGGCCGACACGCTGCTGCGCACGTCCCGCCGCCCCTGGTGCCCCGACATCTTCTGAGCGCGAGCGCAGTCAGACCTCGGCGTTCTCCTCGATGCGCTTGAGGTGGTGGCGGGCCAGCGCCAGGTTGGCCCGCTCCCGGTCCAGTGCCATGTACATGAACAGGCCCTGGCCGTTGCGCCCCGACAGCGGGCGGATGATGTGGTACTGCCGGGACAGGGTGATGAGGATGTCCTCGATGGTGTCGTTCAGCGCCAGCTGCTCGATCGTGCGCATCTTGGCGCGCACGACCTCGGTGTTGCCCGCGGCGGCGATCTGCAGGTCCAGCGCCTTGGTGTTGCCCATGACACCCAGTGCCATACCGCTGCCGTAGTCGACGATCGCCGCGCCGATGGCGCCGTCGATCGCCATCATCTCCTTGAGGGACTGCTCGATATTGGACATCGGTCATCCTTTCACCGGTCATCTCGGACAGGAGGTCGGGAGGCGACCGGCCCGCGTACGGCCGGGACGCGGCCGAACGGGCCCGTCCGAGCTCCCGCGCGAGCTCGGACGGGGTCCTGCGACCGTCGGTGTTCGGCGGGGGCGGCCCCGCCGGTGAGGCGGAGTGCGCCTATCGCCGCCACTCCCCTCCCGAATCCGGACTGTTCAGATTCAGGAGGCTATAGCGCCAAGAAAGGTTAGACCGGCCATTTGCCGAGAAGCGTTATTAAGTACTAACAAGTACTTTTATCCCGGCACTTTTATGAAGAAATCTTCTACCGAGAAGAAGGATCATTCCACCAGCTCGACCAGGTCCGCCACCGAGTCGAAGACATAGGACGGCCGATAGGGGAAACGCTCGATCTCGTGTCTGCGGGTCACCCCCGACAGCACCAGCACCGTCTCCATGCCCGCCTCCATTCCCGAGACCACGTCGGTGTCCATCCGGTCCCCGATCATCACGGCCGCCTCACTGTGCCCGCCCATCTGGCGGATGGCGCTGCGCATCATCAGCGGGTTGGGCTTGCCCACGAAGTAGGGCAGCACCCCGGTCGCCTTCGTGATCATCGCGGCGACCGCGCCGCACGCCGGCAGCGAACCCTCCTGCGAGGGGCCGACGGGGTCGGGGTTGGTGCAGATGAACCGGGCGCCCCGCTCGATCAGCCGCACCGCCCGGGTGATCTGGTCGAAGCTGTAGTTGCGGGTCTCCCCCAGCACCACGTACTCGGGGTTCAGGTCGGTCAGGATGTAGCCGACCTGGTGCAGCGCCGTCGTCAGCCCCGCCTCTCCGATGACGTAGGCGGTGCCGTGGGGCCGCTGGTCGGCCAGGAACTTGGCCGTGGCCAGCGCCGACGTCCAGATCCACTCCGGCTTGACGTCCAGGCCCGCCGCGGCCAGCCGGGCCGACAGATCGCGCGGGGTGTACAGCGAGTTGTTCGTCAGCACCAGCAGCCGCCTGCCGGAAGAGACGATCTTGGACAGGAAGGCCTCGGCGCCGGCGACGGGCGTCCCCTCGTGCACCAGGACCCCGTCCATGTCCGACAGCCAGTACTCGATCGTCTTCAGCTCCCTCATGCCTGCATTCTCGCAGCCCACGCCCTGCGGCTTGAGGTGACGCGAGGCCGGGCCTTGAGGCCCGGCCTTCATCCATGACCGCCCGACCGGGGGTGCGCTGCTGGATGGATTCTCCAGTGGCAGCGTGTGGCCGCAGGCGTCGGTGGCGGACTCGGCCGGTCCTCAGGCGGCGCCCAGGAGGAGTTTCACCTGGGAGAAGAGCGGTTGAAGGATGCCGGGGTCGTTCGTGACCTTGGCGAACAGGACCATGCCTTCAAGGTGGGCGATCACCGAGCGGGCCAGGTCCCGGCCCGACGCGGCGATCTCGCCGGACGCCGCCGCATCGTCCAGAAGCAATGCGACGAGGGAGATCTGCTCGTTGAAGATGTCGTCCAGCTTGGCCTGGACGACATGGTCTTGGGCGCTGAGCTCCAGGGCGAGATTGCCGATCAGGCAGCCGTTCACCACGCCGGTCCTGGCCTTGGCCTCGCATTGAGCGTCGCTCTGCACAGTCAGCAGCGACTGGAGGCGGTCGAGCGCGGAGCCGTCTCCCCGGAGCACGGCCAGCCAGTTCTCGCGCTGCCTCGCCCAGTAGACATCCAGGACCTCGAGGGTCAGGGCCTGTTTCGATGCGAAGAAGTGGTAGAAGCTGCCCTTCTTGACATCGGCTGCGGCGCAGATGTCGGCCACGCCGAGCGCCGCGTAGCCGCGAGCCTGTATGAGTTCGATGGTCGTGGTCACCAGCCGGTCGCGCGCGTCACTCGTTCTGCCCATGACCACCATCCTAGACGACCGGTCAACTTGCTAAATAGTTGACCGGTCGTCTAGAATCTCCTCGCCTTGACAGGAAGGAAAGACCATGAGCATCAAGGTTGTGATCGCTTTCCACAGCGGCTACGGGCACACCGCACGCCAGGCGGCGGCCGTGGCCGCGGGAGTGGACTCGGTCGACGGCGCCGAAGCCGAACTGCGCGACGTGACCGTCCTCGACCAGTCCCTCTGGGACACCCTGGCCGCGGCGGACGCGATCGTCTTCGGCTCGCCCACCTATTTCGGCAGCACCTCGTCGTCCTTCCAGGCGTTCGCCGAGGCGGCGGCACCGATCTGGCAGGCGCAGGGATGGAAGGACAAGCTCGCCGCCGGCTTCCCCAACTCGGCCGGCGCGAACGGCAACAAGGACAACGTGCTGACGAGTATGGTCGTCCTCGCCGCGCAGCACGGCATGACCTGGGTGCCGCTCGGTCTGCCGCCGGGATGGATCTACTCGTCGCGGGGCTCCTGCGAGGAGCTCAACCGGCTCGGCGGCTTCCTCGGCGCGTCCTGATGAACACCCTCACGCGCCTGCTCGGCGTCCGCTTCCCGATCATCCAGGGCCCGTTCGGCGGTGGATACTCCACCGTCCGCCTCGCCGCCGCGGTCTCAGAGGCCGGAGGCCTCGGCTCGTTCGGCGCCCATGTCCTGACCCCGCCCCAGATCACCGACCTGGTCGGTGAGCTCCGCAAGGCGACGTCCCGGCCCTTCGCCGTCAACCTCTGGGTTCCGCAGGAAGGCGAGCCTTCGGACTTCGCGCCGCAGGACGTCGCCCGCCTCCAGCCGTACTACGACCGGCTGGGGGTCGCCGCTCCTTCAGAGTCCTACCGCGGTCCGACGTTCGACGACCAGGTCCGCGCGCTCCTCGACGCCGCTCCGCCGGTCATCAGCTTCGTCATGGGCGTCCCGCCGTCCGGCGTCATGACCGAGGCCAGGCAGCGGGGGATCATCACGATCGGCACCGCGACCACCCGCCAGGAGGCGGTGGCTCTGGAGAAGGCCGGCCTGGACGCGGTCGTCGCCTCAGGCAGCGACGCCGGAGGCCACCGCGGCTCCTGGCTCCGTCCGGTCACCGAATCCCTGGTCGGCACGTTCTCCCTCATCCCGCAGATCGCCGACGCCGTCGGCATCCCGGTCATCGCTGCGGGAGGCATCGCCGACCCTCGCGGCGTCCGCGCCGCGCTGGCCCTCGGCGCCGACGGAGTCCAGGTCGGCACCGGCTTCCTGGCCACCGACGAATCCGGCGCGAGCCAGATCCACAAGGAATCGCTCCCTGCGGCCGAGTCCACCCTCCTGACCCGCCTGTTCTCCGGGCGCCCCGCACGCGCGATCCCGAACCGCTTCACCCGGGAGATGGCCGATCACGAATCGTCCGTGCCCGGCTACCCCGTTCAGAACGCCCTGATGCTCCCGATCCGCCAAGCCTCCGGCGCCGCCGCCGACCCCGACTACGTCAATCTCTGGTCGGGCCAGGCCGGCTCCCTGGTCCGTTCCCGACCGGCCGCCGACTACCTGGCCGAACTCACCGCAGGCCTCCAGTAGCGGCCCCCCGGGAACGGTCACCGAATCCCTTCGGACGCCCACGAAAGTTCGTCTCTGGATCGGCCCCGGGATCAGCCCGCAGACGTCGAGGTCCACCACGTCACGCTCGACCTCGCCCGCTGGTCGCGCGGCCACCGCGACCTGCTGGCCGACCTGTGATCACAGCTCGTCGGGGGCCGGGATGGTCAGGCGGGAGACGGCCTCCTGGCGGACCCGCTCGGGCCGCCGGTCGTAGCGGGAGGTGGTGACCGGGGAGGCGTGCCCGGCCAGCACCTGGACGGTGGCCAGATCGGCGCCGGTGTCGAGCAGGTCGCCGATGAAGGTGCGGCGGAAACAGGGGGCCCGCAACTCATGGCATTGCTATGGCGCGGAGTTCTCTGGGACTGATGGCCAGCGGGCGTCGAGGAGGAAGCGGGCGAACCAGCGGCGGAGGTAGGCGCGGAATTCGTCGGGCGTGCGTGACGGACCGGTGTCGATGACGAAGGACTGCAGGAGGCGGAGCATGAGTTCGACGAGTTCGTCGAGGTCGGTGTCGGTATAGCCGCGCTCGGTCCAGTCGATGGTGAAGCGGGTGAGGATGGTGCGGCCGAAGGCCATCGCGGTGGGTGAGGTGATGCCCTGGGTGAAGGTGCCGGTGTGGCCGCTGGCCAGCAGGATCCCCAGGTACGGTTCGTGCGGCAGCCGGTCGAGGGTGTAGTAGAAGCCCTCGGCCAGAATCTCGGCGTCCTCCTCCAGCGGCGCGACGTGGGCGGCGAGGGCGTCGAGGAAGCCGCCGACGGCGTGCTGGGCGGTGGCCACGAGGAGTTCCTCGGTGCCGGCGAAGTAGAAGTAGACCGTCTGCCGGGTGACGCCCAGATCCTTGGCGACGTCGGCCAGCCGTGTCCTGGATCCGTACCGGTCGATGCACCGCATCGCCGCGCCGATGATCCTCTCCCTGGCTTCGGCGTCATCGCACGGCGGGGCACCCCGCCACCCATGGGTTCTCACCATCCCGCCGTACCCGCAGACGTCTCGACCATGTTCATGCCGACCAGGGTGGCACGGATCGGATCGATCAGCGATCTCCCGCTCCCCTTGACTAGACGACTCAACATATATGTATGGTCGTCCTATGACTTTGATCGCCACACCCCCGGGGCAGACCCCCACCCCGCTGGACGCGTCACTGACCGAGCGCGCCCTGGACCTCGCGGTGCGCAAGACCACGCAGATGGCGGCCGACACCCTGGCGGTACCGCTGTCCTACTACCGCGACCCCGACCTGTACGAGCGCGAACTCGCGATCCTCAAGCGCACCCCGCTCGCCATCGGACAGAGCGCCCAGCTCACCGAGCCGCACGCCTACTTCGTCCGCACGGTCCTAGGCGTCTCGCTGCTCGTCACCCGCGACGCCGACGGCCAGGCCCACGTCTTCCTCAACTACTGCCGCCACCGCGGCGCCCGTCCCGCGCAGGGCGAAGGCACCTCCCGCCGTTTCACCTGCCCCTACCACGCCTGGTCCTACGACACGAAAGGCTGCCTGGCGTCCTTCCCCGGCCGCGACGGATTCCCCGGCATGGACAAGAGCGACTACGGCCTCGTCGAACTCCCCTCGGAGGAACGCCACGGGTTCGTGTGGGCGGTCCTGACCGCCGGCGCGCCCCTGGACCTGGACGCTCACCTCGGCCCCCTGGACGCCGAGCTCGCCCAGTGGGGATACGCCGACTACGGCTACCTGACCGCACGCGAGTTCACCTCCGGCGTGAGCTGGAAGGGCGCCCTGGAAGCGTTCGCCGAGGGCTACCACTTCCCCTTCGTCCACGGCCAGAGCGTGATCGGCCAGAACACCCTGCCTAACACCTCGATCCATGACGTGTTCGGCCGCCACCACCGGATGAGCTTCCCCTTCAACTGGATCACCGCCCTCACCGGCGACCCCGACGCCGACCGCAGCCCGAGCGCGAACATGGGCGTCATCTACTGGATCTTCCCGAACCTCATCCTGGCCAACAGCATGATCGGCGTGGAGATCATCGACCTGCTCCCGCACGACGGGCCGACCACCTGCACGGTCCGACACAGCTGGATGGGCATCACCCCCGCCGCGGACGACGCGACCCTGGCCATGTACCAGGACGTGTACGAGAACGTCCACGCCGCCGTCCGCGACGAGGACTTCCTCATGTTGCCCAGCTGCGGCGACGGGGTGCGCAACGGCCAGCACGACCACATGCTCATCGGCCGCAACGAGATCGGCGTCCAGCACATGATCCACACCATGGCCGACGTCCTCGACATCGACCTCGGCACCGAACGCCCTTGAGGCTTTCGGCTCCCGCGTGGAACGCCCTGAGGCCGACTTCAGTTCGCCGCGGACCTCGCGAACACCCACTTCCAGCAAGTGCCAGCACGAAGGGACTCCCACCCCGATGGGCCGATTCTCTCTTCCCGACGAAGCTCCCCAGGGCCTCGACTCCCCGATGACCGCACGCGCGATCAAGGTCATGTCCCGCGTCCAGGTGAAGCTCTTCAAGCTCACCAACGGACGCGTCGGCAGCAGATGGCGGGTCGGCGCCGGATTCAACAAACCCGTCCCGACCCTTCTCCTGGAGCACCGGGGACGCAAGTCCGGACGGCTGTTCACCACCCCGCTGCTGTTCCTCGCCGACGGGACGGACCTTGTCGTCGTCGCCTCGCAAGGCGGCCTGCCGAAGAACCCGCAGTGGTACCACAACCTCAC
Source organism: Actinocorallia sp. B10E7 (assembly GCF_039871655.1). NCBI lineage: Bacteria > Bacillati > Actinomycetota > Actinomycetes > Streptosporangiales > Thermomonosporaceae > Actinocorallia > Actinocorallia sp. B10E7. The sequence goes on from NZ_JBDPLZ010000003.1 coordinate 427,916, forward strand.
CGCGAACCCGGAGACCAAGGTCCACCTCCGCGGACGTCGCGATATCGCCGTCGTGGCACGCGAGGCGACCGGGCGGGAACGCGCCGTCCTGTGGCCCCGCTTGGTCGAGCTCTACGCGGACTTCGCGAAATACGCTGCTTGGGCGGATCGGGAGATTCCCGTCGTCATCCTCACGCCTCGCACCGGTGGCGCCTCATGAGCGAGATACCGCCGGCGACCAATAGGAGTTCCGGGCCTGCTCCTGGTACCGCGACCACCGGCACGGCCTCCTTTCACGGTTGACGGGCACGGAAGTGCACCTGGCTGGCGTCGTAAACGAAGTCCATCCCACGATCATCATCGCACCGCCGCCCGACCTGTGAATCTCGCGCCGACAGGATGCAAAGGGCGGCGACCAGGGATCCGCCCGCGACCTCCTGAACAACGCTCCGGCCCTCGCCGACCAGGCCACGGCCGTCGGCTTCGGCGTGCTCCCAAAGCCGTCGCGCCAGCTCCGGGTCCTCCGAAGCCTTGGACCTGCCGACCGGTTTGGGGTGGCCCCGGATCTCACCGAGTCCGTCCGGGCCGACGTAGCCCCCCGGCTGCAGATCCTGGGTGGCCGCGTACAGGGCGGGCAGCGCGGCGCGGTCCGCCGGCTGGGCGACGCGCGAGACGAAGGGGCTCAGCAGCCGCTTGAACACGGGATTCTCGACCGGGCTGCCCAGGTTGGTGTCGGCCCAGCCCGGGTGGGCGAGCTGGACGTCGACGCCGCGCCCCTTCTTCTCCAGGCGCCGGGAGAGCTTGGCTCCCCACAGCATGTCGGCGAGCTTCGACTGGCCGTAGGCCGCGGACCTCGTCCATTTGCGGGTGCGGAAGTCGGGGTCGTCGAAGTGGATCTTCGCCCTCTTGTGGATCATCGAGCCGAGGATCACCACCCGCTTCCGGACCCTCGGCAGCACCAGGCCGGTGAACAGGAACGGGCCGAGGAAGTTGACGGCGAGATGCATCTCGAAGCCGTCGATGGTCTCGATCCGCCGGGGTGGGGACGTCCCGGCGTTGTTGACCAGCACGTCGACGTCACCGGCCCGGGCCGCGGCGGCACGAACACCGCCGAGTTCCGCGAGACCGAGTTCCAGGACCTCGGCGTCGCCGAACTCCCGCGCGATCTGCGTGCCACGGGCAACGTCCCGCACCGCCAGGATCACGGGTGCGCCTTTGGCCGCTGCCTCACGCCTGTGCCCGTAGCCCGGCAAGCCCTTCGGCCCGGGTCCTGACCGCTTGTAGCAGACCGGGATAGACCCTGGGACAGGGTCAGGTCGCGAGGCTGAGCGTCTGATCTGAGCTGGATACCAGCGGGCGAAGTCAGCGGCCAGGTCGTGGCTGATGACGTGGTTGACGGTGGCTTCGGCGGCGGCGCTGGAGATCGCCTCAACCTCAGGTGGTGATACCGGCCGGTAGAGGACGGGTATCCGGCGGTCGTGGTGAGGTGTCCGGAGCGCGTACCGGTGCGGCTGGGCGCGGCGTCGTCTCGTGGGTGGGAACGGCGGTGGAGGAGTCAGCTGTGAGGAATCCTGTCAATGATCTTCCATCTGTCGGTGGGGGATTCACGGCCGAGAATGTAGCCGTAGTCGGCGACCGTCCCGGTCGTGTTCCTGCGGCACTCCTGTCGGTCCGGAAACCGCCGGGGACCGGGGAACAACGGGCGGTCGGGGTCTGTTGTGAAAGAGGTGGCCGGTGTGCTCGGTGTCCCCGGGCCTCACCTATCGCCTTCGCGGAATACCGTTCGGCTGGAGCCGCGTTGCGCTTATCGCCGAGAGGCGACCCCACACACCGCGCCACCGACATGAGCGGCGCCTCGTCCGGGTCCCCCGGTGCGAGGCGCCGTTCCTTCTTCCCGGCCCGGCAAACGTGAAACTATGTCACCTTCCGGCCAAAGCTGAGGAACTTTCGCCTATTGACGCATGGTTTGTCGCTTTTTACGTTCACGGTGACCCTTCATCCACCCCCGAAGGAGACCACCCCCCATGAACACCCTCCGCACGCTCACCGCCACGGCGGCCGCGGGCGCCACCGTCCTGGCACTCGCCAGCCCGGCCTCGGCGCTCTACGCCGGCAACATCCAGGCGACCCTGCTGGGCACGATGAGCACCTCGCTCGGCGCCGGCTGCTCCACCTCCACCCTGAGCGGCAGCCTCGCCTCCGGCGGTGGGCTGACCATCTCCGGCGCGACCTTCGGCTCCTGCTCGGGCGCGACCGTCACCGCCCAGAACCTGTCGTGGACCGGCAGCATCACCGCCCCGGGCACCCCTCCCGCCGACGGCAAGGTGACCATCAACGGCTTCAAGATCAAGGCCGTGGCCATCATCGGCACCTGCTACTACGGCGGAAACCTCTCCGCCACGGCCTTCAACGGCACCAACCCCAACCGCCCCGTCACCAGCAACAACCAGTTCCAGATCTACCTGAACAACGCCAGCGCCAGCAAGCAGTCCGGCAGCAGCTTCCTGTGCCCCGGCAGCGCCAGCGTCACCGCGGCCTACCAGGTCCTGGGCGAGAGCAGCCCCGGCTCCGGCACCTACAACCAGACGATCAGCCTGCCCTGATCCCCGTCCCCGATCCGTGAAGAAGGCCCGTCTTCGCTCTCCCGACAAGAGCGAAGACGGGCCTTACGTCCGGGTTCTCGGCGTCAGCCGATCAACGCGGAGGCCACGGCCCTGCGGTGGTGGGACGCGTCCCCCCACGCGGAGGCCAGGCTCCACGCCCGGCGCAGCCAGTGGTGCAGATCGAGCTCCATCGTGTAGCCGATCGCGCCGTGTACCTGCAGGGCGACCTTGGCCGCGTGCAAGGCGGCGTCCGAGGCCAGCGCCTTGGCCGCCGAGGCGTCCAGCGAGCTCGTCTCCACGCCGTACGCCAGGTTGTAACCGGCCTTGTACGCCGCGGGACGCGCGAACTCCACGTCCACCAGCGCGTTGGCGATCTGGTGCTGCAGCCCCTGGAAGGAGCCGATGGGACGCCCGTACTGAGTGCGTTCACCGGCATAACGCACCGTCAGGTCGATGAGCTTGCGGGCCACGCCCACCAGGTAGACGGCGGTCAGAGCCGCGCCGCGGTCGTAGGCCTCGACGGCGAGGTCACCGTCGGCCACCGGGACGGCGTCTTCGGCGGGCCGCACCGCCGACAGGCGGCGCAGCGGGTCCATGGACTTCTGGGCCGTCAGCGAACCGGGCTCAGGCTCCACCGCGTACCAGGCCCGCCCGTCACCGACCAGGACCAACCCGGCCCGGTCGGCGTGCGGAACGTAGGGGCCCGGAGCCGCGACGACCAGCGCCTCGCCCGAGGCCAGCGGGGGCAGCCACCTGTCGGCCAGCTCCCCGCCGACACCCGCCAGCAGCTTGGCGGCCACCGCGGTCTCCACCAGCGGCTCGCCCAGCGCGGCGCGTCCGGCCTGCTCCAGGACCGCCAGCAGGTCGACCTCGTCGCCTCCGGCGCCCTCGTGCTCCTCGGGGACGAGCACCGCGGGCACGCCCAGCTCGGCCAGGCGCTCCCACAGGTCCTCGGCGCCGCCGTGCGCCTCCAGAAGAGCGGCGACCGCGTCGCCGAACTGCTTGTGCTCGGGGGTCAGGCCCAGTCTCATCGCTTGCTCCTCGGTTCTCTCGGCAGGCCCAGGACCCGCTCGGCGATGATGTTCCGCTGCACCTCGTTGGTGCCGCCGTAGATCGGGCCCGCCAGGGCGAACAGGAACCCGTCGGCCCACCGGCCGTCCGACACGGCCTCCGGGGCGCCCTCGACCAGCTCGCCGGCCGGGCCGAGCAGCCGCAGCGCGGTCTCGTGCAGCCGCAGGTCCATCTCCGACCAGAAGATCTTGTTGATGCTGGACTCGGGGCCGATGCTCTCCCCGTCCAGGATCCGGGTCAGGGTCTGGAACGTGTAGGCCTGGTAGGCCTGCGTCTTGATCCAGGCGTCGGCGACGTCCTCGCGCAGCCGGTCGTCCAGCGGGCCGGCCTGGCGGGCCAGGTCCACCAGGCGGTCGGCGGCGGCCAGGAAGCGGCCCGGCGAACGAAGGGTCAGGCCGCGCTCGGAACCGGTGGTGGACATCGCCACCTTCCAGCCCTGGCCGACCTCTCCCAGCACCTGGTCGTCGGGGACGAACACCTTGTCCAGGAACACCTCGGCGAACCCGGCGTAGCCGTCCAGCTGGTGGATGCCGCGAACCGTCACGCCCGGGGCGTCCAGCGGGAGCAGGAAGTAGGTCAAGCCGTGGTGGCGCACGGAGTCCGGGTCGGTGCGCACCAGCGCGAACAGCCAGTGGCCGTGCACCGCGCGCGAGCTCCACGTCTTCTGGCCGCTCACCAGCCAACCGCCGTCGACCCGCTCGGCGCGGCTGCGCACGTTCGCCAGGTCGCTGCCGGCCTCCGGCTCCGACCAGCCCTGCGCCCAGACCTCCTCGCCGCGCGCCATCGGCGGCAGGAAACGCGCCTTCTGCTCGGGGGTGCCGAACTCGAACAGGGAGGGTGCCAGCAGGTAGATGCCGTTCTGGCCGACCCGGCCCGGCGCGCCCGCCCGGTAGTACTCCTCCTCGAAGATCAGCCACTCGGTGAGGGACGCCTCGCGGCCCCCGTACTCCACGGGCCAGGTCACGACGGACAGGCCCGCCGAGTGCAGGCGGTCCTCCCACTCCTGGTGGGCGGCGAAGCCCTCGGCGGTGTCGAAGGAGGGAAGCGGCTCGGCCGGAACGTTGGCCTCCAGCCACTCGCGCACCTCGGCGCGGAACTTCTCCTCTTCAGGGGTGAAATCCAGATCCATCAGCGGTTCCCCTCGGTCATCGGTTCTCTCTCACGGGTGCTGGTTGCTGACCGACACGACCTCGCCGGTCATGTACGACGACAGGTCGCTCGCCAGGAAGAGCACCACGTTGGCCACTTCCTCGGGGCTGGCTGCCCGCCCGAAGGCCTCCTTGGCGGTCAGCTCCTTCAGCAGCTCGGCGCTGACGGTCTTCTCCAGGAAGGGGTGCATGGCCAGGCTGGGCGCCACGGCGTTGACGCGGATCCCGGCCGGGGCCGCCTCCATCGCCACGCAGCGGGTGAAGGCCATGACGCCGGCCTTGGCGGCGGCGTAGTGGGCCTGGCGCTCCTGGGCGCGCCAGCCGGAGACCGAGGCCAGGTTGACGATGACGCCGGACTCGCGCGGCAGCATGTGACGCAGCACGGCGCGGGTGACGCGGAACACACTGGTGAGGCTGATGTCGATGACCCTGTCCCACTCCGCGTCGGTCATGTCCACCACGGTCTGGTCGCCGCCCATGCCGGCGTTGTTGACCAGCACGTCGATGTGTCCGGCCCGCTCCACGGCCTGCTCGACCAGGGAGTCGACCTGCGCGGTGTCGCTGACGTCGCAGGGGATCGCGATCGGCTCGGCGCCGGTGGCCTCGGCCAGCCGCTCGGCCGCCTCGTTCAGGCGGCGCTCGTGGATGTCGCTGATGACCGGCCGGGCGCCCTCCTGGGCGCACTTCAGGGCGGTGGCGTAACCCAGCCCTGCCCCCGCCGCGGCGGTGACCAGCACGACCTTGCCGGTGAGCATCCCACTCATCGGTATCCCCCACTTCATGTCCGGTGGAGCCCCTCCAAGATGAGGGTGCCCTCCTACGGCGGCCGATCCGGTCTGTCCGTCTTCAGGGGATCTAGAGGGTTCCGCCACCTTTGGCTCGTCTTTCTTTTAGAAGATAGCTATCTTCATAGAAACAAGCAACACAGGAGGAGCACCATGACCGAGGCAGTGATCGTCGCCACCGCCCGATCCCCGATCGGCCGGGCCTACAAGGGCTCGCTGAAGGACCTGCGCGCCGACGAGCTCGCCGCGCGGATGATCACCGCGGCGCTGGCCAAGGTGCCGCAGGTCTCGCCCGACGACATCGACGACCTGATCCTGGGCTGCGGCTCGCCCGGCGGCCAGCAGGGCTTCAACATGGCCCGCGTCGTGTCCGTGCTGCTCGGCTACGACCAGGTGCCCGGCGTCACCGTCACCCGCTACTGCTCCTCGTCACTGCAGACCACCCGGATGGCCCTGCACTCGATCAAGGCCGGCGAGGCGGACATCGTCATCTCCGCCGGCACCGAATCGGTGAGCAACTACGCCAAGGGCACCAGCGACCGGCCCCCGGTCGACGCCGGCACCGCCGCCGACTTCGGCTGGCACCACCCGGCCTTCGCCGACGCCCGCGCCCGCACCGGCGCGGGCAAGTGGGACGACCCCCGCCAGGCCGGGGAGCTGCCCGACGTCTACATCGCGATGGGCCGCACCGCCGAGAACGTCGCCGGACTGCGCGGCGTCTCCCGCGCCGAGCAGGACGAGTTCGCGCTGCGCTCCCAGACCCTGGCCGCGCAGGCCATCGCGTCGGGCTTCTACGAGCGCGACATCACCCCCGTCGAGCTGCCCGACGGCACCCTCGTCACCGCCGACGACTGCCCGCGGTCCTCCACCACCGCCGAGTCCCTGGCCGGGCTCAAGCCGGTGTTCAGCGAGGACGGCACCGTCACCGCCGGCAACTGCTGCCCCCTCAACGACGGCGCCGCGGCTCTGGTGATCATGAGCGACACCAAGGCGGCCGAGCTGGGGATCACCCCGCTGGCCCGGATCGTCTCCACCGGCGTGTCGGCGCTCTCCCCCGAGATCATGGGGCTCGGCCCGGTAGAGGCCTCCCGCCGCGCCCTGGCCCGCGCCGGCCTGACCGTCTCCGACCTGGACCTGGTCGAGATCAACGAGGCGTTCGCCGCCCAGGTCGTCCCGTCCTACCAAGAACTGGGCGTCGACCTCGACAAGGTCAACGTGCACGGCGGCGCCATCGCCCTGGGCCACCCCTTCGGCCAGACCGGCGCCCGCCTGACCGGCACCCTGCTCAACGGCCTGCGCGAGAAGGACGGCACCTTCGGTCTGGAGACCATGTGCGTCGGCGGCGGCCAGGGCATGGCCATGGTCGTGGAACGCCTCAGCTGACCGCCCGGCCGGGCCCGGCCACCGGGCCCGGCCACCGGGCCCGGCCACCGGGCCCGGCCGCGCCTCGTCAGGGCAGGCGGCCCTTCAGGGAGTGGGAGGAGACCACGGCCTCGCCGGGGGCGAGCCCGTAGCGCATGGTGTTGTCCAGGTGCACCCGGGCGAACGCCTCGAGCTGCTCGGCCTCGCCCTGCTCGATCAGCCGCATGATGCGCTCGTGGGCGCGGATGCCGGTCTCGCGGCGCGCCACGTCGGGGAAGTCGCCCGCCTCCAGGGCCCGGGACGCCCAGGACCGCTCCTGGGAGGCCCACAGCGACTCCAGCGTCCCGGCGATGAGGATCAGGGTCTGGTTGCCGCACAGCTGGACCAGCGCCTCGTGGAACCGGCGGGTGATCCGGGTGAACTCCACCTCGTCGTCGACGGCCTCGAGCGTCTGCTCGTGGATCAGCCGCAGTTGCGGCAGCACCTCGGTGGCCCGGTCCTCCCGCAGCGCGCACAGCGAGACGCAGACCGGCTCGAGCCGCTTGAGCGCCTCGCCCACGTCGGCGTAGGAGATCTGCTGGAACTGCATGACCAGGCCGATCATGTAGGCGGCGTTGGCGGCGGTCGGCACGTGCACGACCGACCCGCCCTTGTTGCCGCGCTGCACCGTGATCAGCCCCTCGGCCTCCAGGATGCCCAGCGCCTCGCGCAGCGAGGGCCTGCTGACCTGGAACTCCCGCAGCAGCTCATCCTGGGCGGGCAGCTCGTCCCCGTCCCGCAGCGACCCGCTCAGGATGCGGTCCCGCAAGATGGCGGCGACCATCTCCGCCAGTCGCGGTTGCCTGAGCTGCACGGTCCACTCCCGGGGTGAGAACGTTCGACGGGACGGGGCTTTTCCGTGGGAGAGCCTGGAGCCGCACCCGGTGCGGCACCTTTGCTCGCCGTCACCGCCCCTATCCGATCGAAAGTATACTATGAATACTATCTTCTACAAGAAAGACCCGGCTGGGACGGCCCGTAGCCGCAGGCCCCACCGTATTGGCGTTACATCCAGCGCTCTGGACGGCGTCCGGCTCCGCCGCGATACCGGCGGCGGTGACGGCCCGCAGGCCGAGGAATAGCGGAGTCCGGCCGCGGGTTGGCCCGGGCATGACCGCCACATCATTCGAACCGCGCGCGCTGCTCGCGGAAAGCAGGCTCGGCATCCTCGCGACGATCAAGTCCGACGGCCGTCCCCAGCTCTCTCCCGTCATGCCCTTCTACGACCAGGAGGCCGGCGTCATCTACGTTTCGATGACCGAGGGACGGGCCAAGACGGCGAACCTGCGCAGGGACCCGCGAGCCACGCTGGAGGTCACCAGCCCCGACGGCCTGGCGTGGGCCACCGCCGAGGGCACCGCGACCCTCATCGGGCCGGGAACCGACCCCCGCGGCCCCGAGGTCCAGGCACTCGTGGACTACTACCGCCTCGCAGCCGGAGAACACCCGGACTGGGACGAGTACCGGTCGGCGATGGTGTCCGACCGCCGGGTGCTCATGACGATGACGGTCGACCACGTGTACGGCGCCGACATCCACTGACGGCACTCCGAAGAAGCCTCGCATGCCCCGCCGCCGGGCCGTCCTCTCGGGATGCGCCCGGCCCGGCGTTCACTGCGGCGGCTCGTCACCCGTCGTCGGGGCTTGTCAGTACATGTGGCTCGGCCATGTGTCAGGGTCGTCCGGATCCAGGACGCTGACGCCATCAGCCAGCCAGGGAAATGCGATCGCCAGTTCATGGCCGTCGACCTTCCATCGCAGCCCCACCCATCGCCCGGCATCCACTGCCAAGACGGCTGCGATGAACTCGGCGGGAGGCCGGTAACCGTGCGCGGCCACGTAGTGGACGATCAGGTTCGGTGCCGCGTAGACGACATCATGATGCCCGGGGATGCGGATCTCCGAAGTTCCGAGGAGGGGTAGGCGCTGCGGCTCGTCGCAGAGATCGCATTCGTGTATCCCCAGGCGGGGGTTCACCTGCTGGATCGCTGTGATGTCCGCCAGGGTGCCGACCAGTTCTGCGGGCACCGGACCCATCTCGTAGGGATGTCCGCGCTCCAGCCATCCGACGTTGAGCCGCTTGTACACCGCGGGGAACACGAGACAGTACTCGGTCGGCACCGTCGGGTTATAGAAGAGATCGTCGCAGTCCAGGTAGAGGTACTCGGTGAGGTCATCGAAGTGCACGGACGAATCTTTCCTTACCGCCCACCGAGTGGGAGAACGGATGGCAAAGGCCCGCGTCAGGCGTCGTGAGGCGGTTCTGCGGCGATCGCGTCGCGCACCGCGGTCAGGAAGCGTTCGACCGTGTGGAGTTCGGACGGGGTGAAGCCGTCGGAGGCCTCGACGATCCGGTTGATGAGAGGTCCGAAGAACGACCAGCCGAGGGCGACGGCGGCGTCGTCCACCTCCAGGAGCACACGACGGCGGTCGTCGGGGTCGGCGGCGCGCCGGACGAGGCCGAGCCGCACGAGCCGGTCGACCAGGGCGGTGACGGCGGACGACCCCATGGCGAGCCGGTCGCCGAGCCTGCCGGGGGTGGCCGTGATGCCGGCGCGTTCGGCGTCGAGCAGGTGGATCAGGGCGCGCAGGTCGGTGGGGTGCAGTCCGTGCAGCGTGGCGAAGCGGTCGCTGACGAGGCCGAGTTCGACCGTAACGGCGCGGAGCAGGTGCACCAGCGGCATCCGCGGGTCGTCGGCGGCGGGATGGTCGACTTCTCTCACTCATCGAGTATATCGTTCGGTGAGATAAAGGAGGATGGTTATGACAGATGCGTTTTTCGCCGCCTATGAGGTGCTTCTGCGCAGGTGGCCCGCCGACGTGGAATCGTTCGACCTCCCCTCCCCCTACGGACGGACCCGAGTACACGCGTGCGGCCGGCGTGACGCTCCTCCGCTACTGCTCATCCCGGGAGGCGGCTCCACGTCGACGGTCTGGTCCCTGATGGCCGAGCCGCTGGCCCGCTCACACCGGGTGTACGCGGTGGACCTGCTGGGCGACGCCGGCCACAGCGTGGCGCAGGGCCGGCCGATGCGGACCGTCACGGACGCCATGAGCTGGCTCGACGCCGTCATCGACCGGCTCGAGGTGCCTGCGACGCATGTGTGCGGCCACTCCTACGGAGGCTGGCTCGCGCTGGCCTACGCCATGCACGCACCGCACCGCGTGGACCGGCTCATACTGCTGGACCCCACTGACTGCTTCGTCGGCATGAGCCCCCGGTACCTGCTGCGCGCGTTGCCTTCGCTGCTCATGCCCTCACCGGCGCGGGTCCGTTCTTTCCTGCGGTGGGAGACCGCCGGCTCGCCCGTCGACCAGGACTGGCTGGAAGTCGCGGCACTGGCGGCGCAATTGCCGCAGCCGCACATCGTGATGCCCAAGCGGCCCGACCCCGACGACCTGCGGCGGGTCGCCGCGCCCGCGCTGGTCCTGCTCGCCGAGCGCAGCCGCTGCCACGACATCAGCAAGGTCGCCGCGGCCGCAAGCCAGTCGCTGCCCGCCGCGACGGTCGCCGTCGTCCCCGGCGCCTCGCATCACGGCATGCCGACCGGCGACCCGCATGGCCTCGCGCAGAGAATGCTGGACTTCCTGGCCAAAGGCTGAACGCGGACAGGCCCGCGAGGAAGATCGGAACGGCCGGTAGCGACAACCTGACGGCAACCCGACCCAGCGGAGTCAGCGCACGAGGACCAAGCGGCCCCGGAGCCCGCCCTCGGCGAGGCGGGCATGAGCGTGGGCGGCCTTGTCCAGGGGCAGGGTTTCGGCGACGCGGAGAGTGAGGTCGCCGGCGGCGGCGAGGGCGGAGAGCTCGGCGAGGCCGCGGGCATCGGCGTTGATCCAGATGCCGGCGACGCGCGTGGCGCGTAGCGGGACCGGGGCGGTGCCGCCGACGACGGAGGCGAACGCGCCGCGGTTGCGGACGGCCGGCAGGGCGCGGACGCCCAGGCCGGCGGCATCCAGGGCTCCGTCGACGCCGCCGGGGACGAGGGCGCGGACGGCGGCGGCGAGGTCCGGGGTCGTGCGCGGGACGAACCAGGTGGCGCCCAGGCCGCGGACCAGTCCCTCGTCGGCGGGGCCGGCGAGGGCGACGACGCGAAGGGAGCGCCGTGCCGCGAGTTCGGCGGCGAATCCGCCGACCCCGCCCGCCGCGCCCGTCACCAGGAGCGTGCCGCCGGGCGGCAGGCCGAGGAAGTCCAGGGCCTGCAGCGCGGTGAGCCCGTTCAACGGCAGCGTCGCGGCCCTTGCGGCGGTGACTCCGGCCGGGGCGGGCGCGACGGCCGCGGCGTCCAGCACGACCTGGTCGGCGTGGGTGCCGAGCGGCACGTCCAGCCGGTCGGACAGCCCGATGACGCGGTCGCCCGGACGGTACCCGGCGGTGCCGGGGCCGACGGCGTCGATGACCCCGGCGACGTCCCAGCCGAGCCCGATGACGTCGCGTGCCTCCATCAGCCCGGCCTCGGCCAGCAGCCCGCCGCGCGTTACCAGGTCGACCGGGTTGACGGCCGCCGCCTCCATCCTGATCCGTACCTGCCCCGGCCCCGGCTCGGGCGTCGCGACGTCCGCGATCTCGATGACCTCCGGCCCGCCGAACGAACGGATGACGACGGCTCTCATGTTCTGCCTCCTCGGTGAGTCGTTCTCGACACGGCCAACCTAGGAAGAGTTACTCTCTTTTAGTAAGTAGGCACCTGAAAGTATGTAACCCACCCGAAAGCGAGTGCTATGGCGACGAAGACCGCCGCGCAGCGCCAGGCCGAGGCCCGTGCCGCCTATGACGCCTACCTGGCCGAGTGTCCCGCCCGTGCCCTTCTGGACCGCATCAGCGACAAATGGGTCAGTCTCCTGCTGAACGCCCTCGCCGACGGCCCCCAGCGCTACCGCGAGCTGGAACGCCGAGTCGCCAGCATCAGCCAGAAGATGCTCACCCAGACCCTCCGCAACCTGGAGCGCGACGGCCTGGTCACCCGGACCGTCACCCCGTCGGTCCCCGTCCGCGTCGACTACGCGCTCACCCCGCTCGGCCACAGCCTCGTCCCCGTCATGCAGGCCATCAAGACCTGGGCCGAGCACCACATGGACGAGGTCCTGGCCGCCCGGACCGCCTACGACTCCCCCGAGCCTTAGCCCTTCCTCCGCTCGACGCGGAGTGTCCACGTCACGTCCCCGGTGACGGTGACCTTCGGGACGGCGACCGCCGTGGCGTCCACGGGCCCCTCGAACGCCGTCGCGGCTCTCGCGCTCGAGATCCACGAAGAAGTTCTGATCCCCTGAGGGTTCATTCCCCCGAGGGTTCCCGCCTGGTGCTCATGTCGGCGGTGACCTGCCGGGCCCGATCGAGGTTGTTGTGCAGCGCCTCCGCGAGTTCCGCGGCTCTGAGTAGGTGTCCTCGGGTGGTGCTGGCGGCCGAGGCGGGGTCGCCGGCGAACGGGCCGTGCCCGACCTCCAGCCGCCCCGCGGCTTTCTCCTCGGTGATGTGCCGCGCCAGCTGGTGGATCACCTGCTCCAGCCTCCTGGCGGCGGTCTTCAGCTCCCCCAGCAGCCCGTGCACGTCCGCGGGCTCCTCCACCCCGCCGCTTGCGGGCTGGGTCGCGTATGCCAGCACCCGCATGACCTCGGCCAGGTGCGCGGCGGCGTGGCGGGTGCTGTCGGGGGTGTGGGGGCCGTGCGGGTCCACCAGGTCCATCAGTCGGTTCCCTTCTTCCAGGCAGAGCCGCTCCAGCGGCTTCTCCAGGCCGGGCCGGGCCGTCTCGGCTTCCACGGCGACCTTCTCCTTACGGAGTCGGCCGTCCGGGGTGTAGTGGTCGGGCGGCCGCCGCGGGATCTCCTCCAGGTGGGCGTTGACCTGGCCGGCGTCGAGCGGCTGGGTGACGGCGAACGCCAGCACGCGGGGTCCGCTCGAGGCCGCAGATCCCACGCACCCACACATCACGGGCGTCGTCCCACATGCCAGGAGAGCGCAACCAGGGGCCGGTTCTGTCACAGGCCCGCGCCGATAAACACGCCGGTCTCGGTGTCCAGCTCGAACGTCACCCGCCGTTCCTGGACGGAGGGCCGGAAAGACGTCAGGAGAACCGGACCTCGCGGAGCGCCTCGCGTGCCACGTGCGCCATTTCCTCAACGGGGTTCCCGGTGGGCCCGTCGACACGGTACGTGATCATGGCGATGACGTTGTTCTCCCGGGCCAGGAACCGTACCGGCCGCCACTCGGCCCCGACCCGCTCGTCGGTCTTGCAGGACTCGTCGCCAATTTCCATGAACGACGACCAGCAGACGCCGTCCTGTCTCAGAGCGAGGTCGGCATAACGTTCGCGGGCTCTTTCCACCGAGCCGTCCCCGTCGACGAAGCCTGGTTCCTCCAGCATCAAACGGACGGCCAGGCTGCGGTCGTCGGTGTCCCAGCGGCATGAGCGGTCCCTGCCCGACGCGTCCGTCCGCTTGCGGGGTTCGGCGCCGGGCACGAGCCGGACCGCGGTGCTCCGATCGACGACGGAGCACGCGTCAGGGAGGCTGGAGGCCTCCTGCTCGCCCGGCCACCAGGCCTGCTCCCACGGGCTCGTCGCGAGGAACATGGTGAGCGGCTGTGCCACCACGCCGGCCGCCGCGGCGATCAGAAGGATCTTCATGAGCCGGGCGTTGGCGGAGACGGGGCGGGCGGACACACGTTCCCGGTGCTCCCCGGCCCGGGCGTAGATCGGCTCGAGCCTGCCCGCCAGTTCCTCCTCGGTGGTGCGGATCCCGGCGATAGGCGCCGGAAGGACGACCGATCGGCCTTCCTTCGGCCGCAACATGGTCCAGTAGCCCGCCCAGCCCAGCGGCGCGGACGCGAAGAAGATCTGATCGATCTCCTCCCAGGCGAACTGCTGCTGGGACCTGCCGAGCCGTCTGGTCACCCCGCCCGCGTCGACCCGGGTACTCCCCAGGTAGGACGGCAGCGCCAGCGCCGACACCCCGAAGAGCACCGCCCACAGCAGAATCGCGGAGTCGACCCTGCCCGCGCCACGCACCCCGATCGTGGCGAGGCCCAGGCCGAGCACCAGCGAGCCGCAGACCACGAACACGGACATCCACACGAGGAACCGTCTGCGCGAGGGTCGCAGAAGGAGTGGATCATCCGTCTCGTTCACGGAGATACCCTAGCCAAGCCCTCATTTCCGAGATCATCCGAGTTCGGTGAACTACGGCGCGCCACCGTCCACCTGACCGCCGGACAGCCCGGCGATGGCGGGCGGGAAGGCCGCCCGTGGGAGGCCGTTATGCGGTGGATCTGTTCTGTTCCAACTCCAGTGCCTGCTTCAGCCAGCCGGTGAACAGTTCGGGGGCGATGTCGGCCGCGGTGCGGAGTTTCACGCCGGCCATCTCCCGTGCGCCCGCACTGAGCCGTCCCGACGGATCCGTGATCGACTGGCCGCGCCAGAAACCGAAGGCCACATGTCCCGGGTACGCCTTGAAATAGCAGACCGGTGACTTGCCCGGGGCCGGCCCCAGGCTCCACACGGGGTGGCCATGCCAGAGCGCGCCGGTCCCGGGGAGGACCGCTTCGATCAGCGGCAGCAGTCTGCCGGTGATCTCACGCTGGGCCTCGGGCAGGGAGTCGAGGTACTCGTCCATGGTGGTGAACTTGGCCATGTTGGAATCCTTTCGCCGGTCCTGCCCGTACGTCGCCTCAGTGATGTGACAGGGAACGCCTCATCCCGCGCGCTCCTCGGCCGACCGTCCCTCTGGATTCTCAGGCGGCGGTGCGGGCAGGCGGAGACGTCCGTCGTGGACCTCGGCTATCCGGTCGACCTCGGTGAGGTGGGTGCGGTCGTGGGTGACCAGGACGGTGGCGGTGGCCCGCTGACGGGTGAGGCGGACGATCAGGTCGATGACGGCGGCGCCGCGTTCGTGGTCGAGGGCACTGGTGGGCTCGTCGACCAGCAGGACGGTGGGATCGTTCATCAGGGAGCGGGCGATGTTGACGCGCTGGCGCTGGCCGCCGGAGAGCTGGTGGGGACGCCGGTCGGCCAGGTCGGCGAGGCCGACGGCGTCGAGGAGTTCCATGGCGCGGGGCCGGGCTCCGGCCGGGGATCGGCCGTCGAGCCATGCCATGACCTGGAGCTGCTCGGCCGCGGTGAGGGAGGGCAGCAGGTCGGGTTGCTGGAAGACGATGCCGATCTTGCGGCGGCGCAGGCCGGTGAGCTCTCCGCGGGTCATGCCGGTGGTGGCGGTGCCGTCGATGGTGACGGTGCCGGCGTCCGGGGAGATGAGGGTGGCGGCGACGGCGAGCAGGCTGGACTTGCCGGAGCCGGAGGGCCCGACGACGGCGGTGAGGCCGCCCTTGGGGACGTGCAGGGTGACACGGTCGAGGGCGGTGAGACGGCCGCCGCCGTCGGGGTAGGTGAGGGTGATCTCTCGCAGGTCGAGGCTCATCGCACGCTCCCCAGGGCGGTCAGCGGGTCGACGGAGGTGATGCGGCGGACGGCCAGGACGGCCCCGAGCGCGCCGAGCAGGATCATGACGGACGCTGGGACGAGGACGGTGGCGGGGGTGAGGAGGAAGGGCACGTCAGAGCCGGAGACGGCGGCGCCGATGCCGGCGGCGACGGCGGTGCCGGTCAGGGTGCCGACGGTGAGGAGGACGAGGGCCTGGCCGAGGGCGTCGCGCAGCAGAACGGCGGTGGAGGCGCCCAAAGCCTTGAGGATGGCGACGTCGCCGCTGCGCTGGATGGTCCACACGGTGAAGAAGGCGCCGATGACCAGGGCGGAGATCGCGAACAGGAACCCGCGCATCAGTTGCAGGGAGCCGTTTTCGGAGGTGTAGGAGCCGATCGCCGACAGCGAGTCGTCCTTGGAGACCGTCCTGGTGCCCGCGGCCCGGTCGGCGGCATCGAGGTCGATGCCGGAGGCGGTGTCCAGGGCGATGACGGTGGCCGTGGTCCCCTCGGGTCTGCTGGTGGGCGGGACGGTCTTGTCCCAGACGTTCAGGCTGGTCCAGACGACCGGGGTGTGGCTGAAGGAGGCGTCGCCGTTCACGGCGGCCACGGCCAGCCGCTGCCCGGCGAGGGTGAAGGTGTCGCCGGGCTTCAGGCCGAGGCCGTCGGCGGCTGTGATCGACAGCACCGCCGCGTGGTCGTCGATCCGATCACCGTCCGGAGCCAGCGCGGAGCCCGGCTGGACGCCGAAGATGGAGACTCCGAGGCCCTTGCCGCCGACGGTGGCCTTGGCGGCGGAGATGCCCAGCGGTTCTGCGCTGGCGACGCCCGGAACATCGGTCCACCGCCGCCACTGGTCCTGGGTGACGGTGGAGTCGAAGTAGGACAGGTCCTGTCCGTCTCCGGGCGCGTCGAAGGCGATCCTGTCGGCGGGCAGGCCGGTGATCGCGGAGACGTTCTGCCGGCCCAGGCCGGCGGTCAGGCCGGACAGCAGCCCGACCAGCAGGGTGATGAGCACGATGACGGTCCCCATCAAGGCGAACCGCCCTTTGGCGAATCTCAGGTCCCTCCAGGCGACGAACACGTCCTCGGCCTGCCTTTCATGGGTGGAAACGGGGTGCCTCCACCGTCGTCTCCCGGCTCCTGCCCGGGCATCCGGCCTTGGAGGGGACTTCGCGGGCCGAAGGGCGGTACCCGGGTTCTATCTTTCGGTTGACGCGTACTGGGGGAACGGGTCCGTAGGCTGGACCGATCGTGAGTACGTCGACTTCCACCGCCCGGGCCCTGACCTGGTGCCTGCACCTTCTCGTCGTCGGGCTGCTGACCCTGACCGCGGGCCGGGCCGTGACCGACGCCCTGCCGCACGCGGGCGCCATCGTCGCGGCGGCGGTGGCGCTGGGACTGGTGTACGCGGTCGGGCCGCTTCTGCCCGCCGTCGGCCGCTCCCGCCGGGCGGCCGCGCTGTGGCTGGCCTCCGCGGGGGCCGTCTGGCTGGTATTGCTGGCCCTGTCGGCCGACGCAGTGTGGTTGGCCTTCCCGCTGTACCTCCTCGAGCTCCACCTGCTGTCCCGCCGCGGCGGGCTGATCGCGGTCATCGGCACCGCGCTCGCCGCGATCGCGGCCTTCGCCGTCCACCGGGGCGCTTTCACGGCGGCCGCCTGGATCGGCCCGGCCCTGGGCGCCGCGGTGTCGGTGGCGGTGGTGTGGGGCTACCAGACCCTGTACCGGGAGAGTGAACGGCGCAGGCTGCTGATCGAGGAGCTGACCGCCACCCGCGCCGACCTGGCCGCCGCCCAGCACACCGCCGGTGTCCTGGAAGAGCGCGAACGCCTCGCCCGCGAGATCCACGACACCCTCGCCCAAGGCCTGTCCAGCATCCAGCTGTTGCTGCGCGCCGCCGAACGCGCCCTGCCCGGCCAGACCCGGACCGCCGCAGACTACGTCGTCCAGGCCCGCCGGACCGCAGTGGACAACCTCGCCGAGGCCCGCCGCTTCGTCGCGGCCCTGGCCCCGCCCTCCCTGGAAGGCACCACCCTGGCCGACGCGCTAGAACGGCTGTGCGCCACCACCTCCGACCGCCACCGGCTCACCGCGCGCTTCCACCTCGCCGGCGGGCCCATCCTGTTGCCCACCGCTCATGAGGTCGCCCTGCTGCGCGTCGCCCAGTCCGCCCTGGCCAACACCGTTCGCCACGCCCGCGCCACGGCCGTCGACGTCACCCTGAGTTACCTCGGCGACCGGGTGGCCGTGGACATCGTCGACGACGGCACCGGATTCGACCCCGCCGCGATGCCCGACCCCGATCCCGAGAACGGCGGTTTCGGCCTGACGGCCATGCGCGCCCGCGTGCACGCCCTGGGAGGCACCCTCACCGTCGAATCCGCTCCGGGTCGGGGAACCGTCCTGGCCGCCGGGCTCCCCACCCGCTCCGCCGACGGGACCAAGCCGTGACCGGACTCCCCATCCGCCTGCTGCTGGCCGACGACCACCCCGTCGTGCGCGCCGGTCTGCGCGCCGTCCTGGAGACCGAACCCGGCATGATCGTGGCGGCTGAGGCGGCCACCGCGGAGGAGGCCGTCACCCGCGCCGCCGAGGCGGACATCGACGTCGTGCTGATGGATCTGCGGTTCGGCGGGGGAATGAGCGGTGCCGAGGCGACGGCCGCCATCACCGTCCGTCCCGGCGCGCCCCGCGTCGTGATCGTCACCACGTACGACACCGACGCCGACATCCTGCCCGCCATCGAGGCCGGCGCCACCGGCTACATCCTCAAAGACGCCCCGCCCGAGGAGTTGGCGACCGCCGTACGCACCGCCGCCGCGGGCCGCACGGCTCTCGCCCCAGCCGTCGCAGACCGGCTCATGAACCGTCTGCGCGCTCCCCACAGCTCCCTGACGCGGCGTGAGATCGAGGTCCTCGCCCTGGTCGCCGACGGCCTGTCCAACCAGCACATCGGCTGGCGGCTCCATCTCACGGAGGGCACCGTCAAATCCCACCTGGCCCGCATCTACACCAAACTCGGCGTCAGCTCCCGCACCGCCGCCGTCGCCGCCGCCATCGACCTCGGCCTCATCCGCCGCTGAAACCCGTCGGGGTCTTCGGCGCGCCTTCGGCCCGGCGCGAAGCGCAAAGGGCACCGCGGGCCGCGACTCACCGCCTGCGGTAGGCGGGGATGAGGATCGCGGCGGCCGCCAGATGCAGGCAGACCAGGGCGACGCGGTTGCCGGGTCCGAGGCCGGGCGAGAACAGCGGCGCGAACAGGGAGAGGACCAGGACCAGGAGGGCGACGACCGTCCAGGCGGTGCGGCCGTGGCGGTGGAGGCGTTCCAGGACGGCCAGCAGAGCCCAGCCCGCCAGGGAGATCACTGCCACCGAGATGGCCACCGCCGGGAGGGCGAGCGCGCTGGTCGCGGTGGTGCCGGGCCCGTCGGGGATACGCAGGTCGGATTCGAGGAAGACGTCGGCCACGATCCAGATCAGGACGTCGGCCAGGACCGCGGCGATGACGGCCGAGCCCCGGAGCAAGGCGGTGCCGCCGGAGCGGACGGCAGAGGGGGTGGACATGGGTTTGTGTCTCCTTCAGCAGGGGAATGCTTTGAACATGTACATGACTTTCGCATACGAATGCTGGATGTCAAGCCCTGCTTCGCCCACCCATATGCCGATAGCATCGAAACGTGAGTGGTCAGGAACTCAGCCCGGTGGAGGCGGTGGTGCTCGACGCCGTCGAGTCCGCGATGATCCGCATCCGCCGCAGGCAGTCACGCCGCAGCCTCGCCCGGACGGTCCTGCAGTCCCTGGACGTCCCGATGGACCTCAACACCCTCACCGTCATCGATGCGATCGACGAGGCCCGGGACCCGCAGGACGTGACGGTCGGTTTCGTCGCCGACCGGCTGGCCGTCGATCCCTCTCGCGCCAGCCGGATCGTGGCCGAGGCGGTCAAGGCGGGCTTCGTCCGCCGGGTCGCCTCCCAGGAGGACGGCCGCCGCAGCTGCCTGGAGCTCACCCCCGCCGGGCGCCTGGCCATCGACACCGCCCACCGCACCCGCCAGACGTTCTACGCGGGCCTGCTCGAGGACTGGAGCCCCGAGGACAGGAAGGAGTTCGCCCGCCTGCTCACCCGCTTCGCCCGCGCCCTGGACGAAGAGTGAGAGCCCGCCCTTGGAAGAGGGCGGGGAGGGGCGTCAGCCCTGGCGCAGCGCCCACCGCTGCCCGCCTCCGACGGGCTCCTCATCCACGAGCACGGTCAGCGGATAGTCCCCCATCCAGCTCAGCAGGGCGAACCCCACGTCCAGCGAGATGGTCACCTCATCGGCGCCCGTCCGGAGGATCGTCCAGACGGGGTCGGAGATCTCACAGGAGCGCGTCGCCACGTGCGGCGGGTAGACCGCCGCCAGTGACGGGGCGAGGCAGTTTCCGGTCACCGCGTGCCTGACGGCGTATCCTTCGCCGTTGTCCGCGATCCTCCATCTGGTGTCGCATGCCCCGACCGACACCATCGCCTGGTCCCCGTCGTCACTGTGCAGGCATTTGCCGCCGGAGGCGACGAGCTCGTAGACCCCCGGCGCGATCCTCGCCTCCGGTTCCACCGGGGCAGAAGCCCCGGAGACGAACACCACGGGCACGAGGAAGGCGGCCGACGCCGACAGCGCCCGCCCTGGACGACCGAACATGAAACCTCTTTCCTTGATGCCGTCAAAGCCTTTTGAGCACCCACCGCTGGTTACCGGTCTGGCTTTGGGGCAGCAGGAAGACCGGCTCCTTGTCGCTGAGCCAGGAGAGCGAGGAGTAGTAGTCGGGCCGCGTGATCCGCACCTGCTCCCGGCCGTCCTCGGAGCCGAGCCCGGTGATGGCCCACCGTTCGTCGAGGTCGCCGCAGTCCCGGACGCCCACCCGCTGCGGATAGATCCTCAGCACCGAGGGCGCCAGGCATCCGCCCGTGACCGCATGCTTGATCACATACCCGCCCTCTGTGGCCTCCACCTGCCACCCGCTCCTTTCACAGGGTCCGAGCCACAACGAGACGTCCTTCTCCCCCGTCCCGCCCAGGCACTGCCCCTCGGGCGTGGCGATCTGGTAGACCCCCGGCTCGACCTCCCCCGTCCCGGCCGAAGCCCCGGACGTACCGACCGGCACGGAGCCGACGATCCCCAGGGTCGCGGCGGCGCAGGCCAGACGAACACGCATGAAGACCCCCTCCAGTGAAGTCACGTGGAGTAATCGATCATGACACAGCGTGCCCGATGGTGTCGCCAAGGCGACTTGGAGCCGGAGCCGAGGCCGACTGGGATGAGTCCGGTCGGCAACGTCGGCCGAGTACCGAGGTCGTTGTTTCCCGGCGGCCGGAGGCCTCCGGCCGCCCTCCCTCCTGACTCGATCGAAAAGGCGCACGCCATCCGGTCCCTCGCCGTAGCTCGGGACGTCGGGGCCGTCACGACCCACTTTGGGGCTGGGGACACGTTCGGGAGCGGAGGGCCGGGAAACCCCAGGGTCCGCGGCGAACTGAAGGATCCTCAGCGAACCGAGGGCGGCTTTGGTCCGTGGTGGGCGTATCCGGCCTTGGGTTCGCGGCGAACCCAAGAGACGACGTACGGCTCGGCACGCCGACCGGGGGCAGTGAACGCATCGGCAGGCAGACCGTCGACGAGCAGCGGCGGACGCCGCGCTTGCGTTCGAGCGCGCTCGAACTCCTAGCGTCGCCGGCATGACATCTCAACCAGGGTCTCAGCGGACATGGATCATCACCGGCGCGTCGGCGGGCTTCGGCCGTGCCATCGCCGAGTGCGCGGTCGGGCGGGGCGACAACGTGGTGCTGGCCGTGCGGCGGCCCGGGTCGGTGGCCGACCTCGCGGACGCCCACCGCGACCAGGTGCTGGTCGCCGAACTCGACGTGCGTGACACCGGGCGCGCCGGGGACGTCGTACGGTCGGCGGCCGACCGGTTCGATCGGGTGGACGTGCTGGTGAACAACGCCGGCCGCGGGGTCGTCGGCGCGGCCGAGGAGGTCGGCGAAGAGGAGCTTCGTGCGTCTTTGGAACTACACCTGCTGGGTCCGGCGGCGCTCGTGCGGGCCGTCCTGCCGTACTTTCGCGAGCAGGGGTCGGGCACGATCGTGCAGATGAGCAGCCAGGGCGGGCGCATCTCCTTCCCCGGTGTCGGCGCGTACTCGGCCGGCAAGTTCGCGCTCGAAGGCTGGTCGGAGGCGCTGGCCGGCGAGGTCGCGCCGTTCGGGGTCCGGGTGATGATCGTCGAGCCGAGCCGGTTCCGCACCTCGTTCAACGCGCCCGACGTGCTCGGGTTCGCCGACGCCGGCGCCGCGTACACCGGGCTGCTGGGGGCCGTCCGCAACGACATGGCGAGCGCCGACGGGATTCAGGAGGGCGATCCAGTACGGGCCGCGGAGATCATCGTGGACCTGGTCGCCGGTGACGAGCTGCCGCTGCGCCTTCCGCTCGGGCGTGAGGCGGTCGAGCGCATCGGAAGGTCCTACCGGCAGAACCTGGAGGAGCTCGAACGTTGGGCCCCTACCGCGCGTGCCGCCGACTTCCCCGGCGCCCCCGCATCCGCCCGGCCGATCTAGAGTGTCGCCATGGCCACGGACGATCTGATGTCGAAGGCGCTCGCCGCCCTCGACGAGGTCGACGGCCCGATGTCGGTCGAGGTAATCCACCGCCTCGTCGACGTCAGCGCCGCCACCGACCCCATGACCATCACGGAGGCCGCCGACCTGCTCGACATGTCGCCGCACACGCTGCGCTACTACGAGCGGATCGGGCTGGTCGAGGTGGGCCGCGACGCCAGCGGCCACCGCAGCTACGACGCGGAGGCGGTACGGAGACTGGTGTTCCTGACCCGCATGCGCCTGTCCGGGATGGCCATCCGCGACCTTCAGCACTACGTGCGGCTGGCCGACGAGGGCGACGACACCGTCCCCGAGCGCCTTGACCTGCTGCTCGAACACCGCGACACGATCCGCCGGCAGCTCAAGGAGCTGACCCTGTCGCTGGCGGCGACCGAATACAAGATCGCCACTTACGGCGGCCACACCGGCCCGTCGTCAGTGGGGAAGGCCTGACCCGTCGGCACCGAACCGCGCCGAATGGGTCCACCGCGCCCAGTCGGCACGGTCACCCTCGTCTTCATCACTTGGGCGAAGACATCGGCGACGAAGAGGAACCTTCACGCTTCCTGAAGTCCCCTCATCCCGTGCTCCCGCAATCGGGGAGCAGAAAGAAGACCAGGTCACAGGCGAGAAGGGGTACAGCCGGACCGCCAGTGGACGCGGGAACTGCGAGGTTATTTCTCATACGGCAGGTACCGCCCTCGCGGTTCTTCGCACCGCTCCCCTGAAGCTGCCTCTGTACGGCCGGCGGTCGTGGAGTCAGGAGAGGGCCGGGCCCAGGGAGGCGACGGCGGCGGAGAGGCGGGCGGGGTCGTGGCCTGCGCGTTCGCGGACGCGCAGGCCGAGAACGGTGGTGAACAGGAGTTCCGCGGCGGCGTCGAGGTCGAGGCCGGCGGCCAGTTCGCCGCGGCGGCGGGCCTCGCGCAGGAGGGTGCGCAAGGCGTCGAGGGTGACGTCGAAGGCGGCCTCGGTGCGGGCGGCGATCTCGGCGTCGACGGTGCCGAGTTCGGTGGCGGTGTTCACGATGAAACAGCCTTTGCCCGGCCCGTCGGCGGGACGATCATCCTCCTCTCATGGGGCCTGGCCTACGGCGGCGTGTCGGTCGGCCTGCAGACCTGGATGATCAAGGTAGCGCCGCAGGCGGTGGAGGCCGCGTCCGCCCTGTGGGTCGCGGTGTTCAACCTGTCCATCGGCCTCGGCGCGCTGCTCGGCGGCGTCATCGTCGACTCCCTCGCCCTCCATGGTGTTCTCTGGCTCGGCGCCGCCTGCGCCCTCACCGCCGCCCTCGCCATCTGGACGGCCCGCGCCCACGAGTCCTTGAACTGACGGACGCCCCGTCCCGCCCGGAGCCCTTCAGGGATTCAGGCCGTGGGAGGGGTTGCGTTGACGTACAACCGGCTTCCGGCGGAATCAGGGTGTTGCCACCTACCGCAACGGGCGACCCGCGTCGACCTTGAGGACGTCGTTGTGCATCTGCCGGTCATTCCGCCCTTCTCAGGAAGCGGTGTCGTTCAGGCCGACTTGGAGGCCCACGTCGTCGGCGTGGGCGGCGTTGAGGACGGCGTCCAGCAGGCCGGGGAACCGCGATTCGAGGTCGGCGCGGCGCAGCTCCACGTAGCAGCGGGTGCCTTCCTGGCGGGTGCGGGTGACGCCTGCGTCGCGGAGGATCCGCAGGTGGTGACTGAGGGTGGATTTCGCGACGGGTGCACGGAGCTGGCCCCAGCCTCGTTCGCGGCCGTCGGACAGCACCCGGACGAGCCCTACCCGGATGGGGTCGCTGAGGGCTCCCATGACCGCGATGAGGGTCATCTCGTGGGGTTCGGGATGCCGCGCCTGTTTCATGAGGACAATGGTAGCTTGTTCGATGTTTTACGAACTTCGAACAAAGGAGGGTATATGCCTGACGGCTCGCTGGAGGGAAAGACCGTCATCGTCACCGGCGCCGGATCGGGGATCGGGCGTGCCACCGCACTGGCGTTCGCCAGGGCGGGAGCCCGGGTGCTCGGGGTGGGCCGCCGCAAGGAGGCGCTGGATACGACCGCCGGGCTGCATCCCGCGATCGCCGTGCACGCCGCTGATGTGTGCGCCCCCGGAGCACCCGAGGAGGTCGTCGAAGCCGCTGCCGCACTCTGCGGCGGGGTGGACGTACTGGTGAACAATGCGGGAGCCACCCGGATGATGCCGCTGGAAGAGGCCACCGCCGAAGGCATCGCGGAGTTGTTCGCGCTCAACGTCACCGCCCCCGGCCTCCTGGCCCGTGCCGCTCTCCCCCACCTGCGCCGGGCCAAGGGCACGATCGTCAACGTGTCCAGCACCTACGGCCATCGTCCTCTGCCGGGCGCGGCCCACTACGCCGCGTCCAAGGCCGCGCTGGAACATCTCACCCGCAGCTGGGCTCTGGAACTGGCCGCTGACGGCGTCCGGGTCAACGCTCTGGCTCCCGGGCCCACCGAGAGCGAGGCCCTGTCCGTCGCGGGGCTGCCGGCCGGTGAGGTCGAACGCATCAAGCGTGAGGAGAGGAAGGCCATTCCCCTGGGGCGACGTGGTGAACCGGAGGAGGTGGCCGCCTGGATCCTGCGTCTGGCCGATCCCGGCACCACCTGGATGACCGGTCAGGTGCTCACGCTCGACGGCGGACTCGAGCTCGTTTGACCTCTCTTCGGAGCCGAGAAGGGGAACGACACCCTGACGGCGAGCCCGTCGAAGACCGCGCCAGGGCCGCGAGCGGCGGTCAGGTTCTGCGCGGTACCGGCACGCGGCCGAGGACGAGGCCGAAGTGGTCTCGGTAGGCGGCGAGGACGGAGGCGTCGTCGGGGAGGACGGTCTCGGTGCGGGCGTCGCCTTCGGCGGTGATCAGTTTGGTGCCGCTGAGGGTGACGCGGCCGGTGGCGGTGCGGATGCTGCAGACGGGGGAACGGGTGAAGTGCGAGTCGGGGGACGTGCGGTGCCACCAGCAGGCGGCTCTGAAATCCTCGAGTTCGGCGGGGCGAGGGTCGATGAGGAGGGAGTCCTCGGAGTCGTGGACCTCCAGGAAGCCGCCGCTCTCGGCGACGCGGTAGACACCGGAGGGGTCGTGTTGCGGAGTCCGCGCGTTCAGGCGCAGCGGCCCGTCGGTGAAGTGTCCGAAGCCGACGTCGGCCAGCCACGGCTCGTCCAGGTCGACGCGCAGGGTCAGGTGGTCGTAGGGGATGCCGAGGGTGCCGTCGGAGCCGCGTACCCGGCCCGCCAGCAGCGTCACCTCGTATCCGAGGGCGCGCAGGAGGGCTGAGAACAGGCCGTTCAACTCGTAGCAGAAGCCTCCGCGGCGCCGCTGGACGATCTTCTCGTAGAGGGCGGCCTCCTCCAGGACGATCGGCTCGTCCAGATGGATGCTCAGATTCTCGAAGGGCACCGCCCGCAGGTGGGCGTACTGCAGGACGCGCAGTCCTTCGAGGTCGGGCTTGTCCGGCCTGTCCGCGCCGATCCTCGCCAGGTACCGCCCGATCTGTTCCTCGTTCACGCCATCCAGTGTGCCCCAGGACAAAAACCATGAGACGGACATCAGACGGCGAGTCGATCTTCTATCGCCGAGTTCACGGCGGGCCGGACGCCCTGACTCGCGGTAGCTAGGGGAATCCCAGGCCTCATCCATGGGATCTACCTGCCGTACCACCGTGGCGAAGCCGAAAACGTACGCTGGCCGACGTCTCGGCTGCGGCGTCGAGGAGCGTGTCGGTGAAGGCGCGCCGGTCGTGGTCGTCCGCCATGTCGCGGCGGTAGGCCACAGCGGTGGTGCGGATCGCCGCGGGATGATCGATGCGCACGACCTCGATCGACGCCGGCAGTGCCGGCACGGCGAGACCGGGAACGACCGTGACGCCCAGCCCGGCAGAGACCAGGCCGAGTTTGGCGACCCAGTCACGGGCGACGAAAGCGACGTCGGGCTTGTGCTCGGCGTCCATCCACGCTCCGAGAAGAGTCGAGTCCGGTTCGGTGCTGCCCACGATCCAGCGTTCTCCGCGGAGCATCGAGGTCGTGACGCTCGCCAGGCCGACGAAAGGGTGTTCTCGTGGGGTCGCGACGAGCAGCGGGTCGTCGAGCAGGGGGGTGGTCTCGACACCGACCGGCAGGCGGTCGGGCGGGGTCACCACCGCCAAGTCGAGGCGTCCCTTGCTGAGAGACGTCAGAAGGCTGCGGCTGATCCCTTCGCGCAGCGGCACGCGGGTGTGCGGGTGCGTCCGGACGAAGCCGGCGATCGCCCGGGGTACCAGATCCGCCATGGCGGTAGAGAACGCTCCGACCTGCAGCCGACCCGGTGAGCGTGCGCCGAGGTCGCGCAGATCCTCTCGCGTGGCGGCCAGCTCACCGAGAACCGCCTCGGCGTGCCGGACGACGATCCTGCCGGCGGCGGTCATCCGCACGCCGCGTGCCTGGCGCTCGAACAGCGGTCGGCCGGCGGCCTGCTCCATCAGCGCGATCTGACGCGAGACGGCCGACTGCGTGTAGCCCAACCGCTCGGCCGCCATGGAAAAGGAGCCGCAGCGGGCCGCCTCGCGGACGACGCGCAGACCCAGCAGCGTGAACTCAGCCATGCGAAAACATGATACCGGTCATGCGAGATCATCGTTTGTCGCATGTCTTGCGGCTGCCTAACCTCTCATCACATGGATATCGACCAGAACAAGCAGTTCGTCCAGCGCATCTTCGAGCACATGGCTGAAGGGAACGTTCGCGCGATGAGCGACGCCCTGGCCGACGATTGCCGATGGGTGTTCCCGGGGAACTGGTCATGGGCCGGAGAGTGGGCCTCGAAGCCGGTGGTGGTGAACGGGCTGCTGCGCCCGCTCATGGCACAGTTCGCAGGTGACTATCGCAGCGAAGCGGACCTCATCCTCGCCGACGGCGACCGTGTCATGGTGCAAGCCCGAGGCTACGCCACGACGATGAACGGAGAGCCGTACCACCAGACGTACTGCTACATCTTCCGCGTCGCTGACGGACGCATCACCGAGGTGGTCGAGCACTGCGACACGGCGCTCGTCGAACGGGTCCTCGACCGCATACCCAGATGACCGTTGAGTCCGGAGTCAAGGAACCCGCGGACAGCCGCCATCACTGAGAATGATCTTGAGGGTCGGCTTGCGCTCCTCGGATCCTGACGGACGTCAACGGCTCGAGAGCTTGATCGCCTCGAGGAAGTAGCCGAGTTCGGCGACCGTGTCGTAGAAGACGTATCCGCCGTCCCTGGCAGGCCCGTACCCGAGCAGGGACTGCACCGCCGGGTACCCCGCGCTCTCCATCGCCCGGGTGGAGTCCTCCAGGGAGTCCACGAAGACGGCCAGGTGGTGTACCCCGTGGCCGCGCGTGCCGAGCCATTCGCTGTAGACGCTGGGCCCTTGCAGCGACTGGATCAGCTCGATCTCCGGATCGGTTCCTCCGAAGGCCAGCCGGGCAGAGAAACGTCCGGGTTCACCCCGGTAGGTCGAGCCCGGCATCGGGTCGGAGGGCTCGACCATCCGCCACCGTCCCGGCGAGCAGAACGCGCTGTAGGACGCCAGCGCCGCATCCATGTCCGGCACGATGATCCCGATCTGCCCTACGCGTCGCCCTTCCAGGATCGGCACGCCGCTCGGAGGACGGACCGTCATCTCGTTCATCCCGCATCAGCCCATTCCCAGGAAGATCAGGTTGAACGGCACGATATCCGTCCTCCGGGCCCGCTGTCACCGACCGCCTTCCGCGGGAAGACGATCCGAGCCGCAGGTCAGAGCACCAGGAAGGCCCCGAGGGCGAAGACCGTCGTGCTGAGTGCGACGAAGAGTCCCTCGGCCAGCGGCAACGAGACGCGGGTCAGCCGGACGATGCCGAGGTTGACCGCGGAGTGCAGCGGGACGGTGGCCAGGACGATCCAGGGCTGCCACACCAGGAGAAGAGTGAAGCCGATGTGCAGGAGGGTCGCGCCGATCCGCTCGAGGAAGGCCCACACAGGGCCGTCGGCGCGCAGGGTGCCCTGGGCCTCGAGGAGCGCGCGGGCCTCCACGGCCTGAGGGTCGTTCCGCCCCAGCAGGGAGCGGATGACCAGCGCGTTGACGACGGTGTAGACGATCTCGACGGCGCCCCAGCCGAACCCCGCCCACAGCGCTTCCTCGGCTCCCGACAGCAGGAGGACGACGAGGGCGAGGCGGACGAGTTCCTCGCACGGGCCTGAGGCCGAGGCGACGATCAGCGCGGCGCGTTCCCCGGGCTGCTTGGCGACGGCGGCCGCGACGGGGCCGCGCAGCATGAGCGCCACCAGCCAGCCGGCGGCGCCGAGGCCGATCGCGGTCCAGTCCGGGGCGCCCTTCCACCAGCCGAGGGCGAGGGCGAACAGCGGCAGGAGCACCAGGAGGACGGGGACGGTCAGCAGGGCCGAGCGCTGCAGCGTCCTGATGCCGGCGGTCTGAGCGGTCATGGGTCTTCTCGTCCTTCCAGGGGCATGGTGATGCGGGCGAACGCGCGGCGGCGCCGACCGGGGGCCGGAGGGTTGGCGGCGGCGCGGGCGACGACCTCCCCGAGTTCCGCCATGAAGGCGGTGAACTCCTCATCGGTGAGGTTCAGCGCGAACGTGCGGTAGCCGACTCCGTCGGCGACCAGGTCGGTCTCGGGCAGGCTCAGGTAGCGGGTGAACTCGCCCTGGAGTGCCGCCAGGAACGTCGCGAAGTACCGCAGGTGTTCTTCGGGCGTGGCTCCTTCGAGGTCGGCTCCGGTCAGCGAGGCGGAGTCGGCGGGCAGGCTGTAGACCCGTTCGATGGCTCCTCTCACCCGGTTCTCCCGCTCGACGACGAGGATCCCGTTCTCGGCGAGCGTGCCCAGATGGCGGTAGAGGGTGGCCTGCGGGACGTCCGGCAGCCGTTCGGCCAGCTGCCGGGTGGTCAGCGTGCCGGAGCCGAGGAACGCCTGCACGATCCGCAGCCGGATCGGGTGGAGGACCACATCAACCTTTCTCACAATCGAGAACGATAACGTTCTCGATTGTGAGAATGCAAGCCGGAAGAAAAGACCGCCCCGGAATCCGGGGCGGTCCCACGTCGTCGGCTCAGCCGGAGTGCGCCGCGCGCAGCTCGTGCTTGAGCACCTTCCCCGAGGCGTTACGCGGCAGTTCCGCGACCTCGACGACGGCCGTCGGCTTCTTGTAGGAGGCCAGCCGGTCCTTGCACCACTCGGACAGCTCCTCCACCGTCGGGGCCTGCGACCCCGGCGCCGGGACGATCACCGCGAGCGGAGTCTCCCCCCAGCGCTCGTGCGGCACGCCGACCACCGCGACCTCGGCGACGGCCGGATGCGCGGCCAGGGCGTTCTCCACCTCGGCGCAGTAGATGTTCTCCCCGCCCGAGATGATCATGTCCTTCTTGCGGTCGACGACGTAGATGAAGCCCTCCTCGTCGGCCCGCACCAGGTCGCCGGAGTGGAACCAGCCGCCCTCGAACGCCTCCGCGGTGGCCTCCGGGTTGTTCCAGTACCCCGACATCGTGGACGGCCCCCGGTAGACGATCTCGCCGACCTCGCCGGGCGCGACGTCCTTCATGCCGCCGTCCACGATCCGCGCCGCGACCGTCGCCACCGGCCTGCCCACCGAACCGATCTTGCGCAGCGCGTCCTGCGCCTCCAGCGCGCAGGTGACCGGGGACATCTCGGTCTGCCCGAACACCGCGACGTTCGAGGCGTGCGGGAACACCTCGGCCATGCGCTCCAGCAGCGTCACCGTCGCGGGCGCCGCGCCCCAGCTGATCGTCCGCAGCGAGCGGGCCCGCTCGGAGGCCGACGGCTCGGCGCACAACACCTGCCACTGCGCCGGGACGAGGAACGCGCTGGTGATCCCCTCGGACTCGATCAGCCCGAGGGTCGCGGCGGCGTCGAACTGCCCACTCGGCAGGACCACCGTGGTGGCGCCGACCATCAGCATCGGGGCCACCGAACCGATCGCCCCGATGTGGAACAGCGGGGACGCGCACAGGTTGATCTCGTCGTCGCCGAACAGCCGCCACGCGCGGATGAGGGTGAACGACTGCATGAGCAGGTTCAGGTGCGAGAGCATCGCGCCCTTGGGGCGCCCCGTCGTCCCCGACGTGTACATGATCAGCGCGGTGTCCCGCTCGTCGATCCGCGCCGAAGGCGGCTCGGCTCCCTCGGCCAGCACGTCCTCGTACCGTTCGGCGTCCGGTCCCGCCTCGGCCGCGGCCTCTCCCGTCACCAGGCAGGCGAGCGCGCCCTCGCCGATCGAGCGCACCGTGGCCGCGAGCGGGGCGAGCCCGCTGTCGGCGACCATCACCCGGGCGCCGCTGTCGGCGACGATGTAGGACGCCTCTGCCGCCGACAGGCGGAAGTTCACCGGGACCGCGATCGCGCCCAGCAGGTTCACCGCGACGACGGTCTCGACGAACTCCGGCCGGTTGGTCATCAGCACCACGACGCGGTCGCCCTGCCGCACCCCCCGCGCGTGCAGCCCGCCGGCCAGGGCCTGGACCCTCCGGTGCAGTTCCGCCCAGGTCGTAGAGGCCCCTTCGAACCGCAACGCGACCCCGTCCGGACGCGCGTGGGCGTGCCGCGCCACATGGTCCACCCAGTGGGCTCCGCCCCATCCGCTCACCGACATCAAGCCTCCTCCACGCATAAGTGGAAACTTACACTCTGCCCGTCCTCGACCACGGCGCGGCTTGCTTCGGGCGTTGTCCACAGCTTCGGCAGGGTCCCGAGAGACTTCCACCTCAGCCCGTGATCACAGGACTCCGAGTCGTGGGCCCGGTGATTTTTTCGTGGACCTGGTCGGTAGTTGTGGTCCTGGTCAGTGGTCCTGGTTACCGGGGGATCCCTCATGCCTTTCCGAATCACCGAGGGATCCCTCACACCTTTTTCGGGGGGATCTTGGGTTATCCACAGCCACGTCGCTCTTCTTCGCCCTCGGCTTGCGGACGGGAGGAATGTCCACCCCTGGGGGACCGTCACCTCCTGCTCGTTTGGGTCGAGGTAAGCAGCACGCAGGAGCAGGTCGTCCGGAGTCGTCATCCTGTACTCCGCTGCACGCCCCTCTCCCCCAGCGCGACCCGGTGCCTTGTGCGGCTTCACCAGTTCAAGGAGGCCAAGGGAGCGGAGCCTGCCGATGCAAACGCGAACGGTTCCTCTTTAAACTTCTTGAGCAGTGTAGGCCAACCCAACATGTGGCATAGGCCTACTTATGAGTTGGCATACATGCAGCCGGGCCCGCGAGAACAAAGTGCCCCAAGAAGCCATCGCCATCGAGCTCGAGCTCACCCGAGAACAGGTGCGCCGGTTCCAGCGCGAATACGAGCACACTTTGCACACCGGTCGGCTCACAGCCCCCGAGCGGTTCGACACGGCACGCCGCATCATCATCGACAGAGCCCGCCTACTCGACGTCGACCAGCTCTTCGAGATCGTGGATCAACTGCACAAGCAGGTGCATGCCAAGATCGAAGAATCCTGACCGGTATGCCCGCTCATCATCCCTCTGCTCACCGGCTCCATCATCTGCGGCTACAGCGGCAGCCTCTCCAAACTCGCCGGGTTCAGCTTCCTCTGCCCGGCTTCTGGCTCTGGCGGCTCGACGGCCCTCGGGATCTCCCAGGGGGCCGTTCGCGCGTCCGAGACAAGGTCAGGCCCGTGACGCATCCCATCTCTGGCATCATTCCCAGGTGAGTCTTTTCGGGTGGGAGATTCTGCCTTTCAAAGGCATAGGGGGACTGCTCGCCAAGCCCATCCTGTTCGGCAGGACCAGGCGGGAGATCACCCGGCAGTTCTCCCGGGCGTTCGGGGACGCGGTGGGAGAGGTCAGGACGTTCCGCAAGGCTGTCTGGGCGACCGGCGTGTGCGACCACTACATCGAGGGCGACCTGATCCTCTTCTACGACGACCTGGACCGACTGTTCTACCTGGAGCTCCACGACGTCGCCCCGGCCCACTACGACGACGTCCTGCTGACCGGCCGCCCCTACGGGAAGGTCGTCGCGGACCTGCGGGAGCGCGGGCACCGGGTGGTCGACGGCGAGGCCGGCTGCGAGGTGCCCGAGGCCGGGTTCAACCTCACCGCGGCGGACCCGGAGGACGACTCCCTGGGCGTGCAGTCGATCGGGGTGTTCCTGCGCAGCCCCTCGGAGGGCGTGCTCAGGATGTCCCGGGAGCCCGGCGTCGAGCCGATCACCGAGCACGTCCTGGTGTCCGGCGAGGGCACGCCTACGGTGCGGCTCGGGCAGGACAGGTGGGAGCTGCGCGAGCGGCTGGGGCCCGCGCTGCAGAGCGTCCCCTCCTACGGCGGGGCGGCCCAGGACTGGTACTTCGACCACGGGCTGATCCTGACCTTCGATGAGGACGAGCGGCTGAAGACGCTGGTCATCGGCTATGTGGGGGCCAAGGGCACCGCGCGCTTCGGCGATGTCCGGCTGCTGGGCCGCCCCTATGCCGAGGTCGCCGCCGACCTGGAGGCCCGGGGCGTCCGGGTAGAGCCGGGAGAGCTGTGCGGCGTCGTGCCCGAGCACGGTTTCACGCTGTCGCTGCTGGGACGCAAGAACCCGGTGCTGCCGGTCTCCGCCGTCGTGTTCCGGCGCTGAACCCGCCGCACCGGCGGCCGAGAAGCCCGAAGCCAAGGGCTTTTCATAACGTAATGATCTTTAGTGTCGTTTTGGCCTTACGCCTGATGGGTAGTGTTTTACGCTTGGGCGGATTTTTCCCCCGTGACTGAGGAGCCGCATGAGGCGCGTTGATCTGGGCATCGGAATCGTTGCCGGGGTCGTGGCCGTGGGCATCGGAACGGGAGCCCTCGTGGCGACCCGGTCGGACGGAGAGAAGCCGAAGACGCCGGCGACGGCATCGCCGAAGGACACCGAGCCGGCCGGCGCGCCGGAGCAACTCGCGAAGAACCGGGACCTCTCCCCTCCCGCCGAACCCGTCGAGACGACCGCCGACGACTCGAGCGTGTCGCTGAAGTGGGGTGCCTCCGGCGGGGACGTCACCGGCTACCGGGTGTACGACGGGACGAAGCTCCTGGCGGCCGGGAACGGCAACGAGTTGCAGGTCAAAGGCCTGAAGCCCTGCTCGGCGTACAAGCTGGCCGTGTCCGCCTTCAACGCGAAGGGCGAATCCAGGCCCACGACCCTCCAGGTGCGGACCGGTGGCTGCGAGAGAGCCGCGCGGAACCCCGTGGCGACGACCTACCTGCACCTGGGCTGGGGGCGTCCGCCGCGGGTGAAGAAGGTCATGAAGGCGACCGGGCTCAAGACGTTCACCATGTCCTTCATCCTCTCCGACGGCGGATGCGCCCCCGCCTGGGACGGCGGGCGCCCGCTCAAGGGAGGCGTCGACGCCAGGACCATCGCGGCGGTCAAGGCGGCGGGCGGGAACGTCCACATCTCCTTCGGCGGCTGGTCGGGACGCAAGCTCGGCCCCGCCTGCTCCAGCCCGCAGGCCTACGCGGCCGCGGTCCAGAAGGTCGTCGACGCCTACCGGCCGACCGCGCTCGACTTCGACATGGAGAGCGACGAGCTGAGGAACGCCGCCGTCCAGGACCGCATCCTGCGCGGCATGAAGATCGTGAAGCGGAAGAACCCCGGCATCCGGCTCATCGTCACGATGAGCACCGGCAAGAACGGCCCGGACCGCTGGGGCGTGCGGCTCATCCGGCAGGCCAAAACGTTCGGCGTGGACATCGACAACTACACGATCATGCCGTTCAACTTCGGCGGCTCCAACGTGCGCACGGACACCGTCCGCGCCGCCCAGGGCCTCAAGCGCGCGCTGAAGGCCGCGCGGGGCTGGAGCGACAGCACCGCCTACAGCCGGATGGGCATCTCCGGCATGAACGGCCACTCCGACGAGAAGGAGGTCACGACCCTCGCCAGTTGGAAGGCGATCCGCGACTGGTCCTCCTCCCACGGCCTGGGCCGCCTGGCGTTCTGGTCGGTCAACCGCGACCGCCCCTGCCCCGGCGACGTCAGGACCAACTGCAGCGGCGTCCCCCAGGACCCCTGGCAGTTCACCCGCATCACCGCCGGCTTCTGAGCAGATCGAGAACTCCGAACGCCGCGGGCACTGCCGGAAAAGAACGTGTGCTCTAGGCTTATGGGGCTCTTTTCCCTTCTGGCCGAGGAGTCGTCGTATGAGGCGCGTTGATCTGGGCATCGGCATCGTCGCCGGGGTCGTGGCCGGAGGTATCGGAGCCGGGGCCGTCGCGGTGCTCGCCGCCGACGGGAGCAAGCAGCGTGAGCGGCACTCGGCCTCGTGGACTCCGAAGCCGGAACCGGAGCCGTCCTCGGCGGCCACGGAGCAGTCCGCCTTGCCGAAGCAGCTCGAGAAGACCCGGGTTCCGAAGGTTCCGGCCGAGCCCACGACGGCCGTCGACGTCTCGAGCGTGTCGCTGAAGTGGGGTGCCTCCGGCGGG
The DNA here is from genome assembly GCF_039871655.1 of Actinocorallia sp. B10E7. Classification (NCBI taxonomy): domain Bacteria; kingdom Bacillati; phylum Actinomycetota; class Actinomycetes; order Streptosporangiales; family Thermomonosporaceae; genus Actinocorallia; species Actinocorallia sp. B10E7. Next base: position 462,344 of record NZ_JBDPLZ010000003.1, read on the forward strand.
GACGTCACCGGCTACCGGGTGTACGACGGGACGAAGCTCCTGGCGGCCGGGAACGGGAACAAGCTTCGGATCAAAGGCCTGAAGGCGTGCCGGTCGTACCGGCTGGAGGTCGTGGCCTTCAACGCGCAAGGGGAGTCCAAGCGCAGGACCCTCCAGGTGAAGACGCGTGGCTGCACTCGCACTCCCTCGGCTGCGGGGAGCCCGACGGCCACCGCGTACCTCCACCTGGGCTGGGGACGTCCGCCAGAGGTCGAGACGGTGATGAAAGAGACCGGGATCAGGTCTTTCACCATGGCCTTCGTCCTTTCCGGCGGCGGATGCGATCCGGCTTGGGACGGCGACCGCCCGCTCCGGGGAGGCGTCGACGCCCGGACGATCTCGCGGATCAAGGCGGCGGGCGGGAACGTCCAGATCTCCTTCGGCGGCTGGTCGGGACGCAAGCTCGGCCCCGCCTGCTCCAGCCCGGAGGAGTACGCGGCCGCGGTCCAGAAGGTCATCGACGCCCACCGTCCGGCGGCGGTCGACTTCGACCTGGAGAACGACGACGAGCTGAAGAACGCCGCCGTCCAGGACCGCATCCTGCGCGGTCTGAAGATCGTAAAGCGGGACAACCCCGGCGTCCAGGTCATCGTCACGATGAGCACTGACAAGAACGGCCCGGACGGCTGGGGCGTGCGGCTCATCCGGCAGGCCAAAACGTTCGGCGTGGACATCGACAACTACACGATCATGCCGTTCAACTTCGGCGGCTCCGACCTGCACGCCGACACCGTCAGCGCCGCCGAAGGCCTCAAGCGCGAGCTGGTCTCCGTATGGGGCTGGAGCGACAGCACCGCCTACAGCCGGATGGGCATCTCCGGCATGAACGGGCACTCCGACCAGAAGGAGATCACCACTCCCGCCACCTGGAAGGCGATCCGCGACTGGTCCTCCTCCCGCGGCCTGGGCCGCCTGGCGTTCTGGTCGGTCAACCGCGACCGCCCCTGCCCCGGCGACGTCAGGACCAACTGCAGCGGCGTCCCCCAGGACCCCTGGCAGTTCACCCGCATCACCGCCGGCTTCTGACCGGATCCACCGGCATCCGCTTCATTCGCGCGCTGCGCGTACCGCCACAGCGGTGACCTTGTACTCGGGGCAGCCCGTCGAGGTGTCGGTGTACGCGGAGGTGAGGCGGTTGGCCTGCGCGTCGGGGAAGTGGAACGAGGTGAAGAGCTCGCCCGGGTTCACCTCGTCGGTGATCCGGGCGGGAAGCCGTATCGTCGCCCGGCGGCTGGCCACCTCCAGCAGGTCGCCTTGGGCGATGCCGAGAGCGGTCGCGTCCGCGTGGCTGATGTCGAGTGTCTCGGTCGGCAGCAGGTCCGAGTTTGGGGTGCGGCGGGTCATCGATCCGGTGTTGTAGTGGACGAGGCGGCGTCCGGTGACCAGGACATAGGGGAAGTCTCCGTCCGGTGACTCCCCCGGGGGCAGGTAGGGGCGGGCGGCCAGCGCCGCGCGGCCGTCGGGGGTGGCGAACCGGTCCAGGTGGAGGACGGCCCGGCCGGGGTCCTGGGCGTCCTGGCAGGGCCAGTGCAGGGGGCCGTCGCGGTCGAGCCGGTCGTGGGACATGCCCGCGAAGAGAGGCGTCAGCCCGGCGCATTCGGCGAAGGCCTCCGCGGGTGACGGGCATCCCAAGGACTCCCCCATGCGCTCCGAGAGCAGGTGCAGGATCTCGAAGTCGGCGCGGGCCTGGCCGGGAGGCTTCACCGCGGAGCGTACGCGCTGCACACGCCGGTCGAAGTTGACGAAGGTGCCGTCCTTCTCCAGGAAGGAAGCCGCGGGGAACACCACGTCGGCGTGCTCGGCGGTGGACGACAGGAACAGGTCGTGGACGACTACCAGCTCGCACGCCTTCAGCGCGGCGACGACATGGGTGGTGTCGGGGTCGGAGGAGGCGATGTCCTCGCCGATCACGTACAGCGCCTTGAGGTCACCGCGGACCGCGGCGTCGAACATCTGCGGAATGCGCAGCCCGGTCTCTTCCGGCACCGGACGGCCCCAGGCGGCGGAGAACCGCTCGCGGACCGCCGGGGAGGCGAGTTGCTGGTAGCCGGGCAGGAGATCCGGGAGCGCCCCCATATCGGAGGCTCCCTGGACGTTGTTCTGGCCGCGCAGCGGCAGCACGCCGCAGCAGCCGGGGGTGCCGACCGCGCCCTTGAGGATGGCGAGGTTCGCCAGGGTCCGCACCCCGTCGGTGCCGTGGAGGTGCTCGGTGACGCCCAACCCGTAGATGATCACGGGGTTCTCGGCCTGCCCGTACAACCGTGCGGCGGCCTCCAAGTCCTCGACGGGCACTCCGGCGATCCGCGCCGTCTCCTGCGGGAGATGTTCCTCCAGCACGGCCGACAGCTCGGCGAACCCCGAGGCCCGCGCGGCGAGGAACTCCTCGTCGGTGTGCCCCCCGTCGATGAGGAGCCGGGCGAGCCCGTTGAAGACCGCCACGTTGGAGCCGGGCCGGTTGCGCACATGCACGTCGGCCAACGCGGCCAGCTCGGTGCGGCGCGGGTCGATCACGACGAGCCGGGCCCCGCCCAGGACCCGCTGTTTGATGCGTGCTCCGACGACCGGATGGGCTTCGGTGGGGTTGGCTCCGGCCAGGAGCACGCAGTCCGCCCGGTCCACGTCCTCCAGCGGGTTGGTGCCGCCCGCCAGCCCGAACGAGGCGGTCAGGCCGGCCGCCGAGGGCGCGTGGCACAGCCGCGAGCAGTTGTCGACGTTGTTGCAGCCCAGGACGGTGCGGGCGAACTTCTGGGCGAGGTAGTTCTCCTCGTTGGTCATCCTGGCGGAGGAGATGACACCGATCGCGCCGCCGCCGTAGGAATCCCTGAGGGCGGCCAGACGGTCCGCGGTGAAGGCGAGCGCCTCCTGCCAGGTGACGGGTTCCAGCGGCGATCCGCGTCCGCCGCGACGCAGCAGCGGGCTGGTGAGCCGTTCCGGTGACCGGGCGAACCCGTGGGAGAAACGTCCCTTCACGCACGCGTGGCCACGGTTGACCGGGCCGTCCGCCGGGGTGACGACGGACACGGCCTCATCGCGGACATGGACACGCAGTGCGCAGCCCACCCCGCAGAATCCGCACGTCGTCGTGACGCTCCGTTCCATGGGCCTCGGATCCAGGAGGCCCGGCTCCGAAAGGGCACCTGTGGGGCAGGTGTCCACGCATCCGCCGCAGCCGACGCAGGGAGAAGACACCCACGGCTCGCCGGCCCCCGCCATGACGGACGTCTCGAAGCCCCGTCCCGCGAGCTCCAGCGCGAACGTCCCCTGCACCTCCGCGCACATCCGCACACAGCGTCCGCAAGCGATGCACAGATCGCCGTCGAACTTCACATACGGGTGCGAGTGGTCGAGGCCGCGGTGATGGACGGCACCGCTGAAAGCGCTGCGGGTCACGCCGAGATCCTGGCAGGCCCGTACCAGCTCGCTGCGGTCGGCGGGGAGGTCCGACGCCCGCTCCGGCAGTTCGGAGACGATCAGTTCCAGCGCGCCGCGTGCCGCCTCCCTGGCCCGGTGGTCGAAGGGGTCGACGGTCATGCCTTCGACGGCGGGTGTCGTGCAGGCCGCGACCACGCCTCCCGGAACCGCCGCCACCAAACAGACCCGGCAGGAGCCCTGCGGCGACAGGCGGTCGTCCTGGCAGAGCGCGGGCAGCGACACTCCCGCCGTACGCACCGCCGCCAGCACGGTGGTCCCCTCGGCCACCTCGACCCACCGGCCCGCGACGCGCACCAAGGTCATCTCGGCCCCAGCCCGAGTTCCTCGCGGTAAACGCGCAGCAGGCTGCGAACGGAGCCTGGAACTCCGCGGCCGAACGCGCACAGGCTCGCCGTCTCCATGACGTCCATCAGCCGTTCCAGCAGGGCGGGGACCTCGGGGCCATCGTCCGTTCCGAACCGTTCCGCCAGCTCCGATCCGCGCAGCGAACCCACGCGGCACGGTGCGCAGGCGCCGCAGCTCTCCGACGCCGCGAAGGCCCACACGTGGCGCAGCAGGGCTCGCGCCGAAATCGAGGTGTCGATGGCGACGAGGCTTCCGTGGCCCAAAGGGACACCACGGCCCGCCAGAGCGCCGGTCAGCAAGGGGGTGTCAAGGGCGTCCGGGGCCAGGAAGCCGCCCAGCGGCCCGCCGACCTGCAACGCCCTCAGCGTGCCGTCGTGCAGACCGCCGCCCAGCTCGTCGACGATCGTGGTCAGCGGTGTTCCGAACTCCACCTCGTAGACGCCGGGGCGGTGGAAGCGCTCGTTGAGGCAGACGAGTTTGGTCCCCGCTTCCTCCGCGTGTCCGAGGTCCGCGTACGCCTCGCCGCCGTGCCGCATGATCCAGGGCACGGCGGCGAGGGTCTCCACGTTGTTCACCGCGGTGGGCCGCCCGAAGAGGCCTCGGAAGACGGGGTAGGGCGGTCGGCTCCGCGCGCTGCCCCGCAGCCCTTCCAGCGCGTGCAGCAGCGCCGTTTCCTCCCCCGCGACGTAGGAGCCGGCTCCTTCGACGATCTCGACGTCGAAGGCGACGCCGGAGCCGTGGACGTCGGGGCCCAGATGCCCTGCCTCCCGTGCCTCCTGCACCGCGGCTTTCATCCGGGCGAAGGCCCCGGGGTACTCCGAGCGGACCAGGACCACCCCGTGGGCGGCACCGATCGCGAGCGCGGCCAGCGCCAGTCCTTCCAGCACCCGATGCGGGTCCTGCTCCATCAGGAGCCGGTCGCAGAAGGACCCCGGATCGCCTTCGTCGCCGTTGGCCACCACGAAACGCGGGGCCGTTCCGGTGGCGGCGGCCGACCATTTGGCCGCGACCGGGAACCGGGCGCCTCCGCGTCCGCGCAGCCCCGCTCGTGCCACCTCGTCGATCACCCGTTCGCGGGCTCGGGCTCCGTCCGCCACGGCTGTGGGCCAGGCCGTCCATGGCGGTTCTCCGCCGGCCAGGCCCGCCAGGGTCACCGGCCGCCGGGCATCGACGTGGAACGGCACGGGGGGCGCGCTGTCCGGCAGTGTCTCCGGGCGGGGCAGGGCGGCGCCCGGCGGGGGCGTCAGCAGCCCGCCCAGGTCTTCTCCCGTCCGGGGCAGCTCGCCGTCCAGGGCGGTCGGTGAGGCGTAGCAGAAGCCCAGGCAGTGCACTCGCCGCAGAGAGAAGGCCCCCTCCGGGGCCGCCGCCAGAAGCTCGTCCAGCCGCTCGACGTGCCGGCCACCCGTGGCGGCAAAACATGAAGTCCCCTCGCATACACGGATGTGCCGTTCCCGGGTCTCCCCATGGGCGAAGTCCGCGTAGAACGAGGCGGCACCCGCCACCGCGGCCACCGGGCGGTTCAGCGAGCCCGCGACCCGGCGCACGTCTTCGGCCCGCACCGGGCCTCCACCCGCCCGCGCGCGCAGAGCGTCGAGCGTCCCGAGCCCGCCCTCTCCGAACCGGACGGCCCACTCGACGAAACCCTCGCGAGGGACGGTCATAGCCCCCTGCCTTCCCAGCCGCCTCCCTGCTCAACCAGCGAACAAAACCATCAATTGGTGAATATCAAGCGCGGAAGGGTGGGACCGTCCCGTGGAGCGCCCACCCCGGAGAGGGATGTTCTGTACGATCGACGGGTGAACTTCCACCTGAACGGCGTCCTGCCGCCGCCCGTGCGCCTCTGAACGAGCGCACGCTGAAAGCCTGATCTCTCGCCCGCGATCACGTCCGCGGGCCCGTCCGTCGTGCGCTCGTCCTCGATCAATTCCTTTCGGATATCGACGACGGAAGTTCACGACTGTGCAGAATCAGATCTCTGGGGCGGCGCCCATCCTCATCGCCTCGGTGTTGTGGGGCACCACCGGCACCGCCAGTTCCCTCGCCCCCTCCGGAGCTCCGGCGGCGGCCATCGGCTCGGCAGGCCTGGCGTTCGGCGGGCTGCTGCTGTTCCTGTCCACACGCGGCGCCCGTACGCTGCACGCCGCGTGCACCGGAGCCGAACGGTGGCTGCTCCTGCTGGGGGCCATCGCGGTGGCCGGATATCCGGTCACCTTCTACCCGGCCGTGGCGCGCACCGGCGTGGCCGTGGCCACTGTGATCGCGCTGGGCAGCGCCCCGGTCTTCACCGGGCTGCTGGCCTGGATCATCGGACGGAGCCGTCCCGCGACCCGTTGGCTGTGCGCCACCGCTGGAGCCGTGCTCGGCTGCGCCGCACTGGTCCTGGGGCCCGAACTCACCGACGGCGCGGCCCCCCTGGACACCGCCGGTGTCCTCCTGGCGGCTCTGGCGGGACTCTCCTACGCCGTCTACGCCCTCATCAGCGGAAGACTCATCGCACACGGCCACGCCTCCGGATCGGTGCTGGGCGCGATGTTCGGCGGCGCGGCCTTGCTCGTCCTGCCGGTGCTGCTGTCCACCGACACGCATTGGCTCCTCACCTGGCGCGGCACGGCCGTGGCCCTGCACCTGGCGTTCTTCACCACCTTCGTGGCCTACCGCCTCTTCGGCCACGGCCTGCGCCGCACCTCCGCGCAGACCGCCACCACCCTGACACTGGCCGAACCCGCCGTGGCCGCGCTGCTGGGAGTGGCCGTCCTCGGCGAACAGCTGCCCCTTCTCTCCTGGTCCGGCCTGGTCGTCCTCGCCCTGGCCCTCGTCCTCCTCACCACTCCCACCCGCCCCCGCCGTCCGGCCGCCATCGTCGTGGAGGACGGGCCCGACCAGAGAAATCGCGGAAGGATGTCGATGCGGCCGTGTCCCGTTCGTCGTCAGGGTGTGCGGCGGACGGCCGCCGCGGACACGAGGCGTGAAGGAGCCCGACAGTGAAGTACATGCTGCTCATCAACAGTGGTGCGGTCGACGAGAACGGCGGGGCCGAGGGGTGCAGCGTCGAGGACTGGATCGCCTACGACAAGACCGTGCGGGACGCGGGGATCCTCGTCTCGTCGGAGTCGCTGGCGGACCTGGTCACCGCCACGACGGTCCGGGTGGGCCCCGACGGGGAGCGCACGGTCACCGACGGACCGTTCGCGGAGACCCGTGAGGTGCTCGGCGGCTTCTACGTCATCGACGTCCCGGACCTGGACGCCGCACTGGACTGGGCGGCCCGATGCCCAGGTTCGCGCGGTGGCGGGGCGGTCGTGGTGCGGCCGGTCGCCGACTTCGGGGCCTGACGGCGATGCGGGAACGGTCGACCGCCGTTGACCTGGCCGTGGAGGCGGTGTTCCGGGAGGAGCACGGGCTTCTGCTCGCCTCCCTCGTCAGCCGCTTCGGTGACCTCGACCTGGCCGAGGAGGTGGCCTCCGAGGCGATCGAGGCGGCGCTGGTGCGCTGGCCCCTGGACGGGGTGCCCTCCAGGCCCGGGGCGTGGCTGCTGACGACGGCCCGGCGCAAGGCGGTCGACCGGCTGCGGCGGGACCGGGCGTACGCCGCCCGGCTCGCCGTCCTGCAGGCGGACGCGGAACGGGCCGGCCCCGTCCCGTCCGCGGACGCCGTCGGCGAGCTCCCCGACGAGCGGCTGCAGCTGTTCTTCACCTGCGCGCACCCCGCTCTCCCGGCCGAGGCGCGCGGGGCGCTGATCCTGCGCTGCCTGGCCGGGCTGACCACGCCGGAGGTCGCGCGGGCCCATCTCGTCCCACCGACGACGATGGCCCAGCGGATCGTGCGGGCCAAGAGAAAGATCCGCGAGGCCCGGATCCCGTTCCGGGTGCCCGGTCCCGACGAACTGCCCGGACGTCTGCCCGGCGTGCTGCAGGTCCTCTATTCGATCTTCACGGAGGGGTACGCGGCCAGTTCCGGCACCCGGTTGCAGCGGCCCGGCCTGGCGGAGGAGGCCATCCGGCTGGCGCGGGTCCTGCGCCGGCTGCTGCCCGCCGAACGTGAGGTCACCGGCCTGCTGGCCCTGATGCTCCTCGTCCACGCGCGGCGTGCCGCCCGCACCGGTCCGGACGGCGGCCTGGTGCTGCTCGAGGACCAGGACCGCACCCGATGGGACCGGACCATGATCGAGGAAGGGCTCGCCCTGGTGCCGCCGGCGCTGGCCGGCGGCCCGCCCGGCCCGTACGGAGTGCAGGCCGCGATCGCCGCGCTGCACGACGAGGCACCGGACCTCGCCGCCACCGACTGGCCGCAGATCGTGGCGCTCTACGACGTGCTGCTCGCACTCACCCCGTCCCCCGTCGTCGCGCTCAACCGCGCCGTGGCGGTGGCCATGCGCGACGGACCGGAAGCGGGCCTGACGCTGCTCGATGAACTCGCCGGCGACGAGCGGCTGCGCACCCACCATCCCTATCCGGCCGCACGCGGGGAACTGCTGCACCGCCTCGGCCGCCTGCCGGAGGCCGCGGCCGCCTACCGCCGCGCGCTGGAACTCGCCGGCACCGAACCCGAACGCGCCTACCTGCGGCGCAGACTCCACGAAGTCGAGTCCTGAACGCCCGACCCGCTGGGAGCTACAGCCGGGGCGGAAGATTCTCATCCTCCTGCCGGTGGGCAGCCTCTCGGGTTTCCTCTCCTGAGGCTCCGTGTCCGGCGCTGAGCAGCCGGCGCCGGGCCCAGGCGAGGAGCGCCAGCACGCCCAGCATCAGAGCGGCGTTGGCGGCGTACTTGGCGGGGTAGGAGACCTCGCCCAAAGGCTGGACGAGGAAGGAGAGACTCGCGTTGGCCACGAGGGCGGCGCCCCCGACGGCCAACACGTGGTCCCGCCCCCACCGCGCTCGAGCGGACCACCACACCAGCAGGCCACCGGACAGAAACAGCGTCGCTGCCTTCAAAGCGATCCCCGGCCAGGTCGCGGGCAGCAGGTGATAGGCGGTCAGCAGGACCGTGCCGAGGACTCCGACCCGCCATGCTGCCGGTACCCGTCCGGGACGTCGCACGCGGCGGCGCGGAATCGCGAAGGCCGCCACGATCAGGACGAGGGCGAGTGCGGCGGTGGTGCCGAGCTGGGCCGGGGTGGCCATGAAGTGCTCGGTGTGCTCGTGGAAGAACACCAGGACCGCCAAGGCGTACAGCGCGACCATCACGCTCGTGCCGACCTTGCCCAGCCACGGCCGGTCGGCGATCCGCGGAACGCAGGACTCGACCACGGCGATCGGCGCGGCGAAGCTCCAGATCGCGTGGCCCGCGATGAAGGTCAGCGCGTGGTTGGCGCTGATACCCAGGCCTGGAATGAGGGTGGGCAGCCGTTCCTGGTCCCAGAAGGGATCGTCGATGAAGGCGGGGTTGAACAGGCTCTGGTCGATCAGCCCGGCCTGGATCAGGCCGAACGCCGCGCCCAGCAGCAGGATCGACGGCCATCCGCGACCGGTCCGCCGAACCGCCTCGCGGATCATCACCGCGACCGTGCCGTAGAGCGGAGCGAGGAAGAGCAGTCCGACCAGCAGCTCCAGCGGTCGGCTCATGATTTCGAGATAGCCGATGAGGTACTCGGCGCAGATCGGGGACAGCACCAGCAGTCCCAGCGCGGGCGCGAGTCCGCGCCTCAGTGACGGTCCCAGAACGGTTCGGCCGGTGTCCATGGTGTTCCTCTTCGTACCGGAGGGAGGGACTCCATCATAAACCGAGTGCTCGGTCTATTATTAGGCCCGGGACCGATAAAGTGGTGTCGGCCCATGAGGATCCAGCCAGGAAGGACATGATGAGAACGGTCGACCCGGCCAAACACCAGGCCCGTCGGCGGCACATCGTGAACGCCGCGGCCGAGCTGTTCGCGGCCAAGGGCTTCGAGCGCACCACGACCGCCGAGATCTGCAGGGCCGCGGGCACGAGCGCGGGCAACCTGTTCCACTACTTCCCCAACAAGCGGGCCATCTTCCTCGCCGTGTTCGAGGACGACGGGGACGACAAGGCCGAACGCCTGGCACAGGCGCGGTCCGGCGACGACCCGTGGGCGGCCCTGCTCGAGGTGGTCGACCTCCTCGCCGCCCCCGCGACGGAGCCGATCGTTCCTCCGCTGGTGATGGAGGCGATGGTCCAGGCCTACCGAGACCCCGAGGTCGAGGCGGCGCTGAGCCGCGACAACGCCGTGGAGCACGCCGCGATCGCCGCGTTGCTGTCAAAAGCCACCGACGCCGGCCAGATCGACCCCGGCCTGGATCCGAACGACACCGCGACCTGGATCCAGGCCCTGATCGCCTCGCTCTACACCAGCGCGGCCACCGACCCGACGTTCAAGCCGGCCGAGCAGCTCACCACCCTTCACCTCATCCTGCACCGATTCCTCCGGCCCGAGCCGAGCAGCCCTTAGAGGGTGTTATGCAGGTGTTTATGCCGGTACGGGCTGTTGTGTTGGTGAGAGTTGTGTTGCGTGCCATTGGTGCTGTTCGGGGCGAAGAATCCCGGTTGGCGAGGCCTCAGCCGACGAGGCGTTTGAGTTTGGCTCGGGTGCCTTCGGTGTGCTCGGGCTCATCGGGCAGGCCGAGAGCACGGCAGACGTCTTTGGTGCGCAAGCCCTCGGAAGTGCCGGCGAGGATGGCCGGGATCTGCTGGTAGACGGCCGGAAGGTCGGCGGCTGCCTCCGGCGGGGTCTGCTCGTCGAGCTCGGTGAGGGTCTGGCGGGTGGCCTCCAGCCGCGTCAGGAGCTGCCGGGCCTCCTGCAGCCGGCCAGCGAGGTCGGCGATGGCCTCCTCGAGCCGGTCGACCTCGGCCCGTGCGGTGCGGGTGCGCTCGTCCAGCTGCCGCAGCAGCGCTTGGGGCAGCAGCGGGCTGGTCATGCGGCCAAGTCCCACGAGGACGGGCGGGGGCTCTCCAGGTGGGCGTGGTGGTGCGGGTGATTTGGCGGGAGAGGTTGTCGGTCATCGCCCAGTAGACGGAGACCGGGACAAACCGTGGGAACCGCAGGTAGAACTGATGTCCTGGACGGGCCTGCCCGGTGGATGGCAAGGCGGCTCGGTGCGCATCACTCCAGCCGAGCGCTACATGAAGACAACGCCGGTCGTCCATTCCCACGGTTTCTCCCGGTCTCCGTGAAACTGGGGCAACATCACTGGAACCGTTACGCTCCTGGCGACCACGGAACGACGAACTGATCTTCCCTCTACTCCTCGGCGAAGGGCTCGTCGCTCCAGCGGAACCACACCTGATCGTCCTGGATGTGAAGCAGGAACTCCGCTACCAGCCCATGCGGCGCGACCAGCTCCACAGCCCCGGTGATCTGCTCATAGACCGCTTCCCAGACCTCGTAGTCATCATCGATTCGATCAAGAAGTTCCAGTTCTTGAGCGAACAACGGGCTCAATTCGGGAAACCCAGGCCCCGCCGCGAAGCGCCCGTTGAGCCAGGGCCGATCCACCGACTCGATGGTGATCTCACCGACCAGCTCGTCCTGGCGCATGAGCCGCCAGACGCTCCCTTCAAAGGGCGGATCCGTGAACTACGAGATCCCGACGCCACCGACGACGAAGAGGACTGAGTCATGTCGCGCGTCCGGGCGGTGCAGAGGCGCCCGTACAGGTGGTCGACCTCGTGGCCGACCAGGCGCGGGCGGGCCAGATCGTCGCTGAAACCCGAGGTGAGGGTTCAGCTGTTCTTGAAGGGGTTGAGGGTCTTTCCGGCGAGGTAGCCCAGGCGGATGGGCAGGGGCTTCATGGCGACGGCGGAGATCTTGTTGACGAGGCCGGGGACGCACACGGGTTTGCCCTTCATGACGGCGGTCCAGCCTTCGGTGACGACGGCCTCGGGGTGCTGCCACAGGATGCGGGGCAGGTGGTTGGCCTTGTCGCGGGTGCCCATGACGTCGTGGAATTCGGTGTGGGTGAAGCCGGGGCACAGGGCGGTGACGTGGATGCCGTGCGGTTTGAGTTCCATGTCGAGGGCTTGGGAGGTGTTGAGGACGTAGGACTTGATGCCGGTGTAGAGCAGGCTGGCGGCGGGCGGGGCGAACGCGGCGACCGAGGACAGGTTGACGATGCGGCCCCAGCGGCGTTTCTTCATGCCGGGGATGACCAGGTGGGCCAGCTCGGTCTGGGCGGTCACCATCAGCTGGATCTCTCCGGCCAGGGTGTCCCAGGGAGTGTCGGCGAACGCGGTCTTTCCCGACAGTCCGGCATTGTTGATCAGGACGTCGATCTCCAGGCCCTGCTGGTCGGCGTAGGCGAGGATCGCCGCCGGGGTGGCGGGGTCGGTGAGGTCGGCGGCGAACACTTCGTAGCGCCCACCGTGCCGTTCGGTCAGCTGCGCGGCGAGGTCCTGGAGCCGGTCGGCGCGGCGGGCGACCAGGAGCAGCTGGTAGCCGCGGGCGGCCAGGTGGCGGGCGAACGTCGCGCCGATGCCGGCGGACGCGCCGGTGATCAGCGCGGTGCGGGGGGATGTGGTCATGAGGTCCTTCGTTCGGGCGGGGCAGGCAAGGTGGGGGTTAGGCGGGCGGGCCGGGCAGCTCGCGCGGGCCGGGCGTGAAGGCGGACCGGGCGTTACCGACGTCGCCCCGGTAGGGGCCGACCGGGCCGGTCAGCAGGAAGGGCCGGGGGACGCGGCGCTGAGCGTCGGTGAATCCCCAGGTGCCCATGCCCAGGTAGACGCCGGGTGCGGCACGCCGTACCTCATCCACCATGTGGATCATCCCGCACATCGAGACGTAAGCGCGGTACAAGAGCGTGTAGGCCGGAGCACCGTCGTAGCGGGACGGGGCCAGGAGCGTGCGCATCGGATACCGCTGCCGGACCCGGCCGAACTGGTCGAAGGTGTTGTAGCCGCGCCCGCCGTCCTCATCGACGGGCCGGAAGCCCTTGCACAGCCACGTCCCGAGCGGGTTCTCCACGGCCGCTTTTCCGGTCACCACGGCGAACAGGTTGGGCTGGGCCAGCAGAGCGGCGGTGTACTCGCCGTTCATCTCGCCGATCGCGGGGGCATCCAGAGTGGTGAACAGGGTCAGCAGGCCGCTGGTGTCCAGCCGGCGCAGCTCAGCGGCCGCGCTCTCGGTCTCCAAAGGAACCCACCTCATCTCTTGAATGGTCCTCAAGAAACGTAGCGCCTTCTTGAGCGGTGTTCAAGATAGAGTGGAGGGGTGCCCAGGAACCGACGCCCGCAGGATCGCGAGGAGAAGCGCGAGGAGATCATCGCCGCCGCGCAGCGCCTGTTCGTCGACGACGGCTATGAGTCGGCGTCCATGGGGCAGATCGCCAAGAGCGCAGGCGTCACCGTCAACACGATCTACTGGTATTTCCGTGACAAGGACGAGCTGCTCATCGCCGTCCTGGACCGCCTGCTGGCCGAGGCGCTCGCCACCTACGCGGAGATCGACGGCCTGCCGCTGAACGATCGGCTGCTGTGGGTGGTCGACCAGCTGGAACGGCTGCACGGGCTCGTCAACACCGTGCACACCCGCGCCCCGGTCTCCCCCGCCATCGACACATGGCACGCCGGATTCCACCAGCTGGCCGACACCCTGTTCGTCGACGGCCTCCGCACGGCCGGCGCCGCCGAGACCGACCTCGCCGCCATGACCGCGATCGGCACCTTCGTCATCGAAGGCCTCCTCACCCACCAACGCGACGAGGCGGGCAAGCGGGCGGTCATCGACCTGCTCGTCCACAGCCTCACCGCCGCCACCCGAACAGGGTCAGGCTGACCGGCAGCGGCGCTCTACGACACAGAATCTCAATTACCTGTCACACTGGCTCCTCTCGTGATGCCACGGCCCAGCTCGCGGCGGTGTCGGCGGTGTCGGCCCTTCGACCGGCAGATCAGGCGGGTTGGGGTGTGAGTTCTCTCAGCCGTCCGTCGAGTTCGGAGCGGTAGAAGTCCATGAATCCGTCAGGGTCGGGACCGGCGTTCTGCATCACCAGGTGGTCGAACCCGGCGTCGACGAACGGCTGGGTGACCTCGAGGTACCTGGACGGGTCGGGGCCGCAGGCGAACTTCTCCAGGATGTCCTCCTCGCGCACGGTGGTGCTGGCCGCTTCGAAGTTGGCCGGGTTGGGCAGCTCGCTCATCACCTTCCATCCGGTCAGCGCCCAGCGGGAGCTCTCCCACGCCGACCGCGCGGCGGTGTGCTCGTCGGGTGCCCAGGCCATGGGGACCTCGGCGAAGAGCGGTCCGTCACCCCCGGCTTCGCGGAACTCCTTGACGAGCTTCTCCTTGGGCTCGGTGGAGAACATCCCGTCTCCGAACTCGGCGGCGAGCCTGGCCGCCCGAGCCCCGCCCGCGGCCACCGCGATCGGGGGGAGCTCCTCGGGCAGGTCGAACACCCGGGCGTCCTCGAGCTGCAGGTACTTGCCCTGGTAGGAGCGGTAGCCGCCCTGCCACAGCAGCCGGATGATCTCCAATGCCTCCCGCAGCATCTCGTGGCGGTCCTGCACCGACTGCGGGAAGCCCGGCCCGACGACGTGCTCGTTCAACCGCTCCCCCGAGCCGATCCCCAGGGTGAAGCGCCCGTCGGACAGCAGCGCCAGCGTCGCCGCGGCCTGCGCGATGATCGCCGGGTGGTAGCGGACGGTCGGACAGGTCACCCCGGTCGCCAGAGCGATCCGCTCGGTCTTCGCGGCGATGGCGCCCAGCACCGACCAGGCGAACGGCGAGTGCCCCTGGTCGTGCAGCCACGGGTGGTAGTGGTCGCTGATCTCGACGAAGTCGAATCCGGCCTCCTCGGCCTTCACCGCCTGTCGCACCAGCTCCTTGGGCCCGAACTCCTCCGCCATGAGCTTGTACCCGATCCGCATCTACGCCCCCGTGATCGCATTTTGTCCCTTTTGGTCCTTCTGCCCTGTTCGCCACGACCCGAACACCGGCTCCGGCAAACCCTCAGCCGCGGACTCCGCGGACCGCCTGCTGCCGGGTGATCAGATGGGTCCCGCCGCGCTCGACACGCCGGAGCCTGCCGTGCAGGCCGCGGCGGCCCAGCTCCTTCTCGAAGTCCGACAAGGGCGACTTGAACACCGTGTAGTCGTCGTAATGGACGGGGACGACGGTGGCGCAGCCGACCGTCTCCAGCCACCGCGCGCCCTGCTCACCGTCCATGGTGACGGTGAGCAGGCCGAGCAGCCGGGTCCCGCCCAGGTGGACGATCCCGGCGTCGATGTGCGGGTGGCGCCGGTGGATCTCGGCGAGCTCGCCGTACATGAGGGTGTCGCCGCTGATGTAAACGCGCAGCTCCGGATCGCCGCCACGCGGCCCGAACTCCAGCAGGGACCCCATGACGGGCGGCAGCAGCCGGCGCATCGCCCCTGGCGCGTGCCGACCGGGCATGGCGGTGACGCGGATCTGGTGGTCCTGCTTGGTGAGGGTCTGCGACCCCCAGGTCCGCAACCCCTCGGCCTGCCGGAAACCCCGGCCGCGCAGGGTGCGGGAGGCGGCCGGGGTCGTCAGGACGGGCAGCCGCCGGTCCAGATGGCGTTCGGCCACGCTGTCCCAGTGGTCGCCGTGCAGATGGGAGAGGATCACGCCGTCGAGCTCGGGGAGGTCCTCCACGGAGATGGCCGGATCCTTCAGCCGCCTGCTGCTCAATCCGTACCCCAGATAAGCGCGCTGCCCTCGTCTGATGAAGTTCGGGTCGGTGAGCAGCGTGAAAGGCCCGTACCGGATGACCGTCGTGGCGTTTCCGACGAAGGTCAGCGTGGCGGCGTCCCCGGACATGAATTCCCCCTTGAATTCCCCCTTTCTGCTGATTACCCCCTGACCTGGCGGTCATGCGCTCCACCTGGCAGAGTGCCATCTCGGCCCGCCTCCTCTCCGACGGCTGAAGGCTCAGCCGTATGGTGGACGGAGATCAAGGGAAGGAAGTGACGCCAGGTGGGGTCCGGCGAAGAGACGCTGACGGCGGTGGAGGTCGGTTTGCGGGAGGCGGTCCCCGGGGACGCGCCCGCGGTGGTCGCGCTGGTGGAGTCCGCCTATCGCGGGGATGCCAGCCGGACGGGCTGGACGACCGAGGCCGACCTGCTCGACGGGCAGCGGACCGACACGGCGGCCGTACTGGAGATCATCGAGGCCGAGGACAGCAGGGTGCTGCTGGTCGAGCGGGACGGTGTGACGACAGCCTGCTGCCAGCTGGAGCGACGGGGCGAGATCGCCTATTTCGGGATGTTCGCGGTCCGCCCCTCACTGCAGGGCTCCGGCCTGGGGCGTCATGTCCTGGCCTTGGCCGAGCGCGAGGCCCGTGCCTTCTGGGGCGTCCGTGAGATGCAGATGACGGTCATCTCCGTCCGCGCCGAACTCATCGCCTGGTACGAGCGCCGCGGCTACCGCCGAACCGGTGAGAGCCGTCCTTTCCCCTACGGGGATGAGCGCTTCGGTGTTCCCCGTCGCCCCGATCTGGAGTTCATCGTCCTCACCAAGCCCCTCGACTGATCGGCGCGACGCCCTGGCCCGGTACGAGGCTCAGTCGGGCACCGCAGGGAAAAGGGGCGGCGGATCTCATCCGGTTCGGTCGGCGAGGGTCTCGGGTGCGGTGATCTCTATGGCGGCATAGCGGATGGTGATGACGCCGTCGCGTTCGAGCTCCTTGAGGATCTTGTTGAGGGAGGGGCGCCGGACGCCGAGCATGGCGGCGAGGGTGCTTTGCGGGAGGGGGACCTGGCCGTCGATGGCCTCGTCGAGGAGTAGTCGGGCGGTCTGCTGGGTGAGGGTGCGGCCGAGAAGGTTGAGGATGCGGTGCTGGCTGGTGGCCAGGCGCATGGCGATGCTGGACAGCCAGCGGCGGGCGATGTGGGGGCGGGTGGCGAGGACGCGTTCGAAGTCGGCGCTGTCGAGGATGAGGCAGGTGGTCTCGTCGAGGGCGCGGGCGGTGTACGGAAGGGGCATGGCGAGCAGGTGCTGGATGTCGCCGTCGACGTCGCCGGGGCGCAGGATGCCGATGACGGTGCGGCGGGTGCCGGAGCCCACCGATAGCTCGATGCGGCCGTGCCGCAGGATCCACACGTGGTCGGGGATCTGCCCGGAGGGAAAGATCCTGGTGCCGGGCGGGTAGGTACGGGTGCGGAGGACCTGGGCCAGGGTTGCGAGGTCCTCGGGGGTGAGAGGGGCGGCTTCGCCGCGGCCGACGCAGCGGGCGATCCAGGCGGCCTCACGGATCTGGGCGTCGTGCGCAGGCCCGCCGAGAAGGCGGGCTGCTTGGTCGATGCCGGGCAGTTTGGACAGGTCCATGACTCAGATGGTGTCACCTTGCTGACATTGTGTCCGGTGGCCCCGGCTGAGGAGGAGTTCACTGGGGACATGACGATCAGAGCCGTGTGGCGAGGGCAGGTGCTGGCCGAGAGCGAGAAGACGCTCCGGCTGGAGGGCAACCACTATTTTCCGGTCGAGTCGCTGAACCGGGAGTTCTTCGTCGAGAGCGCCACGACGAGCGTGTGTCCGTGGAAGGGCCGGGCGCGGTACTTCGATGTGGTGGTCGACGGGCAGGTGAACCGGGACGCGGCGTGGTACTACCCGGAGCCGAGCCGGGCCGCCGCGCAGATCAAGGGGCGGGTGGCGTTCTGGCACGGCGTCCGGGTGGAGAGGGCCGAGGACGCACCGGGAGCCGAGCGGCCGGGGATGATGGCCCGACTGCGCGGTCTGCTGGGAGACGGCCGGTGAGCGGGACGCCGGTCCGGCGGCGGACACGGTCGGACGAGCTGCCGGCGTGGCGGATCGGGATCGTCTCAGGCCTGGTCGGAATCCTGTGCTGTGTGGGGCCGACGGTGCTGGCGCTGCTCGGAGTGGTGAGCGCCGGCACGGCGTACGCGTGGGCGAATGATCTTTATGGCGATTACGCATGGTGGTTCCGTCTCGGCGGGGTCGCCGTGCTCGTCGGCTTGGGGTGGTGGGCGTTGCGGCGCCGCGGCCTGTGCTCGGTCGGCGGGGTCAGGCGGGCGAGGTGGCGGCTGCTGGCCGCGGCCGCAGTGGCGGTCGGGACTTACGCGGTGCTGTACGCGGTGACGACCTGGCTCGGAACCCTCGCCGTGTAGCCGGTCCGCGGGCGGGTCAGGCCGGCTGCTGCTTCTCGGCGATGAGAAGGCAGTAGCCGGCGCTCTGCTCTCGGACCGCTCGCCGGGCGAGGGCGGTCATCTCCAGCACGGTGGGGACGTCGACGCCGTCGAGGGCGGCGGGCCGGGTGATGCGCAGCGCCCTGAGCCGGGCCTCGATGAGGTCGATCATGCCGGCGAGGGCCTCGTCGTGCTGTTCGGCGACCGTCGTGCGCAGCCCTGCCCCGTCGAGGATCTCGGTGTATTCGGCGGTGGGCCGGGCGTCGGCGATGCAGGCGACCCACCCCGCGAGGCCGACCAGCCGTTCGTCGAGTTCGGCCGGGTCGAGGGTGACGTCGGTGAGGCCGACCCTGCCGCCTGGACGCAACACCCGGGCGATCTCGGCGGCGGCGGTGGGTTTGTCGGGGAAGGTGCAGAACGCACATTCGCAGATCACGGCGTCGAAGAGGCCGTCGTCGAACGGGAGCCGTTCGGCGTCGCCGAGGTGGAAGCGGACCCGGTCGGCGAGACCGGCGGCCTCGGCCGCCGCCTGGGCCTTGGCGACGTTGGCGGGGCCGAGGTCCACCCCGTCGACGTGGACGCCGTGCTCGCGGGCCAGCAGCAGCGCGGTGCCGCCGGGTCCACAGGCCAGGTCCAGGACCTGGTGGCGCGGGCCGAGTTCGAGCCGGTCGGCCAGACGTCGCGTCAACGCCTTGCCGCCCGGGTGGTAGGAGTCACCCAGGAGCAGCGCGACGGCGTTGTGCTGGTAGAGGGCGGTACAGCAGCTCTTGACGTTCTCCGGTGCGGTCATGACAGGCGCTTTCCCGTGTTGGTGGCGTCTCTGTCCTCTTTCTGCGCTGCGTTCCTGGCGATTTTGGAGCCATGGGGCGAGCTCTCCAGGAGCGGCAGGAGGGGTGTGGCATTGGGGACGGTGTCGGCGACGGGGACGCCGGTGAGCTGAGCGCGGACCTGCTCTCGGTAGCCGACGGAGTTGTAGGCGCAGAACGGGATGAGCCTGCCGTCCGGGGTGATCTGCTCGACGCAGCACTTCATCAGCTGCCGGACGTTCAACGTGTAGGGGTCCTGGAAGTCCTGCATCACGATCATGAACGCCTTGCCGGACAGCTCCGGGAGGTCCGGTGGCAGGTCGACCCCGCAGGACTCGCAGTCCAGTGCCTCCAGGCTCGCGTTGACGGCGGCCGAGCCGGGGACGGCCGAGGCGCTCCACAACTTCTCCAGCGCGGTGCGGATCTCCGGGTCGGGAAGGGCGCGGTTGGAGACGTAGTCCAGGTATTCCGCGGGATCCAGCAGCCGGGTCACGGGCACGACGTCGTCGCCGTCGGTGATCGCGTAGGTGATGGACCGGCAGGTGGGGAAGCAGCACGGGACCGGGAAGAAGTCCGAGGGGGTGAACCATCCGGGTCGCTGGTCGCACAGCAGCGCGATCACGTCGGAGTTGGTGAGCCGGGTCAGCGGGTCGAACTCCAGATGCCGTCCGGCGTGGGTGACGGGCTGGAACACCACCCCGCCGACCGCCGGGTGGGCGATGCCGTGCGCGACGATCGCGCCGACCTCGTGTTCGTTCAGGTCCTTCTCGATCGCGGCGGCGAGCATGACCTTCAGCCCGGCCGCCGCGCAGTTGTCCAGCGCGCGTTGCTTGATCTCGCGCAGGTCCCGGCCGCGGATCCGCCGGTGGGTGGTCTCGTCGAACCCGTCGAACTGCAGGTAGATCGTCACCTCGTGCTCGGCGAGCCGGGGCGCGAACGTGCGGTCGGTGGCCAGGCGGATGCCGTTGGTGTTGAGCAGCACGTTGCGGATCGGCCGCTTGCGGGCGGCGGCGATGAAATCGAGGATCTTCGGATGGATGCTGGGCTCCCCGCCGGAGAACATCACCACCTCCGGCGCCCCTTCGGCGGCGACGTAGGCGTCCAGCATGGTCTCGCACTGCTCGAGCGTGATGGCGAACCCGTCCGGCTGGTGTCCGGAGTCGGCGAAGCAGATCGGGCAGTCCAGGTTGCAGTTCGAATTCACTTCGATGAGCCCGAGACAGGCGTGCTGCTTGTGCTCCGGGCACAGCCCGCAGTCCAGCGGGCAGCCGTCCTTCACCTCGGTCTGGAACTCCAACGGCAGCGTGCCCGGCTTGTTGAACCGGGACGAGCCCATGTACGCGTCGGCGTCGCCGTACACGAGCGCCTCGAACTCCCCGTGCTCTCCGCAGCGTTTGCGCAGGTAGACCTTGCCGCCACGCAGGTTCACCTGCGCGTCCACCACGACCTTGCACACCGGGCAGATCGACTTGGTGTACTCGACGAACACCTCATCGCGATCCATGCACCACACCCTTCACCTGTGTTCTCTCCTGCCCCCATCGTGGAGAGCGGGAACCCTTCGGTCGAGAGAACTGTCAGCATGCTGACTGTCTTCGGGGAGACGCCGCACCGCCGGTGATCTCATGGGAGGGGACGCGGCCGCGGGGAACGGGACGGAGCGGAGACCGAGATGAAACCGGATACGGGACGTCATGACCTGGTGGTTGTCGGCGGCGGCGCCGCCGGGCTCGCCGCCGCGCGCACCGGGGTGTCCCGGGGCGCGCGGACACTGCTGGTGTCGGACGGGCCGATCGGCGGGGACTGCACGTTCACCGGTTGCGTGCCGTCTAAGACGCTGATCGAGCACGCGGCCCGCCGGGCCGGTTTCGGCGAGGCCATGGCGGCGGTCCGCGCGGCGGTCGCCCGGATCGCCGCGACCGAAAGCCCTCGCGCGCTGGCGGACGAAGGCATCCAGACGCTCGCAGGCCGCGCCGAGCTGAGCGGTCCCGGCCGGATCCAGGTCGGCGGACGCCGGATCGAGGCCGCCGGAATCGTGATCGCCACGGGTGCCCGGCCCGCCGTGCCGCCGATCCCCGGGCTGGCCGAGACGCCGTACCTGACGAGCGAGAACGTCTTCGACCTGACCGGGGCGCCCTCCTCGCTGGCCGTGCTCGGAGGCGGCGCGATCGGCTGCGAGTTGGCCCAGGCGTTCGCCCGCCTCGGGGTGCGGGTCACCCTGATCGAGGCCCGGGACCGGCTGCTGCCCGGCGAGGACCCCGAGGCGTCCCGGATCATCGAGGACGCCTTCGCCCGCGAATCCATCACCGTCCGCACCGGCGGCAGAGTGACGGCGGTCAAAGCGACGTCCGGCAGGGTGCGACTCGAATTCGAGCGGGGAGCTCCGGCCGAAGCCGAGCGGCTGCTGGTGGCCGGCGGCCGAACCCCCTCCACCGGCGGGCTCACGGGGCTGCCCGTCGACGAGCGCGGCCACCTCGTGGTGGACGGCCGCCTGGAGACCGGCATGCCCGGCGTGTACGCGGCCGGGGACGTCACGGGACTGCTGCCGTTCACCCACGCCGCCTACGCGATGGGACGCATCGCCGCGTCCAACGCGCTGGGCGGGCGCCGCAAGGAGTCCTTCACCACGAAGGGCATCCCCCGGGTGGTCTTCACCGACCCGGAAGTCGCCCAGGTCGGGCTGACCGAACGGCAGGCCGCCGCCTCGAAGGGCGCACGGGTGGCGTACCTGCCGATGGACGAGGTGGACCGGGCGATCACCGCGGGGGCCACCGACGGGTTCGTCAAGCTCATCGCGGGGCCGCGGCCACTGCTCGGCGGGCTCGGCGGCGGCCGTCTCCTCGGAGCGACGATCGTCGCCGCACGCGCGGGCGAGATGATCCACGAAGGCGCGCTGGCGATCCGCACCGGCATGTTCACCGGACGGCTCGCCCAGACCGTCCACGCCTACCCGACCTGGTCGACCGCGATCCAGCAGGCCGCCGCCCAGTTCTTCGGGGTCTACGGCCACCGCACCGCCCACCCCGCCGCAGACGGGGATGTCCCGTGACGGGCGCGGCATGAACCCGGTCGGCCCGTCGTGGCGGCGCTACCTGGCCGGATTCCACAATGAGCACGCCGGGATCACCGAACGGGTGCTGCGTCACAGCAGGTCCCGCGGGATCGATCCCTACGACTGGCTGCTGGAGGCGGTACCGCCTACGGGACGGGTACTCGATCTCGCGTGCGGGAGCGCACCGCTGTGGCCCGCTCTGCGTGGCCGCGGCTATCTGGGAGTGGACTCCTCGGCGGGGGAACTCGTCGCGGCCCGGCGGACGGGCGCCTGGCCGCTCGTCCGCGCGGACGCATCAGCGCTTCCCCTGGCCGACGGCGGCTTCGACGTGGTGGTCTGCTCGATGGCGCTGATGCTGTTCGAACCTCTCGCCCCGGTCCTGGCGGAGATCGCCAGGGTGCTGGCGCCAGGCGGCGTGCTCGTCGCCACCGTCCCGGACCGGGGGCCGCTGAAGTGGCGGGATCTGTGGGTGGTGGCCGGTCTGCTGGGCGCTGTCGGTGCCGGGTTGCGTTATCCGGGCGATGAGGCGGTGGCCCGGTTGCCGGAACTGCTCGCCGAGAGCGGCCTGAGGCCGGACGGCGACGAACGGCGCCGCTTCGGGTACCGGCCGGGCTCGCCCGACGACGCCGCGGCCCTGGCCGACTCCCTGTACCTGCCGGGCCTGCCGCCGTCCCGCCGCCGCCGGGTCCGCCACTACCTGGGAGGGCTGGCCCGGGTGGGAGCCGAGGTGCCGATTCCGATCCGCCGCATCATCGCGCGGCGAGTCGGCGACTGACAGTGTCAGCCCCCTGACATTGCCTCCCTGAAGAGACGGCCGACCCCGTCTACTGGATTCGACGGAAGAAGCCCGCAGAGCAGGGATGACGGGATCGGACACCGTCCGATCCCGTCCACGCGGGCGTCGATCAGATCCGAAACGAGGGAGACCGATGATGACCGCTGAAGCGCTGCCCGCCCGCCTGATCCGCGGAGCCGTCGGCGGGATCGCGTCCGGCATGGTGTTCGCCGGGGCGACCATGTGGTTCGCCACCACCATGCCCGACGGCAAAGCCGAGATGCCGCTCCGGATGATCTCCACGATCGTCAAGGGCGCCCAGTCGATGCAGGAGGGAACCACCAGCGTCCCGCTCGGCCTGGTCGTTCACATGATCCTTTCGGTCGCGTTCGGCGTCGGGTTCGCGTTGCTCGTGCCGTACCTGCGCACCAACGGGACCGTCGCCCTGGCGGGCACCCTGTACGGAGCCGCCCTGTACGTGGTGAACTTCCTGGTCCTCGCACCGGTCGTGTTCACCGTGTTCCAGGACGCCAACCAGCCGTTCGAGCTGCTCGCCCACATCGTGTTCGGCACCCTGCTGTCGTTCTTCTTCTACGGCTCGGGCCGCCGCCGCGACGAGGGCTTCGTCTCGATCAGCACCGAGACGACGGCTCCGGCCGGGATGCGCTGACGGCGACGTGCGGCGGAGAACGCTGCCTCCATGGCCGCCTTCTCCGCCGTTTCGTGGTGCTGTACGGCTGGATGAGCAGACGACGAGGCACGGGGGCGCAGGAGGGCGGCCATGAAGAGGAGGAAGGCCAGGGCTGCCAGCAGGTAGGCGTTGGCGGCGGCCGTCAGCACGCCGTGGAATCCGTATTCGTCAGGTCCGCCGTCGTGCGGGGTCCACCACGGCGGAGTCAGGAGGAACAGGAGGAAACCACCTAGGGCGAGGGCTCGGTCGCCGGTGCGGACGAGCACTGCGAGCGCAGGTACGGCCCACACCCAGTGGTGGCTCCAGGAGATCGGGGACATGAGGAGGCCGGTCACACCGGTCACCGCCGCCGCTGCCAGCCAGTCGCCTCGGCGGGCCCAGAGGGCGGCCAGCGTCAGGCCCAGGATTCCGAACACGACCGGGACCGCCTGGTACCAGGCGCCGATGTGGTCGACGCCGCCGAGGATCCGGGCGAGGGCCCCGTAGGGCGACTGGTTGCTGATGTAGGGGACGCCCACACGCGAGGTGTCGTAGAAGGTGTGCAGCCAGTACAGCCTCGAGGCGTCCGGGGTGATGAGGTGGGCGGTGGCGGTGCACAGGACGAAGGTGCCCGCGGCCGTCATCGCCGCTCTGACGCGTCCGGCCGCCAGAAGCAGGACGATGAAAACGGCCGGCGTGAGCTTGACCGCCGCCGCGATCCCGATCCCGATTCCTGCTCGGCGGCCCGTGGAGACGCGCTGGACGTCGGCCAGGACCAAGGCCAGCAGGAACAGGTTGACCTGTCCGAGGAACAGCGAGTGCCATACCGGTTCGAGCAGCAGCCCCAGCGCCACCGCCGCGGCGACCGCCGATCTGGTCGGACGGCGTCCGGCCAGCCTCAGCGCGGAAACGCACGCCCAGGCGAACGCCGCGACCGAAGCCAGTTGCCACACCATCCGGGCCGCGGTCAGCGGCAAAGCGGCCATGGGGGCGAACAGCACGGCCATGAAGGGCGTGTTGGTGAACCAGAGACCGGAGTGCCGTTCGCTGTAGAGGCTGGTCCCGTCCGTCACCGCCTGGCCGCCCAGCCAGTAGATGTAGTGGTCCAGGGAACGGTACGCGGCGGAGAAGACCACGATTCCCACGATCTCGATGGCCGGCAACCAATAAAGGGCATGCGTCATCCGGTGTTTCACGGCACCGCTTTCCGTCGCTCGAAGAACCAGGACGGGTCAGAACGGTGTCGCGAAAGGCACCTTTCAGGCATCGGACCACGGGTCACATTCGACGGGGAGGCCGGTAGCCCGTGGGCTTACGTCCGCGGGCCGATGCCGCCGCCGGGTCCCGTCGCTACGATCGGCGCATGATCCCCTCCGTGCCCCGTCTCCCGTTGTCCCGCCGTGTGATCACGGCCGTGGCGACGGTCCTGGCGTGGGGCGGAGGCCTGCTGTATCCGCCGGTCCTCTTCTTTTCGGTGGCCCAGGGCAGGCAGGGCTTCGGCGTCGTGGAAATCCTCCCGGCCGCGTTGTTGACCCTGCTGGTGGCGTCGCTGGTACGGCGCAGGCCGCTGCCGGCGCTGTTGCTGCTGACGGTCGGCTGGTCGGCCGCGATGGCGGAGATGCCGAAGCCGGAAGTGGGGATCCTCTACGCGGCGATCACGGACACGGCCGTCGGATACATCGCCAAGACCAGCTCACGTCGTACCTCCCTCGCCGCCCTGGCGATGGTGCTCCTCGCGCAGGTGACCTGCTGCACGCTCGTGATCACGCCGGTGGCACTGCCCAGCACCCTCGGGCTGCTCGTTCTGGCCTCCGTGGTCGCCTGGCTGATCGGCGGGTCGATCCGGCAGAGCCGTCTGCACGCCGCGCAGCTGGCCGAGCAGACAGCGGCCCAGGCCGTCATCGCCGAACGGCTGAGGATCGCCCGCGAGCTGCACGACATGGTCGCCCACAGCATCGGCATCATCGCCATCCAGGCCGGGGTCGGCAGCCGGGTCATCGACACCCAGCCCGCGGAGGCCCGCAACGCGCTGAGCGCCATCGAGGCCACCAGCCGCGAGACGCTGTCGGGGCTGCGGCGGATGCTCGGCGCCCTGCGCCGCACCGATCCCTCGAACCCCGCGGCACCGCGTGGTCCCGCTCCGGGGCTGGCCGATCTCGACCAGCTCGTCCGGACCACCGGGGACGCCGGCGTCCGGGTCGACATGCGGTGGCGGGGCGAGCGGCGCCCGCTGCCAGCAGAGGTCGACCTGTCGGCGTTCCGCATCGTCCAGGAGGCGGTCACCAACGTGGTGCGTCACGCGGGCACCGGACACTGCCGGGTGTCGATCGGCTATCAGGAGGAGGAACTGGTCGTGGAAGTCGTCGACGACGGCGCCGGTTCCGACCCCGTTGACGCGGGCACCGGGTACGGGCTGGTCGGGATGCGGGAGCGGGTCGGCCTGCTGAACGGCAGCCTCACCGCTGGGCCGCGCTCCGAAGGCGGTTTCCGCGTCGAGGCCAGGCTGCCGCTGCCCGAGGCGGCGCGGTGACGGTCCGGATCTTGCTCGCCGACGACCAGCCTCTCATCCGCGCCGGGCTGCGCGTGCTGTGCGCCGACACCGACGACCTGGCCGTCGTCGGCGAGGCGGGGACAGGAGACGAGGCGATCAGCCTGGTGCGGGAGACGCGGCCCGACGTCGTGGTGATGGACATCCGCATGCCCGGCACGGACGGCATCGAGGCCGCTCGGGCCATCACCGCGGACGGCGGTGCGACCCGGGTGCTCATGCTCACCACGTTCGACGACGACGAGTACGTGTACGCCTCGCTGCGGGCGGGCGCGAGCGGCTTCCTGGTGAAGGACATGGCATTGGAGGACATCCTCTCCGCGATCCGCGTGGTCGCCGCCGGGGACGCGTTGATCGCGCCGAGCGTGACCCGCCGCCTGATCGAGGAGTTCGCCGCCCGCCCCTCCCCCGCCCCGTCCACCGCGCGGAGGGTTCCGGACGGCATCACCGAACGCGAACGGGAGGTGCTGACGCTCGTGGGACGCGGCCTGTCCAACGGCGAGATAGCCGCCGAGCTGTCGATCAGCGTGGCCACCGCCAAGGCCCACGTGGCGCGCCTGTTCACCAAGCTCGACGCCCGCGACCGCGTCCACCTGGTCATCCTCGCCTACGAGGCCGGCCTGGTGGCCCCTTCCAGCTGACCAGAAGGATCGCTCACAGCGCGCTGGGGAACGTCTCGGGTTCGGTGTCGTCGGGCGGTTCGCCGTGCAGGGGGTGCAGGGCGCTGGTCTCGTCCAGCCAGAGGAACGCGTCGTAGCGGCGGCCCGGTGTGGTGGTGACGTAGTTGCGCAGGCGGTCGCGTTCGGGGTGGTAGACCACGCCGATGGCCCGGTGCTCCACCGGGTGGTCGTACCAGCCGGGACGGTCCGGGCCCGGCGGGGGCACGATGAAGAGCGCGCGGTCCAGGCCCGTGGCGTGCAGGAGGTCCTCCAGCGAACCGGTGCGGGCGGGCGGCACCGGCATGGTCTCGGCGGGTGCGTCCCATTCCCGGCCCGCGATCACGGTGCCCCGGTGGGTGCCGAAGCCGACCAGGACCACCGCCTCCTCGCCGTGCCGCTCCCTGACCAGTTCCCCGAGGTTGGTCATCCCGACTGCGGCCATATCGGTGGCCCGGGCGTCACCGATATGGGTGTTGTGCGCCCAGACGACGGATTTCGCTTCGCCGTCGGTGTCGCCGTAGAAACCGGTCAGCCGGTCGAGGGTGTCGGCCATGTGGATGTCGCGCAGGTTCCACGAGTCCGGACCGCCGCGCACCATGGCCCGGTAGTACCCCTCGGCACCGGCCACCACCTCGGCGTTCTGTCGGGCGCCGAAGCCCTCCTCGTCCGCGGAGGCCGTCCTCCGGACCGTCGTGAGCAGGCCGACGACCTCGTCCTCACAGGAGGCGGGGATCGTGCGGGTGGCCAGGCCGTACAGCTGCGGGTCGTGGCCGTAGGCCTCGAAGCAGTGCAGCGCGCGCAGGATCGTCTCGGTCTGTTCGGGGAAGTGGCGCAGCGCGTAGCGGCGCACGGCCAGCAGCGAGTCCCAGAGGCTGTAGACGTCCAGGCCGTGGAAACCGACGCGCCGCTCCGGCGGAAGCGCGTCGTTCCAGCCGCGCAGCCACCGGCAGAACTCCGCCACCTCCTGGTTGGCCCACATGAACGTGGGCCAGCGGGTGAAGCCGTACACGGCCTCGTCGGTGGATCCTCCCCCGGTGACCGCCCGGTGGATCCGGTCGCAGTCCGGCCAGTCGCCTTCGACTCCGACGAACCGGAAGCCCTTCTCGGTGATCAGCCGACGGGTCAGCGCGGCCCGCCAGGTGTAGAAGTCGTACGTGCCGTGGCTGGCTTCGCCGATCAGGACGTGGCGGGCGTCGCCGATCCGTTCCAGCAGCGGGTCGAGGTCGGCGGGCAGGTCCAGCGGCAGTGCCGACCGCCGGATCTCCGCGGGCCCCGTCACGGCTTCAGCGGACACGGCGGACGCCTCCCGAATCCGCCTTTGGGATCATGTTCCCCTCGCCTCCTTCGGAGCTGTCCCGGGTCTGCCTTCCGGTACTCAAAGGCGATATGCCCGTTCTGACATTAAGGAACAATCTCCTTCCTCTTCTTGGCCTGTGTTTTCCGGTCACATGGGTCGCGGGTGATGGTCGACGGTGACGACGATCTTGCCTATCTGGTCACCCGCCTCCATGTAACGGTGTGCTTCGGCGATCTCTTCCAGGCCGAAGACGCGGCCCACGACGGGCTCGAAGGCACCGGTGCCCAGGCCGGAGGAGACGAACGCCTCGGCTCGGCGCAGCCGCCGCCGGTCGGTGGTCGTCTCGTGGACGGTGTAGGTGCGCATGTTGAGCGCGGGCATGCCGAGTTCGAATCCCGGGTAGGGAGTCGCCTCGCCGCTCAGCGCCCCGTACTCGATGAGCGTGCCGCCGGGGGCGACCACTTTGGCCAGGTCGATGACGCCGGGGCCGGCGACGGCGTCGAAGACGAGCTCGGCGCCCCGCCCCGAGGTCAGGTCGAGCACCCGCTCGACGACGTCCTCCTCGCCGGTGACGATCACTTCGGCGGCCCCGGCTTCGAGCAGCGCCTTCTTCTTGGCGCCGGTGCGGGTGGTGGCGATGGGCACCGCTCCGACGCGCCGGGCGGTCCGGATCGCGGCCAGACCCACGCTGCTGGAAGCGGCGGTCAGCACGACCGCGTCCCCCGCACGCATCCCGCCGACCTCCACCAGCGCCCCATAGGCCGTCAGGTACGGCATCCACACCGCCGCGGCCTCGATCGCGCCGAGACCGCCGGGGCGGTGGAGCACCGCGGACGCGGGGACGATCGCGCGCTCGGCGTAGACGCCGTAGTCGTTCATGGAGAACGCGGGCACCACGCTGACCGGCCGGCCGACCTCGAATCCCGTCACGTGCGCGCCGACGGCCTCGACCACTCCGGCGGCCTCGGCGCCGAGGCGGGCGGGGAACTCCTTGACCGGCTGGATGTAGTGGCCGCCGCGGAACAACACCTCGGCGCGGTTGACGCCGATCGCGTCCACCCGGACCAGCAGTTCGCCGGGACCGGGTTCGCCGACCTCCACGTCCTCCAGCCGCAGCACATCCGGTCCTCCGTATTCGTGGAACCGCACCGTCTTGACCATGACGCGTCGCCCTTTCCGATCGGTGGTGGCGGCGCACCGGCCGCGCCGCCGCCCCTCACCCAAACCGAAAGTACGATGGATGTCAAACTTCGATGTCCATCGTACTTTGACGGGTGTCGTACGATGTGCTCGGGAGGTCGACGGACGATGGCAGCGGTACGGCGAAGCGAGCGGGAACGCATCCCCCCTCACCCGGACGTCCGGGAGATCAGCCTGCAACAGGTGCTCGAGGCCCTGGTCGACCCGGTACGCCGACGAATCGTCGGCGAGTTGTACACCACCGGCGAGGACCGCGCCTGCGGCACGTTCGACCTGTCGGTCAGCAAGTCCACCGCCACCCACCACTTCAACGTGCTACGTGAGGCCGGTCTCATCCGCCAGCACTACGTCGGCACCTCACGCATGAACACGCTGCGCCGCGACGAGATCGACGAGGCGTTCCCAGGACTCCTTCAGGCACTGATGACGCGACACGAAGCCGCGGACCGGGCGGTACCCGGATAATGAGGCTTCGGGGGGTACTGCCGGGGTCCTGGAGCGGGTATGCGGCTGCGGGCTGCGCGTTCGTGTTCGCGGTGCCGAGCTTCTACTGGGGGTTCGGCGGCGAGTTCGGAGCCGACACGATCGGCCGGTGGGCCGTGGACCTCTCGTGGCGCGACGATCCGCCGGCCATGGCGGCCGTGCTGCTGACCGGATGCCTGAAGGTGCTCGGCGGGCTGCTCGCGCTCGCGCTGGTCCGGCCCGCCTGGCCGCGGCCGCCCCGGTGGATGATGCTCACGGCCGGCTACGGAGCCGCGGCCCTGCTCGTCTCCTACGGGGGGATCTACGAACTGCTCCAGGCGCTGGTCGCCGTCCGCGCCATCGAGGTCCCGGCCGACTTCGACTGGTATGCCTTCTGGTGGCACCTCTACCTGTGGAGCCCCTGGTTCCTCGTCTGGGGAATCCTGCTCGGTCTGGCGGCCCTGCACTACCAGTCCAGCACGGCGGGCCGCGGCCACGCCAGTGCGACGGCCTGACCCGGCACCGGCCGACCAGGCGGGTGCCCGCGTATCACTCCCCGTCGTAGACGAGCAGTCCGTTCTCCTGCAGCCGCGCCCCGGAGGTGGGCTGGTGCTCGGTAAGGCGACCATCGTGGGCCAGGTGCAGGACGGGCCTGCCGCGGGCCAGGACCGCGAAGTCCGCGATGAGCCGACGGTGGCAGCGCCACCACACCGACTCGCTGCACATCACGGCCGTTCGGGTCCGGCCGGCTTCGCGCAGCAGGTCGTCCATGGCCGCGAGGAAGTCGGGAGTGCGGGTGTGACCGGCGTAGCCGCGGAAGGACGCGTTGCGCCAAAAGGTGTCGGGGGCGTTCGGCGCGGCCCGGCGGAAGCCGCCGAGCCTTTTCTCCCACCGGTAGCCGATTCCCTCCGCGGGCAGCCATTCCCGCAGGACGTCGCGGTGCGCGGCCGGGTTGCGTCGGCTGCCGGGCACGGTGCGCACGTCCACCACGGATCGCACCCCGGCGCCGTGAAGGAGCCGGGCCAGTTCCTCCCGCCCCGCGGTACCGTGGCCGAAGGTCAGCAGCGGCTGCACATCATCCATCCTTCCAAGATGGAGCGGCCCTGAACTCGCGGCCGACCATCCAGGACGTGAGAACGGCTGTCACCGGAATACGGCGGAAGGGGCCGCGTTCTGTCTCGGGCGACCTATGGTGATCACCATGTCCGATCATCACTGCCGGTGAGGTCTTCGATGTGGTTGGTCCTGTTCGCGGGGTTCCTAGCCGGTGCCGCCGTCGCGCTGGCCCTGGTGGTACGCGGCATCATGCTGGGTGTCCGGAGGGGCCGGCGCTCACGAAGCGAGCTCCTCAGAGCGGTCGCGTCGATGGCCTTCGGAGCGGCGCTCGGCATGTACGCGTGGGGAATGGGCTGTCTGTCCTTGCCCGTGATGGACGCTGAGAGCGGGGGTACCGACTCCGCTCCTCCCGGCCCATGCCGTGAGGTCGGAATGGACAAGGCGACGCACGTCAAGAACTACGGGGTCGGCCTTCTACCGCTCAGATTCGAGTGCGAGCTGGATGAAGGCGGCAGCTATACCGTTCCCTCGGCCGTGCCTGCGTACGTCAATTCGAGCACGGCGGTGTTCATCCTGATGGCAGTGGCCGCAGCTGTCGGTTCCGCGGCGGTCAAAGACCGTAAGGAGCCGGCGGACCTCGATGAAGGAGCAAACGGATCTCCACCCGGGTGAGGGTCCGGCCCGGATCCGAGGCCGCGCTCGCTCTCTGCCGTGACATCAAGTCCGTCGCGGCCCCTTTCCGCTGTATTCCGGTGGCACCCCGGGAACGGCTGCCGATGCGCCACGACGGCACATGCCCGAACAGGACAAAGAGATCGGTAAGGTGCCGATTATGACGATCGTCCGGTCCTTGGTCCTGTTCGCTCTCGCCGCCATCGCCGAGATCGGCGGCGCCTGGCTGGTCTGGCAGGGCGTACGCGAGCACAAGGGCCTGTGGTGGATCGGTGCCGGAGTCGTCGTCCTGGGCGTTTACGGGTTCGTCGCCACACTCCAGCCGGACGCGAACTTCGGCCGGATCCTGGCGGCTTACGGCGGAGTGTTCGTCGCCGGATCGCTCGCCTGGGGCATGGTGATGGACGGATTCCGCCCCGACCGATGGGACGTGGCCGGAGCCCTGATCTGCCTGGCCGGCGTCGCGGTCATCATGTACGCGCCCCGCGCCTGAGATCCTCGGCCCCGACCGGACCGGGCACCGGCCTGCGCTCGCGGAAGGCGCGGGTCATGCCGGTTTCCTCGATCGGCTTCTGAGGGCGAGGTCGAGGGTGTCCAGAGTCCAGGCCCAGGAGGCGTCGGCCTCGCGCGGGGTGTGGCGGAAGCCGCCCGCCATCTCCAGGCTCACATACCCGTGGAAGGCGCCGCCCAGGAAGCGCACCGCGTCGGTCTGGTCGGGCTCGGGCAGCTCGTAGCCGCGCAGGATCGCCCGCATCATCTCCGAGTGCCTGGGGCCCGCGCTACCGGCCGCGGTCTGCGGGTCGAGCTCGAACCGGGCCGCGGCGTACCGGCCCGGGTACTCCTTGGCGTAGTCGCGGTAGGCGTCGGCGAACGCCACCAGCGCGTCCTTGCCCGAGCGGCCGGCCAGCGCGGCGGCGGCCCTGTCGGCCATCTCCTCCAAGGCGAGCAGCGCCACCCGCACCTTCAGCTCCCGCGCGTTCTCGATGTGCGCGTACAGGCTCGGGTCCTTGACGCCGAGCCTTCGCGCGACCGCCGAGACGGTCAACTTGTCGAAGCCGATCTCGTCAGCCAGCTCCGCCGCCGTCCGGGTGATGCGTTCACCGGTGATGCCCGCGCCTGCCATGGGATTCCAAACTAATTGAATAAGGAATTTGCCTAATTGAATTAGGAGAACTAACCTCAGCCTACATGAGAGCGATCACCGAGAACGACATCCGCAGGTCGTTCGTCAACTGCTCCAAAGGCGAGGCCAAGCGTCTGGGCGTCCCCAGAGACCTCGAGGAGCGGCCCTGGGGCGACCTCGACTTCCTCGGGTGGCGTGATCCCGGCGCCCCCGAACGCGGCTACCTGGTCGTCGAACGCGACGACGGCGGCCTGGTCGGGATCGTGCTCCGGGCTGCACCCGGGGCCTCGCGCGGCTTCACCTCACGCAGCATGTGCTCGTTGTGCCTGACCACCCACAGCGGCGGTGGCGTGGCCCTGATGACCGCGCGCCGCACCGGCGAGGCCGGACGCCAGGGCAACACGGTCGGCCAGTACCTGTGCACCGACTTGGCCTGCTCCCTCTACACCAGAGGCAAGAAGCAGACGACCGCGGGAGGAACCCTCGAAGAGACCCTCTCCTCGGAGGAGAAGACCGCCCGCATGAGACTCAACCTGGCCGCCTTCATCGACAAAGTGACCACTCCCCCGTCCGAAGGCGAGTGATCCCCGGCTCACGCCGCTCGGACGAGTATCACGCGCGCGGACAGAACCGCGAGGCCACCGCGTGATGGAAAAGGCTCACTGCTTCAACGGTGCCAGACCCCGCCCCTGCATCAGGAACACACCACCGCTCCCGAGCACGCCGCCGTGCTCACGAGGCGTATGCGGCCGCCGCCAGCGGGATGGCTGGAAAGATAGGGATTATGCAAGAAGGGGAAGATTCGACACAAGAGCGTGTCGAGAAGCTGATGCGGGATCCGGCGCTGCGCCGGGAATGGCTCCGGCAGAAGAACATGATGTGTGTCGGACTGATCGGAATCGGCACCATCATGGTGCAGCCGTTCCTGTCCGACCTGTCGACGTCGGCCACCCCGCCCGGCAAGGTCTGCCTGATCTCCTTCGCGGTGGCCATTCCTCTTCTGGCCGCCCTGATCATGGTCAACTGGCAGGAGATCTTCCGCGGTCGGGAGACCAGATCCCGGACGGTCCTCGTCGCGTGGCCGGTCGCACAGGCGGCCTCCTTCGTGGGAGTGGTCGCCGGCTTCTGGCACATCTGGTGGGTCGCCGGTGTGGTGATGCTGCTCTTCGGACTGATCGCGGTCGGGGTGCATTCGGCCGGCTACACGCGCCTGGAACTCGACGGGGAATCCGGCGGTCCCGAATGATGCCGTCGTGTCCATGATCCGGGTGCGGGGCTTCGATACGACCGGCCCGGTTCGCATAGTTCAAGGGCCTTTGGCTTTGTAGGCGGCAGGCCGCGTCCTTTCTTGCCGACGCCCCGTGACGGGGCCTGGTCAGGAAGGCGGCGCGGGGAGGGGCCACAGCAGCACTGCGCCGTCTTGGCCGGCGGTGGCGAGAAGGTCGCCGCCGGGGTGGAAGGCCACCGCGTTGGTGGACCAGGTGTGTCCTATGAAAAGGGCCTGGAGCCGACGGGTGGCGAGGTCCCACAGCCGCACCGTGCAGTCCAGGCCGGCGGTGGCCAGCAGGTGTCCCTCGGGGTGGAAGGCCACCGTGTTGGCGCCCTGGCCGTGGCCGGGCAGGACGCCGACCTCCTGGCCTGCCCTGGTGTCCCACAGCCGTACCGTCCCGTCCCAGCTTGCGGTCGCCAGGAGCTCGCCGTCAGGATGGAAGGCCAGCTCCTTGATGCCCTCGGTGTGGCCGGTGAGCACAGCTAGGGAATCGCCGTCGAGGCTCCACAGCCGTACCGTGCCGTCTCCGTAGCCGGTGGCCAGGAAGTCGCCGCCGGGGTGGAAGGCCGCCGAGTGGATGGTGCTGTCATGGCCGTCGAACAGGGTGATGAGCCTTCTGTTGGAGACCTCCCACAGCCTCACCCCGGTGTCCCACCCGGCGGTGGCCAGCAGGTGTCCCTCGGGGTGGAAGGCCACCGTGTAGACGTTCCTGATGTGGCCGGACAGAGGGTTGCCGACAGGCTCTCCCGTGGCGGTGTCCCACAACCGCGCCGAGTCGTCCGAGCTCGCGGTGGCCAGCAGATGCCCGTCCGGGTGGAAAGCCACCCCCCACACCTTGTCGGTGTGGCCGGTGAGCGGGACGCCGACGGGTTCACCGGTGACGGTGTCCCAGAGCCGTGCCGTCCGCGAGGCTTCGAAGTCGTCCCATGACCCTTGGCTCTTATCGGCTTCGAGAACGGCGGCGAGAGGGTTGGCGGGGTCGCCGACGACCTTGCCGGTGGAACCGTCTCGCAGGCAGGACTTCTCCTCCCAGCCGGCGGTCGCGAGAAGACGGCCGCCGGGATGGAAGGCCACCGCGCGGACGGACACCCGGTAGTCGTGCCTGATGAAGGCGACGTGCTTGGGAACGTCGTCGGACGGGTCGACCCGCAGCGAGAGATCGATGGCGGCGAGCTCCCTTTTGAGCTCCTCTACGAGTTCCGGGGTGCTTCCCTCGAGTTCCAGCAGATCCCGCTCGCTACGGACGACCAGTTCGCCGATGGTGTAGATCCCCGCGCGCCTGAGACAGTTGTACGTCCGGACATGAACGCCGAAGTAGCTGATGGGCAGCGGCCAGTCAATCGGCACAAAGGGACGACACAACGAGTCGTCATCCGAGAGCCAGGACTTTCGTAGGGCCATGGTGACCTTCCTCAGAGCATCGTCTCCCAAGATCTTTCACCTACCAGACGTTCTTCACGGGCCTCCGGTTCGCGACCGACTGCCGGCCGGTCGGGAAGCAGAGTTCATTGCTCCTCCTTGTTGTCGGCGGGAAGAAAGACGATGTCGAGGTCGAGGAGCCGGTCCGGGTCGGCGTCGATGGCGATGCGGGTGATCTTCCCGTCGCTGATCGTGAACTCGAAAACGGCCTTCGGTCGGCCGCGGTACGACCAGACGGCCGCCGGAGCGCCGTCGACCAGGGCGAGCCGGGCGGCCTGAGCCCGTCCGGCGAAGAAAGCCGCCACCTCGTGGGCGCCGCGGACCTCGCCGACCACGGCGTCCGGATCGAGCAGCGAAGACGGCACCTCGGTGTTCCTGCAGGCCAACGGCGACATCCTGTCGACCGCCGAGAAGCTGGTCTATCGCAACGTCTACATCTTCAAGGTCGACATCTCCGACGGCCAGATCGTCAAGGTGTGGGAGTACGCCGACCCCGTCGCCTACGCCAACCTGGGGATCACCGGCTCCGAGGCCGAGTCCGCCGCCAAGGGCTGACCTGGCTCTCCGAACGGGGCGCGGTGACCAGGCCGCCGAAGCAGAGCGGGCCGGGCGATCATGACGCCCGGCCCGCCCGCCGTCATCCCGGCGGCCTCAGGCTTCGCCAAGAGCGGCCGCCATCTTGTCGAGGTCGACCAGCAGAGCCTCCAGGCGGGCGGCGGGGACCGCGGCGATCATCCGCCGCTCCACCTCGTACACCGCGGCCCTCGCGGCCCGCAGGCGTGCCAGCCCCTGGTCGGTGAGGTGGACCGGCAGCGCCCGTCCGTGCTCGGCGGCCGCCGGGCGCGTCACCAGCCCGGCCTGCTGCAGGCCGCGCAGCACCACCGCCGAGGACTGGCGTGTGACGAACGTCCCGCGCGCCAGATCCGAACCGGAGATCCCCGGCCGCTCGTCCAGCAGCTCCAGGCACGAATACTGCGGCACCGTCAGATCGTGCTCGCGCAGCGCCTGCTCCATCGCCGTGCGCAGCGCCGCGGCCGCCCGCTTCAGCCGGTAGCCCACGTGCTCGGTGACGTCCTTGGCCTCATGCGGCGGCTCGGGCCGCCTTCCCTCACCCATGTCAGCATTTTGACATAGAGGGGGAGCTGGACATACCGTCGAGCATGTCAAAGTCCTGACATCGAAACTCGATCATCCAGCATCTCGGGAGCACCCATGACCAGCACCGCCACCGTGACCGGACCCGACTTCCTCGCCCTCCAGGTTCGCGACGTCGAAGCCGCCGCCGCCTTCTTCGAGCAGCACCTCGGCCTGACCCGCGCCCCCGCCGCGCCCCCGCACGCCGTCGTCTTCGACACCCGGCCCATCCCCTTCGCCGTCCGCGAGCCCCTGCCCGGCACCGACCTCGACAGCGGCCGGCCCGGCCTCGGCATCGCCCTCTGGCTCGCCACCGACGACGCCCAGGCCCTGCACGACCACCTCTCCGCCGCAGGCGTCCCCATTCTCACCCCGCCGCAGAACGGCCCTTTCGGCCGCATGTTCACCTTCACCGGCCCCGAGGGCTACACCCTCACCGCCACGGCGGCTGACCCACCCCGCGCGAACCGGCCAGGACACAGCTCCGACGGAATCCGGGTCTCGCAGAAATGACCAGTTCTGCGAGACTTGAGACTGTGGATCCGACGCCCGAGGAGGCCGCCGCGGCAGTCGAGCGCTACGACTGCCCGAACTGCGACGCGATGGCGCCCTCGCCGTGCCCGTCCCCGGCGGGCGCAGGCCCGGCGCAACCTGGCAGGCGCTGCCTCCGGTGACGCCGGCCGAGGTCGCGCCGACGGCACCGCCGATCCGAATCGGATACGCGCGCTACTCCACCAAGGACCAAGGACTCGAAAG
This sequence comes from Actinocorallia sp. B10E7, assembly GCF_039871655.1. NCBI lineage: Bacteria > Bacillati > Actinomycetota > Actinomycetes > Streptosporangiales > Thermomonosporaceae > Actinocorallia > Actinocorallia sp. B10E7. Next base: position 499,110 of record NZ_JBDPLZ010000003.1, read on the forward strand.
CCAGACCGCCAACCCCGCCTAGCCCCTCGCTCCCCGAGCGCCCACCGGCTAGCGCCGGTTTCTGCACTCAGACTCCTCGAAGGCCTGCTTCGGCTTACGCCTCCTGACCCGTAGACCTCACACAGGGTCCCCGGACGCGCCGCACCCGGCGAGGCCGGGGATCCGCCCGGGCGGGCACCGCGCTCGTCCACAACGGACGAGAAAAGGCAAAGGCAAGGAGATAAACCACTCCTTGCCACTCCTAACATATAGCGCACCTGGGGGCTTGCGGCAAGACCCTGGTCGTGCTGCAGAATCATCGGCCGGGGCCAGAACCTACGGGGATCAAGGGTTCGCGAAATACGTGTTCTTTGTTGATCGACGTATAAATCGCGCGGAATGTCGAACCGGCGGTGGAACTCGCGATGCGGGTGTGCGCCGCCGGACCGCACGGAGCAGCTGGCCGAAACGCGGCTTTGTCGAATGGGGGGTTTCATGATCGACGTGATCGTTGTCGGCGGCGGACCGGTGGGTTTGATGCTGGCGAGCGAGTTGCGGCTGCACGGCGTGCACACGCTCGTGCTGGAGAAGCTGACCGAGCCGACCGGGCAGTCCCGCGGGCAGGGCCTGCACGCGCGCAGCGTCGAGATGATGGACCAGCGCGGCCTGCTGGACAGGTTCCTCGCGGTCAGTGAGAAGTTCCAGGTCGGCGGCCTTTTCGGCGGCATCATGAAGCCGTGGCCGGACCTGCTGGACACGGCGCACCCGTACGGACTCGCGACCCCGCAGCCGGTCACCGAGCGGCTGCTCAACGAGCACGCCCTCGAACTCGGCACCGAGATCCGGCGCGGACGCGAAGTGGTCGGGCTGAGCCAGACCGAGGACGGGGTGACCGTCGAGCTGGCCGACGGCACGCATCTGCGCTCGCGCTACCTCGTCGGATGCGACGGTGGCCGCAGTACGGTGCGCAAGCTGCTCGGCGTCGGCTTCCCCGGCGAGCCCGCCAAGGTCGAGACGCTGCTGGGCGAGATGCAGGTGACCGAGGACCCGGTGACGGTCGCCGCCACCGTCGAGGAAGTCCGCAAGACCCAGCTGCGGTTCGGCGCCAGCCCCCTCGGGGACGGGATGTACCGTGTCGTCGTGCCCGCCGAGGGGGTGGCCGAGGACCGCACGGCCCCGCCGACCCTCGAGGAGTTCAAGCAGCAGCTGCGGGTCTTCGCGGGCACCGACTTCGGCGCGCGCTCACCGCGCTGGCTCTCCCGGTTCAGCGACGCCACCCGGCTGGCCGAACGCTACCGGGTCGGCCGGGTGCTGCTGGCCGGCGACGCGGCGCACATCCACCCGCCGACCGGCGGGCAGGGGCTCAACCTCGGCATCCAGGACGCGTTCAACCTCGGCTGGAAACTGGCAGCCGAGGTCAACGGCTGGGCACCGGAAGGACTGCTGAACAGCTACCACACCGAACGGCACCCGGTGGCCGCCGCCGTGCTGGACAACACCCGCGCGCAGATCACGCTGCTGGGGACCGATCCTGGTCCGACCGCGCTGCGGGAGCTGTTCTCGAAGCTGATGGACTTCGAGGAGGTGAACCGGTACGTGACCGGGATGATCACCGCGGTCGGGGTCCGCTACGACCTCGGCGAGGGCCACGAACTGCTCGGTCGGCGGCTGCGGGACGTGAAGTTGAAGCAGGGCCGCCTCTACGAACTGATGCACGGCGGCCGCGGACTGCTGCTCGACCAGACCGGCCGGCTCTCGGTGGAAGGCTGGGCGGATCGGGTCGACCATGTGGTCGATGTCATCGACGCCGCCGAGGAACTGGATGTGCCCGCGGTGCTGCTGCGGCCGGACGGCCACGTGGCGTGGGTCGGTGAAGACCAGCAGGATCTGCTCGGCCGACTGCCCAAGTGGTTCGGCGCCGCCGGCTGAGCGCACGGTCGCGATTCGAAAGGCGGGAGACCCGCCTCCGGCCGGGCTCGGCGGGTCAGACCCGGTGGGATCGGACTGCCGGGGTTCGTCCCACCGGGCCTGACGCGCAGCGGCACCTCTATCCGAACTGGCCGGGCTGGTAGTCGCCGGCGGGCTGCTGGATGATGACGTTGATGCGGTTCCAGGCGTTGATGAGGGCGATGAGGGATACCAGGGCGGCGAGCTGCTCCTCGTCGTAGTGCTTGGCCGCGTCGGCCCAGGCCTCGTCGGTGACGCCCCCGGCGGCGTCGGCGAGGCGGGTGCCCTGCTCGGTCAGTTCCAGGGCGGCCCGCTCGGCTTCGGTGAAGACCGTGGCCTCCCGCCAGGCCGCGACCAGGTTGAGGCGCGTCTGGGTCTCCCCGGCGTGCGCGGCGTCCTTGGTGTGCATGTCGAGGCAGAAGCCGCAGCCGTTGATCTGGCTGGCACGGATCTCCACCAGGTGCCGGGTCGCGGCCGGCAGCGTCGAGTCCGCCACGACCTTGCCCGCCGAGACGATGTACTTCGCGACCTTGGCCGCGACCGGGTTGCCAGCGTAGGCGAAACGTGCGTCCATGCTGATCTCCTTTTCGTGTCCGTTCTCATACCCACCGACGAAACAGCCCGGCGAAGTGTGAGCCGCCCGAAGCGGTCTACGTCTCCCGCCTGTCTCGGCCTGCCGTCCAGGGCCGCAGCTTGTCGGGGTTGCGTACTGCCCAGATGTGTTTGATCCGGTCGTCTGCGATCTCGAACGCGTACACCGTCACGGTGACGCCTTCTTGCTGGAACACCAGACCGGGTCGGCCGTTGACCGTACGCTCCAGGATCGTCACGTCGTCGGGTGCCCTGCCGGCGATGTCGAGGCAGTGGCGTGCGATCCGCGCGGCGCCTTCGATCGGGTGGAGCGCGGCGCTGGCCAGGCCGCCACCGTCGGCGATCGTTGTGGCGTCGGGGTCGAGGAGGGCGATGAGGGCGTCGATGTCCTTGGCCTCCCATGCGCGCTTGAAGTCCCTGACGATGTCGGCCTGCCGGGTCGCCGGGATGGCGCGAGCCTGCGAGGCGTGGATGCGGCGGCGGGCCGAGGAGGCCAGCTGGCGGCATGCCGCCGGGGTGCGGCCGACGATCTCTGCCACTTCGGGGAAGGAATAGCGGAAGACATCGTGGAGGATGAACGCGACGCGCTCTGCCGGTGTCATCGCTTCGAGCACGACGAGAAAAGCCATGTTGACCGACTCATCGAGAGTGACCCGATCGGCCGGGTCGACCGTGGCGCCGTCCGACCGACCGCTGATCCACTCCGTATGGTCGGGCAGCGGCTCGGGAACCCATGGGCCCACGTAGCGCTCACGCCGGACTCGTGCCGAGCCGAGCAAATCCAGGCAGATGCGGCTGGCGACCGTCGTCAGCCAGGCGCCGGGGGATGCGATGGCTTCCTGCTGCCGCCGCGACATGGCGTACCAGCGGGCGTAGGTCTCTTGCACCGCGTCCTCGGCCTCGGCCAGGGAACCGAGCAGCCGGTAGGCGAGATTGAGAAGCTGACGCCGCTCGCCCATGATCGCGCTCAGCCCCGGGTCAGACCGGTCGTGCCCTGGCTCCGATGGGGTGATCATGGTGTCGCCGTCTCCTTTGGCCGCGTCCGCTCTCACCAGTTCGACGAGACAGCGCACCGGATCGTGAGGCCCGACGCACCGCTTCAAAATTCTGAGGTCGTGCGGCAGCCCGGCGAAGGAGTCATTGCATGTGCTGCGACGGAACCCGCACTACGCCCGGGAGTCAGTGACCGCCGCGCCGTGAAGTGACGAGACCGGATTCGTAGGCGAACACCACGAGCTGATCGCGGTCCCTGGCATGCAGCACCGAGTCGTTGATGGCGCGGATCGCGATCGTCTTCCTCTTACTCAGACCAGAAGACCGCCCGCATGCAGCTCAACCTGGCCGGGTGGCCGACCGCGGTCGGCCGTCAGACGGGCGGGGCGCACCCGTGGTCGTCCCGGGTCGTCCTGCCGACGGGCGCCAGCAGGACGGGAACGACGAACCGCTCGACCATCTGGCGTTCATCGCCTGGATCCCGGCCGGGCGTGGACAGCAGCGAGAGGATGACCCGCAGCAGCCAGCGGGCGCGCTCCTGGGTGTCCGAATCCTCCGGGTCGCCGAGGAACGCGGCGCACAGGCTCTGCAGGACGGGGGAAGCGTCGGCCAGGCCGGCGGTGTGCGCGCTGTCCGCGCCGGTGAACCAGGGGGCCAGGACCGGATTCTCCCGCACCGCGGCCAGCGCGGCCTGGACCGCCTCCACCAGGCGTTCGCGCGGGTCGGTGAGATGCTGGAGGCGGCGGGCGACGTCGTCCACGACACGGTGGGTCTGGCGGTGCATGTACGCCACCTGCAGGGCTTGGCGGCTCTCGAAGTAGCGGTACAGCGTGGCGCGCGAACATCCGGCGGCCCGCGCGATGTGGCTCATCTCGGTGGCCTCGACTCCGCGTTCGGCGAAGACCCCGCCCGCAGCGTCGAGGATGCGTTCCGCGGCCAGGCCGGTGCGCTCCTCCCGCAACCATGGCCGGTTCATGCCGACGCTCCCGGGCGGAACGGCAGGGACTGGAAGCGGCGGACGAAGTGGCCGGGGGCGAAGACGCCGCGTTCGACGTCCGCTTCGAAGTGCGGATAGCGGGACAGGAGTTCCTCCAGCGCGATCCGGGCCTGAAGACGTGCCGCCGACGCGCCGAGGCAGTGGTGCGCGCCGTGACCGAAACTCAGGGTGCGGCGTGGCCTGCGGGTGATGTCGAGGCTCCCTGCGTCGGGGCCGAACTCGCGCGGGTCCCGGTTGGCCGAGCCGTACAGGAGCAGCACTTTGCGTCCGGCCGGAAGGACCTTGCCGTGCAGTTCCACGTCGCGGGTGGCGGTACGGGCCAGCCCCTGGACGGGACTGGTCAGGCGCAGAAGCTCGTCGATCGCGTCGGGGATGAGGCCCGGGTCGTCCACCAGCGCGGCCCGCTGGTCGGGGTGGGCGGACAGCAGCCCGCATCCGGCGCTGAGCAGGCCGGTGGTGGTGTCGTTGCCTCCGGCGACCATGGTGAACGCGAATCCGAGGATGCGCAGCGGGCCCAGGGGGTCCTCCTCGCCGAAGACGGCGTTCAACGCGGAGATCGTGTCGTCGCCGGGCTCGGCACGCCGCCGCTCGATGAGCTCGCTGAAGTAGGCGAACAGCTCCGCCACCGCCTCTCCGGCCGACAGCGCGTTCCCGTAGGCGTTGGCGGCGACGATCTCCTCGGTCCACCGGTCGAACCTGGACCTGTCGGCCTCCGGTACGCCCAGGTAGCGGGCGACGACGAAGCTCGGCAGCGGTTTGAACAGTTCCGCGACGATGTCGACCTCGTCCTTGCCGGCGATCGCGTCCAGCCGTTCACGGACGAACGCCCGTGTCTCCGGTTCGATCTCGGCGACCCTGCGGGGGGTGAATCCCCGGCTGACCAGCCTGCGGAACTCGGTGTGCTCGGGCGGGTCCAGCATCACCATCGGCGCCGCCTCGCCGAGCCCGATCCTCTCCCTCTCCCCGTAGGTGAAGGTCAGCCCCTCGGCCGAGGAGAACGTCTCCGTGTCCCGGGTGGCCTCCCAAACGTCCGCGAACCGGGACAGCACCCAGAAGTCCCCTTGCTCGACGTGGTGCAGGGGGTCGTGGTCGCGCAGGGCGGCGTACATGCCGAACGGATCGCGCCAGGAGCCGCTCGTCGCCGGCTCGTATCCTTGGAACATCTCCACGTTCATGTCGCTAATATGAGACATATCAAGCCTCGCGTCAAGAAAAGGACACCGGACGTGCAGCCGAGACCGAGCGCACCCGGAGTGCGGTGCGGCAGCCCGACCTCGACGATGTCGGCGCCGGCGTCGAGGACTGTGATGATCGCTTCGATGGCCGTATCGACGGTCGGGAAGCCCACCGGGAGGTAGGCGATGAGCACGGCCCGGCTCTCGGCCTTGGCCTGGGCGAAGACGTCGGTCAGCAGCTGGATGTTCCCGCTCAGATGACGCACTCGAGACCGGACAGTGCGCAGGCGGTGGTGGTCTCCACCCCGTGCGAACCGGCGCCGGTCTCCGCGATCACCCTGGACTTGCCCATCCGCTTGGTGAGCAGAGCCTGGCCGAGCACATTGTTGATCTTGTGGGAGCCGGTGTGGTTCAGATCCTCACGTTTGAGGAACACGCGGGCGCCCAGCCCTTTTCGCCGGGCCTGCGGCCCGCGGAGGAGAAACGTTCTTCCTCAGACGCCCTGCGCCATGCGCGGCGCGCGAAGCCATCGCATCCCGTTGACCTGGCCGGGATCGGAGCCGACCGCATACCGGACCCGCCGACCGTGCACCCGCCGCGCAGGCGCCCGGCAGCCGCGAGGGCGGCAACAGACATGCCCGAAGCCTACCGCGATCTGATCAACCGTCCCGCCGCTCCGCCAGCAGCAGCACCGGGGCCAGTACGAGGGCGGCGTAAGCGGCCAGGAGCAGAGCTGCCACGGGCATTCCCGGCTGCGGATCCGGCTGGAGCGTCGTCAGCGATTCGGCGAGCCCGATGAAGGTGTAGCGGACGGCGTTCTCCTGCAGCGAGGTGGGGAACACCGCGGGCAGGGCGTTCATCACCACGAACGTCACCACCATGAACACCGTGATCGCCGCCCCTGTCCTGCGCACCGCCGCGCCGACCGCGAACCCGAACACCGCGATGAAGACCGTGTAGGCGACGCTGCCGAGCAGGGCCTTCCAAGCGCCGCCGTCGCCCAGCCCGATCCCGAGCCCGTCCGGGTAGAGGGCCTGGGTCAGGAAGAACGTCCCGAACGTGAGCACAGACGACACCACCGTGACGACCGCGACCAGCACCACCAGCTTCACCGCCAAGAGCCGCCGCCGCTGCGGGACGGCCAGCAGCGAGCTGTGGATCTGCCCCGTCGAGTACTCCGACGTCACCGTCAGCACTCCCAGCACCCCGAACACGAACTGCGCCAGCAGTACGGCGGTCAGTGGTTCGAGCGGGTCGAACCCGTCCTCGGCCAGCCATGCCTTGGGCAGCGCCGCGGCTTCGACGGGATCGACCGCCGACGCCGCCAGCGCCCCGAACACCGGCACGATCACCGCCGCCGCACCCAGGCACCACCACGTCGACCGCACCGACCAGAGCTTGAGCCACTCCGACCGCACGATGTACCGGATATCCGTCATGACTGCCCTTCCAGAGCGCGGTATTCGACTGCTTCGCCGGTGAGGTCCAGGTAGGCCTCCTCGAGGGAGGCTCGGTGTTCGGCGAGGTGGACGATCGGGATGCCGGCTCCGAGGAGGAGTTCTCCGGCGCGGGTCGCGTCGATGCCCTTGACGAGCAGGGCGCCGCCGTCGACGGTGACGTCTCCGCCGGCTCGTGCGAGCAGCCCGACCGCCGCGCCCGTCTTCGCCTCGGGTACCCGGAGCTCGATGGACGCCGTCGCCACCAGGTCGCCGATGGGTGCGTCGGCCAGGAGCCTGCCGCGGCCGATCACGATCAGGTGATCGGCGGTGTTCTGCATCTCGGCCATCAAGTGGGACGAGACGAAGACCGTCCGTCCCTCGGCGGCCAGGTCCCGCATCAGGGTGCGGACCCACTGGACGCCCTCCGCGTCCAGGCCGTTGGCCGGTTCGTCGAACAGCAGGACGCCGGGGTCGCCGAGCAGCGCCGCGGCGATGCCGAGCCGCTGGCGCATGCCCAGGCTGAACCCGCGGATCCGGCGGCCCGCCACCGTGGCCAGCCCAGTCAGCTCCAGGCAGGCGTCCACCCGGCGATCCCCGATGCCGTTGGCCGCCGCGATCACCCGCAGATGGTTTCGGGCGGTCCGCCCGGGATGCGCCCTTGAAGCGTCCAGCAGCGCCCCGACCCGGGTGAGCGGCCGGTCGAGCTCGCGCAGTGGCCTCCCGCCGATCAGGACGCGGCCCTCGTCCGCCCGCTCGAGCCCGAGGACGAGCCGCATCGTGGTGCTCTTGCCCGCGCCGTTCGGCCCGAGGAACCCGGTGACGCGTCCCGGACGGACCGTGAAGGTGAGCCCGTCGACGGCCACGGTCCTGCCGTAGCGTTTGACCAGACCTGTGACTTCGATCATCTTGTGCCTCCCGGGCTCCACGGTCGCCGATCGGGCGGGCGGGCCGCTTCCGCCCACGGTGCCGATCACGCTTCGGACCGTGGGGGGAAGCAGCGGGACGAACCGTGTCATACGGTCGTGTCGTGAACGCGATGCGCCCGTGGCACTGGACGGCCCTGGACGCCCTCGCCATCCTGCTGCTGGCCGGGCTCGCCGCAGACGGCGACGGCGAGCCCGGCCTGTTCCTGCCCCTGCTCCTGGTCACGGCGCCGGTCCTGCTCCGCCGCAGGTACCCGGTGCCCGTCCTGATCTGGACGAATGCCATCACCTACCTGTTCGTCCTCGAACTGGAAGCCACCCTGCAACCCGCCGCCTGGATGCTGGCCTCCTACTCGGCCGCCGTCCGGTCCAGACGCGCGGCCGTCCTCACCGCCGCCGGCACCTGGCTGCTGGCCCAGGGGATCGTCCTCGGACAGGACGGCATGACCCCGCTCGAGCTCGTCGTGGTCCCGCTGATCGTCGCGCTGCCGCCGTGCGTGCTGGCCGACGCCGTCCGCCAGCGCCGCGCGTGGATGGACGCCTTCGCCGACCAGCAGCGCCGCCGCGCCGACGCCGAAGCCGAGGCCCGGATCGCCGCGGAACGCCTGACGATCGCCCGCGAACTGCACGACGTCGTCGCCCACGGGGTGACCCTGATGACCGTCCAGGCCGGCATCGCGCGCCTGCGCTCCGCCCCCGACGACCCGCTCCACGAGGTCGTCGAGACGATCGAGCGGACCGGCCGCTCCTCCCTCGCGGAGATGCGCCGTCTGATGAGCCTCCTGCGCGGCGACGACGCCGACGGCCTCGCCCCCCAACCCGGCCTGGACGAGCTGGGCGGCCTGGTCGCCGCGGCGTCCGCGGCGGGCCTGCGCACCGAACTGGCGATCCACGGCGCCCCGCGTCCGCTGGCCGCAGGAGCCGGCCTTGCCGCCTACCGGATCGTCCAGGAGGCCCTGACCAACGCCGTGAAGCACGCCGCCACCAGATCGGCGACCATCGACGTCACCCATGAGGCCGACGGCGTCCGCCTGCGGGTGCGCAACCCAGGACCGGTCGTTGTGCGGGGCGAGGGCCAGGGCATCCCCGGCATGAAGGAACGAGCCCGCCTCTACGGCGGCACGGTGAGCGCCGAGCCCGTGTCCCCGGACGGCTGGCAGGTGGAGGCCCGGCTCCCCTACGCCCCCGAAGAAACGACCCTCACACCGGACGAGGACCGTCGATGATCCGAGTCATGCTCGCCGATGACCAGGCCCTCCTTCGGGTCTCGCTCTCGGCCCTCCTGAACACAGAACCGGGCATGCGGGTCGTGGGCGCCGCGGAGAACGGCGCCGAGGCGATGGACCTGGCCGCCGCCCTCCGCCCCGACGTGGTGCTGATGGACGTGCGCATGCCGGGAGTGAACGGCATAGACGCCACCCGGAAGATCACCGAAGACCCGTCCATCCGCGTCATCATCCTGACCTCGTTCGACCTGGACGAGTACGTCTTCGCCGGCCTCCGCGCAGGCGCCAGCGGCTTCCTCCTGAAGGACTCGCCCCCCGAAGACCTCCTGACGGCGATCCGCGTGGTCGCGGCCGGCGAGGCCCTGCTGACCCCGGCGGCGACCCGCCGCCTGATCGAACGCTTCACCGCCACGCCCCCGTCACCCGCCGACCGCCTCCCCGAATCCACCCCGTCCCGCAGGATCCTCGCCTCCCTCACCGACCGGGAACGAGACGTCCTGGTCCGGGTGGCCCGAGGCATGTCCAACGCCGAAATAGCCGCCGACCTGGTCCTGGCCACCAGCACGATCAAAACCCACCTGACCAACCTGCTCGCCAAGACAGAAGCCCGGGACCGAGCCCAACTGGTCATCTTCGCCTACGAATCCGGCCTGGCCACCGCGCCCTGAAGCCGTGCGCTCAGACACCGCCCGGACAGCGCGTACGTCGTTCCGCCCTCGGCGGCGACGGCTCGACTCGGAACTCTCTGCTGCCCGGTTCAGGCTGCGTCGGGGAAGCCTCGCTCAGATGTCGCCCGCCGGCGGGGGCTCGGCGAAGGCGCCGGCGGCCGCGGCGAGGGCGGCGGTCCTGGCCGCGTGGCCGGGCAATCGAGGGTCGGGCGACGTACGGAGAAGCACCAGGTGGTGGTACAGCGGCGCGGTGGCGGCGATGAGCAGTCGCCGGGCGTCGGTGCGCGGCGGGAGTTCGCCGCGCCGGACAGCCCGGCTGACGACGATCTCACAGCGGGTGTAGCGGTCCTCCCAGAGCCGTTGCTGGGCGTGGGCGGCTTTCTCGGAGCGGAATGAGGCGGCGATCAGGGCTGCCATGATCGACGGCTGTGCGGTCATGGCCGCTTGGATCTCGTCGTTCAGTGCCGCCAGGTCGTCTTCCAGCGAGCCGGTGTCCGTCGGCTCCCAGTCGTCGCCGCTCGCCGCGTCGAAAACGTCGGCGAGCAGGCCGCCGACGTCCCCCCAGCGTCGGTACACCGTTGCGCGGTGCACGCCGGCGCGGGCGGCGACGGCGTCCATGGTGAGCCCGTCATAACCGTGTTCGCCGAGCTCCGCGCGGACCGCGTCGAGTACTTGCATACGAATACGGGCGGTACGGCCACCGGGTCTGCGTCGGGTCGACGGCCGGATGCCCTCGGGTCCTGGAACTGCGGGAGTCATCGCTGGTAATCCGTTTGCTCATCGGGGCGGCGTTATGGCAGCATCTTAATGCATCATTTGTCGCACTAATGGAGTCATCGATGCTCTTCCGAAGCGTTCACCCGGCCGCGCGGCCCTTGACGGCCGCCCCGTCCCCGAATGCTTCGGAGCACCCGCATGCCCACACAGATCGCCGCGCTCGCCGTCAGCAAGTCCTTCAACGGCAGGCTCGTCCTTGACTCGGTGACCTGCTCGCTCGCCGCGGGCGAGCGCACCGGGATCATCGGTGAGAACGGATCCGGCAAGACCACACTGCTGCGCCTGCTCGCCGGGCGTGAACGGCCCGATCAGGGTGAGGTCGTCGTCCAGGCCGACGGCGGCGTCGGCTATCTCGCCCAAGACGAGCGGTTGGAGCCGCAGGCGACCGTCCAGCAGATCATCGATCGGGCCCTGAGCGATCTACGTGCCGTCGAGGAGCGGATGCGCCGTCTGGAGGCCGCGATGGCCGACGGCGACGAGTCGGGCATGACCGAGTACGGCGACCTGATGACGGTCTTTGAGTTGCGCGGCGGCTACGACGCCGATGCCCGCGTGGAACGTGCTCTGCACGGCCTCGGCCTGGGGCTTGTGGGCCGTGACCGTACCGTGGGCGGTCTCTCCGGCGGAGAACAGGTCAGGTTGCGGCTGGCGGCCGTCCTGGCGGCCGCGCCGGAGGTGCTGCTGCTGGACGAACCGACCAACCATCTCGACGAGGACGCCCTGAGCTGGCTGGAAGAACATCTGCGCACCCGGCGAGGCACCACGGTGGCTGTCTCCCACGACCGGGTCTTCCTCGAACGTGTCGCCACCAGCCTGCTGGAGGTGGACGCGGACCGGCACCGCGTCGTCCGGTACGGCAACGGCTACGCCGGCTACCTCGCCGAGAAGGCGGCTGCCCGGCAGCGCTGGGCCCAGGAGCACGAGCAGTGGCGGGCCGACATCGACCGGCTCCGCGAGGCCGCCGCGACCACCGCCCGCCGGGTGGCCCCCGGCCGTCCTATGAAGGACGGCAACAAGATGGCCTACGACCGGGCGGGCGGCAGGGTGCAGCAGTCGCTGGCCAGCCGGGTGCGCAATGCCGAGGAACGGCTACGCCGCCTGCTCGCCGACCCTGTCCCGCCCCCGCCGGAGCCGCTGCGCTTCACCCCCGTGCTGCGGGCCCGCCACCTGGAGGGCGTGGTACTCGACGCGGCTGACATCTCCGTCACCGACCGGCTCGACCGCATGAGCCTCACCATCAAGGCGGGCGAGCACCTGCTGGTCACGGGGCCGAACGGAGCGGGCAAGAGCACCCTGCTCCGCGTCCTGGCCGGGGAAATCGTCCCCGACAGCGGGAACGTCACCCACCGCGGCAGGATCGGCTACCTCCCGCAAGAGCCGCGACCCGGGGAACCGGACGAGACCGTGCTCGCCGCCTTCGCCCGTGGACGGGCAGGGGAAGCCGCCGGGCACGCCGAACGGCTGCTGTCCCTCGGCCTGTTCGACCGCGACCAGATCTCGGTGCCGGTCGGCCGACTGTCCACCGGACAGCTGCAGCGCCTCGCCCTGGCGCGCTTGCTCAGCGAGCCGTCAGACGTCCTGCTGCTCGACGAACCCACCAACCATGTGTCGCCCGTCCTCGTCGAGGAGCTGGAAGCCGCCCTGTCCGGGTACGACGGCGCCGTCGTCATCGTCAGCCACGATCGCCGGCTGCGCCGGCGCTGGTGGGGCACCCGTCTGGACATGCAGGCGACTCCGACGTCCGCGTCGGCCGCGGAGCGGTCATCGCCTCCGGCTTCGTAGTCGTCGACGACGTCCCCGACTACGGCATCGCCGGAGGCAAGGTCACTTGACGTCCGCTGGGGGCGGTCTATCCGGGTACGGGATGTTGGAGGCCATCGCCCGCAACAAGGTCAACCTGAAGCGCATCGAGACCCACCGGCCGGACATGCTCCGCGTCACCGAATCGCTCATCCACGAGAGCCCAAAAAAAGTCGGATGGCGATGTCGAGAAGCCGTGTCCGGCTCCGTCCCCGGGGTGAACGCGGCCACAATGGCTCGCACGAGACACCGAGGAGAACCACGATGGCCAAGTACCTGCTGCTGAAGCACTACCGCGGCGCTCCGGCTCCGGTCAACGACGTGCCGATGGACCAGTGGAGCCCGGAGGAGATCTCGGCACATGTGCAGTACATGAACGACTTCGCGGCCAGGCTGGAGAAGACAGGCGAGTTCGTCGACGGTCAGGCGCTCGCCCCCGAGGGAGCGTGGGTCCGCTACGACGGTGAGGGACGCCCGCCGGTCACCGACGGACCGTTCGCGGAGACCAAGGACCTCATCGCAGGCTGGATGATCATCGACGTCGACGGCTACGAGCGCGCCGTCGAGCTGGCCGGGGAGTTGTCGGCCGCCCCTGGGGCGGGCGGCAAGCCGATCCACGAGTGGCTGGAGGTGCGCCCGTTCCTGGCCGCGCCGCCCACCATCACGGAGTGACGTCACCGGTGGACGAGGTCCTGCTCAGGAGCCTCACACCGAGCGTGCTCACCGTCCTCGTCCGCCGCGGAGCCGACTTCGCGGCGGCCGAGGACGCCGTGCAGGACGCTCTGGTCGAGGCGCTCCGGGTCTGGGCGGCCGATCCGCCGCAGGACGCCAAGGGCTGGCTGGTCACCGTGGCCTGGCGCAAGTTCCTCGACGCGACGCGCGCCGACGCCGCCCGCCGCCGGCGTGAGGACCGCGTCGAGGAGGAGCCGGCGCCCGGGCCGGCGTCCGCGGTGGACGACACGCTCCAGCTCTACTTTCTGTGCGCCCACCCGTCGCTGACCCCGGCATCGGCGGTCGCGCTCACGCTGCGCGCCGTCGGCGGGCTGACCACCCGCCAGATCGCCGAGGCCTACCTGGTACCCGAGGGGACCATGGCGCAGCGCATCAGCCGGGCCAAGCGCACCGTCTCCGGCGTGCGCTTCGACCGGCCCGGCGACGTCGCCACCGTGCTGCGCGTCCTCTACCTCGTCTTCAACGAGGGCTACTCCGGCGACGTCGACCTCGCCGCCGAGGCCATCCGGCTCACCCGGCAGCTCGCGGCCCGCGTCGACCACCCCGAGGTGGCCGGGCTGCTCGCCCTCATGCTGCTCCACCACGCCCGGCGTGCCGCCCGGACCGCGTCCGACGGCAGCCTGGTGCCGCTCGCCGAGCAGGACCGAGGCCGGTGGGACACCGCGTTGATCGCCGAGGGCGTCGAGATCCTCCAGGCGGCCCTCGCCCGCGACCGGCTGGGCGAGTTCCAGGCCCAGGCCGCCATCGCGGCACTCCACGCTGACGCGCCCACCGCCGAGGAGACCGACTGGGTGCAGATCGTCGAGTGGTACGACGAGCTCACGCGCCTGACCGACAACCCGGTCGTCCGGCTCAACCGCGCGGTCGCCGTCGGGGAGGCCGACGGACCGCGCGCCGGCCTGGCGGCGCTCGCTGCGCTGGACGCCTCACTGCCCCGCCACGCAGCGGTGGCGGCGTACCTCCACGAGCGCGACGGCGACCTGGCGACGGCGGCACGGCTGTACGCCGAGGCGGCCCACAAGGCACCCAACCTCGCCGAGCGCGACCATCTGACGCGCCAGGCCGCCCGGCTCAACGCCCGCCGATGTCGCTGACGGGTCGCGCTCGGATTTTCCCGCGGCACTGGGCGCGCCCCCGTGGCCAGCGCTGTGGTTCCGCACTGGCCCTGACCAAAAGATCGACGGCTGCTTCCGCCTATCGCCGCGATAAGGGCCGGCCACTGCCCCTACCGCTTGACCGCCTGGCACTGTGAGATCTCTGGAGAAGGCCCGGCCGTCTTGAGGGTGCGGGCGGCCTCGAGCAGACGTGCCGATCATTCCTGTTTCAGTCGGGCACGAATTCGATCTCCGGATAGCGCGGGGAGGTGCCGGTCCACAGGCCGGTGTCGTGGCGCTGCAGGTGCAGGTCGAAGAACGCGGTCGGGTAGGCGCGCTGGGCGGCGACGGCACGGGCGGCGTTGATGGTACCGATGCCGTCGTTCAGCGCTGCGGCCACCGGCGGGGAGAGCGGGAAGGCGTCGATGAGCTGCGGCACCAGGACGGCCAGGTCGGTGAAGGTCTGATGGCCGGACCCGCGCAGCAGCAGCTGGCGGCGCCGCCGCGCAGGCGGGACCAGAACAGCGACCAGGAGGGGTCGGAGTCTCGGCTGTGCCCGGCACTGGCCATCAGCAGGAAAGGACGGTCCGTTCCTCTCCGCGCCGCCGAGCCCCCGACGCTGCCGTCCAGGTCGGCTCCCGCGCGGATCCGCACATCCCGCGCCATCGCCTCGGCGGTCGTCGCGCGCGATCGACCATCCGCAACGCCACCGTCCCGACGCGACCACTGCGACGCCCCTGCGCTCATAGCATCCCTTCTCGGCGGTTCCAGCACTGCCCGCCGACGCTGACACAGCGCCACACCACCGGGAAAGGGCACCAGACCCCAACTCGGGGAACCACCGGGGACATCCCCGATAAGGCTCGTGTCATGAAGTACAAGCGTTCGCGTTAGCACCGCTCTTACCGACACCCCGACACGCTGAAGGCGCCCTCCGGGTGGGGGCGCCTTCGCGTCACATCGGTGATCAGCTGCTGACCGCCTTCTTGTAGAGGCGGGTCGCCAGCGGGATGAACACGATGAGCATGACGGCGATCCAGAGCAGTGATGCCGGGATGGCGTGCTGCATGGGCCAGGCGTCGGAGGTCTGCAGTGCGGTGCTGGTGTTGCCGAAGAGTTCGCGTGCGGCTTGGGTGAAGGTGGAGACGGGGTTCCACTCGGCGAGGACACGCAGCGGCGTGGGCAGTTCGGAGCTGTCGAGAAAGGCGCTGGAGACGAAGACCAGCGGGAGCGAGACCAGGTTGGCGATGCTGCTGAAGCTCTCCGGAGTGCGCAGAGCCAGCGCCACGGTCGCGCTCAGCCAGGAGAACGCGTAGGCGAACAGCAGCAGCAGCCCGAAGCCGAGGACGGCCTCGCCGGGCGAGGTGTGCACCCGCCAGCCGACGATCAGTCCCATCACCGCCATGACGACCAGACTGGCGAGGTTCAGCAGCAGGTCACTGACGGTCTGGCCGACCAGCACCGCGGACGGGGCCATCGGCAGCGAGCGGAACCGGTCGAAGATGCCCTTCTGCAGGTCGAGGGTGAGCGTGTAGCCGGTGATCTGGGCGCTGATGATGACGGCCTGGACGAAGATGCCGGGGAGCAGATACTCCCGGTAGGAGACTCCCGGGACCTCGATGGCGCTGCCGAAGACGTAGGCGAACAGCAGCACGAGCACGATGGGGAGCGTGATGGTGCCGACCAGTATTTCCGGCGACCGCTTGATCTTCAGGGTGTTGCGTTTGGTGATGGTCCAGCCGTCGACGATCGGGAGGGCGAGCGCGTTCATCAGGAGGCCTCCTGGAGCTGCGGGTCGGTGCCGGACGCCTGGCGTCCGGTCAGGGCGAGGTAGACGTCGTCGAGGGTGGGCCGCCGCAGTCCGGCGTCCCGCACCCGGACTCCGGCGTCGGCCAGCCAGCCGAGGACCAGGCGGAGCGACTCGGGGCCGTCGATGACCGAAACGATGATCTGGAGTGATTCCGGCACGGTCCGGATGGTGCCGACGGGGAACCGGGCGAGGGTCTGCCGGGCGGTCTCCAGGTCGGCGGCGTCGGCGACGGTCAGCTCGATGCGGTTGCCGCCGACCTGGTTCTTGAGCTCGTCGGCGGTGCCCTGAGCGATGGCGCGGCCTTGGTCGATCACCAGGATCTGGTCGGCGAGGTGGTCGGCCTCCTCCATGTACTGAGTGGTCAGCAGCAGCGTGCTGCCGCCCGCGACGAGTTCGGAGATGGTGTCCCACAGCGCGGCGCGGGCGCGGGGGTCCAGGCCGGTGGTGGGTTCGTCGAGGAACAGCACCGGAGGGTCGGCGACCAGCGCGCCGGCGAGGTCGATGCGGCGGCGCATGCCGCCGGAGTAGCCCTTCACGGGCCGGTCGGCGGCGTCGGCGAGGTCGAAGCGCTCGAGCAGTTCGCGGGCGCGGGCCTTGCTGCGCTTGGCGCTCAGGTGGTAGAGGCGTCCGACCATCTCCAGGTTCTCGGCGCCGGTGAGATGCTCGTCGACGGCGGCGTACTGGCCGGACAGCCCGATGCTCGCGCGCAGCCGCCGGGCGTCACGGATGATGTCGTATCCGGCGACGGTGGCGCGGCCGGCGTCGGGGCGCAGCAGCGTGGTCAGGATCCGCACCGTCGTGGTCTTTCCGCAGCCGTTCGGGCCGAGCAGGGCGAGCACCGTCCCTTGCGGGACGCTGAAGCTCAGCCCGTCCAGGGCCTTCACCTCGCCGTATCTCTTGACCAGTCCTTCGGCTGTGATCGCGTCGCTCATGAGGGGGCTCCTTACAGGGGTAGGTGGGGTCAGGAACGACGGACGTCGATGTCGCCCCAGTTGGTGTGCGCGCGCACCTCGACGACCGAGTCGCTGGTCTCGGGGCCGTCGGCGGCGGTCAGGGTGTTGCGCACCACGCCGTTCTTGGAGCGCAGGTCCAGCAGGGCGGCCGTGCCCTCGGGGATGCCGATGCCGACCTTGCCGTAGCCGCCCTCCAGGTGGACGGTGCCGCTCACCGCCGCGTCGATCCGGATCCGGCCGTGCGCGGTCTTGACGGTGAGGCCGCCCAGCACGCGGCCGACGCTGACGTCGCCGGTGGCTACCTTCACCTGCAGATCGCCGATCACCTCGCCGAGGGTGACGGCGCCGGTGGAGGACTTCACCGTGCCGGGGCCGACGACGGTTCCGATCTGAACCGACCCGCTGGAGGCGGTCACCTCGACGGGTCCGGTCGCCCTGTCCACCCAGATCTCGCCGTTGGACGTCTTGGCCTCCAGCGGGCCGGTCTCCTCCAAGCGCACGTCACCGTCCGAACGCAGAACGGTCTCGCCGAGCCGGCCGGTGGCGATGAACTCCGCGGCGCCTCTGCCCTCGACACGAGAGGCGGTCGGCAGGTCGACGACCACCTCGACGGAGCCGCGCCAGGGCAGCACGGACGCCAAGGGATTCGGTTTGGGGCCCTTGACCAGCAGCCGTCCGCCGGCGAATTCGACGACCGTCCGCTCGGCGGCCTGCACGCTCGCCTCGTTGGACGGGTCGCTGGGCCGCACCTCCACCACGGTGTCGGCGCGGTCGCTGGCGTGGATCTGGACCTGGCCGACGTAGATGTCGATGTCGGCGATGATCGGTTCGGGAGTGTCGAAAGCAGGCATGGCGGAGCCCTCCTCATGGGTCCTGGGCGATATCCCGGCCTCGGGGCCGGGCGATGAGTGGTGACGGGTGATGGAGGCGGCTACACCGGCTAGCGCACCCAGCCGGTGTAGCCGCGACCGCTGTGCGGCTGCTGCGGCCGGTCGACGGGGCGAGGTCCAGCGCCGGGCTCGAACGCGGCGGAAATGGCGCGAACCAGCCAAGCGTTGACCGAGATCCCCTGCCGGCCGGCCGCCTCCTCCACCCGCAGCTTGAGGTGCTCGGGCAACCGCAGGGTCATCCGCGCGGTGCCGCCCTCCTCGGTGATCGGAGGTCCGGCGGGCGGCACGGTCTCCGGCCCGCCGACCGCGCCCTCCGAAGACGGCTCCGGCTGCGGCGGCGCCACCACGAACACCGGGTCGCCGCCGCGCAGCCGCACGTCGACCGAGCCCGGTGCGAGCTCACGGGTGATCTCGTCCGCCGCGGCCGACAGCGCCTCCAGCAGGGTGAGCCTGGCGGTCGCTTCGAGAACGCCGGTGAGGCGCTCGGCCAGCGCGCGGGCGTCCGGGCCGCCAACCTCGGCGGCGACGGCGAGCTCGCGGCGGAGGTTCTCCACGTACGGCATCAGGTCCATGCCGCAACTATGACGCCATTACGACGTCATGTCAAGCAGTTAATGACGTCACTTTGCATCGAGTCGACGTCAAGTGGCAGCACGACCGCCCGGGTGCGCCGCGCTCCTTCCCCCCTTTGGACGAAGGCCCAACACATCCGTGCGGGATGTCGTTCCCTGGCGTCCGAAGAGAGCCGTCCAAGGCCTTCATGAGTTGCGCGACGCGGGTCTTGCCGGCGAGGGCGAAGGGCATCGACGGAGGACGTCGATCAAAACGGGCGTGGCACGCTGACGGGCTTGCTCGATCACCGCGTCCCCCACAGTGGGGTCATCGCCGTCCGCGGGCTCCTCGGCCCCCGGCACCTCTCAAGCCGGGAGGTCCTCATTTGAGGGTTTTGCCTCGAAGTCCTGCCAATATCGCGGATAAGTTTCAACCGTCGCTTCAACGATACCGTTGAGGGAATGACTGCTGCTATCAAAGACGCCGTCCATGTCGTCGACGCCGCCACCGTCATGGGGTTGCTCCCGGCCCGGCCGCGGCTGCTCGCCGTGGGTGAGCCCACCCACGGCGAGGACGTTCTGCTCGAGCTGCGAAACGATCTCTTCCGGCAACTCGTCGAGCAGGAGGGCTACCGGACGATCGCGATCGAGAGCGACTGCATGATGGGCCTGGTCGTGGACGACTACGTCACGTCGGGCACCGGCGTCCTCGACGACGTCATGGAGCGCGGGTTCAGCCACGGGTTCGGCGCGTCCGCGGCCAACCGCGAACTCGTGCGCTGGATGCGCGCGTACAACGACGGCCGACCCGCGTCCGAACGGCTGCGCTTCGCCGGTTTCGACGGCCCGCTGGAGATCACCGGCGCCGCGAGCCCCCGGCAGGCCCTCACCGCACTCCACACCTACCTCGCGGCCGGGGTGGACGCCGGCCTGCTCCCCTGCACCGCGGAAACGCTCGAGCGCCTGCTCGGCACCGACGACCGGTGGACCGATCCCGCCGCGATGATGGACCCGTCCCGGTCCGCGGGGCAGACGCCCGAGGCCAAAGAGCTGAGGCTGCTCGCCGACGATCTGGTGGCCCTGCTCGACGCGCAGACGCCACAGCTGATCGCGGCGTCCTCACGGGAGGATTGGCACCGGGCACGCCTGTACGGCCGTACCGCCACCGGCCTGCTGCGCTACCACTTCTGGATGGCCGACACGTCACCGAGCCGCATGGCGAGACTGCTCGGCGTGCGGGATTCGATGATGGCCGCCAATCTGCTCGCCATCGCCGAGCGGGGCCCGGCGCTGGTGAACGCCCACAACGGCCATCTCCAGCGGGACAAGAGCACGATGCGGATGGGCGGTCTGCCGGTGGAATGGTGGAGCGCCGGCGCGATCGTGAGCGCCCGGCTGGGCGAAGAGTACGCCTTCCTGGCCACGGCCCTCGGCACGATCCGCCACCAGGGAGTGGACGCCCCTCCCCCGGACACCGTCGAGGGGTCGCTGTACGCGCTCCCGCAGCAGCGTTGCCTGGTCGACACTCGCCGGTTGGCCGCCGCGTTCGCCGACGCGACGCCCGCCCCCCGCGTGTCCCCCTGGTACGGCTACTCCCCGCTGGACCCTGCGCACCTGGCCGGCATCGACGGGCTCCTGTTCGTCAAGGACACCCGGCGAAGCTAGGGCTTGAGCAGCAACCGAACCGTGATTCTCGAGCCATGGCCTGGATGGGCCCGCCAGGCTCGATGTCGGCACCGTCCCCCCGAGGTGGATCCTCGGGGGACGGCGCCGCTGACCTCCCAGAAGATCAGTGTGGTCGTCATGCGTCTGGCCGTGCTCGTCGGCTTCCCCGCCTGGGGGCGGCTGACGGCACGCCCGCGGACTCTCCCTCCTGCTTTGCGTGTCGTGGCCGATGAGCAGCTCGGCTGAGCGAGCGCTCTACATCCGGGGCACCGAAGTACGGGGGTGCATCGGCGGTCATTGCGGCTGTGCGTCCGCTCGGTCCTCGCTCTCGGGGCTGTCGGTGCTGGAGAGCGCCGCGGCCAGATCCGCCTCGGCTCGGGCTGCGCGTTCGCGTTGCGTGGTGCTCTCGGTGCGGGCGGCGGCCAGGTCCGCCTCCAGCCGCGCCTGCACAGCCTGCGAGGAGGCGAGCTCGGTGCGGGCGGCGGCCAGGTCGCGGCCGGTCCGCTCGTTCTCGCTCCGCAGAGCCGAGAGCTGTCCTTGGAGCTCCTGACGTTGGCCGGCCGCTGCCTGCTCGGCCTGCTGTGCGGCGCGTTCGGCGGCTTCGGCGCGCATCTGCTGGGTGCGGATCTCTCCAGTGGCGGTCGCGAGCGCTTCGCGGGTGGCGGCCAGGTCCGCTTGAGCGCGGGCCAGGTCGGTGCGGAGTGTTTCGATCTGCTCGTCTCGGGCCTGGAGAGAGGCGCGCAGGCGGGTCAGGGTTTCTGCATGAGCCTGGCGGGCGGCGTGCAGTTCGGTGGCCGTGGCGTCCCGGGCGGCCTCGGCGTCGGCTTGGGCCTGCTGGGCGGTCTGGCGGGCCTGCCGGTGGGCCTCGATCGCCTCGGCCGCATCCGCGCGCGCCTGTTCGGCGGCTTGGCGGACGGCGGCGGCCTGGGCCTCGGCGGCCTGTCGGGCCTTCCGAGCGGCCGAGGCCGCCTGTTCGGCTTGGGCCTGGGCGGCTTCGGCGGCCTCGGCGCGGGCGTCGGCTTCGGCGGCGGCCTGCCGTGCGGTGCGGGTCTCGGCTTCTGCCCGCTCGACGCGGGCGAGCGCGCCGCTCTGGGCTTTGTCGAGGAAGCCGGTGAGCTCGGTGAGCTGCGTCTGCAGGGCGGCGATGGCGGCGGGGACGTGCTGGGCGAGCGCTTCGGCCTGCTTGAGGGGTTCGTCGACGAGGGCGGCATCAGCGGCGCGGCGCTCCCGGCTGGCCTGGTCGGCGTGGGCCTTGCTGCAGTACTTGGGCGGGCGGCCGCGGCCGGCGGGCGGCAGCGGCAGTTCGCAGCCGTCCAGGGCGCACACGCCCCGCGGCCGGGGAACGGCCGCGCTCGGCGGCGGGCTGGTCGGGGCGTCGGAAGGGCCCGCTGGGGCGGGTGTCGGGATGTCCACCCACCACACCTTACACTTTCGCGTATCGAATACGCGCAACCATTATCGCGACACGCGTAATGCGAAAATAGGAATCCCAGGCTGTTTCACATAATTAGCATTATGTGAAACGATGTGGCGCGTGGACGAACCCCTCTCCGGCACCCTGCTCACCCCTGCCGCAGCCGCCTCGCGCGCGAAAATCGCCGTCACCGCCGACGGCCGCACCGTCGATGTGCCCGCGCCGATGGCCGCCAGCGTCGGCGACATCGCCGGCCTGTCCCCCAAGCGCAAGCGCGGCGACGGCGGCGAGGTGCCCGGAGCGGACGTGGACCTCGTCGACGCCCTGCCCCGCGACCTCGTCTGGCCGACCGTCGCCGCCTGGCTAACGACAGGCAAATCGGTCGCTACCCGGCGTGCCCGGCTGGCCGACCTGGCGGCGTTCCTGCGCTGGCTGGACGCCCACGCGCCCGGGCTGGCGCTGCTGGCCGTCACCGAGGACACCGTCACCGGCTACCGCGAGAGCATCGCCGCCGGTACCGCCCGCGCCGGCGTCAAGATCCCTGGCAAGCCCCTGGCCGCGGCCTCGGTCGCACGGCGGCTGTCGTCACTCGCGAGCTTCTACGCTTATGCGGTGCGCCGCGCGGGCCTGACCCGCAACCCGGCTGATGCCGCCTTGGTCGAGCGGCCCGAAGTCTCCGGCGCGGGCAAGACCCCGGCTCGCACCCGCACCGAGGCCCAAAACCTGCTGGCGGCCGCCGAGAGCCGGTCCTTCGCCGAGCAGCACCCGATGGACGCGGCCGCGGTCGCCCTGCTGCTGATGTGCGCGCTGCGCGTCGGGGAACTCGCGTCGCTCACCGCCGGGCAGGTACGGATCGACGCCGGACACACTGTGCTGGTCTTCACCCGCAAGGGCGGCAAGACCGACCGCGTCCCCGTTCCACCCGACGCGCTCGCCCTGCTCCGACCGCTGCTGGACGGCCGTCCCAAGGACGCTCTGGTCTTCGCCCATGAAGACGGACGTCCCTGGAATCGGTGGCGTTTCACCACTGCCCTACGCCGCACCGCCCACGCCGCCGGCATCGACCCAGCCCGGCTGACACCGCACACCGCCCGCACCACCGCGGCCACCGAACTCCTCGACGAAGGCGTCCCCATCGAAGTCGTCCAGACCCTCCTCGGCCACGCATCCCCCGTCACCACCCAGCGCTACGACCGCGGCACCCGACGCCTGTCCGGACACGGCGCTTACCGCCTCGCCGCTCTGTTCACCGACCACACTCCCTCGTCCGGTCAGTGAGAAGTAAATTCTGACAGTTCGAGGGCCGTGGTGACTTCGTCGCATGTCGAGCATTAATCCACCGATTCGTGCCCAGGAGAGGCAATCCCTCGGAACCGTGGAGACCACCGCCCGTGAACAGGCGGCGCGAACGCGCCGCGATCGCCGAGAATCGTCTCGCTCCCCCGCCCTGACCCGCAGGCCGGCGGACCGACATCCGCGATCAGAGCGGTCCGAGGAGGTCTCGGGGGTCGGCGTCGAGTTCCAGCGTCGACAGGATGCCGAGCAGTTGGCGTTCCTCGTACTGGAAGTGCGACTCCATGATCGCGGAAAGGCCGTCCAGATGGAACGACAGCTCACTCGCCGGAGCGGCCGAGGTGAGCGCACGATCGAACTGGCCGAGCAGTGACGCGAGCATCTCGTGGTCCTGCTCGAGCTTCGCGATCGTGGGGCGCAGCACCGGATATCGCGCGGACAACTCGGGGAAGAGCCCGACGTCTTCACTCGTGTGGTGCCCGTCGAGCGCGGTGCAGAACCCCTTGCAGTACAGCAAGAGGTCGGCGCGCGCCGACGCGGTGTCTCCGGCGGCCAGGGAGTCGCGTGCGAGTCGCAGCGCTTGACGCAGCCGCTGATGAGCGGCCTGCAGTTCACGGTTCCAGGCTATGAGCCTGTTCTTCTCGCCCTCACCCACGAGTGAGGAACAGGGAAAGGGTCATCGTGACCACCTTCCGGGTCCGGCGCCTCCATGCCTGACGCGGTCCGCCACCGGCACGCGACGCTGCCCGCAGCATAGCCGACGATCACCCAGATGCCTCTCCGGGTTCACAAACCACTCATGAGACCGCGGGCCGTCACCGCGGACCAGGGCGGCGCCCACGACAGCGTTTGCCAGGGCGCGCCGAGCCTGCGTCCGCCCGGGACGGGAACCTCCAGCGGATACGGAATCAGGCGTGATCGATCATGTCGGGCTCGATGACCTCCTCGGTTGGACTCAGCACGTCGCGAGTTCTCGAGGAAGAGGCGGCCAGGATCGCACCTGAGCGCAGGTAGCGCACCAGGAGCTCTTCGTCGTCCTCGCCTCGGTCCCGAACGGCGGCGCTGAGAGACGGCCCATCCGGCCGCCCATACGGTAGCTCGCTGAACTCGCCGAGGAACCGGTCCTCGCACTCGTGGAGATCGGGCATGTCACTGCTCTTTCAAAGCGAGGCTGGGCGGTGGGCCGGCTGCGCTATCCAGAACCGGTAGACGGTGGCGCGGCCGATGGAGAACACCTCCATCAGCTCGGCGATGGTGTAGTCGCCGGTGGCGTGCATGCGCACCGACTCGGCCTGCTGGCGGGCGGTCAAGCGTCGACACGGCCCGCTGCCCGTCCACGCCCACCAAGAAGTGGGGGAACGGGGTGGCGCTCCCCGGCGGCCTGGCCACGGACCTGTTCGGGGGCTTGGCGCTGAGCGCCGGGTTGCAGGCCAGGCTTCTCGCAGCTCAGACGACGTCAGCTCAGCGCCTTCGTGACGAGCTCGGCGATCGCCTTTTCGGCGGCTTCGGTCAGCTCCGACAGGGCGTAGGAGGTAGGCCAGAGGCCGCTGTCGTCGTCGAGGTTCGCCTCCGTGCTGAAGCCGAACGTGGAGTAGCGTGCTTTGTCGCCCTGCCCGCTGCGGAAGAAACACACCACCTTCCCTGCCTTGGCCCACGCCGGCTGGCCGTACCAGAGCTTCGGCGCCAGCTCTGGGGCCGTGGCCGTGACAATGGCGTGTACCCCCTCGGCCATCTCACGGTCCGGCGAAGCCATCGCGGCGATCTTCGCCAGCATGGCCTCTTCATCGGCGGCGGCCTTCTTCGCTCCTTTGCCGCCGCGCGTTTCCGTCCTCAACTCCTCCGCGCGCGCCTTCATCGCGGCGCGCTCCTGCTCGCTGAACCCCTGCTGCGTCTCCTTGCCGGACGTGCTGCTCATCGTCTCTCGCTCCTCACTCGCCTCCGGAATCGTGCGCTCCCACGCTAACCAGATCCGTGAGAGCGGGGCTTCTCGATTCCTGACCGATCGGGATGGGTCCACGCGTCACCCAGGCCGCCGCGGAAAACGCGGAGAACGGGTGGCCGAACCAGATCTCCGGAAAGCCTCCACGGCCGCGATTCTGCTGGCCTTCGAGTGGGGCTCCAGGGCGGAGACACAGGCTCGGAGGGGACATCACCAGGTAGTGGAAGGGGACGGTCGGGCGAACAGCCGTGCCGTCGAGGCCTTCCTGACCTCCGCGCGCGGCGGCTACCCGGGCGACCTGCTGTCCATCCTGGACCCCGACGTCTTCCAGCGCATGGCGACACCCGCCTTCCTCCTGTTCCTCCCGGTCTCGTAGCCCGCCTCGCCGGGCCACGCCCGCGGGAGCCCGAGGAACTGCCGACCGATCAGGCCGTGCCTGATCTCCGACGCGCCGCCGGAGATGGTCAGCGCCTGTGACCACAGGAACGCCTCGTACCACCGCTGGAGGACTTCCTGCCCTGATCCCTCGATGTACGCGGGGCCGGCATCCCGCGTGATCCGGTGGACTGGGATTCCCCTCCTAACAGGGAAGGGTCATCGTGACCACCTTCCGGGTCCGGCACCTCCATGCCTGACGCGGTCCGCCACCACGGGCGGACAGGACCGGAACACATGTTCCAGAGCCGTCGACGTCCATTCCGTCGGGAGAACCGTGCTGCCGTCCGAGCCGTATAGGAGACGGCCCCGATCATTTGCGATGATGAGATATGGCTCACGCACGATTCAAAGACCTGGTCATAGACGCGGTCGATCCGGCCGGGTTGGGAGCTTTCTGGGCGGCTGCGATCGGGCTGGACAGGGTTTCCCTCGATGACGGGGATACGAAGCTCCTCGGGCCCACTCCGCAACACACGATCTGGATCAACCGGGCTCCCGAGCCCAAGACCGTCAAGCACCGGGTGCATCTCGACCTGTATGCGCGATCGATCGCCGAGTTGGAGGAGATCGGTGCGCGAAAGGCCGAGGAGATGCCCGAGTGGACGGTCATGAAGGACGTGGAGGGCGGTGAATTCTGCGCGTTCCTGCGTGATGAGCCGCCTCAAGACAGAATTCACGGCCTTGTGGTCGACTGCGCTGATCGGCGTGCGCAGGCCGACTGGTGGGGGCGGGTCTACGGGGCCGACGTCGTGCATCATGACGGGTGGTCGACGGTCGAGCACGTACCCGGCATGCCCTTCCGCACGTTCGACTTCGTCGAGGTTCCCGAACCGAAGAGCGTCAAGAACCGCATCCACTGGGACGTGCAAGGCGACGTCGCCGAACTCGTCGCCGCAGGAGCCCGCGTTCTACGGGAACGCGATGAGGAGATCTCCTGGACGGTCATGGCCGACCCCGAGGGCAACGAGTTCTGCGTCTTCGCCCCGGAGGCGTGAGGGGCTCGACGGCCGGGATTGCTCGGCTCCGGGCTCATAGACCAGAGGAGTCCCAGAAGTCGGCGAGGACGGTGTTGAGCTTTTCCGGTACGTCCACATGCGGATAGTGGGAGGTGCCGGATATCGACATGTGGCGGGCGGCGATGCGTTCGGCGGTGATGCGTGCGCACGCCGTGATCGGGGCGCCGCCGCGTTCGCGGTAGGGCGCCGGTGCGGTCTCCCAGGTGCCGGAGAGCACCAGCTTGGGGAACGCGGCCGCCCGCAGAGCGGGCAGCGGGATCCCGGCCTCCCAGCACACGCGTTCGCGCAGGACGGTGGCGGCGGCGCGCAGCCGCTGCTCGGTCGCTTCCAGCGGGGGCAGGTCGGCCGACTCGGCGGCGGCCCGCAGCCACTGTTCCGGCGTCAGCTCGGGGAACTCGGCGTAGGCGGCGCGGTTGTCGCGCAGTGCGGCCGCCACGGCCGGGTCGTCGGCCGCGGCCTGGTAGCAGCCCGGCTCGATGAGGGTCAGCGACCGCACCGCCTCGGGCCGCCGGGCCGCGGCGATCATGACACCGACACCGCCATAGGAGTGGCCGACCAGGTGCGCGCCCTCGCCGAGCAGCTCGGCGATGTCGTCCGCGTCGGCCAGGTAGTCGCTGGAGAACCGCTCTCCCGCGTCCGGGCTGCCGCCGTACCCGCGCCGGTCCATCAGCAGCAGCTGAAAACGGTCGGCCAGTGGCCGCTGCGCCGCGAACCCGTACACAGGGTCGTCGCCCCAGGTGGTGGAGCCGTGGACGAAGATCACAGGAGGTGCGCTGTTCGCCGCGCCCCATGTGGTCACGTGTGCCCGGCCCGGCAGCGATCCGTTCGCTCGGAACACGGGGGTGGTGGAGGAAGGGAACATGCGCACTCGCTCCTATACGTCGTTCAACGTCATCAAACGATGTATAAGGAAGATGAACAGGGGTCGTCAAGCCGGATACGGTGAGGCCCGTGTCGTCTTCAGATTCCTCCGACGGATCGGTGTGGCTACGCCCGGAGCGGCCGCCGCGCGACCGCAGGCTCACCCGAAGCCGGATAGTCGAGGTGGCCATCGCCGTACTGGACGCCGACGGGCACCGCGGGCTGTCGATGCGCCAGGTCGCCGCCCGGCTGGGGGTGACCGCCGGATCCCTGTACTGGTACGTGCGCACCAAGGACGACCTGCTGGAACTGGCGCTGGACCACGTCCTGGGAGAGGTGCGCGCCGACCCGGACGAACCGGACTGGCGGCGTGCCCTGGCCGCGCTGGCCCGCAGCGACCGCGCGATGCTGCTGCGGCACCGGTGGGTGCTGTCAGAGCTGACCGTTCGGCCCAACCTCGGACCGAACGCGCTGGCCCTGACCGAGACCGGTCTGCGGCTGCTGGACCGGGCCGGGTTCGCCGACGCGGACCTGGACGCCGCGATGGCGGCGGTCCACGACCACGTGGTCGGCTCGGTCATCGCCGAACTGGCCTGGCGCGACACGCTGGCGCGTATGCGGGAGGCCGACCGTGACTGGAGCGAACAGGCCGCCGACTACCTGCGCGAGATCAGCGAACGCCACCCGTTCCTGGCTCGCCGGATGGCAGCCACGGACAAGGTCGACGTGGAAGACGAGAGCGAACGGCGCTTTGAGTTCGCCTTGCAATGCCTGATGGACGGGCTGGCCGCGCGCAAGAGCGTCCGGTGAGGGCGATCAGGCGGATGAGAAAGACGACGTCGTGCCCGCTCACCACGCGCTGATCCCACGTTCGGACGCACCGATCGGCCGTACGGGACGTTCTCGGATGAATGTCAGGATGGGCTCATGGGCGAGGGGGAGCTGTACGGGAGGAAGCCCGAAGAGGACGCGATCGGTGAACTGCTGGCGGGCGCCCGGGCGGGCACCAGTTCGTCGCTGGTGCTGCGCGGTGAGCCGGGCATCGGCAAGACGGCGTTGCTCGACCACGCCGCCGCGTCGGCCGAGGGCCTGCGGCTGGTCCGCGGTACGGGGGTCGAGTTCGAGGCGGAGCTGCCGTTCTCGGGGTTGCAGTTGTTGCTGCGCCCGGCGCTCGGGTCCCTCGCCGCGTTGCCCGGCCCGCAGCGCGAGGCTCTGGAGGCGGCGTTCGGGCTCGGGCCCGCGGCCGGCTCCGAGCCGATGCTGGTGGGGCCGGCGGTGGTCTCCCTGCTGGCGGAGCACGCGGGCGAGACGGGGCTGCTGTGCCTCGTCGACGACGCGCAGTGGCTCGACCGGGCGTCTCGGGACGCGCTCCTGTTCGCCGCCCGGCGTCTGCACGCCGAGGGTGTGGTCATGATCTTCGCCGTCCGGGACGGTGAGGGATCCTTCCCCGCCCCCGGCCTTGCGGAGCTGCGCCTGTCCGGACTGGCCCCGGAAGCGGCCGCGGCCCTGCTCGACCGGCATCCGCTCGCGCCCGCCGTGCGCTACCGCTTGCTCGCCGAGGCCGGAGGCAACCCGCTGGCTCTGCTGGAGCTGCCCATCGCCCTGGCCGCCGAAGGCGCCAGCGCGTTCTCCCCGGGAGCGCTCCCCCTCACCAGCCGCCTGCGACTGGCCTTCCACGGCCAGGTCAGCCGGATGCCGGAAGCCTGCCAGACCCTGCTCCTGGTGGCGGCGGCCGACGAGGCCGGCGAGCTCGCCGCGATCCTGGATGCCGCCGCCGCGCTGGGGGCGGCCGTCGAGGACCTGGCCCCCGCCGAACAGGCCGGCCTGGTGCTCGGAGGTGACGCCGACGGCACCACGATCCGCTTCCGCCATCCTCTGATCCGCGCCGCCGTCTACCAGCGGGCGCCGCTCGGACAGCGCCTCGCCGTCCACCGCGCGCTCGCCGCCGCCCTCGGCTCGCCCGAGCACGCCGACCGCCGGGCCTGGCACCTGGCGGCTGCCGCCACCGGAGCCGACGAGGAGGCCGCCGCGGCACTGGAGCACACCGCCGCCGGCGCCCGCGAACGCAGCGGCCACGAGGCGGCCGCGGCGGCGTACGAAAGGGCTGCCCGCCTGAGCGTCGAACCCGCCGCCAGAGCCCGCCGCGAAGCTTTGGCGGCGGAGGCGGCGCTGGAGGCGGGCGATCTGAAGCGTGCCAGATCCCTCGGGCGCCGCGCGGCCCGGCGGCTGGACGAGTCCCCGGCGGCGAACGCGCGGATCGCCCAAGTGCGGGCACTCGCGGACTTCTGGCAGGGCTCCTACGCCGCGGCCCACCGGTTGCTGATCGACGGCGCCGGGCTCGTCGTCGACACCGACCCGAGCCAGGCCGCCGTGCTGCTGATCCAGGCCGTTCACACCTCCTGGTACCTGGGTGAACGGCAGCTCTCGGCGACACTGGACCGGCTGACCGCGCTGCCGCTGGACGATGCGGATCCCCTCGCACCGGTGGGGCCCTACCTCACCCACCTCGACCGGGGCCGTTCCGAGCGGCCTCCGCCGCTGAACGACGCCCTCGCGGCGGTGCGGCGGCGGGGCCGAGTCCCCGACCAGGTATCGATGATCCTCTGCGGAGCGGCGCTCGCGTTGGGCCAGGACACCGTCGCCTACGAACTGGCGACCGCGCTCGCCGACGAACACCGCGCCCGGGGCGGCGCCGGGCGGCTGCCGACGGTGCTGTTCTTCGTGGTCGAGGGCGAGGTGTTCACCGGACGGCACCTGGACGCGCTCGCCACGGCGACCGAAGCCCTGGAGCTCGCCCGCGACACCGGCCAGCAGCAGTGGGTCAGCCAGTTCAGCAGCGTGCTCGCCTACCTCGACGCTGCCAAGGGAGAGGAGGCCGCCTGCCGACGCAACGCCGAAGAGGGGCTGGCCGGAGCCACCGCCGGCGCCGTCTCCCCCGGCGCACCATGGGCGCACTGGTCGCTCGGGCTGCTGGACCTCGGCCTCGGCCGCGCCGAGGCGGCGCTCGCCCGCTTCGAGCGCCTGACCCGCGAGCCGATGCGCCATCACATCTGCGCCACCCGGCCCGTTCCCGAATCGCTCCGGGCGCCGAATGGCCGGACCTCGACGTCCACGAGACCTACGGTGAGGCGTATTTCGTCGTGAGCGGCGAAGTCATCGAGGGCGACCGCACCCACGGCCCTGGCACCTACGTCGCCTTCGGTCCGAAGACGAGCCACCGGCCCCGTACGGAGACCGGTGCGCGCGCCTTCGGGTTCAACTACGACGTCACCGCCTGACGAGCGTCAGAGCCCCTTCCTGAGTTCGGCGGCCTTCGCGGCCGCGGCATGTCCGGGCCCGACACCTTCGACGATGATCACCTCGCCCTCCAGATGGTCGGCTCGCAGCGGCAGGATCGCCTGGTAGGCGGCCGACCCGTACCAGTTCCGAGCGTTCTCCCCCGACGGGAACTCGAGCATGACGACGCTCCCGGGCCACGTGCCCTCGCGGACGTCCACCGCTCCCCCGTGGACGATGAAGCGGCCGGAGAACGGGTCCATCGTCGCCTGGATTCTCTCCATGTACTCAAGTACCTCCGGGTGGAGCTTCTCCGGATCACGAAGATGTGCGATCACATAGGCGGTCATGGTTCCTCCTCGGTTCAGACTCCGGCCGGCACCTTGTCGAGGAAGCCGAGCACCTGGCTGATCCGCCCGTCGTCACCGATCGCCGCGACGTCGAAGCCGATGACGACCGGCTCGGCGCCCTCAGGCCCCAGGTGCCAGGTGAACCGCGCGATGTCGTGGTGGGCGTCCACGGCGCCGCCGAGGCTGAAGACCAGCCCGCCGAACTGCCCCTGGACCGCCGCGATGGTGGCGTCGAGCCCGTCCCTGCCCCGAACGGAGACCAGCGGGTCGGTGTACGCCGCGTCCTCGGCGAAGACCTCCGCCAGAACCGCCCTCCGCGTGGTGGCGTCGGTCTCGTTCCACGCGGCGAGGTAGCGCTGGACCAGCTCATTCATGTCGCTCATGTCTCTCTCCTCAGTGGTCGTGCTCTCTTGTGACCACCAAATTAGGGAGACGGGAACGACGGGGAATCTGACGTGCTTAAGTACTTCCGCCCACGCTTTCAAGTACGCGGCCGGCTCGCCGCGTCCATACGAGCCCGGCTGACGGGCCGGGAACGGTGCGTGCGGGCGCGCCTGTGCGGTCGGTGATCTCGTCTCGCCCGACACGCTCGGTGCCTCGGGGCGGTCCGGCGTGGGGAGAAAGCGGAAATCGTTCACGGTGAGGCATAAGCGCCATCAGTTTTGTGGGAATCCGCACTTACCCGATGGGGCCATTTAGTGCAGGGTTGTCGCTGAACTTCGCATTAATACGCCTGGGTGTGGTTCGTCCCAACGAAACCGCACCCGGACCGTACCTCTGAAGACCCCCGCGCAAGAGGAGATCAAGACCCATGGGCGAGACCCGTGTCGCCGTCACCGGCCTGGGTGCCAGCACCCCGTTGGGGGGAGACGTCGCCTCGACCTGGGCGGCCGCGCTGGCCGGCGAGTCCGGGGTGAGTACCCTCCCCTGGGAAGGCCTGGACGAACTGCCCGTGCGCTTCGCGGGCCAGGCCGCCGTGGAACCCGCGGCGTCCGGGATTCTGTCCGAAGAGCAGCTGCGCGAGATAGACCGCAGCCAGCTGTTCGCGATGATCGCCGCACGGGAGGCGATGCGGGACGCCGGATACCGGTACGGAGAGGACGGCGGACCGACCGTCGACCCCGACCGGCTCGGCGTGGTGCTGTCCTCGGGGATCGGCGGCCTGCACAGCACGGCCAAGAACTACGGCGCTCTCCTGAACGAGGGATGGCAGCGGGTCGCCCCGCTCGCCGCGCCGATGCAGATGCCCAACGGCCCGGCCGCCCGGGTGAGCCTGGAGTACCAGGCGACCGCGGGCGTCCACGCGCTCGTGTCCGCGTGCTCCTCCAGCAACGAGGCGATCGGCTACGCCATCGACATGATCCGCGCCGGCCGGGCCGACGTGGTCATCGCGGGCGGCGCCGAAGCGTGCATCCACCCGCTGCCGATGGTGTCCTTCGCCGCGATGCGCGCCATGTCCACCCGCAACGACGAGCCCGAGCGCGCCTCCCGCCCGTTCGACAGGGACCGGGACGGGTTCGTGCTCGGCGAGGGCGCGGCGCTGCTGATCCTGGAGTCCGAGGAGCACGCGCGGGCGCGCGGCGCCCGCATCCACGCCTACGCCTCGGGCGTCGGCTACTCCGCCGACGGCCACGACATGGTCCAGCCGCCCCAGGACGGGCGCGGCCTGGCCAAGGCCATGACCCGCTGCCTCACGCACGCCGGCCTGCGCCCCGAGCAGGTCCTCCACATCAACGCGCACGCCACCGCCACCCCGCAGGGCGACATCGCCGAGATCAACGCCATCAAGGGCGCCTTCGGCGGCCACGCCCGCAATCTGGCCATCACCGCGTCCAAGTCGATGACCGGGCACCTCCTCGGCGGGGCCGGCGCGCTCGGCTCCCTGCTCACCGTCCTGGCCCTGCGCGAGGGCCTCGTGCCCGCGGTCGCCAATCTCGACAACCTCGACGAGGCCGTCGACCTCGACATCGTCACCGGCGAACCCCGCAAGATCCCCGACGGCCCGGCGGCCGCTCTCAACAACTCGGTCGGCTTCGGCGGCCACAACGTCAGCGTCGCCTTCGAACGCGCCCTCTGACGGGGGCCCACGCTTTCATCCGGCTTCGATCCCCTGGAGGAAGCGCAGGAGCACCTCGTTGACCTCCTCGGGGCGCTCCTGCTGGATCCAGTGGCCCGCTCCGTCCAGGACGACGTGCTCCCGCAGGTCGGTCAGGACGGTCGTCAGCCTGTCGGCCTTCATGAACTCGGCGACGAGGTCATCCGAACCTGTGAGGAAGAGGGAGGGGCAGTCGATGGTGCGCTCGGCGAACGGTTCGGTCAGCCGCCAGTTGCGGTCCATGTTGCGGTAGTAGTTCAGTCCGCCGGTGAACCCCGTGCGTTCGAAGGCCCGGGCGAAGACTTCGAACTCTTCCTCGGTCATCCAGGGCCGCGGCGGAAGGCTCTCTCCGGAGCCGGCCGACCATGCGGAGGCGCGGATGTCGTCCGACAACAGGGTGCGGCGGACATCGCCGTCCAGGACGGGGTCGGCGACGCCGGGCTCCTGGAACCAGGAGATGTAGAAGCCGTCGCCGAGGCGCTTGCGGAGGATGCCGATCGGCGGCACGGGCGGGCGCGGGGTGACCGGCACGCTCAGTCCGGCCACGGCGCGGACCCGCTCGGGGTGGATCAGGGCCAGGTTCCAGACGATCGAGGCGCCCCAGTCGTGCCCCACGAAGACCGCGTCCCGCGCGCCGACGTCGTCCAGGAGACCCACCAGGTCGCCGACGATCGTGAGGATGTCGTAGGCGCCGGTCTCGGCCGGGCGCGAACTGCCGCCGTAACCGCGCATGTCCGGGGTGAGGGTCCGGTAGCCCGCCTCCGCGAGGGCGAAGACCTGGTGCCGCCAGGAGAAGCCGAGTTCCGGGAAGCCATGGCACAGGACGACCAGCGGTCCCTCTCCGTGCTCGACCACCTTGAGTTCGATGCCGTTGACGGCCACCTGCCTCGACGGTAGCCGCTCCCAGTCGGAGACCGCGGTGAATCGTGTCCTCATGTCCCCGAAGCTATCGGACGTGAGGTGAGGCTCGAGAAGACGTCCTCGGCCTCACCGGAATACCGCGAAGCACCACGTGCGGCCGGGATCAGTGCAGAAGGACCCGGACCATTCCGTAGAGGCAGAGCCCCATCGGAACCCCCAAGAAGATCATGAGGGCGATGGCGCACCCGATTCCCTCCTCCTGGGACGCGTCGTCTCGCCGGTCGATCACCGCACGGGTGGGATCCGCGGGGTCGTACTTGATGCGGGCGGTCCCGCCGCGCACGGATGAGGGATCCTTCACCGGAAGCCACACGGTGACCTCCCGGCCCTCGATCGTGAAGAACCGCACCCGCACGGAAGTCTGCAGCTCTTCCTCCTTGGTGACCTTCTCCGTCCTCTTCTCCAGCACCCGTCCGGGCTCGGGCGCCACCGTCGAGATCCGCCGTGCCCGCCTCTTTCGCACCAGATCGCCTATCAGCCCGGCCAGCGGATATCCGAAGGCCGCAGCTCCGAGCCCCAGAAGCACCACGGCCATCACCACGGGAACATTCATGCCGCAACGTTAGAAACCCCAAGGTCCCGAAGAAGAGGGACCTGTGTCCCCACCTCGCCCCTTCCCGACAATCCACACGGCCCCCACGTCGACCTCTTCCTCTGGAGGAACGGGCGCACCGTGTCGCTGATCATGGTGTGGTTTTCCCGGGGAAGGCGGGGATGAGGTCCAGCCAGCTCGGCGTGGATGGGCCCGCCGGGCCGGTGGGGGGAAGGGTGGTCAGGACGGTCCGGTCGGGGCGGATCACCGCGACATGGGCGCCTGCGCGGTGCAGCCAGGAGGCCAGGACGTCTTCATGCCCGGTCAGCCGCCTCCCGTCGGGAAACCGGATGTCGGTGCCTGCGCCGCCCGTGTGCACGAGGGCGGCGTTCAGGGTCGCGGCCAGGCGGATGAGGGCGGGTGGTGCCGGGGTGCGGGTGATGATGGCGAAGCCGTGGCCCAGGAGGTCGTCGAACCGGTGTTCCGTGCCGTCGATGGTGAGCCGAGGTTGGGGCATGAGGGCGCCGGCCAGCCGTGGCCCGCGAAGCATGGGGCCGTTCACCAGGGGGCCGGGGCGCAGCCGGGGCGAGACGCTGCGCAGCATCGCGCTCTTCAGGGCGGGAAGGCGGACCGCTTGGGAGAGGAAGAGGCGACGCAGGGCGGCGGCGCGGTCCTGGCCGCCGGTCATGGCCCAGCCGGTGGCGACGGCCAGGCGGATCATGTGGGTGACGTGCGGTCGGCGTTCGCTTTCGTAGGTGTCCAGGAACCGTTCGTGGCGCACCGGGTCCGCGCCTGCGACGGCGAGTTTCCAGGCGAGGTTGGCCGCGTCGCGCAGGCCGGCGCACATGCCCTGGCCGATGAACGGCGGGGTGAGGTGAGCCGCGTCGCCCAGCAGGAACAGGCGGCCGGCCCGCCACCGGTCGGCGACGCGGGCCTTGAAGGTGTAGGAGGCGCTGCGGATGACATGCACCTCCTCGGCGGGAACGTTCCCGGTCCAGGGCGCCAGCAGGCGGGCCAGGGCCTGGGGGGAGGTCAGCTCCTCGGCGGTCTCGCCGGGGCGTATGCGGAACTCCCATCGGTAGCGTTCGGGGCCGATGCGCATGAACGTGGCGGCCCGGCGGGGGTCGCAGATCTGGTCGACGCCGTCCCAGACGTCCAGCTGTCGAGCGCAGCGTACGTCGACCACCAGCCACTGCTCGGTGAAGCGCAGATCGCGCATCGTGGCGCCGATGGCGCGGCGCACCAGACTGTTGGCTCCGTCGCAGCCCAGCACCACCTGTGCGGTGACGGTCTCGGTGCGGCCGTCGGCCAGGTGGCGGATGCGCACCCGAGCGGGCCTCGTGCGGTCGCCGGGGTCGATGTGCTCGGCTTCGGCCTCGGTGAGCAGTTCGGCCTGCGGGTGGCGGGCGAGGCCGGCGCGCAGGAGGCGTTCGAGGTCGGGCTGGTCGAACAGGTTGGCCTGGGGCCAGCCGTGCTCGCTGACCAGCCGGTCGCGGCGGAACTCGGCGATGGTGCGCATCCGTTCGTCCACCAGGCGCATCCCCCGGGCGGGCCTGCTGATGGCGGTGAAGCCGTCGGCGACGCCGACGTGCTGGAGGATCCGCAGGGCCTCGTCGTCCAGGTGCACGGCGCGCGGCAGCGGATAGACATCGGGGTGGCGTTCGACGACCAGGCTGCGGATGCCGTGCCGGGCCAGGAGCGCGGCGCAGGTCAGCCCCGTGGGTCCGGCGCCGATGATCAGGACCGGTGCCGGACCGGAGGAGGTGCTCATGAGGCGATCTCGTGGGTGAAGGAGTAACGGTCGAGTTCGGCCGACAGCAGGCCATACCGGTCCGCATCACCGTCGGCCGGACGGATGATGGCGTGCGGGCGGCCGTCGCGCAGGTCGACCTCCACCTGCCCGGCCAGCCCTGCCCGGTCGAGCTCACCCGCGACGAGGCGGTGGACGGCGTCCTGGACCAGTGCGGGCTTGTAGATCTTGCCGACGGCGGTGGTCGGCAGGGCGGCCACGATGTGCACCGCCTTGGGCGCGGCGGCGGGCTCGGGCGCGTGGGCGCGGGCCCAGGCCAGTAGTTCCTCCTCGCTCGCCCGGGCGTCTTCGGTCAGGACGAGGTAGGCGGCGGGCACCTCACCGGAATGCGGATCGGGTGCGCCGATCACCGCGGCGGCGCTCACTTCGGGATGGGCGAGCAGGGACTCCTCGACGAGCACGGGGTCGATGTTGTGGCCGCCGCGGATGATGAGGTCCTTGGCCCGGCCGGTGAGGTAGAGGTAGCCGTCTTCGTCGACCTTGCCGAGGTCGCCGGTGAGCAGCCACCCGTCGAGGATCTTGCCCGTCGGGTCGGGGGCGGGGCCGTCGGGTCCGGGTCGTAGGTAGCCGGGGAAGACACTGGGTCCCTTGATGGCCAGGACACCGGTCCGGCCGGGCGGGCAGTCGGCCACGGGACGCTCGTCGGCGTCGACGGTGACGGCTTTGACCTGCTGGTAGGGCAGTCTCAGCCCGACCGAGCCCTCTCGGGGCGCGAAGGCCGGAGTGGCCGCGGTCGCGCAGGTCGCCTCGGTCAGCCCGTAGCCCTCCAGCATCGGGACCTTGGCGGCGGTCTCGAAGGTGGAGCGGACCTTCTTGGGCAGGGGCGCGGCTCCGACGGCTCCGGCGCGCAGGCTGGAGAGGTCGACGCCTTCGGGTACCGCGGGGAGGTTGGCGTAGACGGTGGGGACGCCGGAGAAGCTGGTGACCTTGTAGTGCTCGATGATGTGCCAGAAGTCGGCCATCAGCGTCTTGTCGCGGTAGCCCAGCGGCCCGAGTGAGACGATGGGCCGTCCGTGCAGGAAGGGGCCCAGGCCGGTGACGTGGACGGCGTTGACGTGGAACAGCGGCAGGCCCGACAGTCCGACGGCGTCGTCCAGGTAGGCGCCCGAGCAGCCCAGCGCCCAGGCCATGTAGGTCTCCATGGCGTGGGTGTGCGGTGCGACCTTGGGCACCCCGGTCGTACCGCCGGTGTGGAAATAGGCGGCCAGGTCCTCTGGTTTTGGACGGTGCTCCGTGAGCAGCCGGTCGGCCGACTGGGCGGCGGCCAGCGCGTCGAAGTCGACTTCTTCGACGGTGAGCCCGTTCTGCGGGCCGGGCGGGGAGCCGACCGCGAGCAGGGCGCGCAGGCCTGGCAGCCGGGAGGCGATCCGTCTGGCCTTGTCCCACAGCTCCGGTGACAGGCCGGGCCCGGGGGCCAGCAGCAGATCCGCACCGGTCAGGGTGAGGATCTCCACCAGGTGGTCCTCGGCGAGCATCGGGTTCACCGGACCCGCGATCCCGACGGCTTGGGCGCCCAGCAGCGCCGCGTACGTGGCACCCAGGTTGGGCAGCATCAGCGCGACGACACCGCCCTCGCCCAAGCCGAGCGACAGGTAGGCGTTGGCGGCCTGGTGCACCCGCTGCAGCAGCGTGCCGTAGCTCCAGCAGGGCGCCTGCCTCCAGGGAAGGCCGTCTTCGCCGAGCAGGTACAGGGCGGGCCGGTCCGCATGCGCGGTCGCCGAGCGGACGAGCAGCTCATAGGTGCTGGCGGGCAGGCCGCGTTCGTGCAGCGGGACCCGCTCGATGACGGGCACGTCCTCGGCAAGCAGGACGAGAGGACGATCACCTTGGGTGTGGGGGGCGGGAGCCATCAAAATCTCCTCGAGACGGTTCAGGAACTCATGGCCTTGGCCAGGGCCAGCAGGCGGGGCAGGTCGATCTCGTTGTCGGCGCGCAGGGCCGAGACGGCTTCCCGCAGCAGGGCCGGCGAGGGGCGGCTGCCCAGGAAGTCGGCGGTGGCGGGAGGGCCCCACTGCGCCAGGCCGGAGGTGTTCATGGGCGCCCAGCCGGGCTCCATGGAGGAGTCGAAGAGGTCGCCGTCGGTGAAGTGCTCCAGCAGCAACCGGTCCGGGTCACGCCAGTAGTCGAAGATCTGGCTGCCCTGGATGTGCCGGCCGATCCCCCAGGAACGCCGGTAGCCGCGGTCCTTGAGGTGTTCGCCGCCCGCGGCCAGGGCGTCGAGGTCGGCGACCTGGTAGGCCGAGTGCACGTATCCGGTGGACGGGCCCAGGTGCATCGCCAGGGTGTGGTGGTCGGCCGGTTCCGGGCCGCGGTCACAGCGGATGAACGCCATGGTCGGGCCGCGGTCGCGCTGGCCGTCCAGGTAGAGGAAGTCACTGACGATGAGGCCCAGGTGGTGCAGGAACCAATCCAGGTCACGGAGGAAGACGGTGGTGGACAGCACCACGTGGCCCAGCCGCTCCACCTTCGCGGGTTCGCGGGGCGGGCGCTGGGTGTCGTTGATCCGGGTGATCAGTCCGCCGCTGTTGAACGCCAGCGGCCGCTGCGGCTCCAGCCCGCCATGTTCGGGAGCACCGTAGACGACCCGGACCTTCAGCCCGGAAGGGGTGGCGGTGGTGACGCACCTGCCGCCGCCCTCCAGGGCGGCCACGCGCCCGTCAGCGGCTGCGGCCAACCGGTCCAGGTCACCGTCCGCGGCGGCCTGGAACACCGGTCCGACGAACCGCGAGGCACTCCCCTTGCGGATCACCAGGCAGTCGGTGCCGGCCAGCGCGCCGCGC
Organism: Actinocorallia sp. B10E7; assembly: GCF_039871655.1. NCBI lineage: Bacteria > Bacillati > Actinomycetota > Actinomycetes > Streptosporangiales > Thermomonosporaceae > Actinocorallia > Actinocorallia sp. B10E7. Next base: position 538,045 of record NZ_JBDPLZ010000003.1, read on the forward strand.
AACCGCAACTCGGTGGGAGTACGGACGGTGACGGTGAACCCGAAGTCGCGGGCGAACCTCTCCGCCCGCTCCAGATCGGGTTTGACGAACTCCAGCCACGCCAGGTCGACGACCTTGATCACCGGGTCGCCCGCACGTCCGGGATGCTCGCCGCGCAACGCACCTTGGTCGCTGTGGAGGTTCTTGTGGGGATCGGAGTGCATCATTCTCGCTCCTTGGCTCGGTCCGGCCGGGTTCGTGCCGGTCAAGAGGCGGCGGAAGCGACCGGGGTGCGCTGTTCACCCAGGTCGAGCAGGCCGTCGCCGGTGCGGATCCGGGCGGTGACCAGGTCGCCGTCCTTGAGGTAGGAGGGGTTGGCCTCCTGGCGCTGGAAGAACGCCTTCCATTTGAGGTGGGCGGGCAGGAGCGCGCCGATCTTCTCCATCAGCGCCCCGGGCGAGCGCAGGGCCGTCCCGCCGGGGGTGCCGGTCAGCAGCACGTCGCCCGGCTCCAGCACCTGGAAGCGCGACAGCAGCGTCAAGGCCTCCGCCGGGGCTGTGATCATGTCGGCGGCGGCCATGTCCTGGCGCTTGTCCCCGTTGACCTCCAGGGTGAGCCGCAGTTCCTTCAGCCGGGCCAGCTCGGCGGCGTCGGTCAGCACCAGGCGCGGGCCCAGCGGGGTGAACGTCGGGTAGGACTTGCTCTCGTAGAACTGGGTCTTGGGCAGCTGCAGATCCCGGGCGCTGACGTCGTTGGCGATGACCAGCCCGGCCACGAACTCCGCCAGGTTCTCCTCACTCACCACCGTCCCGATCGGGATCGGGGTGCCGATCACCAGACCGAGCTCCACCTCGTAGTCCAGCAACCGCACGCCCTGCGGGCGCAGGATCGTGTCGTACGGGCCGGTGATCGACCCCGAGGTCTTGCGGAAGAACGTCGGCGGCACCCGGTCGGGATCGAAGCCCGAGTCGACGGCGTGGGAGCGGTAGTTGACCATCTGAGCCACCACCCGGCACGGCGCGGTCACCGGAGACAGCGGCTCCTCCTCCTGCAGCGGCCGCCCCGCCCCGCCCCCGCCGTCGGCGGCGGCCCGGATCGCGGCGCGGTCGGCCAGCAACTGCGCCGTGGTGGTCGCGGACGTCGCCACGGGCGCCGGACCTGCGGGCGTCTCCACCCACCAGCCGCTCGCCGTCCTGATCACCGTGATGCTCATCCGCGCTCCTCCATCTGTGCCCGACACGATTTCTGATGACATCATCAGCACTGAGGAATCAATCTGTCAACCATCATCATTAATGATGATTTCATCAGGATCGATGTCGGATATCATCCGGGAGTGAGCACGGCAGACGAGACCACCTCCGCCCCTCCCAGGGAGAACCGGCTGGACCGCCGTAAGGCGCGCACCAGAGCCGCACTCATCGGCGCGGCGCGGCGGATGCTGGCCGAGCAGGGCCGCCCGGAGGCGAGCATCCAGGAGATCACCGACGCCGCCGACGTCGGCTTCGGCTCCTTCTACAACCACTTCGACAGCAAGGCCGCCCTGTTCGACGCCGCGATCGCCGAGACGCTGGCCGAGCACGCCCGGCTGATCGAGCAGGCGACCGCCCACCTGACCGACCCGGCCGAGGTCTTCGCCGCCTCCGTGCGCCTGACCGGACGGCTGCGCCGCACCCACCTCCAAATGGCGCGGATCCTGCTGCACACCGGCCTGCCCCACCTCACCGACACCGAAGGCATGGCCGTCAGCGCCCTGCGCGACCTGCGCGCCGCCGCCACCGCCGGCCGCCTGGACATCGACGACGTCCATGTGGCACTCGCCTGCACCGGCGGCGCGCTCCTGGGCCTGCTCCAGCTCCTGGAGAACCGCCCCGACCTCGACCCCGACACCGCCACCGACCAGCTGGCGGCCAACCTGCTGCGCATGTTCGGCCTCGGCCGCGAGGAAGCCCATCGCATCGCCGCCCGGCCGTTGCCCGACCTGCCCTGAGAAAACCCAGACGACCCACCCGGTACACGCCGCTACCCGCAGCGCCGAGCGCCGGCTGAGGACATCGAGCTCGCCTTCGAACTGGTGGAACGCGGTATCGATCACACGAAAGGGCAGTGCATGCGCGCACGGGGCATCACCTACGACACCGGTTTCCTTCCCGGAGCGTCCCTCTCCCGCAAGGCTTTCGACCCCGAGACGGTCCGGCACGACATGGCGGCGATCTCAGGCGATCTGCACTGCGACGCCGTACGCGTCACCGGCCGTGACCCCGAGCGACTCAGCATCGCCGCCCGGCACGCCGCCGACGTCGGCCTTGAAGTCTGGTTCTCCCCCTTTCCCGTCGACCTCCCCGCCGATCGGCTGCTCCCGTTCTTCGCCGACTGCGCCCGTCGAGCCGAGGACGTACGACAGGCCGGAACAGAGGTGGTGTTCGTCGCCGGATGCGAGATCAGCGCTTTCTGCCCCGGTTTCATCCCAGGTGACACCTACGGCGACCGCCTGCGGCAGATGGCGACCGCCGACCTGCAGTGGTGGAACTCCCTCGGCCCGGTGCAGGAACGCCTCAACGACTTCTTGACCCGAGTGGCCGAGGTCGCCCGTTCCCATTTCAGCGGGTGCATCACCTACGCTTCGGCGCCCTGGGAGTCCGTCGACTGGCGCCCGTTCGACTTCGTCGGCATCGACGCCTACCGGGCCGCCTACAACGCCGACACGTTCCGATCCGAGCTGCGCGGACACCTCGCCCATGGCAGGCCCGTCGCGGTGACCGAGTACGGAACCTGCGCCTACCGGGGCGCCGGTGAACGTGGTGGAGCGGCCTGGGAAGTGCCGCAGGACGCGGTACCGGACGAGGACGAGCAGGTGCGCTACCTGACCGAACTGCTGGACGTCTTCGAAGAAGAAGGAGTGGACACCGCGCTCTGGTTCACCTTCGCCGCCTACAACAGGCCCGGAGCCGAGGACATCGGCTCCTACGGCGTGGTCCGGATGCTCGACGAGACCCGCTGGGAGCCGAAGAAGGTCTTCCACGCGATGGCGTCCCGTTACCGTGGGCAGCGCCCCTGACACGTTGGCCCGTCGCCACCGCAGGCCTCATCGCCCTCGCCCTCAAGACCGTCTCGGCGCAGCCCTCACCCGAAGAAGAATTTCGCCACGCGGTCACACGGTGAGGGTGGTGTCTTCTTCGCTGCCGGGCAGTATCAGCCAGCCCTCGCGAAGGGTCGCGGGCTCGGCGCCCGGATCGGGGTCACCGGCCAACTCCAGTCCGACGTGCTCGGAGAGGACTGCGCCGGCGGCGTAGACCTTGCGGAAGCTGGTCAGGCGGCTCCCCCGGACGATCGCGCTGCCCTGTGGGCCGGTGACGGTCACGGTGGTGCTGTCTCCTTCGCGTTGCACCGTGGCGCCGGCGGCCCGCGCCAGCTCCACCAGCAGGCCGACGCACCGCTGGATCTTGCGGCGTTGTTTCTCTCCCTCGACCGGGGACGGCACTCCCGCCTTGACCTGCTGCCAGGTCCGGAACCGGTGCAGGGTGCTGTAGGCGACGACCGCCTCCCCATTGGGGACGAGCACCAACCGGTACCCCTTCAGGCCCGCGGTCAGAAGGCCGCCCGGCGCCACGTCCCACAGCGTGCGCTCGTCGGCCAGCATGTCGCCCAGCAGCTCACGGATCTGCTCCCGCGCCTGCCGGTGCGTGCTGCCGGTGGCCTCGGGGTGGTGCTCCACGTAGTGTCCGGCCGCGGTCCGGGTGATGTCGACGTTCCGGGGGTCGATCCGGTCGATGAGGGCTTCGGTCTCGGGGTCGAGGAAGTCGTCGTCGGCGAGGTCGGTCATGGGTCCTCGTGCCTCTCTTGTCGTACCGGCCCGGAAAGAGGGGGCGTCCTGCCGAGGATAGGGAAGAGCGCCGGAGCCTCGCGGTGGGGACACGGACGATCGAAAACCTCACCGGCGAACGCCTCGACGCACCCTGGCCGAAGAAAGAACCCAGCCGCCACCGCGACGGCCCCTGGTGCGAACAAGACCGCTGGCTTCCCCGCCCTTCGTGAGAGCCGGTCAGACGTTCGTGTGTGACAGGTGGTCGGGGAGGTCGGTGAGGCGTTCGATGCGGAGCACCGTCTTGTCTGCCGTCGGGGATGGTCCGCCGGTGACGAAGTCGATGCCGCGGTCCAGCCAGATGCCGGTGAGCCCGGCGAAGACAGCCGCGTTCGCGTCGCTTTCCAGCATGTCGCCCACGTTGACCGCCTGTGCGGGGTCTGTGCGCATCCATCGGCAGGCGGTGGTGTAGGCGGCGGGCTTGGCCGCGCCGAGCTCAGTCGGGGTCAGGACGGCTTCGAAGTATTCCAGGAGACCGAAGCGGGCGAGCTTGGCGCGCTGCTGCCCGGGGTCCCCGTTGGTGAGAACAGCCAGGCGCGGTCCTCGGGGGAGCCGTTTCAGGTTCTCCAGGCAGGGTCGGACATCGGGATAGGTCTGCCAGGATTCTTCGAACGCGGTGAGGTAGCGGTCGGTGATCCAAGCGTCCAGAAGGCGGGGGCTTTGGGGAACCGGCTCACCGAGCGCGGGCAGGAAGGAGCGGAGCCTGCGTCGGTGATGTTCGGCGAAGGAACACTGACCGGCCAGGTATTCCCGCATGTGGCGTGCTTCCAGTGCCCACCACAGTGCCGCCAGTTCCTGCGGTGGAGCCGTCGCGTTCGGCGCGGCCTGGACGATCTGGCCGATCGCCTCCCAGACCGCGCTTCGATGATCGACCAGGGTGCCGTCCAGATCGAAGAAGACCACATCCGCCACAGAACGATCATCTCGTGGCGCTCGCCCCCGACGCCAGAGGGGCCGCAGCACCACATCCCGCCGCCCGGCCGACCACCCGCCGGAACGCCGAGCAACCTGTCGGCCCGCTGACGGTGCCAGTCCGCATCGCCTGGACCCACGCCGACGTGGTGAACCCGGCCCTGCCGGCCTTCCTCAAGGCGTGACCCGGCGGCCTCTTCAAGGACCGCCTTCCCCTTCGCCCAGGTCGGTCAGCGCGTCGCGGAGCGCGGCGCGCGAGCCGATGCCGAGTTTGGGGAACACCCGGTAGAGGTGCGCGCCGACGGTCCGCGGTGACAGTGATAGTCGCTCGCCGATCTGCCGGTTGGTCAGACCGGTCGCCGCCAGGTGGGCGATCTGCCGTTCCTGGGGGGTGAGCATCGATCCCGGCCCCTCGGCGGCCGCACGCCGGTTCCGGCCGGTGGCGCGCAGCGCGGCCTCGGCTAGCTCGGCCCATGGTGTCGCGCCGAGGCCGGTGAACAGTTTCCCGGCGCGTTCCAGGTGAGGACGGGCGGCCCGCATCGCGCGGTCCCTCCGCAGGCGCTCCCCGTAGGCGAGTTCGAGGCGGGCCAGCGGGAACGGCCATCGCGTCGGCTCGGGGTCGGAGACGAGCGGCTCGAACAGATCGGGATAGGCGTCGTCGTCCGCGACCAGGGCGGCCGAGGCGTCGCACAGGAAGCGCAGCCGCGGCGAGATGCGGGGCAGGCCGGCCTCCGTCGCGGCACGAACGTGTGCGCGTGCCTCATCGACGTGCCCGCTGCGCACGGCCGCCTCGACGGCGTCCATGACCGTCCAGACCGTGACCTGCTCGTGCGGTGGAAAGGTGCCCAGCGGGCAGATCGAGGTGTAGTGCTCGTACGCGTCCTGGTAGCGCCCCTGGGTGAGCGCGACCAGGCCCTCGATGTTGGCCGTGAAGGTCCGTACGGCCAGGGCGTTGCGCGGGATCGCCCACTGGTGCATCCGGGCGCGGGCACGGGCGATGTAGTCGAGATCGGCCCGGGCGGCGGCCAGCAGCATCCGGGGGTTCCGCGCTCCCCACACCAGCATCTCGTAGCCGTGCTCCTGGCACAGGGCGATGCCCTCGTCGGCGCGGGCGCCCGCCTCCTCCCAGCGGCCTTCGAGGAAGGCGCCGACCGCCAGCATGATCAGGGCTTGGACGGCGAGCGCGACGGCGCCTCCGCTGCGGCCCTCGGCGGCCGCGCGTTCCAGTGCGGCCCGGGGGAGCCGGTCGACGTACTGGCCCGCGAGGGCGGCCGTGACGACCCGTATCGGATTGGTCTCGCCGTCCAGGTCCGCGACCAGCGCGTCCAGTTCGCGCAGGTGCTCCGGCGTGGACCGGACGGGATCGCCGAACGTCACCGCCGTGAGCCTGAACGGTGCGGTGAGCAGCGGCGCCAGCCGGGCGACCGCGTCGTCGAACGGCCTCCACAGCTCCCGCCGGCCGCCGAAGGTGCAGATCATCATCAGCGTCCGCAGCGCCTCCTCCAGGTCCGCGGCGCGTTGCGGGACGGGGTCGGTGTGGGCCAGGGCGCCGACGAGCATCTTGTGCGCGGTGTCGATGTCGCCTTCGCTGTTGAGCAGGTGGGCCGCTGCGGCGTTCGACGCCTGCAGCGTGTCCGTCACCTTGGGATCCGTCGTCCGAGCCCGCTCCAGGAGTGCTCGGGCACCTGCGAGCGTGCCGGCGAAGTTGGCGCCGATGTAGGCGGCACGGGCCAGCCTGCGGGCCCGCTCGGCCGGGTCGAGGGTCAGATCGGCGGCGCGCAGCAGCACTGACACCGCCTGCACCGTGTCACCGCGTTCGAGCGCGGCGACCGCGACCTTGACGAGCAGGTAGGCGATCTTGTCGTCGGGTCCCAGGGTCGACTCGGCCAGGTGCAGCGACCGTAGGTCCGGGTCCGCCGCCAGCTGCGCGAGCCGGTGGTGGGCGGCCCGCCGCTCGGGCGCGGCGGCCAGATCCACGACCGCGGACCGGATGAGCGGGTGCGCGAAGAGCAGCCGGCCGGCCCGCCGATCCACGAGGACCAGCCCGCTCGTCTCGGCCGGGGCCAGATCGTCCGCGGACGCGGCGACGACCTCCATCAGACGCGTGCCGTCCCCGCCGCTCAGCGCGGCGAGCAGCAACAGCCGGCGGGTCGGTGCGGGCAGCGCGGAGACTCGGCTCTCGAACAGCCACCTCAGCCGGACGTTCAGCGGCAGGGTGGTCGGCAGGAAGTCGGCTCCGGTCTCCTGCGCCGAGGTCAGCGAGCGGGGCAGCTCGATGAGGGCCAGGGGGTTGCCTCCGGCGTCGGCGAGGATCCGGTGCCGGACCGACGAGTGCAGGTTCGGATGGTGATGGCGAAGCAGGCTGAGGGCGGCGTCGTCGTCCAGCGGCGTCAGGGCCAGTTCGGGTACCGACTCGCGGTCGAAGAAGCTCTCATGCCCTGTGCGCTGCGCCAGGAGCAGGCCGACCCTGAGCCCGCCGATCCTGCGGGCCACCAGGCTGAGGATCACCACGCTCGCACGGTCGACCCACTGCAGATCGTCGACCACCAGCACCAGCGGTGCCGTCGACGAGAGGTGACGCAACCAGTCGAGCAGCGCGCTGGTCAGCACCAGGCGGCTGGGAGGTTCTCCGCGTTCGAGACCGAGCGCGGTCGCCAGCGCGGCGCGGTGCGGCTCGGGCAGCTCCGGCAGGCCTTCCACGGCGGGCAGCAGGAGCTGGTGAAGCCCGGCGAAGCTCAGCTCGGTCTCGTACTCGGAGCCGGAGGCCCGGAGCACGCGGGCGCCCATGGAAACGGCCTGCCGCGCGGCCGCGTTGAGCAGTTCGGTCTTGCCCATGCCCGGGTCGCCGGTGAGCAGCTGCGCGCCGCCTTTCCGGACGGCGGTCCGCAGGAACGAGGTGAGCGCCGCCGCCTCCGCCGCCCGGCCCACGATGAGGCGCCGAACCGCGTCGTCGGGGGACTCGTGCTCGGCCACGAAGTACCTCCCACGTAGTCGGGCCGCGGTCCCGGCGCGCGCACATGGCCCGAGAGGGCGGGAACCCGACCGCCGCCAGCGTATATCGGAACCGCCCGTAGGCATGATCTCCGCTGTGATCTCCGGATCGTCGAAGCCGGTACGGACTCGGGCCCGGCCGCATGACCACGCCGTCGCCGGCCGACGGACGAGGGGATGGAGAGGTCGTTCGACTGATGTTGTGCCGCACGCGTCCGGGGACCCTGGTCCTCACGGCGAGGCGGTTCTCGCCGTGAGGACCAGGGTCCTTCTGCCGACATCGGTGTGTCCCCGTACCGGGGGCGTTTCCCTCGGCCCGAGCGAAAGAGTCAATGTGAACGACAGTGACGTTAGTTTCCCGACGATGCTCCTGGTTCACGGTGCGTGGCATGGTTCGTGGTGCTGGGACCGGCTGAGGCCTGCTCTCGGCGCCGACGGCTGGTCGACGCGGACCGTCGACCTGCCCAGCGCCGGAGGGGACGCCGGAGTGCACGAAGACGCCCAGGCGGTGCTCGGGGAACTCGACCGCATCGACGGTCCCGTCGTGATCGTCGCGCATTCCTACGGCGGGATCCCCGTCACCCAGGCCGCCGCCAAGGCCGCCGGCGTGTCGCGGATCGTCTATCTGGCGGCCTACCAGCTCGATGCCGGTGAGAGCCTGCTCGGGTTTCACGGTGCGCCGGTCCCTGACGAGCCCGCCGGTCTCCGCCCCGTGCCGGACGATCCGCTACCGATGTTCTACGGGGACGTGCCCGACGCCGAGGCCCGGGACGCGGCCCTGCGGCTGGTCCCGCAGAGCACGAGATCGTTCGCCGAGCCGCTGACGGAGGCGGCGTGGCGCACCGTCCCGTCGGCGTACATCGTCTGCGAGCACGACCGGGCGCTGCCGCCGCGGGATCAGGAGGCGCTCGCCGCGCGCTCCGAAGAGGCGCACCGCCTCGCGAGCGGCCACTCCCCGTTCCTGTCGATGCCGCAGGAACTGGCCTCCCTCCTCGCGAAGATCGCCCTCGGATCGGCCGGCTGAGTCTCGACCGCACCGACCCGGTCTTCGGGCACGACGCCCTTCTCCCTCTCATCATCGAGTCAGAACCGAAAGACGAGGTGACGCCATGCGCGCAGTGCTGCTCAAAGAGTTCGGTGGCCCGCTGGTCCTGGACGAGATCGACGAACCCGCGGCCGGTCGCGGGCAGGTACTCGTGAAGGTCGCGGCGAGCGGGGTCAACCCCTTGGACACCAAGATCCGGGCGGGGAGGGCCGACCATGCCCGCAACCGCCTGCCCGGCGTACTCGGCCTGGACCTCGCCGGCGTCGTGGCGGAGATCGGTCCGGAGGTCACCGGCTTCGCCCCGGGCGACGAAGTGTACGGACTGACCGGCGGCGTCGGTGACCTGCAGGGGTCGCTCGCCGAATACGCGGCCGTGGACGCCCGGCTGCTCGCCCGCAAACCGGACTCGCTGAGCCTGCGCGAGGCGGCCGCGCTGCCGCTCTCCGTCATCACCGCCTGGGAAGCGCTGGTGGATCGGGCTCACGTGAGCGCCGGCCACCGGGTGCTGATCCACGGGGGCGCCGGCGGCGTGGGGCGGGTGGCCGTTCAGATCTCCCGTGCGATCGGTGCCGAGGTCTTCGCCACCGGATCGTCCGGGAGCCTGGAGGCGATCAGACGGCTCGGGGCCACTCCGATCGACTACACCACCACGCAGGTGGAGGACTACGTCGCCGAGCACACCGGCGGCGAGGGCTTCGACGTGGTCTTCGACACCGTCGGCGGCGCCACCCTCGACCTGTCCTTCACCGCGGTCCGCACCCACACCGGCCACGTCGTCAGCGCACTGGGCTGGGGCACCCACAGCCTCGCGCCGCTGTCGTTCCGCGGAGCCGGCTACTCCGGGGTCTTCACGCTGCTGCCCATGCTGACGGGCCGGGGCCGTGAGCATCACGGAGAGATCCTGCGCGAAGCGGCCGTCCTCGCGGACGCCGGGGCGTTGAAGCCGCTGCTCGATCACCGGCGGTTCGCCCTCGCCTCCGTCGTGGACGCTCACGCGCTGGTCGAGCACGGCACCGCCACCGGCAAGGTCGTGATCGACGTCGGTGAATGATCTCGTGCCCTCGGCGGGTCGTTCAACGCTGGTGACGCGCGCTGGTGCGGGCGGCTCAGCGTCCTGGTACCGGGGCCGATCGGGGTCGGTCCGGCGTTCTGGTCGTAGCGCGCCGCCAGCGGTGCGACGCCAGCGCGGCCGGCCCTGCGTCGACGGTGTTGAGCAGGACGTCGTCCGCGGAGGACACCCGGCCGGCCCCACCCGGAACCCCGCATCGGCTCGGATCAACCAGAAATACGAGACTGTATATATAGGCTGGGAGGACGTTCGCGTGACCGGCGAAGCCCAGGTTCCGATCTCTCGGCGCACGTGGAGGGCCCATGCACGTCCTGGCGGCACTGTCTCAGACCCCGTCGGCCGAACCCCCTGATGACGCCATTCCCGCAGTCTTCTTGGTGCTGATGGGGGTGGGCGTCCTGCTCATCCTGGTGACCGTCATCGCACTCTGCCGCAGCTCCGTCTTCATCCCTTACGACCCAGAAGCGCGCGACCGCGAGTGGCCCACGTGAGGATGGCCAGGCCACGGGGCCGGGTCGAGCAGCTCCCGGCACGGCGGCGTGCCGAAAAAGGAACGTTCGGGTCATGTCTTGACATCGGAGTGCGCGAAACGGTCTTCTAGTCCTACGTTGCGAAACCGCGTTTCCTTCACCGAAACGTCGGGAGTGCGTTCGATCGTATGCGGACCGATGGGTGCGATCGGGGGCCCGCGGCGCGCTTCCGTGCACGTCACCGTGACCTGCACGCGACGGAAGGAGCGGTTCATGTCGACCAGCCCGATGAAGGCGAAGGGCCGCAGGGCACTGCGCAGTCTCACCCTCGGCTCCACCGCGATCGCCCTGGCCACCGTGGGGCTCGGCAGCACCCCCGCCTCGGCCGCTACCGGGACCGTGGCTTACAGCTGCTCCATCTTCTCTACCAAATTCGACTACAACGCCCGGGTCACCATGAAAGGTCCGGCTAAGCCCTCCGTGGGCGACACGGTGAAGATCACCGCGGACTTCTCGGCGCTGCCCGGAGTGTCACCGGTCACCGTCGACTCGTGGAAGACCACCGGCAAGTTCACCGTGTCGGGTGCCCAGAAGACCTCCATCAGCGCGACGGGGCCGAAGAAGACCGGCCCGATCAAGCCCAAGGGCAAGATCCCGATCGGGAAGCTGACCGGCAAGGTGAAGTTGAAGAAGGCGGGGAAGATCTCGCTGACCACGGGCACGCTCAAGATCACTGCGGTGGCGTACGGCTCGTCCGTGACGATGCCCTGCACACCCAAGAAGAACAAGCCCCTGCCCAAGCTGCTGAAACTGACCGTCAAGCGCTAAGGCGTGCCTCAAAGTTCTTGCGGAAGAATTTTGGTTACTCACTGCACTCACTTAGGTGTCCTGTGTAGTGTTCGTGGTGGGGCTGCAAGGAGCCCCGGCCGGGTCAACCGTCATCCGCCCCCTCCTATACCGGGAGAGAGAGGCACGGACGGCAGCCGCTCGAACCTGCGGGCGGCCTCTGCCCGGCCGATTCCGGAACGCCAGTGGCGCCGACCCCGGACCGGGGGCCCGCAAGGGACCCCGCCGGACAGACGCCACCGGCCACCGGGCTGTTTCAGCAACTTTGAAACAGGCCTTAGCTCAGGTGCCGGGTGAAGAACCGGGCCGCGGCGTCCCCCGCGAACTGCGGGACGCCGGTGTGCCCGCCCATGTTGGCGTGCAATGTCTTCTCCTTGGAGCCGAAGGCGTCGAACAGGTCCAGGGCCGCCTGCCGGTCGTTGTCTTCGTCGTCCCACTGCAGCAGGACGTGCAGCGGGATGGTGACCTGCCGGGCCTCCTCGAACATGGAGCGGGGCACGAAACTCCCGGCGAACAGAACGGCGGCCGAGATGCGCGGCTCGACCACCGCCAGCCGGACGCCGATGGAGATCACTCCTCCCGAGTACCCGACCGGACCGCCGATCTCGGGCAGCGAAAGGAGGGCGTCCAGGGCGGCCTGCCATTCCGGTACCGCCTTGTCGACCAGCGGGAGGACGAGCCGGTCGACGATCTCGTCGGTGACCGGCTCGCCGGCCTCCAGCGTCCTGTGCAGGTCGGCGCGGGCCTGCTCCACGGCGGCGAAGCGGGGCCGGTCACCGCTCCCGGGGAGCTCGATGGTGGCCGCGGCGAAGCCGTCCGCCGCGGACTGCCGGGCCCGGGCCACCAGTCGGGGGTACATCTTGCGCAGTCCGAGCGGGGGGTGGCCGAGCAGGATCAGCGGGACCGGTGCGGATGCGGATGCGGGTGTCCACAGGATGCCGGGGATCTCGCCGAGGGTGAATTCGCGTTCGAGGACGCCGTCGTCGAAGCGCTGCTCGGAGGTGAATTGCATGGTCGTGCCTTTCGGGAGTGCTCTGAACGGCGCTCCCGGACGACCTATCGTCCGACCGTGACCCCGGAGGGGAGCACCCATGTCGATACTGCGTTCACGGGTACCACCTCCTCGTTCTCCGGCACGGCCTCCGGCAAAGTAGCAGTGGTCGCCGTGATCCGCCAACGGGTTTTTGCGGAGGCTCCGTGGGCCGAATGCCACGGAGCCACTCGCCTCAAGACCAAAGCCGTGTAGTCAAGCGCTTCGGGCCTGTGACGTGATCGCAGCGTGGCGAAAGAGGACGCCCCGGCCCCGGAGTTGCCGGTCACCCTCGACATGCCGGACAAGATTGCCGACTTCCTCCGTGCCGGCCCGGAACTCCTATAGCTACGGCCTGGTGCAAAGTAGCGGTCTTCTCGCAGGTCGGATGGGCGGCTTTGTTAATGAGTGCGGGAGCCACGTGCCGCTGAGATTGAGAGCCAGGTGGCCCGGCGGCTCCGTCGGCCCAAGTCCGACGGTCCGTCGCCGCACTCTGAGCTCAGCCCCGGCTGGAGCCGCAGATCCCTGGATGCGGCACCATGCCCTCCAGGCCGCTCGGCCCGCGAGGAGGATCGGACCGGATTTTGGCGGTGGTCCGTTGACACACGACCGTCACCTACCTGAAGGTTTGCCGTAGCCCTCCCACCATGAGTCTTCTGACCTGGACAAGCACCAAACCCGTGTACTCCATTGCACGGCTCTTACAGACAATCTGACTTCGCCCGCTGGTACCCCACCTCAGACCAGACACTCAGCCTCGCGGCCTGACCCATTCCCACGGTTTCTCCCAGTCTCCTCTGCTGGCGCTACCGCAGTTGGTCGCGGCGGCGGGTCAGGTAGGCGGTCTCGGCGGTGTTGCCCGCCAGTTCTATGGCCTTGTCGTAGGCCGTGCGTGACTGCTGGCTTTGGCCCAGCCTGCGCAGCAGGTCGGCGCGGGTGGCGTGGTAGGCGTGATAGCCGGCCAGCTTGTCCTCAAGGCGGTCGACTGCTGCCAGTGCCACCTGCGGGCCGTCGAGTTCGGCGATCGCGATGGCCCTGTTGAGGGCGATGATCGGTGAGGGGTCGAGGCGGACGAGTTGGTCGTAGAGGGCGAGGACCTGCGACCAGTCGGTGTCGCGTATGTCGCGGGCGGAGGTGTGCACGGCGTTGATCGCGGCGAGGATCTGGTAGCGGCCCGGAGCGAGTCCGGCGGTGGCAGCGGCGAGGCGCTCGCGCACCAGCCGGTGGCCTTCGGCGATCAGCGCCGCGTCCCAGGCCCCACGGTCCTGCTCGACGAGCGTGACCAGTTCGCCGCCGGCCGAGACACGGGCGGTGCGGCGGGCCTCGGTGAGCAGCATCAGCGCCAGCAGCCCGGCCACCTCGCCGTCGTCCGGTAGGAGGGCACGGATCAGGCGGGTGAGCCGGATCGCCTCGGCGGTCAGATCGTGCCGTAGGGGATCGGTGTCGGGTCCGGTCGCCAGGTAGCCCTCGTTGAACACCAGGTACAGCACGGCGAGCACGCCGGAGACTCGCGTCGGCAGATCCTCGGCGGACGGCACGCGGTAAGGGATGCAAGCCGCCTTGATCTTGGCCTTCGCGCGGGTGATCCTCCGTTCCAAGGTGGTCTCCCGCACCAGGAAGGCGCGGGCGATCTCGGGCACGGTCAGACCGCCGACCATGCGCAGCGTCAGCGCCACGCGGGTCTGCATCGCCAGCGCCGGGTGACAGCAGGTGAAGATCAGACGGAGCCGGTCGTCGTCGATGGCGCCGACAGGCTCGGGCGGGTCGTCGTCGTACAACAGCTGAGCCTCCTTGTGCTTGTCGTCGCGCTTGTTCTCGCGCCGGATCCGGTCGATGGCCTTGCGGTTGGCGGTGGTGGTCAGCCAGGCGCCGGGGTTGGGCGGTACGCCATCGGCCGGCCACCGCTCGACGGCGGTCGCGAACGCCTCGGCGGCCGCCTCCTCGGCGATGTCGAGGTCACCGAAGCGCCTGGTGAGGGAGGCGACCACCCGGGCCCACTCCTCGTGGTGGGTCCGGGTGATCGCCTCCTCGAGGTCGTTCACTGGAACGGCCGCACCTCGATCTTCCGATCGCAGACCTTCGACGCCTCGGCGGCGAGCTTGAGCGCCACGTCCAGATCGGGGGCCTCCCACATCCAGACGCCGGCGAGGTACTCCTTCGACTCCACGAAAGGCCCGTCGCTGAACACCGCCTGCTCGCCTCGGTTGTCGATGACCGTGGCCGAGTCGGTGTCCGCGAGTCCGCCCGCGAAGACCCAGTAGCCCTCGGCGATCAGTCGTTCGTTGAACGCGCTGATGGCAGGCTGCCTGTCCGTGCTGCCGGGATTGCTCTTGTCATCGATCACGGAAACCAGGTACCGCATCTGAAGATCATCTCCTGTGGTGTCAAGACAGCGTGGTTCGGTGGTCAGGGGCTTCAGGCCGTTGCATACCGCGGACGCCAGGCCGGCCGGTAGGCCTGGATCGTCACGCCCTTGGAGTCGACGCGCGACTCGATCAGGTCGAGCGCAAGATCCGGACCGGTCTCCGGGAACAGTCTCGCGCCCTGGCCGAGGATCACCGGGACCACGATCAGAATCATTTCGTCGACCAGATCGTTCTCCAGCAGCCACCGGGTCAAGGCGCCACTGCCGTGCACCTGCAGCTCACCCCCGGGCTTGGCCTTCAGCTCACCGACGGCCGCCGCGAGGTCACCGCGGAGAACGGTCGTGTTCTCCCAGCGCGGCGCGGTGAGCGTGGTCGAGGCAACGTACTTGGGGGCCTCGTTCAAGGCCACGCCGATGGGATGTGCACGCATCTGGCCGATTGATCCCCAGGAGCCGGCGAACAACTCGTAGGTGCGCCGGCCGAACAGGAACGCCTCGGCGCGCTGGTAGGTCTGCGTGATGAACGTCCTGGTCTCGTCGTCACCCGCCCCCCGGGCCCATCCGCCGCGCTCGAATCCGTTCCTGCGGTCATCCGACGTGGCGCCGTTTCCCTGCATCACTCCATCGAGGGTGACCTGGGTCATGGTCGTCAGCTTCATGATCGCGGTCCCTTTGCCTTGGCGCCGCCCCTTGTGGGCGGCCTCATCCCTGCCACGAACATCACCGCCCCGATCCGACACCGCCTCCCGGATTTTTTTGAACGACTTTCGGGACGCCGGTCGTCAGAGATCCGAACACCGCGGACCGCCCCCTGGTCCTTGTCGGCCTGTCGGTAACGAAGCTGTCATGAAGTACACGCGTTGACGCTCGCCCAGGTCAGCGCCTGGGCGAACGAGCCAGACCTGTTGTGATGGCTCGGCTCCACGAGGCACAATGCCGCTGCCTGAAGGACATCAGCCGGCCGGTGGGCATCCATCAGCTGCCTGACCAGGTCCTCGCTCCACGTGATGCCCGCACCCAGATGACGCACCAAGGTCAAGGACCGGACGAATACGCGACAGTTGAATACGCGACTCCGCCAGTCGCTGGCCTCGGTGAGAACGGCGGAGGTCCGGCAGAAGACGTCTCTACCTGGCCTCCGCCATGCCGGGGGTTCATTCCCCCGCAGGCTCCCGCCTGGTGCTCATGTCGGCGGTGACCTGCCGGGCCCGATCGAGGTTGTTGTGCAGCGCCTCCGCGAGTTCCGCGGCTCTGAGTAGGTGTCCTCGGGTGGTGCTGGCGGCCGAGGCGGGGTCGCCGGCGAACGGGCCGTGCCCGACCTCCAGCCGCCCCGCGGCTTTCTCCTCGGTGATGTGCCGCGCCAGCTGGTGGATCACCTGCTCCAGCCTCCTGGCGGCGGTCTTCAGCTCCCCCAGCAGCTCGTGCACGTCTGCGGGCTCCTCCACCCCGCCGCTTGCGGGCTGGGTCGCGTATGCCAGCACCCGCATGACCTCGGCCAGGTGCGCGGCGGCGTGGCGGGTGCTGTCGGGGGTGTGGGGACCGTGCGGGTCCACCAGGTCCATCAGTCGTTCTCCTCTTCCAGGCAGAGCCGCTCCAGCGGCTTCTCGAGGCCGCAGATCCCACGCACCCACACATCACGGGCGTCGTCCCACATGCCAGGAGAGCGCAACCGGGGGCCGGTTCTGTCACAGGCCCGCGCCGACAACATGCCGGTCTCGGTGTCCAGCTCGAACGTCACCCGCCGCTCCTGGGCGGCCCTCCGCTCCCGAAGCCGGCCCAGACATCCGAGCTGAGGCCGTGGTGGCGGAGCTTGGGAAGCAGCTCCGAGTATCTGATCTCGTCTCGTCTGGAGTTCGCCGGCCTGCTGACGGCCGCGCGGCCGGTTCATCTCATCGATCGGGCGCTCGACGACCCAGCCGGTCACCTGGTGGTCTCGACCTTGTGCCGCAACTCCGGGAACAGGAAGAACGTCTTCAACATCTTGGCCTTGGCCAAGGCTCGCCGACAACTCGCCCACGACGGGGTGCTCGCCCAGATCCGGGAGGAGTTGACTGGCAAGGAGCGGGAGGGCTCCCTTCCCGATGCCCGGACGCCACTCCGCGCCCGAACTCCAGGCGAAATCCCGGACACGCCTGCCTCACAGCCCTCGGCCACTACATCCGCCTCGGCGCAGACGCCGCCGAACGCATCACTCGCGAAGACGACCCCGCCGACCGCCGCCGCTGACCCCAACGGGCTTATTTCGTTACCGGCAGGCCTTTCACTGTGGGATGTCCATCACCACTGAGCGCGCCCAGCAGGCGCAGCCCGTCCTCGGTGGGGCTCCCGGGTGCCGCGGACAGCACCAGCAGCTCCATGCCCGATTCGTCCGGCAGTGCGAAGTTCTCCTGGTGCAGTTCCAGCAGTCCGACCAGCGGGTGCCGGTACGCCTTGCGTCCATGCTTGCGGGCGCGAACGTCCGCGCGGGCCCAGAGGCGGCGGAAGCGCTTGCTGCCCATCGCCAACTCGCCGATAAGCGAGGCCAGGCGCGAGTCGTCGGGGTACTTCCCGGCCGCCAGGCGCAGGTGCCCGACCACGTCGAGGGTGCATTTCTCCCAGTCAGCGTACAGGCCGCGCTCGTCCTCATCGAGGAAGATGTGCCGGGCGGTGTTCAAACCCGGCATCTCCCGGCCGTAGAGGAGCCCGGCGAGGCGGTTCCCGGCGGCCACGTCCAGCCGGCGGTCCATGATCAGGGCGGGCGCGTCGGCGACCAGGTCGAGTACGCGCAGCAGCTCCGGCCGCAGGCGCCCGCTGGGCGACTTCGCGCGGCGGCGGCGCTGGCGAGCGAGCCGGTACAGGTGCCCGCGTTCGGTCTCATCGAGGCCGAGGACGCGGGCGAGCGCGTCGAGGACCTGTTCGGAGGGCTGGGTGGCGCGGCCCTGCTCCAGGCGTACGTAGTAGTCGACGCTGACCCCGGACAGGTGCGCGACCTCTTCGCGGCGCAGCCCTTCGACGCGGCGGCGGCTGTCGGTGGGGATGCCGACGGTGGAAGGGCCGACCCGGGAGCGCCGGGTGCGCAGGAAGCCCGCAAGATCGTCCATGCCCCCAGTATGGCTCCGGTAACGCATGTGAAGGTGGTCCTGCCAATACCAGGAAGTCCCGTCCCTGAACGACGCGGCCTCGGCGGCCGAGCATCTATGGCGACACACCTCGTTGAAGGGAACAGCCATGAAGACGCTCATCGTCTACGCCCACCCTGAGCCGCGTTCGCTGAACGGCTCACTGAAGGACCTCGCCGTGTCCACTCTCGAAGCCACCGGGCACGAGGTGCGGGTGAGTGACCTGTACGCGATGAACTGGAAGGCCGTGGTGGACGCGGCGGACTTCGGCGAGCACGCCACGAGCCCGCTGCAGGTGGCGGCGAGTTCGGGCGGGGCGTACGACGCCGGCGCGCTCACGCCCGACGTGGCGGCCGAGCAGGAGAAGCTGCTGTGGGCCGACACGGTGGTCTTCCAGTTCCCGATGTGGTGGTACACGATGCCGGCGATCCTCAAAGGTTGGGTGGACCGGGTGTTCTCCTTCCACTTCGCGTACGGCGTCGGAGTGCACGACGAGACCCGGTACGGCGAGCGTTTCGGTGAGGGGACGCTGCAGGGGCGGCGGGCGATCCTGTCGGTGACCGTCGGGGGCCCGGAGTCCCAATACACCGATCGCGGGATCAACGGCCCGATCGAGGACCTGCTGTTCCCGATCCACCATGGAATCCTGTACTACCCGGGCCTGGAGGTGCTGCCGCCGTTCGTGCTGTACGGAACCGGCAAGATCACCGACGGCGACTTCGAGGACGCCGCAAAGGCATGGAAGGAGCGGCTGCTGTCACTGGAGACGACCGAGCCGATCGCGTTCCGGCGCCAGAACTTCGGTGACTACGAGATCCCATCACTGCGGTTGAAGGAGGGCCTGGAAGTGCCGGGCCGCAAGGGTTTCGGCCTACACGTGCGGGGTTAGCCGCCGACGAGGGGCAGGACGAGACCACCCGCTGGAAGTACTGCCTGGGTATGGAGCCGACCGACCCGGGTTTCGATCATTCATGACGCTGCGGCAGCGGGCCGGCGTGCTCCTGGGGTGCCGTCCGGTCAGAGCCCCGGCCGGACGGCTCCGACTCGGCCTGCGCGGACGCTCTGCTTTTCGGCTCGTCGCACGGCCCTGAGCGGAGGACCGTGATGCGGGGCACGGCGAGGGATGATCTCATGGGGCGGTGCCTCTGACGTTCCCCTCGCATGCCGCGGTCGTGCTGCCGGTGAAGACGCGGTGGCCCCGCCGGTTCGACGGGGTCGCGCTCGTCGTCGGGTCGGCGGCGCCGGACCTGCCCTACGTGCTGGGCAAGCCGTTGCTCACCTATGGGCACACCTGGGTGGGGCTGGTGGTGTGGGGTGTGCCGCTGAGTGTGGTCGCGGCGCTGCTCGTACGGTGTGCGGCGCCCGCCGTCGCCGTGCACCTGCCGGGCTGGTGCCGGGACTACGGCGTGCTCGGCCGGGTGCGCCACCGCTGGTATGTGACGGTGTGGTCCGCGCTGGCCGGCGCGGTCAGCCACCGGTTGTCGGACGAGGTCACCCACGACGGGATACCGGGAACCTCGCTGGGGTTCGCCGTGCTCGGCGAGCCGGTGGTGGACGGCGTGCCGTGGTGGTTCGTGCTGCACGGGGCGTCCACGGTGCTCGGCCTGGCCGGATGGGTGTGGGCGAGCGTCCACATCGGACGGCGGGGGCTGCTGCGCGAGTGGCACGGGCCGCCGCCGGAGATCGTCCGGCGGCCCGTGCGGTTCTGGACGGTCCTGGCCGGGACGCTGGCGGCCGGGAGCGCCGCCTCGGCGCTGCTGCCCGACGGCGACGTCCCGGTCGTCTTCATCATCCGGGTGCTGGGTGTGTTCGCGGTCGCGGCCATGGCGGCGGCGCTGGCCGTCGAACTCGGCGGGGAGCGCACGAAGGACGCCGGCGGCGATCGCGGAGAATCCAACGCGGTTGCCTTTGACCTGCGGGGGTAGAGCATGTCCTCACGGCCGGGTGGCGGTCGACCTTGCCGAGGCCCGGGACTGAGAGCGGGTCCGCGAGCGGAAGGTACGGCGGTAGGTGTCCGGAGGCACGCCGACCGTGCGGTTGAAGTGCCGGCGCAATGTCGTGGCGGTGCCCATGCCGGTGACCGCCGCGATGGTGTCGACGCTGTCGTCGGTGGTCTCCAGCAGTTCCTGGGCGTGGCGGATCCGCTGGGTCAGCAGCCATTGCAGCGGGGTGGTACCGGTCACCGACCTGAAGTGGCGGTTCAGGTTGCGTGAGCTCATCCGCGCCTGGCGGGCCAGGTCTTCCACGGTCAGCGGACGGTCCAGCCGCTCGATCACCCAGGGGAGCAGTTCGGCGAGCGGGTGGTTGTCCGGGGCGGGCACGGGGGTGGTGACGAACTGGGCCTGGCCGCCGTCCCGGTGCGGCGGCACGACCAGGCGTCGGGCGACCGCGTTGGCGGTCGAGGATCCGTGGTCGAGGCGGACCAGGTGCAGGCACAGGTCCATGGCGGCGGCTTTGCCGGCGGAGGTGAGCACGCTGCCGTTGTCCACGTACAGGACGTCGGGGTCCACCTCCACCTGGGGGTAGCGGGCGGCCAGGGCTCGGGTGTGCGCCCAGTGCGTGGTCGCGCGCTTGCCGTCCAGCAGGCCGGCGGCGGCCAGCACGAACGCGCCCGTGCAGAGGGAGGCCACGCGCGCGCCGGCCTCGTGGGCCGCGCGCACCGCGTCGACCAGGTCGGCGGGCGGGTCCGCATCGATGTCGGCCCAGCCCGGGACGATCACGGTGTGGGCGCGCGGGAGGTGGTCGAGGCCGTGGTCGGGTTCCAGCCGGAACCGGTCGACCCGCACGGCGCCCGGACCGCAGACGGCGACGCTGTACCAGGGGTCGGCCAGGCCGGTCGGGCCGGCCCCGAAGACCTCGTAGGCCAAGGACAGCTCGAAGTGCAGCATTCCGTCGGTGACGGCCAGTGCGACAATGCCCATGTCCGGAATTGTACGGGTAATGGCATTCCAGACACTCGCCGAGATCACCGGCCCTTGCCAGGATGATCACGACAGATCGCAGCAGCGGATCATTCGAGTCGAGGGGAGAACCCGTGGGATCAGGGCTCATGGTGGCGGTGTTCGGCGCGTACGGGCACACCGGGCGCTTCGTGGTGGCGCACCTGCGGGACCGCGGGTTCGTTCCGGTCCTGTCCGGGCGCGACGCGGACAAGCTGAAGGTGCTGGCGTACGAATCCGGGTCGAAGGCCCGTCCGGCATCGGTCGACGACCCGGCCTCGCTCGACCGCGCGCTGGCGGGTACGGCGGCCGTGATCAACTGTGCCGGGCCCTTCGCCACGACGGCCGCCCCCGTGATCGAGGCGGCACTGCGCGCCGGGATCCCGTATGTGGACGTGGCGGCCGAGATCGAGGCCAACGTCGACACGTTCACGCGCTTCACGGACCGCGCCCGCGACGCGGGAGCGGTGATCGTCCCTGCGATGGCCTTCTACGGCGGCCTCGGCGACCTGCTGACCACCGCCGCCATGGGCGACTGGACGGCGGCCGACGAGGCGCACATCGCGTACGGGCTGAGCGGTTGGCACCCCACTCCCGGGACGCGTGCCGCGGGCGCGGTCTCCCGGCGGCGGCGGAACGGCCGACGCGTCCGTTACACCAACGGCCGGCTGGAGTACCGCCATGACGACCCGCCGACCCTGGAGTGGTCCTTCCCCGACCCGATGGGGCCCCGGACCGTCATCGGGGAGTTCACGATGGCCGACGTCGTCACCGTTCCCAGCCACCTGTCCATCCCCGAAGTGCGCACCTACATGACGGTCGAGGCGGCCAGGGACCTCTCGGCCCCGGACACCCCGGCGCCGGCCCCGGCCGACGAGCTGGGGCGGTCGGCCCAGACCTTCCTCGTCGACGTCGTCGTGCGCTCCGGCGGCAGTGAACGGCGCGCCGTGGCGAGGGGGCGGGACATCTACGCCGTCACCGCGCCGCTCGCGGTGGAGGCGGTCGACCGCATACTCACGGGACGGACCAGGACGGTCGGTGTCGCCTCCGCCGGCGAGGTCTTCGACGCGCCCGACTTTCTCCGCGCGCTGTCCTCGCACCTTTCCCTGGACCTGCGTCCGTAGCAGCACGTCCGGCGCTCGTCCCCCATGGCCCCTCCGGCCATCGGACCCGGCTATCCGCGATCTGAATTCGGCTCGGCGGTGCCGCCTGAGGCCGCCTCGGCTTTCGTGTGGAGGACCTCGCGCGCCTGTTCGGCGGCGCGGACGGTGCTCTCGCTGACGAAGTCGAGGAAGCGGGCGATGTTCTCCAGGCGGGCGGCGGCCGGGGTGCCGGGGCCGAGGACGCCGACGCCCTGCCGTGCGGTCTCGACGATCTGGGTGAGGGCCCGGGCGCTGGCGATCATCGATTGGTACCAGACGTCGTCGTCGACGACGTAGCGGTCGCGGCGGCGTTCGTCGCGTTCCCTGCGGATGAGGCCCTGCTCGTCGAGGAACGCGACCGCCTTGGAGACGGACGCCGGGCTGACCTGGAGGCGCTGGACGAGTTCGGACGCGGTGAGGCTGCCCGCGTCGGCGAGGGTCAGGCAGGCCAGCACCCGGGCCGTCATCTTGGGCATGCCCGATTGCATGAGGACGGTGGTGAACGTCTCCTCGTACTCGCGCACGGCCTCGGCGTCGCGTCCGCGGGCCTGCGCGGGCGCCTGCGGCCCCCGAGACGCGGCCTGCCCGCGCCTGCGGGTGCGGCGTTCGGTGGCGCGGTGGGCCAGGTCGGCGCGGTAGCCGGTGGGGCCGCCGTTGCGCATCACCTCACGCGTGATCGTCGAGGTCGGACGGTCGAGGCGTCTGGCGATCTCCGCGTAGGCGAGGCCGTCGGCCAGCCCCAGCGCGATCTGCTGGCGTTCCTGCTGAGTGAGCCTGCCTCCCGGCATCGCGACCTCCTCGGTGCTCCCTGATACTCCCACCATAGCGTTCACCCTCAATCTATTGCAACGACCGGATAGCCGCTGTTGCGTTATGTTCTAGAGTCATTGCAACAATATTCATGCATCTAACTGCGTTAAAGCTGATTGAGTGCAACGAAGTTGTTGCCGGATTTCTGAATGCAACGTAGCGTTTCTCTTGTCGGAAACAACGAGGCACAGGAGAGCGCCATGCAGCAGTTCGACACCCCCGCCCCGATCACCGCCGTCCTGGACGTCCCTGCGGGGAGTGTGCGGTTCATCGCTGCCGACCGGGCCGACACCGTGGTCGAGGTCCGGCCCGCGGACGCCTCCAAGGGCCGCGATGTGAAGGCGGCGGAGCGGACCGAGGTCGCATACGCCGACGGCGTCCTGCGGATCGGGACCCCGGTGAGGAACCAGTACCTCGGTTCCTCCGGATCCCTCGAGGTGACCGTCCGGCTGCCCGCCGGCTCCCGGGTCGAGGCGAAGGCGGCCGGCGCCGGGTTCCGGGCCGTCGGCCGGTTCGGCGACGTCGCCTTCGAGGGCGCGTACGGCCAGGTCAAGATCGACGAGGCTGCGGGGGTCCGCCTCACCGCGACCGACGGCGATGTCGAGGTGGGCCGGTTGGGGGGCTCCGCGCAGATCAGCACCGCTAAGGGCGACATCCGCATCGCCGAGGCCGCGGGCGGCACGGTCGTGCTGCACACCCAGGCCGGCTCGATCTCGGTCGGCGCCGCTCCCGGTGTCTCGGCCTGTCTGGACGCCGGCACCGGCCACGGCCGCATCAGCAACGGCCTCAGGAACGACGGCGCCGCCCGGCTCGACATCCGTGCCACCACCGCCTGCGGCGACATCACCGCCCGCAGCCTCTGAGGAGCACCGATCATGACGAATCTGGCCATCGCAGCTCAGGGGCTGCGCGAGTCCTACGGCGACAAGGTCGTACTCGACACCCCCGACCTCGACGACGTCTTCCTCGCCCTGACCGGCCGGCACGGGGAGGCCTCCCGATGAGCGCTCTCGCCCTGGCCGCGCGTGATTCGGCCACCATGGTCCGGCGTCAGCTCAAGCGCCTGGTCCGCTACCCGTCCATGACCGTGCAGCTGGTCATCACCCCCGTCATCATCCTGTTCCTGTTCGTCTATGTCCTGGGCGGCACGCTGGGCGGCGGCCGCCTGGTGCGTCGGCATCACCGTCGTCTCCTACCTGTGGGCCGACGACATCTTCGACAAGACCTGACCGTGAACCGGCTGGACAGGGCCGCCAGACCCCAACGGGCCTGGCGGCCCTGAGCCTTTCCGCCCGTTACCGGTCGCGGGGATCGTGCTCGCACCGGACGAGGTCGGCGCGTTCGAGAGGATGCCGTCGCAGATTGCTGGAGGACCCGGCTCTCGGGCCGGGTCCAGATGCGAGGCCCGAGAAGGAGGGCCCTCCAGGCGCATGGAGGTGTTCGACCGCACCCAGCTGGCGGCGGAGACGGTTCCGATCGAAGGGGTCGTGCAGAAGGCGCGGCAGGACGCGGTCCGGTCACCGCTCGGTGTTCGGGGTGGGTCGTCCGGTGGGGAAGAGGATGAGGCTCATGAGGTGGGGGACCCGGCCGGGGGCGGGCGTGTTGGCGGTGCGGGATGCCAGGACGGCGAGGAGTTCCCGGGTCAGGTCGGCGAGCTCCTGGGGGGTGAGCCATACGACGCCCTGCCGGTAGCCGACGCCGTCGGAGGAAGGGTCGGCGCCTTGCTCGCCGAGGTAGGCGTTGAATTCGGCCAGGAGGGCGGCCATGGCGGCGGTGAACCCTCGCCGGTGGTCCTCGATCGTCATCGCCGCGCCGTCCAGAGGGGTCTGCTCGCCGCGCAGCCGGTAGGTACGCTCCACGGCGCCGCGCACGCGCTGCTCGCCCGCGACCTCGAGAACGCCGGCGTCGGCCAGCACGGCAACATGCCGGTACACGGAGGTCTTCGGGACATCGGCCAGATGAGCGCCCAGCTCGGCGGTGGTGCGGGAGCGTCCGCCGGACAGGGCGTGCACGATGCGCAGGCGCACCGGGTGCAGCAGCAGGTCGGTCTGGTCCATACAACGACGATCCCACATCTGGTACCTTTCCCAAAATTGGAACCAATGTTTGGGAGGCCCAGAATGACCACCGCGACGGCACACCTCAGCACGCGGGCGGTACGGCCCTTGCATACGCTCGACCCCGCCGCACCGCCGGACGATCTCGGCTGGCTGGACGAGGCGATCGGCGACGCCCGCGTCGTGGCGATCGGCGAGAGCGCCCACTACAACCGGGAGTCCTTCCAGCTGCGCGACCGCCTCCTGCGCCACCTGGCCGAGCGGCACGGCTTCGGCGCCTTCGCGATGGAGACCGGCTTCGTGGAGGCCCGGCTCGTCGACGCGTGGGTGCGCGGAGCACCGGGGGACGCCGGCCGGGTGGCGGCGCACGGCCTGACGTCCCTGATGGGGATGTGGACGGAGATGGTCGACCATCTGGAGGCGATGCGCCGCCGCAACACCGACTCTTCTCGGCCCGTCTCCTTCTACGGAATCGACCTGCCCGGCTCCAATGCCTCACTGCTGCCCGGCCTCGACGCCGTCACCGCCTACCTCGCCGAAGCCGACCCCGACTACCGCCCCGACCCGGCACTGCGGCAGACCGCCGCGACTTTCGCCGCCGGCTCGGTGTTCTCCGCGCAGGCCGCGCTTGCCGCCTATGTGGGGCTCGCCGACTCGGCCAAGGACGCGCTCACCGCAGGGCTGGCCGACCTGTCCGCCCGGATGACCGGACGGCGCCTGGAGTACCGGCGGCGTACCGGCGGCGAGGCCTACGAGCGGGCCCTGCGCACCCTGCACGTCACGGCCGCGCTCGACACGACCATCCGGGCGATGCTCCGCGGCGACCAGCAGGCCGCCCTCTACGACCGGGACGCCGCCATCGCCGACACCGTCCAGTGGATCCTCGACCGCGAAGACCGGATCGTGCTCGCCGCCCACAACGGCCACGTCCAGCGGTGGCCCACCGGCTTCCCCGGCGTCCCGCCCGCCACCCCGATGGGCATGCACCTGGCCGAACGCCTCGGCCCGGACTACCTTCCCATCGGCATGACCAGCGGCCAAGGCCAGATGCTCAACGTCGGCCCCGACTTCGCCACCGGCATCCTCTTCGCCCCCATGGACCCGCCCCGCCCCGGCAGCCTCGACGCCCTCCTGCACGCCAGCCACGACGGCCCCTTCGCCACCGACCTGCGCCACCTCGACCCCGCCGACACCACCGCCATCCGCACCGCCACCGCCCACCGCACCGGCAACGGCCCCCACTACGCCGACATCGACCCCCTCCAAGCCTTCGACCTCCTCATCCACCTCCCCCACCTGACCCCCGCCACCCCCGCCCCCACCGCACTCGCCCACACTCCGACCGACGTCCAAAAACCGTTCACCCACTGGACCAGCACGACCCGACGCCACAGCCCACAAGACAATCCGACCCGCATCAATGAACGGCGATGACGTCCGCCGTCCCCAGGCGCCAGGTAAGTCTTGATCTTGCCCGATGCCCGCACTGTGGGGTGTCCGGCTCAGTACTGTTCCCGACACCCCGCCGGTGCCGTTCCAGGACTCAGGGGTTGCATCCTGTACTCGGGTACAGGCTTACCTTCGGGGCGAAGGCCGCCGAGGGCGGTCCCGAAGGACGGGGATGAGTGATGTGCGGACCTGGATGCGGGTACGGCCCGGCCGGTCAGGCGAGCGAGCCGGTGGAGGTGCCGATCGCGTGCACGCTGCCGGCCGGGGAGATGAAGGCGCGGCTGGGTGAGTTCGAGCAGCTGTTCGCCCAGGCGCTGACGGGCTGGCGGCGTGAGCCGCTGGTGCTGCGGCTGGAGCTGCGCGGCGGGGTGGAGGAGCGGGCTCGGGCGCTGCTGGCGGCCGAAGCCGAGTGCTGCGCGTTCCTGGGCTTTGAGGTGGAGGGCGGCCAGGAGGGCCTGCTGGTGACGGTGACGGCACCGCCGGAGGCGGGCGCCGCCCTGGACGGTCTCCAGGAACTCGCAGAAGGCCGGGCGTCGGCGGCGCAGGTGGCGGCCGGGTGGCCGCGGTGAGCGGCTACGAGGGGCTGCGGTCGGGGGAACTGGCAGCGGCCGCAGGGGTGAACGCCCAGACGCTGCGCTACTACGAGCGGCGCGGCCTGCTCGCCGAGCCGGAACGCACCTTGGGTGGGCACCGCCTGTACCCGGCCGAAGCGGTCACGGTGCTGCGGGTGATCAAAGCGGCGCAGCGGCTGGGGTTCACGCTGGAGGAGGTCTCCGACCTGCTGGAAACCGCCGGGCACCGGCACCGCGGTGACGGCCTGGCCGAGCGCGCCCGCCTCAAGCTGATCGAGGTCGAAGAGCGCATCGCCGACCTGACCGTGATCGAACAGGCACTGCGGCAGACCATCGAGGCGGGCTGCGCCGACCTGGTCGAATGCGCCCAGGCCGGCTGCTGCCCGATCCCCTTCACCCCCCTGGCCGACCTGCGCCGCACCCCCGAGGCCCTGGAGGAACGCCCGTGAGCAGGAAACCGACGTCGTCGAAGACCAGGGCGGGACTGGGGGTGCTGGCGGCGGTGGCATGCGCGGCGTGTTGCGCGCTGCCGGTCCTGATCGCCGCCGGAGCGCTGTCCGGCGCCGGCGCCGCCGTGCTCGCCGACAAGATGCCGATGATCGCCGCCGTCCTGGCGGCGGCCGCCGTCGCGGTCTTCGCCTTCGCGGCTTGGCGGCGCCGGCGCGGTCCCGGGTGCGGCAGCGACGGCTGCGGCACGCCGGGCAAGGGCACGGCCTGCTCATGCGCGGACGCCCGCACCTGACCGGCAGGTCAGCTCCCCCGCCAACGGCCGGTCAGGGTGTGGGTTCGCCGGTCAGGTGGCGGGTGACCAGGGCGGCGAACTCCGCGGCGGGAGGACTGAGGGTGTGCCAGCGGCGGGCGGCCCAGCCGACCGCGAGCGGGGTGAGGTCGGGGATGGGGATGGCGCGCAGGGGTGCGCCGACGTCCAGGCGGGGAAGGGAGGGCAGGACGGCGTGGCCGATGCCCAGTTCGGCCAGCAGGACCGCGGTGTCCCAGTCGGCGGTTCCCACGGGGGTGGGCGGGCGCACGCCGAGCCGGATGAAGTCCTCCTCCAGGCGCCGGTGGGAGACCGAGTTGTCCGGGTGGGCGATGTAACGGATCGCGGTGAGCGTGGCGGGGTCGATCGAGTCCCGCTCCGCCAGGGGGTCGTCGGCGTGCACGACCAGCACCCAGGGCAGGTCGACGACCGGGCGCTGCTCGATGCCGGGCAGCGGATCGCCGAAGGTGATCCACGCCAGGTCGGCCCAGCCGCCGTGGAGGAGTTCGATGCAGCGGCGGGCCGAGTGGGAGGAGCGGAACTCCAGGGTCGTCTCCGGGTGGCGGCCGCGGAAGAGGGGGATCGTGCCGGCCATGAAGTGCCGGACCGTGACCCCGCCCGTGGTGATCCGCACCGTGCCGCTACGCCCGTCGCGCAACTCCCCCAGGTGGCGCAGCGCGGCGTCGAGGGAACTGATCCCACCCTGCGCCGCCTCGTAGAGCACCCGCCCGGCCCTGGTCGGGACAACGCCCCTCGCGTGCCGTTCGACCAGGGCCACTCCGGTCTCCCGCTCCAGCCTCTTCACGTGCTGGCTGACCGCCGACTGCGTACACGCCAGGTCACGCGCCACCGCGCTGAGGTTCCCGGCCTCGCACACGGCGACGAACACCCGCAGATCGTCCAGCGTCACGGAACCCAAGTTATTCCTGGGAGATCTCCAAGAAAACCCCAGGATTGACTGGGGTCTGCGGCCGGAACACGATGGAGGCCGGCAAGCCCCACGACACGGCGGCAACCCGCCCACCGAGGAGACACGCCATGGACGACGGCGTCATCGCGCTGCTGTCGGCACGCGGAGCGGAGCGGATCATCCACCCGGGCGGGACGCTGCAGGCCCATCTGCTCCGGGTCGCCGAACGCCTGGGAAGCTGGGGCGCCCGTCCCGCGCTGCGCCGGGCCGGACTCGCCCACGCCTTCTACGGCACCGACGGATTCCCCACCGCGCTGGGCGACCCGTCCCACCGCGAAGAACTCATAGCGCTCACGGGACCTGAGACCGAGGCGCTGGTCTACCTGTACGGCAGCTGCGACCGGACGTTCACCCATCCCCGCCTGGCCGTGGACGGGGTGTTCCGGGACCGTTTCACCGGACGGGAGCTGCATCCCCCGCAGTCGGCGCTCCGCGACTTCGCCGAGATCAGCGTGGCCAACGAACTGGACATCGCCGAACTCGACCCGGCCTTCCACGCCCGTTACGGGCCGCGACTGCGCGCCCTGTTCACCGCCTGGGGTCGGCTCCTGAGCGCACCGGCACGCCGGGACGTGGACCGGATCCTCCCCCGGGCCTCGTCCTGACCTTCGCCTGCCGTCCGATGAGGCCCCCTTTCAACAGGATCTAGCAAGGGATCCCGGCCGTTCACGGCCGGGAGGAATCGCCCCCACGGGGCGGGTACGACGTCGTGGAGATGATGCTGGCCGACCAGGACAGCTGGGACCGCTACGCAGCGGCCCAGTGGCTCAACCTGCGCCGCTGGCTCGACCAGAACCCCGACGACGAACTGGCGCCCGAGGTACGGGAGGAACTCACCAACGAGCCCGCCCGCTACGCGCGCTACACGCGTGAGTATCTCGGCTGGGAAGTCTTCGCCCTCATGGAGTCTCCGTAATAAACGGCGAGAATCCAACGAACCTACTGCCCGGAGAACCGCTGCGCGGTGCTCGGCTCACCGAGCGGAAGGTCAAGGCCCTGGCGGCGGCGGTACGCCGCCTGCACGCCGCGGTGCCGCCGGACGTCCTGGCCGCGCTCCCGCTCCGGCCAGGCCACCAGTGCGAGGTCATCGCCTGGATCCGTGCGCGGACGGCCGCGGCCTCGCATGCCCCGCTGCCCGGTGTGGTGCGCCGGGCTCTGGGAAGCGGGCCGGCGTGGCTGGCCGGCTCGGGCCTGGAGGGCACGGGGTGGCCGGATGTCGCGCCGGTTTTCGGACCCGGAGACGGCAACATCGCCAACTACCTGTGGGACGGCCATCGCGTCCGGGTGGTGGGCTTCGAGGAGTTCGGCCGCAGCGACCGGGCCTTCGAACTGGCCGAGATCACCGAGCATGTGGCCGGCTGGGTGGAGCACCCCTGGATGTCGGGCTCTTCCTGGAGCAGCTCGACCTCACGGCGGCCGAGGCCGCCCGGCTGCAGGACTGCCGCAGGCTCCTGGCACTTGTCTGGCTGTTCCTGCTGGCCTTCGACAAGGGACGAAATCCTACGGGCACCGACGAACGGCAGGCCGAACGCCTGAACCGCCTGCTCACATGAGCAGGCCGCGGGCAGGAAAGCCGCGCCACCGCCACGGTCGGAATCCCTGCGGGTCAGCGTCAACATCGTTGGATTCACAGCCGTTACTCAGCTGGCCCCCAAGGGATGATGAAGGCCCGCCTGCGTTCGCTGCCTGGCGGGAAGCGATGGCGGAGGCACTGGACGAGCTCGCGTGTGCCCGACCCGAACACGTCCCCTGGATCGACCCCGACCCATCCGGCCTGACGAACGGCCTGGTGTCAGCGGCTTCACCGATCAGAAATCTTCCGCCACGTCGTCAGTTCTGGTAGCCCCTCGCCACCCGCGGAAGGATTGACGACCATGACCGAGGCCAGACTGCCAGGCGCCGACAAGGCCGCGTTCATCGCGGCGGCCCGCTCAAATGACACAGCACAGTTCGCGCTCATCACGGAGCGCTACCGGCGTGAGCTGCAGGTGCACTGCTACCGGATGCTCGCGAACTACGAGGACGCCCAGGACATGACGCAGGAGACGTTCCTGCGGGCGTGGAACAAGCGGGAGTCGTTCAAAGGCCACGCTGCGCTGCGGACCTGGCTGTACCGGATCGCGACGAACGCCTGCCTCGACTTCCTGGACAAGCGCGACGACCGCACACCCGTGCCTGCCGAGCTGCCGGGCGCGGGCTCGGAAGTGCGCTACCTGCAGCCCTACCCGGACCGGATGCTCCCGGAGGACCCGCAGGAATCGGTGGTGGCGCGGGAGACGATCGAGCTGGCGTTCATCGTCGCCGTCCAGCACCTGCCGCCGCGGCAGCGGGCGGTGTTCATCTTGCGCGACGTCCTCGGCTGGCCGGCGTCGAAGGCCGCCGACGCCCTCGAGCTGACCGTCGCATCGGTGACCAGCGCACTGCAGCGGGCGCGTGTGACGATGCGCGAGCAGCTGCCCGACCGCCGCCTCGACTGGCGGAGCCCCGCCACGCACGAGCTGTCGAAGGACGAGCGCGGCCTGGTGAAGTCGTATATCGACGCCCATGAGCGCAACGACCTCGACGGGCTGATGGCCCTGCTGCGCGACGATCTGCGCTTCGCGATGCTGCCCGAGCCGGGCACCTTGATCGTCACGGCCAAGGACGCGGTGGACGGCTGGGTCTCCAATGGGCTCTTCCAGCGCGGCTACGACGACTGGCGCTGCATCGCCACGACGGTCAACCGCATGCCTGCCGCCGTGCTGTACCTCCGCACCCCCGACGACCCGGAATACCGTTTGTTCACCATCGCGGTCCTGCGCATCGTCGACGGGAAGATCGCCGAGCTCACCGGATTCGACGCCACCGACAAACCATGGCTGGGCCTGCCCCCGACGCTGTGATCAGACAAGTCCCCATCGCCGACGAGTCCAGCGCATGGGTCGGCGTCACCGAAGTCACCGCGGAATGAGCACCCCGACCAGCTGAACACCAATGCGGCAACGCGAACACCACCGCCCCGCCGGCGTTGCCGGCGGGGCATCTTCATGCCCGAAGAACATCGTCACGTTCAACGAGGCCGTCGTCCTCCTCTTCAGCGAGTCGGTCAACAGCTCATTCGGAACGCAAGGAAGGGCCCGGGGAAGGGTTCCCTCATAGCCGAGGGTCACGGTGAGCACGCCAGGAAGGATTTCGATCTGGCCTTACGAGCCGAGCATTTGGCCCGTGCTCATCGCCTCGTCTCGTATCGGGTCAGCACCACGCCGCCGGGAAATGTCCGCGTCTCGACCAGGTTCAGGTTCACCCGGTCGTCCAGCGCGGTGAAGAACGGCGTGCCGCCGCCCACCAGGACCGGGTGGGTGACCAGCGCGTACTCGTCGATCAGCCCGGCCCGCATGGCCGCCCCGGCGAGCGTCGCGCCGCCGATGTCCATCGGGCCGCCGTCCTCGGCCCTGAGCCGGGCGATCTCGGCGACCGCGTCGCCGGTGACCAGGCGGGCGTTCCAGTCGACCGCGCTGGTCGTCGAGGAGAACACCACCTTCGGCATGTCCCGCCAGCGGCGCGCGAACTCGATCTCCGCCGGTGTGGCGCCAGGCCGCTGGTCGGCGGTCGGCCAGTGGGAACTCATCGTCTCCCACAGTTTGCGCCCGTACAGCGCCAGGCCCGTCGCCCCCACCCGGTCGGACCACCACTGGAACAGCTCGTCGCTCGGCACGCTCCAGCCGAGGTCGTCGCCGGGCGCGGCGATGTAGCCGTCCAGGCTCAGGTTCATGCCGAAGATCAGTTTCCGCATCGTGCCAGCCTCCCGTGAGTCGATCTCACACGTACAGACGGGCGCGGCGCGCAAACCTCATCGGTGCGCGATCGGCCCGCGACCCGCATCAGAACGGCCAGTCACGATAAGAGCCGCCCACCAGGCTCCTTCACGTGACTGGCCGTTCCATTGCTGCTCAAGCCCCGAGTCGGTGCCCCCACTGTTCACATAAGCGTCGTTTCGAATTCAGCAGCCGCTTTCGGGTGCCTTTGGGTCGAGACGGACACTCAGCCGGGCTCGCGCTTCGGGGGAAGACGGGACCCAGTCCAGCATGCCGACTCGAAGGGTTGCTTGTTCATGACCAGTCTCCGTGCGCTCTTGGGGGCGATCATCGTCTTCGTGGCGTTGCCGATCGGTTTCGCCCCGGCGGCGCATGCCGCCGCCGTGCCGTCGCAGGGTTCCGCCACTCAGCTCGACATCGGTAACTGGAACGTCGAGTGGTTCGGTGACACGGGCTTCGGCCCGACCGACGAGGCGCTGCAGCAGGCCAACGTTCGCGACGTCATGGCCGGCGCCGACATGGATGTCTGGGGCCTGTCCGAGGTCGTCAGCACCTCCGCGTTCAACACCCTTGTCTCCGGTATGCCCGGCTTCACCGGAGTCCTGGCGAACGATCCGATCGTGACGAACGGGCCGCAGTACTACTCGGACTTCAGCAACGCCGAGCAGAAGGTCGCGCTCGTCTGGCGCAGCAGCATGGCCAGCCTGGTGAGCGCGAAGGTCATCCTGACGGACCAGAACAGCAACTTCGCGGGCCGCCCGCCGGTCGAGTTCACGCTGCGCGGCACCTTCGACGGCGCGACCCGCGACCTCGTCTTCATCGTCCTGCACGCCAAGGCCGGCTCCACCCAGGACGCGTGGAACCTGCGCAACCCCGCATCCCAGGCCTTCAAGTCCTACCTCGACTCGACCTACCCGACGCAGGACGTCTTCGTGATCGGCGACTGGAACGACGACGTCGACACCTCCATCACGACCGGGAACGCGTCGCCGTACGCCAACTTCGTGAACGACACGGCGCGTTACAGCTTCCCGACGCGGGCACTGTCCCTGGCCGGAGTCGCGTCGACCACCGGCTACCCGGACTTCATCGACCACCAGCTCAACACCAACGAGGTCAACGCGAAGTACGTCGCGGGCTCGGCGACCGCGTTCCAGCCCCAGGCGTACGTTCCGAACTACGCGACCACGACCAGCGATCACTACCCGGTGCTGGCCCGGTACAACTTCACCCTCGGCGGCGGAGGCGCCAACCAGCAGCCCACGGCCGCGTTCACGCACTCCTGCACCAACCTCACGTGCGCCTTCACCGACGGCAGCACCGACCCTGACGGCACGATCACGGGCCGCAGCTGGACCTTCGGCAACGGCCAGACCTCGACCGCCACGAACCCCTCGGTCACCTACGCCGCGGCGGGCACCTACCCGGTGAGCCTCACCGTGACCGACAACGGCGGCGCCACGCACACCACGACTCAGAACGTCACGGTCACCGCGGGCAGCGGCGGCCCGGCCAACGTCATCATCAACGAGGTCCTCGCCAACGAGCCGGGCAGCAGCACCGCCGGCGAGGCCGTCGAGATCGTGAACATCGGAGGCACCGCGATCTCCATCGCGGGCTGGACGGTCCGGGACGCCACGGCCGTGCGGCACACCTTCGCGGCCGGAACGACGCTGCAGCCCGGCAAGGCGATCACCGTGTTCGGGGGAGCCTCCAGCATCCCCGGCGGCATTGTGGCCGTGGCGGCGAGCACCGGTGGCCTCAACCTGGCCAACAGCGGCGACCAGGTGACCCTCCGGGACGCGGCCGGTGCGACGATCCAGTCGATGAGCTACACCTCGAGCCAGGCGAGCTCCGACGGCGTCTCGATCAACCGGAGCCCTGACGGCTCGGCGACCGGCGCCTGGGTCAAGCACAACACGATCAGCTCCCTGACCCGGTCCCCCGGCCAGCACGCCGACGGAACGGCGTACTGAGCCAACACCGACACCCGCCCGCCAGGGATCGTGGCACCGCGCGGCGCCACGATCCCCCCGCCGCTGCCACCACGATCGCAACGGCACCCGGTCCAAGACGGTCGTCACGGATGTGGGGCCGGTGGAGATCGAGGTGCCGCGAGACCGGGACTCCAGCTTCGAACCGCAGATCGTCCGCAAGCGGCAGCGGCGCTCGAACGGTGTGGACGATCTGGTCCTGTCGTTGTCGGCCAAGGGCCTCACCCACGGGGAGATCTCCGCCCACCTGGCCGAGGTCTATGGCACCGAGGTCTCCAAGGCCACGATCACCGCCATCACCGACCGGGTTCTGGACGGCATGGCCGCATGGCAGAACCGGCCGCTGGACGCCGTCTACGCGGTGCTGTTCATCGACGCCGTCCATGTGAAGATCCGGGACGGCAAGGTCGCCAACCGGCCGATCTATCTGGTCATCGGGGTCACCGCCGAAGGCTGCCGCGACATCCTGGGCCTGTGGACCGGCGACGGCAGTGAGGGCGCCAAGTTCTGGGCGCATGTGCTGACCGAGGTCAAGAACCGGGGCGTGCAGGATGCGCTGATGGTCGTCTGCGACGGCCTCAAAGGCCTGCCCGAGCAGGTCAACGCCACCTGGCCGCAGGCGGTCGTCCAAACCTGCGTGGTGCACCTGCTGCGAGGCACCTTCCGTTACGTGCCGCGCCAGCACTGGCAAAAGCTCGCCGATGCACTCAAACCCATCTACACCGCCCTGACCGAGGCCGCCGCCCTCGAGCGGTGGCTGGAGGTCGCCGAGTCCTGGGGCT
This sequence comes from Actinocorallia sp. B10E7, assembly GCF_039871655.1. Classification (NCBI taxonomy): domain Bacteria; kingdom Bacillati; phylum Actinomycetota; class Actinomycetes; order Streptosporangiales; family Thermomonosporaceae; genus Actinocorallia; species Actinocorallia sp. B10E7. The sequence continues at coordinate 572,978 of NZ_JBDPLZ010000003.1, forward strand.
CCCGTTATCCGGCGATCGTCCGGCTCTGGGAGAACGCCTAGAGCGAGTTCGTACCCTTCCTTGGCTTCGACCCCGAGATCCGGCGGATCGTCTGCACCACCAACGCCATCGAAAGCGTCAACGCCCGCATCCGCAGAGCAGTGCGGTCCCGCGGCCACTTCCCCAACGAGACCGCTGCTCTCAAATGCGTCTACCTGGCGGTCATGAGCCTGGATCCCACCGGCGCCGGCCAGGCCCGCTGGACCAAACGCTTAACTAAACACTCCCCGTTCGGGAGCGGAGGGCCGGAAAGACGTGCCCGCAGGAGTACCCAGGAAGATCCTGTCCCCACCGGACGGTTGATCGAGGAGCGATTCGCCTATCTGGACATCCCCTCCGTGGTCGGTTCAGACGAGCCCGCCCGCCGCTACGGGGGCCCTCAGGAGGTCGTGAGGATGACGAGCTGGCGGGTCGCCCGGGTCATCGCGACATAGCGGTCGACCGCTCCTTCGATGCCGTCGCCGAACGTCTCCGGGTCGATGAGGACGACCAGGTCGAACTCCAGGCCCTTGGACAGCTCCGGGGTCAGCGACCGGACGCGGGACGTCGCCCGGAACGTGGGGTCGCCGATGACGCAGGCGGTCCCGTCGGCGTTCTCGGCGAGCCAGGTGTCGAGGATCCGGCCCAGATCCGCCACGGCTCCGTGGACGACGGGGACGCCGCTGCTGCGGATGGAGGTCGGCACGTTGGCGTCCGGGAGCACGGCCCGGATGACCGGCTCGGCTTCCGCCATGACCTCCTCCGGAGTCCGGTAATTGACGCTCAGGGAGGCCTGGGTGATCCGGTCGAGCCCGACCCGCTCGAGCCGCTCCCGCCACGACTCGGTGAACCCGTGCCTGGCCTGAGCGCGGTCCCCGACGATGGTGAAGCTCCGGGACGGGCAGCGCAGCAGCAGCATCTGCCACTGCGCGTCGGTCAGCTCCTGGGCCTCGTCCACGACGATGTGCGCGAACGGCCCGGCCAGCAGATCCGGGTCGGCGTCGGGCAGGACGGTCTCGTCGACGAGGCTGACCTGGGCGTCCTGGCCGCGCAGCATCGTCACCAGGCTCTCACCGTCCTCCTCCGGGTCGACCCTCTCGGCGGCTTCGATGAGAGTGTCGAGGACCTGGGCCATGTGCTCGCGCTGGGCGGCGAGGGCGGCGTCCTGCCGGCGTTTGCGCCGGGAGGCCTCGGGGTCGCCGAGCCGCTGGCGTGCGGCGTCCAGGAGCGGCAGATCCGACACCGTCCAGGCGTGGGCGTCCTGCCGCTGGAGCGTACGGATCTCCTCGGGGCCGAGCCAGGGAGCACACATCCTCAGGTAGGCGGGCACCGACCACAGGTCCGCGACGACGTCGGCCGCCTCGAGCAGCGGCCACGCCCTGTTGAGGGCCATGAGCAGGTCCCTGTTGCGCAGCAGCGACTTGCGCAGCAGGCCGGGCGGGGCGTCGCCCTCGTGCTTGTCCATCAGGATCGTGAGCAGTTCCTCCCAGATCCGGTCGCGTGCCTCGTTGTGCGCGGTACCGGGGTCCGGCGCTTCGAACGCCTCGGCCCAATCATCGACGCTCAGCCAGATGTCGGACCAGGGAGTCGTGACCGTCATGCCCTCGGTGGGCTGCTTCTCGTAGAATCTGACGGCCGTCTCGATCGCCTTCACCAGGTCCGCGGACGACTTCAGCCGCGCCACGTCCGGGTCGGTCTCGACCGCCGCCGCCGCTCCCTCGGCGACGAGGTCCCGCAGGGTGCAGGTCTGCACGCCCTCCTCGCCGAGGCTGGGCAGGACGTCGGCGACGTAGGCCAGGTAGGGCTGGTGCGGGCCGACGAACAGCACGCCGCCCCGGTGGTGGCCGAGGCGGGGATCGGAGTACAGGAGGTAGGCGGAGCGGTGCAGGGCGACGACGGTCTTACCCGTTCCCGGACCGCCGTCGACGACCAGCGCACCGCGCGACCCCGCCCGGATGATGGCGTCCTGGTCGGCCTGGATGGTGCCGAGCACGTCCCGCATCCGGGCCGAGCGGTGAGTGCTCAAGCTGGCGATGAAAGCGGACTGGTCGTCGAGCGCGGCGTGCCCCTCCAGCCCGTCGGAGGTGAACACCTCGTCCCAGTAGTCGCTGATCCGGCCGCGGGTCCAGCGGTACCTGCGGCGGCTCGCCAGGCCCATCGGGTTGGCGTGGGTCGCTCCGAAGAACGGCTCGGCCGCCGGGGAGCGCCAGTCGAGCAGCAGCCGGCGGCCCGCGCTGTCGGTGAGGCCGAGCCGCCCGACGTACACCGGCTCGGGGTCGTCCTCGCTGACGAAATGCCCCAGGCACAGGTCCAGACCGAAGCGGCGCAGGGTGCGCAGGCGGGCGCTCAGCCGGTGGATCTCCATGTCCCGGTCCATCGCCGCCCGACCCGCGCCGCCGGGCGCCCTGCGCTCGGCGCCGAGGCGGTCGGACAGGTCGGCGATCGACCGCTCGAGGCACTCCGCGATGGCCGCGAAGTGCCGCTCGTCACCGGAGATCAACGCCGGGTCGGCCTTGGGGGCGAGGTGGTCGGGAAGGTCGAACGCGCTGGCGGTCAGCGGATTCACTTCATCGGCTCCGATCTGGGGTTCGTTCTCGGCGCTCACGAGCGCGGCTGGACTCTGTCGTGCGTGAGGAGGAGGGAGTCGTTTGCGACCATGGCGCGCGGTAAGGCGTCTGGACCGGCGTGACGAGCCCGGTGGCCATGATGTTCCGGCCACGGCTGACGATTCTGCGGCACGACCCGGGTCTTGCCGCAAGCCCCCGGGTGCGCTATACGTTGGGAGTGGAAAGGAGCGGGTACTCCCCTTTCCCCTGATCGTCCACCGCGAACGGACGACCTCGCGCCGGGGGTTCACCGGCAGAGACCGCGACGAACCGCCGGTGATCAGTGCCCGCCCGGCAGTTCTCCGCTGAGGGCGCCGCGGGCAACTCTACCCCCGGCTTCCGAAGAGCCATGGCGTCCCGGCGTCCGGTGAACGGCTTCCCCGGGGGCGTCCGAGCAGGCGGGATATCCTCAAAGCATGATCAAAGCGGTGCTGTGGGACGTGGACGACACCCTCTTCGACCACTCGGGGACCGAACGCGCCGCGGCCCTGCAGTACTTCACCGCCGAAGGGCTCGACGCCGACGAGACCGCCCTCAGACGGTGGCGGCGGATCACCGACGAGGAGTACGCCCGGTTCACCGCCGGTGAGCTGACCTTCGCCGGGCAGCGGCGCGAACGGGTGCGGCGCCTGCTGCGGCAAGAGCTGTCCGACTCGGAGGCCGATGCCTGGTTCGACCGCTATCTGGTTCTGTTCGAAGCCGCGTGGAGCGCCTTCTCCGACGTCGAGGACGTCTTCGAGGCCCTGGCCGCGCCGCCCTACCGGCACGGGATCCTGTCGAACTCCACCAACGCCGTGCAGGAGCGCAAGCTGACCATGCTCGGCCTGCGCCACCGGTTCGAGTTCGTCGTCTGCTCCGACGAACTCGGCTGCTCCAAACCCGACCCCCGCGCCTTCCTCGAGGCCTGCTCGGTGCTGGGGCTGCCCGCCGGGCACGTCGCCTACGTGGGAGACCGCCTCGACCTGGACGCCTTGGGCGCGCAGGCCGCCGGCCTGACCGGCATCTGGCTGAACCGCACCGGCTCCGCCGTCCCCGTACCCGACGGAATCCACCACATCACCACCCTCGCCGAACTGCCCGGCGTTCTCCGCGGCTGAACGAACCACCGCCCACTCGTGGGAGCCTGCTGGCACCGGTATCACACCCCCCACGGGAGAGCCCCAGTGAAACACCTCAAGTACCTCGCCCTGGTGGCGGCCCTCATCGTCGTCGCGGTCTCCGCCTCGAGCTGCTCGGTGTCCGTGCCGCCCGACAAGGCGGGCCTGGAGTACAACGCCGGCCCGTTCTCCTCCACCGAGTTCGACGCCTGCGGCAACGGCCGCATCTGGCACGGGCCCGGCGACAAGGTGTTCAGCTACCCCATCGGGCAGCGCACCTACAGGTTCGGTGAGGACGGCGACACCGACGCCCTCAAGGTCGTCTCCCAGGACAACCTCGAGCTGACCGTCGAGGGCGTGGCGACCTTCAGCCTCAACGGGTCCTGCAAAACCCTGCGCAAGTTCCACGAGGAGATCGGCCTGAAGTACGAGGCCTACGAGGACGACGGGTGGTCGAAGATGCTCGGCACCTACATCGGCGCCCCGCTCGACCGGGCCCTCGACCAGGTGTCCAAGAAGTACAAGTGGATCGACCTGTACTCCAACCCCGAGGTGAAGAAGTCCTGGGAGAACGAGGTCGGCACCGCGGTCGCCGCCCAGGTCAACGCGACCGCCGGGGACAGCTACTTCTGCTCGCCCGCCTACACCGACAAGGGCGAGTGCGGGTCGTTCCTGCTCACCCTGCAGCAGCCGACCCCGCCGGAGAACGTCCGCAACTCCCTGGCCGCCGCCCAGCAGGCCGTCCAGGACGACCAGACGCAGACGAACCGCAACAAGCAGATCAAGACGGAGCTCAAGGCGCTGCGGGACCTGGTGAAGGTCCTCGGCCCGAACGGGGCGATCCTGTACCAGGCCATCAAGGACGGCCGGATCAAGGTCGTGCCGGTCCCCGCGGGAGGCAACATCAACGTCGCCGAATGACCGCCCCCGGCCCGCCGCGCGGCTTCGCCCCCTGAGCCGCCCTCCCGCTCCGGGAGGGCGGCGCACCTGAAAGCGCGGATCAGCGCGTCCCGCCTCACCGGGGCGGCCGGCACTGCCCCGATCGCGGGCGGGCCTCGGCGGTGAGGACCGTGGCGGTCAGCTCGCTCAGCGGTCGCCGCCGGTGCGGGTGGGCTCCCTGCCTCCGGCGGCCCGGCCGCCGCCGGAGGGAGGCAGGGGGTCGCGGTGCAGGCGGGTGACGACGAACTTCACGAACCACAGGACGCACAGGGCCAGGACGCCGTACACGGCCCAGTTGGCGAACTCCTCGGCGTTGTGCCACTTCTCGCGCAGGGTGTAGCCGGCGAGGACGAAGACGCTGTTCCACAGGGCGCTGCCGAGAGTGGTGTAGAGGCTGAAGCGCATCAGGGGCATGCGTTCGATGCCCGCGGGGACGGACACGAGGCTGCGGACGACGGGGACCATCCGGCCGAAGAGGACGGCCTTGCCACCGTGGCGGGCGAACCAGCGGGTGGCCTTGTCGAGCTCTCCGGAGTCGACCAGGGGCAGGCGGTCGGCCAGGCGGTAGGCGCGCTCGTGGCCGAGGAAGGCGCCCAGGGAGTACAGGGCGAGCGCTCCGAAGAGGGAGCCGAGGGTGGCGGCGACGATGACGAGGACGACGTCGAGTCGGCCTTCGCTGGCGGTGAACCCGGCCAGGGGGAGGATGAGCTCGCTGGGCAGCGGGGGGAAGAGGTTCTCCAGGGAGATCAGCAGCCCCACCCCGAACTCGCCGAGGGACTCCATCACGTCCTCGGCCCAGCCCGCTATCCCGTTCAGCTCGCTCTGCCCCTGTGCCACGTTCATGCAGGCGAAGGTACCCGTCTGCCAGGGGAACACGCGAAACACGAGATCGGCTGGAATATGACAATGACCATGTTTCACCCGGCGTTCCAGTCAGAAAAGAGAGATTCCTCCCAGGACGCGGGCCCCGCCCCTCCAGCGGGGCCCGCACCGGTTCAGGCGGGCTGCCGCACCGCCGCCTCGGACTTGTCCCCGCTGGGACGCGGCCCCTCCCTGTGCAGCACGACCGCCAGCGGAGAAGCGGTGAACACCGAGGAATAAGTACCGACCAGCACACCGATCAGCAGCGCCAGCGCGAAGTCCCTCAGAGTGCTGCCCCCCAGGAACAGCAGCGCCGCCAGAATGAACACCGCCCCCATACCGGTGTTGATCGTACGGGGAATCGTCTGGTAGATCGCGGTACTGGTGAGCCGGGCGAAGGACCTGCCCCCGGTCGCGGTCAGCTCCCTGACCCGGTCGAAGACGACCACGGAGTCATTGACGGAGTAACCGATGACGGTCAGCAGCGCCGCCAGGAAGACACCGTCGAGGCTCTTGCCCAGCCAGGCGAAGACCCCCACCAAGATCAACACATCGTGGGCCATCGCGACCACCGCCGCCACCGCGAAACTCCAGCGGAACCGGAACGCCAGATAGGCCATCTGCATCAACAACGCCGCGATCAGCGCGATGATCGCCGAGCGGCGCAGCTCATCGCCGAGGCTGGGCCCGATCAACTCGTCCCTGACCTTGCTCAGATCCCCGGCCAGACCACCCAGTGCCTGGGTGACACGGGCCTCCTCCGCGTTGCTCAACGGCCCCGTCCGCACGGTCAGCTCCCCCTCACCGGAGGCGTTGACCACCGCGCGCGGCTGCCCGGCCTCGACCAGCAGAGCACGGGCCCGGTCGACGTCCACGGGAACCGACGAGGAGTACTCGATCAGCCTCCCGCCGGTGAACTCCACCCCCAGATTCAACCCGCGCACCACGATGCCCGAACCCGCCACGACCACGGCCAGCAGCGAGAGCGCCAGCCACCGCCTGGCATAGCGCATCAGATGCGGATCACGCCGCTGCAGCCATTCGCGAACCCGGCCCGGCCGGGCGATACCGGTGATGGCGGGACGCCTCTGCACGGCGCGGCGCGAGAACACCACCTCGGCCAGCGCACGGGTGATCACCAAGGCGCTGAACATCGACGCCAGCACACCGATGGCCAGAGTGACACCGAACCCGCGCACCGGACCCGAAGCCAGGAAGAACAGCAGCGCCGCCGCGACCAAAGTGGTGACGTTGGAGTCGGCGATGGCACTGAAGGCATTGCGGAAACCCGCGGCCAACGAGGTGCGCAGGGTGGTGCGCGGCTCCTGGTACTCCTCACGGGCACGTTCGAAGACCAGCACATTGGCGTCGACCGCCATACCGATCGCCAGAACGAAACCGGCCAGCCCCGGCAGGGTCAAGGTGGCGCCCAACCCGGCCAGCACCGCATAGGAGATCAGCCCGTAGCAGGCCAGCGCCACAGCGGCCAGCAACCCCAGCAGCCGGTAGATGATGATGATGAACAACGAGGTCAGCATCGTGCCGATGATCGCGGCCTGAGCGCTGGCGGAGATCGCCTCGGCGCCCAAGGTCGGGCCGACGGTCCGCTGCTCGATCACCGTCACGGGCACCGGCAGCGCGCCACCCCTGATGAGCAGCGCCAACTCCTCCGCGCTCTCGAACGTGAAGTCCCCGGTGATCTGAGTCGACCCGCCGGTGATACCGACCCCGCAGGGGACCGACTCGACGACCTGCGGCGAGGAGATGACCTTCCCGTCCAGCACGATCGCCACCCTCCGCCGAGGATCACCCCCCGGCTGACAGGCCGCGTCACCGGTCAGCTTCGCCCACTTGGCCTCCCCCTGGCCCTTGAAGTCGACGTTGACGAACCAGCCTGGCCCCGACTGCGGATTGCTGCCTGGCGAGGCCCCACCCACGTCCGCACCGGTCAGCCCCGCCGGACCCAGCCGCAGCTTCTGCCCGTCCTCGTCGGGCACCACCAGCTCACCGGCCTTCGGCCCGGTCTGCTCCTCTGCGTACCCCAGGACGGGATGGAAACTCAGTTCGGCCATCCGGCCCAGGACGTCCACGGCCTTCTGCGGATCCTGCAGGCCGGGCAACTCCACGATGATCCGGTTGTCACCGGACCTCACCAGCTGCGGCTCGGCCACACCGAGCGCGTCCACACGACGCCTCAGCGTCTCCACGGTGGTGTCGGTGACCTCCGAGGTCGCCTTCACCGTGGCCGAGTCGCGGGTCTCCAGCACGATCTGCGTGCCGCCCCGCAGGTCCAGCCCCAGCCGGACGGGTGTCGTCACCGTGATGTAAGCGGCCAGGGCCAGGACGGCGAGCGCCAGCAGCGCCCGTATCCGTGTCGCACGTGTCAAAGGAACTCCAACAGGCATGGCACGGCCCGCCGGGGGGCCGCGTAACGAGAAGAAAGGGGGAAACGTCAGATGCCTGAGGAGAACGGCGGGGCCCGCCCGGCCCGCGACACCGCGAACCAGGCACCCACCGACCCACGCCACGCGCGGTCCTCGACCCGCGCCACCGGACAGGGCCGACGCAGAATCACCGCATGGGGAACGACGGCCGACACGGCCGGCTGCTCGGGCTGCACCCCCCGGAAGATCCGGGGCGGCACCGAGCAGTCCTGGTCCGCGGCCGCCTGCGAGACGGCCTGCGCCAGCCCGCCATGGCCCGCCGCCGAGGCCGGCCGGGAGGCCGGAGCCAGCCCCAGCATCCCCAGCACGGCCAGCAGGACCACCAGCCGCAGAGACCGCTCTGCCCGCACCGGGGAAGCCGCGACGGCACACACGGCCATGTCCGCCCCCTCGCCCGCCGGAAACCCAGAAGTGATCAGCCTACCCGCGCCGACCCGGCACCACCCGGGGACGCGGCGCAGCCCCCTCATCCCCTTCCCCGACACCTCCTGCGCCATCCCCGGCCACGGCCGGTTCAACCGATGCTTCTTCGGAGCGCAGGCGGGGAGCGTCGAGGCGGAGGCTGTGCCCGGGCCCTACTCTCCGACCTCTGGACACTTGAGACAAATCCGTGCCATTGTTTCATGCCGAAGGAAAAGGGAGCGGGCATGGCGACCTCGGAGCCGTCCGGAGACGGGAGCGAAGCACCGGAGGCCGGTGCGGTGCCACTGGGCCCGAATTCGCTGCTGTGGCGGATCGCGGGCGACCTGCGGGCGGCCGCTCCAGGCGGGGCGACCGGACTGTTGCAGCTGATGTATCCCCCGCTGGGGACGGCGGTGGCCGAGCAGTCAGGGTTCTTCGACGACCCGTTCGGCCGGATCTGGAGATCGGTCCCGCAGATCTGGGCGACGATCTTCGAACCCGACGGCCCCGACCGCGCCCGCCGCATCCGCGACCTGCACAAGGACATCAAGGGCGTGGACTCCTCGGGCCGCCGCTTCCACGCCCTTGACCCCGAGACCTTCTGGTGGGCGCACGCCACGTTCACGTGGCACATGTTCCGTACCGCCGAACTGTTCTTCCCGGCCGACTGGCTGAGCGACGCCGACAAGGAGCAACTGTACGCCGAGACCGTCACCTGGTACGCGGGCTACGGGGTGACGATGCGGCCGGTGCCGGCCGACTACGCCGCATTCCAGCAGGCGTTCGAGGCGTTCTGCGCCGAACGGCTGGAGCTGACCGCTCCCGCCGAGCAGTCGATTCACATCGCCCGCACCGTCGGGATCGGGAAGGTGCCGTTCATCCCGTCCGTTCTGATCCGGGCCCAGCGGCCGCTGCTGCGGCGCTTCGGCACGCTGATCGCCGTCGGGTGCCTGCCCGAGCAGGTCAGGAGGAGATTCGGGATCGCCTGGAGCCAGGCCGAGCAGCGCCGCTTCGATCGGATGGCCGCGGCCCTGCGCGTTCTCACCCCGCTGATCCCTCCTCACCTCAACCGCTGGTGCCTGCTCACCACGATGCGTCTCATCGGCGTCAAGACCCGCAAAGAACGCTACGTGCCCCATTCCTGAGCAGCGGCCTGGAACCCACCACCACGCACGAACCCCACTCCTCCGAACCCACGGACCTCGCGACAAGGCCATCACCGGAGAAGACCTCCAAAGCCCGGTCGGCCTGGCGCTCACTGACCTCCACCAGCAGATGGCCTCCCGGCACCAACCAACCCGACGCCTCCCCGCTCACCCGGCGCAGGACCTCCAAACCGTCCACGCCACCGTCGAGCGCCACCTTCGGCTCGTACAACCGAGCCTCCGTCGGCAACGAACACACCGCACCACTCGGTACATACGGAACATTCGCCAGCAGGATCTCGACCCGGCCCCGCAACACCCCCGGCAACGCACCGTACAGATCACCCTCATACACCCGGCCACCCACCCGACCCACATTGCGCCACGCACACCGCACCGCCGTCGGCTCCACATCCGCGGCGTGCAACTCGACCCCCGAAACGGCCTCCGCCAACGCGACGCCCAGCGCACCCGAACCACAACAAAGATCGACGACCACGGCGCCCGGACGAGCCAGTACGACCGCCTCATCGACCAGGAACTCCGAACGGCGGCGAGGAACGAACACCCCCGGATCCACCTCGACCCGCAGACCACGGAACTCCGCCCAGCCCACGACCTGCTCCAACGGCAGACCCTCGACCCGGAGCCGGATCAGGCCCTCCAACCCGGCCTCATCACCGGCCGCCGAGACGAGCAGCTCCGCCTCGTCCTCGGCGAAGACACAACCGGCCGCACGCAACCGCGCGACGACACGGGACAGAGCAGCAGAAGAAAGAGGAACAGCCACGAGAACGCCTTCCGAAAAGGGGCGTCCTCCCTGTCACCCGAGCCGGCGGACTCCACGGCCGTCAGGTGAGAACACCCCGCTCCAACCAGCAGTAATGGGTCTCACCTCCTCGCACGTCCCGCCTGAGAGCACCCACCCTACCGGAAGAGATCATCGGCACGGCGGGCTTTCCCCACGTCCTACTGCTTGTAGTTCTCCACCTCGTCCACCGGACGGGCCAGGATGTGCTCGGCGCCGCTCCCGGCCCCGGCATCACGGGCCGCCCGTCGCTGGCGCAGGAGATCCCAGCAGACGTCCAACTGCTCCTCGATCCCCTTCACCAGCGACGCCCTATCGGGATCGTCCGACTCGCGCAGTCGATGCTCCTCATCGATCATCCGCCTGATCCGATCCATGATCTGCTCATCGCTCATGGAACACCTCATGCCCCGACGGCCTCCGGACAAGCTCTTTCGTTGATGAGTCTTTAGTCCTTTTTATGGTTTTTTGTGGGGTTACCCACCTGACGCCTTTACGTAGTAAGGTAAGAAAGGAACCTGCGGACAACCGATCGCGCCGAGATTGATCATGGCTCTGCGAGCCCGGTGGTCGGCCGTCTAGGGTGATGGCATGACACGTGGGTTCGAGGTGGTGTGTGAGATCGAGCCGCCGACCCGGCCGGATCTCCGGCGGGTGCGGCACCAGATCGGGGTACTGGACGCCGTCGCGGACGCGTTCTTGATCCCCGACAACCACATCGGGCGGGCGACGGTGTCGAGTGTGGCGGTCGCGCACGAGGTGCAGGCGATGGGAGCGACCGGGATCGCCTGCCTGAACGCCCGCGACCGCAACCTGCTCGGCTTCCAGCGGGACCTGCTGACCGCCGCCGCCTACGGCGTCCAGCGGTTCCTGTTCGTCTACGGCGACAAGCCCGCCTCCGGCAACCGCACCGGCGAACTCACCGTCCGGTCCATGCTCGACCAGGCCCGCGCCGCGACCTCCGACCCCGTCTTCGCAGGGCATCCGCGGTTCCAGATCGGTGTCGCCTCCGGCATGCGGCCCCTGCCCGCCTGGAAGCAGCAGGCCGACTTCGTGTTCGCCCAGGTCAGCTACAGCCTGGATGACCTGCTGCGGTGGCGTGAGACCGTCACCATCGACGTACCCGTCTACGCCGGAGTGATGGTCCTGGCCAGCGCGACCATGGCCCGCAACCTCGCCGCCACCATCCCCGACATCACCATCCCCGACGCACTCGTCCAAGCCGTGGAACACGATCCCGACGCCGGCATCGCCGCCGCCTGCGAACACGTCCTGGCCATCCGCGACAGCGGCGCCTTCGACGGCGTCCACCTCGTCCCCGTCAGCCGATACCGCCAGACCGCCGCCCGCCTCGAACCCCTCCTCCGCAAGCCTCCCGGGAGTCCCTGATGACCTCCAAGGCGCGGACGGGCTTCGCGGCGGGGTGTCGGGATGAGAGTTAATCCCGACACCCTTCGAGAGCACCGCAACGCGATCATTACCTACCTGGCGGTTGGAGACACGTTCGGGAGCGGAGGTCCTAGCTGGAACGGCTGCGGACACCGTGGCGCCGACGCACAGCCGTTGGCCTTGGTCGGTGCCAGGCGGGTTCAGGTACAGCCCTCGATCCCTTCTTCCAGCAGATAAGTGTCCTTCTCCTCGATCCAATGGCCACCGTCGAGAGCTTCGAGGCTCACCCCGCTATGGCCGCCGAAGGGCCAGCCGTAGTAGACGTTCTGGTACTTCTGGCGAGTTCCCTCGCCGGTCACCTGGAAGGGCTTGGCGCCATTGCCGACGAGCTGGGAGGTGGGCTTGCCGTCCACGATGAGGTCGAACCCGAACTGGAGGTCGCCGAAGCGGGGTGGCCCGCCGGGGCCATCTTCGAGGCGCCGGGCGACCGGCTCTCCCTGATCCAGCTCGAACCCCATGGTCAGGACGGCGTCGCCGCCTTGGTTCGTGCCCCTGAACAACGTGCCTTCGTACAACGGCTGTGTGCAGGCGGCCGTGCCAGAACTCTTACCAGCCTGCTGCGGTCAGGGCGGCGGCCAGCCGAGGGGCGATCACGTCGGTGGTGGCCAGTGCGGCGATGTGGTCCAGGCCTTCGAACTCGATGACCTCGAAGCCCGCGTGGCGCAGCTGCTCGGTGTGTTCGGTGACGCGGCGGGCGATGGCGCTTCCGCCGGTGTAGTCGTACATGCGGCATTCGGGTTCGCTGTCCCGAGAGCCGTACCACAGGATTTTCGGGCCCTTGAGGGCCTGGAGCGCCGGGATGTCGTCGCGTTCGGCCCACGCGCGGTACAGCAGGATGCCCAGGTGCTGCTCGTTCGCCTTGTCCTGGCGTCCGGCCTGAAGGAAGGCGGTGCGGGCTCCTTCGACGTAGCCGAGCCAGTAGCCGTGGTCGCTCAGCAGCGGAAATCCGCCGATCATGAGGCCGGCCGCCCGGGCGGTGGCAGGGGCCAGGAATCCCGCCAGGGCGGCCATGCCCGAATAGCCGGCCAGGACGAAGTCGCCCACGCCCGCGGCGTCCGCCACGGTGTGCAGGTCGGCGATCTCCAACTCCAGCGGGTAGGTGCTCCAGGCGGTCGGGTCCCAGGGTCCGCCGGCCTCTTCCTCGGTCTCCATCGCACCGACGACCTGCCGGGGTTTGTAGCGCACCACCCGATATCCGTGCGTGGCCAGGGCGGAGGCCAGCGCGGAGTGCTCGGCGCGCATCCGCGAGGGGAAGACGATGCCGGGCCCTTCCCCCTGCGCCTCGTACCACAGCGTGTATCCGTCGTCGGTCACGGTCGTGGCCATCACGCTCCTGTTCACTCGGCCCGGTATCGCGATGATGATCTCGAATGTCCGCCTCGACCGGGTCGGGGAACACGCGGCGTCCGGCAAGCCGTCGCTGGCCGCAAACGGCCATGGTGCCCCATGCGCCACGACGAACGGTCCGCGTGAAGCGCGGCCGCCGTCGCGCCGACGCTCCAGCCGCCCGGCCGAGCGCCATCCCAGATACCGGGCCGCCTGCTGAAGGTTGTCTTGGGAGAGATACGCACCACCTACGGCCTGTTGTGCGCTCACAGTGAGCGACAGTTCTGATGTTCCGTCTGTCTGTAAGGGTGGCGGGGCCGGGCGGCTACTCAGTGGCCGTTCGAGGTGATTTTGCTCGGAGCGAGTAGAGGATCGGGAGGTAGGTGTCGCCGAACGGGAACCGGCAGGTGCCGTCGGGTCCTTGGGGCAGGATGCGACGGCCGGGGAATTCGGCCTCGGTGTGTTCGCCGAGGCGGTCGATGATCAGTCCCGCTCCGGCGGCAGCTGTCACGATCTCGCCCACCGAGTGCGGGTACTGGACCACCTCCTGCGGGGCCATCGGCAGGTCCGGGTCCGCATACGTGCCCGCTACGACCTCACGTTGGGGCTGTCCTCCGCCGTAGGGCCAGTCGGCCACGAGCGGCTCGTAGGTGGCCAGGGTCTGGTAGGCGGGATGCAGGTCGACCAGCACCAGCCTTCCACCCGGCCGCAGCGCCATCGCCGCACCGCGCATCCACGCGTCAAGGTCCCCGATCCAGCACAGCACCCCGTAGGTGGCGATCACGAGGTCGAACCCGCCCGCCAGGTCGGACGGCAGGTTCTGCGTGTCCGCCTCGACGAAATCGGCGGTCAGCCCGGCGAGCTCGGCCAGCTCGCGTGCCCGGACGATCGCCGTCGACGAGAAATCCACCCCGGTGACCCTGGCACCCAGACGGGCCCAGTTGAGGGTGTCCATGCCGAAGTGGCACTGCAGATGCAGCACGTCCTGGCCGGTCACATCACCGGCCAGTTCCAGCTCGATCCCGTAGAGCGTCTGCCGGCCCGCCAGGAACGAATCGACGTCGTAGAGCGTGTCGTTGGGGGTCGTGCCATGCGCCTGGGCACGGGCATCCCAGAAGGCGCGGTTCACGGCGAGCCCGTCGGGAGAGTTTCCGTTCATGTCCGCAGTGTGGCAGGCCGCCGTGGGTCCCGCGCAGCCTCACCTCACCCGACTGCGCGTCTTGATGCCTGCTCAGCGACGCAGCGGTGGCGGCGATGTTGAAGACGCGCATGAGGTGGACGGGGTCGGCGGTGTGCTTGGCGGGCGTTCCCCCTCAGTAAGAACGACTTGTCTCGGCAGCATCGCCAGCCGGTCCCCGCTGGCCTTGCGGCGCGCGGGGCTGATCAACCTGGTCGCCATGAGCAGCGCGAACAGATCGAGGGCGTCGTCGATCGCCTCGGCCTCCAACGACCGGGTCACCGCCACCAGAGTCGCCGTCCGCCGCGGCTCGTGCAGCCTGGCCAGCAGCGGAGTCTTGCCGCCCGCCCATACCGGGCCAGGGTCTTCATCCGCCGGACCGGCACCTTGGACACTTCCACCCGGCCCAACTCGAACCTGGCGATGTCATCCACCCGCTTCAACGCCCGCACCAACTCCGAGAACCGCGCCCCCTCCGGAACCTCCAACAGCCCGAACAACGCCCGCGGCAACCCCGAATCCGCACGAGATGCCTGCCGCGCCACCGTCGCGAACAACCGCTCATCGGCCTCTTCCCGGACCGTGCCGACCAGTCGCTCCAACACCGTCACCCCCGGCAGCAGGACCCGGTTGCGCCACAACCACGCCGTCGGCCCCTCTGCGTGCGTCCACGCCCGCCTGTGAAGGAACGTCAAGAACAGCCCCTTGTACCGGACCGGGCAGATCTGGATCGCCCCCCAGACGATGCGCATCCTGACGCGAACGCGAGATCACGTTCCGATCGAACGCATCCAAGAAGAAGAACTTCTCCAGATCCGACAGCGACGGCAGCTCCTCGAGGCTCCCATACACAGCCCTCTGCTCATCAGACAAGAACTCCGCAGGTTCCTCGACCCCGTTCACACCGGGTAGGCCCTGTCCGCCCGGCTTGACACCCCGTGGGAGATAACCGTTAGATATAGGCTAACGGTTATCTGGAGGGGATCGTGCAGCAAGAAGTGGTGCTGGCGATGCTGGCCAAGGAGCCCTCGCACGGGTACCAGCTGCGTGCGCGGTTGCGTGACGCGCTCGGCCCTCTCGGTGAGGCGATGAACGCCGGGCACATCTACGTCACACTGACCCGGCTGGAGAAGGCCGGCCTGCTGGCGGTCGAGAGGTCCGCCGGGGGCGCCGACCGGCCGGATCGCAAGGTGTACACGCTCACTCCCGACGGCCAACAGCGAGTCGCCGAGTGGATCGCCGAGGTGAGTTGGCCGAGACCCGACCTCGCGGAGTTCCATCTCAAGCTGATCGCGGCCGCGTCGGGCGGGCTGGCCGACCCCCTCGCCATCGTCGACGCCCAGCGCCGCGAACTGCTGCGCCGACTGCGTGACACCCAGCTCGCCGCCATGGCCGAGCCGGACGGCTCGAACGCGGCTCTGTTGTTGGAGGGCATCGCGCTCCGGCTTCAGGCGGACCTGCGATGGCTCGAGGCATGTGAGAAGAACTGGACCAAGCGGAGGAACGGATCATGAGTAACGCCGTCGGCACGTCCGTGCTCTGCGCCCGCGGGTTGCACAAGAGGCACGGTGAGGGGGAAGGGTCGGTGCGTGCCGTCGACGGGGTCGATCTCGACATCGGCGCGGGAGAGACGGTGGCGGTGATGGGGCCCAGCGGCTGCGGGAAGTCCACGCTGCTGCACCTGCTCGGGGGGCTGGATCGGCCATCGGGTGGAGAGGTGTGGCTGAACGGCCGCCGCATCGACGACATCAGCGAAAAGGCCTTGGCCAGGGTGCGGCGGACCGATGTCAGCTATGTCTTCCAGTCCTTCCACCTGATGGAGGAGCTCACCGCCGTCGAGAACGTCGAGATGTCAGCGCTGCTCGCCGGACGCTCGCCGCGGACCGCACGGCGGCGAGCGGAGGAGCTGCTGGATCGGCTCGGGATCGCCGACCGGTCGAAATCCCTGCCCTCCGCGCTCTCCGGCGGCCAGCGGCAGCGGGTCGCGGTCGCCCGGGCGCTGTGCAACGAACCGCTGGTCGTCCTCGCCGACGAACCGACCGGAAACCTCGACAGCACCGCCACCCTGGACGTCCTCCGGCTCTTCAAGGACCTGCACGAATCCGGGCAGACGCTGGTCGTCGTCACGCACGACGCGCGGATCGCGGCCACCGCGGACCGGATGTTCTCGATGCGCGACGGCGTGCTCGTGGACGAGACCCGGCTGACCGGTGGCACCACCGGTCAGCTCGGGGCGCTCATCGGACTGGAGGACTGACCGGAATGGGGCGAATCCTCCTTGTGGTCCGCCTGGCCCTGCGCGACCTCCGCCGGCGTCGCACCGAGGCCGCGTTGCTGCTGACCGCCATTCTGGCCGCTACCACGACGCTGACGCTCGGGCTCGTCCTGCGCGACGCGGCCGGCGACCCGTACGAGAGCACGCGGGCGACGACCAAAGGCCCCGACGTGGTCGCCAACGTCGCCAAGGCCGCCGACCTCGCCGACCTTGAGAAACTGGCCACCGCCTCCGGCGTGACCGAACACAGCGGACCGTACCCCGTCGTCGCGGAGAAGATCGAGGCGTCAGGCCGGACGTCGGACGTACAGGTCGAAGGGCGCGACGCCGCTGTCGCGGCGGTCGATCAGCCCGCGGTGACGCGGGGCGGTTGGGTCAGCGATGGCGGCGCGGTACTCGAAGCCGCCTTCGCCGACTCGCTCGACGTGGGCGTGGGCGACTCGGTCACCCTGGGCGGCAGGTCGTTCAAGGTCGTCGGCGTCGCGGTCACGGCCGCCATGCCGCCCTATCCCGGAGCGTCCTGCATCGTCTCGGCCGGCTGCGTCAACGGCGTCATCCCCAAGGACCGGAACCTGCCGGCGGGGTTGCTGCACAATCCCGGGCTGGTCTGGCTCACCCAGGCGGATGCGCGGAGCCTCGCTCCGGACCAAGGCACCCTGTCCTACGTGATGAACCTGAAGCTGGCCGACCCGAACGACGCCCAGGCGTTCGCCGACCGGAACGGCGGCCCCGCCGACACTGTGATCATGCGGACCTGGCAGAACATCCTCGCCGACGCCACCGACCTGGCCCGGGACTCCCAGATCCTGCTGCTGATCGGCTCCTGGCTGCTCGGCCTGCTCGCCGTGGCCGGCCTCGCGGTACTGGTCGGCGGCCGGATGGCCGATCAGACCCGACGCGTCGGACTCCTCAAAGCGGTAGGCGGCACCCCTGGTCTGGTCGCCGCCGTGCTGCTCGCGGAGTATCTCCTCGTGGCCGTCGTCGCCGCGGCGGCCGGGCTGGCGATCGGAGCGCTGACCGCTCCATTGCTCACCGAGTCCAGTGCCGGCCTCGTCGGCAGCGCGGGGACGGCGTCGTTGACCTGGTCGACGATCGGTCTGGTGACGGCCGTGGCACTCGGCGTCGCGATGGTGGCGACCGCTGTTCCGGCCGTGCGCGCGGCCCGTTCCAGCACCGTCAGCGCACTGGCCGACGCAGCACGCCCTCCTCACCGCACCGGTTGGCTGATCGCTCTCTCGAATCGGCTGCCCGTCCCGCTGCTGCTCGCTCTGCGGATCGCAGCCCGCCGGCCGCGACGTGTGGTGCTGAGCGTGGTCAGCATCGGGGTCACGGTCAGCGGGATCTACGTCCTGCTGGTGCTCGACGCCTTCCTCGAAACCCAGCCGGGCTCCGGCGGATACAGCGAGGACCAGGTGGCGACGTTGCGGCACGTGCTCCTGCTCTGGACGGTCATCCTGCTCGCACTGGCGGCGGTCAACGCCATCGTCATCACCTGGGCGACGGTGCTCGACAACCGGCGTTCCTCCGCGCTGGCCCGCGCCCTCGGCGCGACCCCTGGTCAAGTGAGTGCGGCGCTGGCGGCCGCTCAGGTGCTCCCCGCGCTCGCCGGCGCCATCGTGGGTGTTCTCCCGGGAGGCTTCGCACTGTTCCACGCGATCAACGCGATCACCGGCGGCGACAGCGGCAGGGCCACGCTTCCCCCGCTCTGGCAGCTGCTCACCCTGGTGCCGGCGACCGTGCTCGTGGTGGCGGCGCTCACCGCGGTCCCCGCCCGCCTCGGCGGCCGCCGTCCCGTGGCCGAGACACTCCAAGCCTGACTTGCTCGATGCTCCAGATGCCCTGCGCGAGTGGCTGCGGCGGGCCCTCAGGCCGCTCGGGAAATCGATGGCCGCGCAGACCTCAGGGGGCCAGGCCGGATTCGTAGGCGCGGATGACCAGGTGCACGCGGTCACGGGCTTGGAGCTTGGAGAGCAGACGGGTCACGTAGGCCTTGACGGTGGCGACACTGATGTGGAGGCATTCGGCGATCTCGGGGTTGGAGAGGCCGGTGCCGATGAGGACGAGGACCTCACGTTCACGGTCGGTGAGACCGGCGACCGGCTTCGGCCTGCGGGGCGGTGACGCGGGGCGGGTGGCGAACTCGGCGATCAGGCGGCGGGTGACGCTCGGGGCGATCAGGGCGTCGCCCGCGGCGACCACACGGATCGCGTTGAGGATTTCCGGGAGCGCCATGTCCTTGACCAGGAAGCCGGATGCTCCCGCCCGCAGCGCGCCGTACACGTGGTCATCCTCGTCGAACGTCGTCAGCACGACGACCCGGGACGGGCCGCCGGCAGCCGCGATGATCCGTGTCGCCTCGATACCGTCCATGCGGGGCATGCGGATGTCCATCACGACGACGTCGGGCAGCAACTCCCCGGCCAACCGGACGGCTTGCTCCCCGGTTTCGGCCTCGCCTGCGACCTCGAGGTCGGCGGCGTCCGCTATCACCATCCGGAGCCCGGCCCTGATCAGCGGCTGGTCGTCGGCCAGCAGGACACGGATCATGGCACCGGGAGGATGGCGGCCACGCGGAAGCCACCACTGGGACGGGGCCCGGCGGAGAACTCGCCGTTCAGCAGGCTCACACGTTCGCGCATCCCGACGATGCCGTAGCCCGTGCCGCCGTCGCCGCCCCGGCCGGAGTCGACGACCTCGATGGCCAGCTCGCCGTCGCGTTGCTCGATCAAGACGCTGCAGCGCGGGGTCCGCGCGTGGCGGACGACGTTGGTCACCGATTCCTGGATGATGCGGAACGCCGACAGGTCGATCTCGGCGGGCAGCGCGCGCCGCCGTCCCCGCCAGCGCACGTCGACCTGGACACCCGCGGCCGCGGTGGACGCGGCGAGCCTCTTCACGTCGGCCAGCCCTGGAGCGGGTGCGGCCGACGGCTCGGCCTGGCGCAGCGCCCCGAGCATCCGGCGCAGCCCCGCCAGTGTCTCGCGGCTGGCGTTCTCGACGGCGTCCAGTGCTTCGCGTGCCTGCTCGGGACGGGTGCCGATCACCATCTTCGCCGCTCCGGACTGAATCGCGATGATCCCGATGGTGTGCGCGACCTGGTCGTGCAGCTCACGTGCGATCCGCAGCCGTTCATCGGTGATCGCCTGCTCCTGCAGCGTCCTGGTGTGTTCACGTTCCTGCCGCACCGAGACCCCCGCCAGCCAGACGACGACGGCCGTCAGAGCGACGACCAGCAGTTCCGACGTCCCGATCACGAACCCGAGCGCCAGCCGTACCCCGGCGAAGACCGCCAACGTCCCCACCGCGAGCAGCAGGGCGACGGCCGAGTCCTGCCGCGAGCGCCTGACGGCGGTGAACGCCAGCGCGACCTCGACCGGCAGGAACTCGGCGAACGTGATCTCCGAGGAGTTGAGCGCCATCGCGATCGTCACCGCCCCCGCCAGCAGCAAGGCCAGCGACGTCGACCAGCGGCGGCCGAGCAGCGCGCATCCGGCCATGGTGAGGGGCACGGCGATCAGCAGCGTCACCAGGTTGGAGGGCGGCAGGTCCGCGATGCTCCCGCCGGGCCCGAACTCGTCGTACTCGCCCGGCAGCCGGATCCCGCCGATCCAGATGTGGGCGAGCGCCGCGCACCAGGCAAGGGCCGCCCAGATCCCGGGCGGCACACGTCTGAGCAGGGGCCGAGCGTCCATGCCCGTGATCGTATGCGCGCGGGTCCGCCCCGCGCATCGGCCCGCGGTCGTACACCCGGGGTAGATGCGGTGTGGACGACGGTCCGATGTGTCCCGGCTTCGCGCTCGGGCAGCGTGGACGGCATGATCGAAGCGCATGAACTGACCAAGAGATACGGACGGACGACGGCCGTCGACGGTCTGAGCTTCCGTGTGCGGCCCGGGGTCGTCACCGGCTTCCTGGGCCCCAACGGATCCGGGAAGACCACCACGCTGCGGACGGCTCTCGGCTTGAACAGGCCCACGGCCGGCAGTGTCACGATCGGCGGGCGGCCGTTTCGGGAGCGCAGGCGGGGGATGCGGCACGCCGGAGCTCTGCTCGACGCCCAGGACGTTCATCCCGGGCGCAGCGCGTACGCCCATCTTCGGGCGCTGGCCTGCGCGAACTCGATCCCGCGCGGCAGAGTCACCGAGGTGCTCGAGGAGGTGGGTCTCGCGGCCGTCGCCCGACGCCGTGTCGGCGGGTACTCGCTGGGGATGAAGCAGCGGCTGGGGATCGCGGGCGCGCTGCTCGGCGACCCGCCCGTGCTGCTGTTCGACGAGCCGCTCAACGGCCTCGACCCCGAAGGAGTGCTCTGGTCGCGCGGGCTCTTCCACCGGCTCGCCGCCGAGGGCCGCACGGTGTTCGTCTCCAGCCATCTGATGTCGGAGATGGAGCAGACCGCCGATCACCTCATCGTGATCGGGCGCGGGCGGCTGATCGCCGACGAGCCGCTGGCCCGGTTCGCGGCCCGCGGCACCCGGCCGAGCGTCACCGTCCGTACGCCCGACCCCGGCGCGCTGGCACGGGCCCTGCGGTCCGAGGGCGCCGCGCTGGAAACACGGGGGGACGGCTCATGCACGGTGACCGGCCTCAGCACGGACCGGATCGCCGAGATCGCCCTCGATCATCGGATCGTCCTGCACGAGCTCGTTCCCCGCGGCTCCTCGCTCGAGGAGGCCTTCCTCGAACTCACCGCGGACAGCTCCGACCACCGGGCGGGAGAGAGCGGATGAATCGCCTCATCGCCGCCGAGTGGATCAAGTTGTGGTCCCTCCGGTCGACCTCTCTCGTCCTGCTGTCGGGCGCGCTGGTGATCATCGGGATCACCGCGAACTCGGCCCGCTCCAACGTCGATCTCATCCGTCGCTCCGGCAGCGAGGAGCAGCGGTCGTTCATCGACCCGATGCACGCGGCCTTCATGCCCGACGCCTTCCAGATCCTCATGCTGATCGCGGGCAGCGTCGGAGCCATCACGATCTTCGGCGAGTACACCAGCGGGCTGATCCGGACGACCTTCGCCGCGATCCCGGCCCGCCACGAGGTCGCCGCAGCCAAGATCATCTTGATCGCGGCGGTCATGTCGGTCCTCGGGGCCGCGGTCGCGGCCGCGTCCTTCGGGATCACCCAGGCGATCTACGGCCAGGAAGGCGTCGGGATGCCGTTCGGCGCGCCTGGAACGGCACGGGCCATCGCCGCCTCGGCGCTGCTGGCACCGCTGAGCGCGCTGGTCGGCATGGCGCTGGGCGCGATGATCCGGCACGCGACCGGAACGATGGTCTCGCTCGTCGGGCTGCTCTTCCTGCTCCCGGCGCTGGTGCGCGGGGAGACCTACCGCTGGGTCGCCGAGATCGGCAACGCCATGCCGATCTCCGCATGGAGCGCCCTCACGGACAATCCCGCCCGCCCCGACCACCCGGCGAAGTACCCGGTGACGCTCGCCGAGGCCTGGACCGTCTTCGGCGCTTGGGCTCTGGTCGCGGTGGTCGTCACCGTGCTCGTCGTTCGCCGGAGGGACGTTTGAGCAACAGGCCCGGCGCCTTTACCTAGTAAGGTTCAGGGAGTCCGATCCCCCGCCTTGATCTGGAGAAGAGTCGATGGGCTATCTGCAGGAGATGTTCGGTCTGGACGGGCGAGTGGCCCTGGTGACCGGGGGGAGCTCCGGGATCGGCCGGGGCATGGCCGTCGCGTTGGGACGGGCCGGGGCGAAGGTCGTGGTGGTCGCCCGGAGCGAGGACGCGCTGCGCGACACCGTCGCCGAACTGCGGTCCCATGGCTGCGACGCCGCTTACGTCAGCGCGGACCTCGGACGCGGGGACGAGATCCGGGAGGCCTCGGAGCGGGCCGTCGAGGCGTTCGGGGAGATCGACATCCTGGTGAACTCCGCCGGGGTCAATCCCCGCCCCCACATGGACGTGCTCACCGAAGACGAGTGGGACCTGGCGATGGACGTCAACCTGCGGGCGCCGTTCCTGCTGGGGCAGCGGTTCGGGCCGAGAATGGCCGGACGTGGATGGGGACGCATCATCAACG
This sequence comes from Actinocorallia sp. B10E7, assembly GCF_039871655.1. Taxonomy (NCBI): domain Bacteria; kingdom Bacillati; phylum Actinomycetota; class Actinomycetes; order Streptosporangiales; family Thermomonosporaceae; genus Actinocorallia; species Actinocorallia sp. B10E7. The sequence goes on from NZ_JBDPLZ010000003.1 coordinate 595,549, forward strand.
TCGGATCCCAGCAAGCGTTCCGGGCGTTCTTCAACAGCGGCGCGTACGGGGCGTCCAAGGGAGGCCTCATCGCTCTCACGCGGTCGCAGGCCGAGGCCTGGTCGCCTTCGGGGGTGCGGGCGAACACCATCGTGCCCGGGTTCGTCATCTCCCCGCTGACCGCTCAGGCGTCCGCCGATCCGGAGTTCTGCGCGCGGATGGAGGCCCGCACCATGATCGGCAGGAACGGACTGCCCGCCGACTTCGCGGGAGCCGCCGTCTTCCTGGCCTCCCCCGCCGCCGATTACATCACCGGGCAGTGCCTGTTCGTCGACGGAGGATTCTCCAGCCACTGACGTCAGCGGCCCAGGCCGGCCTCGCGGGCGCGGACGATCGCCTGGGCGCGGTCGGCCACCTGCAACTTGGCGAAGACGTTCGAGACGTTGTTGCGGACGGTCTTGGGCGACAGGTACAGGCGGGCCGCGATCTGCGGGTTGGACAGGCCCGCGGCGATGAGGTCGAGCACCTCCCGCTCCCTGGCCGTCAGCGCCGGGAACGGTTCCTCCATCGGCTGGCGGGTGCCCGCCAGCAGGGTGAAGTAGCGGGTGACGCGGGCGGCCAGGGCCGGGCCGAAGATGACCTCGCCGTGCGCTACCGCGGTGATGGCCCGCAGGATCTCCTCCTGGTCGGCGCCCTTCACCAGGTAGCCGCGCGCGCCCGCCAGCATCGCAGCGAAGACGCTCTCGTCGTCCTCGTGCATGGTCAGGACCAGGACTCCGGGAGGGGACTCCCCCGCGACGATCCGGCGGGTCGCCTCGATGCCGTCCAGGCGCGGCATCTGCAGGTCCATCACCACCACGTCGGGGCGCAGCTCACCGGCCCGCTCCACCGCCTCCCGGCCGTCGCGGGCCGTCCCGACGACCTCGACCTCGCCGGTGGAGGAGAGCATCAGGCTCAGGCCGTCCCGATACACCGGATGGTCGTCGGCGATGAGGACGCGAGGGGTCATACCGCTCCTTTCGCTGCGGGTACACGGTCCATGATGACAGGGATGAGGGCCTCGACCACGGTTCCTCCCCCCGGGCCGGGACCGATCGAGCAGTGCCCTCCCAGCTCCTGCGCCCGCTCCCGCATCGCCACCAGCCCCACCCCGACCAGCGCCCCCGGCCGCACGCCCAGCCCGTCATCGCGGATCTCCAACCGGACGGCGCTCTCACCGGCCTCCAGCCGCACCGTGCAGCGGTCGGCCTCGGCATGCCGGACGACGTTGTTCAGCGCCTCGCCGACGATCCGGAAGACCGCCACCTCCACCGCGGCGGGCAGATCGGCCAGGCAGCCCTCCGCCGACACCCGGACCGACGGACGCCCGCCGCCGAACCTCGCCGCCTGCTGCTCGATCGCGCCGAGCAGACCGAACTGGTCCAGGGCCGGAGGGCGCAGGTCGTGCACCAGGCGCCGCACGTCGGCCAGCACCGCCGACAGGTCGCGGGAGACCTCCACCAGCGTCCGGTCGGCGGCGGAGGGATCGCGGGGGGCCAGGTTCCGCGCCGCCTGGATCTTCAGGCCCGCCGCCGCCAACGCCGGGCCCAGCCCGTCGTGCAGGTCGCGGCGCAGCCTGCGGCGCTCCTCCTCGACCCCCGTCACCAACTGCTCCCTGCTGCGCTGCAGCTCCTCGGTGAGAGCGGTCGCGCGGGCGGCCGCCGCGGCCTGCCGGACGACGTCGGCCAGCAGGCGCTGGTCCAGCTCCGACCCGCGCGAGCCGGGGCGGGGCACCAGCGCCAGCCTCCCGATCGGGACGTCCCGGTAGGCGAACGGCAGGAGCACCACGTCCTCGCGTGCCGTCCCCTCCTCCACGATCACCGTCGTGCCGTCGGGGCGGTCCAACTCCACCCGCACGTAGGGCGAACGGAACACCGAGGCCACGCCCCTCGCGGTCTCCTGCAGCAGTTCGTCCGGGCCCGGAGACTCCTCGAGCCTGCGGGCCAGCACCGACACCACGTCATACGGATCGGCACGGCCTTTGAGGATGCGGTCGACCAGCCGCTGCAGCCGCACTCGCAGCGGCGAGTACAGCACCGCCACCACCCCGGCGGCCAGGACTCCCGCCAGACGGTCCTCCACCAGGGCGTTCGCGGCGACGAACACCGCCAGGTCGACCGCGACGACGACCGCCGCCAGCGCGCCGTACAGGAGGGTCGTGCCGATGAGCTGGTCGATGTCGTACAGCCGGTACCGGGTCACCGCGACGATCACCGCGGCGGCCAGGAAGACGTTCTCCAGGATGAAGACGACCTCGACCGACCAGCTGAAAGCACCTTCCGGATAGCCGAACATCCGCTGCAACAGCATGGTGCCCAGCATCGCCACGACCGTGGCCAGCCCGGCGAAGAGCATCCAGCGCAGCTGCGCCCTGCGTTCGGTGTCGGCGCCGCGGAACCGGCTGAAGAAGACCGCCACCGAGAACACCAGCGAGAGGCTCGCGCCGACCTGGAACACCGCCGGACCCGCCTCGACCCAGAACTCCCTCAGCCACCCCGGCTGCCACACGTCCAGGGTGAACCGCGCCAGCTGCGGGATGAGCGGCTCTCCGACGGAGAACACCGACCACGGCACCAGCAGGATGTAAAGGATCGCGACGGACATGCAGGCGAGCGCGACGAGCGCGGGGATCCGCCACCGGCCCGTCGGCGGCCTTCCCGTGGGGAACAGCACCAGCAGGGCCGGGATGACGACGTGGATGACCGGCCCGAACCTGGAGCCGGTGAAGACGAACAGGCCGGTCAGCGGCAGCGTCCCGTCATGGGCCAGCAGCGAGTACGGGGCGTAGACCGCGCCGAAGGCCGCCAGCAGCGAGCTCGTCCCGCCGAGGACCAGCAGCCAGGCCAGCCAGTGCCGGGGCAGCCGGACGGCCAGCAGCGCGCCCGGCAGCAGCAGCGCCAGGCCCGCGCCCGAGGAGCCCCAGTGGATCCAGTCGAGCGGGTAGGGCACCGGGCCTTCCGGGACGATCTGCGACAGCCGGGCCGCGGCCGCGGCCAGCGCGGCACCGCACAGCGCCAGCAGCAGCGCCGTGGCGCGCAGGACTCGGTCCAGCACCGGGTTCCGGGGGGCGGGGGTTCTCACCCTACCACCGTGCCATGCCGGAAAGCCCCCGGTCTCGTGATCGGTGTCCCTTTCCCCCGGGACACGGTGTCCCTGATGTCCTCTCCCCGATCAGGGACCGCGACGGGCAAGACGGTACCTGGCCGCCCGGGACTCCGGGTCGGGACGGTGGAGACCGGACGGCAGGGCGCCGTCCGGAAGGAGGAAACCCCATGTCCATCCGTGTGGAACGCAGCGAGGTCCATCCGTCGAAAACCATGCCGGGGCGCGGGCCCGCCGCCTGGCACACCCGGCTCGCCGGGCTCGCCCTGGTCGTCGGGCCGCTGGTCTGGGCGTCGTCGTTCATCACGAAGCCCGAAGGGATGAAGGACGACGAGGTCTACGCCTACGACATGATCACATCGGTCTTCTACCTGCTGGGGCTGTTCGGGCTCGCCTCGGTGGTGCTGGCCGCCCGCGCCACCGGGGACCGCAAGGGCAAAGCCTTCCCGATCATCCCGATGGTGCTCTTCCCGGTCGCGATGGCCAGCAGCCTCGGCACGGCGCCCTATGAGACCTACAAGGAGGTGCCCGCCTGGGCGACGATCACCGATCCGGCCTGGCCGCTGTCGCAGATCGCGATGTTCGCCTCGGCCGTCGCCGTCATCAAGGTCGGCCGCTGGCGGGGGCCCGCGCGGTGGCTGCCGCTCGCCGGCTCGTTGTGGCTGGTGGTCGCCATGGTCGCCAAGATCGCCTTCGGCGACAAGGTGATGGCGTACGCGTTCACCGGCTGGATGCTCGTCACCTACACGGCGCTGGGCGTGGTGTTCCTGCTGCGGCCGGAGGCGGCCCGCTCCTGAGGAGCCGGAACCTCCCGCGGTCAGAAGCGCGAGGCCCGCGTCCAGCGGGCGAGGAGATCCAGGTCGCCGAAGGTCTCCAGGCCCTCGGCCTCGCGGCGGCCGAGGGTGAACAGCAGCAGGTCCGCGATGGGGGCGCGGACCGCGACGTCGCCCTTGCCGTGACCCCGCTCCCAGCGGTAGCCGTCCCTCCCCAGGAGGATCATCCACTCTCCGTCCGCGTCGGTGGCGTGCAGGTGGACGGTGCCCGGCCCGGCCTCGCCCGCCGCGGCGACGGCCGGGCCCGAGTTGCGGCCGTAGGAGATGTTCTCGAGGAACTCGTCGATCGCGTCGACGGAGTGGATGGGGTCGATGACCGGGGGAATCCCGGCGGCCCGCTCGGCGTCGACGCGGTGCGCCATCGTCTCGTGGAACTGGCGGCGCGACCAGAAGCGCATGTGCTGGTCCCGGCCCCACGCCCAGACGGGCGCGTCCCCGGGCACCGCGCGCAGCGCCACGAGGAGCGCCAGGCCGCCCTCGGCGAGCCAGCCGGGATAGTCGGCCCAGTGCGCCGGGTATTCCACGGGAACCTCCCGGAAGGGGATCCGGTCCGTCGCGGCGGTCTGCACGACCCGGGTCGCCCAGCGGTGGACCACCCCGACGTGCTGGGCGAGGTCCAGCGCCGTCCAGTCGTCGCAGCCGGGGACGGACGCCCCGGGCTCGGCCGCGCCGAGCGCGGCGGTCAGCCGGACCAGCTCGGGCTCCAGCAGGTCGCAGTAAACACGGTGATCCATCATGGCCGCACCCTAACCGCGCCTGATCCGCCGCGCATCAACCGGATCCGCCGCGCATCGCGGGGTGTTCCGAGGATCGTGCGCGGGTTCCGGCTTCTCGCCCCGCCATGTCGGGCACTTCCCTAGAGTGGCGTTCGTCATAAGCCGAGCGGCCACGCCGACGTCAAGGGCCTTCACAGCGGGCCCGGGCATCCGGGCCCCACCCCCGGTACGGCAGGATGTCCCCCTGCAGCGAGTGCTGTCCCGGGGGCCAGAAGGGAACCGACCAGTGAATCGCAGACTGCTGCGCGTGGGCGTGCGGCTGCACCCGGACAAGGGGATGTTCCGGGTGCACGATCTGGGCGCCGACCCGACGGGGATACAGTCCCCGCCCCCGCCCGGCACCGAGCTGGTCAGCGTCGGCTACGACCAGATGTGGATCGGCAGCCTCCAGGACGACGTCGAGATCACCCTCCTCCTGGAGGAGTGGGACGCCGAACCTCCCTCCTCCCCCGGCCCGTGGGAGCAGGAGGCCTTCAGCGAGCTCTACCTGCGCGGCGCCGTGGCCGTCGCCACCGCCACCGGCGAACCCGTCCTGCACGGCGTGCGGCTGGCCGCCGGCGTGGGCCGCTACCGCCTGGCCGTCCGCGCCCGCCACCGCGCCGAGATCGCCCGCCTCTACGACGGCCTCCTCGACCGCTTCCGCGACGGTTTCAACACCGAGTTCCAGGCCGCCCTCCGCGAACTCCAGGGCGTCGAGCACTACCTCGTCCAGCTCTGGCCCGTCCAGCCGCCCGCTCCCCCGCGCGTCATCTCCGACCTGCCCATCTGACCCGCCTCCGCCCGCCCGCGAGCCGCCGGGCCGCTCATCTCTCCGGCGGCGTGCCCCGCCCCGAGGGACGGGGCTCGGGCGGGTCAGCGCGGGAGTTCGTCGGCGAGGCCCTCCAGGTCGGCGGGAGTGAGGGTGAAGCCGCGTTCGCCCATGACGGCGACGGTGGCGTCGGCGGTGCCCAGGTGGCGGGTGCAGGCGCGGTCCAGGTAGGCCTCGACCAGGCGGGCGTTGACGAGGCGGCCCCGGCCGGGGAGGGAGCCCAGGTCCCGGTGGACCGTCGGCCAGGCGTCGTCGGAGATGCCCACGAAGCGTTCCTCGGCCAGCAGGCGCAGGAGAGCGGCGCGGTGGGCGGGAACGCTCAGGTCGGGGAGGCGGACGGTGCGGAAGTCGGTGACGAGTTCGGGGTGCGCCGAGGAGAGGGCGTCGAAGCGGTCGGGGGCGCAGCCCGCGACCAGGGTGGTCTCGGTGACGCCCTCGGCCCGGACCCGGTAGAGCGCGCGGGCGTAGGCGTCGCCCTGGCCGTCCTCCAGGATGAGCTGGTCGAGGTCCTCCACCAGGACGGTGTGGCCAGAGTGCTCGCGCAGCAGGGCGGCGAGCCCCTCGGGACCGCGTTCCCTGATCTGCTCCAGATGGAGGGTGCGGACCTGGTTGCCGCTGAAGCCGACCTCGGCCAGCGCCCGGGCGATCATGCGGGCCAGGCGGCGCTGGCCGGTCGAGGGCTCACCGACCAGGAGGACGGCGGGAGCGGAGGCGCTGGAGACCTCCTGGCCGCGGAGCTGCTGGGCCCACTTGCCGCGCCGGCGCACCTCGGTCAGCATGCGCTCGGCGTCGTCGGGGCCGCACAGGAACCTGACGCCGTAGGCCTCCACCACGCGCGGGCCGCCCTCCTGCGCGGACGGGGCCGGGGAGGGCCGCGGCGCCGACGGCCGGCTCACCGGCATGGGCGGCGGCGTCCGGGTGGCGAACGTGGGCATGTAGGGGGACGTCTCGCCGGACGGCTCCTGCGCAGCGGACGGCGGCGTGTACGGGGCCGTGGCCTCGCCGGGGTAGGGAGGCGGCGCCGGGGCCGCGGGCGGCTGCCCGAACGGCCCGGGCGCGGGCTGGCCGAACTGGGCCGCGGGCGGCTGGCCGTAGGCGTCGGGGGCCGGCTGGGCGGGCGGGTATCCGGGGGCGGAAGGGCTCGCGGTGCCGTAGGGCGGGGGTGGCTGGAGGCCCGGCTGGGGGACCTCGGGGGCGTACTCGCCGAACGGGTCGTGCACCGGAGCGGGCTGCGCCTGCTGGTCGGCGCCCTGGGCCGCGGGCGGCTCGGCGAGTGCCGGCTGCGGGAACCGCGGAGGGGAGCTCGCCGCGCCCTGGCGGGTGGCGAACGGGTCGTCGTCCGGGGGCGGCGGCGCGGGAGACGGGAGGGGAGCGGGCGCGGGAGGCGGCGCGGCCTCCGCGGCGGGCTGGGCCGCGCTGCGCTCGTCGGCCAGGTGCTTGCGCGCGGCGTTGATGATCTCCCAGGCGCTGAGTTCGCCGGTGCCCTTGGGCCGGCTGAGCGCGGGGGTGCCGAGCTCGGCGGCGCAGGCGGCGGGGACGATGAACTCCAGGTGCTGGGGGGCGGTCTGGGCCAGCCGGCACGCGGTCATGGCCAGGGCGTGGCTGGTGGCCAGCAGCGCGCGGACCTGGGCGGGGTCGGTGCTGCTGAGCTTGGGCGGCAGCCGCACCCCCTGGGGGAACAGCTCGCGCAGCGGGTGCTGGGCCTGGCCGAGCACCTCCTGGACGGTGCGGGCGCTCTCGGGGTCCAGCCAGGGCAGCACGGCGGGCACCGCGTGCGGGACCGTCTGCAGGTCGGCGGCCATGATGGCGGCGGCGGCCCGGCGCAGGTCGGTCGGGTTGGGCGGGATGCCCTCGGTCAGCTCGCCGAACAGCACGGCCAGGTCGTACAGGGCCAGTCGCAGGTACTCGCCCGGCGAGGCCTCCCGCACGATGGGCGCCGCGTACTCGGCGGGGCAGCGCCGCAGCCATTCCCTGGCGACGGTCTGCGCCCCGTAGGGGATGGCCTGCAGGTCGGCCTGGACGTACTGGAGCGTGGTCGCGCAGACGGCGGCCAGCGCGGACGCGCCCGGCTGGAACGCCGGGTCGGTGGCGAGCGCGGAGGCGGCCTCTCCCATCATCCGGACGAGGAACGCGGCGCCGACCGGGTCTCCGGCGGACAGCCGGTCGGTGTAGTACCCCGCCAGCCGCATCAGGTCCGGCGCGATCATCCAGCGCAGGTGCTCGGCCTGCACGGTCAGGTAGGGCGCGAACATGGCGACGAGGGGGTGCTCGCCGAGCACCACGGGCGTGCCGGAGCTGAAGAGGATCGCCCCCCACAGCGCGGCGACGGTGGTGGGGGTACCCGGCTGGAACGCCGGGTCCTGCATGGCGAACTGCTGCGGGTCGACCGCGATCGCGGTGATCAGCGTCTGCTGCACCCGGGCCACCAGATCGGCTGAGGGACCTTCGCCCAGCAGCCCGGCGGTGGCCATGGGGCCCGCACCGACGTCCGGCCCGGTCGGCACCAGCTGGGGCGGCACCGGCGGGTTGCCGACGCCGGGCGGGGCGGGCGCCAGGATCCGGCGGGCCGCCTGGTCGGCGGGCGGCGGCGAGGGGTGCCAGTGGGCGTCCAGCCCGCAGCGGTACCACCGCCCCCAGGCGCCGAACAGCCACCACTCTCCGGGCCCGGCCAGCAGCCGGGAGGCGACCTGCTCGGCCCGCTGCGGCGGCGCCGCGGTCTGCCACCACTGCGAGGAGGTCATCGCCCGGACGTCGGCCTCGGCCTTGGCGAAGGGATCATCGGCGGGGGTTCCGGAGGTCTGCCAGTTCACACGCCGATCCTAGTCGCCTTCGGTGACGTTCGGCCGGGTGATCAAGCCCCGGCCAGGCCGGTCAGCCAGCGGGTGAACCACACGGTCTTGCCCGACTCCTGGCTGCTGCAGCCGGAGTCGGCGGCCAGCATCGCCACCAGGAACAGGCCGCGGCCGTCCTCGGCGTCGACGGGGCGTTCGACCTCGGGCGCGGGCGGCGGCTCGAGGGGGCTGTCGTCGGTGATCTCGCCGCGCAGCAGCAGCCCGTCGAGCAGCAGCCTCAGCCGGATCGCCCCCTTGCCGTGCACGACGGCGTTGGCGACGAGTTCGTCCACCATCAGCACGATGTCGTCGACGTCGGAGGGGTCGGCGAGCCGCCAGGAGGAGAGCTCGGTGCGGATGAGCGCGCGGGCCTGCCCCGGCGCCCGCAGATCCGAGGGAAGTTCCCAGGCCGCGGTGCGGGCGCCGGACGAGTCGACCAACCCTAGTCCCGGTGCGTCCACTGCCCGTCTCCTCCCGATCGACGTGCGTTGCGGTGGCGGATGAGGGCCCCCGGCCCTCTCCCGGGAATGTTCCCCGTCAGCCTCCGGCGAAGTGCGGGGCGGTGAGGTCTGGCCGAAACGGCACTGTTGTATGACGCGTCCGTTCCCGGCCCGTCGGGGGAACAGGGTTCCGCCATCGGCCACTCCTCACAGCAGATCAGTCAATACGCCCATAACCTGGGACGCATGGACTCCCAGTGTGGAGTACGTGACACGCGTCACATTAAGCCGGGTCTCCGGTGACACGGTGAAAAACCTCTCGGCGGAGATGGAGGAGGCACCCCCCGGAGACCGTTAAGGTGGAGAACGCCGGTGTGGCCAGTGTCCCCGGGCCGCATCTGAAGCCTTCACGGAATACCGTCCGGCTGGAGCCGTGTTGTGCCGTCCGCCGAGAGGCGACCACCACACCGGCCTTGACTTTCACCCCGTACGCGGGGCAGGCGAACAACCCCGGTGCCGTCACCGGGGTCGGGCCGAAGTCGGCCGGGCGGCCGCTACTGCGACAGCAGTATCGCCACGGCCGCCGCCAGCGCGGCCACCACGCCGAACACCACGACGAGCACCGCCGCGATGATGCGCCGCCTGGGTGTGCCCTCCGGCCCGCCGAAACTCTCCAGCCGCTGCGCCAGCGCCGGGTCGTCCTGGCTGAGCCGGGATGCGATCTCGGTGAGGATGCGCTCCTCGTCCATCGACAAGGCCATGCCGTACCTCCGGGGGGTCACCTTGCCCCGTTCTTTTCCCCGATCAAGACTCTTTCTATCCTCCGCCCCAGGCCCAATCAGGGAGCCGTGACGGAGGCGCGGGACGGGCCGCTCTCCTGGTGCGTGCGGTCCAGCGCCGTCACGCGGTAGGTGTACGTCTGCCCGGCCTTGGCGGTGGTGTCCACGATGGACGTACCGCGGGTGGTGGTGAGCAGTTCGGACGCCTTGACCGCGGCGCATCCCTCCCCCTTGCCGTTGCTGCGGTACACCGCGTAGGACGTCGCCCGGCCCTTCCACGACAGTGTCACCTTGCCACCCGAACGCTTGGCCTTCAAACCGGTGGGAGCGGCGGGCCTCTGCCCGCCCTCGGACGGCGGGATCAGCGCCGGGGTCCTGTAGTGGTCGCGCAGCAGGGCCGACACGAAGCCCTTCTTGTCGGAGGTGTAGTCGGCCGCGCTGAAGAAGACGTCACCGCGCACCTCCGGGTACTTGCGGTTGAGGGTGAGGTGCCGGCTGATCTGGTCGGGCCCGGTCGCGAACGAGGACTCCCCCATCCGGTATCCGGCCTGCCCGATGAGCAGCTGCACCCCGGTGCCGCGCACAAGCCTCGACCACCAGGCCACGAGCGTGGCGTAGTCGGCGCGCGGATCGCCGATGGCCCAGTACAGCTGTGGCAGCACGTAGTCCAGCCAGCCCTCCTTCACCCACTTGCGGGTGTCGCCGTAGATCTGGGCGTAGGAGTCCAGGCCGTTGGTGTCCGAGCCTTCCGGGTGGTTGCTCTTGTTGCGCCAGATCCCGAACGGGCTGATGCCGAACTTCACCCACGGCTTGGCGTCCTCGATCTGCGTGGACAGCCGCTTGACGAGCTTGTTGACGTTGTCGCGCCGCCAGTCGCCCTTGTTCTTGAAGCCCTGGCCGTACTTCTTGTACGTCCCCGAGTCGGGGAAGTCCCCGCCGGAGGGGTAGGGGTAGAAGTAGTCGTCGAAGTGCACTCCGTCGATGTCGTACTTCTCCACCACCTCCATGACGGCGTCGCTCGCCAGGTCCTGCACCTGCGGCAGGCCCGGGTCGTACCACAGGTACTTGCCGTACTTCACCGCCCAGGACGGGTTCCTGCGCGCCGGGCTGGTGGGGGCCAGCTTGCGCCGGTCGTTGTCCTCGCCGACCCGGTAGGGGTTGAACCAGGCGTGGAACTCCAGGTCGCGCGCGTGCGCCTCGTCGATGAGGAACTTCAGCGGGTTCCAGCCCGGGTCCTTGCCGGGGGTGCCGGTCAGCCACACCGACCAGGGCTCGTGGGACGAGGGGTAGAACGCGTCGCCGGCCGGGCGGATCTGCATGAAGACGGTGTTGAGCTTCTTGGCCTTCGCCGAGTCCAGCAGCGCCCGGTAGGAGGCCTTCTTCTTCTCCACCGGGGCCTCGGGGTCTCCCGGCCAGTCCCCGCCGTACACCGAGGAGATCCACATGCCGCGCACCTGCCGGGCGGGACCGTCGCCCGCGGGCTTGACCGCCGGGCACTCGGCGTCCGCCGAGGACAGGCCCATCTGAGCCTGCGGCATCCCGGCCGAAGCGTTCGGCACCGGGGCCGTCTCCGCTTCCCCGCTCGCACATCCGGTCGCCAGGACCAGCCCCGTCAGTCCGGCCACGGCACTCAGCGCTCTTCGCATTTTCCGGAGGCTACCCGTTTCCCTGACGTGACCGGGCCGTGACCCGGTTTTTGTCATACCTCCCTGCGACGATCGGAGGATGACCGACTGGAACGATGTGACGGAGACCGCGCCCGATTTCGCCGAGGAGGTTCAGGCGCTCTTCGACGCGCACAAGCACAAGACCATGGCCACCCTGCGCAAGGACGGCTCGCCCCGCATCAGCGGGATCGAGATGGCGTTCGTCGGGGGCCGGGTGGTCCTCGGCATGATGCCGCAGTCGCTGAAGGCCCGGGACGTCCGCCGCGACGGCCGGGTGGCGATCCACTCCGCCTCCGTGGAGCCCGACCCCGAGGACCCGGCGGGCTGGCCGGGCGACGCCAAGATCTCGGGCCTCGCGAACGAGGTGACGGACCGGGACGAGGCGGACGCCATCCTGCGCGCGATGGGCACTCCCGAGGAGCTGCTGGGCAGCCCGGTGTTCCGGGTGGAGCCGCGCGAGGTCGTCCTGACCAGGGTGGCCGAGAGCGGAGACCACCTGGACGTCCTGCTGTGGAAGGACGGCGCGCTCACCGCCAAGACCGCGAAGTGAGTCCCCGGCGTTCGGCGAGGGGGCGCCCCTCCCCCGCCGAACGTCTGGCGGACGGCGGGAGCGCCTTCTACTATGGCCGTGCACTGAAGGCCTCCACGGCGCGAGCGAGGCTCCCCGAGCAGACAAGGCGAGCATGACCAGCACCGATCACCGCCCGCGCCGCATGTCTCCCGAAGAGCGCAGACAGGCCCTCATCGACTCGGCCCTGGAGCTGTTCGGCCGGAACGGCCCCGACCGCCTCACGATGGAGGACGTCGCCGCGCACGCCGAGGTCTCCCGTGCCCTGGTCTACCGCTACTTCTCCAACATCGAGGAGATCCGCGTCGCCGCGCTCAGGGCCGCGGTGGACGACCTGGTGGCGCGCCTCTCCCGGCAGCGGGACGGCGATCTGCTCTCCCAGCTCCAGGAGACGCTGGAGGAGTTCGTCTCCTTCGCCGAGGAGCGCGCCGCCGGGTACATCGCCCTGCTGCGCAACGGCTCGGTCATCGCCACCTCCGAGACCGCGGCCCTGGTCGACGAGGCCAGGCACGCGGTGGTCGACCAGGTGCTCGCCCGGCTGGAGGTCGCGACCCCCTCGCCGTTCCTCCTGCTCACCCTTCGCTGCTGGGTGGCCGCCTGCGAGGGAGCCGTGCTCACCTGGCTGCAGGAGCGCACCCTCGGCCGGGAGTCCCTGGTGCCGTGGCTCTCCGGCCAGCTGGTGGGGATGATCGGCGCCACCGCCGACCACGACCCGGAGGTCGCGGTGATCCTGCCCCTGCTGGAGCCGGGGTCGGCTCAGCCCTCCAGCGCGTAGCGCATCGCCCGGAACTTCGTCCTGGTCTCGGCGAGTTCGGCCGGAGCGGTGGAGTCGGCGACGATGCCGCAGCCGGCGAACAGCCTGGCCTCGTCGCCGTCGAGCTGGGCGCAGCGCAGCGCGATGCCCCACTCGCCGTCGCCCCGGGAGTCGACCCAGCCGACCGGGCCGGCGTAACGGGAGCGGTCCATCTCCTCGAGTTCGCGGATGAGCTCCATCGCCTCGCCGGTGGGGGTGCCGCACACCGCGGGCGTCGGGTGCAGGGCGCCCAGCACGTCCAGCACGGAGCGCTCCTCGGCCAGCCTGCCGCGGACGGGCGTGGCCAGATGCTGGAGGTTGGCCAGGCGCAGCAGTTCGGGGACCCGCGGGACGTCCAGCTCGACGCACAGCGGGCGCAGCGCCTCCCGGACCATCTCCGCCGCGTAGGCGTGCTCGCCCCTGTCCTTGCCGGAGCGCAGCAGCGCCTGACCCAGCTCCCTGTCCTCGGCCTCGTCGCCGCCGCGCGGGGTGGTGCCGGCCAGCACCAGGGACTCGATCGCCCCGCCGATCCGGCGCACCAGCAGTTCGGGGGTGGCGCCGACCAGGCCGTCCACCGCGAAGGTGTAGCACTCGGGGTAGCGCTCGGCCAGCCGCCGCAGCAGCACCCGGGCGTCGATCGGGCCGGACGCCCGCACCCGCAGGTCGCGGGCGAGGACGACCTTGCCGAGGACGCCGCCGCGGATGCGCCGCACGGCGCTCTCCACGGCCCGGCCCCACCGCTCCTCGCTCAGCGAGCCGGCGTGCCACTCCAGCCCGGTGGGCTCCTCGGCGGGGCGCATGAGCGTCAGCGGGTCGACGTCGTCGCCGATCGTGGTGTGCCAGGCCAGCCCGTCCCGCCAGCCGAGCACCACCTGGGGAACGATGAGTACCGATTCATCGTTTTTGGGGTCGAACCCGAAGCTTCCGAAGGCGACCGGACCCGAGCCGGGAATCCCCACCCGGTCGTCCACCCGGGCGTTCTGGAACAGTGCCGTCAGCCTGCGGCGGGCCCAGCCGAACCTGTCGTCGCCGCCGGGGACGTCGATGCGCGCGGCCTCTCCCCAGCCGACCATTCCCGAGTCGTGCCGGACCCAGGCGAGGGCCGAGGGGTGCGGCAGCCGGGCGATGAGGTCGACGGGGCCGGCCGTCGGCACCGTGCGGACGGTCAGCTGTTCGGAGGCTCCCAGCGCGACGCTCACCTTGCACACACTACAGAAGAGTTGAACCTGTTCAAACAGCAGGTACCGCTGTTCATCCCGTGATTTACGCGATATACCTCCTTTGCCCGAGGGTAGGCTCACGATCGTGATGGAGCAGACCCGCTGGATTTCCCTCGAAGGTGCCGTCAACGTCCGCGACCTGGGCGGCCTCCCCACCACGGACGGACGCGCCACGCGTTTCGGCCGGGTGCTGCGCTCGGACAACCTGCAGGGCCTCACCGCGAGCGACGTGGCCCTGCTGTCGGAGGAACTCGGCGTCGGCCATGTGATCGACCTGCGCAGCCTCGCCGAGGTCCAACGCGAGGGGCCCGGCCCGCTCACCCGACTGCCCGGGATGACGATCCACCACCTGTCCCTGTTCGTGGAGACGCAGATCGCCGCCGGAGTCGAGGTCGACAAGGCGCTGCCCTGGCAGAGCCGGACCGTCCAGGAGGACCCCGAGCACAAATCTGTCGGTTTCTACCACGGCTACCTGCGCGACAGGGCTGATTCGATCGTCTCCGCACTGCGCGTCATGGCGCACGAGGAGGGCGCCTCGATCGTGCACTGCGCGGCCGGCAAGGACCGCACCGGCGTGGTCAGCGCGCTGGCCCTGGAGGTGGCGGGCGTGGCCCGCGAGGCGATCATCGCCGACTACGCGCTGACCGCCGAACGCCTCGACGCGATCCTGCACCGCCTGCTGAGCAGCGAGACCTACCACGCCGACCTGCGCGACCGCCCCACCGACAGCCACCTCCCCCACGCCTTCATCATGGAGCGCTTCCTGCACGGCCTGGACCGCCTCCATGGCGGGGTCCTGAACTGGCTCGCCGCCAACGGCTGGAACGACGACGACACCGGAGCGCTGCGTTCCCGTCTGGTGCGCTGAGACCCGGCGCCTTTACGCAGTAAGGTAACCCTCGGGAGGCGAAGGCCTCGCCGGGGGTTCATTCATTGGCATGCGGAACGCCTCTACCGCAGGGTGCCGACCGCCCGTGGCGAAGGACACAGATCCCCTACCCCACGAATGAGACATTGATGAATGACACATAAGCCAGTGGGGTATTAGGGTGCGGTGCTGTCACCCCCCTTCGAGGAGTCGTTCATGGGAGTTCTCGCCGAAGAGCTGAAACCGGCCGGAGGCGCGGCGCTCGACCAGGTGCTGATCGCCAGCGGCGTCGCCCTGGTGCTGACCGTCGTGCTGCTCGCCCTGGGCTACGGGCACCGCACCGGACGGCTGCGGGTGCTCGACACCCTGGCCGCGCTGGGCGCCAAGGGCATCGGACGGGGGCTGCCCGGCTGGGCTTCGCTTCCGTCCGTCGTCGCCATGTTCTCCCTCATCACCGCGTTGCTCGGGATGTACTGGGATATCTCCCTGCACATCACCCACGGCCGGGATGAGGGCCCGCTCGCCAACATCGCCCACTACCCCATCCTCATCGGGCTGTTCGGCATCTTCGCCGCCGGAGTCCTCGCCCTGACCATGCCGGTCGGGGAGAAGCCCGGCCCCGGCCCGGTGCGCATCACCCGAACCTGGTACGTCCCGGCGGGCGGCACACTCGTCGCGGGCGCCGGCTTCTACGCCCTGCTCGGATTCCCGCTGGACGACGTCTGGCACCGGATCTTCGGCCAGGACGTCACCCTGTGGGGCCCCACCCACCTGATGCTCATCGGCGGCGCCGGCCTGTCCCTCGTCGGCATGCTCGTCCTCGAGCGCGAGGGCCGCGCCGCAGCCGGAGACACCTCCCCCTCCCCCGCCCTGTCCTACCTGCGCCGCGCCATGACCTGCGGCGGCCTCCTCATCGGGCTCTCGGTCTTCCAGGCCGAGTTCGACTTCGGCGTCCCGCAGTTCCGGCTGGTCAACCAGCCGTTCCTCATCGCGCTGGCCGCCGGGTGCGCCCTGGTCGCCGCACGGCTCTGGGTCGGCCGGGGCGGCGCGGTCCTGGCCGCCGTCTTCTACATGCTGGTCCGCGGCGGCGTCTCGCTGGTCGTCGGCCCGGTCATCGGCGAGCTCAACGCCGCCGTCCCCATGTACCTGGCCGAAGCGGTGCTCGTCGAACTCGTCGCGCTCGCGCTGATCAGGCGTCCGCTGGCCTTCGGAGTGGTCTCCGGGTTCGTGGTCGGCACCGCCGGCTTCGCGGCGGAGTACGCCTGGACGCAGGTGGCCTTCCGGCTGCCCTGGACCCCCGACATCCTGGTCGAGGGCGTCCTGATGGCCCTGGCGGGCGGGCTGTCCGGCGCGGTCCTGGGCGTCCTGCTGGCCGAGGGTCTGGCCGGGCGGCTCCCCCGCCCCGCCGTCAGCCGCGGCCTGTTCGCCGCCTCGCTCGTCCTCATCGGCGCCGCGGTCGCCAACTGCCTGGTCTTCACCGTTCCGAAGGACCTTCAGGTCTCGGCCGCCCTGTCCCCCGACGGGAACGCCACCTTCACCCTGAGCCGTCCGCTGGACGACCCCGCCTGGATCCAGGTCACCGCCTGGCAGGGCGGCGGCCTGCACGTCGACCGGCTCGAGCGGACCGGCCCGGCGACCTACCGCACGACCGAGCCGATGCCCTTGGACGGCACCTGGAAGACCCTCGTGCGCATCCATGACGGGCGCGTGCTCGCCGCCATCCCCGTCTACCTGCCGGAGGACCCGGCGATCGGCGCGAAGGCGCTGCCCGCCGAGCCTCGGTTCACCCGCGACGTCCAGGGCGAGCAGCCCATCCTGCAGCGCGAGCTCAAGCAGGACGTGCCCGGCTGGATGTGGGCCGCGGCCTCCCTGGTGGTGCTGCTGTGCACCCTGATCCTGGTGCTGGCCCTCGGCTGGGGGGTCTCCCGGATCTCCGGTGCCCTGGGGAGCCGTGCGGCCGTACGGTCGGGCGCATGATCCTCGCCCACCACGCCGCCGTCGAGGCGATCGCCCTCTTCGTCCCCGCCCTGGCCATCGTCGGGGTCATCGCCGGGGCGGTCATCCTGGACCGCAGGCGCGCGGCCGAGGACGAAGAGGGCGACGAGGACTCAACGGCGGCGGGAGAGGGCGACCCCGGCCAGGCAGACGACGCCGCCGGCGAGGGCGAGCGGGGCGGGGACCTCCGACAGCAGGACCCAGGCCAGGACGACGGCCAGCGGCGGGACGAGGTAGGTGGTGACGCCGAGGCGTCCGGCGTCCATCCGGGCCAGGGCGTAACCCCAGGTGCTGAAGGCCAGGGCCGTGGGGACGAGTCCGAGGTAGAACAGGCCGCCGAGCGCTCCGGCTGATGCCCGGGCCGCCTCCTCGGCCAGGGCCGGCGCGTACGGCAGGCAGGCGACCGCGGCGATCACGCAGCCCAGCCAGGTCACCTGCAGGGAGGGGAGCCTCCGCAGCACCGGTTTCTGCGCCACCACCCCGATCGCGTAGGCGACGGCGGCCGCCACGCCGAGGACGATGCCGAGGAGGTCGGCGTCGTCCCGGCCCGCCGTCGCCACGCCGATCAGCGCCGCTCCGGCGAACGCGACCCCGGCTCCGGCGAGCAGCCAGCGGGGATAGCCCTCGTTCAGGAGCGTCCCGGCCAGCAGGGCGATGAGGATCGGCCCGATGTTGACGAGCATCGCGGCGGTCCCCGCGTCGATGCGCTGCTCGGACGCGTTCAGCGCCACGTTGTAGACGCCGAACCAGACCACCCCGTAGACCAGGAGCAGCGTCCATTCCCGGCGGGTCGGCCGCACCCAGTTCCGGCGCACCGCCAGCGTCCCGCCGAGTACGAGGACGGCCACGCCCAGCCTGCCGAGGGTGAGGGGACCGGGTCCGAAGTCGTCACCGAGGCCGCGGATCGCGACGAACGCCGACGCCCAGGCCACGACGGTGAAGGCCACCGCTCCCAGGGCGAGCCCGCTCCCCTCCGCGCGGCCGTTCTCTTCTGATCGTCTTGTCATGGTCACGATCCGACAGTAGACCCGCTGTCGAACCTTTTTTCGAGGCCGAACGGTGGACCTGGGAGGTCTCCGAACGAGACGTCCGAAAGCCGCTAACGTCCCGCCGCGGAACGCAGAGCGGCCTCGATGACCTCCAGTCCCGCGATGGCGTCCTCGATCGGCACGGGAGGCGGGCCCTCGTGCTCGAGCGCGTTCACCACGCCCGCGTAGAACTCCTGCCAGACGCCGAGTTCCGTGCGGACGGGCCGGGCCTGGCCCGGCACCCCCAGGAACCCGTAGGTCTCCGGCGGCATCTGCCCCCAGCCGTGCTCGCGCGGAGTGCGGCCCGCTCGCAGCGCCTCCTCCTGGATGTCCATGCCGTGCGTGACGTAGGCGGCCTTGTCCCCCAGCACGCGGAACCGGGGCCCGAGGTCGGCGGCGGTCGCGCTCATCCACAGGTGGGACCGGACGCCGTTCTCGTGGGTCAGCGCCAGGAAGGCGTCGTCCGGGGTGACCGCGCCCGGCCGCCGGGTGTCGAGTTCGGCGTAGACGTGGGTGGGCGGACCGAACAGGCAGATCGCCTGGTCGATGAGGTGGGTGCCGAGGTCGTACACGATGTTCCCCGCGTCGGCGGGGTCGGCCGACTCCTTCCAGGACTCCCGCACCTGGGGCCGCCATCGTTCGAACCTGGACTCGAACCGCCTGATCCCGCCGAGCGCGCCCTCGGCGATGAGCCGCCGGAGTGTGCGGAAGTCCCCGTCCCAGCGGCGGTTGTGGTACGGGAACACCGGCGGCCCGATCTCGGCCAGCCGTCTGGCCTGCTCGGAGTTCACCGCGATCGGCTTGTCGATCACCACGGGCAGCCCGGCCTCCAGCGCCCGGGTCGCCAGCGGGACATGGGTGCGGTTCGGGGTGGCGATCACCATGAGGTCGTAGTGCGAAGGGTCGTCGAACACGGGCGCCGGATCCGGCAGCACCGCCACACCGGGGTAGCGCCGTCGCACCTCTTCCTGCCGTTCCGGATTGCCCGTCACCACCGCCCTCAGCACCATGCCGGGCACCGAGGTGATCAGCGGGGCGTGGAAGACCGAACCGCCGGTCCCGTAGCCGAGGAGCACCACTCGCAACGTCATGCCTCGATCATGGCAAACCGCTCGGAGCCGACCGGAATCCGGGGTCTCACCAGGCATGTCCCGCCTGGAGGCGGCTCAGGGAAGCCGGAGTTCGGCGTACACGGCGCGGTGGTCGCTGGCCGGCAGGTCGTGCACCGAGTAGTCCAGGACGGAGATCCTGCGGTCGGCGAAGACGTGGTCGATGACGATGCCGGGGGTCGACCACGCGGCGGCGGGCCAGGTGGGGCGCAGTCCCGCGCCGCGCACCTCGGCCGCGTCGCGGTAGCCGGTGGACAGCACGTCGCGCAGGCTCTCGTGGTCGAGGGTGGCGTTGAAGTCCCCGGCCAGGATCCGGGGCGTGTCCCCGGGGGTGGCGGCGGGCAGTTCGGCCTGGCCCGCGCGCCAGCACCGGTCGAGGGCCGGGCGCAGGGGGGCGCAGGTGTGCACGGCCACGAACTCGATCGGCCGCGCCGCGCCGGGGACGTCCATCGCCGCCCGGACCGCTCCCGCCGGGGCGGGACCGGCCTGGAAGGGGTGGCGCGAGTACAGCGTGGTGTCGTGCGTGCCGTTCGCGGTGTGCGGGAGCAGGTCGAGGATGCCCTTCTCCTCCAGCGCCCGGCGGGCCCCGGGTGGCAGTTCCTGGATCGACAGCACGTCGATCCGCATCTTCCGCACCAGGTCCAGCACCCGGTCGGGCGGGGTGAGGCCGAACCGGACGTTGGCGCTGAGCACCCTCAGCACGGGTCCCTTCGCCGGGGGCTGCCCCTCCTCCAGCAGCCGGGGCGCCACCAGCGCGCCGAGCGCCACCGCGACGGCCAGCCCGGCCGCCGCCGCGCCCCGGCTGCGCAGCAGCAGCGCCACGACCGGGACCGCCAGCGCCGCGCCCGCCACGTAGGGGGTGAAGGAGACCACCTGGATCCACCGGAAACCCGCGTCGAGCCCGGAGATCCGCATCATCGTCCAGGTCAGGAAGGGCGAGACCAACGCCCAGGCGACGGCCGTTCTCCACCAGCCCATGATCGTCCTCCCGAACGGCGGCGAGGGGCGCCCGGGGCCCCGGCGGCGCGACCGGGAAGAGTCTAGGCGATCTTCAGCGGTGGACGCGGGTGAAACCGGCTCATCCGTTCCTCGGGCGGGTGGTGAGCGTCAGGGCCGCCGCGCCGGTGGCGGCGGTGGCCGCGGTGATGAACAGCCAGCCGTGGTCGAAGTCGCCGGTGCCGGGCGCCGTGCCCAGGACCGCGACGAGGGCGGCCACTCCCAGGACCGAGCCGATCTGCCTGGCCATGGTGACGACGGCCGAACCGGTGGCGAACGAACCCGCGGGCAGGACCGAGACCGCCGCGCTGACCAGTGTCGGCAGGGTGAGGCCGACCCCGACCCCGGTCAGCAGCATGCCGGGCAGGAACGCGGTGAGGTAGGCCGGGTCGGGGGTCAGCGCGGCGAACCACCACAGGTTGCCGGCGGCGAAGACGACACAACCCAGGGCGGCGACCGCTCCCGGGCCGATCCTGCGGACCAGGGGCGCGGCGCCCAGGGCCAGGCCCGGCACCATCAGCGGACCGGGGGCGATGGCCCAGCCGGTGCGCAGGGCCGACCAGCCCCAGCCGGTCTGCGCCCACAGGACCGAGGCCAGCAGCATGGCGGCGAAGGCCACGGAGAACAGCAGGTTCGCCAGGGTGGCCGGGGCGAAGGAGGGGGTGCGCAGCAGCGCCGGGGGGACGACCGGCGCGGGGTGGCGGGCCGAGCGCGCCGCGAACCAGCAGGCCAGGACGGCCGAGGCCGCCAGGACCCCCAGGGTGGAGGCGGAGGTCCAGCCCCAGTCCTCGGCCTTGACCAGCCCTAGGGCCAGCAGGGCGATCGCGGCGGTGAGGACGCCCGCGCCGGTCAGATCCGGGCGGGGGCCTCCGGCCGGAGGCGCGGCGGGCAGGACGCGGGGACCGGCCAGCAGGACGAGCAGGCCGACGGGCAGGTTCACCAGGAAGACCCAGCGCCAGTCCAGCGCGGTCAACAGCCCGCCCGCGACCGGGCCGAGCGCGGCGGCCAGGCCGGCGACGGCGGTCCATCCCCGGACCGCGCCGACCCTCCGGTCGGGCGGCGCGGCGGCCAGCAGCAGCCCCAGGGAGGCCGGGGTGAGCAGGGCCGCCCCGGCGGCCTGCAGGACCCGGGCCGCGACCAGGGCCCATACGCCGGGGGCGAGCGCCGCGAGCGCCGAGGCGAGGGTGAAGACCGCGACGCCCCACAGGTAGGCGCGGCGGGGGCCGGTGCGGTCGGCCAGCCCGCCGGCCGGGACGAGCAGCGCGGCGAAGACCACCGCGTAGGCGTTGAGGATCCAGGACAGCCGGGACAGCGGGGCGTCCTCGAAGTGCTCGCCGACGACGGGCAGCGCGACGTTCACGATGAACAGGTCGAGGTTGGACATCGCGACCCCTGCGGCGGCGAGGGCGAAGACCGGACCGAGCCGGACGGCCGCGGCGGAGGGTGCGGAGGATTTCAAAGCGGGTCCTTCCCGGAGGGCGGCACTAGGTTGGATTTTCCAACTTAGTGATGGCGGCACGGTAGACCCAGTGGGTTGGATATGGCAACCTTGTAGGCATGAACACCGGCAGGCCCTGTTCCATCGCCGACGCGCTGCGGATCGTCGGGGAGCGCTGGGCGCTGCTGGCCATCCGCGAGATCTCCTTCGGCAACCGCCGGTTCGACGAGATCGCCCGCAACACCGGGGCGTCCCGCGACATCCTCACCACCCGGCTGCGCTCCCTGGAGGCCGCGGGCGTCATCACCCGCCGCCGCTACTCCGACCGTCCGCCCCGCTTCGAGTACCACCTCACCGAGGCGGGCCGCGACCTGCGCATGATCCTGAACCTGCTGCGCGAGTGGGGCGACCGCTGGCTGGCCGACGAGCCCCCCGTCGCCGCCGCGCACACCTGCGGCCACCCCCTGGACCTCGTCTTCACCTGCCGCCACTGCGGAGCCGAGGTGCGCCCCGAGGACATCCGCCTCACCGTCAACTCCCCCGACTGGGAACTGAGCGGCCCCACCTCGTCCTGAACGGCGCCCCGTCGCCCCTCTCGGACCGCGCGCAGACCTTAGAGTGCGGGCATGGAGCCGCGCAGCGTCGAAGACCTCCTCCGTCTGCGGAGCGATGGAGCCGTCCCGAAGTACCTGTTCTTCTGGGGGCACCGGCCTACCGGGAGCGGTAAGCACGTGCTGAGCCAGTGGTTCGAGCGCGACTTCGAGGATCCCGCGCACGGCGGAAGGGTCTACCGCAGCGCGGAGCACTACATGATGGCCGCCAAGGCGCGCCTGTTCGGCGACACCGAGCGCGAGGAGCTGATCCTGGCGGCCGGGCACCCGGGCGAGGCCAAGCGGCTGGGACGCGAGATCCAGGAGTTCGACGAGGAGCGGTGGGCGGCGCACCGGTTCGAGTTCGTCGTGCAGGGCAATGTCGCGAAGTTCGGCGGCGACCCCGGCCTGCGGGGATACCTGCTGGGCACCGGGGAGCGCGTGCTGGTGGAGGCGAGCCCGCTCGACCGGATCTGGGGCATCGGGCTGGCCGCCGACGACGAGCGCGCCGCCGACCCCGCCCGATGGGACGGCCTCAACCTGCTGGGGTTCGCGTTGATGGAGGCCCGGGCCCGGCTGCGGTAAACCATTCGACGGAGCCGGACGGCACCGCGTAAAACGATGGCATGATCCGCAAATACCCCCGCACTCCGCACCTGCAGGGGTCCAGGCTCCAGCCGGGCGACCACGATCTGGCCGCGGTGCCGTTCCGCGAGGTGGCCGGGCGGCACCTGGTGGTGGAGGAGAAGCTCGACGGGGCCAACTGCGGCGTCGGCTTCGGGCCGGACGGCGAGCTGCGGCTGCAGTCACGCGGCCACTACCTGACCGGCGGCCCGAGGGAACGGCAGTTCGCGCCCTTCAAGGCCTGGGCGTCGGCCGTCGCGCACCTGCTGTGGCCGGTGCTGGGCCACAGGTACATCATGTACGGCGAGTGGATGTACGCCAAGCACACCGTCTTCTACGACGCCCTCCCCCACTATTTCTGCGAGTTCGACGTCTACGACCGGCACGAGGACGTCTTTCTCTCCACCGCCGCGCGCCGTGAACTGCTCGCGGGCACCCCCGTCCACTCGGTGCCGGTACTGCACGAAGGCCCCGTCTCCAGGCTGGAGAAGCTGACGTCGCTCGTCGGCCCGTCCACCTGCCGGACCGCACGCTGGCGGGAGTCCCTGGACGAGGCCGCGCTCGCCGCGGGCCTCGACCCCGACCGGGTACGGGCCGAGACCGACGCCTCCGACGAGATGGAGGGGCTCTACCTCAAGCTCGAGGAGGAGGGGCGGACCGTCGCCCGATTCAAGTGGGTGCGTTCGAGTTTCCTCACCGCGATCCTCGACGCCGGAGGCCACTGGCAGGACCGGCCGATCGTCGCGAACGGACTGGCCGACCCGGAGGCGCTGTATGCGGGCGTTCGCTGAACTGTGCCCCCGCCCCCCGCACTGGCGGGTCGACTGGGAGTCCGTCCGGGCCGCCTTCCCCTGGATCCGGGACCTGGCGGGCGTCGCGCAGGACCCGGTGCACCACGCCGAGGGGGACGTCGAGACGCACACGCGGATGGTGTGCGAGGCGCTGGCCGCGCTGCCCCGCTGGCGGGACCGCCCGGAGGAGCAGCGCACCAGGCTCTTCGCCGCGGCGCTCCTGCACGACGTGGCCAAACCCCGCTGCACCCGCGAGGAGGACGGACGCGTCACCGCGCACGGCCATTCCCGCCAGGGCGACCTGATGGCCCGTCGGATCCTGTGGGAGCTCGGCGCTCCGATCGCCTGGCGCGAACATGTGGCCGCGCTCGTCCGCCATCACCAGATGCCCTTCTGGGGGTTGGAACGCCCCGACCTCCAAAGAACCGTCTTCCAGGTGAGCCTGCTGGCCTCCAACGCCGACCTCGCCCTGCTCGCCGAGGCCGACCTGCGCGGCCGGGAGTGCGGCGACCTCGCCGAGGTGCTGGAGAACGTCGCCCTGTACGAGGAGTACTGCGCCGAGCAGGACTGCCTGGACGGGCCCAGAGCCTTCCCCTCCGACCACGCGCGTTTCCAGTACTTCCGCACTCCCGGCCGTGACCCGTCCTACGACGCCTACGACGACACCCGCCTGACGGTCACCGTGCTGTCGGGGCTGCCCGGAGCGGGCAAGGACACCTGGATCGCCGAACGCCTGCCGGGCCTGCCCGTCGTCAGCCTCGACGAGCTGCGCGCCGAACTGGGCGTCTCCCCCGGCGCCGATCAGCGGCCGGTCGCCGCGGCCGCCTTCGAGCGGGCCAGGGGGCATCTGCGGGCGGGCAGCCCGTTCGTCTGGAACGCCACCAACGTGTCACGGCAGATGCGGGAACGCTGCATCGGCCTCGCGGCCGGTTACCGCGCCCGGATCGAACTGGTCTCCCTGGAGGCGGCCCCCGCCGTCCTGCGCGCCCGCAACCGGGCCCGGCCCTCGCCCGTCCCGGACGAGGTCATCACCCGCCTGGCCTCCCGCTGGGAGGTCCCGGACCCGACCGAGGCGCACACCGTCACCTGGCTCGACCGGACGTGAACAAGGGTCAGGGCCCGCCCACGACCCGCCAGCGGCCCTGGCGGAGCTCCAGGCGCAGCAGCTCGCCCGAGACGGGAACCCGCGCCTTCTCCCCCTCGATCCGGGCCTCGCCCAGCCGCAGAGGCTCCAGGAGGTTCAGGGCGGCGGTGTCCTGGACGAACCTCACCGACGGCATCCGCGCGGCGAGGTCCCGTTTGAGGTCTCGGTCGAGCGGACGGTCGGCGCACTCGCCGCGCAGCGGGCAGATCCTGTCCAGGATCCGCAGGGGACGGGAGCGTTGCGCGACGCCGGTCTTCGTCTCCAGGAAGGCGTCGATCGCCGCCTCGTAGACGGCGGCGTCCGGCCTTGAGCTGTCTTCGGCCTGGCTCTGGCCGGCGGCCTTCTCCTCCATCAGGTCCGGGCGGTCCTGGTCCTCGAGCGGCGCGCTCGCCGGGGCGGGCCTTTGCGCCGCACTGTCCATCGTCGACGCGTCCTGGCGGTACAGCACGAACGGGATCGCGACCGTCACGGCCGCGGCCAGGGCGAGGCCCCCTGCCGCGGTCTTCCAGCGGCGGCGGGTCCGGGCACGGCGGGCCTGGGCGACGACCTCGTCGGCGAGGCCTGGACGCGGGACCGGCGCCTCCTCGGCCAGCAGGCCGAGCAGTTCCCTGTCATCCACGGGTCTCCCCCTCCACGGCCACCCCGTAGGCCTCCCGCAGCTTCTCCAGCCCCCGCAACGTCTGGCTGCGGACGGTCCCCGCCGAGCACCCGAGCAGCTCGGCGACCTCGGCGACCTCCAGGCCCACCCAGTGCCGCAGCACCACCGCGGCCCGCTGCCGGGCGGGCAGACCCGCCAGCGCGGACCGCAGCCGGACGTTCCCGTCGACCCCGGCGTAGGGGTCGGCGCCGTCGGCGGTCTCGGGCAGCGCCTCGACCGCCGTCTCGTGCCTGCGGTGGGCGCGCCGCCGTTCGTCGGCGGCCACCGTGACCAGGACGCGCCGCACGTAGGCCTCGGGATTGCTCTCGATGCTCCGCCACCGAAGATACGCCTTGACCAGCGCGTTCTGCACCAGGTCCTCGGCGCCGGCCCGGTCGGCGGTCAGCAGGTAAGCGAGCCGGAGCAGCCCGGCGGAGCGTTCGGCGACGAACCGCCGGAACGCCTCCTCCTCGGCCAAACGGCACCTCCGATGAAAACGGCAGCGACGGCGACGACAGCGGGAACGCCGGAAAGATGAGGGCGACCAGCATCACACGCTTCGACCGCGAGTTCCAACGGGGCCGGGAGCGTCAGCGGGCGGGGACCTGCCAGACGGTGGTGCGCCTGCGCCGGGAGCCCTCGGCCGTCCGGCTCACCGGGACGTCGTAGCGGGCCAGCGCGGTGAACGCGCCGCGCGGCAGGTACCGCCGCCCCGGATCGCCGACCAGCACCAGGGCGCCCGATTCGGCGGCCCTGCGCAGGAACGGCTCGACACGGCGGGACACCGCCTTGTCGTAGAAGACGTCCCCGGCCAGCACGACGTCGTGGTCGATCCGGGGGGAGTCCAGGAGGTCCTCGCACACCGCGGTGACGGACACGCCGTTGGCGTCGGCGTTCGCGTTGATCGCGGCGACCGCGTAGGGGTCGACCTCGCTGGCGGTCACCCCGCTCGCGCCGGCGAGCGCCGCGGCGAGGGCGACGACGCCCGAGCCGCTGGCCACGTCCAGCACGCTGCGGCCGCGCACCAACTCGGGTGAGTCCAGCACGTGGCGGGCCAGGGCCAGGCCGCCGGTCCAGGCGAAGGACCAGAACGGCAGGCCGGTGTCCTCGGTGTGCTCCCAGAGGCCGTACGGGTCGTCGGCCTGGTGGAGTCGGAGTTCGGGCAGGTACGGAACTGTTCTCAGCCGCGTGTGGTCACGAACGAACGCCTCTTCTGGCGCCTTGCAGAGCGGCGGGGGGTCGGGCTGCACCTTGATGACCTTAATCCGCTCATCCTTACAACGCCATTTCCCCCGGTCAGCAGACCTTGAGTAAACAAAGTCACCCGTTAAGTTAGGCAGATGGCACGAACCTCCGGCCGGCGGCTTCCGATCGCCGTGGTGTTCGCCGTCCACGGCGCGGTGGGCGGAGCCTTCGCCACCCGCATCCCCTGGATCCAGGAGCGCGTCGAGACCGGGGCGGGCGGGCTGGGGCTGGCGCTGCTCGCCCCCGCCGTCGGGACGCTCCTGGCGATGCCCGTCGCGGGCAGGCTCATCCACCGGATCGGCGGGCGCACCGCCACCCGCCTGCTGCTGGCGGGCTGGTGCCTGGCCCTGGTGCTGCCGCCGCTGGCCCCCGGCCTGGCGGTGCTGTGGCCGGTCCTGCTGGTCTACGGGGCCCTGGGCGGACTGGCCGACGTGGCGATGAACGCCCAGGGCGTGCAGATCGAGGAGACGCTGGGCCGCCCCATCATGTCCGGGCTGCACGGGATGTGGAGCGTCGGGGCGCTGGCCGGTGCGGGAACGGGCGTGCTGGCCGCCCACGCCGGGATCGACGCCCGGCCGCATCTGGCCGTCACCGCCCTGGTCCTGCTGGGTTGCGGGCTGCTCGTCTCCTCGTTCCTTCCCGCCTCCCGGCCGGGCCTGGACTCGGTGGCGCCGCCGCACTTCGCGCTCCCGGGACGGGAGGTGCTCGGCATCGGCCTGGTCGGAGCCTGCGCGGTGCTCGCCGAGGGCGCGGCCGCCGACTGGAGCGCGGTCTATCTGCGGGACGTCGCGGGGGCCGGACAGGGTGTCGCGGCGGTGTCCTACACCGCGTTCGCGCTCACGATGGCGCTGGCCCGGCTGGGCGGGGACGCCGTGGTGGCACGGCTGGGCCCGGTCCGCACGGTGCGGCTCGGCGGCGTGCTGGCGCTGCTCGGCGGGCTCGCGGTCGTCCTGGCCCGCGACCCCCTCCCGGCGATCGCCGGGTTCGGGCTCATCGGTCTCGGCGTCGCGGTGGTGATCCCGCTGGCGTTCACCGCCGGGGGCAGGGCCGCCGCCGATCCCGGCCAGGGCGTCGCGGGGATCGCCACCCTCACCTACTCCTGCCTGCTGGTCGCCCCCGCGGCCATCGGCGGGATCGCCTCGCTGACCTCGCTTCCCGTCTCCTTCGCGCTGGTCACCGCGGGACTGGCGGTGATGACCGCCTCCGCCGGGTTCCTGCGCCCCGCCTCCGTCTAAGACGTCCGGCGGAAGGCGCGGACGCGGGTGCTCCTGGCCGCGCTGACCACGATCCTGGGCACGGCGGCGGGGGCGAGCCGGAACGACACCCGGACGGCGAGGCCGGCGGCGGCGTCCTGCGCCGGGGCTGCGAGCAGGCGGGCGATCCGGTTCCCGGCGGCCGGGTCCGGCGGGGGCGGCGGCTCCTCGCCGAGCAGCGCGCCGACCGCGCGGGTCCAGGACAGGCGGACGGACTCGCGGGCGATGTCGCGCGTCAGGTCGCGCAGGGCGGCTCGGACGACCTCCTCGGCCATGCCGGTCAGCTCCCTGCCCAGGTCGGTGCGCGCCGCCCAGCCCGCGGCGCCGAGCGCGCTCCTGGCCGTCAGCTCGGGCACGCCGAGCCGTTCGACGGCCGCGGCCACCTCCCCGGCGGTGCGTGCGGCGAGCCGGGCCGACTCGCTGCGGGCCGCGCTCCGGCTCCAGCCGACCGCTGCGGCCGGGAGCGGGCCGAGCTCCACGGCGGCCGAGCCGAGCCCGGACAGGCCGGTCCTGACCGTCCCGGCCAGGTCCGAGGCGGTCTGCCTAGCCGTCTCCTCGGCGATCTCCAGGGCGAGTTCGGGGCCGAGCTCCATGATCACGTCCAGCATGACGTCGGCGACGACGTCGACGACCGGGTCGAGCGCCACTCCGGCGGCGGCCCGGGCCAGACCGGTGCCCGCGGCCCGTTCGGTCAGCCCCACCAGGCTCTCGGTGGTGGCGCGGGCGAGGGGATTGCGCAGGGCGAGCCGCCGCGCGGCGCGGGACCACGGGTGGTCGGCGGCGCGGCCCGCCACGTCCAGGGCCGCGGCGGTCACCGGGTTGCCCTCGGCCGCGGCGGCGAGCTCGCCCGCGAGCCGGTCGGTGAGGGAGGCCGCGACACGCGACGCCGTGTACCGGGCGGCCTGTTCGATCGGCTCCCGGACGGCCGGCTGCTCCAGGGCCCGCTCGAGTCCCGTCCTGGCCAGATGGACCACCACGTCGCGGCCCAGCTCCCGGACGGGCGCGGTCACCAGCAGGCCGAGCCCGGCCAGATCCCACAGTTCGGCGGCCAGCCCCGAAGCGGGCTCCGCCACGGGCTCCTCGTCCACCGCCGCTCCACCACCGCCGTCTCCGCTGTTCCCGCACTCCCGGTCAGACTCACGGTAACCGCTACCCCGCCCCCGGTCACCATGGAACTCCCCGTCCTTCCGGTGGAGATCGACTTTCTCCCCGGCGAGTACGGTGAGGAATATGAGCGATCTCGAGACCCGTCCGGTGCCCGGCGTGATCGGCGGCACCGCCGCCGCGTCCGCCCGACCCGTGCTGGAGCAGCTGCCCGTCAAGGAGGTACGGCTCGGGGAGAGCAAGGCCCTGCGGTTGCTGCCGACGCTGGGGCGGCGGATGGTCGGGGCCTGGTGCTTCCTCGACCACTACGGGCCCGACGACATCGCGGACGCGCCCGGCATGCAGGTCGCCCCGCACCCGCACATCGGGCTGCAGACGGTCAGCTGGCTGCACGCCGGGAACGTCCTGCACCGCGACAGCCTCGGCAGCCTGCAGACCATCCGGCCGGGCGAACTCGGCCTGATGACGGCGGGCCGGGGCATCGCGCACTCGGAGGAGTCGCCCGTCCCGCACGACCCGGTCCTGCACGGGGCGCAGCTGTGGGTGGCCCTGCCCGACGGCCACCGGCACACCGCCCCGGACTTCTCCCACCACGCCGACCTCCCGGTGATCACCGCGCCGGGGGTGCGGGCGACGGTCTTCCTCGGCGAGCTGGACGGCGTGCTGTCCCCCGGCCGGGTCTTCAGCCCGATCACCGGCGCGGACCTGAGCCTGGACTCCGGGGCGCGCACGGGCCTGCCGCTGGAGCCCGACTTCGAGTACGCGGTGCTCACCATGTCCGGCGACGTCCGGGTGGCGGACGCCGAGGCCCCCGTCGGCCGGCTGGTCTACCTGGGCAGCGGGCGCGACGTCCTGCCGCTGGAGGCCCTCTCCCCCGCCCGGGTCCTCCTGCTGGGCGGAGTGCCGTTCGAGGAGAGGCTGGTCATGTGGTGGAACTTCGTGGCCCGCACCGGCGAGGAGATCGCGGCCGCGCGTGAGGCCTGGATGACGGGCGACTCCCTGGGCGTCGTCCACGGCTACAGCGGGCCGCGCATCCCGGCCCCGGAACTGCCGCCCGTCCCGTTGAAGTCCCGCGGCCGGGAGAGATGAGACGCTAGGCGGGCGGCCCGTCCCCGGCTGACGGCTCGCGGACGGTCAACCGCGCGACGGCCGCCACCACGAGCGCGCCACCCAGCATCACGAGCAGGGTCCCCCCGGCGAGGATGTGCCCGCCCAGCTCAATGGCCTCGTAATAGTGGTCTTCGAAGAGCGTCGGGGACAGCATCTTCTGTTTCAGCTTGAGCAGAAGGTGCCCACTGAACGCTTCGCCGCTGAACAGGTGGTCCACGCCGAGTATGAGTGCCGTAACGCCGCACACCAGGGGCGCGGCGGGCGAGAGGCGCCGGAACGCCGCCAGCCAGCCGAACAGGATGGCCGCCACCGCCGTCAGCCCGACCCTCATCACGGTGTCCAGCACGTCAGGCATGACCCAGACTCGCGAATCGAAGGAACAGCCAAAGGCGGCCACCAGCACCACCAACCCCACCACGGCGCTGGGAAGCGGTCTCCACGGCGAGCGGCGGGACGTACGCGACCCCCAGAGCACGGCGGCCAGCAGCGTTCCTCCCACGAGCAGGCACATCCCCTGGCCGAGGTAGATCTCCGTGCCCTCCCGCAACTGCCGGGAGGAGACCTCCGGGCCTCCGGGCAACGGCAGGAACCGGGCCAGGGCACCGATGTCCTCTCGACGGACCAGCGCGTAGGCGCCCACGGCGGCCAGCGGCAGCCCGGCCGCGACTCCCAGCGCCGGCAGCCGCCTCGACGCCGCGAGAGCCGCGCCGAGCGCCAGCGCGCAGAGCACCGACGCGACCACCGCGCGGACGCTCCAGTTCGGCGGATTCAAGGCGCGCAGTATCTCGGCGGGATCACCGGACGCCCAGTCCCCGGACGCTCCATAGGAGTTCCCCTCACGCCACCAGTACAGCTGACCGAGCGAAGGCAAGTACCACAACGCGAAGAGGGCCGGCAGGCCCGAGGCCGCACCGAGGAGCCTGTAACGCAGCAAGATCTTTCCTTCCGCCGGGAATGCCCTGCAGAAAGAATGAACGGCCCCGCCGCCCAGGCGCATGGGACCGGAGTCCCGTACGGTCACGTCCTGGGCCGCCGCCCGGCCCGCCGGAGTCCGCGGCCGGGAGGCCGGGACGCCTCAGCGAGCGGCCTGCCTCTGGCGGGCCGCCCGTCCCGTCCCACCCGTCCGCCCCCGGCGCGCGGCCGGGACGGGGCGGGCGGGCCGCTTGGAGGAGGTGACCCGACCACGGTCCTTCACCCGTCCCAGCGCCGCGACCACGAGCGCGGCGCCCATCACCAGCATCGGGATCGCGGACGCGAACACGGAGCCGCGCAGCAGCAGCATGTGCTCGCCGCTGTCGAGCGACCGGGGCAGCACCACGTTGACGATCCCGGTCAGGACGCCCTTCTCCAGGACATGTGTGAGCCCGAGCGCGAAGACCGGCAGACCGCACGCCAGGGCCGCGACGGCGGGCAGTCGCCGTGCCCCCGCCGCGCAGCCGAGCAGGAGCGCGGCAAGGGCCGTCAGCGCGGGCCGTGCCTCGGTGTACCTGGTACCGCCTTCGATCACGCATCCCCAGGCGAACGCCATCACCGCCAGCCCCGCCAGGGCGCCGAGCGGCGCGCTCAGCGGCGGGCGGCGTGACGGGAGAAGACCGCACAACGCGGCGGCGAGAAGGGCGCCTCCCGCCAGCAGGCACGATCCCTGGCCGAGGTGGCTCATGGTCCCCGAGCGCAGCTGCTCGGCCGTGACGTCGGGGCCGGGCAGCGACAGGAACCCCAGCTTCTCGACCAGGGCCCGCGGATGGTCCACCGAGAGCATCCCGTACACGCCCGCGACGGTCAGCGGCACGCCCGCGACGAACCCGAACACCGGCCGCCGCACCGACACCACGAGACAGACGCCGAGGACCAGCGCGCAGGCCGCCAGCGCGACCAGGGTGTGCGGCGTCCAGTCCGGCGGGCCCGGGAACCCCGGTATCTCCCGCCGGTCGCCGTCCGCCCCGTAGCGGGTCTGCTCCCGCCACCAGTACAGCTCACCGAGCGAAGGCAGGTACCACAGCAGCAGGAGCGCGGGGAGGGCGGCCAGGACACCGGAGAGCCGGGACATCAGTCAATCCCACCAGAAGGACCAGGCGTTGCGGCCGACGAGCTCCGCGGCGTAGGCCTCGAGGCTGCCGGCGCCCTGCGCGATGACGTCGGGGCAGAACGCCCAGTGCTCGGCGGCGATGTGCACGGCGTGCTCCAGTTCGCGGGGCGGCGCCGAGACGCTGAACTCCAGGGTGTTGAACCCCACCCGCACCAGCCTGACCCCGAACCTGTCCTCCCAGCTGCGCACGACGGCCGCCAGCGGAGCCGTCCACTGGTTGTGGTTGAGCGCGCCCTGCCAGCCCATGACGGCCAGCGCGTCGGCGCTGCGCGAGGCGGCCACCAGGCCCAGCAGCGTGGTCAGGCCGTCGGCGATCTGCCCGGCGTACCAGTCGGCGGCCTCCTGCGGCTCGGCCATCGGCTCGCCGGGCGGGGCCAGGCCCGGGCAGTACTTGCCGAACGGCGCCAGGTCGTCGAAGTCGTCGCCGTAGCGCAGCCTCGGCTCGATCATGTCCTGCCAGACCTCGGCCATGAAGAGCGCCGGGTCGTACACATCGATCTCCGACTCCGGCTCGGGCGCGACCTGGCCGGCCGACCACGGCTGGGCCGACTCGTCCAGCAGCAGCGGCCACAGCCCCGAATAGGGGTGCTCGGCGGCCAGCGCGCGCCAGACGTCCGCGGTGACCGGCGCGTCGCTCAGCCAGAACGCGGGCCGCGTCACCGGGTGGTCCCTGCGGTAGCTGCGGTCGGGCCACACCACCGCCCCGTCGGGCAGGGGCACGTTGAGCGTACGACCGTTGCCGCCGTCGGCGAACAGCCGGTAAACACCCGCCGGCAGCGCCCTGCCGCGCCGGTGATCGTCCATGATCGACCACTCCGATTTTGCCCGTACCTAAGTTAGGATCTTGGCGTATTCCAGGACCTTACTGCCACCCCTGTGTCCGGTTTGACACCCTCGGTCGCCGACATGCGACGATCGGTGCCGTGACCCGTGAGATCCCGCTCTCCCCCACCCTGCCGTCCCGCCGCGTCCTGGGCCAGGAGGTCTGGCTGGTTCTCGCGCTCTCGCTGGGCGCTTCGGGCGTGGCGGCGGTCATCTCCTTCCTGGGATCGGTGACCGCCTCCAGGGCACTGAACGAGCAGACGGCCTCCCTGGTCACCGACTCCGCGCCGGGCCGCCCCTGGCTCGGACTGGCCTGGCAGCTGTTCTCCATCGCCTCGGCGCTGGTACCGGTCGCGCTGGTGGCGCACCTGCTGGGGCGCTCGGGCGAGCCGATGGGCCGCGCCCTCGGCGTGGACTGGCGGCCGCGCGCCCGCGACCTGGGGTACGGCGCCGCCGTCGCGGCGTTCATCGGCGGATCCGGGCTGGTGCTCTACCTGCTGGCCCGGGCTTTCGGCGCCAACCTCACCGTCGTGCCCACGACGCTGGGGGACGTGTGGTGGCGGATCCCGGTACTGGTGCTGTCGGCGGTCGAGAACGCGGTCGTCGAGGAGGTCATCATCCTCGGCTACCTGCTGCACCGGCTCGGCCAGTTCGGCTGGCCGGACTGGAAGGCGGACCTGACCAGCGCCGCGCTCCGCGCCTCCTACCACCTGTACCAGGGCATCGGCGGGCTGGTCGGCAACTTCGTGATGGGCCTGATCTTCGCCCGGCTGTACCGCCGGTGGGGCCGGGTGATGCCGCTGCTGGTGGCGCACGCCCTCATCGACATCGTGGCGTTCGTCGGCTGGGTGCTGCTCGCCGGGAGGGTCGGCTGGCTGCCCACCCGCTGACCTCCCTCGCGGGAAACCCTTTGCCCAGGTCACCGGTCATGGGCCAGACTCACCCGGCATGGTGGAAGCACTGGTCTCCGGCCTGCTGGCCGGTTACGGGGTGGCGGTCCCGCTCGGCGCGATCGGCGCGCTGATCATGGGATTGAGCGCCCGCACCTCCCTGCGGGTGGGCGCGGCGGCCGCCGCGGGAGTCGCCACCGCCGACGGGCTGTACGCGCTGGCGGCGGTACTCGGCGGGGCCGGCCTGAGCACGCTGATCGCCCCGATCGCCGGCCCCCTGCGCCTGCTCGCGGCACTGGTCCTGCTCGGCATGGCGGCCTGGACCGCCCACGGCGCCTTCCAGGAGAGCGCGGGGCGCGACGTCCCCCGCCTCGACCGCTCCGGCCGCGCCTACCTGGCGCTGCTCGGCCTCACCATGCTCAACCCGATGACCGTCGTCTACTTCGCCGCGCTGGTGCTGGGCCGCCAGGCCGAGGACGAGCTCACCGGATCAGGCGAGGCGGTCTTCGTCCTCGCCGTGTTCGCCGCCTCGCTGAGCTGGCAGCTCCTGCTGGCCTGCGGGGGCGCGCTGCTGGGCCGCGCCCTCAGCGGCCCGCGCGCCCGCACCCTCACCTCGCTGGCCGCGGCGCTCATCATCGCGGTGCTGGCCGTGGGCCTGATCGTCTGACTCCGGCTGCTCCGCCGGGGTCACTCCTCCCAGCCGAAGGTCCGGTTCACCGCCCTGCGCCAGCGGGTGTGCTCGGACTCCCGCTCCTGAGCCGTCATGGCGGGCGTCCAGCGGCCGTCCTCCTTCCACTGGGCGCGCAGCTCCTCCTTTCCGCTCCAGAAGCCGACGGCCAGGCCCGCCGCGTAGGCGGCGCCGAGCGCGGTGGTCTCCTTGATCCGCGGACGCACCACCGGGACACCCAGGACGTCCGCCTGGATCTGCATGAACAGCTCGTCGACGACCATGCCGCCGTCGGCCTTCAGGCAGTCCAGCACGATCCCCGTGTCGGCGTTCATCGCGTCGACGATCTCGCGGGTCTGCCAGGCGGTGGCCTCCAGTACCGCCCGTGCCAGATGCCCGCGGTTGACGAACCGGGTGAGGCCGACGATCACGCCGCGCGCGTCCGACCGCCAGTAGGGCGCGAACAGCCCGGAGAAGGCCGGCACGAAGTAGCAGCCGCCGTTGTCGTCCACGGTGCGGGCCAGCGTCTCGATCTCGTCCGCCGAGGAGATCATGCCGAGGTTGTCGCGCAGCCACTGCACCAGCGCCCCGGCGATCGCGATGGAGCCCTCCAGCGCGTAGGAGGCCGGTTCGTCGCCGATGCGGTAGCCGACGGTCGTCAGCAGCCCGTGCTGAGAGGCGACCGGCTGCGTCCCGGTGTTGAGCAGCAGGAACGCTCCGGTCCCGTAGGTGTTCTTGGCGTCGCCCTCATCGAAGCAGCACTGGCCGAACAGCGCCGCCTGCTGGTCGCCCAGCGCCGAGGCCACGGGCACGCCCTCCAGCACGCCGCTGCCGGTGCCGTAGACCTCCGCGGACGAGCGGATCCGCGGGAGCATGCCCGCCGGGACGCCGAACGCCTCCAGGGTGTGCGGGTCCCAGTCCAGGGTCCGCAGGTTCATGAGCATGGTGCGCGAGGCGTTGGTGACGTCCGTGACGTGCTCTCCGGTGAGCTTCCAGATCAGCCACGAGTCGATCGTGCCGAACAGCACCTCGCCGCGTTCGGCGCGCTCGCGCAGGCCCGGCACCTCCTCCAGCAGCCAGCGCAGCTTGGGGCCGGAGAAGTAGGTGGCCAGCGGCAGCCCGCAGGAGTCCAGGAAGCGGTTCCGGCCGACGGCCCCCTCCAGCTCCCGGCAGACGCGGTCGGTGCGGGTGTCCTGCCAGACGATCGCGTTGTGCACGGGCTCGCCCGTCGCCGCGTCCCACACCACGGTGGTCTCGCGCTGGTTGGTGATGCCCACGGCCGCCAGGTCGGACACGCTCAGCCCGCCGCGCTCCAGCGCCCGGGCCACGACCGTCTCCACCGACGTCCAGATCTCCACCGGATCGTGCTCGACCCAGCCGGGGCGGGGCAGGATCTGGGTGAACTCCTCCTGCGCGTCGGCCACCACCCGGCCCGTCTCGTCGAACACCAGACAGCGGCTGGAGGTCGTGCCCTGGTCGATCGCGGCGATGTACACGGCGGTGGTCCTTCCGGCGGTCGGCGTCCTCGCTTATCTAACCGCGATCACAGCGGATTATCCCCGCCGTCGTCCGGCCAGGGTGTGGGTCCGGTGCCCTGGCCGGGCCCCGGCAGGGTGGGGATCGGGGTCGAGCCGGACGGGTCGGGCGTGGGGGTCCCCGAACTCCCGGACGGGGTCGGCGAGGGGGAGGGAGAGGCCGGCTCGGTGGTGGTGAGGGTCGGCACCGGCTCGGCCGGCAGCGGTTCCGGCTGGGAGCGCAGCAGCCAGACCAGCAGGACCACGATCCCGACGAGCAGCAGCGCCAGGACCAGCAGGGCCAGCACGACCAGCGCCCGGCTCGCCGCCGAGGAGAGCGTGCCGTCGGTGCTCCAGTTCCCCGTTCCCGGGGAGCCGGTGAAGGTGGGGTACTCGGCCTTCGTCGCGTTCTTCCCCGCCTCGCCCGCGCGCCGGCCGGTGGGGAAGGCCGGGTCCTCGCCCCGTCCGGCCCAGTGGTGCAGGAACTGCGGGCCCTTCGCCTCGTCCCGCAGCAGCACCGGCTCCAGCAGCCCGGCCAGGTTCCCGGTGCCGATCGCCCACGGCCCCTGGTCCTCGGTGTCGGCGGCGCTCACCTCCGGACCCGACTCCCGTACCGCGGCGGCGAACCTGTCGCGGGCCGCCGGGTCGGAGGCCGCTCCCCTGGTCAGCAGCGCCACCTGGACCTGACGCCCCGCCGGGTCGAGCGCGGCGTACACGATACCGGCGGGCGAGGACAGGATCCTGGCCGTCAGCCGGAATGGGCCGAGTGGGGCGGTCATGCCCGCACCCTACTGCGATCTCTCTCCTCGTGTCGGCTCCGGACCGAGGGGTAATTCACGTAGGGTCGGACAACAAAGTTCGGAATTCGGGGTGAAGGGGCGAGTGTGACTGTCGCCGATGACATGAAACAGGCCTCGGTGCTGCTCGAGCGCGCCCTGGCCGAGGTGAAGAAGGTCATCGTCGGGCAGGAGCACATGGTCGAGCGGCTCGTGGTGGCCCTGCTCGCCGGAGGCCACTGCCTGGTGGAGGGCGTCCCCGGCGTCGCCAAGACCCTGGCGGTCAGCTCGCTGGCCCAGGTCACCGGCGGCACCTTCGCCCGGGTGCAGTTCACCCCCGACCTGGTGCCCTCCGACATCGTCGGCACCCGCATCTACCGCCCCTCCAGCGAGTCCTTCGACGTCGAGCTCGGGCCGGTGTTCGCCAACTTCGTGCTGGCCGACGAGATCAACCGCGCGCCCGCCAAGGTGCAGTCGGCGCTGCTGGAGGTCATGGCGGAACGGCAGGTGTCGCTGGCCGGGCGGACGTTCCCGCTGCCCAGGCCGTTCATCGTGCTGGCCACCCAGAACCCGATCGAGTCCGAGGGCGTCTACCCGCTGCCCGAGGCGCAGCGCGACCGCTTCCTCATGCGCATCAACGTGTCCTACCCCGACGCCCGCGACGAGCTGCTCATCCTGCGCCGGATGAGCGCCACGCCCCCGGTCCCCGAGCAGGTGCTCGACCCGGACCTGCTGCAGGACCTGCAGGGCACCGCCTCCCGGGTGGCGGTGCACGAGCTGGTCGCCGACTACATCGTCCGGCTGGTCATGGCCACCCGCGAGCCGGCCGCCTACCGCATGCCCGACCTGGGCCCGCTGATCGAGATCGGCGCCAGCCCTCGCGCCACCCTCGGCCTGGTCTCCTCCTCCCGCGCGCTGGCCCTGCTGCGCGGCCGGGACTTCGTGCTGCCCGAGGACGTGCACGACGTGGCCCGCGACGTGCTCACCCACCGGCTGGTGCTGTCGTTCGACGCGGTCGCCGACGGGGTCTCCCCCGGCGAGCTCATCGCCCGCATCCTGGCCTGCGTGCCGCCTCCGCGCGTCGTCTGGAACCACGGCCCCGTCTGATGCGCATTCCCGAGGACAGGCTCCGCAGGCTGGAGCTGAAGGTGACCGGAAGGCTCGACGGGCTGCTGGGCGGCGAGCACCTGGGGCTGCTGCCGGGGCCCGGCAGCGAGCTGGCCGAGGCCCGCGCCTACCAGCCGGGAGAGGACGACGTCCGGCACATGGACTGGTCGGTGACGGCCCGCACCGCCGTCCCGCACGTACGGGACCTCATCGCCGACCACGAGCTGGAGGCCTGGGCGCTGGTCGACCTGACGGCCAGCATGGACTTCGGCACCGCCGACTACGCCAAACGCGAGCTGGCCGTCGCCGCGCTGGCCGCCGTCGGGTTCACCGCGACCCGGCTGGGCGACCGGGTCGGCGCCTACCTCATGCAGCGGGACGGGCTGCGCCGCCGTCCCGCCCGCACCGGCAGGACCGGGCTGTACTCGCTGCTGCGCGAGGTCGAGCGCACCGAGATCGGCCGCGGCTCGATGGGCCTGGCCGCCGCGATCACCTCGCTCGACCGGGGCCAGCGCCGCCGCGGCCTGCGGGTGGTCATCAGCGACTTCCTCGACACCTCGGCGTGGGAGGGGCCGATGCGCCGCATGGCGGCCCGGCACCAGACCCTCGCCGTCGAGATCATCGACCCCCGGGAGCTGGACCTGCCCTCCGGGGGCGGCCTGGTCGAGCTGACCGATCCCGAGACCGGGACGATCCAGGAGATCATGCTCACCCCCAGGGTCGCCGCCGCCTACCGGGAGGCCGCGTCCGCGCAGCGGGCCGCGAACGCGGCGGCGCTGCGCCGCGCCGGAGCCGCCCATCTGGTGCTGCGCACCGACCGCGACTGGGTCATCGACATCGCGCGGTTCGCGCTGCGCCGCCGCCGCCTCGGGAGCCGCACATGACCTTCCTCTCCCCCCAATGGCTGCTCCTGCTGCCGCTGGTGCCGGTCTTCCTGCTGCTGTACGTGCTGCGGCAGCGCAGCACCAAGCGGTTCGCCGTGCCCTTCACCAACCTGCCGACGCTCTCGCAGGTGGCGCCCAAGCGCCCGGCCTGGCGGCGGCACCTGGTGGCAGGCCTGTTCCTGGTCACGCTCGCGCTGCTGGTGGTGGGCACCGCCCAGCCCGCGGCCCCGGTCAAGGTGCCGCGGGAACGGGCGACGATCATGGTCGCCGTCGACGTGTCGCTGTCGATGGAGGCCACCGACGTGGCTCCGTCGCGGTTCGAGGCGGCCAAGGCCTCGGCCAAGTCGTTCATCGAGGGCCTGCCGGAGCGCTTCAACGTGGGGGTCGTGGCGTTCGCCGGCACCGCCACCGTCGTCGCCCCGCCCACCTCCGACCGGGGCTCGGCGCTGCGCTCGGTGGACAACCTCGTGCTGGACCGCCGCACCGCCATCGGCGAGGCCGTGTTCGCCTCCCTGCAGGCCATCCGGTCGTTCGACTCCAGCAGCGGCGAAGATCCGCCGCCCGCCCACATCGTGCTGCTGTCCGACGGCGACAACACCTACGGCCGGACCATCAGCGAGGCGGTCGGCGCGGCCCGCGACGCCAAGGTCCCGGTCTCCACGATCGCCTTCGGCACCCCCTACGGCACCGTCACGATCGAGGGCGAGACCACCACCGTGGACGTCAACAAGGTGGTCCTGCGGGCCCTGGCCGAGCAGACCGACGGCCGCGCCTATGAGGCCGAGGACTCCGAGCAGCTCTCGGAGGTCTACCAGAGCATCGGCACCTCGCTGGGCTTCCGGGTGGTGGACAAGGAGGTCACCTCGACCTTCACCCTCCTGGCCGCCCTGCTCGCCATGGCCACCGGGGCATTGTCCCTCCTCTGGTTCTCCCGGCTCCCCTGAGCCGCTCACGGACCTCCGGCCTCCCCGCGGCCACTAGGCTGAATGGCCGTGGGGGATCACTACTTCTCGGCCGAACCCGGGGCCGTCAGCAAGCCGGGGACGGTCGACCTGGTGCTGCGCGACCTGCACCTGCGGCTGGAGACCGACCGGGGGATGTTCTCCCCCGACCGGATCGACGCGGGGACGCGGATCCTGCTGGACAGCGTCCCCGCGCCGCCCGAGCACGGGAACCTGCTGGACCTGGGGTGCGGGTACGGGCCGATCGCGCTGACCCTCGCCAGCCGGGCGCCGGAGGCGACCGTCTACGGAGTGGACGTGAACCTGCGCGCGCTGGAGCTGGCCAGGCGGAACGCCCGGAGCGCGGGCCTGGACAATGTGAGGTTCGTGACGGCCGACGAGATCCCGGCCGAGACGACCTTCGCGGCGATCTGGTCCAATCCCCCGATCCGCATCGGTAAGCAGGCCCTGCACGAGCTGCTGCTGGCCTGGCTGCCCCGGCTCGAGCCCGGCGGGCTCGCCCACCTCGTCGTCCAGAAGCACCTGGGCAGCGACTCCCTGCAACGCTGGCTCACCGCCTCCGGCCTGCCCGCCACCCGGCTGGCCTCCCGTTCGTCCTATCGCATCCTGGAGGTCCAGGCCCGTGTCTGAGCCCGCCCACTCCGCCGCCCGCAGGCAGCTGCGGCCCACCGACGTCAAGCGGCTCAACCGCACCTGGCGGCGCAACACCACCGGACGGCTCGGGCTGCTGGTGGAGTCGGTCACCCAGCCCTTCAACATCGGCTCGATCTTCCGCACCTCGGCGGTGTTCGGCGTCGACCACCTGTGGCTGGCGGGCAACGCCACCGAGCCGACCCACCCCAACGCCCAGAAGACCGCGCTGGGCACCGACCGGCTGGTGCCCTGGAGCCACGCGGGCCCGCCCGCCGAGGCGGTCCGGCAGGCCCGCAAGGAGGGGTTCAGGGTCGTCGCGCTGGAGCTGACCACCGACGCCGTGCCGCTGCACGAGGCGCCCCTGGAGGGCGACGTCTGCCTGGCCGTCGGCGGCGAGGACCACGGCTGCTCCCCCGCCCTGCTGGCGGCCTGCGACGCCGTCGCCTACATCCCGCAGACCGGCCGGGTCGGCTCGCTCAACGTCGCGGTGGCCACGGCCGTGGCGCTGGCCGAGATCCGCCGCAGGGAATGGGCCGCCCAGGGCTGACCCCCCCTGGGCGCGACCGGGATCACACCTTCCCGCGGATCCCGCGCTCTCCTCTCCGGCTGGCCCATACTGGGTAGGGTGCGGTACACGTTCCTCGACCACGACGGTCCTCTGGCCTTCGCCCACCGGGGCGGCGCCCTGGGCGCGCCCGAGAACACCATGGCCGCCTTCCAGCGGGCGGTCGACCTGGGTTACCGCTACATCGAGACCGACGCCCAGGCCACCGCGGACGGCGTCCTGCTGGCCTTCCACGACCCCCACCTCGGCCGGGTCACCGACCGGCGCGGCCCGATCGCCCGGCTGCCCTACCGGAAGGTGAGCACCGCGCGGGTCGCCGGCACCGAGCCGATCCCGCTGATCGAGGAGATGCTGGGCAGCTTCCCCGACACCCGGTTCAACATCGACATCAAGGACGAGCCGGCGATCGGCCCCCTGGTGCGGGTGCTGCACCGCACCAGGGCCTGGGACAGGGTGTGCATCACCTCGTTCTCCACCCGGCGGCTGGCCCGGCTGCGGGTCAGGGCCGCGCTGTTCACCACGGAGCCGGTCTGCACCGCGCTGGGCCCCCGCGGGGTGGCCGCGGTCCGGCTCGGCGGCGCGGCGGCCCGGGCCGCCGCCGCGGGCGTCGCCTGCGCCCAGATCCCGCACAGCCTGGGCCCGCTGCCCTTCGCCACCGCCTCCTACATCGCCCAGGCCCATTCCCTCGGCCTGGTGGTGCACGCCTGGACGGTCAACGACCTCCCCACCATGGAGCGGCTGCTGGACGCCGGGGTCGACGGGATCATGACCGACGACCTGGAGGGGCTGCGCGACGTGATGGCCGGACGCGGCCTGTGGCAGGCCGCCGTCCGCTGACCGGACACGCTCGGACGCGCCGTCAACTCGCAGGGTTGGAAGCGCTTCCAGGCGGGAATCTTGTGACGAGATCCAGCGTTGGTCAAATCAGGACCGCAAGCCGTCTGGGAGGCGTTTTTCGATGGCAGAGCGCGCACTTCGCGGCACGAGGCTCGGGGCGACGAGCTATGAGAACGACCGGAACACCGATCTGGCGCCCCGCCAGGAGGTGTCTTACACCTGCCCGAAGGGCCACCAGTTCACCGTCACCCTCGCCACCGAGGTGGAGGTGCCGATGACGTGGGACTGCAGGAGCTGCGGCGTCCCCGCCCTGCTGATGGACGGCGAGGTACCGGTGGCCAAGAAGGGAAAGCCCCCGCGTACCCACTGGGACATGCTGCTGGAGCGGCGTTCCATCGAGGATCTCGAGGAGGTGCTCGCCGAACGCCTCGCGATCCTTCGTGCGGGACGGCGCAAGAGCGCCTGACACGCGAGTGGGGCGGGAAGGGCCTTTCGGAGGCTCTTTCCCGCCCCTCGTCGTCTCCCGTCCCGCCGGCGCCCCTCTCAGGGCTCCAGCCGCCGCCCCTCCCGGCCGTCGCCCTCCGCGTGGCCTCCCGTGTTCCCGCCGTCCTCGCCGCCGTCCTTGATGACCTCTCCTCTGATCACGCCGGGGCCCGACGCGTCCTCCCGCCTTGCCGCTCCGGGCCGCTGCGGGTGCTCGGCGAACGGGCCGAAGGACCCTCCGGGAAAGCCGGTCGGGGACAGGCCGGCGCCCGACGCCCGGCGTTCCGCCCAGGCCAGCACCCGCCCGCGCACCAGCGGACGGGTGAAGGGCAACAGCAGCGCCAGCGCCGGAAGGTCGGTCAGGAAGCCGGGGAGTGCCAGCAGCACCCCGCCCAGCAGGATCAGCGCGGCGTCGGCCGAACCGCGCTCGGGCGTCCGCCCCGAGGCCAGGGCCTCGTTCAGCCGCCGCCAGGCCCGGCGTCCCTCGTGCTTGACGATCCAGGAGCCCAGCAGCGCCTGGGCGAGCAGCAGCAGCGCCACGCCCCAGCCGCCGATCATCCGCCCCACCTGGATCATCACCATGATCTCCAGCACGGGCAGGGCCAAAAGGACGAGAGGAACCAGCGGGCGCATACCTCCATCATCGCCGATCCGGTGACCCGCTCGATCGTCCTTGACCGGGCTCTCCTCCGCTTTCCCGGCCTCTGTTGACAAAGCCTCATGTTCCGATAGGTTTGGCCGTCTGGTCTAGCACCGGATCAACTGGGCCCGGGCACCCTATAGACAACGGACGCTCTGTTCTCACCGCCTGTGGGTACGCGCCCGGCCCGACGGGTGTCCGGGCCCCTCCCGGTTACCGGTAACGTCTCACCATCGGATGAATCCGGGTGGACGGCTGGAGAGACGTTTGATGCAGGACACGGCGGCGGATACGCCCGTCGAGGGCACCGATCCCGCCTCATCCTCCCCCCAGGCCCCTGCGAGGCGCCCCCGTCGGCTGCTTCGCGTCGCGGCCGCGGCGGTCGCGGGCCTGATCATGTACCTGGCCTTCCCCCCGAACGTGCTGGGCCCCGACGAGGGCAGCGCCTCCGGCCTGTGGCCGCTGGCCCCTGTGGGAGTGGCTCTGCTCACCCTGGCGCTGCGCGGCCTGGGCGCCTGGTCGGCCGCACTCGCCGGCCTGGTCTGCGGGCTCTTCTTCTTCGTCCCGATCCTGCCGGGGCTGCGGCCCATCGGGACCGACGCCTGGCTGGGCCTGAGCCTCACCGAGGCCGTCTACTTCGCGCCGATGGCCGCCGCGATGGCCCTGGTCTCCCGCACCCGGTCGTGGCCGCTCTGGATCGCCGCGCTGTGGGTGACCCAGGAGTTCGTGCGCGGCAGGTTCCCGCTGGGCGGCTTCCCCTGGGCCCGGCTGGCCTTCTCCCAGACCGACACCCCGCTGACCGCCTACGCCGCGCTCGGCGGCGCCCCGCTGACGAGCTTCGCCACCGCGCTGATCGGCACCCTGCTCGCCTACGCGATCCTGCAGCACCGCCGACGGGCCACCGCCCTCGGCCTGGCCGGAGCTCTGGCCGTCCCGCTGGCCGGGGTGCTGGTCCCCACGGGCCAGGGAAGCACCCGCACGGGCGAGAAGGAGGCGGTCGTGGCGGTGATCCAGGGAAACGTGCCGCGTTCCGGCATGGACTTCCTGGGCCAGCGCCAGGCCGTCCTGAACAACCATGTGGCGCGGACCAGGGAGCTTGCCGCCCAGGTCAGGGCGGGGCAGGTGCCCAGACCCGACCTCGTGGTCTGGCCGGAGAACTCCAGCGACCTGGACCCGTACCGCGACGCCGAGGCCTACGAGGTGATCGACGAGGCGGTCAAGGACGTGGGCGTGCCCGTCCTGGTGGGCGCGCTGACCCTCACGCCGGACGGCGAGGAGGTGGAGAACCGGGGCATCGTCTGGGACCCGGAGAACGGCCCCGGCGACTATTACACCAAGCGGCATCCCGTGCCCTTCGGGGAGTACGTCCCCTTCCGCGATCTCCTGACCGCGGCCGTCTCCCGGCTCGAGCGCGTCTCCCGCGACTTCGCGCGCGGCACGCAGGACAACCGGCTGCGGCTCGGCCCGGCCGTCGTCGGCGACGTGATCTGCTTCGAGGTGGCCTACGACGGCATCGTCCGGGACGCCGCGAACGGCAGCGGGATCCTGGTCGTCCAGACCAACAACGCCACCTACGGGCGCACCAGCCTCCCCTGGCAGCAGCTGGCCATGTCCCGGCTGCGCGCCGTGGAGCACGACCGCCCCGTCCTGGTCGCGGCCACCAGCGGGATCAGCGCGATCGTCGCCCCCGACGGGCGGCTGGTCAAGCAGTCCCGCGAGTTCACCCCCGACATCCAGGTCGCCTCGGTGCCGGTCCGCACCTCCGCCACGATCAGTGATCGCCTCGGAGGGCTCCCCGAATGGCTTCTGGCGCTGGTGGGCATCATCGGCATAGGGGTCGCGGTACAGGCCCGACGGCGTGCCGCCCCGGACACCCTGGAGGGCTGAGATGAACTCCCTGGACTCCGTCGTCGTGATCATTCCGACCTTCAACGAGCGCCAGAACCTTCCCCTGGTCGTCTCCCGGGTCCGCGCCGCGGCCCCCTCCGCGGAAGTCCTGGTGGTCGACGACAACAGCCCCGACGGCACCGGGAAGCTCGCCGACGAGCTGGCCGCGTCCGACGAGCGGGTCCACGTGCTGCACCGCACCGCCAAGAACGGGCTCGGCGCCGCCTACCTCGCCGGTTTCGCCTGGGCCCTCGACCGCGGGTTCGACGTCATGGTCGAGATGGACGCCGACGGCTCCCACCAGCCCGAGCAGCTGCCCTCGCTATTGTCGGCCCTGACCGGGGCCGACCTGGTGATCGGGGCCCGGTGGGTGCCCGGCGGGCGGGTGGAGAACTGGCCCAGACACCGCGAGGCGCTCTCCCGCGGCGCCAACGTCTACGCCCGGCTGATGCTCGGCATCCCGCTGCACGACG
The DNA here is from genome assembly GCF_039871655.1 of Actinocorallia sp. B10E7. Taxonomy (NCBI): domain Bacteria; kingdom Bacillati; phylum Actinomycetota; class Actinomycetes; order Streptosporangiales; family Thermomonosporaceae; genus Actinocorallia; species Actinocorallia sp. B10E7. The sequence goes on from NZ_JBDPLZ010000003.1 coordinate 640,542, forward strand.
CCACGGGCGGCTACCGGGCCTTCCGCCGCGAGACCCTGGAGAAGCTCGACCTCCAGGGGGTCGACTCCCGCGGCTACTGCTTTCAGATCGATCTGGCCCTGCGCTCCCTGCGGGCGGGCCTGCGCGTGGTCGAGGTGCCCATCACCTTCGTCGAGCGCATGCACGGCTCCAGCAAGATGAGCCAGGACGTCATCGTCGAGTCGATGATCAGGGTCGCCCGGTGGGGGATCCGGGACAGGCTGCGCGCTCTGCGCCGCTGAGTCCCGCCGGCACGTATGGCGAAGTGCCGCGCGCGAGGGTGCGGTCCATGGCGAACGCCTTGATGTCGCCGAGACCGACGCCGTCTGCGGGTCCCGGCGCGCTCAAACCATGATCGGCGACCGTTTCCGGCCAGACCATGGGGCGGCATTTTGTCCTACTGTGCGAAACGCGGTTTCCATTAAGGAGACCGCGTGCCCCCGGATCACCCATCCGCCGGGCGCACCGGTCATGGTCTCCTACACCCCGGGAGAGACAGTGAAGGTCATCTTCAACAGGCGGCCCCGCCGCATCGTCGCCACCCTCGTCGCCGCCGTGGGGTCCCTCGTGGGATCCGTCGTCGGTGTGCCGGCCGCGCACGCCGCGACTTCCTGCTCGAACTACTCCTCCGCCACCAGCACCTGCGTCAACCAGTCGATCAGCATCGGCGGCACGTCCTACAGCACCGACTGGTACTTCCCCAACACCACGCCGACCGCGCTCATGCTCGCCGAGCACGGCTTCAGCCGCGGCTGCGGCAACCTGCGCGGGACCAGCAAGGCCATCGCCGAGAAGGGCGTTGCGGTCCTGTGCATCAACGCGAGCATGACAGGCGGCAACCCGACCCTCGCCGCCACCGTCGGGGACGCCCTCTCGGCCCGCACCATCACCCCGCCCAGCGGCCATGCCCTACCCGTGAACTACATCGTCGGCGGCCACTCCGCCGGCGGCCACTTCGCCTCGGCCGTGGGCAAGCGCCTGGCCGACAACGGTTACGCCGCCTTCAAGGGCGCCATCCTCTTCGATCCGGTCGCGGCCAACAGCAGCTTCACCACCAACCTCCAGGCGATCTCCAACGGCGCCACCCGCCCCGTGCTCAGCATCGCCGCCCGCCCCGCCACCATCAACAGCTCCAACAACTCCTTCGGGGCCCTCGCCTCCCTCGGTGCCGGCTTCGTCGGCATCCAGCTCCTGTGGACCGGTTACTCCGGCACCTCCGGCACCGGCGCCAGCTGCCACGTGGACGTCGAGGGCGAGAACACCAACTGGCTCGGCACCCTCGCAGCCGGCTGCTCCCCCACCACCACCAACACCGCCCGCTTGCGTGACTTCGCCTCCACCTGGGCCAAGGACCTCGCCACCGGCGCCCACACCACCACCCACTACTGCACCGACTCCGACACCCTGGCCACCTGCGGCGCCACCACCTACTCCCTCGTCGGCGGCACCCTCCCCCTCGCCGCCGTCATCCCCAACAGCTGATCCCCACGAGGAGGCCCGCCCCAGGCGGGCCTCCTCCTTCAAGCCCGCCGCAGGCCTGCGCTAGTCGCATTACGACCGAACCCTGACGCTTTCCGCGAGCGCCGCCGCCCCCGGAGTCCCGGGGGCGGCGGCGCGGCCGGATCAGCCCCGGGCGGGGAACCTCCCGCCGCCCGAGCGGGTGAACACCACGACGGAGTTCAGTTCGTACACCGAGAAGGCCAGGTCGTTGCGGCGGTCCCGGTCGAGGTCTGCGACGATCGCGCCGCCGGCCTGGCCGTGGCCCTCGGCCAGGACGTGCGTGGTGAAGGAGCCGTCGCCGCGCTGCTCCAGCCAGAACAGGCGCGGGTCGCCGTCGCCGGAGACCGCGATGTCGATGTCGCCGTCCCCGTCGATGTCGCCGTCCCCGATGACACCGGGGGCGGCCTGGCCCGGCCGGGGCCGGGCGGTGATGCCCTCGGAGATCGCGGTCGGCGTCCAGGCTTGGCGCGGGTCCTTCGGCACCGCGTAGGTGACGACCTGGGACGCCGGATCCGAGGAGCCGGGCGGGAACGCGGTGTTGGTGTGGTTGGAGGCCACCCACACGTTCTTGCGGTCGCCCCGGAGGTTGCGGACCAGCTTGATCTGGATGGACCGGCCCTGGGTCGTGTCGATCGTGTGCGTCGTGTACTTCCCGCGGCCGAGGTTCTCCAGCCAGACGTAGGAGGCGCCGGTCTGGAAGTACTGGGCGCTGGCGACGTCGAGGTCGCCGTCGCGGTCGACGTCGGCGACCTCGGGAAGGGCGCCGCCGCCCGGGCCGAGGGTGACGGGCTCGGCGGCGAAGCCTCCTCCGCGCTTGCCCCTGAACACCTGCACCCAGGCGTTGGCGGGGGCCCGGCCCTCCATCATCGCCACCGGGGCCGGGAAGGACTCGCCGATCGTGACGAGGTCGAGCCGTCCGTCGCGGTCGAAGTCCACGGGCACCGCGCCGTGGTAGAAGAGCGGCTGCGTGCCGGGGGAGACGAGGTCGTGCCGCTTCCAGTCCTTGCGGGTCTGCTCCCACCAGGTGAGCGAGCCGCACAGGGCGGGCGCGCACTGGAAGAAGCCTCCGGGGACGGCGATGTCGGCGTCGCCGTCGCGGTCGAAGTCGGCGACGGCGGGTTCGTTCGGGTAGGCGATGCCCGCCTCGGGGCCGAAGACGCGCTCCTTGCCCCAGGTGTCGATGTCACGGCCGATCTTGTAGACGGCCATCTCTCCGAACGGGGCGGGGCCTCCGGGCACGATCGTGCCGAAGCCCGTGGCGACGATCTCGGGGCGGCGGTCGCCGGACACGTCCGAGGCGACGGAGAAGGCCGCGCCCTGGAGGGCTCCGTCCACCACGTGCCGGGTGAAGGAGGCGGGCTTGGGCGGGTCGGTGGGCTTGAGGGCCGCGCGGGATCCTCCGGCCGAGGCCGGGAGTGCCGCACCGCAGGCGAGCCCCACCGCGAGCGGCAGGGCGAGACGGCGAACAGGGCGCATGGGCGCCACCTCCATGGGGATGGGAGAACTCGCCCCTGAATACCACATGTTCCATCATGCGGAATAGCGTTTCTCTTGCGGTAACAGCCGGTCGGCGGGCGAGAGCGTCAGCCATCGGTCACCTCGCACCGGCACCGCCCCGCCGCGGCCGGCGCGTAGCCGTGGTCGCGCATCAGCCGCGAGTGGGCCCGCCCGTAGATCGTTCGCGCCCGGCAGTCCTCGGAGTGACCGGCGGCGATGTGCCGCCGCCGGGCTTCGTGCCAGCAGGCAGAGGCTTTGAAGTGCTCGTGGTTCCAGTTCCCCTGGAAGCCGTTGACGGACGCCGAGTCGTAGATCGCAGCCCTCGTCTCGCGCTCGAGCTCGGCGTCGTCCACGCTGCGCAACCATCGTGCCCAAGCCAACAAGCCGGGCTTGTGGCGGTCGGCGGAGCACTCGAACTGGCCGGCCGCGACGAGCCCGACGAGGCTGACGAGAACTTCGTCGCCGGGTTCGAGGTCCGGTTGATTCATGGGGGCCTCCTTCCGCCATTGTGGCGGGTCGGAACGGTGCGGGGCCCGCGCTTCACAGGTCGGACGCATGGGCGAAGGGCCGCCGTTCCCCTGGCAGGCTCGGCGGCCGTGGCGTTCCGCCGCTACTTGACGGCGCCGGCGGTCAGGCCCGCCTGGATCTGCCGCTGGAAGATCACGTAGACGATGACGACCGGGACGATCGCCATGCTCAGCGCGGCCATCAGGCCAGGCCAGTCGGCCTCGTAGCCGGCGCTGGTGCTGATGTTGGCGATGCCCTGGGTGAGCATCCACTTGTCCTGGTCGGCGGGCATGAGGACCAGCGGCAGCAGGTACTGGTTCCACTGGCCGATCACGTTGAAGATCGTGATGGAGACCAGGCCCGGCCTCGCCATCGGCAGCATGATCTGGAAGAACGTGCGGGTGTTGCCGCAGCCGTCGATGAACGCCGCCTCGGCGACCGAGGTCGGCAGCGTCCTGAAGAACGCCGACAGGAAGAAGACGGTGAACGGCAGCGAGTAGGCGACGTACACCAGGATCAGGCCGTGGAAGGTGTTGAGCATCCCGAGGTTCTGGACCACCTTGAACAGCGGGACCAGCGCCAGGAAGACCGGGAAGGTCATGCCCGACACGAACATCAGGTAGATCAGCCTGTTGCCGCGGAAGGTGTAACGGGACAGGACGTAGGCGGCCATCGAGCCCAGGAGCATGGTCAGGAAGGTGCTCGCGCCGACCACCAGGACGGTGTTGAGGAGGTACCGCCCGATGTCGGCCTTGCCCCAGGCCCGCGTCCAGGCGTCCAGGTGCCAGGTCTGCGGCAGCGTCCAGGCGTCGCCGAAGATCTCGTCGTTGGTCTTGAAGGCCGCCACGAACGTCCAGACCAGCGGGACGATCACCAGCAGCGCCCAGACCGCCAGCGCCAGATGGGACAGGCCGGTGAACGCGCCGGTGACGGCCCGGCGGCCGGGACGGGCCGCGGCGCGGGCCGGACGGGCCGCCGCGGTCTTGCCTGCGGTCTCAGTCGTCATCGTCGCCGCCTTTAGAACTCGACGCGCTCGCGGCGGGTGACCCGCAGGGTGAGCGCCGCGAAGGTGATGGTCATGAAGAACAGCACCACGCCCATCGCCGAGGCGTAGCCGAACTTCGAGTAGGTGAAGGCGTTCCGGTAGATCTCCAGCGCCACGACGGTGGTGGAGTTGTCCGGTCCGCCGCGGTCCACCGAGAGCACCTGCACGATCGCGAACATGTCGAACGCGATGATGCCCAGGTAGACCCAGCCGACCTGCAGGCTGTCCCACAGCAGCGGGAGCGTGACGCGGAAGAAGAGGGTGAACCGCCCCGCCCCGTCCAGGGCGGCCGCCTCGAAGAGCTCCCTGGGGATGGAGGCCATTCCGGCCGAGAAGAGCACGACGTAGAAGCCGACGCTCTGCCAGACCACCACCGCGATGATCGACCACAGGGCCAGGTCCGGGTCGTTCAGCCACTGCACGGGGGCGATGCCGACCTCGTCCAGCAGACCGTTGACCATGCCGCTGGAGGTCGGCCGGTAGACCGACTGGAACAGGACGCCGACGATCGCGACGGCCAGCACCTGCGGCAGGAAGAAGACCACCTTGTAGAAGGCCGAGCCTCTGACCCCGCCGGCGCCCCCGCCCTTCCCCTTCCCGCCGACGTTCAGCAGGAAGGAGAAGAACAGGGCGATGGCGAGGGTGGCCGACGGCAGGGCGATCAGGATCCACAGGTGGTGCCACAACGCCGAGATGAAGGCGTCGTCCTCGAGCAGGGCCTTGAAATTGTCGAACCCGATGTAGTCGGGGGTCTTGAGCCCCCGCCAGTCGGTCAGCGCGATCTGGAAGGCCTGGAGATAGGGGCCGATCACGAAGACCGCGTACAGGAGGACGGGCGCCGCCAGGAATCCGATGATGAACGGGTACTGGCTGCGGCGTTTCCGGCCGCCGAGGAGCCGGCCCTTCCGCGGGCTTCTCTTCTCAGGCGCCGGTCCGAGGCCCGGCGCTTCGCTGATCTCGATGTCACTGCCCTGCCGCATGGCCAGGTGCCTCCGGTGTCGCCGGGCGAAGGTCAGACGGTCCGCTTCTGGATGTCGTCGCCCGCGTTCTTCTTCGCCTTGTCCGCGGCCTTCTGCATCGCGTCGCAGAACTTCTGGGCGTCGATGCGGCCGAACATCAGGTTGTTGGTCTGCCGGCGCAGCTCGGTCTCGAGTTCCTTGTACCAGTTCTCGAAGAGGCTGTTGGTGACGATATTGTCACCGGCGGCCTTCTGCGCGGCGGCGACCGAGGACAGGCCCGGGGACATGGTCAGGCCGTCGGTGGCGTCCTTGACGATGGTCAGGGAGCCGGACTTCTCGGTGAAGCCCTTCGCGCCGGCCTTCGAGAGCATGATGCGGAAGTACTCCAGGCCGCCCTGCGGGTTGGCGCCCTTGGCCGAGACGAAGTAGAACTCGCCCGCCGCGACGCGCAGCGCCTCGTAGGGCATCTTGTCGGCGGCGGTGACCGACGGGGTCGGGGCGATCGCGTACTTGAAGGAGGCGGGGGTGGACTTGGCCTGCTCGTTCTCCAGCCAGGAGCCGGACGGGTAGAAGGCGATCTTTCCCTTGTTCTGCTCGGTCTGGACCTCGGTGTGGATGAGGCCCTCGAAGGATTTGTCGGAGTACTTCGCGTTGATCTCCGCCCAGGCCGCGGCCGCCTGCTTGACCGCGTCGTTCTGCCAGGCGCCGTCCTCGAGGTTGTCGATGGCGATGAGCACCTCGTTGCCGCCGACCTTCGCGGCGGAGATGAGGATCATCCAGTAGGCGTAGTAGGAGGCGTTCTTGCCCGCGTAGGCGAAGGGGGTGATGCCCTTGGCCTTGATCTGCTCGGCGAGGGTCTTGAACTCGTCGAACGTCCTGGGCGGGGTCCAGCCGTTGGCCGCGAACAGCTCCGAGTCGTACCACAGGCCGTAGGTGGAGGACACGTACGGCATCAGGAGGGGCTTGCCGAGGACCTCTCCGGTGGCGGGGGCCGAGGCCAGGACGGTCTCGCGGACCTTCTTCTTCGGGTCGTCCAGGGAGGGGGCGTCCCACAGCGCGGTGAGGTCCTGCAGGTGGCCGGCCTCGGCGAGGGCGCCGCTGTCCATCAGGTCCGAGCCCGCGTTGGCGACGACGTCGGGGACGTTGCTCCCGCTGGAGAAGCGCGGCTGCAGCGTCTTGTTGATCTCGACGATGCCCTCGTGGGCGATCTTCGCGTTCGGGAAGGCCTTCACGTACATCGGCTCGTGGACCTGGGTGGCGTAGTCGTCACCCAGGCCGCCCTTGAAGATCACGACGCTGAGCGGCTTGGCGCCGTCCACGCCGAAGGGGTTCGCGGCGTCCTCGCCGGTGACGTCGTTGCCGGTGGTCTCGTCGCTGCCGCCGCTGGTGGCGCAGGCGCTGAGCAGGCTCAGGCCGGGAACGGCGGCGGCGGCGAGGCCGAGGCGCCTGAGGATGTCGCGCCGGTCCATTCCTGCGGTCCCCCGCGGGTCCTGCTGGGCCATGTGAACACTCCTTGGGATGAGGGTTTTCTTCAGGGGTCGGGACCGCCCGGTCAGGGGGGCACCATGGAGCCGAAGAGCTCTTCTCGGGTGAGTTCCAGGCCGTGTTCCACGGCCCCGGTGAGGACGGGGTTGCCTTCGATCGCCGACAGCCGCAGCGGCGGTCGCGGGATCGTCATGCGGTGGACCTCGTGTTCGATCAGCTCGCGCAGGGGTTCTCCTCCCGCGAGCATGATGTCGCCGGTGAGGACGACGAGTTCGGGATCCAGGACGGAGGTCACCGCGGCCACGCCGGTGGCGACGCGGATCGCCACGTCGCGCAGGGCGTCCCGGGCCGCGGGTTCGGCGGTCTTCGACGCGGCGGCGCGGACCGCGGCCGCGGCGTTCGCTCCGCGGAAGCCGTGGGAGCGCAGGACCGTCCGCACCGCCGGGCCGCCCGCCAGGGCCTGCAGTCCGTGGTCGGCGAACCGGCCGGTCTCGCGGGCGGTGAGCGCGCCGGGGACCGGCAGGTAGCCGACTTCACCGGCCCCGCCGCCGGCGCCCCGGTGCAGCCTGCCGCCCAGGACCAGCGCCATGCCGATGCCCGCGCCCACCCAGAGCACCACGAAGTTCTCGTAGCCCTGGGCGGCGCCGTGCGCGGCCTCGGCCAGCGCGGCGAGGTTGACGTCGTTCTCTATCTCGATCCGGGTGCCGACCTCGGCCTCGACGTCGCCTGCCAGGTCGGTGAAGTGCCAGCCGGGCAGGTGCCGCGAGTAGTTCAGGCGTCCGGTGGCCGGGTCGACCACGCCCTGGACGCCGACCACGATCCGGGACAGTTCGGCCGAGACGATCCCGGCGGCGCCGCAGGCTCCGGCGACCGCGTTGCAGATCTCCTTCGCGGCCTTGGCGCCGGACCGGGAGGGCGCGGGCAGCCGGTACTCCCCGGCGATCCCGCCGGCCAGGTCGGCCACCACGGTCTGGATGCGGCCGGGGGTGATGTCCAGCCCGCAGACGAACGCCGCCCGCGGGTTGATGGCGTACTCCTCTGCGGTCCTTCCCAGGCTGCCGCCGCGCCTTCCGTGCAGGACGACCAGGCCCGCCTCGCGCAGCCGGGTGAGCAGCTGGGATGCGGTGGGCTTGGACAGCCCGATGAGGTCGCCCAGTTCCGGCCGGGTCAGCGGGCCGTGCTCCAGCAGGGCGCGCAGCGCGGCCCGGTCGTTGATGGCTCTCAGCAGCTGAGGGGTGCCCGGGATGTGCTCCGCCATGACCACCCTCTCGATTGCTCGTTCCGGACGAGATAATTATTAGGAAACTGTCCTAATGAATGGGAAAGTAAGGATGTGGGGAGGGTCACGTCAACCCCGCTCCGGACGAACCCACCGCTTCGCAACCAATCTGTGATCGCCCTCCCCGAGGAGGGCCCGAGGGTTCTCTTCCTGCCCGCGCGAACCCTGAAACGAGCGGGGCGGCGGCCGGGCCCGGACAGGGAGAAGGCCCCGCTCGCCGGGCGAGCGGGGCCTTCGACGGCGTCGGAGGACGCCTGCGGGATGCGGATTCGGTTCGGGGATGTTCCTTACTCAGGGCCGATCCGGCGACTCACTCCGACGGCTGGAGCCCCGGGATGAGCCCCTCACGGAAGGCGTCGACGAAGAGCCTGTGGTCCTCGCGGACCACGGCGGCGTACCCGTGCCCGAACGCGACCATGGCGGCGACGAAGTCCGACTCGTCCGGACCGATCACCGCGTCGATGGCGTCCTCCACCTGGAACGGCACCAGGGTGTGGTCGGAGTCGCCGTCGGAGACGCAGTGGATCTTCGCGGTGGCCCGGCCCAGGTCGGCCAGCAGGGTGATCATCTCGTCGGGCTCGGTCATCCCCGACCAGTCCAGGTCCGCCTCGTAGGGCGAGAGCTCCTGCACCACGAAGCCCACGCCGTCGATCTCCGCGTGGCCCAGCCACGGGTCGGCGTTGGCCTGCAGCGCCCGCCGGGAGACGGCGGTGCGGTGGCCGTGGTGGCGGAAGTAGGAGGCGATCTCGGGATCGGCGACCACCCGGGACGGCGCGGCGACGTTGCCCTGCTTGACCGACAGGATGACGTCGTTCTCCAGGGCCTGGCTGTGGCCCTCCACGAGGATGTTGTAGGCGGTCAGGCCGGCCGAGCCGATGCCGAACCCGGAGGCGCCCACCACGTCCTTGATCTTGTAGCTGAGGCTGCCGGAGAACCGCTTCTCCTGCGGGATGGTCTCCAGGTACCGCGCGTAGGCGGCCTCGACCTCGGCCCGCTCGGCGTCGTCCAGTTCCCGGATGCCGGGCCCGCGCCGCATTCGGCGCTCGTGCTGGTCGACGACGGTCAGGGCCGACAGCAGCTCCACACGGGTGGACGACAGCGCCTCGATCAGGACGTCCCGGACGTGGCCGGTGGCGGTGTCGAGGGTCAGCGCCCAGGTCTCGTCGGGCTCCGAGTGCACGTAGAAGCGCACCTGGTCGACGTAGGCCCGCACATAGGACTCGATCATGCGGGTGATGTCGGCGTCGGAGATCGCCTTGGTCCAGGCCATGAGCGCGACGCTGGCCACCAGCCGTTTGACGTCCCAGGTGAAGTGCCCGACGTAGGCCTCGTCGAAGTCGTTGACGTCGAAGACGAACACCCCGTTGTCGCTCATGTAGGTGCCGAAGTTCTGCGCGTGCAGGTCGCCCTGGATCCAGACCCGGCCGGTGCGCTCGTCGGCCCAGGGGTCGGTGTCGTGGACGACGTCGGCGTAGAAGATCGGCGCGCTGCCCCGGTAGAAGGCGAAGGGGTCGGAGGCCATCTTCCGGAACCGGCGCCGGAACTCGGCGGGGCTGCGTTCCATCAGCGGGGCGAACGCCTCCACCAGCACGTCCACGAGCTGGGTCTGGCGCTCCTTGGCGTCCTTCTCCCGGAGAGCTGCCACAAGGTCGGTCATATGATCGGGGTTCCTTTCAAGCTTTGCCTCGATCATCCCGCTTCCAGGTGACCTGCGTCAGACGAACTCCTGTTCAGGAGGCGTCCAGATAGCGGGCGTCCACCTTCTCGATCTTGGATCGCAGCGCGAGCTCGGGATCGGGGCTGAAGGAGCACAGGGCGATCATCGCGGTGATCACCACGTCGCACAGCTCCTCGGCGACGTCCTCCCTGGTGTGGGTGACGCCCTTGCGGGGGTTCTGCCCGACCATGCCGATGTAGGCCTCGGTGACCTCGCCGACCTCCTCGGAGAGCTTCATCAGGCGCAGCGCCAGCTCGTGCTCGGAGGTTCCGTTGACCTCGTCCAGATGGGCGGAGAACCTCCGGACGCTGGGCCAGGGATCGAAGTCGGTCATGGAGGAGACCTTAGCCCCGCCCTGCGGGTAAGCGAGTACTTCCTGGTCTGCTATCTAATGGGGCCTGGCATTATCCCCTGAGGCCCCGGAGGGCGAGCAGATGATCGAGTGGTCCGAGGAAGATCTGATGATCCGCGACGCGGTGCGCGACTGGATCACCAAGGAGGTGCGCCCGCACCTGGACGAGCTGGACTCCGGGGAGCTGCTGCCCTACGGGATCATCCGCAGCCTGTACAAGACCTTCGGCATGGCCGACCTGGCCGCCTCCCAGTTCGACAAGGCCATCGCCCGGGAGAAGGCCGGCGAGGCGCCCAAGCCCAAGAAGGAGGGCAAGGGCGACGCCAACGCGGCCATGTCCATGCTGCCCATCATCGAGCTGTGCAAGGTCGCCCCCGGCCTGGTCACCGCGATGGGCGTGTCGCTCGGCCTGGCCGCCGGCACCATCATGAAGCGCGGCACGACCGAGCAGAAGGAACGCTGGGGCCGCGACCTGCTGACCTTCGAGAAGGTCGGCGCGTGGGCGATCACCGAGCCGGACTCCGGCTCCGACGCCTTCGGCGGAATGAAGGCCTCGGCCAAGGCCGACGGCGACGGCTGGATCCTCAACGGCAACAAGACCTTCATCACCAACGGCCCCAACGCCGACACGATCGTCTTCTACGCCAAGCTCGACGACGGCCGCCCCGTGCGCGAGCGCGAGATCCTGTGCTTCGTCCTCGACAGCGGCATGCCGGGCCTGGAGCAGAGCAAGCCGCTGCGCAAGATGGGCTGCCACTCCTCCCCCACCGGCGAGCTCTTCCTGCAGGACGTCCGGGTCGGCCCGGACCGGCTGCTGTCGGGCGGCGGCAGCGGCAAGGAGTCGGCCAAGCAGAACTTCACCGCCGAGCGCTCGGGCGTGGCGGCGATGGCGCTGGGCGTCATCGAGGAGTGCCTGCGCCTGTCGATCGACTACGCCAAGTCCCGGATCGCCTGGGGCAAGCCGATCGGCGACTACCAGCTCATCCAGCTCAAGCTGGCCAAGATGGAGGTCGCCCGCCTCAACGTGCAGAACCTGGTGTTCCGCTACATCGAGATGCAGAAGACCGGCCGCAGCATGACCCTGGCCGAGGCCAGCGCGATGAAGCTGTACTCCGCCCAGGCCGCCGCCGAGGTCTCCATGGAGGCCGTCCAGCTGTTCGGCGGCAACGGCTACATGTCGGAGTTCCGCGTGGAGCAGCTCGCCCGTGACGCCAAGGTCTTCCAGATCTACGCCGGCACCGACGAGCTCCAGATCACCCACATCGCCCGGGATCTCCTCAACCGCTGACGGACGGCGGCGCGGGCGGGCCCTTCCGCTGGACATGGATCAAGTTGATCTGAATACTCACGTCTATGGACGGACCGCCCGCATTCCCGGTACGGGCCTCCGACGCGCAGCGCGATCGGATCATCGAGGAGCTGCGCGATCGGGTCGTCGAAGGCCGGATGTCCCCGGAGACCTACGAGTACCGCGTGGGGCAGGCGCTGCGCGCCCGCAACGAGGCCGAACTGCAGGACCTCCTGCGGGACCTGCCGCCGCGCGGCAGGCTGATCCGGCGGGTCGCCGGGGCGGTCTCCTCGCTCTCCGCGGCGACCTCGCGCCTGGAGTCGGCCTGGCGCGCCCCCCGCCTGCCGCGGTTCCTGCTGCCGCCGCGGCAGCAGCCGCGCGTGCTGGTGGGGCGGGCGCCCGGCTGCCAGTTCGTGCTCACCGATCTGACGGTCTCCCGGTTCCACGCCGAGATCCAGGTGTGCGAGGACGGCTGGATGCTCAGCGACCTGGGCTCGATGAACGGCACCAAGGTCAACGGCCATAGGCTGACCGGACCCGCCGTGATCCGCCCCGGCGACCAGGTCGCCTTCGGCGACTGCACGTTCGTGGCGGCAGCCCCCTGAGGGCCGCCTCACGGCCTCAGAGCTTGGGCGGACGGCCCTCGTAGGGCGTGCTCAGCACGATCGTGGTGCGGGTGTTGACGTTGGCGGCCGAGCGGATGCGCTGGAGGAGCTCCTCCAGGTCGCTGGGCTTGCCGACCCGGACCTTGAGGATGTAGTTCTCCTCGCCCGCCACCGAGTGGCAGGCCTCGATCTCCTCCAGGTGCGCCAGCCGTTCGGGGGCGTCGTCCGGTGCGGCGGGATCGATCGGTTTGATCGAGATGAAAGCGGTCAGCGGCAGCCCGATCTGCTCGGGGTCCAGCTGCGCGCTGAACCCCTTGATCGCGCCGCGCTTCTCCAGCCGCCGTACGCGCTGGTGCACGGCGGACACCGAAAGGCCGGTCTCCTTCGCCAGGTCGGTGAAGCTCATGCGCCCGTCCCGGGCCAGCAGGAGCAGGATCTGGCGGTCTGTGTCCTCCACAGGGAGAAATCTACCGTGAGCGCCCTGTTCGCGGAGAACCGGTAATAGGACCGCAACTTGCCCGCACCATGAGCTCCGTCGCCAGTACCACCGGACGGCCCGGCGCGCGGGACGGAGCGCGCAGCAGCAGTTCGCAGGCCCGGTACCCCATGTCGCGGGCAGGGTGGGCCACGGCGGTCAGCGGCGGGTCGCACAGCTCCGACCAGGGCACGTCCTCGACGATGGCGATGGAGACGTCGGCGGGGACGCGAAGGGTCAGCTCGCGGGCCGCCAGCACCGCGGCCTCGCCGAGCCTGTGGCCGCCGGCGACGACGGCGGTGAGGTCGGGGCGGCGCTGGAAGAGGCTCGCGGCGGCGGCGTAGGCGCTGTCCGCGGTCGGCCTGGCCCGGGCGAAGAGGTCCTCCTCGGTGGCGATCCCGAGGTCGGCGAGGGCGGCGCGGAAGGCCTCCTCGCGCTGGGCGAGGCCGTCCGCGGCCCGTCCGCCCAGGAAGCCGATGCGGCGGTGGCCCAGGCCCGCCAGGTACTCCACCACCGAGCGCACTCCCCCGGCCTCGTCGGCCAGGACGCCGGGCACCGCGGGCAGGCCCGGTACCGTGCGCCCGACGAAGACCACGGACAGGCCGAGCCGGATGAGCGCCTGCCAGACGGCCGGGTCCCGCTGGACGGGCATCGCGATGACGCCCTCGACCCGCTGCTCGGCGAGTCGCTCGAGCGCCTCGGCCTCCGCTTCGGGGTCCTCGCGGGTGGCGTCGAGGATGACATGGGCGCCCTGGGTGCGGGCGCAGGCCAGGACCCCGGCGGTCAACTCGGCGCAGAACGGGTCGGCGGCGTCGGTGACGAGCAGGCCCATGCCGCCGGTGCGCCGGGTCTTCAGACCGCGCCCCAGTGCGCTGGGGCGGTACTCCAGGGCGCTCGCGGCGGCCAGGACGCGCTGCCTGGTGGCCTCGCTGACCGGACCGGAGCCCGACAGCACCCGGGAGACCGTCGCGATCCCCACGCCGGCGGCCGCCGCCACGTCCTTGATGGTCACCCCGCCCATCGGCCCTCCTCCCGGTCGCGGGCATCCTGCCACGCCACCCGTTTTGGAAACGTTTCCATTCTAGACGGCCGCCGAGCACCTTCGCGATCCCCCGCCCTGGGGCTGGACAAGTCACGCCAACAGGCTGCACAGTAGGCATTGAGCGGACAGTGGTAGCGCTCCCACGCGCCCTCCCTCGTTCCGCACTCGAGACTGAAAACGTTTCCACTCAGAGGGGAAGACGATGGCCGAGATCGTCCTGGACGGCATCGACAAGATCTACTCGGGCGGGGTCAAGGCCGTCGACAGTCTGAGCCTGCACATCGCCGACGGCGAATTCATGGTGCTGGTCGGCCCGTCCGGCTGCGGCAAGTCCACCGCGCTGCGGATGATCGCCGGCCTGGAGGACATCTCCGGCGGCACCCTGCGGATCGGCGACCGGGTCGTCAACGACCTGGCGCCCAAGGACCGCGACATCGCGATGGTCTTCCAGAACTACGCCCTCTACCCGCACATGACCGTCGAGCAGAACCTCGCCTTCGGCCTGAAGCTGCGCGGCACCCCCAAGGACGAGATCAAGAAGCGGGTCGCCGAGGCCGCCAAGATGCTCGGCCTCGAGCCCTACCTCAAGCGCAAGCCCGCCGCCCTGTCCGGCGGCCAGCGCCAGCGGGTGGCGATGGGCCGGGCGATCGTGCGCGAGCCGCAGGCCTTCCTCATGGACGAGCCGCTGTCCAACCTCGACGCCAAGCTCCGCGTGTCCATGCGCGCCTCCCTCAGCCAGCTGCACGAGCGGCTGGGCGTCACCACCATCTACGTCACCCACGACCAGGTCGAGGCGATGACGCTGGGCGACCGCGTCGCGGTGCTGCGCGACGGCAAGCTCCAGCAGGTCGACACCCCTCAGCGCCTGTTCGACCACCCGGTGAACCTGTTCGTCGCCGGGTTCATCGGCTCCCCGTCGATGAACTTCGTCGACGCCGAGCTGACCGGCGAGGTGTCCGAGGCGTTCGTGGAGTTCGCCGGGTACCGCCTGCCCGTCCCCGCCGACATCTTCGAGGCCAAGCCGCAACTGGCGGACTACCTGGGCCGCCGCCTCATCGCGGGCATCCGTCCCTCGGACTTCGAGGACGCCGAGCACGCCAAGCCCGAGTGGACCCGCATCGCGGTCAAGGCGGGGGTGACCGAGGAGCTCGGCTCCGAGATCAACGTGATCTTCCCGATCGACGCGCCGCCCGTCGCCCACAAGGACACCGCGGACCTGGCCAGCGACGCCACCGACGGCGAGGCCGAGGACGTCACGCTGCCGCTGCTGGAGGACAAGGCGCTGTGGACCGCCCGGGTCAACGCCCGCTCCCGCGTGCGCCCCGGCCAGGAGCTGGAGCTGGGCATCGACACCCACCGCCTGCACTTCTTCGACGCGGCCACCGGCTTGGCCGTCGGCCACCCCGACGCCGACGACACCGCCCGCCGCCTCGGCGTCTCCCCCGCCGCCGCCAAGGCCTGAGTCGACTTCCATGACGGCCCCGCCCAGGGCGGGGCCGTCACGTGTCCGGACGTGCTTCCGGCTACGAGCCGACCCCTGAGAAAGATCCAAGAAGGTTTCGATTTCGTTGCGCGGGCGCAACCCCGGCCGCCCCGGCCCGCAGGACCTCCCCGATCCGCCCGAACAGCAGCCCGGTCTGGATGCTCTTCGACCTTGATGGTCGGTGTGTTTGGAAACCAGGTCTTGTAGCAGCGATCGCACCAGCCGCGGGTCTCCGCGAGACGGACGGAGCGCTTCAGGCGGAGAGGGCCTGACGTCGGCGGTTCCGGTGGCGGGAGGGTCTGCTGGTAGGAGCTCCTGCCAATGGGGCAGTCGGCACCGAGCCGCTTCCAAGGCGCCCTCGTCTCCCCGCAGCAGATCGCCCGGGTCGTCCAGCGCTGCCGCAACCGACTCCCCTACCAGGAACCAGCCGATCCTCGACGCGCTCACCAACGCGGGCGGGCCCCTCGGACGGGAGGACCTACCGGGGACGGCGGGCGAGAGCCGCGCCACCGTCTACCGGCGCATGGCCGTCCTCGTCCAGGCCCGGCGGGTGGTGCGGGCCCCCCGCCACGGCTGGGCTCTGCCACCGACGTCAACTTCCTGAGGAGCTCGATGTTGGCGACGGCATGACGCTGTCGCCATCCGGCCACCGCGAGAACACCCTCGCACCTTGACCACCCGCGAGGCACTGCTCACTCTGAGGTTCCCAGACGGCCGACCTCCACTGTGTTCTCCCCGCCCACCCGACAGGGGCGGACAGAGCCGGCTCCACGACACGGACGCGGCCGTGGACCGGGCGTGCTTCGGCATGCCCCCGAATGAGCGAGGAGCCATGTCCTCTGTCTCTCGTGCCACGTTCGCCGCGGCCACAGCGGTCACCGCGGTCGCCATCACCGCGTCCCCGGCCGCAGCTTGGGCCGGCGGCCCCGTCTCAGCCAACGCAGGCACCCCGATAAGTATCCAGATGGGGACGTACCCTCTCATCACCTGTCCCTTTTCCGCCCTCAACGGCACCATCAACGCCGGCGGCATGCTGAACATCACCACAGCGACCTTCAACGCCTGCACGTTCTCCGGTTCGCCGCCCGTCACCGTCACCGCCCATTACCTGCCCTGGAGCGGATTGCTCAACGGCGGCTCCGCAACCCTCAACGGGGTCAGGTTGTCCCTCCTCATCGATGTCGGCAACCCCATCCTGTGCGGCTACAGCGGCAACCTCACGGGTACCTACACCGGCACCGCTTCCCCGGTAACGGCCTCCTTCTCCAACACCTTCACCAAAGTCACCGGCCCTCTCTTCTGCTCGAGCACCATCACTTTCTCCTCCACCTACGTCCTCACCGGTTCTGGCCTCTGACCTCCATGGTCTTCTCACTCGCTGAGCTCTCCCCTCACGTCCGACGAGAGCAGGCAGAACCACCTCTACAAGCAGGAGCGAGGAACCATGTCCCGTATCTCTCATGCCGCAGTCACCGCAGCCACAGCACTCGCCGCAGTCACCGTCGCGGCCTCCCCGGCCTCAGCCTGGACCGGCGGCTCCACCTCGGCCGGCCTGTCATCCCCGATAGAGATGCTGGTGGGGACAGCCCGCACTACCTGCCTCTCCTCCACCCTCAGCGGAACCATCACCGCCTCCGGTGCGCTCTCCATCACCTCAGCGCTCTTCGCCAACTGCATGCATGCCATAGGCTCCATCACCGTCTTCGCCCAGAACCTGCCGTGGAGCAGCTACCTCAGCGGAGGGCTCACCGCCCTCGCCGGCGTCAGACTGAACATCGCCACCTGCATCTACGGCGGTAACCTCACCGGCACCTACACCGGCAGCGCTTCCCCGGTAGCGGCTTCCTTCTCCGGCACTCTCACCAAAGTCTCCGGGCCCCTCTACTGCCCGAACACCACCACTTTCTCCTCCGCTTATGTCTTCACCGGCCCTGGTCTCTAGCCTCGGGCCAGCTCACTTCCGGTGAGCTTCCCCCATTCGACGGCCAGGCCGCCTCGCGGCGATCGACGACGGAATCGTGGGACGAACCCGTGCCGGGTTGGGCGAGCGGCACCGCGCGATGGTCGATGTGGGTGTCGGGTGCGGGCTGCGGCAGGGTGAGCTGTTCGGCCTGGCGGTCGACGACGTGGAGTGGGCGTCCGCGCGGCGGGCCGCGGTCGATGCGTTCTTCGCGGGCAGGCTCGACGCGGACGATGACGCAAAGGCCTTGGAAATGACTTCGATCTTGAAAGAGGCTGCTGAGAAGGGTGCTTCAGAGGGGTGATCCAGGCCGTCCGGGCGGCGGCAGCCGCCCCTTGGAGCGCTGCGTGTGATCAAGCCGGAAGGCGCCGGCGCGACCCGGAGGCGGGTAGCGACGGCGCCTTCCTCATTTGACCGATCCCGCAAGAACTCCCTGTACGAAGTACCTCTGGAAGCCGAAGAAGACGGCCAGGGGCACGATCAGGGACAGGAACGAGCCGGCGGAGATCACGTCGACGCTCGAGCCGAACGAGCGGGTCTGCTGCTGCAGGGCCACCGTCAGGGGCTGGGAGTCGCGGTCGGCGAAGATCAGGGCGATGAGCAGGTCGTTCCAGACCCACAGGAACTGGAAGATGCCCAGGGAGGCGATGGCGGGCAGGCCGAGGGGCAGGATGACCCGGAAGAAGATCGTCCAGTCGCGGCCGCCGTCGATGCGGGCGGCCTCCAGCAGGGAGGCGGGGATGGCGGCGAAGAAGTTGCGCAGCAGGAAGATGGCGAACGGCAGGCCGAACGCCACGTGGAACAGCACCACGCCGACGACCGAGCCCATGATCCCGATCTCGCCGAACAGCTCGGCCAGCGGGATCAGGCCGATCTGCACCGGGACGACCAGCAGTCCGACCACGCCGAGGAACAGCCAGTCCCGGCCGGGGAACTCCAGCCAGGCGAAGGCGTAGGCCGCCAGGGCGGCGATCGTCACCACCAGCAGCGTGGACGGCACCGCGATGAGGACGGTGTTGACGAACCCGTCCAGGATCGTGTCGTTCTTCAGCAGGTTCGCGTAGTTGTCCAGGGTGAGCTGCGCCGGCCTGGCGAACACCGTCCACCAGCCGCCGGAGTTGTTGTCGGTCACCGACCTCAGCGAGGTGAGGAACAGGCCGAAGGTCGGCACCAGCCACACCAGCGCGACCACCACGAGGAAGACCCGCAGGAAGCCGCGGCCGACGAGCCGCACCAGCCTGGCGCTCATGTGTTCTCCCTCCGGAAGCGGCGGATATTGAAGATCATCGCGGGCAGCACCAGCAGGAACAGCACGATCGCGATCGCGCTGCCCAGGCCCTGGTCGGAGTCGCTGCCCCCGAACGAGCGCACGTACATCTGCAGGGCCAGCACGCTGGCGTCCTGCTGCACCGGCCCCGGCGCCAGCACGTACACCAGGTCGAAGATCTTCATCACGTTGATGACGAGGGTGACCACCACGACGATGAGCACCGGCGCCAGCATCGGCACCGTGATCTTGCGGAAGACCTGGAACTCGCTCGCCCCGTCGGTGCGGGCCGCCTCCAGCACGTCGCGGTCGATGGCCGCCAGGCCCGCGCCGATCAGCACCATCGCGAAGCCCGCCCACATCCAGACGTAGGCGCCGATGATGGACGGGGTGACCAGGCCGGGACCGAGCCACTCGACGCCGCCGTAGCGGGGCGCGAAGTTCTCCGCGGGCAACCGGACCACCGCGTCGCCCGAGACCCCCTCCAGCCGGAACGTGCCGTCCGGTCCGGTCTCGGCCGAGGCCACCACCTTCCCGCCGACGACCGCCTGGACCACGACGTCCTTCATGCCCTTCTCGCCGGGGTCGATCCGGCCGGGCTCCCCCGCCCCTCCCGGGGCGAAGTCCACCCAGACGGTCCCGGTCAGCGCGCCGGGCACCGGCGCGGCGGGCACGGCGTCCCGCAACCCCGCCTGTGTCTCGGGGCTGACGGCGACCAGCGGCAGCAGCGCGGCCCCGCCCGCCCTGACCTGCGCCTCGGCTCCCCCGCCGACCGCCTTCAGCGGCCCGTTCTCCCGGGGCCTGGCGCCCGGATAGGGCGAGGGCGGCTCCCACGTGTCGTGGACGCCGGTGGCCACGGCGTTGAGCACGCCCTTCTCCGGCGCGTGGTCGTAGACCAGGGTGAAGATGACGCCGGCGGCCAGGAAGGAGATGGCCATCGGCATGAACATGATCGTCTTGAACGCCGTGCCCCACCGGACGCGCTCGGTGAGCACCGCGAAGATCAGGCCGAGGACGGTGATGACCGCCGGGGCGACCACCACCCAGACGACGTTGTTGCGCAACGCGGTGTAGGTCGCCTCGTCGGTGAACATCTCCGCGTAGTTGCCGAGGCCGACGAAGTCCGTCCCGTCGGCGTCGAAGAGGCTGCGCCACGCGGTGTACCCGATCGGGTAGACCACCAGCAGGCCCAGCAGCACCAGGGCCGGGAGCAGGAAGCCCGCACGGATGAGGCCCGCCCGGCCGCGAGTCGCGGCCGGGCGGGCGGGCGCCCCCTTGGTCGTGGGGCTCGCCATCACTCGTAGGCCTTGGCCGCGGCCTTCTCCAGCGCCTCGGCGGTCGCGGTGACATCGGGGTTCTTCAGGAAGTCCTGCAGGATCTTCCACTCGCCCGCGCCCTTGGTCCCGCCGAAGGAGGCGGGGGCCAGGTCGGACATGTCGAAGCGGACGTTGTCGCCGGCGTCGATGAGGGACTTGGCGATGGACCTCTGGATGTCGTCGGGGTAGACCGACAGCTCCAGGTTCTTGTTCGGGGAGACCATGCCGCCGCTCTCGGCCCACAGCTTCGCGGCCTCGGGCGAGGCCAGGTACTTCACCAGCTCCTGGGCGCCCTTGCTGTCCTTGAGGATGACGGCCGCGTCACCGCCGCTGACGACCGGGGCCGTGCCGCTGACCGACGGGAACGGGAAGAACTTCGCGTCGGTGCCGACCTTGGCCTCGGTGTTCTCGCCGATGACGCCGGAGACGAAGTCGCCCTCGTAGACCATCGCCGCCTTCGCCGGGTCCTTGAAGGTGTTGACGACCGAGGTGGGGAAGTCCGTGGACAGAGCTCCCTGCTGGCCGCCGCTGACGAACTCCTTCTTGCCCCAGAGCATCGCGAGCGTCGTCAAGGCCGCCTTGACGGTGTCGTCGGTCCACGGGATCTCGTGCTTGGCCAGCTTGTCGTAATTCTCCGGGCCCGCCTGCGAGAGGTAGACGTTCTCGAACCAGTCGGTCAGCGTCCAGCCGTCCGCGCCGGCGATCGACAGCGGCGCGACCCCGGAGTCAGCGATCGTCTGGGAGATCTTGACCCAGTCGTCCCAGGTGCCGGGCGGCTGGACCCCGGCGTCCTCGAACGCCTTGGGCCGGTACCAGACCGTCGACTTGTTGGCGGCCTTGAAGTAGACGGCGTACTGGGTGCCGTCGACGGTGCCGAGCTTCTTCCAGATGGGGGAGAAGTTCTCGTCCGTCGCCTTCTGGGTCTCCGCCGAGAGCGGGACCAGCCAGTTCTTCTTGGCGAAGTCGTTGATGGCGCCCTGGTTGGGCATCATCGCGACGTCCGGCTGGCCGCCACCGGGGATCTTGGACGACAGGACGGTGACGAGGGTGTCGCCGTTGGAGGTGAAGTTGACCTTGGCTCCGGTCTCGGCGGCGAAGCCGTCGAGCACCTTCTGGAAGTTGGCCTGTTCACCGCCACCGGCCGACCATGGGCCCGCCACCTCGAGGGTGACGCCCTTGAGGTCGGCGGCAGGGGTCTCCTCACCTCCTTCGTCGCCACAGGCCGCGGCGGCCGACAGGACGAGACCGGCGACGAGAGACACGCCGATGAAACGGGGGGTGCGCATGCTCTTGCTCCTCGGGTTCGAAAAGGTTTCGGCTCCGTACCCTCCCTACCGGCGGGTCACACGATGTCTCCCGATCGCCCCCTCATTCGTGAGGAGATCGTTACGGAAGTGATCTAGAGGAGCGGCGGGCGCCCGCGGCGCAAGTGCCCACCGCAACAAAAACCCTCCCGTCTCAGGCCTCCACGACGATGAGCTCGCGGGAGGTGGCGTTCATCCGCTCGGCCCCGTCCTCGGTGCACACCACGATGTCCTCGATGCGGGCGCCGTGCGCGCCGGGGTAGATGCCCGGCTCGACGGAGAAGGCCATGCCCGGCTCCAGCGGCTCGGTGTTCCCCGCGACGATGTAGGGGTCCTCGTGGGTCTGCAGGCCGATGCCGTGGCCGGTGCGGTGCACGAAGTACTCCCCGTATCCGGCCTTGGCGATGAGGTCGCGGGCCGCGGCGTCCACCGCCTCGGGCGTCACTCCCGGCCGCACCGCGCGGACCGCCGCCTCCTGCGCCTCCAGGAGCACCCCGTAGTACTCCTGGAACTCCGCGGGCGGGGCGCCCACGGCATAGGTGCGGGTGGAGTCGGAGCAGTAGCCGCTGGGCATCGTCCCGCCGATGTCCACCACGACCGGGTCGCCCGCCTCGATGACGCGGTCGGACAACTCGTGGTGGGGGCTCGCGCCGTTGGGCCCGGAGCCGACGATGACGAAGTCGACGCTCACATGCCCCTCGGCCAGGATCGCCTCGGCGATGTCCCGGCCGACCTCCCGTTCGGTGCGGCCGGGCCGCAGGAACCCCGGCACCATCGCGTGCACCCGGTCGATGGCGGCGCCCGCCTCGCGCAGCGCCTCGACCTCCGCGGTGCTCTTGCGCATCCGCAGCCGCCGCATCACCCCGCCCGCCGCGACCTGCCGCACCCCGGGCATCGCGTCCCGCAGCCGCAGCACCATCGCCGCCCACATCTGGTCGGCGACGGCGACCGCCCCGGTGCCGGGCAGCCGCGCGGCGACCAGCGCGTACGGGTCCTCGGTCTCCTCCCACGGCACGAACTCCAGCCCCAGCCGGCCGGCCGGGGAGGCCTGCGCCGCGGGCAGCTCCAGCCGGGGCACCACCAGGAACGGGCCGCCCTCCGCCGGGACGGCCAGGCAGGTCAGCCGCTCCAGGGCATGCGCGTCGTAGCCGCTGACGTACCGCAGGTCGGGTCCCGGGGTGAGCAGCACCGCGCCGAGCCCCTCGTCCGCCACGGCCTCGCGCACCGCGGCCAGGCGTTCCGGCGGGTAGAGCCGCCGCATCATGTCGTCGTCGATCATCCCCCCAAGCTAACCGACGTCCCTGCGATGATCAGCCGATCCGGTTAGGGTGGGCGCATGCCCGCCGGACGCCTGATGCTGCTGGACACCCCCTCGCTGTACTTCCGCGCCTTCTTCGGGGTGCCCGAGTCGGTGAAGGCCACCGACGGGACGCCGGTGAACGCCGTGCGCGGGCTTCTGGACATGATCGCCCGGCTGGTCTCCGAGCGCCGTCCCGAACGGCTGGTGTGCTGTTTCGACGCCGACTGGCGGCCGGAGTTCCGGGTCGCGGCGATCCCCTCCTACAAGGCCCACCGGGTCGCCGCGCAGACTCCCGAGGGCTCCGTCGAGGAGACCCCCGACACGCTCCTCCCGCAGCTGCCCGTCATCGACGCGGTCCTGGACGCGCTGGGGCTGGCGCGTGCGGCCGTGCCCGGCTATGAGGCCGACGACGTCATCGGCACGCTCGCCACGAGGGACGCGGGCCCGGTGGACGTGGTGACGGGCGACCGCGACCTCTTCCAGCTCGTCGACGCCGCACGCGACGTCCGGATCCTCTACACCGCCAAGGGCATCCGGAACCTGGAGGTCTTCGGCGAGCAGGAGGTCGCCGCCAAGTACGGCATCCCCGGACGGGCCTACGCCGACTTCGCGATCCTGCGCGGCGACCCCAGCGACGGGCTTCCGGGCGTCCCGGGCATCGGGGAGAAGACCGCCGCCGCGCTGATCTCCCGCTTCGGGTCGCTGGCCGGTGTCCTGGAGGCGCTGGACGCCGGGATCACCGAGGGCTTCCCCGCCGGGAGCCGCAAGAGGCTGGAGGCGGGACGCGCATACCTGGGCCCGGCCGAGCTGGTGTGCCGGGTGGCCGAAGACCTGCCGATCGAGGTGGACGACGCGCTGCCGCCGGTGCCCCGGGACCCGGCGGAGCTGGAATCTCTGGCCACCCGCTGGAACCTGGCGTCCCCGGTGAAGAGGCTTCTCTCCGTCCTGTGACGGTCCGTCTCGACGACGGCCCGGCTTTGTGTCGCCCCCTGTGTCATCGGGCACAGGTCCTCGGGGCAGCCAGGCGCAACCTTTCTTCAGGAAACGGTGTTCCCTTGCAAGGGAACACCCCCTGAGAAGCGCCCGGAGGGGCACGATGACCGTACTCCACAGCCCTGAGACCTTCACCCGCACCGACGTCTCCCCCGCCGAACTGGCCCGGGCCGTCCAGCGGTCCAACCACGACACCGCGCTGGCCGGCTGGGCGGTCACCACGATGGCCCTCGGCCTGCTGATCCAGGTGGTGCTGCTGGCCAAGGCGCCGCTCTCCCCCGCCCAGCTCGGGCTGGGCGCGCTGGTGCTCCCCCTGCTGACCGCCGGCACCCGGATCGTGCTGCTGCTGGACCACGCCTCCGCCTCGATCGGCTCGGCCGCCGACCGCGTCCAGCTCCTGGCCGGGATCGAGACCCGGCGGTTCTGGACCTTCCAGGCCCGCCTGTGGACCTACGGGACCGGCGCGGCGTTCGCCCTCTGGACCGTGGCGGTCCAGCTGGTGGTGCACTGAACGGAAAGAGCCATGCCTGATTCCTCCCCCCGCCAGACGTTCTGGAGCAGCCTGGACCCTCCCGCCCGGGAGAGCCTGCTGCGCGGCTGCCGGATCCGCCGGTACCGCTCCGGCGAGCACCTGTGCTACCAGGGCGAGCCCCCCGACCACGTGCTCGTCCTCCGCGAGGGCTGGGTCAAGGTCTGGAAGACCGACGAGGACGGGCACGAGTGCGTGATCGCCGTGCGCGGCCCCGGCGACCTGATCGGGGAGGCCGGACTGCTCACCGAGACCGACCGCACCGCGACCGTCACCGCCCTGCACGGGGTGACGGCGCTGTCGGTGCCCCGGGGCCGGTTCAACGGCTTCCTCAACGAGCACCCCGGCGCCTGGCCCAAGGTGTTCGGCTCGCTGAGCCGGCGCCTGAACCAGTCCGACGAGCGCATCATGGCGCTGGGCGGCAGGTTCGGGGCCGCCCGGCTGGCGGTGTTCATGTTGAGGCTCGCCGCCGACAGCGGGCAGGTCCGCCCGGACGGCGGGGTGCGGATCCCGCCGCTGTCCCAGGCCGAGTTGGGCAGCTGCGTGGACTCCTCCCGCGAGACGGTCGCCCGCGCGCTGCGCGAGTGGCGCGAGCTGGGGTTCGTGGAGACCGGCTGGCGCCGCACCACGATCCTGGACCCCGAGGGGCTGCGCGCCCACGCCGAGACCTACGAGGGCTCCTGAAGATCTTCAGGAGCCCTCGCCTTTACGCAGTAAGGCAGGGTCAGGTGACGCTGGAGTAGGCGATGACGCCGCGGCGCATGGCGTCGGCGGCCTTGCGCGCGGTGTCCCTGACCCCGCCCGGCCCCGCGGCGTCCGCTATCTGGCCGAGCAGGTCCATCAGCTGCTTGATCGACCGGACGAAGTCGCCGGCCGTCATGCCCGCCTCGAGCAGCACCTCGTCGAGATCCTCACCACCGGTCCAGCGGTACGCCCCCCACGCGAAACCCAGATCCGGCTCCCGCTGGAAGGACACCCCGTTGTCCTTCTCCACGTTCTCCAGCTCGCCCCACAACCGCACCATGCGGGTCAGCACGTCCCTGGTCCCCGGCGGGATCTTCGGCGGCGCCGCGTCGTCGGGCTGCCGCGACTCGTACACCAGCGCCGACACGCACGCCGCGAGCTCCGCCGAACCCAGCCCGTCCCACAGGCCCTCCCGCAGCGACTCGGCCGTCAGCAGGTCCAACTCGGAGTAGATCCGGCCCAGCCTCCTGCCCTCGTCGGTGACCCTGCCGTCCTTGAGGTAGCCCAACTGCTCCAGGACGGAGCAGACCCGGTCGAACGTCCGCGCGATGACCTGCGAACGCGACTCCACCCGACGCCGAAGACCGGTGGTCTCCCGCTCGGTCCGGAAGTAGCGCTCGGCCCAGCGGGCGTGGTCCTCACGCTGGTCGCAGCCGTGGCAGGGATGCTGCTTGAGCCTGGCGCGCAGCCGCTGGATCTCGCCGTCGTCGCCCTCGGCGCCGCCGCCGCGCGCACGATGCCGCTTCACCTCGGCGTGCGGCACCTTCTCGCGCAGCGTGGCCGCCATGTCCTTGCGGTGCTGGGGATTGCGCGGACTGAACCACTTGGGGATCTTGATCCGCTCGACGGGCTCGGCCGGAGCCCCGAAGTCCGCGCACGACAGGCGCTTGACCTGACGGCTGTCCAGCAGCACCAGCGGAGCGGGCCCGTCGGAGCGCTTGGCCACCCCGGTGTCCAGGATCAGCGCCGCCCCGGCGGTGCGCCCCGCCGACACCAGCACCACGTCACCGGGACGCAGCCGCTCCAGCGAACGCGCCACCTCCAGCCGCCGCGCCCCCGCCCGCTCCCGCGACAGCGCCGACTCGGCGTCCGACAGGGCACGCCGCAGAGCCGCGTACTCCATGAAGTCGCCCAGATGACACTCCGCCGCCTCGGCGTAACCGGCCATCGCCTCCTCGGACTTGCGCAGCTGCCGGGCCAGACCCACCACGGCCCGGTCCGCCTGGAACTGGGCGAAGGACTCCTCCAGCAGCGTCGCCGCCCGCTCCCTGCCGACCGCGCCGACCAGGTTCACCGCCATGTTGTAGGACGGGCGGAAACTGGAGTTCAGCGGGTAGGTGCGGGTCGAGGCCAGCCCCGCCACCGAGCCGGGGTCCATGCCCGGCTGGTAGAGCACCACCGCGTGGCCCTCGACGTCGATGCCGCGCCGCCCGGCCCGCCCCGTCAGCTGGGTGTACTCCCCCGGAGTGAGGTCGACGTGCTGCTCGCCGTTCCACTTGTCCAGCTTCTCGATCACCACGGTCCTGGCCGGCATGTTCACGCCCAGCGCCAGCGTCTCGGTGGCGAACACCGCCTTGATGAGGTTGTCGGCGAACAGCTCCTCGACGACCTCCTTGAACACCGGGAGCATCCCGGCGTGGTGAGCGGCGATGCCTCGTTCCAGCCCTGCGAGCCAGTTGTGATAGTTGAGCACCAGCTTGTCGGACTCGGGGATGTCGGCGGTGCGCTCCTCGGCCCGCCTGCGGATCAGCTCGGCGTCCTCACGCGAGGTCAGCCGCAGCCCCGAGAGCAGGCACTGCTCCACCGCCGCCTCACAGCCGGCCCGGCTGAAGATGAACGTGATCGCCGGCAGCAGCCCGGCCCGGTCCAGGCGCTGGATCACATCGGGCCGCGCCGGCGGGCGGAACCGCACCGGCCGATGGTCCCTGCGCCGCCCGGAACGGCGGCTGTTGTTGATCTTCGCTTTGCGGACGTCGTCCAGGGAGATGCGGCGCAGCTCCGGGTTGACCTTGGGCCGGCCCTCGCGGCCGTCGTCCACGAACAGGTCGTACAACCGGGTGCCCACCATCATGTGCTGCCACAGCGGCACCGGCCGGTGCTCGTCGACGATCACCGTGGTGTCGCCACGGACCGCCTGCAGCCACTCCCCGAACTCCTCGGCGTTCGACACCGTCGCCGACAGCGCCGCCACCCGCACCGAGTCCGGCAGATGGATGATCACTTCTTCCCAGACCGCGCCGCGGAACCTGTCGGCCAGGTAGTGGACCTCGTCCATCACCACGTAACCCAACTGCGCCAGGGTCTGCGACCCCGCGTACAGCATGTTCCGCAGCACCTCGGTCGTCATGACGACGATCGGCGCCTCGCCGTTGACGGAGTTGTCACCCGTCAGCAGGCCGACGTTCGCCGCCCCGTACCGCTTCTGCAGATCGCCGTACTTCTGGTTCGACAGCGCCTTGATCGGGGTGGTGTAGAAGCATTTACGGCCCTCGCGCAGAGCCAGGTGGACGGCGAACTCCCCCACCACCGTCTTGCCCGAACCGGTGGGCGCCGCGACCAGGACCCCGTGGCCCTGCTCCAGGGCACGACAGCCCTTGAGCTGGAATTCGTCGAGGCCGAAATCGTAGAGACCCTGGAACTCCCGCAAGGCGGGCCCGTTCTCCGACACCTGTCTCTTGTGGGCCGCATAACGCTCGGCGGGACTGCTCATACCCACCAGCCTATGGTTTCAGCAGACCCGATTCCCACCGAGTTTTACGTTTGAAAATCTTATCGGCGGCCTTCGCCCGGCGGACCGATGGGCTCACCGATGTCGAACGGCTCGTCCTCGATCGCCGAGGCCTCGTCGTCCGAGAGGCCCTCGTACAGCGCGGGCTGCTTGGCCCGGCGCCGGTCCACCAGGTAGGCGACGCCGTCGGAGACGCCGAACAGCACGATCACCGGCAGCGCCAGCGACAACATCGTGAAGGGGTCGGCGCTGGGCGTGGCCACCGCCGCGAACACGAAGATCCCGAAGATGATCGCCCGGCGCCACTTCTTGATCGTCTCATGCGACAGCGCGCCGCCGAGGTTCAGCACCGTCACGATCAGCGGCAGTTCGAACGCCAGCCCGAACACCAGCAGCATCGTGACCAGGAACCCGAGGTACTCGTCGATCGTGATCAGAGCGGCGGTGTCCTCGGGCGTGAAGCCCAGGAAGAGCGCCAGGCCCCTCTCGATCGTCGCGTACGCCAGGAACGCGCCGACCAGGAACAGCGGCAGCGCCAGCGACAGGAACAGCAGCGTCCAGCGCTTCTCCTTGCGGAGCATCCCTGGCGCCACGAACGCCCACAACTGGTACAGCCACACCGGGGAGGAGACGATCGCGCCGACGATGAACGCGATCTTCACGTTCAGGAAGAACGACGAGAAGATCCCGTTGACCACCAGCGAGCAGTCAGTGCCGTTCAGGTCATGCGACTGCGGGACCTGGCAGAACGGCTCCTTCAGGATCTCCCAGACCTCCTCCTTGAGGAGCCAGCCCACCACCATGCCCGCCAGCAGGCCCAGCAGTGCCTTGACCACCCGGTTGCGCAACTCGCGCAGGTGGTCGAGCAGGGGCATGCGGCCCTCGGGGTTGTCCGAACGCCTGCTGCTCATCCTCGTCCTAGAGATCAAGTCGGTGGGTGGGGGAGAGAAAAAACGCTCAGGAGGCCCGGTTCTTCTGGTCCTGACTGACCGGCACGCCGTTCAGCGTCGTCCCGTCCTCCTGCTGCGCCGACGGAAGCTGCTGCGGCGCGGCGGGCTGCGCGGGCGCGGCACCCGGCTTGTCATCCTTGTCGTCGTTCACCAGACCCTTGGTCTCCGACTTGAAGATCCGCAGCGAACGGCCCAGAGAACGGGCGGCGTCCGGCATCTTCTTGGAGCCGAACAGCACCATGATCACAACAGCGATGAGCAGGAGCTCGGGCCAACCCAGTCCAGCCATGGAATCCTCATTTCAGCGGGTTCTACTTCGACCGATGCTACGCCCAACCCAAGGTAATACAGCGTGTCCGGCCGGTAAATCCTGCGCTTTCCTCGTCTTACCGCCCAGGTCGGAGTCGTATCGGCATCCTATGCGGACTCCGACTCAACGTTCCTTCGCCCTGGCCTTCCAACCATCGACCTGACGCTGGAGTTCACGCTGCCGGGGCTCCAGCCGACGGCGGGTGCGCTTCAGCTCGACACCCAGCCCCCTGGCGCTCAGGAACACCCGGAAGGCCGCGTAGAACAGGACGGCCAGCCCCGCGAACCCCAACACCACCGACACCATCGCCCAAGCCACACCTGAACGGTAGCGCAACCCTCACGCGTACAAGGCCAGAGCGCGCTCGGCGTCCCCTCTGATCCGCCCGGCCAGCTCCGCGGGCTCCACCACCCGGCCCTGGTCGCCCAGCCGCAGCGCCAGCGAACGCACCCACCGCGGGTCGGACGTCAGCAGCACCACCCGCAGCCGGCCCTCGCCCAGCTCCTCCACCAGCTCACACGGGTAGTAGTCGGCCACCCAGCGGCCCGACGGCGCCAGCTCCAACGTCACCCGCACATCACTGGCCGACGCCCGGAACAGGCCGCCCCCGTCGTCCAGATCACGGCGCTCGGCCCCGGCCGGCACCTCCGCGCCGACCTCCAGCACCTCGGCCTCGAGGATCTGGTCCATGCGGAACAGCCGCACCGCCTCCGCACGGCGGCACCAGCCCTCAAGGTACGTCCGGCCGTCGACCACCAGCACCCGCATCGGATCGACCTGCCGGACGGTGTTCTCGTCCCGGCCCGCCACGTAGTACGTGATCCGCAGGCGCCGCTCCTCGCGCAGCGCCCCCTGCACCACGCCCAGCGAACCCGTCCGGCGGTCCACGTCCACCGACAACTGCCTCGCCGCCGCGGCGGCCTCCCCCGCGGCGGCCTCCAGCTTGGCGATCAACCGGGTCAACGCGTCGCGCTCGGCCGCACCCGGCAGCTCGGCCAGCATCCGCAGCGCCACCAGCAGGGCCGCGGCCTCATCCGCGCCCAGCCGCAACGGCCTGCTGATCGACTCCGCCTCACTGACCGTGATCTCCCCGCCCTCATAGGACAGATCGATCGGACAGTACGGATCGGGCGAGCGCAGCTCCAGGCACCACAGCAGGTTCAGGTCGTCCCGCAACTGCCGTTCGGTGATCCCGAACGCCTCGGCCGCCTCGGTCAGGCTCACCGTCTCCCGGGCCACCACATACGGCACCAGCGCCAGCAACCGCGTCAACCGGTCCGCCGACGTCGACGGAGACTTCACGACAGCACCCCCTTCAGATGCCGGATCACTGCCTCCCGCAGATCCGGCGGCTCCACCACCAGCACATCGTCGGCGAACCTGGCCAGGCTCGCGGCGAGGAACTCCGGATCCCACACATGCAGCTCGGCCTCATCCCAGGCCTCGTCGACCTCGGTGACGTCCACCGCCCAGCGCCGCACGCCCAGCGCCCGGCCCCGGCGCAACCGCACCCTCGCCGAGCGCCGCTCCGCGGGCCGCTCCTCCCGCTCGAACGCGATCTTCCGGATGTCGACGTCCTCGGGGACCCTCACCGCTCCCGCCGGGCCCCGCACCGCGACCTCGCCCAGCACCCGGCTGAGCCGGAACACCCGAGGGGCCTCCCGCATCCGGTCGTACCCCACCAGATACCAGCGGCCCCGCCCCGATGTCAGCCCCCACGGCTCCACCAGCCTGCGCTGGGGCTCACTGCGCCCCATCGCCCGGTACTCGAAGGACACCACCCTGCCGTCCCGCACCGCCTCGTACAAGGCGGGGAACGCCGGCTCGTCCGTGCCCACCCGCGGCTCCAGCACAGAGGAGCCCTCCGGATCGGTCTCGATCCCGGCCGCACGCAGCTTGAACAGCGCGCCCGAGGCCGCCTCCGCCAGGTTCGTCTGCTTCCACACCCGGGCCGCCAGGCCCAGCACCGCCGCCTCGTCCGGCGTCAGGTGCAGCTCCGGCAGCTCATAGGCCTGCGGCGGGATCCGATAGCCGGTCTCGTCGTCCTCCGCGCCGACCTCCAACGGAATGCCCAGCTCGCGGAGCTCCTCCTTGTCGCGCTCGAACATGCGCTTGAACGCCTCGTCGGACTCCGGATAACCGGGGACCGCCTGCCTGATCTGCGCCGCCGTCAGATACCGCCGGGTCGCCAGCAGGCACACCACCAGATGCAGCAGACGATCGGTCTTGCGCCGCGACATTCCGCACCACCTCCCTCGCACCGAAACGCTACCGTCTACAGCGTGATCCGATGGCGCAAAGGCAGAGTGGAAGAGATCCGGCGGGAATGGCCCGGAGCGGTCGAACTCCGGGTGACGGTCGACGGGGAGCCCGCCAGGGCCCTGGCCTACCCCGCCCTCGTGGGCAGACCCGAGCCCGGCGACACCGTCCTGCTCAACACCACCGCCCTGGCGATGGGACTGGGCACCGGCGGCTACGCCATGGTCGTCGCCGTACCCGACCGGCTCCCGCCCGACCCCACGGGCCCCGGCCACCTCGTCAAGGCCCGCTACACCCCCCTGCAGGCCACCGTCCTGGGCGCCGACGAGCAGGACTCCCCCCACCACGACCTGCTGGCCGAGGCCGACTCCCTGGACGGAACCCCCGTCCTCGTCGCCGACCTGCACTCCGCGCTCCCCGCCCTGCTGTCGGGGCTGCTGCTGGAGAGGCCCGGCACCCGCGTCGTCTACGTCATGCCCGACGGCGGAGCGCTGCCGTCCTGGTTCTCCATGTCCATCGCCCAGCTCAAGGAGGCCGGGGTCCTGGCCGCCTGCGTCACCGTCGGGCAGGCCTTCGGCGGCGACCTGGAGACCGTCACCGTCCACACCGGGCTGCTGGCCGCCCGCCTCGTCCTCGACGCCGACGTCGTCATCCTCGCCCAAGGACCCGGCAACCTCGGCACCGGCACCCGCTGGGGCTTCTCCGGGGTCTCCGCCGGGGAGGCCGTCAACGCCACCGCCGTGCTCGGCGGAAGACCCGTCGCCTCACTGCGGGTCAGCTCCGGCGACGCCCGCGAACGCCACCAGGGGATCTCCCACCACAGCCTCACCGCCTACGGACGCGTCGCCCTGGCCCGCGCCGACGTGCCCGTACCCCGGCTGCCCGGCGAGTTCGGCGCCAAGGTCACCGCGCAGGCCGAACCCCTCGGCGCGCGGCACGACCTCGTCCACATCCCCGTCGACGGCCTTGAGGACGCCCTGCGCGCCGACGAGAAGACCTGGGGCGTGCGGATGTCCACCATGGGCAGACGGCTCGACGGCGACCTGGAGTACTTCCTCGCCTGCGCCGCCGCCGGACGCCACACCGCCTCGCTCCTGTGAACCGGCCGGGCGGACCACCGGTCCGCCCGGACCGCGCTCAGTAGGTGCCGAGAACGTCGATCACATAGACCAGGGTGTCGTCGGCCTTGATGCCGTACTTCGGCAGGCCCTTGACCTTCAGGTCCTTCGCCCCGTACGCCTTGTCCGGCGGCGCCACCACCAGCAGGCGGCTACCCGCCTTCTGACCCACCAGCGCCTCGTCCCAGCCCTTGATGACCAGGCCCTGCCCGATCACCGTGGCGTACACCTTCCCGTCCGACCAGGACGAGGAGAAGACCTTGCCGTCCCGCCACAACGCGCCCACGTACTGGATCGCCACCAGCCGGCCGGTCTTCACCTCCGCACCGGCGCCCTGCTTCAAAGTCTTGACGGTCAACTCCTTGGGCGCGGCGCCCTGCGGCACCTTCACCGTCGGCACCGCACCCGCCGACACCTCCGGCAGGCCCTGCTCCTGGAAACCGGAACCCGGCTCCACCGCGTCGCCCTTGGGATGCGCCGCGACCACGTCCAGCACATAGACCAGCGAATCCTCACCGCTGATCTGCAGCCGCGCCGCCCCCTTGTCCCCATAGCCGTCCACCGGCGGGATCACCGCGACCACCCGGGAACCGACCTTCGCGCCCACCAGCGCCTTCTTCAGGCCCGGCACCAGGTTCCAAGTCGGGAAGGAAGAAGGCACACCGCCCTGATAGCTACTGCCGATCAGAGTCGAAGTGCCCTCGGGCGACCAGGTGTAGCCGACGTAGTCCGCGACCACCAGATCGCCCTGCGCCACCTTCCGGCCCGAACCCTCGATCGGCGTGTCCAACTCGAACTCGCCCGACGGGGCCTCCCCCTTGGGGAACTTCACCTCGGGCAACCGCCCGAACTCCCCGTCCACCGCCACATCAGGCTCAGCGGGCCCATCTCCCCCGCAAGCACTCAACGACACGGCCAGCAGCAGAGGCACAGCCAGCAACCTGGCAAAACGACGCATCAACGGATACCTCAGGTCACAGAGACAAGGACGGGCTGTAACCCTACCGGCCCGTAAATCTCCACACGAGGGTTACAGGCAGGTAAAAATAGACAGCCCGTCCAGTCCCTACATCCCCGCGATCAACTTGTCGACACGCTCGTCCACCGAACGGAACGGGTCCTTGCACAGCACCGTCCGCTGCGCCTGATCGTTGAGCTTCAGATGCACCCAGTCCACCGTGAAGTCACGGCGCTTCTCCTGAGCCTTCTTGATGAACTCCCCGCGCAACCGCGCCCGGGTCGTCTGCGGCGGCACCGACTTCGCCTCGAAGATCGCCAGATCCTTCGTGACCCGCTCCACCGCACCCCGCTTCTCCAGCAGGTAGTACAACCCGCGGTTGCGGTGCACATCGTGATAGGCCAGATCCAGCTGCGCCACCCTCGGACTCGACAACGGCAGATCGTACTTGCGCCGATACCGCTCGATCAGCTGGTACTTGGTCACCCAGTCGATCTCCCGGGACACCAGATCCAGATCACCGGTCTCCACCGCCGTCAACGTGCGATCCCACAGCTCCAGCACCCGCTGCACCGTCGGATCCGGACCCCGCCGATCCATGAAGTCCTTCGCCTTGGAGAAGTACTCCCGCTGGATCTCCAGCGAAGACGCCTCCCTGCCGTTGGCCAGCCGCACCTTCCGACGACCCGTCATGTCATGCGACACCTCACGGATCGCCCTGATCGGGTTCTCCAACGTCAGATCCCGCATCACCACCCCGGCCTCGATCATGCGCAGCACCAGATCGGTCGCCCCGACCTTCAGCAACATCGTCGTCTCCGACATGTTGCTGTCGCCCACGATCACATGCAGCCGGCGGAACCGCTCCGCATCGGCATGCGGCTCATCCCGCGTGTTGATGATCGGACGCGACCGCGTCGTCGCACTCGACACCCCCTCCCAGATGTGCTCCGCCCGCTGCGAAACGCAGTACACCGCGCCCCTCGGCGTCTGCAGCACCTTCCCGGCCCCACAGATGATCTGCCGCGTCACCAGATACGGAATGAGCACATCCGCCAGTCGGCCGAATTCCCCATGCCGCCCCACGAGATAGTTCTCATGACAGCCGTAGGAGTTCCCCGCCGAATCGGTGTTGTTCTTGAACAGATAGATGTCCCCGGCGATGCCCTCCTCCCGCAGACGCCGCTCGGCGTCCACCAGAAGACCCTCCAGGATCCGTTCACCCGCCTTGTCGTGCGTGACCAGATCGATCACGCTGTCGCACTCAGGCGTCGCATACTCAGGATGACTGCCGACGTCCAGATAGAGCCGCGCCCCGTTCCGCAGGAACACGTTGCTGCTCCGGCCCCACGACACCACCCGGCGGAACAGATAACGCGCCACCTCATCAGGTGACAACCGCCGCTGCCCGCGGAAGGTGCAGGTGACCCCGTACTCGTTCTCGAGCCCGAAAATGCGCCTGTCCACACTTCGACCCTATGCGCCCGGAGCCCCGAATGGCAGTGCCCGACGCCCCCATTCTCACGGACGCCCCGCAAATCCCCCACGAAACCCTCGAATACCGCCACGAAAATACGCGACGGGGCCGCCCGGACGGAAAAACCCGCCCCGGACGACCCCGGGTGACCGACCTCTCAGCCCTCCGCCGAAGCACCCCCGCGCGACGACGCCAGCAACTCATCGATCCGCGAAGCCGGCAACCGCCGGAACAGACGACGCTCCCGGTTGCGGTCCAACACCGCCACCTCCAGCTTCTCCGCCTCCAGAACCCGCTCGGCGTCCTGCTGCTGCAGCGCGTACACCGCGATCTGCATCGCCTCCGCCAGGCTCTCCCCGTCCCGGTAACGCTCCTTCAGAGCCGTCGCCACCGCGTCCGCCGCACCACCCATCGCCACGAACCCGTGCTCGTCCGCGACCGAACCGTCGAACGTCAACCGGTAGATCTGATCACTGTCCGCGTCATCACCCACCTCGGCGACGACCAGCTCCACCTCATACGGCTTCGTCTGCTCCGTGAAGATCGCACCCAGGCTCTGCGCGTACGCGTTCGCCAGACCCCGCGCCGTCACATCCGAACGGTCGTACATGTAACCGTTCACATCCGCGTAGCGCACACCCGCCAGACGCAGCTGCTCGAACTCGTTGTACTTCCCGACCGCGGCGAAAGCGATCCGGTCATAGATCTCCGAGATCTTGTGCAACGCCCTCGAGGGGTTGTCCGCCACGAACAGGATCCCGTCGTCATACTGCAGGACCACCACCGAACGGCCCCGCGCGATCCCCTTCCGCGCGTAGTCCGCGCGGTCCTTCATCTGCTGTTCTGGCGCGACGTAGAAAGGCATCGTCATCTTTTCGACCTCCTTGGGGGATTACCGGAACCGCTACCGCAACGGGGCGTTCGGACCGCCCGGCGCGTCATGCCGGGCCTCCACCACGGCCCGCGCCAGCCCGCCCACGTCACCGTCCGGCACCCGCCGGTACCCCTCATCGGTGATCTCCGCCAGCACCGGGAAGATTCCCCGCGTCAGGTCCGGACCACCCGTGGCCGAGTCGTCGTCCGCCGCGTCGTACAACGCCTGCACACACACCAGCGCCGCGTCCTCACGCGACAGGTCCGGCCGCCACAACTTCTTCAGCGCGCCCTTCGCGAACACCGAACCCGACCCGATCGAGTGGTACTCGTGCTCCTCGTACCGGCCGCCCGCCGCGTCATACGAGAAGATCCGCCCCACGCCCCGCTCCAGGTCGTAACCCGCGAACAGCGGCACCACCACCAGACCCTGCATCGCCATCCCCAGGTTGCCCCGGATCAGCGTCGCCAGCCGGTTCGCCTTGCCCTCCAGCGACAGCAGCCGCCCTTCCATCTTCTCGTAATGCTCCAGCTCCACCTGGAACAACCTGGTCATCTCCAGGCCGATCCCGGCGGTCCCCGCGATCGCCACCGCGGAGTACTCGTCCGCGGGGAACACCTTCTCGATGTCCCGCTGAGCGATCACATTGCCCGCCGTCGCCCGGCGGTCACCCGCCATGATCACGCCGCCCGGGAACGTCACCGCCACGATCGTCGTCGCGTGCGGGATGTTCAACCGCTCAGCACCCCCCTGCACCACCCGGCTCCCGGGGAGCATCTCAGGCCGGTAGGCCCCCAGAAAGTCAGCGAAAGACGACGTTCCCGAGTTCATGAAGACCCCCGGAAGACCACCGCTCATCGGCACGGACGCCATGCGACTCCTTCCCCAGCACGCCGGTAGAACCTGCCTTGACCCTACTGACATTTGACCGCGCTGCGCATGTCGCGAGATCTTCCCCGAGTCCGCTCACGGCGAACCACTTGCACCCGTCAGACCCCTTCCGCAACCGGAATGTGACCCAACTTGTGCCACAGGAGGTAGGACTGGGCCCGCTGCAGCCGCCTCCAGTCGTCGTCGGCCTTCCCGAGCAACGTGTTGCAGTTGAAGCACAGCAACTCCCGCACCTCGCCCGTCTCATGATCATGGTCGACGTGCTCGGCGGGCCTCTCACAGCAGATCGCGCACAGCCCGTCCTGGAACTCGAACATCTTCCGCACGTCCTCGGGCGTCAGCCCGTACGAGCGCTTCAGGTGGTCGCGGGCGCCCCGCTCCTTCCGGCACGCTTTGCACTCCGACGCCAGACCGTCCTTCGTCTGCCGATTCTTGTCCCACTTCTCAAGCAGTACGGCTTGCTTGCAAGAAGGGCACCACTTGAACCCCGGTTGCACCGCGACGCGCTCTCTGATCTTCCGTCCCTGGCGTTCGACCCGCTCCCGATAGGTCCGCTTCGCCCGAACCCGCGTACAGGGCTTGCAGTAAAAACCATGCCCGTCGGGATATCCCTTGTTACGTCCGAATTCGTCCGACGCCTTAACCTCACCGCAGTCCGGACATTTTTTCCCATTGGCGATGACCTCTTCTGGCGAGACCGGCTTCTGGATCTCCCTGCCCCACGCCGCCAGGCGCTTCTCACGACGGGCGCGCGCCGCCGCATTGGTGCACGACCTACACCGGCGCGAGAGCTTATCCCGTTGACTCAGATCGACGCTGAAATCACAGAGCGGCTTGTCCAGATCACACCCTGGACAGCGCTTGATGCGCGCTTCCCATTCACTCATGCCCGGAAGCATAAATCAAAGCTCAAGGCTCGCACAGGGATTCGAAAGATTTCCCCGTGCGAGCCCCAGAGATTAAGGAGATAGCGATAATATCCGAATTAAATCGGACTTTTACCCTATTCTCCACCTTTTTGAACATAGGAACGTATAAAGTCCTCGGCATTCTCCTCGAGGACCTCATCAATCTCATCGAGAATTGCGTCTACGTCGTCCGAGAGCTTCTCCTGGCGCTCCTGAACTTCGGAAGAGGCTGCGGTGGTGGTCTCTTCGACCTCTTCGGTCTGGCGGGTGGTCTGCTTCTGTCCGCCGGTGTCCTTGGTGGCCATTGGGGCTCCTCCCGTACGTGCCGCGTTACGCCGTCGCGTTACGCCGACCCTACCCGCGGCCGTCACGCGACGGAGAGCGCGTGTTTCCGCCCTCAGCGGAGTGGCCCGGAGGGTCGTTACGGTTATCGCCTCTCACGGGGTCTTCGAAACGGGCAAATAAACCATGAGGCCGATGGAGCCTCAACGGCCTCCTCCGGTGGTCCGGCTCGGGAGAAGCGGGCCCCTACGAAAGCCGCTCCGGAAGGGCTGGGGACGGCTCAGGGCCCCGTACGGGTGGTACGGGGCCCTGAGGGTGGGGCGGGGTGGGGAAGGGGCTGGTCAGCCCTCTCCGGCGAGGACGGCGACGAGGTCGGCCGCTGTGCGGCAGCGGTCCAGGAGGGCGCCCACGTGGCTCTTGGTGCCGCGCAGGGGTTCCAGGGTGGGGACGCGCTGGAGGGAGTCGCGGCCGGGGACGTCGAAGATGACGGAGTCCCAGCTGGCGGCGGCGACGCTGTCGGCGTACTGGGCGAGGCAGCGGCCGCGGAAGTAGGCGCGGGTGTCCTCGGGCGGGTTCTCGATGGCGTCGGTGACCTGTTCCTCGGTGAGGATGCGTTCCATGCGGCCGCGGGCGACGAGGCGGTTGTAGAGGCCTCGGTCGGGGCGGATGTCGGAGTACTGCAGGTCGACGAGGTGCAGGCGGGCGTGGGACCAGTCGAGGCCGTCGCGGCTGCGGTAGCCCTCGAGGAGTTCGAGTTTGGCGACCCAGTCGAGTTCGCGGGAGAGCTGCATGGGGTCGTCGCCGAGGCGGGTGAGGACGGATTCCCAGCGGTCGAGGACGTCCTTGGTCATGTCGTCGGTGTCGGCGCCGTATTTGTCCTCGACGTATTTGCGCGCCTGTTCGAGGTATTCCATCTGCAGTTGCACGGCGGTCATCTTGCGGCCGTCGCGGAGGGTGATCTGGTGTTTGCAGGTGGGGTCGTGGGAGATCGCGCGCAGGGAGGCCACGGGGGCCTCGATGGAGCGGTCGGCGGTGAGGAAGCCGTCTTCGATCATGGCGAGGACGAGTGCGGTGGTGCCGGCCTTGAGGTAGGTGGAGATCTCGCTCATGTTGGCGTCTCCGATGATGACGTGGAGGCGCCGGTATTTCTCGGGGTCGGCGTGGGGTTCGTCGCGGGTGTTGATGATGGGGCGTTTGAGGGTGGTCTCGAGGCCCACTTCGACTTCGAAGAAGTCGGCTCGCTGGCTGAGTTGGAAGCCCTGGCCGCGGCCGTCGGCGCCGATGCCGACGCGGCCGGCTCCGCAGACGACCTGGCGGGTGACGAAGAAGGGGGTGAGGTGTTTGACGATGTCGGAGAAGGGGGTCTGGCGTTGCATGAGGTAGTTCTCATGGCAGCCGTAGGAGGCGCCCTTGCCGTCGGTGTTGTTCTTGTAGAGCTGGATGGGGTGGGTGCCGGGGACGAGGGCGGCTCGCCGGGCGGCGTCGGCCATGACGCGTTCGCCTGCCTTGTCCCAGAGCACGCAGTCGAAGGGGTTGGTGACCTCGGGGGCCGAGTACTCGGGGTGGGCGTGGTCGACGTAGAGGCGCGCGCCGTTGGTGAGGATGACGTTGGCCAGGCCGAGGTCCTCGTCGGTGAGCTGGGTGGGGTCGGCCACTTCTCTGGCGAGGTCGAATCCGCGCGCGTCGCGCAGGGGGTTTTCTTCTTCGAAGTCCCAGCGGGCTTTTCTGGCCCGCGCCGCCGATGCCGCGAGGTACGCGTTGACGACCTGGCTGGAGGTCACCATCGCGTTGGCCCCGGGCTGCCCCGGTACGGAGATGCCGTACTCGGTCTCTATTCCCATGACCCGCCGAACGCTCATGCCTTTGAGCCTAGTGCTCAAGTGGCCCGGCTCGGTGATCGGCGCCGGGTTCTTGGCCGGTTCAGGTTGCGGGTGTGTGAACGGGGTGAGCGGCGGGCACCGTGGGTGCCCGCCGCTCACCAGCGATATGGAGTTGTTTGACCACGCTTGCGTGGTCTATGTGGTTTTCTCTGGCTTTTACCGCTTTTTCGGGTTTTACAGGTACTGACCGGTGTTGGCGACGGTGTCGATGGAGCGGCCGGCGTCGGCGCCCTTGGTCCCGGAGACGAGCGTGCGGATGTAGACGATCCGCTCGCCCTTCTTGCCGGAGATCCGGGCCCAGTCATCCGGGTTGGTGGTGTTGGGCAGGTCCTCGTTCTCGGAGAACTCGTCGACGCAGGCGTCGAGGAGGTGCTGGACCCGCAGGCCCTTCTGGCCGGTGTCGAGGAACTGCTTGATCGCCATCTTCTTGGCCCGGTCGACGATGTTCTGGATCATCGCGCCGGAGTTGAAGTCCTTGAAGTAGAGGACTTCCTTGTCGCCGTTGGCGTAGGTCACCTCGAGGAAGCGGTTCTCCTCGGTCTCGGTGTACATGCGCTCGACGGTCCGCTGGATCATGGCGTCGACCGTCTGGATCGGGTCGGCGCCGTGCTCCTTGAGGTCGTCGGGGTGCAGCGGCAGGTCGGGGATGAGGTACTTGGAGAAGATGTCCTTGGCCGCCTCGGCGTCGGGCCGCTCGATCTTGATCTTGACGTCCAGGCGGCCGGGCCGCAGGATCGCCGGGTCGATCATGTCCTCGCGGTTGGAGGCGCCGATGACGATGACGTTCTCCAGGCCTTCGACGCCGTCGATCTCCGACAGCAGCTGGGGCACGATCGTGTTCTCCACGTCCGAGGAGACGCCGGAGCCGCGGGTGCGGAAGATCGAGTCCATCTCGTCGAAGAAGACGATGACCGGGGTGCCGGCCGAGGCCTTCTCGCGGGCGCGCTGGAAGACCAGGCGGATGTGCCGCTCGGTCTCGCCGACGTACTTGTTGAGAAGCTCGGGTCCCTTGATGTTGAGGAAGAAGGACCTGCCCTCCTGGCCGGTCTTCTCGGCGACCTTCTTGGCCAGGCTGTTGGCGACGGCCTTGGCGATGAGGGTCTTGCCGCAGCCGGGCGGGCCGTAGAGCAGCACGCCCTTGGGCGGGCGGAGCTTGTGCTCGCGGAAGAGCTCGGCGTGCAGGTAGGGCAGTTCGACGGCGTCGCGGATCTGCTCGATCTGCGGGCCCAGTCCACCGATCTCCTCGTAGGCGATGTCGGGGACCTCTTCCAGGACGAGTTCTTCGACCTCGGCCTTCTGGATCTTCTCGTAGACGTAGCCGGACCTGGTGTCGAGCATGAGCGAGTCGCCGGCACGCAGCGTCATGCCGCGCAGCGGTTCGGCCAGCTTGACCACACGTTCCTCGTCGGCGTGGGCGACCACCAGGGCGCGTTCGCCGTCGGCGAACACCTCCTTGAGGGCCACCACTTCGCCCTGCTGCTCGAACTCGAGGGCCTCGACCACGTTGAGGGCCTCGTTGAGCATGACCTCCTGTCCGGGCTGGAGATCGTCGATCTCCACCGCCGGGCTGACGTTCACCCGGAGCTTGCGGCCCCCGGTGAAGATGTCGACGGTGCCATCCTCACGAGAGTTCAGGAAGATGCCGTAGCCGGACGGCGGCTGCGCCAGCCGGTCGACCTCTTCCTTGAGAGCGATGATCTGCTCTCGTGCCTCTCTGAGTGTGGACACCAGTCGCTCGTTCTGGCCTGTCACAGCTGCCAGATTCGCCTGTGCCTCGTGCAGGCGCTCCTCGAGCACCCGCGTCTGGCGGGGGGATTCCGCGAGCTTCCGACGCAGGACGGAGATCTCTTCCTCCAGGAAAGAGAGCTGCGTCTGGAGGTCACGAACCTCCTTGTCATGCGCCTTTCGCCCCGCGGCGTCATCACGAGCGGCCACGCCCCGTCACCTCCTCACGAAGAGCCGACGACCTACTCTGACCCTACCTATCTGGCGGGGTTCCGTAACCTGACTATTGCGTTTCCTTATCGCTGCCGCCCGGTTACCGAGCGTGGTTTCCCCAGGTCGGAGCCGCTTCCGACGTAAAAAGAAACGTCACTGAAACAGAAAAAACACGGCGTGTCGGCCGGAGCTCTGATCCGTTACGCCGGAGGCGAACCAAAACCGGATTCTTCTCCCGTAACGTCTCGTGAAGTGTCGGGGAAACCGTTGTCATTACCCCGGGTGAGTTCCGTTGAACCGCTTTCGGGGTAGGCGCCCTTGGCCGGGCGGCGGCGGCGCAGCGGCGGGGTGACGCCGTCGGCGAGCCGGCGCGCGGTCACCAGGAATCCGGTGTGGCCGACCATCCGGTGGTCGGGGCGCACCGCCAGCCCTTCCACGTGCCAGGAGCGCACCAGCGTCTCGAAGGCGTACGGCTCGGCGAAGCAGCCGTGCTCGCGCAGTCCCTCGACGACCCGCGACATCTGGGTGGTGGTGGCGATGTAGGCGCACACCAGGCCGCCGGGCACCAGGGCCTTGGCGACGGCGTCCAGGCACTCCCAGGGGGCCAGCATGTCCAGCACGACGCGGTCGACGTCGGTCTCGGTGATGGCGTCCTCGAGGGAGCCGATGGTCAGCTTCCAGGACGGGTGGGGGCCGCCGAAGAACTTCTCGACGTTCTTGCGCGCCACCTCGGCGAAGTCCTCGCGCCGTTCGTAGGAGGAGACGGTGCCGTGCTCGCCGACGGCGCGCAGCAGGAAGCAGGAGAGCGCGCCGGAGCCCGCTCCGGCCTCCACGACGCGGGCGCCGGGGAAGATGTCGGCCATGGCGACGATCTGGCCGGCGTCCTTGGGGTAGACGACGGCGGCGCCGCGCGGCATGCGCACGGCGAAGTCCTGCAGCAGGGGCCGGAAGACGAGGTAGTCGATGCCTCCGGTGGACCGTACGACGATGCCTTCGGGCCTGCCGATGATCTCGTCGTGGCTGATCCAGCCCTTGTGGCCGTGCCACTGCTTGCCGGTCTGCAGGGTCAGGGTGTTGATCCTGCCCTTGGGGTCGGTCAGTTGCACCTGGTCGCCGTCCCTGAGGATGCCGTGGGGCGTGCGGGGAGCAGGTGTGGTGCTGGCGGTCATCCGTCCAGCCTAGCGGCGCCGGGGTGCCTCCGGGCCGGGACGGGACGGGCTCAGGTCTGGGCCAGGACCCGGTCGAGGTCGCGGGTGGACAGCACTCCGTAGATCTCGCCGCCGGGTTCGACGAGCAGGTGCTCGGTGGCGCCGGAGTCCCGGATGGCGACGATGAGGTCGGTGCCCGACAGGTCGGCGGGGAGGGTGGTGGCGCCGGAGAGGGTGCGGGAGACCTCGCCCGCGCTCACCCAGGGGCGGCGGTGCTCGGGTACGGCTTTGACCGCCCGTTCGCTGACCAGGCCGGTGGGCCGCCCGTCGTGGTCGACGACGACCATGGCGCCGGCCTGGGCGGCGCGTGCGCTCTCCAGTGCCTGGGCGAGGGGGGTGGCGGCGGTGACGGCGACGGCTCTGCGGCCCAGGCGGCGGGCCTGCAGGAGGGGGATGCGGTCGCGTATGCGTTCGTTGCGGATGGACTGGGTGGCGGCGATCCACATGAAGGCGGAGAGGAACGCGGCCCAGATGAGGGAGATCCACTCGACGCCGGTGCTGCGGGTGGAGATGAAGACGCCTCCGGCCAGGACGACCAGGGCCAGGAGCCGTCCGGCGTAGGCGGCGGCGATCGTGCCGGTGCGGTCCTTGCCGGTGAGTTTCCAGACCGCGGCGCGGAGCAGGAAGCCGCCGTCCAGCGGCAGTCCGGGCAGGAGGTTGAACACTCCGACGGTGAAGTTGGTGAGGGTGAGGGCGCGCAGCAGCAGCTCGGGGACGGGTGGCAGGTCGATGAGGACGCCCGCGGCCAGGCCGGCGGCGGCCAGGGCCAGGGACAGCAGGGGCCCGGCGGCGGCGATGAGGAAGGA
Organism: Actinocorallia sp. B10E7; assembly: GCF_039871655.1. NCBI lineage: Bacteria > Bacillati > Actinomycetota > Actinomycetes > Streptosporangiales > Thermomonosporaceae > Actinocorallia > Actinocorallia sp. B10E7. Next base: position 683,794 of record NZ_JBDPLZ010000003.1, read on the forward strand.
GGCGCCGGGTCTGGTGGCTTCGCGTTCGAGGTGGGTGACGCCGCCCAGGAGGTGGAGGACGATCGCGCGGACGGGCAGTCCGAAGGCCCGGGCGGTGATGGCGTGCCCGAGTTCGTGGAGGAAGACCGACAGGTAGAGGAAGACCGCGAAGGAGAAGGAGACGAGGGTCGCGGCGGGTTGGGGGGCGACGGCCTTGGCCGCGGGGAGGAAGGCCAGGGTGATGAAGAGCGCGATCAGGAACCAGCTGCGGGCCACGTACACCGGTACTCCCGCCACGGTGCCCAGTGTCAGGCCGGGCGGGCTCTGGTCTTCTCGCTCTTGGTACACGTCAATGATGCTAACCAGGCTGGGAGCGTTTTCGTCCGACCGGTCCCCTAGTCTCTGGACATGACCTCCACCGGTACCGGGATCTCAGTGATCGGTTCGCTGTCCCCCTCGCGCGCGGGGGATTTCATGACCTGTCCGTTGTTGTATCGCTTTCGGGTGATCGATCGTATTCCGGAGCGGCCGAGTCCGGCGGCGGTGCGCGGGACGCTGGTGCACGCCGTGCTGGAGCGGTTGTTCGATCTTCCGGCCGCGCAGCGGACGCCGGAGACGGCGCGGGGGCTGCTGGATCCGCAGTGGGAGCGGCTGCTGGCCGAGGAGCCCGAGCTGGCTTGCCTGTTCGAGGACGCCGAAGACGGCGATCGGGAGGAGTGGCTGGCACAGGCGCACACGATGCTGGAGCGGTATTTCACGTTGGAGGATCCGCGGCGGCTGGAGCCCGCCGACCGCGAGCTGTTCGTGGAGACGGTGCTGTCGTCGGGGTTGAAGCTGCGCGGGTACATCGACCGGGTGGATGTGGCGCCCGCGGGTGAGCTGCGGATCGTCGACTACAAAACGGGTTCGGCTCCGCGTGCGGATTTCGAGGCCAGGGCGTTGTTCCAGATGAAGTTCTACGCGCTGGTGTTGTGGCGGTTGCGGGGGCGGGTGCCGAGTCTGCTGCAGTTGATGTATCTCGGCAATGGCGAGGTACTGCGGTATGTCCCGGATGAGGCGGATCTTCGGGCGACCGAGCGCAAGGTGGAGGCCTTGTGGCAGGCGATCCGGCGGGCGATGGATTCCGGGGACTGGCGGCCCCGTCCGGGACGGTTGTGCGACTGGTGCGACCACCAGGTGCGCTGCCCGGAGTTCGGGGGTACGCCGCCGCCGCTGCCGCGGGGCCCGGTGGAGGCCGGCGAGCCGGAGGTCGTCCCGGCGACCAGGGACGTGTCGGTGGACCTCTAAGGCCTGTTTCAAAGTTGCTGAAACAGTCCGGTGCCCGGTGGCGTCTGCCCGGTGGGACCCGTGGAGGGTCCCGGTCCGGGGTCGGCGCCTCTGGCGTTCCGGATGCGGCCGAGCAGAGGCCTCCCTGTAGAGGCGGCTGCCGCCTCGCCTCCCGCCGCCTGTTCGGGCGGGACGGGGACGGGTGGCGGTTGACTCGGCCAGGACTCCTTGCAGCCCCGGCCCGAACACGCCCAACGCGTGCCGGGAAGCATCGAAATCGACAGACGCGGTCTTGGGGTCGGCCGGATCGGTCCAGACCACGAACGCGCCGAGCGCGGCCGAGACCAGGTCCCGGTCCGCGGCCAGCCCGCAGGAAGGGCAGCAGTGCACCCGGTCGGCGAGGGTCTTGGGCGTTCTCCGGCCGCACAGGCAGTGCTGGGACAGCGCGGTGGTGAACGTGGCCGCCCGCCTCAGTCGCCCGCCGACTGCGGCGCATTCGGCGGCCAGCGCCGCCTTCAACATGCCGGGGGTGAACACCGCGCACGCCCGCCCCCACAGCCGGAACCACGCACCCAGATGGCCGTCCTCGACGGTCAGCCGCACCCCGTGGGCGGCGGTGATCCGCTCCGCCACCCGCCTCGCGCGGGCGTGTTTGGCCTCGGTGCGTCCGGCCTGCTCCGCGCGGGTGCGGGTGCGCAGTGCCCGGTAGGCGCCGGTGGTCCGGTCTTTGCGGTAGGCGGTCAGGGGGCGGCCCGCCGCGTCGGCCAGGCGTGGTCCCTTGGGCAGGTCGACGTGCCGTTCGGGTAGTCCGGCGGCCTGCCTGCGCTGTTGCCGTCTGCGCTGGCGGTGGGAGAGTTCGTAGCGGGCCTGGTTGTTGGCGCGCCGGGAGCGCTCCAGCGCCCGGGCGCGTCGGCGGGCGGTGCGCCGCTGGCGCTGCACGGCGGCGCGCTCCAGGTCGGTGAGGGTGATCTGGTCGGCCAGCACCCGCCCGTCACCGGGCTCCAGCATGGCGGGCAGGAAGACGACGGACAGATTTCCGACGTTGAGGTCCACCCCGCCAATCCGCTCCAGAGAAGCCGTCCGCTGGCGGCGCTGGTCCGTGGCCGGGGAGGTGTAGCCGCCGTCCAAGACCATCAGGTGCGCCTCGTACACCCACCCGCCGGGCGCGGACGGATGCGGCCTGCGCACCAGGTCGATCTTGTGCCAGGACTCGGGCCTGCCCAGGAAGTGGCACAGCCGCCGCCACCGGCCCGCGCCCTGGGGCAGCCGCACCGGCAGCACGATCTCCCCGCGCTTGTCATCGGGGCCGCCGGTGAACACCACCGCCAACGGCCCCTCATGCTCCCACCACAACCCCTTGCCCCCGCGACCGGCCGCAGGCCGGGGCGCGGGCATGCGCCGGGGCTGGGCCAGCACCCGCGCGCCCGGCTCCAGCCGGGCCGCCTGCTCGGGAGACGTCACCTCCGAAGGCAGGGCGGGGTGGCGGTAGGCGTCCAGATGGCCCTGCAGGCTGCCGTGCAGCCGGAACGTCTCCCACTTACGGGCAGTCGTGTGCGAGCGCGCCCGGCCGGGGATGCGCGTGTACTCCCACCACGAGCCCGCCCGGGGACGCCCGGCCCTCTTTCCTGAGGAGTCGGGGAACAGGTGCCGCTCCACCCCCGCCCACACCTCGTCGGCCTGATGCAGCGCCAACGCCTTGGTGGCGTGGTGGCGCAGCCAGCCCGAGGCGTCCAGATGCCGATATGCCGCCCGCTCCAACGCCGGGCGGGTCAGGCCCACCGCACGCCGCCAGGCCGCCGTATCCGCCTCCCGACGGTGTCGACCCGCCCAGAACGCCTCCGTCCGGGAACGGGCGTCGCGCTGCACCGCCCGCTTGAGGCAGAACATCGCCCAGAACAGAGACTCCACACGCGCCGCGGCCTGCTCGTCCACCACCAGCGGCAGGCGGATCACCGACACCGGGCCGTCCCACCGCCACGCCGCAGCCTTGTTCGCGCCCCGCGTGCGGCGCACACCACCACTTCCAGGGACGGCGGGCGCACCCGAAGGCCCGGTGCCAGAGGCGGAGGTCATCTTCACGACCCACATCCTGCCACGAGCAATCGATAGAACGCGGAGAGTAACCAAAGTTCTCGTCGTCGCCCCGCAAAGCCACGGCGGCTCCGGCCCGGCCGACCATCACCTGTCCCGATCGAACACCGACTTTGAGCCAGGCCTAGTGTCCTGCGCCTGAATCAGGTGCGGTGCGGCCGGGGCCCGGTTACGGTGCCCGCATGGGTTCCAGCGATCTTTATTTCTCCTGTGATGTGGAGGCCGACGGCCCTGTTCCCGGCCCGTATTCGATGGTGAGTTTCGGGTTGTCGGTGGCGGGGAGTTTCGACGGCTCGGTGTTCACTCCGCATGATCCGCTGGAGCACACCTTCTACGCGGAGCTGAAGCCGATCAGCGAGTCGTTCGTGCCGGAGGCCCTGGCGGTCTCCGGCCTGGACCGGGACGCGCTGCTGGCGGAGGGCGCCGAGCCGGCGGAGGCGATGACCGAGGCGGCGCGGTGGGTGCGGGAGCGGGCGGCCGGGGCGAGGGCGTTCCCGGTTTTCGCCGCTTACCCCTTGGGCTTCGACTGGATGTGGATGTACTGGTACTTCGTGCGTTTCGCCGAGGGCGGGTCGCCTTTCGGGCATTCGCGGGCGCTCGATCTGAAGACGCTGTACGCGGCGCGCGCCGGGGTCCGGGTGCGGGACGCGGTGAAGGGGAAGATGCCGCGCCGGCTGTTGTCGAGCCGTCCGCACAGTCATCATGCGCTGGACGACGCCGTGGAGCAGGCCGAGTTGCTGCAGAATCTGATGGTGTGGGACGGGCGGGCCTGAGCCCCGGCGGCCGGAAGCCCTCCGCGCGGGGCGGAGGGCCCGGGGATGGGGCCTTCTTTCAGATGGCGTGGGTGCCCGGCCTGGGTGAGCCGATGCGTTGGCGCAGGGAGCGCAGCCTGAATGCCGCGACGACGAGTGCGATGCCGAAGGCGATGGAGAACACGCCGATGAGCCAGATCAGGGCGAGGCCTCCGGTTCCGGGCCAGGCCAGCAGCGCCAGGCCGAAGAGCACCGAGAGGCCGCCGCTGAGGATGTGCCATCCCTCCCCCGCGATCTGGCGGCGCATCCAGATCGCGGCGACGATCTCGGTGACGCCGGTGGCGATGGCCCAGATCCCGATCAGCAGGATCAGCGCGAAGACCGTCGCGGCGGGCCAGAACAGGGCGAGGATCCCCACCACGATCCCGCAGGCTCCGGACAGGGCCAGCCAGGCGCGTGACTGGCCGCGGACGCCGCCTTTGAGGGCGTGGAAGAGTGCGACGGCTCCGTCGACGAGGGCGTAGGCGCCGAACAGCAGGGCCAGGGCGAGGGCGGTGATGCCGGGCCAGGCCCAGGCGAGTACGCCGAACAGGATGGCCAGGCCGCCGCGCAGCGCCAGCATCCACCAGTTACGGGTCATTTCTTCGAGCATCGCCGTCTCCCGCCGGTGGGATGTTCCTGTGTCGGAGCCTCCCGCGTTCCCGCTCAAGCCAATCCGCGCGGCGGTCAATTTCCTTCCAAAGGGGACGGGCCCCCCTGCGGCGCTGCCGGGGGGCCCGTCCAGAGGGGTGGGTCACTGGGTGGCGATGGCCTCGAGGACGTCCATGCGGCCCGCCCGCCAGGCCGGCCACAGCGAGGCCAGAAGGCCGACCAGGACGGAGAAGAGCGTGCAGCCGGCCAGGAACACGACCGGGATGGACAGCACGCCGATCTCCTCGCTCATGCTGTGCTGGATCGCGACGCCGAAGGCGACGCCCAAGCCGATGCCCAGCAGCCCGCCGAACAGGGCGATGGCGACCGACTCCAGGCAGACCATGCCCCGCAGCTGGCCGCGGCTGAGGCCGACGGCCCGCAGCAGGCCCAGTTCCCTGGTGCGTTCGGTGACCGACAGGATGATCGTGTTGATCACGCCGAACACCGCGATGATCACCGAGAGGGCGAGCATCAGGGTGAAGAAGAGAACGAAGCCGTCGACCTCCGACTGGATCTCCTTCTTCAGGTCGTTCTGGTCCTGGAGTTGGACGCCCGGGTAGGGCTTGAGGGCGCCGTCCAGCGCCTTGCGCGTCGCGGTGTCGGTCTTCTCGGTGTCCAGCGCCATCAGGAACGGCAGGGCCTGGGCGGTGTGCGCCTTCCAGGCCTCCGGGGCCAGCACTCTCGGGCCCAGTAGGTCGTTGTCGGTGTAGAGGCCGGTGATCCGCAGGGTCTGGGTCTTGCCGTCGGGGAACGTCGCCTTGACGGTGTCGCCGACCTTGCGGCCCTCCTTCTCGGCGAGTTCCTCGCCCAGGAGCATGCCGTCGGAGCCGACGTTCGCGTCTCCGGCGACCAGCCGGGCGTTGGTCGCCTTGAGCAGCGCCGCGGGCTCGCCGGCGGCGTACCCGGTGCTCTTGCCGTCCAACTGGAACCGGCCGGTGCCGACCTCGACGGCGCTGAGGACCCCGGGCGTCCGGCGGACCGCCTCCACCACGTCCGGGCCCAGGCCCTGGCCGGTGGCGGCGACGGTGTAGTCGGCGCCGAACTGCTCGTCGACCATCTGGTCGGCGCTCGCCCTGAGGGAGGAGCTGAACACGTTGACGGTGGTCACCAGCGACAGGCCGATCATCAGCGCGACCGCGGTGACCCCGGTGCGGCGCGGGTTGCGCCGGGGGTTCTCCCGCGCCATCCGGCCGGTGACGCCGAACGCCCTGGGGTACCAGCCCGCCAGTGCCTTCACCGCCGGGCTGCCGATCACCGCGGCGAGCACCGCCGCGGCCAGCCACACCAGCAGTACCCCGGCGCCCAGCAGGGACAGGGTCTGCGCGGTCTCTCCGGTCCCGGCCAGACCCAGGCCCAGGAGCACCACGCCGATCAGGGCGAGGACGCTGCCGATGATCGCCCTGACGCGCAGTCCGCGCTGTGGCAGGGCGACGTCGTCGCGCATGGCCGCCACCGGGGGGATCTTGGACGCGCGGAGGGCGGGGAAGAAAGCGGCGACGCAGGTGACGAGGATGCCGACGAGGTAGGCGAAGATCACCGGGGTGGCGGTGAAGACCAGCCCGCTGGACAGCTCCAGCCCCTGGGCCTGGAAGACCACTTTGAGCAGGGCCGCCAGGCCCGCGCCCAGCCCCAGGCCCAGGGTGGCGCCCACGGCGCCGACGGCGGCGGCCTCGCCCAGCACCGCGAGGACGACCTGGCGGCGGGAGGCGCCGACGGCGCGCAGCAGGGCCAGTTCCCTGGTGCGCTGGCCGACCAGCATCGAGAAGGTGTTGAAGATGTTGAACGAGCCGACGATGATCGACACGAGGGCGAAGGCCAGCAGGGCGCCGCGCAGGAAGTTCAGGAAGCTGTCGATGTCGCTCCGGCTCTCCTCGATCATCTGCGTGCCGGTGACGGCCTCGAGGTCCTCGGGAAGGGTCGCGGCGACCCGTTCGGCCAGCTCTTTCTCTGTGCCGCCCGGGGCGACCTCCAGGGTGACGGTGGAGAACGCGCCGGGCTTCAGGAGCAGTTTCTGCGCGGTGGGGGCGTCCCAGAACACCAGGGTGACGCCGGCGTTCTCGCCCTCGGTCAGGCCGGTGACCGCGACGTCCTTGACGGAGCCGGCGACGGCCACCTTGATCCGGTCGCCGACCTTGAACCCGGCTTTCTCCGCGGTGTTGCGGTCCAGGACGATCTCGCCGTCCCCGGCGGGGGCGCGGCCTTCCAGCAGCGGCTGGTCCCGGTTGCCGTCGACCCAGTTCAGGCCGAACTGCGGGGGGCCTCCGCCGCCGATGAGCTTGCCGTCCTTGCCGATGACGGCCGTGTAGCCCTGGACGGAGCCGCGGGCGTCGGCGGCCCCGGGGATCTTCCGCAGGGCCGGTAGGAGTTCCTGCGGGACGGTGATCTCGGTGGCGGCGGTCTCGTCGCCGTTCTCCTCCAGGACGGTCTCGCCCCGGACGACCACGGTCTGGCGGCCTCCGTCGTCGAAGATCTCGTCGAAGGTCTTGTTCATCGTGTCGGTGAAGATCAGGGTGCCGGCGACGAACGCCACGCCCAGGATCACCGACAGGGCGGTCAGGACCAGTCGGAGCTTGTGCGCCGCCAGGTTGCGGAGCGTGACCTTGAGCATCATTTGGCCACGGCCTTCGGCAGGTCGAAGCCCTTCATGCGCTCCAACACCTTCTCGGCGGTCGGGTCGGCCATGGTGTCGACGATCCGGCCGTCCTGCAGGAAGACGACCTCGTCGGCGTAGGCGGCGGCGCCCGGGTCGTGGGTGACCATGACGATGGTCTGGCCCATCTCCCGCACCGAGGAGCGCAGGAACGACAGGACCTCCGCGCCGGAGCGGGAGTCGAGGTTGCCGGTCGGCTCGTCGGCGAAGATGATCTCGGGTTTCGAGGCCAGGGCGCGGGCGCACGCCACGCGCTGCTGCTGGCCGCCCGACAGCTCCGACGGCCGGTGTTTGAGGCGGGGCCGCAGCCCGACGGTGTCGATGACGGTCTCCAGCCACGCCTGGTCGGGTCGGCGGCCGGCGATGTCCATCGGGAGGGTGATGTTCTCCAGCGCGGTCAGGGTCGGCACGAGGTTGAACGCCTGGAAGACGAAGCCGACGCGGTCGCGGCGCAGCCGGGTGAGCCGCTTGTCGTCCAGCCGGGTCAGTTCGACGTCGCCGACGAATACCTGGCCGGAGGTGACCGTGTCGAGCCCGGCCATGCAGTGCATCAGGGTGGACTTCCCGGAGCCGGAGGGGCCCATGACGGCGGTGAACCGGCCCTTGGGGATGCCCACGGTCACGTCGTCGAGCGCCCTCACCTCGGCGTCACCGGTCCCGTAGGACTTGGTGACCCGCTCGACGCGGGCGGCGAGTTCGCCCAGGGGCGGCGCGGGGTTCGGAACGGAATGCGACACGGGTCTGCTCCCTCGGGGGGTCGGCGATCGGCTGATCGCAAGGACTGACCCCAACCCTAGGGATCTCGGGTTTGCGGCGGATCGGCCGCGGGAAGGGACTTGCGGCTCCCTCCGCCGCAGGAGGGGTGAGAGGGTGCTCATCCCTCCGGAGTAGGGGTTTCCCGGGGTTGTCCCCTTAGTGGCCCCCCGGCCGGATCACCCCGGTCTCGTAGGCGTAGACGACGGCCTGCACCCGGTCGCGCAGCCCCAGCTTCGCCAGGACGTTGCCGACGTGGGTCTTGATGGTCGTCTCCGACACCACCAGTTCCCTGGCGATCTCGGCGTTCGACAGGCCTCGCGCCACCTGGCCGAGGACCTCCCGTTCCCGGTCGGTGAGGTGGTCCAGGCCCGGCGGGGGGCCCTCCTCGCGCAGCGCGGGCAGCCGGGAGGCGAAGCGGTCCAGGAGGCGGCGGGTCACGCTCGGCGCGACGATCGCGTCCCCGTCCGCGACGATGCGGATGGCGTTCACCAGGTCCTCGGGCGGGGCGTCTTTGAGGAGGAAGCCGCTGGCGCCCGCCCGCACCGCCTCGATGACGTACTCGTCCAGGTCGAAGGTGGTGAGGATGAGGACCCTGGGGTCGTGGGCGGCGGCCCGGTCCCGCACGATTCTTCGGGTGGCCTCGATCCCGTCGACTCCGGGCATCCGGATGTCCATGAGCACCACGTCGGGCAGCAGGCTGCGGGTGGCCTCGACGGCGGCGGCGCCGTCCCCGGCCTCGCCGACGATGGCCAGGTCGGGCTCGCTCTCCAGGATCAGCCGGAAACCGGTCCTCAGCAGCGGCTGGTCGTCGACCAGCAGGACTCGTACCGCCGCCGTGCTCACTTGACCTCCAGGGGGAATCGGGCGCGGACCTCGAACCCGCCGCCGGCGCGGGGGCCTATCCGCAACTCGCCACCATAGAGGGCGACGCGTTCGCGCATGCCGACCAGTCCGTGTCCGGGGCCGGGGTCGGCGCAGGTCGCCTCGCTCGCGCCGCGCCCGTCGTCGGCGACCTCCAGGGTGAGGGCCCGGTCGGAGTACTTCAGGTGGACCCAGGCGCGGGCGTGCGGCCCGGCGTGTTTGAGGCAGTTGGTGAGGGCTTCCTGGACCAGCCGGTAGACGGCCAGGTCGACGCCGGTCGACAGGTCGCGCGGTTCTCCGTCGACTCGCATCTGGACGGCCAGCCCGGTCTCGCGGATCTGCTCGACGAGGCCGGTGAGGTCCTGGGTGCCGGGCTGGGGGGTGAGTTCCGCGGCGGACGCGGCCGGGTCCCTTTCGGTGCGCAGCACTCCGACGATCCGCCGCATCTCCGACAGGGTGGTGCGGCCGACCTGCTCGATGGTCTCGACCGCCTCCCTGGCGCTGGCGGGGTCTCGTTCCATGATGCGGCGGGCGGCCCCCGCCTGGACGGTCATCACGCTCACGTGGTGGGCGACCACGTCGTGCAGTTCCCGGGCGATGCGGGAGCGCTCCTCGACGCGGGCGGTGCGCGCGTCGGCGAACCGGGCCTTCTCCAGCCGGGCCGCCCTGTCCTCCAGTTCGGCCAGGTAGGAGCGGCGCAGCCGCAGGCTGCGGCCCAGCCACCACACTCCGGCGAACAGCCCGAGGTCGGCGATGAGGGAGAAGAAGCCGTCGTCACTTCCGATCATCAGCGTGACCAGCACGGCCAGGGAGACCAGCCCGGCCAGCGCGCTGCGGGCCAGGGGAAGGTGCGCCGCCACCGTGTAGACGGCGATGAGGAAGGCGAACACGTCGCCGGACGTCTGGTAGTTCCCGACGGCCAGGAACACCTCCCCGCACAGCACCACGGCCAGGACGCTCATCGGGAAGCGCTGCCGTACCGTCAGCACCGCGATCACCAGCACGGTGACGGTGTAGCCGGCCGCGTCGTGCGGGGTGTAGGTGTGGCCGGGGAAGGCTGTGTCCTGCGCGAGGTCGACGAGGGTGAGGACGACCAGCAGCGCGGCGACGATGCCGTCGGGTACCTGCGGGTGGCCGCCCAGCCAGATCCTCAGGTCACGGATACGGAAACTCACCCCCTCAAGGTAGGGTCTGCGGGCGGGCCGGGCCCCATCCCGGATGGGGATCTGTGTCCCCTCCTTACGGATGAGGACCGGCGCCTATACGGCTTCCTCCGGGAAGTGGCAGGCGACCTGCTGGCCCGAACGCTTCTCCTCCAACGGAGGCTGCACCGTCCTGCACACCTCCTGCGCCTTCCAGCACCGCGTGTGGAAATGGCAACCCGGAGGCGGATTCAACGGACTGGGCACATCACCCTTCAACCGGATCCGCTCCCGCTCCCGCCGCGCGTTCGGATCCGGAATCGGCACCGCCGACAACAGAGCGTTCGTGTAGGGGTGCATCGGCCGCGTGTAGAGGTCCGCCTGATCGGCCACCTCCACGATCCGACCCAGATACATCACCGCCACCCGATCCGAGATGTGCCGCACCACCGACAGGTCATGCGCAATGACGACGTACGTGAGACCGAGCTCGTCCTGAAGGTCCTCCAGGAGGTTGACGACCTGCGCCTGGATCGAGACGTCCAGAGCCGACACCGGCTCATCCGCCACGATCAACTTCGGCTTCAACGCCAACGTCCGCGCGATACCGATCCGCTGACGCTGACCGCCCGAGAACTCGTGCGGATACCGGTTGTAATGCTCCGGATTCAACCCCACCAGCTCGAGCAGCTCCTGCACCGCCTTCTTCACCCCGTTCGGAGTGTCGATGCTCTGCAGATGGAACGGGGCACCCACGATCGAACCGACGGTCTTGCGGGGATTGAGAGACGAGTACGGATCCTGGAAGATCATCTGGATGTCGCGGCGCAAAGGACGCATCCGCCGCTGCGACAGACCCGCGATCTCCTCACCCTCGAACCGGATGCTCCCGGACGACGGATCCAGCAACCGCATGATCATCCGGCCCGTGGTCGTCTTGCCGCAGCCCGACTCCCCCACCAGCCCCAGAGTCTCACCCCGGTTCACCGAGAACGACACACCGTCGACCGCCTTGACCGCCGCCACCTGACGACGCAGCAGACCCGCGTGCACCGGAAAATGCTTACGCAGGTCGGTGACCTCCAGCAGCGGGGTACCGCTCTCCACTCGCCCTGCCTTCATGGACTCCGCTTCCACGGATTCGACCTTCACAGCTTCGGCCTGATCTCTTCTTCCCAGATCTCCCGGCGGCGATCCACCGGCAGATGGCATGCGGCCCGTTGTCCCGGCGACACCTCGGTCAGCTCGGGCACCTCGGTGGTGCTGCGCCCGCCGGTGAGGTCGGCGTAGGCGCACCGGGGGTGGAACGCGCACCCCGACGGCAGGTTGATCAACGACGGAGGCGTGCCCTTCACCGGCATCAGCCGCTCCGAACGGTCCCGGTCCAGCCGCGGCATCGACCCCAGCAGACCCCATGTGTAGGGGTGGGCGGGGTTGTAGAACGCGGATTCGACGGAGGCCTGCTCCACGCAGCGCCCGCCGTACATGACCAGGACGTCGTCGGCGAGCTCGGCGACGACGCCGAGGTCGTGGGTGATCATGATGATCGCCGAATTGAACTCCTCCTGCAGATCCCGCAACAGATCCAGAATCTGCGCCTGCACCGTCACATCCAACGCCGTCGTCGGCTCATCGGCGATCAACAACTCCGGATCACACGACAACGCCATCGCGATCATCGCCCGCTGCCGCATACCACCCGAGAACTGATGCGGATAATCATCCACCCGCTTGGCCGGAGTCGGAATCCCCACCCGACCCAGCAGATCCACCGCGTGCTTACGCGCCACCTTCTTCGACACATCATGATGAATCCGATAAGCCTCAACAATCTGAGCACCCACCGAATAGAACGGATGCATCGCCGACAACGGATCCTGAAAGATCATCGCCATCTTCCGGCCCCGCAGCCTGCGGACCTTCTCGGGCGAGGAACCCACGATCTCGGTGCCGTCGAGCCAGATCTCCCCGGAGATGCGGCAGTTGCGGCGGTTGTGCAGGCCCAGGATGCCCAGGCTCGTCACCGACTTGCCCGAACCCGACTCCCCCACGATCCCCAGCGTCTGCCCGCGCTCGAGCCGGAAGTTCAGCCCGTCCACGGACTTCACCAGGCCGTCGTCGGTCGGGAAATGGATCCTCAGGTCACGGACCTCGAGGAACGAGCCCGGCGGATTCAACTGTTCCTTCATCCCATCCTCACCCTCGGGTCGACCACCGCGTAGAGGACGTCCACCACGAAACTCGCCACCACGATGAAGATGGTGGCCAGCAGCACCACGCCCATCACCATCGGCAGGTCCCCCGACTCGATCGAATCGATGGACAGCGCGCCCAGGCCGGCGAAGCCGAAAGTGCTCTCGGTGAGGACGGCGCCGCCCAGCAGCAGCCCCAGGTCAAGTCCGAAGATGGTCAGGATCGGCGTCAAGGACGCGCGCAGCGCGTGCTTGACGATCACCGTCTTCTCCGGAAGCCCCTTCGCACGGGCCGTCCGGATGAAGTCCTCGTTCAACGTCTCCAGCATCCCCGCACGCGTCAACCGCGCGTACAGAGCCGCGTACAAGAACGCCAACGTCACCCAGGGGAGGATGAGGTTGTAGGCCCAGTCGACGGGGTTTTCCAGGAATGGCCTGTAGGCCACGCCGTCGGGCCAGAGCTTGAGCCCGTAGGCGAACACGGCCAGGGACACCAGGCCGGTGAAATAAATGGGAAGCGACACACCCGCCAGAGCCGTCATCATCGCCACCCGGTCGAACACGCTGCCTCGCCGCAGGGCCGACAGCACCCCGATCCCGACGCCGAGGACCAGCCAGATGACCGAGGCCCCGACGGCCAGGGAGATCGTCACCGGCGCCCGGTCGAGCAGGGTGGGCAGGACGGGCTCGGAGTTGCGGAACGAGTACCCCAGGCAGGGAGCGGGGCAGTGCGTCACGCTCGGCCCGTTGTTGAACTCCCGCCCCGCCACGACGCCCTTGACGAACCGGCCGTACTGCACGGCGATCGGATCGTCCAGGCCGAGCCTCTCCTTGATGTCGGCGATCGCCTCCTTCGTGGGGGCCTTGCCGGCGTAGGCGGCGGCCTGCTGGTCGGGGGTCTGACCGGCCATCTTGGGCAGGAGGAAGAAGATCCCGAAGGTGACCATGCTGACGATGAGCAGCATGACGACGGCGCTGATCATGCGCCGGATGAGAAAAGTGAACACGAGCGGCGGCACCCGGCTGCCGGGGCCCGCCCCCGAAGGGGCGGACCCCGGCTCCGTTAGGCCTTCACCTGCCTTCTACGAACGCGGAGGCCTGCAGACCCGACTACTACTCGACACCGAGGTTGAGGTAGTCGTACATGCCGCCGTAGCCGTTGCTGAGCGTCACGTTCGTGACGTTCGCGGGCCGGTACAGCAGCAGCTTGGCGTAGATGAGCGGCACGATGCCCGCGTCCTCCATCACCAGCTGGTCGACCTTGGTGTAGCGGGCGTTGCGCGTCTCGGCGTTGGTGTCCTGGGCCGCCTCGTCGAGCAGCTGGTTGACCTCGGGCAGGTCGGTCTCCTGCAGGTTGGTGCCGCCGGAGGGCTTGATGGCCCGGCCGTCGACGATCTGCTGGAGGAAGCCGAAGCCCGACGGCCAGTCCGCGGCCCACGCCATGAGCATGAGGCCGACGCCGTTGTCGTGGACCCACTTGGGGGTGCCGGCGTACTTGTTGAAGTAGTCACCCGCGGGGACCTGGACGATCTCGGTCTTGATGCCGGCCTTGGCCAGGCCCTGCTGGATGGCCTGCGCCGCGGCGACTTCCTTCGGCCGGTCGGACCGGGCCGAGATCTTGGTGGAGAAGCCGTTCGGCTGCCCGCAGGCGGCCAGCTCCTCCTTGGCCTTGGCCATGTCGCCGTGCTGGTCGGGGCCGACGGGGTAGCGGTCGGCCTTCTGGTAGCCGGTGACGCTCGGCGGCAGGATCGTCGTGGCGACCTCGCCGCCGGCGACGGGTCCGCCGAAGCCGGTCTGCGCGGCGACCTTGTCGGTCGCGTAGGCCACGGCCCGGCGGCAGTGGACGTTGTCGAGCGGCTTCACCTTGCCGTTGACCGCCATGTAGCGCAGGTAGCCGGCGGTGACGTTGTCGGCGTTGGCCTTGTACTGGGCGTTGCTCAGGACCTTGGGCTGCGCCGCGCCCTGGACGCCGGTGCCGGCGATGTCCATGTCGAGCGCGCCGGCCAGCAGCTTCTGGTCGAGGTCGTCGGCGTTCTGCTTGAGCGCGACCTCGATGTTGTCGGGCAGCGCCGTGCGCAGGGGGTCGGTCGCCTTGTCCCAGTGCGGGTTGCGCGACAGCTTCATGGCCTTGCCGCGCTCATAGCTGTCGATCTTGTAGGGGCCGGTGGAGACGATGCTCTTCTGGTACTCCAGGCCCTTGTCCTTGGCCCTGGGCACCGGCTGGGTCTGCATCGACACCAGGTAGTCGAACTCCGAGAACGCCTGGTTCAGGTGGAAGACGATGGTCTGGTCGTCCGGCGTCTCGATCGACTTCAGGCCCTCTTCGGACTTGTCCTTGTAGGGGCCCTGGTAGGGCGGGTTGTTGTCGACCAGGTACTGCTTGAAGTACTTGGGGCCGAGCTGAAGTTCCGCGCTGAAGTTCGAGCGCTCGACCGCGTACTTGACGTCCTTGGACGTGACCTCGGTGCCGTCGTCGAACTTGACGCCCTTGCGGATCTTGTACGTCCAGGTCTTGCCGCCGTCCGACGGGGTGCCCAGTGCTTCGGCGAGGTCGGGGACGATCTCCTGGCTCTCCAGCCCGGTGCCCACCTTGAAGGTGGTCAGCGCCCGCCCGTACAGCCGTCCGAAGTTCTGGGAGAACGCGTAATACGTATCGCCCATGTCGGGCGAGTCCCAGTCGTCCGAGCTGGCGTAGCGGATGGTCCCCCCCTTCTTGTCCGAGGGGTTGACGACGCCCTTCTCAACGGCGTTGAAGCCGGAAGCACCCGAGTCTGACGAATCAGATGAATCATCCGAGCCGCAGGCCGCCAGGACCCCGCTCAGCATCAGGCCGACCGCCACGATGGCGGTCGCTTTGAACTTGCCCATGTGACCGGCACACCTCTTTTTCTGTGATGGAGGATGACGAACCCGGTGGGGTTCATCTGGCCCGGGGGTCGAGCGCGTCGCGCAGCCCGTCCCCGAGCAGGTTGAAGGCCAGGACCGTGATGAAGATCGCGAGGCCCGGAACGATCATGAAGAGCGGCGTGTTCTGGTAGGTGGGCACCGCCAGCGTGAGCATGCCGCCCCAGGAGGGCGCCGGAGGGATGACGCCGACGCCCAGGAAGGACAGCGCCGCCTCGAAGAGGATGTTCGTGGGGATCAGCAGCGTCGCGTAGACGATGATCGGCGCCACCAGGTTGGGCAGGACCTCGCGGAAGAAGACGTGGAAGTGCCCCGCGCCCAGGCTGCGGGAGGCGTCGATGAACTCCCGCTCGCGCAGCGACAGGGTCTGGCCTCTGATGATGCGGCCGATGTAGGGCCAGTTGAAGAAGCCGATCACGAAGATCAGCACCGACACCCGCAGCCCGTTGCCCTTGATTCCCATCACCCCGTCGCCGGGCACCACGCCCACCAGCGCGATCGCGAACAGCAGCAGCGGGAAGGCCAGGAAGACGTCCATCGCCCGGCTGATCAGGGTGTCGAACCAGCCGCCGAAGTAGCCGGCGAGCCCGCCGAGGACCACGCCGATCAGGACCGACAGCAGGGTGGCCGCGGCGGCGACCAGCAGGGAGATGCGGGCTCCCACCAGGACGCGCGCGAGCAGGTCGCGGCCGGTGGTGGGGTCGACGCCCAGCGGGTGGTCCCAGCTGATGCCCGAGTGCAGCCAGCCGTCCTTGGGCCGCTGGTAGGTCGCGTCGATCAGGTCCTGGTTGTACTCCAGCGGGTCGGGGGTGAACCAGGGGCCGACGATCGCGGCGAGGATCAGCAGCAGGATGACGGCCCCGCCGCCGAGGGCCACCTTGTCCCGCCTGAGCCGCAGCCAGGCGATCTGCCAGAGCGAACGGCCCTCGATGGACTTGCCGAGGCCCTTCAGTAGATCCTCTGGGCGGGCCTCGGCCTCGCTCTTCGAGACCTCGATCGGTGCGGCCACGCTTACGAACCTCCGCAACAGGCGTCATCGCCGGAAAGCTGTCTTGGAGAATCTGCTGGCGCGGACCGGGGGCGCACCAGCCCCCGTATCTGGATCGTGATCCCGTCGTTGCCCGACCAACACCTGTTCCTGACAGAGAAGCGGACATATGTTGCACATAGCAACTTATGTCCGCTTTGACCCTATTTTTCGAAATGGGGGATACCGGGAAGTTTTCGCGGCCGATACCGGCCAGAAGAAGGTCGTCCGGTCTCCCCCGCGGAGGGCCGGAGATCGTCCGTCACCGGGATCCGCGGGCGAGATCTCAGGAGCCGTCGTTCTCCGGGAAGTGGCAGGCGACCTGCTGGCCCGAACGCTTCTCCTCCAACGGAGGCTGCACCGTCCTGCACACCTCCTGCGCCTTCCAGCACCGCGTGTGGAAGTGACAACCCGGAGGCGGGTTCAGCGGGCTGGGCACGTCGCCCTTCAACCGGATGCGCTCCCGCTCCCGCCGCGCGTTCGGATCGGGAATCGGCACCGCCGACAGCAGAGCGTTCGTGTAGGGATGCATCGGCCGCGTGTAGAGGTCCGCCTGATCGGCCACCTCCACGATCCGACCCAGATACATCACCGCCACCCGATCCGAGATATGCCGCACCACCGACAGGTCATGCGCGATCACCACATAGGTCAACCCCAGCTCGTCCTGAAGGTCCTCCAGCAGGTTCACCACCTGCGCCTGAATCGAGACGTCCAGAGCCGACACCGGCTCATCCGCCACGATCAACTTCGGCTTCAACGCCAGAGTGCGGGCGATGCCGATCCGCTGACGCTGACCACCGGAGAACTCGTGCGGATACCGGTTGTAATGCTCAGGGTTGAGACCCACCAGCTCAAGCAGCTCCTGCACCGCCTTCTTCACCCCGTTCGGAGTGTCGATGCTCTGCAGATGGAACGGGGCACCCACGATCGAACCCACCGTCTTACGCGGGTTCAACGACGAATACGGATCCTGGAAGATCATCTGGATGTCGCGGCGCAAAGGACGCATCCGCCGCTGCGACAGACCCGCGATCTCCTCACCCTCGAACCGGATGCTCCCCGACGACGCATCCAGCAACCGCATGATCATCCGACCCGTGGTCGTCTTGCCGCAGCCCGACTCCCCCACCAGCCCCAGAGTCTCACCCCGGTTCACCGAGAACGACACACCGTCGACCGCCTTGACCGCCGCCACCTGACGACGCAGCAGACCCGCGTGCACCGGAAAATGCTTACGCAGGTCGGTGACCTCCAGCAGCGGGGTTCCTGAGGTACTCAACTCACTTCACCTTCTCCAGGTTCGGCTGGATCTGGGTCTCCCAGATCCGCTGGCGCCGCTCGGCGGACAGGTGGCAGGCGACCAGGTGGCCGGGGTCGCCGGCCGGCCGCAGTTCGGGCACCTCGGTGACGCTGCGCCCCTCGTTGAGGTCGGCGTAGGCGCACCGGGGGTGGAACGCGCACCCCGACGGCAGGTTGATCAACGACGGAGGCGTGCCCTTCACCGGCATCAACCGCTCCGAACGGTCCCGGTCCAGCCGCGGCATCGACCCCAGCAGACCCCACGTGTAGGGGTGGGCCGGAGAGTGGAAGATCTCCTGGACGTCGCCCTGCTCGACGGAGCGGCCCCCGTACATCACCATGATCCGGTCCGACAGTTCGGCGACGACGCCGAGGTCGTGGGTGATCATGATGATCGCCGAATTGAACTCCTCCTGCAGATCCCGCAACAGATCCAGAATCTGCGCCTGCACCGTCACATCCAACGCCGTCGTCGGCTCATCAGCGATCAACAACTCCGGATCACACGACAACGCCATCGCGATCATCGCCCGCTGCCGCATACCACCCGAGAACTGATGCGGATAATCATCCACCCGCTTGGCCGGAGTCGGAATCCCCACCCGACCCAGCAGATCCACCGCGTGCTTACGCGCCACCTTCTTCGACACATCATGATGAATCCGATAAGCCTCAACAATCTGAGAACCCACCGAATAGAACGGATGCATCGCCGACAACGGATCCTGAAAGATCATCGCCATCTTCCGGCCCCGCAGCCTGCGGACCTCCTCAGGGGACGCCCCGACGAGTTCCTTGCCGTTCAGCCAGATCTCCCCCGACATCCGGCAGTTGCGGCGGTTGTGCAGGCCCAGGATGCCCAGGCTCGTCACCGACTTGCCCGAACCCGACTCCCCCACGATCCCCAGCGTCTGCCCGCGCTCGAGCTGAAAGCTCAGCCCGTCCACGGACTTCACCAGGCCGTCGTCGGTCGGGAAATGGATCCTCAGGTCACGGACCTCGAGAAAGGGCCGCGGCCCGGTGGCGGGAGGAACGGATGCGATCTTCACTAGTTCAGCCTCACCCTCGGGTCGACGACGGCGTACAGGATGTCCACGATCAGGCTGGCCAGCACGATGAAGATGGTGGCCAGCAGCACCACGCCCATCACCATCGGCAGGTCCCCCGACGCGATCGAGTCGATGGACAGGGCCCCGAGCCCTGCGAAACCGAACGTCTTCTCGGTGAGGACGGCGCCGCCCAGAAGCAGCCCCAGGTCAAGTCCAAAGACGGTCAGGATCGGCGTCAAGGACGCGCGCAGCGCATGCTTGGTGATCACCGTCTTCTCCGGAAGCCCCTTCGCACGGGCCGTCCGGATGAAGTCCTCGTTCAACGTCTCCAGCATCCCCGCACGCGTCAACCGCGCGTACAGAGCCGCGTACAGGAACGCCAACGTCACCCAGGGAAGAATCAGGTTGTAGGCCCAGTCCACCGGGTTGTCCAGGAAGGGCTTGTAGGCCACGCCGTCGGGCCAGAGCTTGAGCCCGTAGGCGAACACGGCCAGGGACACCAGGCCGGTGAAATAAATGGGAAGCGACACACCCGCCAGAGCCGTCATCATGGCGAGCCGGTCGAAGACGCTGCCGCGCTTCAGCGCGGAGACGATGCCGATGCCGACGCCGGCGACCAGCCAGATGACGGCCGCGCCGACGGCCAGTGACAACGTCACCGGCGCCCGGTCGACCAGGGTGGGCAGGACGGGCTCGGAGTTGCGGAACGAGTACCCCAGGCAGGGCGCCGGGCACTTCATGACACTCGGCCCGTTGCTGAACTCCTGGCCCGCCACGATCCCCTTGACGTACCGGCCGTACTGCACGGCGATCGGGTCGTCCAGGCCGAGCCGCTCCTTGATGTCGGCGATCGCCTCCTGCGTCGGGGCCTTGCCCGCGTAGGAGGCGGCCAGCTGGTCGGTGGTCTGACCGGCCAGCTTCGGCAGCAGGAAGAAGATGCCGAAGGTGACCATGCTGACGATCACCAGCATGGCGACCGCGCCGAAGAGGCGCCTGACGATGAATGCGAACACTGTGGAGCGGCCCGGTGAGCGCGGCCCCCGGAGGGACCGCGCTCACCTCTCGGCCTTCACCTGCCTTCTGCGGTGATCAGACGAACCGAGCGGACGTGGGCTACTTCACGCCCATGTTGAGGTAGCTGTACATACCGCTCCAACCGGCGGCCACGAACACGTTCGTGACGTTCGCGGGGCGGTACAGCAGCTGGTTGGCGTAGGTCAGCGGGACGATGTCCGCGCTCTCCATGACGGCCTTGTCGACCTGGGTGTAGATCGCGTTGCGCTCGTCGGTGTCGGTCTCCTTCGTCGCGGCGTCGAACATGGCGTTCACGGCCTTGATGTCGGTCTCCGACAGGTTGGTGTTGCCCGCGGGCTTGATCGCCCGGCCGTCCACGACCTGCTGGAGGAAGCCGAAGCCGGACGGCCAGTCGGCGCCCCACTTCATCATGGCCAGGCCGACCTTGTTGGACTTCATGAACGCCGGGGAGCCCGCGTACTTGGTGAAGTAGTCACCCGACGGGTAGCTCTTGATCTCGACCTTGATGCCGACCTTGGCCAGGCCCTGCTGGATCGCCTGGGCGGCGGCCATCTCCTTGGGACGGTCGGCGCGGGCGGTCAGCGTGGTGGAGAAGCCGTTCGGCTGCCCGCACGCGGCCAGCTGCTCCTTGGCCTTGGCCTGGTCGCCGGCGTTGCCGGCCGACGGGTACAGGTCGAACTTCTCGTGTCCGGTCACCGACGGCGGCAGGATGGTGGAGGCGACGGCGCCGCCGGCGACGGGGCCGCCCAGGCCGGTCTGCACGGAGACCTTGTCGACGGCGAACTGCACGGCCTTGCGGCAGGCGGCGTTGTCGAACGGGGCGGTCCTGGTGTTGATCGCCATGTAGGTCAGCGTGCTGCCGGTGGCGACGTCGGTGTGCTGCTTCTGGGCGCTGTTGCCCAGGACCTTCGGCTGGGCCGCGGTGGCCAGGCCGGCGCCGGCCAGGTCCATGTGGACCGCGCCGGACAGCAGGCGGTTGTCGATGTCGTCCTGGTTCTGGTTGAGCGCGACGGAGATGGTGTCCGGCAGCGCCTTGCGCAGCGGGTCGGTCCCGGCCGCCCAGTTCGGGTTGCGCGAGAGCTTCATCTCCTTGCCCGGCACGTAGGAGTCGACCTTGTACGGGCCGGAGGAGACCATCTGCTTCTTGTAGTTCACGCCGGTGTCCTTGGCCCGCGGGACCGGGGCGGTCTGCGGCATGGCGGCCAGGTAGTCGAACTCCGAGAACGGCGTGTTCAGGTGGAAGACGATGGTGTGGTCGTCCGGCGTCTCGATGGACTTCAGGCCGTCCTTGGACTTGTCCTTGTAGGGGCCCTTGTATCCGCCGGGGTTGTCGACCAGGTACTGCTGGAAGTACTTGGGGCCGAGCTGGAGCTCGGAGGTGAAGTTCGAGCGCTCGACGGCGTACTTGACGTCCTTGGACGTGACCTCGGTGCCGTCGTCGTACTTGACGCCCTTGCGGATCTTGTAGGTCCAGGTCTTTCCGCCGTCCGACGGGGTGCCCGCGGACTCGGCGAGGTCCGGCACGACCTCCAGGCCGTCGGTGCCCGGCGCGTCGTTGAAGGTCATCAGCGCCCGCGAGTAGTAGCGGGCGAAGTTCCAGGAGAAGGCGTAGTAGGTGTCGCCGGGGTCGGGCGAGTCCCAGTCGCTCGACATCGCGAAGGACAGGTTGCCGCCCTTCTTGTCCGAGGGGTTGACGACCGCGGTGTTGGCCGCGTCCGCCTTGGCCGCGGAGCCCGAGGTACCCGACTCGGAGTTCCCACCGCAGGCGGTGAGCCCGGCGGCGAGCACCGCGCCCGCCGCGAGGGACGCCCCGATCTTGATCTTGTTCATAGTGCTGAGCGCACCTCTCTGGGAACTTGCAGGGAGAACACGAACCCGTGGGGGTTCACCGGGCCCGGGGGTCGAGCGCGTCGCGCAGCCCGTCCCCGAGCAGGTTGAAGGCCAGGACGGTGATGAAGATCGCCAGACCTGGGATGATCATGAAGAACGGCGTGTTCTGGTAGGTGGGCACCGCCAGCGTGAGCATGCCGCCCCAGGAGGGGGTGGGCGGGTTCACGCCGACACCCAGGAAGGACAGCGCCGCCTCGAAGAGGATGTTCGTGGGGATCAGCAGCGTCGCGTAGACGATGATCGGCGCCACCAGGTTGGGCAGCAGCTCCTTGAACAGCACGTAGCCGTGACCGGCGCCGAGGCTGCGGGAGGCGTCGACGAACTCCCGCTCGCGCAGCGACAGGGTCTGGCCCCGGACGATGCGGCCGATGTAGGGCCAGTTGAAGAAGCCGATCACGAAGATCAGTACCGACACCCGCAGCCCGTTGCCCTTGATGCCGAACACCTCGCCGGGCACCACTCCCACCAGCGCGATCGCGAACAGCAGCAGCGGGAAGGCCAGGAAGACGTCCATCGCCCGGCTGATCAGGGTGTCGGCCCAGCCGCCGAAGTAGCCGGCCAGCACGCCCATGACGGTGCCGATCAGCACCGACAGCAGCGTCGCCAGGAACGCCACCAGCAGCGAGATGCGGGCCCCCGAGACGATTCTCGACAGCATGTCGCGGCCGGTGGTGGGCTCCACCCCCAGCGGGTGGTCCCAGCTGATGCCCGAGTGCAGCCAGCCGCCCTTGGGCCGCTGGTAGGTCGGGTCGATGAGGCCCTGGTTGTAGACCGTGGGGTCCTGCAGGAAGAGCGGGCCGAAGATCGCGGCCACGATCAGCAGGACGATGACCACCGCCCCGCCCAGCGCCGCCTTGTCGCGCTTGAGGCGGAGCCAGGCGATCTGCCCCAGGGAGCGGCCCTGGATGGCCTTCCCGGAGACCCCCTGCAGAACGTCTTCCGGATGGGCCTCGACCTCGCCCTTGGAGACCTCGATGGGCGCGGTCACGCGGCCTCCCTAAGCTCGCTCACGCACGTTCCTCTCCTGCCACCGGACACCAGCCGCCTCAGCCGTGGTGTACGTGCCCCTTGTACCGACGCCGTGGTCGGCGCCAAGGCGCGCAAGGCAGCCCTCTTAACAGAAAGTTACCGTCTGATGACGCATCTCGGACTCCTCTTCGCCTGATGGAAGAACTTCCGTCATGAAGCCGAATTCGGACACGCCGGAAGAGAGTATCCATGCGACCGGATAGGAATTTGTTCCCGAAGGCCACTATCGCCGAAAAATTTACGTTTCCGAGTCATACGTGTGATCTGATCACTGGTTTTTCACCCGAAGGAACGAAAGATATCCCTTGTGACCATGAGGTCAGCTCTGGTATGGAACGTTCCAGAGTGGCGCTTCCCACGTTTCGGACAGACACAAAAGCCCGCCCCCTCGCGGGGACGGGCTTGACTCCAGGCCCTCCGGCTCCGGGCGGGAGCGATCAGATCCCTCGGCGGCGCAGGATCTCCTCGATCTCCTTCATGTCGTCGTCCAGGTCGCCGGCGGCACCCGAGACGGGGGCGGACGCCCGGCCGCGCGGGACGGGCGCGGCGCCCGGCCGCCCGCCGGCCTCCACCCGCCGTGGACCCGGCTGCGTGCCAGAGCGCAGCTTCACGCCCGACACCACGTACAGGACGCCCGCGAGCCCCAGCACCGCCACGCCCGTCCAGCGGGTGGGGTTGAGGACCAGCGAGCTGAGGAACCCGGTCAGACCGGTCAGGTAGAACCCCAGCGGCACCAGCGACCAGGCCGCTCCGCGCAGCCCCGAGGGCAGACCTCGGCGGCGGGCGGCCCTCCAGCTGGCCAGCAGGCCCAGGACGGTGACCGCGAGGCTGATGGTGAAAAGCAGGACATCACTCATTGTTCGACTCCCCAGTGCGCGCTCCTTCCATCGTCACACGGGAAGCCGGAGGGCTCCTCCTCCCCCGGGAGGGTTCCGCCCCTGATCTCCGCGGGGGTGAACCCCCGCCTCAGGGCCGCGGGACCAGGGAGCGCAGCCGCTCGACGGTCAGGCCCTCCATGGAGGGCAGCACCATCCGGGTCGGCGCGTGGTCGATCGGCACCACGCACGGGATCGCCACCACCGCGCAGCCCGCGGCCTCCGCCGCCCTCACCCCGGTCGGGGAGTCCTCCAAGACGACGCACCGGGCGGGTTCGGCGCCCAGCAGCCGTGCCGCCTTCAGATAGGGCTCCGGGTGCGGCTTGGTGTTCTCCACCTCGTCCCCGGCGACGGTCAGGGCGAAGTGGTGCCGCCCCAGGGCGTCGATCGCCACATCGGCCAGAGCCCGGACCGTCGAGGTCACCAGCCCCACCGGGATCCCCTCGGCGGCGGCCTCGGTCAGCAGCTCCTTGGCCCCCGGCATCACGGCCAGCTCCGTCGGCAGCAGCTCGGCCATCCGCCCCAGGAGCCGCTCGGCGACCGCCTCGGGCGGCACCGAGGCCCCCGACAGCGCCAGCATGTACTCGATCGTCGACCACAGCGCCCCGCC
The DNA here is from genome assembly GCF_039871655.1 of Actinocorallia sp. B10E7. Classification (NCBI taxonomy): domain Bacteria; kingdom Bacillati; phylum Actinomycetota; class Actinomycetes; order Streptosporangiales; family Thermomonosporaceae; genus Actinocorallia; species Actinocorallia sp. B10E7. The sequence continues at coordinate 707,897 of NZ_JBDPLZ010000003.1, forward strand.
CACGACGGCGTTCTGGTGCTCGACGTCCCAAGGTCCGCCGAGCCAGTCCATGACCTCGTGCTCCACCGTGAGCCAGACCGGCTCGGAGTTGATGAGGGTTCCGTCGAGGTCGAAGAGGATCGCCTGAAGAGTCACGTGACCGGATGATATTTCACCGACTGGCCGGGAGCCCCCTGCGCGGCGGGCCTGTGCGGCCCGGCTGTGTCCGACCTCACGCGGATTTTCTGAGGACTTCGGTCCCATGGCGGAACCCGGCGCGGCGCAGTAGCGTTCCCCGGACAAACTACCGACTGGTAAGGAGCCCCCCCATGACATACCGGTCCATCCTTGTGGGAACCGACGGTTCGCCCACCTCCCTCCGGGCCGTCGACAAGGCCGCCGGCCTGGCCGCCGCCACCGGCGCGGTGCTGGTACTGGCCTCGGCCTACCACCCGATGCCGGAGAAGGAGCGGGCGAGCGCCGCCGATCAGCTCGGCGACCTGGCCTACAAGGTGCAGGGCGCGACCCCGGCGGAGGACGCGCTGCGCGCCGCGCGGGAGCGGGCGGTGAGCGCCGGCGCCAAGGAGATAGAGACGGTGGCGGTGGAGGGCGACGCCGTGGACGTGCTGTCCTCGCTCGCCCGCCGGCGCGAGACCGATCTGGTCGTGGTCGGCAACCGGGGCCTGAACAGCCTGGCCGGACGGCTGCTCGGCTCGGTCCCGGCGAACCTCTCCCACAAGTCCCCTTGCGACGTCCTCATCGTGCACACGACCGACGGCAAGTAGTTTCGGTATCAGAAAGCCGGGAAAATCCCCGTGAAACAACGGGGATACCCGGAACGCCGACATCCCTCCCCGGGGCCGCCCCGGGCGGGATGCCGGTCGAAGGGACGGGGACGGGCCGCCCAGGACATAGGCTGGAATCGGCTCCGATCTGTCGTCACCCCCGGTAAGGAGGCCGCGTGCTCGAACTCGAATCCGTGCCGGAGCTCGACCGCCCGGTGCTGGTCGCCGCGTTCGAAGGCTGGAACGACGCGGGAGAGGCGGCCAGCGGGGTGATCGGCCACCTCGCGGAGAGCTGGGGCGCGCGCCAGATCGCCGAGCTGGACCCGGAGGACTACTACGACTTCCAGGTGACCCGTCCCAACGTCAGGCTGACCGGTGACGGGGAAGGCCGCGAGATCGTCTGGCCCACCACCCGGATCTTCGTGGCCCGCCTGGAGTCCGGCCGCGACGTGGTGCTGCTGCACGGCATCGAGCCGAACATGCGGTGGCGCTCGTTCTGCCGGGAGCTCACCGACTACCTCGTCAGGCTGGGCGTGAAGACCGCGGTGCTGCTGGGCGCCCTGCTGGCCGACTCCCCGCACACCCGTCCCGTCCCCGTCAGCGGCAGCGCCGCCGATCTGGGGCTGGGCGAGACGCTGGCGCTGGAGCCGTCCCGCTACGAGGGCCCCACCGGCATCCTGGGCGTGCTCCAGGACAGCTGCGACCGCCTGGACATCGCCACGGTCTCGCTGTGGGCGCAGGTGCCGCACTACGTCTCCCAGCCCCCCTCGCCCAAGGCCACCCTGGCCCTGCTGCACCGGGTCGAGGACATCCTGGACGTGACGGTGCCGCTGGGCGAGCTGCCCGAGCAGTCCCGCGCCTGGGAGGAGGGCGTCAACGAGCTCGCCGAGCAGGACACCGAGGTCGCCGACTACGTGCGCACCCTGGAGGAGCAGAAGGACGCGGCGGAACTGCCCGAGGCCTCCGGCGAGTCCATCGCCCGGGAGTTCGAGCGCTACCTGCGCCGCCGCGGCATGGAACCTCCGGTCTGAACCGTCCCGGATCATCCAGCGCGCGTCCAGCCACGACCAGCACGCCGTCAGGCGCGCGTTATTCATGTGGATCGCCCAGCACGCGTCAGCGCGCGTCCAGCCACGACCAGCACGCCGTCAGGCGTGCGTATTCATGTGGATAAGCTGCCTTCATGCGTTCTTGGTCTGCACCCGAGGTCCCCCGGCTGTCCGCTCTAGGTCTCCCCGGTCCGGGACCGGAGCTGAAGGTCTACGACAGCGCCACCCGGACGGTGCGGCCGACCGCACCGGGCCCCGTGGCCCGCATGTACGTCTGCGGCATCACCCCTTACGACGCCACCCACCTGGGGCACGCCAACACCTACCTTTCCTTCGACCTGGTGGGCCGGGTCTGGCGGGACTCCGGGCACGAGGTGCTCTACGTCCAGAACGCCACCGACGTCGATGATCCGCTGCTGGAACGTGCCGAGGCGATCGGCGTGGACTGGCGGGACCTGGCCGAGCGGGAGATCGAGCTGTTCCGCACCGACATGGAGGCGCTGCGGATCCTGCCGCCGGCCCACTACGTCGGCGCGGTCGAGGCCATCCCGACGGTCATCGAGATGATCTCCGAGTTGAAGGCCAAGGGCCTGACCTACGAGGTGGACGGCGACCTCTACTTCCCGGCCGACGCCGACCCGGACTTCGGTCAGGTCAGCGGGCTCTCCCGGGCCGAGATGCTGCCGCTGTTCGCCGAGCGGGGCGGCGACCCCGACCGCGCGGGCAAGAAGAACCCGCTGGACGCGCTGCTGTGGCTGGCCGAGCGGCCCGGTGAGCCGTCCTGGGACTCCCCCTTCGGCAAGGGACGTCCCGGCTGGCACATCGAGTGCTCGGCGATCTCCCTGCGCCATCTGGGCATGGGCTTCGACGTGGAGGGCGGCGGCAGCGACCTGACCTTCCCCCACCACGAGTTCAGCGCCTCCCACGCCCAGGCCGCCACCGGGGAGACACCGCACGCCCGGGCCTACGTGCACGCCGGGATGGTCGCCCTGGACGGCGAGAAGATGTCCAAGTCCAAGGGCAATCTGGTCTTCGTCTCCCGGCTGCGCGCCCAGGGCGCCGACCCGATGGCGATCCGCCTGGCCCTGCTGGCCCACCACTACCGCTCGGACTGGGAGTGGACCCTGTCCCAGCTGGAGACCGCGCACGAGCGGCTGACCCGCTGGCGCGCCGCCGTGGCGCGCCCGTCCGGGGCGCCCGCCGCGGAGCTGCTGGCCGAGGTGCGGGCCGCCCTGTCCGAGGACCTCGACGCCCCGGCCGCGCTGGCCGCCGTCGACCGCTGGGCCGCCGAGGAGGGCGCCGACCCCGACGCCCCGGCCCAGGTCGCGGCGATCACCGATGCCCTGCTGGGCGTCGCGCTCTGACCCGGCCGGCCTTCGGGGCCGTCGCGCGGGCCCTCCTCAGGGGGCGCGGCGCGGGGCCTCGAAGGCCCGCCGGTACTTCCACGCGCCGTGGGCGAACCCGATGTTCTCGCACGCCTCCTGCAGCAGCCGCAGATACGGGTCGGCGAGCGGCTCCAGAGACCGGCGCCGCAGCGCGTTCCGCAGGCCCGCGGGGTAGAGCCCCAGGGGCAGCAGTAGCCCGGCCGCGGCGAGCGGGGGCAGGAACACGCCCGCGGCGAGCAGCGTGAGCACGAGCAGCGGCCAGGGGAAGACCGTGGGCCGCACCTCGGGCCACTTGCGGTAGTGCAGCGCGTTGCCCCGGCCGTAGGCGACGCTGTGGCGCAGCAGGCCGCGCAGGGTCGGCTCGAACCGGTAGAACGTCCAGGCCGCCTGGACGCAGCGCATCCTGCCGTGTCCGGCGCCCCGCAGCCGCCGGGTCAGGTCCTCCTCCTCCCCGCCGAAGCGGAAGGCCGGGTCGAAACCGCCGACCGACAGCAGCGCCTCCCGCCGGAAGGACATGTTGCTGCCGGTGAGCGCGTAGACGTCGTGGACCGGCGGCGGCTCGCGGGTCACCCACTGCCGGCGCAGGTAGAGGAAGAAGCGGTAGGGCAGGGCGTGGCTGCGGGTCAGTTCCAGCTCCTGCGGCTGGTGCCGGTTGTTGCGCTCCACATAGCGGGCGAGGAACCCCCGGCCGCCCTCGGGCAGCGCGGGGCCGCCCACCCCGGTGACGTCCTCGGCGTAGCCGCTCAGCAGCGCCTCGGCCCAGCCCGGCGGAGGCGCGCAGTCGTCGTCCAGGAAGGCCACCACCGGGGCCTTCGCGGTGCGCGCGCCGGTGTTGCGCGCCCCGGAGACCCCTTGATTGTGCTCGTGTTGGAACACCGTCGCGCCTCTGTCACGGGCGACGTCCGCGGTGCCGTCGGAAGAACCGTCATCGACCACGATGATTTCCAGTTCTGGCCGGATCGTCTGTGCCTCGAGCGCGTCCAGGACCCGATGTATTCGGGCGGCGCCGTTCAGTGAGCTGATGACGGCGGTCAGTCTGGCGGGCATGGTGCCGCACTCTACTCGACGCGCGCCAGAGGCGACCAAAAATCCCGGGAATTGTAAGAACCTGTTAATGAGTGCGGCCCGGGCGACGTCCCGCGAAATTGCTTCCATATCCGAGAGGTCAAACGACTTGTTCTTCCGGAAAGCAAGACGGGCCGGGTGGATCTCCTTGTCCGTATCGCGGCGCCCGACTACAGGCCATGGGGTAGGCTCGCGGCGTTTTCTCCCCCTAGCCCTTCCGGAGTCCCCCCGTGGCACCTCACAGGACTGCATCATCGGCACGTTTTGTCCGGATCACTGCTCTAGCGGCCCTTCCCTTGCTGGCGGGCGCACTCGTCGCGTCCCCCGCGGGCGCGCAGCCGAAAGCGCAGGCCAAGGCCAAGGCCAAATGGGCCATCAGCTGGCGCCAGGAGTTCGTCGGCTACGGAGCTCCCTCGGCCAAGTACTGGAACGCCCACAACGGGAACGGCGTGAACGGCTACGGCCACAAGGCACTGCAGTACTACGACCCGGCCAACGCCCAGCTCAACGGCAACGGCCAGCTCGTCCTGACCGCCGAGAAGAAGCGCAACGGCAAGGCCTGCTGGAACGGGCCCTGCCAGTACGTCTCCGGACGGGTGGACACCCGCGACCTGTTCTCCCACGGTTACGGCAGGTTCGTGGCGCGGATGAAGCTGCCCACCGGCGTGGGCCTGTGGCCGGCCTTCTGGATGCAGACGGTCGACAAGCGCAGGTCCCAGTACGCCGAGATCGACGTGGTCGAGACCATCGGGAACGAGCCCAACCGGGTCCAGGGCTTCGCGCACACGGCCAAGGGCAAGGTCGCCGCGGGCTCGCTCCTGCTGAAGAAGCCGCTCAGCGCCGGCTACCACAACTACTCCGTCGAGTGGACGCCCAAGGGCATCGTCTGGCGGGTGGACGGGCGCAAGTACGCCTCCCTGAAGAAATACAAGGGCTGGACCTTCAACAAGAAGATGTTCCTCATCCTCAACCTCCAGGTCGGCGGAGAATGGCCCGGCAAGCCGAACGCCGCCACCCGTTTCCCGGCACGCATGTCGATCGACTGGATCCGCATTTACAAGCGCGTCGGGTGACACAGGTCACCGTCACAGCGAGTGGCGGGGCGGATATCGGGAGTAGGGATTCGCGGAAAACTTTGTAGCGACTCTCAATACGTGATATTTCTACTCCCGCTTCGTCCTTGCCATTCGCCCAATTCGCTTTGGGTTCCTTTCGCGCTGTGCCAGTCGGCAGGATGCGCCGACCCCCCGAATCGGATGACGACTTCTCATACCCCGCGAAAAAACAGACCTGTCATCGCCATCGTCACCGACGCCGTCCACCCTTACAGCCGGGGTGGACGGGAGGTTCGATACCACCAGTTGTCCCGGCTGCTGACCGAATACGCCGATATCCATGTGTTCACCATGCGCTGGTGGAACGGGCCGCGGACCCTCTCGGAAGGTCATGTGACCCTGCACGGCGTCACCCGGGTCCTGCCCTTCTACCGGGGCACCCGCCGCTCGGTGACCCAGGCGGTCGTCTTCGCCCTGGGCTGCCTGCGGCTGCTGTTCCGCCGCTTCGACGTGCTGAACGTCGACCACATCCCCCAGTTCCAGCTCTTCACCCTGCGGATCGTCGCCACCCTGCGCCGCAAGCCCCTGATCGCCACCTGGCACGAGGTCTGGGGCCCGGAGTACTGGCGCGACTACATGGGCGGCATGTCCGGTCGCCTCGCCTGGTGGATCGAACGCGTCTCGATGCGGGTGCCCGATCACATCATCGCCGCCTCCGAGCAGACCGCCGACCGGATCCGCGAGCTGGTGGGCGACCGGACCCCGGTGACGGTCGCGCCGAACGGCATCGACCTGACCGAGGTGGAGGCCGCCGCGGCCGCGCCGGAGCGCTGCGACCTCGTCGTCGTCAGCCGCCTGATGCAGCACAAGCGGCTCGACATGCTGCTGGAGGCCGTCGCCTTGCTGCACGCCCAGGGGCATCCGGTCACCTGCCGCATCATCGGCGACGGGCCCGAGCGCGACGCCCTGGCCGACATGGCCGCCGCGCTCGGTGTCGGCCACGCGGTGGAGTTCCGGTACGACGTCACGGAGCAGAAGGACCTGTACTCGCTGCTCAAGGCCGGCCGGGTCTTCCCCTTCCCCTCCAACCGGGAGGGCTTCGGCATCGCGGTGCTGGAGGCCCTGGCCTGCGGGCTGCCCGTGGTGACCACCACCGCCCCCGACAATCTGGCGGTGCACCTGGTGGCACGCTCCAGACACGGCCGGATCTGCGCCCACCGCACCCAGGCCCTGGCCGCCGCCCTGCTCGAGGCGCTGCGGGACGGCGGGGAGGCCGACTGGGTGGAGCCGTGGCTCAGGGAGTACAGCTGGGAGGCGGTGGCCGACCGGGTCCGCGAGGTCCTGCTCAAGTGAGGGTCCTCTTCATCAGCCCCTACCCTCCGGCGAAGGACGGCATCGGGACCTACACCCGGATCCTGGCCGGCGAGCTGCGCGCCGCCGGCCACGAGATCGCCGTCGCCGTGCCGCGCGCCCTCGGCGGCGCGGCGCCCGAGGTGATCGGGCATCTGGGCGACCTGCCCGCGCTGGAGCGGGAGATCGACCGGTTCGGGCCGGACGTGGTGCACGTGCAGTTCGCGGTGCCCGCGTTCGGCGGCCGGACGCTCGCGGTGCCGCGACTGCTGGACCGGCTCGCCGCCCGCCGGGTCGCCCCCGTGGTGGCGACCATGCACGAGGTCACCCGGGACACCGAGCTGCTGCGCGGCCCGGGCCGGGCGCTCTACCGCCGGGTCGTCGCCCGGACGGCCCGGGTGACGGCGCACACCCGGGCGGCGCGGGACCTGCTCGCGGGCCCTCTCGGCGCGCGGGACGCCGTCCTGCTCCCGCACTTCTCCACCCCGCCGCCCGCCGCGGTGCGCAAGCCCGAGGAACTGCGAGCCGAGCACGGCCTGGGCGAGGCCCGGCTGCTGCTGATGTTCGGCTTCATCCACATGCACAAGGGCCTGGACGACCTGGTGCGCGCGCTCCGGTTGCTGATCGACGCCGAGCCGGAGCTGTCCGCCGACGTCCGGCTCGTCGTCGCCGGGTCGGTGCGCCGCCGCAGCGGCGTGTTCCGGGTGATGGAGGCGCTCGACCATCTGCACCACGCGCGGGTGCGGCGGCTGGCCCGGCGGCTGGACGTCTCCGGCCGGATCACCTCCACCCCCTTCGTTCCCGAAGGGGACATCGCCGCCTGGTTCGCCGCCTCCGAGGCCGTGGTCCTGCCCTACCGGCGGGCCGAGCAGAGCGGGGTCGCCAACCTCGCCCTGGCCTACGGGACCCCGGTGCTCGGCACCACCGCCGGCGGCCTGTCCGAGCTGTTCGCCGAGTCCCCCTGGAGGGTGCCCCCCGGCAGGCCGGACCTGCTCGCCGAGATGATCGCCGACTTCCTCCGTTCCGGGGCGAGGCCGTACATTCCTGCGGACCGATCCGGCCCGCAGGACGTCTCCCAGACCGGGCTGGAGCACATCGCGCGAGCCACGCTTGAGCTGTACCGGAGTGTCATCGATGTCCGCTGATCTGACCGTCGTCCTCTGCTCGATGAACGGGCGCACCCGCATCTCCGAGACGCTCGACGCGCTGGAGAAACAAACCGTACGGGACCGGATGGAGGTCATCGTGGTGGACGACGGGTCCACCGACGGCACCGGCGACCTGGCCGCCGAACGCGGTCTCACCGTGGTACGCCACCCGGTGAACCGCGGCCTGTCGGCGGCCCGCAACACCGGGATAGGCGCGGCGGCCGCCCCGCTCGTCGCGTTCCTGGACGACGACTGCGTCCCGGGGCCCGAGTGGGCGGAGATCCTCCTCGACGCGCAGGAGGACGGCGTCATCGGGGTCAGCGGCCCGGTCATCCCCATCACCGGCACCGGCTTCCTGTCCCGCTACGTCGAGCGCAACAACCGGCATCTGCCGCTCGAGCTGAACCTGACCGTCAGCCAGAGCCCCGCCTACCGGCTCTTCCTCTACCTGCGCCGCCAGCTGGCCGCGCCGGAGCCGCCGCGGCGCCGGGACATCTACTGCCCCACCGGCGGGAACATGGCATTCCGGCGGGCCGCGCTGACCGCCGTCGGCGGGTTCGACGAGCGGTTCCGGTTCGGGTCCGAGGAGGAGGACATGGTCCGGCGGATGCGCCGGGACCACCCCGGGCGGCTGGTGTTCCTCCCCGAGGCGGCGGTCACCCACCGGTTCCTGCCGACCTGGCGGGGGCTGCTGCGCCGGAGCGTGGCCTACGGCATGGGCAACGCGCTGCAGTTCCGCAAGTGGCCGTCGGTCAACCCCACCTTCTTCCCCTGGCCCCTCCTGGTCGCCGCGCTGCTGGCCGCCGGGCTGTGGAAGGCGCCGCTGGCGGCCGCCGGGCTGCTCGCGCCGCTGGTGCTGTACCCGCGCGGGCTGCGCGACGCGGTGGCGTGCCGCCGACCGGGCCCCCTGGCCGACCCCTACCTGCAGCTGATGCAGGAGGCGTGCGAGGACTACGGCTTCCTGCGCGGCGCCTGGCGGTACCGGCACCTCCCGCGCGAGACCAGAGAGGCCACCTGATGATCTCAGTGGTAGTGATCAGCAAGGACGAGCCCGCGCTGGACGGGACGCTCACCGCGGTCTCCGCCCAGCTCGCGGACCTGGACGGCCCCGCCGAGCTCGTCGTCGTCGACGCCTCCGAGGGGAGGCTCGCCCGGATCGCCGAACGCCACCCCGGAGTGCGCTGGCTGGACTTCCGCCGCCCGCCGGGCGTCCGCGTGTCGATCCCGCACCAGCGCAACGCGGGGGTGGCCGCCGCCGAGGGCGACGTCATCGTCTTCACCGACGCCGGCTGCGTGCCCGCCGAGGGGTGGCTCACCACGCTGACCGGGCCGATCGAGCGGGGCGAGGAGGCCGTGACGGCCGGAATGGCCGCCGGCGGGCTCTACGAGGACGACGCGCGCAGGCGGCCGGAGTACCTGGACGAGTGCCCCACGATCAACCTGGCCTTCCGGCGGGAGGCCTTCGACGCCGTCGGCGGGTTCGACGAGCGCTTCGAGTACGGCTCCGACGTGGACTTCAGCTGGCGTCTCATCGACCACGGCCACCGGATCAAGAGCGTCCCCGAAGCCGTCGTCACGCATGACTGGGGGAGCGCCGGACGTCAGCTCAAGCGCTCCTACGCCTACGGGAAGGCGCGGGCGCGGCTCTACCGCAAGCACCGGGCCCGGCGCGGACGGCTGCTGCGCGTCGAGCCCATGGTGGTCGTCTACCCGGTGTTCCTGCTCGGCCTGCCCGTCCTGGCCCTGGCCCCCTGGTTTCCATGGGTGCTGGCCTATCCGGCGGCCCTGCTCGTCCCCGCCTGGCGCAACCGGCGCAACGGCCCGGTCCGGGTGATCGTCGACCATCTCGCCTACGGCGCGGGAGTCCTGGCGGAACTGGCCGGCCGATGAGGGTGTTCGCGCTGCCCCGGGACGGCAACCCCTACCAGGAGCTGCTCTACGGCGAGCTGCGCGGCCTCGGTTTCGAGGTCCGCTACCTCGCCGACCGCACGCCCTCCCGCACCCTGAACCTGCTGCTGCTGCCGACCGAGCTGCTGTACGCCAGGCTCAGCGGCGGTGGAGTGGTGCACCTGCACTGGGTGTTCGGCTTCGGCCTGCCCGGCGGGCCGCGCACCCGGTGGCTCGCGCGCCGCTGGTACGACGTGGTGCTCGCGGTCATCGGCCTGCTGCGCCTGCCGCTGGTGTGGACCGCGCACAACGTGCTCCCCCACGACCAGGTCTTCCCCGACGACCTCGCGGCCCGCCGCGCCCTGGTCCGGCGCTGCGCGCTGGTGATCGCCCACGACGAGGCGGCGCTGCGCCGGCTCGACGGGCTCGGGCTGGTGCCCGCGCGGGCGGCGGTCATCCCGCACGGGTCGTATCCGGCCCCCGCCGTGCCGCCGCCCGGGGCCACCCGGGAGCGCACCCTGCTGTTCTTCGGCCGGGTGGCGCCCTACAAGGGGGTGCGCGAGCTCGTCGCGGCCTTCCGCGCTCTGCCCGCCGGGCACCGGGCGCGGCTGCGGATCGTCGGCTCCTGCCCCGACCCCGCGCTCGCCGAGGAGCTGCGCGCGGCGGCCGGAGCGGGGGTCGAGCTCGACCTGCGCCGGGTGCCGGAGGCGGAGCTGCCGGAGGTCTTCGGCTCGGCGGACGCGGTGGTCCTGCCCTTCCGGGAGATCACCACCAGCGGCAGCGCCCTGCTCGCGCTGAGCTACGGCCGTCCGCTGGTGCTGCCCCGAGGGGTGCTCCCGGGGCTGCCCGCCGCCGCGGCTCTCCGGTACGACGGCGCCGGCCTGACCCGCGCCCTGGCCGAGGCCGCAGCGCTGGACCGGGACGTGCTCGAGGCGATGTCGCGGGCCGCGCTGGACCACGCGGCCCGCACCTCTTGGCCCGCCATCGGGGAGGCGACCGCCTCGGCCTTCCACGGCCTCCTCCCCGGGGGCGCCACCGACGGAGAGAGAACATGATCAAAGGGGTGCTGCACTCGGTGCGGACGGACGCCCAGTACCGGGGTTCGGTCCTGCTGCTGGCCAACACCGTGTTCCTGGCCGGATTCGGGTTCGTCTTCTGGACCCTGGCGGCGCGCGGTTATCCCGACACCTCGGTCGGCCGGCTCGCCGCGGTGACCGCGGCGGTCAACCTGCTCGGCACGTTCGCGGCTCTGGGCCTGCCCAACACGATCATCCGGCACCTCAAGGAGGAGGCCAACCCGCGGGAGCTGCTCGTCCTCATCGTCTTCGCGACGGGCGCGGTCGGCGGCCTGCTGGCCCTGCTGGGCCTGCTCCTGGTCGGGCCGGTCCTGCCCTCCGACATGGCGCTGCAGCACGGCGGCGGGTCCGCCGCGCTGGTGACCGCGCTGGTGGTGCTCACCGCGGTCAACTCGGCCTTCGACGCGGGGCTGGTCGCCGTGCGGGCGATCGGGGCGCTGACGCTGAAGAACCTGACGGGCAGCGTCCTCAAGATCGTCGCGCTGTTCCTGCTCAGCGGATTCGGCTCGGCCGGGCTGATCGCCGCCTACGGGACCGGCACGATCGTGGCGGCGGTCCTGGGCGGCTGGGCGCTGTGGCGGCGGGTCGCCCCGGTCCCCCACCGGTCCGGGTCGATCGCCGTGCTGCGCCGCTATCTGGCGTTCTCGGCCGGCAACTACGTCGGCACCGTGTTCGGCATCCTGCCCAGCACGATCGTGCCGCTGCAGGTGCTGGCCGTCCGCGGCGAGGCGGCGACCGCGTGGTTCGCGGTGGCCTTCCAGCTCGTCGGCTTCCTCAACTTCATCCCCTCGACCGCCTCGCAGGTGATGTTCGCCGAGGCGCGCCAGGGCGGGCTGATCAGCTACTTCCGCAAGGCGTTCAAGAGCATCTACGTGCTGCTGGTGCCCGCCGCGCTCGCCATGTTCCTCGCCGCGCCCTACCTGCTGATGGCCTTCGGCCGGGAGTACTCCGACAACGCGACCGGCGTCCTGCGGATACTGGCCCTCGGCTCGCTGCTGACCGCGGGCAACTACCTGGTGGACGCCGCGCTCATCGCCCGCGACCACACCCGGTCCTATATGTTCATGAACGCGACGAACTCGGCGCTCGTACTCGTCCTGACCGGTCTGCTGCTTTCCTACGGCCTGGTCCAGGGCGCGTTGGGCTGGGTGCTCGCGCAGGGCCTGTCCCTCCTGATCGGATTGTTCATGCTGATGGTGGCCTTCCGGCACCGCCGTCCGAGCCGCTTCCGCCCCGCCCAGGCGGCCCCCGCCCAGAGCGAGGCCGCGTGAGCGGGGAGCGGATGGCGGTGGTCGTGCCCGCCGGACCGCGTGACGACGTCGCCGACACGGTGCGCAGCGTCCTGCGGTGGGTGGAACGGCCGGCGATCGTGGTCGTGGTGGACGACACCGGCGGCCGACTTCCCGAGCTCGGCGGGCCGCCCGTGACGGTGGTCCCCGCCCCGTCCGGCGCGCCCGGCGGGCAGGGCGGGCTCTGGGTCAAGCTGGCGGCCGGGATGCGTTACGCGCTCGACCACGCCGACTTCGACCTGCTGCTGCGGCTGGACGCCGACGCCCTGGTGCTCGGGCCGGGGCTGGCCGGACGGGCCGCCGAGCGGTTCGCGGCCGCGCCTCGGGTGGGGCTCCTCGGCTCCTACCGGGTCGGCCCGGACGGCGCGGCCCGGGACTGGTCCCCGGCGCGGCGGGTGCTGGCCGGCGAGCTCGGTGTCCGGGGACTGCGCGCCCCCGCGCTGCGCGGGCTGCTGCGGGAGCTGTGCCGGGAGGCGTCCGGCCACGGCTACGAGCTCGGCGCGCATCCGCTCGGCGGGGCCTACGTGTTCCGCGCCGAGACTCTCCGGGCGATGCGCTCGCTGGGACGGCTGGACCTGCCGGTCATGGCCCGCAGCGGCGCCGGGGAGGACCACCTGTTCGGGCTGCTGACGTTCGCCTGCGGCTACGCTGTGGACGACTTCGGCGGGCCCGGCGACCCTCTGGCGCTGCGCTGGAGGGGCCTGCCCTGCGCACCGGAGCAGCTATTGCAAGAAGGCCGTCTTGTCACGCATTCAGTGCGTTTCTGGCAAGAAACACAGGAAAGGGAGATACGCCGGTTTTTTGCGGCGCATCGCGGGGAGGGATAGCCCCCTTTTGCCCTAAGCTCCTGGTGAAGCGGAAGAAAGTCGAGGAAGTACACCATGCCGGGAACCGGAAACGGGTCCCTGTGGCGCGTGACCGCCGCTCTCGCGGGAGCCCTGTCACTGGCGGTCATCGCGGTCTCCCTGCAACCGGGCGAGACCGAGAACGCCTCCGACATCCCCACTCTGCTTCCCGAACAGCCAGCCTCTCCCATCCCCACAGAGCCCACCATCGAACTTCCGAAGATCAAGTGGAAGCTCAGCTTCCGCGACGAGTTCAACGGCACCGGCGCCCCGTCCAGCGGCCGGTGGAACTCCGCGACCGGCAACGGCATCAACGGCTACGGGCACAAGGCCCTGCAGTACTACGACCCCGCCAATGTCCGTATGGACGGCTCCGGATCGCTCGTCATCACCGCCCGCAAGGCGCGGAACGGCGAGAAGTGCTGGTACGGCCCGTGCACCTACACCTCCGGCCGCATCGACAGCGCCGGGAAGGTCACCCACACCTACGGCAGGCTCGCCGCCCGGATGAAGCTGCCCGTCGGCAAGGGGCTGTGGCCGGCGTTCTGGACCCAGACGACCGACAAGAAGAAGGCCCGGTACAGCGAGATCGACATCCTCGAGACCATCGGCAGCGAGTCCAACCGGGTCCAGGGCTTCGCGCACACGGTCAAGGGCAGGGTCGGCGGCGGGGACCTCTTCCTCGACCACAACCTCGACGAGAAGTTCCACGTGTACGGGGTGGACTGGACCCCCGAGCGGATCGTCTGGTGGATCGACGGCAGGCCCTACGCCGAGCTCAAGCGCTACCCCCGCTGGCCGTTCGACGACGACACCGAGCTCTTCTTCATCTTCAACCTGCAGGTCGGCGGCGAATGGCCCGGCAAGCCCGCCGCCGACACCGCCTTTCCCGCCCGGATGTACGTCGACTGGATCCGCACCTACCACCCCGTGTCAGGCTCATGAGCGACGAACAGAACTCCCCGGGGCCGGACTCGTCCCGATGGCTGCCGCTCGGCGCGGCGGCCGGAGCGGTCCTGGCGGTGACGCTGCTGCTGCAGACCGGGCCGGGCGGATCCGTGCTGCACGGCCTCGGCCTGGCCGAGAAGCCCCCTTCTTTCACCGAGATGTCCTTCCTGCACCCGCGTGAACTGCCCGCACGGATCACCACCGGGCAGGCGCCGGCCAAGGCCGAGTTCGAGATCCGCAACCGCACGGGCGAGAAGCAGGTCTACCGCTGGGTGGCCCTGGCGGTGCGCGGCAGGACCGAGGTCCGGCTCGGCACCGGGTCGGTCACGCTCGCCGACGGCGAGCGCACCACCGTCAAGCCGCCCGCGGCACGCTGCACACCGGGTCCGGTCCACTACGTGATCCGGCTGGAGACGCGCCGGGAGTCCCTGGGCTTCCACGCCGACTGCGAGGCGGCATGATCAACGAGCGGCGTCCGGCCACCGAGACGGCCTTCGACGTGCCCCCGCGTTCCGCGCTGGACCGGTCCCCCACCGAGACGGTCTACGACCTGCCCCCGCGCCGGGCCCTGGAGAAGTCCCCCACCGAGACGGTCCCCGACCTGCCGGTGCGCCCGGCCGCGCAGGGGGCCCGGCGCTCCCTGTACCGGTACGCGGGCCTGCTCGTGGCCATCGACGTTCTGGTGGTGGCGCGCGACCTGTGGGCCGCGCAGATCCTCCTCGTGCCGCTGCTGCTGACCGTGCCGGGACTGCTGCTGCTGCGGGCGCTGCGGATCCCCGCCTCGGCGATCGCGGCGTTCCCGCTCTATGTGCCCGCCGCCTCGCTGATGACGCTCATGGGCTCCGGTTTGGCGGTGAACCTGGTCGGCCCGCTGGTCGGGGTCGACGCGCCGCTGCGCGCCGTCCCGCTCCTGATCGGCCTCCAGCTCTGCCTGGGGGCCCTGCTCCTGGCCGGGGCCCGGGCCCCCGACGACACCCTCCTGGACTGGAGCGGGCTGCCCTCCCCCCGCTGGACGGCACTGCTCGCCCTCGTCCCCCTGGTCGCCGCGATGGGCGCGCTCCGGCTGAACACCGGGCACGACAGCGTGCTCGCGATCGTGTCCATCGTCCTGTGCCTGCTCATCCTCACGGTCTCCACCACCTCGGCCGACCGGCTCACCCCGGCGCAGCTGTCGGTCATGCTGTTCGTGGTCGCGCTCGCGATGATGTGGTCCTTCTCCCTGCGCAGCGACCTGGTGTACGGCTTCGACATCGCCACCGAGTACGGCATGTCGCACCGGACGGTCCAGGCCGGGTACTGGAAGGCCGACAACAGCACCGACGCGTACGGCGCGATGCTGAGCATCACCCTCCTGCCCGCGCAGCTGCACGCGCTGACCGGCATGGCGGACGTCGTGGTCCTGAAGCTGGTCTTCCCCGCCGTCTTCGCGATGTTCCCCATCGGGGTCTTCCGGCTGGCCCACCGGTTCCTGCCGCAGCGGTGGGCCTTCCTGGCCGCGGCCTACACCCTGGTGCAGGGCGGCGTCTTCCAGCAGCTCCCGGCACTGGCCCGGCAGGAGATCGCGCTGCT
This sequence comes from Actinocorallia sp. B10E7, assembly GCF_039871655.1. Taxonomy (NCBI): domain Bacteria; kingdom Bacillati; phylum Actinomycetota; class Actinomycetes; order Streptosporangiales; family Thermomonosporaceae; genus Actinocorallia; species Actinocorallia sp. B10E7. The sequence goes on from NZ_JBDPLZ010000003.1 coordinate 723,327, forward strand.
GATGTTCCTCGCGCTGATCAACGTGGTCTTCGACGACCGGGTCTCCGGCCGCCAGCGCGCCCTGCTCATCGCGGTCCTCACACCGGGCATGATCGTCAGCCACTACTCGACCGCCTACCTCGCCGTGGCGATCTTCGGCGGCGGGGTCGTCCTCCAGCTCGCGGTCTCGGCCGTCCGCCGCAGACGGGCGCTCAACCTGGCCGTCCTCGCCGTGTTCGCCGCGGGCCTGGGCTCCGGTGCGCTCTGGTACGGCCTCGTCACGCAGTCGGCGTCGAACCTCTCGACCTTCAGCTCCTCGCTGAGCACCTCCGGCCTGCGGCTGCTGCCCAACACCGACGGCAAGGGCAACCTCATCAGCGGCTACCTCAAGGGCACCGAGACCAGCGGCATCAAGGTCAAGGAGTATTCCGCGCGGCTGGAGGAGCAGTACGCCGAGCGCACGTACGTGGTGCCCTTCGAGGACGCCGGGGACCGCGAGTACGCCCTGTACGACAAGCCCATGGCCAAGCCGCCGGTGCTGGTGCCGATGCTGCGCGGCATCCTGAACACCGGCGAGCTGTACGTGCAGCAGTTCGGGAACCTGCTCGGCCTGCTCGGCGCACTGATCCTCGTCAGCAAGCGCAACTCTCCCGGGGCGATCCGGGTGATCGGGCTGCTGTCCGTCCCCGCCCTGACGCTGCTGGCGCTGTTCCGGCTGTCGGGCACCTTCGCCGCCTCCTACAACCAGGGACGCGCCCAGCTCCAGGCCATGATCCTGCTGGCGGTCCCGATGTTCTGGCTGCTGCACCGGCTGCCCGGCAGGCTGGAGCGGTTCGCCCGCTCCAGGGACGACCAGTTCCTGGACCGGCTCATCCGGACGACGGCCGCCGGCGCGCTGCTGACGATCTTCCTCAACACGACCGGGTTCGTCGGCACGTTCTTCGGCGGCGGCACCAGCACGAACCTCACCTCCTCGGGCGAGGACCACGACCGGTTCTACATCCAGGGCCCCGAACTGGCGGGCGCCGAGTGGATGGGCAGCCGCGTCGCGCTCAAGGAACTGGTGTACGCCGACCGGTACGGCGCTCTGAGGCTCTACGCGATGACCCAGATCAAGGACCGGCTCATCACCGACATCACCCCCCGCACCCTGCACCGGACCGGCTGGATCTACGCCGGCCGGTCCAACACCGTGGACGAGCGGACCAGGAGCCTGGTGGACAACCGGCTGGCGGTCTTCAACTTCCCGACGGCCTTCGTCCAGAGCCACTACAACCTGGTGTACTCCAACGGCTACTCGGGGGTCTACCGGCGCTGAGCGGCCCCGGGCCTCACCGGGGGCCGGGGAGGACGGTCGTCCAGGCCGACGGGTCGCCGGGCCGGCCCGAGAAGTCGTACCGGACCGTCCGTGGGCCGAGCGCGACCAGGCTGACCGACGTGGTGGCGAAGACCCGGTCCTCGGCGGTGACGTGCCTGTGCAGCAGGGCGCGCGGGTCGGACGGGTCCAGCCCGTCGCCCTCGGCCAGGGGCAGCCAGTCGCCCCACGCCCCGGCGGGGTCGCCGTCCTCGGGCTCGGGACGGGCGGCGGCCTCCAGCCGGGGCCGGAAGTGCGCCAGCCGGGCCCGGATGCCGTCCAGGGCGCTCTGCGGGATGGCGGTGGGGCCGGGGCAGGTGTCGTCCAGGCCGGTGTTCACCACCAGGTGGACGCCCGGCTCCAGCGTCCGCTCGGTGAGGTCGCGGCCGGTCCAGGTCCACAGCCGGACGCGGTCCGGCTCGGCGCACACCAGGTGGAACGGGTCGAGGCGGGAGTGGTCGAGGCCGCCGAGGCGCCCGTCGGACGCCGCGCGCAGCGGCAGGTCGCCGCGGGAGAGCCGGTCGCGCGGCGGGGCGTCGACGCCGCAGCCGTTGAGCACGCACGCCGCCCGCGGCAGGGAGGGGTTCACCGCCAGCCAGGTGCCGCCCGCCAGGCGGTCCCGGCCGCCGAGCAGTGCCGGCCGGTCCGGCCAGTGCGCGGCGGGCGGGTCCCAGGCCCGGTCGGCGTACTCGTCGCGGACTCCGACGAGCAGCACCGGGATCGGGGAGGAGGGGTCAAAGCTCAGGAGGCAGGTGCACATTGAAATATTTCAACAAATGTCGCAAAGTGCCCGCTACATCGGGGGCCAGGGTATGGCGGGCCAGTCCTCCGGCGGATAGGGGTGCACCCTGTGCTTGAGCATGAGGTCGACCCGGCGCCCGGTCGCCTCGACCTCCTCGGTGGTGATCAGCCCGGCCAGCCGCCCGGCCAGCCCGCCCTCCAGCTCGGCCCTGACCTTGGCCAGCGCCTGCAGTGCCAGCGGCTTGAGCGGCTTGCCCCGCCACTGCCACAGGACCGTGCGCAGCTTGTACTCGGTGGAGAAGCACACCCCGTGGTCGCAGCCGTGCACATGGCCGCCCTCCACCGGCAGCAGATGCCCGATCTTCCGGTCGGCGTTGTTGACCACCGCGTCGAACACGGCGATCCGGCGCACCGCCGCGTCGTTGGCGCGGGACAGGGCGACGAGGTCGACCGACGGGTCGGGGTCGATCCACAGCTGGACCATGCCCGGCCCCCAGGGCCCGTCGCGGTGCACGGTCGGCGGCACGATCCGCCACCCCATCGCCTGGGACACCAGGTAGGCGGCCACCTCGCGCCCGGCCAGGGTGCCGTCGGGGAAGTCCCACAGCGGGCGCTCCCCCGCCACCGGCTTGTAGACGCATTTGGCGCGCACACCCTCGAACTCGATGTCGCAGCGGAGAGTGGCGTTCGAGGCCTGGACCAGCCGCCCTTCGACCGTCATGGCGCCGTGCGTCAGCAGCCGTTCGGCCGCGGCGGTGTCCTCCGCGAGGGACTGCGTCATATCGTCCTTAGATGTCCGTTCTGGCGGGGGCACACGTGCCCTGAGGAGTCCAGTGGCAGCCCGCACAGCGGGCAGGGCGGGCGGCCGGCGGCCACCAGCTTGAGGGCCCGCTCCGCGAACGCCCTGGCCTGGGCCGCGGTGAGCGAGACCCGCAACGTGGAGCCCTCCGGCTCCTCCGGGGCGGGCTCCTCTGGGTCCAGCAGCGTGGGATCGTTCTCGGCGGCCTCGACGATGACGCGCTCCTCCTGCGGATCCCAGGCCAGCGCCATCGCGCCCACCCGGAACTCCTCCTCCACCGGCTGGTCGAGCGGGGAGTCGTCGTGCAGGTCCTCGGGGGTGACCGCGGGGATGGAGGCGGAGCCGCCGCTGCGCCGCAGCACCTCGTCCAGCAGCTCCTCCAGGCGTTCGGCCAGCAGCTCGACCTGGAACTTCTCCAGTCCGACGCTGGTCACCCTGGCGCCGGCGCGGGCCTGGAGGTAGAACGCGCGATCCCCGGGCTGGCCGACGGTCCCGGCGACGAACCGGTCGGGCAGGTCATAGGAGATGACGGGCATGATCCGACCCTACGCGCCGCCGCCGACCGGCGCGTCACTGTCCCCCTGGTTCGCGGGCACCAAACCACTCAGATCGGTCCCGTTGTCGTTCAGCCGCACCAGGAAGGGACGCAGCTCGGTGTAGCGGATGACGGTCAGCGAGGCCGGATCGACCTGGATCCGCTGGAACTGGTCCAGGTGCAGGCCCAGCGCGTCCGCGACGATCGCCTTGATGATGTCCCCATGGGAGCAGACGGCGTAGACGGCTTCGGCGCCCAGGCGATCGTTCCAGTCCCGCACGGCCCGCACCGCCCGCAGCTGGGCGGCGGCCAGCGCCTCCCCGTCCGCGCCGGGGAAGGTCACCGCGCTGGGGTGGGCCTGGACGACCTTCCACAGCGGCTCCTCGGCGAGCTCCTTCAGCTCCCGGCCCGTCCAGTCGCCGTAACGGACCTCGCCGAAGCGTTCGTCGACGTCGAGGCCGCCGGGCGTGTCGCGGCCCTCCAGCACGGCTCGCGCGGTCTGCACGCACCGCTCCAGGGGGCTGGAGACCACCGCGTCCAGCGGTACCGCGGCCAGCCTGGCCCCCACGGCCCCGGCCTGGGCCGCGCCGCGCTCGTCCAGCGGCACTCCCGGGGTCCAGCCGGTCAGCACCGGCCCGGTCTTCGCGGTCAGGCCATGACGGATCAAAAGAACAGTGGGCACGGTTAACACTTTATGCCGGATACTTGGCGTCATGATTGTCGACTGTGCCCTCTACCGAGGTGGCTTCCGGCAGGAGGTGGACGGCGACATCCGCGAGGCTCTGAAGGCCGCCACGGCGCACGACGACGCCTTCATATGGATCGGTCTGCACGAGCCCGCCCCCGAGGAGTTCGAGACCGTCAGCAAGGACCTCGGGCTGCACCCCCTCGCCGTCGCCGACGCCACCTACGGGCACCAGCGGCCCAAACTCGAGGACTACGGGGACACCCTCTTCGTGGTGGTCAAGACCGCCACCTACACCAAGCCCGCCGAGATCATCCTGGGCGAGATCATGGTGTTCGTCGGCCCTGGCTTCGTCATCACCGCGCGGCACGGCGACGCCAACCCGCTCGCCCCCGTCCGGCGCCGGATGGAGAGCGACCCCACCCTCCTGGCGACCGGTCCGAGCGCGGTGCTGTACGGGGTGCTGGACGAGATCGTCGACAGCTACGACGTCATCGCCCACGACATCGAGTCCGACATCATCGCCCTCGAACGCCGGGTCTTCACCCACGACGGCCAGGACGTCACCGAGGACGTCTACACCCTCAAACGCGAGATCCTGGAGTTCCGCACCGGGGAGGACCCGCTCCTGCCGGTGCTGCAGGAGCTCGTCAAGGGCAGGATCCCGCTGTGCGTGCGGCACAAGGAGCGCTTCCGCGACGTCCAGGACCACCTGCTGCGCATCGACCAGAAGATCGACGCGCACAGCGAGATGGTCACCAACGTGCTGACCGCGCATCTGGCCGTCCTGAGCAAGCGGCAGAACGACGACGTGCGCAAGATCTCCGCCTGGGCCGCCATCCTGGCCATCCCCACCATGATCGCGGGGGTCTACGGCATGAACTTCGAGCACATGCCCGAGCTCGGCTGGGCCACCGGCTACCCGCTGGCCCTCGGCACCATGGGGAGCGCGTGCCTGCTGCTGTACCGGAAGTTCAAGAAGAGCGGCTGGCTGTGAGGCCGAAGCGCCTCAGCGCTTGCCGCGCAGGGCTTTGAGCTTGGTGGCCGCCGCCGACGCCCGGTGCATCACCCCGAGCGCGAGCCTGCCGATCCGCATGCCCTCCGGCTTCATCGGATGCAGGATCGCGTCGGTCCCCCCGTCGACGAACACCACGGTGCCGACGATGAGCGAAGAGGCCTCCGACAGCAGGAACGCGATCGTCGCGGCGACCTCCTCGGGCCGTCCCGGACGGCCCAGCGCGCTCGGGTAGGCGTCGGCGAAGACCCCCAGCCTGGGGTCCCGACGCAGCCCCTCGGTCATCGCGGTGTCGATCATTCCGGGGGCGACGGCGTTGAGCCGGATCCCGGCGCCGGCCCACTCGTCCTTCACCGCCTCCCGGCGCGTCCAGTACGCCAGCGCCGCCTTGGTCGCGGGGTAGACCTCGACGGCGTCCGCGGACGCCGCGGCCCGGCGGGCGCCGTCCTCGTCGTCGCGCAGGCACGCCGCGGCCACGTCGGCGTTCCAGCCCGGCTGGCAGGTCACCGAGTTCGACGACAGCAGCACCGCCGAGGCGCCGCCGGCCGCCTCCAGCTCCGCGCGCAGCCCCTTCACCAGGGCCAGCGCGCCGAAGTAGTTCACCGACACCACCAGCTCCGGGTCCACTCCGGTGAGGCCGGCGATCCCGGCACACGGCACGAGCCCGTGCACCACCCCGGTCCTGGCGCGCACTCCGGCGACCGCGTCCTCCCTGCCCCGCGCGGTGGACAGGTCGGCGACCACGTCGGCGTCCTTCAGGTCGACCGTGACGACCGTGTGGCCCTGCCCGCGCAGCAGCGCGGCGGTGGCCGCCCCGATCCCCGACGCCGCTCCGCTGATGACATAGGTGCCCATCGGTCCCGCCTTCCGCTCCGGTCGTGTCCGGCCCGACTGTAACGACAGGGAAGACCGTGGGTCAGCCCCGGACCCGGCCTTCGGGTAAGGGGCCAGCAAGGAGGCCCACAGGCCGCTGCTGACGCCGTCGGCCTCCAGTCGCGCCCTGATCTGCTCGATCGTCGAACGGGTCGGGATCCCCGTCCAGAGCACCAGCGGGTAGCCGAGGCAGAAGGAGAGCGCCATCGGCAGGAAGCTGTCCGCCGCCATCGCCAGCGGCAGCCCGAGGAGCACCACGCCCTCGGTGAGCGCGAACCGCAGGAACAGGCCGGCGCGGAAGGACTCCGACGCGCTCAACCGGGAACCGCCCTGCCCGGCGCGGACCGGCAGCGCGGCGGGCAGCCGCCGCGCCAGGAGCAGAGCGCCCGCGGCGGCCACCGGGATGACGGCGCACGCCCACAGCGGCGGGGTGTCCACGGTGTGCGTCTCCACCCGCATGATGTACGGCGAGAGCGCCAGCACCCCCACGGGCACGGCCAGCAGCCCGAGGAAGGCCCTGCGCAGCTGGGCGAGCATGGTTCCGGTGCGCAACGACGCGAGATATCCGGGGTCGCCCTCCGGGCCCGCCCCCGGTGGCGGATCTGCTGGAACTGCCACGAAGCCGAACCTTAGCCTGAGCGGGCCCGGTTCTGACAGTGCGGCCGTGTCGCTTTTGCGCCTTCCGTATGCCGGTCCGGAAACGCTATAGCCTTTGGACCTTATGGAGCAGCGTCAGCTCGGTCGGAGCGGTCTCATGGTGTCCCGGCTGGGGCTCGGCACCATGACCTGGGGTGAGGGCACCAGCCCGGAGGAGGCTGCGGCGCAGCTCACCGAGTTCGTCGACGCGGGCGGCAACCTCGTCGACACCGCGGACGTGTACGGCGGCGGGCGCAGCGAGCAGATCCTCGGACAGCTGCTGCGCACCGTCGTGGACCGCGACGACATCGTCGTCGCGACCAAGGCGGGCGTCACGCCCCGCGGATACGACGGATCGCGCCGGCACCTGCTGGCCGCGCTCGACCGGTCGCTGGACCGCCTGTGCCTCGACCACGTCGACCTGTGGCAGGTCCACGCGCACGACCCGGCCACCCCCTACGAGGAGACGATGGCGGCGCTGGACGAGGCGGTCTCCTCGGGGCGCGCCCGCTACGTCGGGGTGTCCAACTACGGCGGCTGGCAGCTGGCGACCGCGGCGACCTGGCAGCGGGCCTGGCCGGGACGGCAGCCGATCGTCTCCGACCAGGTGGAGTACTCGCTGCTGCAGCGCGATCCCGAACGGGAGGTGGTCCCGGCCGCGCTGGACGCGGGCACCTCGGTCCTGGCCTGGTCGCCGCTGGGCCGGGGCGTGCTCACCGGCAAGTACCGCAACGCCATCCCGGCCGACTCCCGCGCGGCGCGCGACCGGCTGGAGGACTTCGTGGCACCTTATCTGGGCGAGCAGAGCGCCCGGATCGTGGAGTCGGTCGCCACCGCCGCCGACGGCCTGGGCGTCACCCCGCTGGCCGTCGCCCTGGCCTGGGTGCGTGACCAGCCGGGAGTGGCGGCGCCCCTGGTCGGGGCCCGCACCGCCGTCCAGCTCCGGGCCGCTCTGCAGGCCGAGGAGCTGACCCTGCCCGACGAGATCCGCGACGCACTGGACGACGTATCCGATGTCTGAACTCTCCTTTCTCGGCCTGCCCGGGGAAATCGCCGTCCGCGCCCGCGCGCACCTCGGGGAGGGCGCCGAAGCGCTGCTGCGCGGCGACCCGTGGGAACTGCTGCGGGTGCCGGGCGTGCGGCCGGCGCAGGCCGACAGGTTCGCGCTCTCCGTGCTCCCCTCGGCCGACCCGCAGGACCTGCGGCGCGGCCGGGCGCTGGTGGAGTTCCTGCTGGCCGAGGCAGCGCGGCGCGGTGACACCGCGCTGCCGGGTGAGGAGGTGGTGAAGGCGCTGCGCGGGCTGCGCATCGCCGATCCGGTGGCGGCGGTGCAGGCCGCGCTGGACGAGGCGCGGGTCATGCTGTTCCACCTGGAGCCGGAGTTCCCCGACGGCGCTGACTGGGCCGACGGGGCAGGCGGGGCAGGCGGGGCCGACGGAGACATCGACGAGCTGCCCGACGCGCAGGAGTGGCTCGCGCTGGCCCGTTACGGGCTGGCGGAGGAGGCCGTCTCCGAGGGCGTGCAGCGGCTGGCGGCCACCGCCCCGCCGATCGAGGCGGGCCCCGACGCCCCGGAGCACGGCGAGGCGGCGCGTCAGGCGCTCTTCCACGGCGTCAGCGTCGTGGCGGGTCCTCCCGGCTCGGAGGACGGCCTGATCGCCGATCTGAGGGCGCTGGAGCCGTTCCTGCCCGTCCCCGTGACGGTCGCGGCGGTCACCGCGACGGCGGCCGCGAGGCATGAGGGTGCGGTGAGCCTTCACCGGCTTCTGGAGGCTCGTGAGGGCCTCGGGGGCCTGGGGTACGCCCGGGGCGAGCAGTGGCCTCTGGAGCCCGGCGTGGTGGTCGTGACGGGTGCCGAGGCGCTCGACGTGGAGCTGGCCGCCGCGCTGGTGGAGGCGTGCCCCGACGACGCGCATCTGGTGCTGGCCGGAGACCCCGGCGGTCTGGCCTCCTACCGGCCGGGCCGGGTGCTGGCCGATCTCGTCGAGGCGCAGGCGGTGCCCGTCACGCCGGCGCCGCCGGAGGACGGCCCGCTGACGGAGCTCTGCGAGGGCGTACGCGCGGGCGTGCTGCGCCGGGTGGAGGCACCCGGCAGGGAGGTCGTGGTCGTTCCGGCCGCCGACGGGCGGGAGGCCGCGCACCGGGTGGGCCAGTTGCTGGCCGACTCCATCCCCCGGGTGCTGGGCATCGCCGCGCGGGACGTCCAGGTCCTCACTCCCGGCCCGGCGGGGACCGCGGCGCTCAACACCGCGTTGAAGGCCCGCCTGAACCCCGGCCCGGGTGTGTGCGGCGGTTTCGACGCGGGCGACCGCGTGGTGGTGGCGGTGCCGTTCGCCGAGGCGGCCGCGGGTGAGACCGGAACGGTCGCCGAGGCCTCGCCCGACGGGCTGACGGTGGAGTTCCCGGACGCGGTGGTGCGGGTCCCCGCGGCGTCGCTGCCGCGGTTGCGTGCGGGCTGGGCGATCCCGGTCCAGCAGGCGGTGGGGACCCGCTGGCCCGCCGTCGTGGCGGTCTTCCCGGGTAGCGGGGAGCTGTCGGGGCCGCTGGTGCTGACCGCGGTCACCCGGGCGCTGGAGCACCTGTCGGTGGTGACGGCCGCGGGTCCCGCGCTCGCCGAGGCGGTCGCCGATTTTGGTCCACTTAAGAGAAAAACGCGTCTGGTGTCGCTTTTTTTCTAGAACGTCATTCGTTTTTCTCTTTGTCAAGACGTGACGATGATGCCGCCGATCCGTTAAACAAGGAGGTGAGCGTCACCACCCCCCCGGGCAAGGAGGAGCATGATTCCAGGACGAGCTCGCGTCCGCCGTCTGAGTGCGGCCTCCCTCGCGCTGTCGGCCGGCGCGCTGATGGTCTTCGGCACCCCCGCGCCCGCCGCGGCCGCCGAACCCAAGAAGTGCGTGAAGGGGCACGACCCCGAGACGTCGATCGCCGACATCAAGTGCCAGTTCCACAACAACGTCGAGACCATCAAGAACAAGATCGACGAGGCGAACGGCCAGAAGAAGGACGACCCGCCGAAGAACGAGGGCAAGGACCAGCCGGAGACCAAGAGCACCAAGAACCCGGCGAAGTCTGACAAGCCCAAGAGCAAGCCGCGGATCACCCCGCAGACCAGCGTGCGGTCCCCGTCGAACTTCACGGTGGTACCGCCGAAGGACCTCACCCCCCGGTCTCCGGACGAGTCCGCGACCGACGCGCTGCCGGAGCAGCCGCAGGTCGCCGGCGCGCCGCAGCCGGAGCAGACCCTCGCCCTTCCCGAGACCCGCATGGTCGAGCCCGTCGCGGCCGAACTCCCGATCCCGGGCGACTCCGAACGGGCCATGTGGGCCGCCGGGGGCGCGGCCGCCATCACCGCGGTGGTGATGGGCCAGTTCAGCCTCATCGGCTCGCGGCTGCGCCGCCGGGCCCTGCAGAGGCGCTGAACTCGACGGACGCGCGAGGCCCCGGACGTCGGAGCGTCCGGGGCCTCGGATCAGGCGACCGCAGCGAAGCGAGGATCGTCTGATCCGCCCGCGGGGGTCCGGGGGTCGCCCCCCGGACGGACAGGTCAGTCGAACTGGCCGCCCATGGCGTGCACGCCGCCGTCGACGTGGATGATCTCGGCGGTGGTCGCCGGGAACCAGTCCGACAGCAGCGCGACCGTGGCCTTGGCCGTCGGCACCACGTCGGTGATGTCCCAGCCCAGCGGAGCGGACTTGCTCCAGCCCTCGGTGATGCCCTCGAAACCGGGGATGTTCTTGGCCGCCATCGTCTTGATCGGGCCGGCCGCCACCAGGTTGAAGCGGATGCCCTCCTTGCCCAGGTAGCGGGCGAGGTAGCGGTTGGTGGACTCCAGGCCCGCCTTGGCCACGCCCATCCAGTCGTAGACCGGCCAGGCGGCGCGCGCGTCGAAGGTCAGGCCGACGACCGAGCCGCCGGCCTTCATCAGCGGCAGGCACGCCATCGTCAGCGACTTCAGCGAGTACGCCGAGATCTGCACGGCCGTCGCGACGTCCTCCCACTTGGTGTTGAGGAAGTTGCCGCCGAGCGCGTCCTGCGGCGCGAACCCGATGGAGTGCACCACGCCGTCGACGCGGTCCCAGCCCAGGGCGCGCAGCTGCTCCTCCAGGCCGCCCAGGTGCTCCTCGTTGGTGACGTCCAGCTCGATGACCGCCGGCGGGTTGTCGGGGCCGCTGGGCAGCTTCTTGGCGATGCGCTGGGTCAGCGTCGGCCGGGGGAACGCGGTGAGGACGACGTTCGCGCCCTCCTCCTGCGCGATCCGAGCCACTTGAAAGGCGATCGAGGCGTCGGTCAGGACGCCCGTCACCAGGATGTTCTTGCCTTCGAGGATGCCCATGCTCAGTGCCCCATTCCCAGTCCGCCGTCCACCGGGATCACGGCCCCGGTGATGTAGGAGGCGTCGTCGCTCGCGAGGAACCTGACCACCTTGGCGATCTCCTCCGGCTCCGCCTGCCGCTTCAGCGGGATGTTCTGCTTGATCGTCGCCTGCAGTTTCTCGTCGAGCACCGCGGTCATGTCCGTGTTCACGAAACCGGGCGCCACGACGTTGGCGGTGATGTTGCGCGAGCCCAGCTCGCGGGCCAGTGACCGCGCCAGGCCCACCATGCCGGACTTGGAGGCGGCGTAGTTGGCCTGGCCGCCCGAGCCCGACAGGCCCACCACCGAGGAGATGAGGATGATGCGGCCCCTGCGGAGCTTCATCATGCCCTTCACCGCGCGCTTGGCCACCCGGAAGGAGCCGGTGAGGTTGGTGTCGACCACCGAGGTGAAGGTGTCCTCACTCATCAGCGCCAGCAGTGTGTCCTTGGTGACGCCCGCGTTGGAGATCACGACCTCGACCGGGCCCTGCTCGACCTCGATCTTGGCGAAGGCGTTGTCCACGTCCTCCCAGCTCGTCACGTCGCACTTCACCGCGAAGAGGCCCTCCGGCGGCTCGCCCGACCGGTAGGTGACGGCCACGGCGTCCCCCGCGGCCTGCAACTCCCGGGCGATCGCGAGCCCGATGCCGCGGTTTCCGCCGGTGACCAGGACTGAGCGCGCCATGCGCTGCACCTCCGTGTGGGTATGTGGGTAGCGGACGTCACATTGCGGCACGAGATTACCGTTCCCGGAGGCCGGTGTCGGGTGCGGAGATCGACAAGTTACGGCCTCCGTTCTTGTGCCGGAGGTACCGTCGGGCGGCGTGAAACCCGGTACCGGGCTCGTACGGCGGCGGATAGGTTCGAGTCCGTGCATGAAATCGATCCGGCATTCACCGCGCTTCCCCTGCGCGCCCTCGCAGACGCCGCGCTGTCCCGGGCCCGGGAGCTGGGGGCCTCCCACGCCGACTTCCGGCTGGAGCGCATCCGCAGCCAGTCCCTGCGGCTCAAGGACGGCGCCCTGGAGACCTCCCTGGACACCGACGACATCGGGCTCTCGGTCCGCGTCGTCAAGGACGGCACCTGGGGGTTCGCCTCCGGCATCGACCTGACGCCCGAGGCCGCCTCCGGGCTCGCCGAGCAGGCGGTCGCCGTCGCCCAGGTGGCCAGGTCCATCAACCGCGAGCCCGTCGAACTGGCCCCCGAACCCGCCCACGGCGAGCAGACCTGGGTGTCGTCCTACGAGATCGACCCGTTCACCGTGCCCGCCACCGAGAAGGTGGAGCTGCTGGCCGACTGGTCGGGACGGCTGCTGGCGGCGGGAGTCGACCACGTGGACGCCTCGCTGCTGCAGGTGAAGGAGAACAAGTTCTTCGCCTCCCTCGACGGGACGGTCACCACCCAGCAGCGCGTCCGGCTGCACCCGCAGCTGACCTCCGTGCGGGTCGCGGACGGCGCGTTCGACACCATGCGCACCCTCGCGCCGCCGGCCGGCCGCGGCTGGGAGTACCTCACCGGCACCGGCTGGGACTTCGACGCCGAGCTGGACCGGATCCCCGGGCTGCTGGAGGAGAAACTGGCCGCGCCTTCCGTGGAGGCCGGAACCCTCGACGTGGTGATCGACCCGTCGAACCTGTGGCTGACCATCCACGAGTCGATCGGGCACGCCACCGAGCTGGACCGGGCGCTGGGCTACGAGGCCGCCTACGCCGGGACGTCCTTCGCCACCCCCGACAAGCTCGGCGGCCTCCGGTACGGCTCCCCCGTCCTGAACGTCACCGGCGACCGCACCGCCGAGCACGGCCTGGCCACCATCGGGTTCGACGACGAGGGCGTGCGCACCCAGGAGTGGGACATCATCACCGGGGGCCTGTTCACCGGCTACCAGACCGACCGTCGCATCGCCCACCTGACCGGGCGGGACCGATCGAACGGCTGCGCGTTCGCCGACTCCCCCGCCAACACCCCCATCCAGCGGATGGCGAACGTGTCGATCAAGCCCGCGCCCGGCGGCCCTTCCACCGAGGAGCTGATCTCCCGGGTGGAGGACGGGATCTACATCGTCGGCGACAAGAGCTGGTCGATCGACATGCAGCGCTACAACTTCCAGTTCACCGGCCAGCGCTTCTTCAGGATCAGGAACGGCCGGCTGGCGGGCCAGGTGCGCGACGTCGCCTACCAGGCCACCACCACCGACTTCTGGAACTCCCTTGAGGCCGTCGGAGGCCCGCAGACGTACGTGCTGGGCGGCGCGTTCAACTGCGGCAAGGGCCAGCCCGGGCAGGTCGCGCCGGTCAGCCACGGCTGTCCGTCCGCGTTGTTCCGGGGCGTCAACATCCTCAACGCGCTGAAGGAGGCGGGCAAGTGAGGCCCCAGGAAGCGGTCGAGCGTGTCCTCGACCTGTCGACGACCAGCGACTGCGTGGTCATCGCCGAGGAGTCCAGCGCCGCCAACCTGCGCTGGGCCGGCAACACCCTGACCACCAACGGGGTCAACCGGTCCCGGCGGCTGACGGTGATCGCCGTCCAGGACGGCTCGGTCGGCGTCGTCTCCCGCGCCGGGGTCGGCGCCGAGGAGCTGTCCGACCTGGTCAAGGCCGCCGAGGAGCAGGCCAGGGGCGCCGAGCCCGCCGAGGACGCCGCCCCGCTGATCGCGGGCGGCGCGGCCGGGGACTGGGACGCCGAGCCCGCCCTCACCGACATCTCGGTGTTCTCCTCCTTCGCCCCCGCGCTGGGCGAGCAGTTCGAGGCGGCGCAGGCCGCGGGCCGCAGGCTCTACGGCTTCGCCCACCACGAGCTGACCTCCACCTACCTGGGCTCCTCCAGCGGGCTGCGGCTGCGCCACGACCAGCCGACCGGAAAGCTCGAGCTCAACGCCAAGAACGAGAGCAGCTCCGCCTGGGCGGGTACGAGCACCCGCGACTTCACCGACCTGGACGTGGCGGGCCTGGGCGCCGAACTGGAGCGCCGCCTGGCCTGGGGGCGGCGCCGGCTGGACCTGCCCGCGGGCCGCTACGAGACGCTGCTGCCGCCCAGCGCCGTCTCCGACCTGATGGTCTACCTGTATTGGACGGCCGGGGCCCGCGACGCCCACGAGGGCCGCACGGTCTTCAGCTCCCACCCCGTCGGGTCCGGGCTCTCGTCCCTGCCGCTGCGCCTGTACAGCGACCCGCACGCGCCCGGCCTGGAGACCACCCCGTTCGTCGTCGCCCACGCCTCCGGCCGTGACACGTCGGTCTTCGACAACGGCCTCGAGTTGTCGTCCACCGACTGGATCGCGGACGGGAAGGTCGCCGCGCTCACCCAGACCCGGCACTCGGCCGGGCTCACCGGGCAGCCGGTCACCCCTGCGATCGACAACCTCCTCATGGAGGGCGCGCCCGGCGGCCCCACCCTCGAGGAGATGGTGGCGCGCACCGAGCGCGGACTGCTGTTGACCTGCCTGTGGTACATCCGCGAGGTCGACCCGCAGAGCCTGCTGCTGACCGGGCTCACCCGTGACGGCGTCTACCTGGTGGAGAACGGCGAGATCACGGGCGAGGTCAACAACTTCCGGTTCAACGAGAGCCCTGTGGACCTGTTGTCCCGGGTCTCGGAGACCGGCCGGACCGAGCGCACCCTCCCCCGCGAGTGGTCGGACTACTTCACCCGCGCGGCCATGCCCGCCCTGCGTGTGCCCGACTACAACATGTCCACGGTGAGCCAGGCCTCCTAAGCCGAGGCGGACCCGGCCTCCTAGGACTCCGGATCCTCGAGGCGGAAGCCCACTTTCAGGGTGACCTGGAAGTGGGCCACCTCGCCGTCCTCCACCTGGCCGCGGAACTCGACGGCCTCGAACCAGTCCAGGTGCCGCAGGGTGGCCGCGGCACGGCGGATGCCGTTCCTGATCGCCTCGTCGATCCCGTCCGGGGACGTCCCGACGATCTCGGTCACCCGGTAGGTGTGGTTGCTCATCCGATCCTCCTGAAAGCCTGTGATGACCTCCCCCTACCCACGGGTCGCCCCGGGCGTCACCTAACGTGGAGGGCGTGAGGGCACTTTCCCGTCGGAAGACGACCGTCTACACCGTGACCGACGCCTCCCGGCCCCTGTCGGAGGACGTCGACGAACGCCAGCGCCACTACCTGATCTCGATGGGGATCCGGATGGTCTGCTTTCTCCTGGCCGTGGCCCTGTGGGGCCGGATCCATCCGGTGCTGCTGGGGATCCTGCTGGTCGGCGCCATCCTGCTGCCCTACACCAGCGTGATCTTCGCCAATGGAGGGCGTCTTCCCCCCGAAGGGGCGGACCTCACCGACCCCTCCGAACTCCGGGCGCTCCCCCCGTCCCCGCCGCCTCCAGGGCGCTCCACGACCGGCTCCGGGGAGAACGGTTCCGGCGTTCCTCCAGAAACCAGTCCGTGACAATCTCTTGACTAACCCCGGGGGGTTTCGGTGTACGATTTGTACCTGGCGCTCCGGTCCCCCGTCGGGGCGCCCGATGCCGGTGTTCCGGGCCCCCGTCGGAACACCGATGCGCGGCGCAGGGAGGGTTGCCCCCGTATCCTCCCTGCGCCGCTTTCCTTTTGACCGGTCTCCCCGCCTCAGCCTTCGGCCTGCTCCTCGTCCCGCTCCGAGACGACGACCACCGGGCAGGCCGAGTGGTGCAGGACCGTGTGGTTGACCCGGCCCAGCACCATGCCGAAGCCCAGCCGCCTCCTGCGGGCCCCCACCACCAGCAGCGCCGCGTCCTCGGACGCCTCGACGAGCGCCCGCGCCGCGGACGTCTCGGCCAGCCGGTACTCCACCTCCAGGTCGGGGTACTCGCTCTTGCGGCCCGCCAGCGCCTCGGCCAGTTCCATCTCCTCCCCGACGCGCTGACCGGGCGCGCCGAAACCGCCCACCGCGTGCAGGGCCACCAGGGGCACCCCGCGGAGGTCGGCCTCGGCGAAGGCCCAGCCGATCGCCTCGGACTCCTTGTGCCGCTCGTCGACGCCCAGCACGATCCGCTCTCCGCGCTCGCCCTCCCCGCCGCGCGGCACCACCACGACGGGGCAGTGGCCGTGCGTCGCCACGTGCAGGCCGACCGACCCCAGCAGCAGCCGCTCGAACCCGCCGGCGCCCCTGGTGCCGACCACCACCAGCAGCGCCTCGCGGCTGAGCTCCACCAGCACCCGCGCCGGGTCGTCGGCCTCCAGCAGCAGCTCGACGCTCAGCCCCGGCAGGTCCTCCAGGAGCCCGTCACGGGTGGCCTCCAGCAGCTGCAGGCGCTCCTGCCGCAGCCGCCCGAGCGCCTCGTCGCCGAGCATGCTCCCCGGCTCCAGCAGTCTGCTGCCGTGGACCAGCAGCAGAGGCGCGTTCCTGCGGCCCGCCTCGACGGCCGCCCAGTCCAGGGCCGCCGTGGATCCCTCGGAACCGTCAACACCCACCACGATCTGTTTGTTCATGTCTCTGACGCTAGTGTGCGCGGGCCCGGTTGTCAGACCGGAACGATCACGACGGGGCAGCGGGCGTGGTGCAGCACCGCGTGGCCGACCGACCCGAGCAGGAGGCTGCCCAGGGCGCCGCGGCCGTGGGTGCCGACCACCAGCAGGTCGGCGCCGGACGAGGAGTCGGTCAGCGTCGCCGCCGGATGCTCGTTGACGACCTCCTCGACGACCTTGACGTCCGGGTAGCGGCCCCGCCAGGACTCCAGCAGCTCGGTGAGCCGGTCGAGCGGGTCGATGAAGGAGGGGTCCTCCTTGGCCTGGCGGGCGAAGGTGTCGGTGACGTCCCAGGCGTGCACGGCCCGCAGCCGCGCCCCGCGCCGCCTGGCCGCCTCGAAGGCGTAGGTGAGAGGCCCGGTCTGGTCGTGGTCGAAGGCCACGCCCACCACGATCTCGCCGCGGCGGGACGCGGGCTCACCCCGCACCACCACCACGGGCCTGGCCGCGTGCCCGGCCACCCGCAGCGTGGTGGAGCCGAGCAGCAGTTCGGCGAACCGGCCCCGGCCCCGGCTGCCCAGTACCAGCTCGCCGCCCTGCTCGGAGATCAGGCGCAGGGCGCGCACCGTCTCCCCCTGGATGTTCTCGGTCTCCACGACCAGGTCCGGACGGCCCTCGGCGGCCACCGCCGCCGCCTCGTCGAGGATCTCGCGGGACTCCACCGACCGCGCCTCGTCGGCCATCGGCGGCGGGATGTCGGGCAGGCCCAGCGTCCACGGCTCCTGTACGTGCACGATGCGCAGCGGCCGGCCCTCCCTGAGGGCCTCGTCCGCGGCCCAGGACACCGCGGCGTGGGAGGTGGGCGAACCATCGGTGCCGACGATGACCGGCTGCTGGGAAGTCTCGTTCATACCCTGAGCCTGCTCTTCCCCCACCCCCATGGGGAGGCACGGAGGTCACGCCGCGCAGGGACCTTCGTCCCGCTTCGCAGGACCGCTCTCCCCTGGCCCGGCCGGCCCTCCCCCCGGAAGGCTGTGCGCAAGACGAGGGAGGACTTGTTCATGAGGCTCAGGACCAGCCTGCGGCGCGTGGTCGTCGGCGTCGACGGATCCCCCAACTCCCTGGCGGCGCTGCGCAGGGCCGTGCGGGAGGCCCATGAACGACAGGCCGCCATCGAGGTGGTCCGGGTGCTGCCGGGCACGCCCGGCCGGCTCGCGCGGATCAGGGGCTGGCTGGCGCTGCGGGCGATCGCGGCCCGGATCGTGCCGATGGAGCAGCAGTTCACCACCAGGCTGCGCGTCGCGTCCGGATCCCCGGCCGAAGTGCTGAACCGCGCTTCCGAGTACGCCGAGGCCCTGCTGATCGGGGCCCGCGCCCAGACCGCGGCCCGCGGCCCGCTGGGCGGCGAGGTGCTGGGGAACCTCCGCACCCGCCCGGGATGCGAGCTCATCATCTGCGCCGACCACGCCACGGCGCCCCGCGACTGAGCGGTGAGACCTCAGCGCAGCGGGACGCGCCACAGCAGGACGGTGCCGCCGCCCTCGCGGTCCTTCAGCTCCATGAACCCGCCCAGGGACTCGGCGCGCCCCGCCATGTTCTTCAGGCCGCTGCGGCGGCCGCCCGGCGGGATGCCGCAGCCGTCGTCCTCGACCCGCAGGATGAGGTCTTCGCGGACGTCCACCACGATGTCGACTCGGCTCGCCCCGGCGTGCCTGGCGACGTTGGACAGCGCCTCGGACACCACGGCGATGAGCTGCTCGCCGACCTGGCTGTCGACGTCGGTGTCGAGCAGCCCGTCGAAGCGGACGGACGGCGCGAAGCCCAGCAGGTCCACGAAGTCGTCGACGACCGAGTACAGCCGGCTGCGCAGACTCTCCGCGTCCGGTTCGACCTGGAGCGCGAAGATGGTGGAGCGGATCTGCCGGATGGTCTCGTCCAGGTCGTCCACCGAACGCTGGATCCGGCGCCGCACGTCGGGCCGGTCGGCCAGCTTCCCCGCGCTCATCAGCGTCATGGCGGTGGCGAACAGCCTTTGGATGACGGTGTCGTGCAGGTCCTTGGCGATGCGGTCGCGGTCCTCCAGCAGCGACAACCGCTCTAGGTCGCGCCGCCGGTCCGCCAGCTCCATCGCGACCGCGGCCTGGGCCGCGAACGGCTCCAGCAGCCGCTGGACGACCTCGGTGAACGCGGTGCCGCCCTCGGTGTTGCCCACCGCGAGCACGCCGCGGGCCGAGCCGCCGTGACCCAGCGGAACCAGCAGCGCCGGGCCGATCGAAAGCTCCTTGCAGATCGTGTCCTCGGGGGCGGCCCCCCTGGCGTCCGCCGTCAGCAGCGACCGGTCGTGCTCGTGCACGTCGGACCCGAGCGCGCCCTCGAACGGCAGCCGCAGGCCCCTGACGCGCTCGGCGCCCCGGCCGGACGCCGCCGCCACCAGGAACTCCCCCGCCACCTCGTCGGCCGTCGCGACGAAGGCCACCTCGGCGTCGCAGATCTCCCTGGCCCGGTCGGCGACCAGGCCGCCCACCTCGTCGGGGGCGGTGCCCGACAGCAGCGCGGTGGAGATCTCGGTCAGCGCCTGCTGCCAGCGCTCCCTGCGGCGGGTCTCCTCGTACAGGCGGGCGTTCTCGATCGCGATGCCCGCCGCGGTGGCCAGGGCGGTGAGGACCACCTCGTCCTGCTCGTCGAACTCCCCGCCACCCTGCTTCTCGGCCATGTAGAGATTGCCGAAGACCTCCTCGCGGACCCTGACGGGCACGCCGAGGAAGCGGTGCATCGGCGGATGGTTGGCGGGGAAGCCCACTGACTCGGGGTGGGCGCCCAGGTCGGCCAGGCGCAGCGGGCGCGGCTCCTTGATCAGCAGGCCGAGGATACCGCCGCCGTGCGGCCAGTGCCCGATCGAGGCGATCTCCTCGTCCGAGACGCCCACGGTGATGAACTCCACCAGGCTCTCCCCGTCGTCGCTGATCACGCCGAGGGCGCCGTACCTGGCGTCCACCAGGGTGGTGGACGCCTCGGTGATCCGGCGCAGCACGGTGGCGAGGTCGAGTTCGCTGCCGATGGAGACCACGGCCTCCAGAAGGGAGTGCACCCGGTCGCGGGTGGAACGCGCGGCCTCCAGCCGGGACTGCAGCTCGCTCAGCAGATCGTCCAGCTGCAACTGGGGAAGGATCAACCTGGCCCGGTCCACCCCGTGCCGGGAATCGCTGTCCACGCTGCCGGCCTCCTGGTTCCAGGTGTAACGTCACGATCGGGCCGCCGGGGGACCTTGGTCCCGGAATCCCGGCCCTTCGGCCGTTGCTGGCGGCCGAACGTCCCGATACCTTCAGCTGCAACATACCGTCATAGGAAGAAGGCCATTCCGTGACACAGGTCACTCCCGGCTCCAGGATCAGGGTATTCCTGCTCGACGACCACGAGGTGGTGCGCAAGGGGGTCGCCGCGCTGCTGGAGGCCGAGGGGGACATCGAGATCGTCGGCGAGGCCTCCTCCGCCGCCCAGGCGCTGGCCCGCATCCCCGCCTCGGCGCCGGACGTGGCGGTGCTGGACGTGCGCCTGCCCGACGGCGACGGGGTGAGCGTGTGCCGGGAGGTCCGGGCGCAGCTGCCCCAGGTGGCCTGCTTGATGCTCACCTCCTTCTCCGACGAGGAGGCGCTGTTCAACGCGGTCATGGCCGGCGCCTCGGGCTACGTGCTCAAGCAGATCCACGGCTCGGACCTGGTGGGCGCGGTGCGCACCGTGGCGTCCGGCCAGTCGCTGCTGGACCCGCGGTCCACCAGCCAGATGCTGCAGCGGCTGCGCGAACGGGAGAACCGCAAGGACCCGCTGGCCGCGCTGTCGGACCAGGAGCGCCAGATCCTCGAGCTGATCGGCGAGGGCCTGACCAACCGGCAGATCGGCGAGCGCATGTTCCTGGCCGAGAAGACCGTCAAGAACTACGTCTCCAACCTCTTCGCCAAGCTGGACATGCGCCGCCGCACCCAGGCCGCGGCGTTCGCCGCCCAACTGAAGGCCTCCAGGGACCGTCCGGACGCGGGATAGGGACCTTCGTCCCTACGAGGGCCGCGGTCTCAGGAGCAGGATGGCGCTCATGCCCTTCGATGCCGGAGGCCTGGAGGTACTCGAAGACGACGAGTGCCTGGCCCTCCTCCAGACCACCCCCGTGGGCCGGATCGTCTTCACCCACCAGGCCCTGCCCGCCGTCCAGCCGGTGAACTACGCCCTGGACGGCGAAGACGTGATCATCCGCACCTCTCCGGGGTCGAAGCTGGCGGCCGCCCTGCGCAACGCGGTGGTCGCCTTCGAGATCGACGACTACGACGCCGAGGACCGCACCGGCTGGTCGGTGGTGCTGGTCGGACAGGCCCGGCGGGTGAGCGACCCCGCGGAGCTGATCGGGCTGCGCGGGCTGGACCTGTGGCCCTGGGTGCCCGGCGAGCGGGAGGAGTTCATCCGGATCTCCCCCCGGCTGCGCTCGGGCCGCCGCATCCTCAACTCCACCGAGGCGGCCGGTCGGGCTGGTCGGGTCGATAGTTCCAGCCGCTGACCATCGGGTCGTCCTCGCCGTGCTCGCGGGTGTAGGCGCGGCAGCGCAGCCGTTCGTCGGCCATCCGCTGGCGCAGCGGCGCCACCCTGCCGCCGAGGTTCGGCACCCGGTCGATGACGTCCATGACCAGGTGGAACCGGTCGAGGTCGTTCAGCATCACCATGTCGAACGGGGTCGTGGTGGTCCCCTTCTCCTTGTAGCCGCGCACGTGCAGGTTGTCATGGCCGTGCCTGCGGTAGGTCATCCGGTGCACCAGCCACGGGTAGCCGTGGAAGGCGAAGATCACCGGCTTGTCGGTGGTGAAGAGGGCGTCGAACTCCGCGTCGCTCAGCCCGTGCGGATGCTCCGACGGCGGATGCAGGCGCATCAGGTTCACCACGTTGACCACCCGGACCCTCAGGCCGGGCAGGTATTTCTGGAGGAGGCGGGCCGCGGCGACGGTCTCCAGCGTCGGCACGTCCCCCGCGCAGGCCAGGACGACGTCGGGATCGGTGCCTCCGTCCGTGCTCGCCCACTCCCAGATGCCGGCGCCGCGGGCGCAGTGCGCGACCGCCTCGTCCACCGGCAGCCAGACCGGAGCCTCCTGCTTGCCCGCGACGATCACGTTCACGCGGTCCGTCGTGCGCAGGCAGTGGTCGGCGACCGCCAGCAGGGTGTTGGCGTCCGGCGGCAGGTAGACCCCGACGACCTCGGGCTGCTTGTTGAGGACGACGTCCAGGAACCCCGGGTCCTGGTGGGTGAAACCGTTGTGGTCCTGCCGCCACACGTGTGAGGACAGCAGGTAGTTCAGCGCGGCGATGGGCCGCCGCCAGGGCAGGTTCCGGGAGGCCTCCAGCCATTTGGCGTGCTGGTTGAACATGGCGTCCACGATGTGCACGAACGCCTCGTAGGTGTTGAGCAGGCCGTGCCGGCCGGTCAGCAGATAGCCCTCCAGCCAGCCCTGGCACAGGTGCTCGCTCAGCACCTCCATGACCTGGCCGTGTTCGGCCAGGTGCTCGTCCGTGGGCAGCAGTTCGCCGCGCCAGACCCGGTCGGTGCGTTCGAAGACCGCCGACAGCCGGTTGGAGGCGGTCTCGTCGGGACCCATGATGCGGAAGTTCGTGCGGTTGGCCGCGATCGTCTCGCGCAGGTAGCCGCCGAGCACCGTGGTGGCCCCGGCCTGGACCGCGCCGTGCTCCGGGACCGGCACCGCGTAGTCCCGGAAGTCCGGCAGGTCCAGCGGCCGCAGCAGCAGCCCGCCGTTGGCGTGGGGGCTGGCGCTCATCCTGCGGTTCCCGCGCGGGCTCTGCTCCAGGATCTCCGGCACCGGGGCGCCCCGCTCGTCGAAGAGCTCCTCCGGCCGGTAGGAGCGCAGCCACGCCTCGAGCTGGGCCAGTTCCTCCGGGTCGGCGCGGGGGGTCTTCAGCGGGATCTGGTGGGCGCGCCAGGTGCCCTCCATCAGCACCCCTCCCACCTTGCGGGGCCCGGTCCAGCCCTTGGGGGTGCGCAGGATGATCATCGGCCAGGCGGGGCGGGCGGTGTCCCCGCCGGAGCGCGCCGCCTCCTGGATCCGTGCGATGTCGTCCATCGCCCGGTCCAGGGTCTGGGCCATCAGCCGGTGCATCTCCACCGGATCGTCGCCGCTCACCAGGTACGGGCGGTGGCCGTAGCCCTCCATGAGGGCGAGCAGTTCCCGTTCGGGGATGCGGGCCAGCACCGTCGGGTTGGCGATCTTGTAGCCGTTGAGGTGCAGGATCGGCAGCACCGCGCCGTCCCCGACCGGGTCGAGGAACTTGGTGGAGTGCCAGCTCGCGGCCAGCGGCCCGGTCTCGGCCTCGCCGTCGCCGACGACGCAGGCCACCACCAGGCCGGGGTTGTCGAAGGCCGCGCCGTAGGCGTGGGCCAGGGAGTAGCCGAGTTCGCCGCCTTCGTGGATGGAGCCGGGCGTCTCGGGTGCCGCGTGCGAGGGGATGCCGCCGGGGAAGGAGAACTGCCGGAAGAGCCGTGCCATGCCCCGCTCGTCCTGTGAGACGTCGGGGTAGGTCTCGCTGTAGGTGCCGTCCAGCCAGGCGCTGGCCACCGCGGACGGGCCGCCGTGGCCGGGGCCCATCACGAACATCATGTCCAGGTCGCGCCGCCGGATCACCCGGTTCAGGTGGGCGTAGCAGAAGTTCAGGCCAGGTGAGGTGCCCCAGTGCCCGAGCAGACGGGGCTTGATGTGCTCGGGTCGCAGCGGTTCGCGCAGCAGGGGGTTGTCCAGGAGGTAGATCTGCCCGGCGGAGAGGTAGTTCGAGGCCCGCCACCAGGCGTCCAGGGCGTCAAGTCCGTCAAGTCCACTCATGCTTCCTCGTCTGTGAGCGCGTCGGGGTTCCTGCGTACCGTTCCCAGAGTCTCGGCCGCCTCACCCAGACGGAGCAGAACCTGAGGGTGGCTTCCGTGACACAGGCGGACCCGAATGAGCGTGCGCAGTTCGGGTATCTGCAGGGGTTGGGTGTGCAGTGCCGCCGACAGCCCTTCGGCGGAGGCGCGCAGCAGCATGCGCTGCAGGCCCTGCCCCGCCGCCAGCCAGTCGGCGCGCTCGTCGCCCCTGGTGGTGACGAGCACCACCACGCCGGTGATACCCGGCTCGGCGGGCGTCTTCGCGCGTGCTCCCCACGGCCGTCCCTGGGCGAAGTCCCTGGTGACGAAGTGCGGGGAGGCCGGCGCCTCCTCGGCGGGGTAGGCGTCCTCGACCATGCCCTCGGAGCGGCGCCTTCCGGGCGGGGGCGCCCAGCGCGCCGCCTCCGCCTGGTGCTCGGGGTCGAGCCGCTGCAGCTGCTCGGCGACCTCGGTGAAGGCGGCCAGTGCCCGGCGTTCCCTGGGGTCGGACACCAGGAGCATCTCCGCGCCCTCCCGGTGGGCCTCCTCGCGCAGGGCGGTCAGCACCGCGGCGGACACGACGGTCTGCTTGAAGGGGCCTCGGTGGCTGCGCCGGAGCTTGACCTGCCGGTACAGCCGCTCGGTCTCCAGCCCGGCGCCCGGCGCGGTCTCCGCGGCGGGGTCGATGACCAGGTCCGCGAGCAGGCCCGGCCGGGCGGGGTCGGGCAGCAGCAGCACCCGGGGCTCGTAGCCCAGGGCCTGGACGGCCAGGCGCAGCGTGAACAGGGCGGCGCCGCAGCTGATGAGCATCTCCCTGCCGTCCGGGTCGGCGATGTCCAGCCGGCGTTCGGAGTCGGCGTGCAGGCTGATGCGCGCGCCGCCGTCCCCGTGCGCGGAGGTGCCGAACCACCAGGGCTGGGTGTTGTTCACTGACGGCGCCCACACCGCCGCCTCGATGGCCGCTCTCATGACGCCGTCGATGTCGGTTCTCACGGTCATGGTGTCCCCTCACCTGATCTCTTCTTCAGCACACCATCGCGGTGGCGGACGCGACAGGGACCAAGGTCCATCGCCGCGCAGACCAACGCTCGCCGTCAGGGACTTTTGTCTCTGCCCCGGACCGCGCCTCCCGCTCCACGATGAGGTCATGGAAGTCGACGCTCATGGACTCGAAGTGCTGGACCGGCGGGAATGCCTGCGGCTGCTGGCCTCCGTCCCGGTCGGCAGGATCGCCTTCACCGACCGGGCCCTGCCGGCGATCCAGCCGGTGAACTTCGCGCTGGACGGCTCCGACGTCATCCTGCGGACCGGTCCCGGCAGCAAACTCGGCCTCGCCATCCAGCGGGCGGTCGTGGCGTTCGAGGCCGACGACTTCGATCCCGAGTCCCACCAGGGCTGGTCGGTGACCCTGCTCGGCGAGGCCAAGGCCGTCACCGACCCCGCCGAGCTCGAGCGGCTCTCCCGGCTCTCCATCCCCGCCTGGGCGCCCGGCCCCCGCGACCTCTGCATCCGGATCGTCGGCCGGTACGTGTCGGGCCGCAGGATCAACGCCCTGGCCGCCTGAGTCCCGCGGGACCGCCTCTACCTGACGATCGCCACCGGGCAGTGGCCGTGGTGCAGCATCGCCTGGCCGACCGAGCCCAGGAGCAGGCCGGCGAAGCCTCCGCGCCCGCGGCTGCCGAGGACCAGCAGGTCCGCCCGCGCGGAGGCCCCCGCCAGGGCCCGGACGGTTCCGCTCCGCACCGTGTCCTCGGCCACCTCGACGTCGGGGTAGCGGGACGACCAGCCCGACAGCGCCTCCGCCAGGAGACGCGACTCCTCGCCCGAGACCCGTTCGAGGTCGTAGACCGGCGGCTCCATCTCACCCGGGCCCAAAGAGGCGGGGTTCTGCCAGGCGTGGACGGCCCGCAGCCGCGCCGAACGCGCCGAGGCCTCCTCGAAGGCGAACGCCAGGGCGGTCTGGGCGCTCGGCGTGTCGTCCACTCCTACCACGATCTCGCCGCGCTCCGTCTCCTCGGTGTGCCGGACCACGACGACCGGGCAGCGCGCGTACAGCGCGACCTGGTTGGCGGCGGAGCCGAGCAGCAGGCCGCTGAACTCCCCCAGCCCTCGGCCGCCCACCACGAGCATCGGGGCGTCCTCCGCCTCCTTCAGCAGCGCCTGGACGGGGCTTCCGGGGATGAGTTCGGTCTCCAGCTTCACCTCCGGCGCTCTGGAGGCCGCGCGGATCGAGGCCTGCCTGAGCACCTCCTGGCCGCCGTCCCGCAGGCTCCGGCGCAGCCTGTCCGCGCCGGGCTCGGGCAGCGGCTCCAGGAGCCAGGGCGCCAGGACGAAGACGATCCGCAGGCGCAGCCCGCGGCGGACAGCCTCGGTCGCGGCCCACTCGACGGCGGCGTAGGCGGGCTCGGAGCCGTCGGCCCCGACGATGATGGGTCTCTCGGCGCGCTCGTTCATCCTTCGAGCGTAAAGGCGAAGATCTTGGAGCGGAAAGGACCAAGGTCCCACGGGGTGATGCTGGACGGCCCTCTCGCGCGATTCCCGGCACACGATGGACTGGACACGGGTGACATACGTGTGAGGGGTCTTCATGTCCGACAGCCGGGCCGCCATGGTGGCCGAGACGCACATCGCCACCGTCTTCTTCACGGGCGACCGCGCCTACAAGCTGAAGAAGCCGGTGCGCACCGGTTTCCTCGACTTCACCACCATCGAGGCCCGGGAACGGGCCTGCAGGCGTGAGGTCGAGCTCAACCGCCGTTTCTCCCCCGACGTCTATCTGGGCGTCTACGACGTCCGGGACGAGGAGGGGACGGTCTGCGACCACCTGGTGGCGATGCGCCGCATGGATCCCGAGAGCAGGCTCTCCGCGCTCGTGCGCATGGGGGAGCCGGTGGGCGGGCCGCTGCGAGAGGTGGCCCGGAGGCTGGCGGCCTGGCACGCGGGCGCCCCCCGGTCCCCGGAGATCTCCCAGGAGGGCGGCCGGGACGCGTTGCGCCGCCGCTGGAGCGACAACCTCTCCGAGACCGTCGCCTACGGGCTGCCGGGCGCCGAGGAGATCGAACACCTGGTGCTGCGCTTCCTGGACGGCCGGGGCCCGCTGTTCGCCCGCCGGATCGCCGACGACCGGATCGTGGACGGCCATGGAGACCTCATCGCCGACGATGTCTTCTGCCTCCCCGACGGGCCGCGCATCCTGGACTGCCTGGAGTTCGACGACCGTCTCAGATACCTGGACGGGCTGGACGACGCGGCGTTCCTCGCCATGGACCTGGAGCGGCTCCGCGCGCCGGCCCTGGCCCGCGACTTCCTGGACCGGTACGCCGAGTTCAGCGGCGACCCCGCGCCCGCCTCGCTGCGCCACCACTACATCGCCTACCGCGCGTTCGTGCGGGCCAAGGTCGGCTGCCTGTCGGATCGGCCCGCCGTCGCGCGGGAGTACACCGAACTGGCGCTGCGGCACCTGCGGGCCGGTTCGGTGGCGCTCGTGCTCGTCGGGGGGCTGCCCGGCACCGGCAAGTCGACCCTGGCCGGCGCACTGGGCGACCGGCTCGGCTGGAGCGTCCTGAGCAGCGACCGCACCCGCAAGGAGCTGTCCGGGCTGGCCGCCGAGCAGTCCGCCCGCGCCCCCTTCGGGCAGGGCATCTACGATGCGCGGACCACCAAGGAGACCTACGCCAGGCTGCTGGACCGGGCCGGGAAGCTGCTCGGCATGGGCGAGTCCGTCATCCTCGACGCCTCCTGGACCGACGCGGTGTTCCGGGACGAGGCGGCGGCGCTGGCCGGGCGGACCCACACGGACCTGGTCGCCCTGGAGTGCCGTGTCCCGGCCGAGGTCGCCGCGGCCCGGCTGCGGGCCCGCCGGGGCGGGCCGTCCGACGCCGACGTCCGGGTCGCCGAGGCGATGGCGGCCGAGGCCGTACCCTGGTCCGGGGCCACCGCCGTCGACACCGGCCGGCCGGTCGACGCCTGCGTGGAGGAGGCGCTGCGGGCGGTCAGGCCGCACGGCCACGCCCACCACTGGCCGAGGCGCCCTCAGATGGCCCCGGACTGAACGCCCCTCAGCTCCTCCGCCAGGGGTGCACCACCACCAGGGTGCGCGGCGACAGGTCCAGCAGCGCGCTGCTGACCGCGCCGAGCCGCAGCGTGGCGGGCATGCCGTCCTGCCGGTCGCCGAGGACCAGCAACGCGGCCTCCTCGGCCGCCGCGCGCAGCGCCTCCCTGGGCTCCTCGTGCACCAGCCTGGTCTTCAGCTGGACCTGCGGGTACTTGGTCGCCCAGGCCGCGACCTGCCGCTGCAGCAGGGCTCCGGCCGTCCGGGCCGCCCCCTCGTGCAGGGCCGGGTCGGACGGCAGCGGCGCGGCGTGCACGGCCAGCAGCTCCCGGTTGCGCACCGCCGCCTCCTCGAACGCGAAGGCCAGGGCCGCGTCGGCGGCGTGCGAGCCGTCCACCCCCACCGCCACCGGACCGTCCGCCCCGGGCTCGCGGACGATCGCCACCGGGCACAGCGCGTGCTCGGCCACCTGGGTGGCGGTGGAGCCGGTGCGCAGCTCGGGGAACCCCTCGCCGCCGCGCGCGCCCACCACCACCAGGGTCGCCTGCGCGGCCTCGTGCAGCAGCGCCGCGGCGGCGGGTCCCCGGTGCAGAACCGAGCGGACCTTGAGCCGGGGGGCGAGGCTCTCGGCCTCGAAGACGCCCTTGTAGAGCAGGTTCTCGGCGAACCTGCGGACGGTGTCCGCCGAGGGCAGGTGCACCGGGTCCATCGCGTACGGCCAGTGCCAGGCGTGGCAGACCGCCAGCGGCAGGCCGCGCAGGGTGCTCTCCCGCACCGCCCAGCGCAGGGCCTGCTCGGACGCGGGCGAGCCGTCGTAGCCGACGAGGATCTCGGACATGGGTACTCCCTCGGTGAGTCTCAGCGGGCTCCGCGGGCGCGGCCGGCGCTCAGGCCGCCCGCGCTTCTGCGGCCAGACCGATCTGCAGGTCCGGCGGCACGACCAGGGACTGGGTGACCGGACAGTCCCGGATCGCTTGGATCATGGCCTCGGTCTCCTCCTCCCGCAGCCGGGAGGGGGGCCGCACGGTGAGGGTGAGCCGGGAGATCCGCTGCGGGGAGGGCCCGCCCAGCAGGTAGCGCGCGCCGATCTCCAGCCCGTTGTAGGGCAGGCCCCTCTTCTTCAGGTGGCGGCACGCGAAGTGCGCGGCGCAGGCGGCCATGGCGGCGACGAACAGCTCCACCGGGGTCGGCCCGCTCTCCTCCCCCGTCGGCACCGGCTGATCCACCTGGACGACGTAGTCGCGGACGAAGATGGCGAACGCGTCCTGGTCGCGATGGATGACGTTGATCTCTTCCACCGGTCCCTCCCCCCTGAGTCCCTGTTTCCAGGATCGGCCCCCTACACCCCCCGGGCAGAGGCCGAAGGGCGGGCATCGGCGGGACCTTCGTCCACCGGGCCCGCCCCCGTCTCCTCCTTCGCCTCGGCCAGGGCCGCGAGTTCCTGGAACTGCCGGAGCTGCCGGAGAAAGGACGCGGGACGGTTGAAGAGGAAATCAGCGAGCCACACCACGGCCCTCGGCCGACCCTCGCTCCGGGTCCGGACGACCAGCCGGGTGCGGCCTCCGGGCAGCGCCCGCAGGTGGAATCCCCGCACGGTGGTGCGGTAGACCGGCGGGAGCGGCCCTTCGGGGACCGTCATCCGGCCTCTGGACGGCCGCTGGTCGGAGCTGAGGACCAGGGTGTGCGGCGCGTCGAGGACCTCCACCGTGAAGTGCGGGTCGCCGCCGGGCTGCGGAGCCGCCCTGGCCCCCACCTTGAGATCCGGCCGCGCCAGCCACGCCCAGACCCGCTCCGGCGGGGCCTGGAGCGTGACTGCCATGGTGCTCACCACCCCGTCGGGGATCAGCTCGTCCCCGGGCAGCCTGGCTCCGGCCTCCGCCCGGCTCGCCCCGTAGCGGGCCAGCCGGGGCAGCAGCAGCCTTCCGTAGCCGTAGAGGGCCAGGAGGGCGAGCCCCGCGAGCGGGCCGAACAACGCGGCCCTTCGTCTCCCGATCATGATCGTCTCCCTTCTCGGGCCCTGCGGGCGCCGGCGTCGCGCTCAGTCCTCCGACGGGTGGACCACGGTGACCGAGCAGAGGGCGTGCCGGACGGCGGCGCTGCTCACCGAACCCAGCAGCATGCTCCTGATGCCTCCGGCTCCCCTGGAGCCGACGACCAGCAGGCGGGCCCCCTCGGTGGCGGTGATCAGCTCGGTGACCGGGTCCCCCTCCAGGAAGACCTTCTCGACCTGGGCCTCGGCGTACTTGGTCTGCCAGGACTCCACGGACCGCTCGAACCGCTCCCTCGCCAGCTCGCGCAGGACGCGGTCGTCGATGAACGGGGTGTCCCGGACGGCGGCGCCGTCGGGGCACACGCACAGGACGGTCAGCCCGGCCCGGCGCAGGTGCGCCTCCTCGAAGGCCACCCGCAGCGCCTCGTCGGCGGCGGACGAGCCGTCGACGCCCACCACGATCCGCCCGGAGTAGGGGCCGGTTCCCTCGCCCGTGGTGCTGCGCACGACCGTCACGACGCCCGGCGCGTGCGAGGTCACCTGGGCGCTCACCGACCCGATGAGGGCCTTGCGCACGGTGCCGGCGCCCTCGCTGCCCACGACGGTGAGCTCCGCGTCCCTGGCGTGTTCGATCAGCGAGTAGGCGGGCGAGCCGCTCTCCACGAGCTTGCGCACCTCCAGGCCGGGGTGGGCGCCGGAGATCCGCTCCGCGGCGGTCTGGGTGACGCTCTCGGCGGCGTCGCTCAGCGTGGTGATCGGCAGCACGACGAACCCCGGGTAGACGATCTGCCATACATGGGAGATCGTCAGCGGAAGCCCGCGCAGCACGGCCTCTTCCGCGGCCCAGTCGAGGGCGAGGTCGCCGCACTCGGATCCGTCGTAGCCGACGAGCACTCCATGGCGCCGAGTCATCGTGTTCTCTCCTTCATTCCGGGCTCTTGGAGCCCTCCGCGGAGGGTGCGGCCGCGGTCCGGTGTTCCCAGCATCCCCGGGCGGGGAACGGAATATCAGGGGCCCGGGTAAGTAGTCAGTGTGTCCCACGTCCTGAGTGGATCATGCCTCGAGCCGGTCGGTCAGCGGTACACCGCCCGGTCGACGATCTGTGTGATGAAGGCCCCGTCCTTCCAGGCGGCCGAGCCCTCTCCGTACCCGGCGATGACCCGGGTCGGGATCGTGTAACCGTCGAACGTCCCCTCGCCCTCGAACACGGCGGTGAAGGGGTGCCTCCGGTAGGGCCCTTTCCCGACCTTCGCCCAGCGGTCGAGTGTGGCCCGGTCGAGCTCGCCGGACGGGCGGACGGTCAGCGTCACCTCGTGGGACCACCCGTGCGCGGGGACGACGGCGACCGCGGTGCGGTCGTCCACGTCCCTCCACGTCACCGACGGGTCGAGCGCGGCGGCGGGCGCGAACACGATCTCGCAGGCCTGCCGACCGGCGGCGGCGCGCGTCAGGTCGGGTCCGGTCGCCGACACCAGCGGAAGGAAGCCCAGCAGCCGGTGTCTCATCTCCCCCTCGCCGTGGGTCAGCCGGTCGTAGCCGCTCACCTTGAGGCCGGCCACGCCGGTCCGCTCCGCCCAGATGTAGCCCTCCAGCGGGGCGAGCACCTGCGCGGCGGTGAACGGGCGCCAGCTTCCCAGTTTGATGCGGCCGTGCTGGGCCAGTTCGACACGAGTGCGCAGCGGGGTGCCCGGGGCGATGGCGTGCAGCAGCCATCGGCGGGCCGCCGCGGGCAGGCCCCGGACGAGGCCGGGGGTGAAGACGCCCTCCCCCTCGCCTCCGCCGGCCAGTTCCCTCCAGTGCCGCCGCAGCCGTTCGGGCAGGTGCTGGGGGATCTCCGTCTCCCGCGCCGCCGTCTCCGTCGTGCTCATGCTCCTCCCCCTTCTCCGGCGGACGGGGTGATGACCGCGCGGCCGACCAGTTCACCGCGTTCCATCAGCCGGTAGGCGGTCATCGCCTCTTCCAGCGGGAAGCGGGTGAGGGCGGGCTTGAGCAGGCCCTGCGCCGCCAGTTCGAGGACCTCGGCGAGCTCGGGCCGCGAACCCCAGTAGGTGCTCTGCACCGACGTCTCGTACGGCGGGGAGAAGAAGGAGAAGTCCAGCCGTCCTCCGCCGATCCCGACGAGGGTGAGGTCTCCGAGCATCCGGGGGATCGCCGCGGCGAGCGCCAGGGTGCCGTCGGAGCCGACGAAGTCCAGCACGACGTCGGCTCCGCGCCCGGAGGTCTGCTCGCGGATCCGCGCCGCGACCTCCGCGGTCGTCCCGTCGGGCCCGCCGCTGCGCAGCGCGAGGTGGGCTCCGCTCTCGAGCGCCAGGTCCAGCGCCTTGGGACGGGTGTCGACCGCGATGACGCGCGCGGCGGTCGTCGCCCTGAGGATCTGGACCGCCAGGTGCCCCAGCCCTCCGACGCCGATGACCACGGCGGTGCTGCCGGGCGGGAGCTTGGGCCAGGAGCGGCGGACCGCGTGGTACGGGGTGAGCCCGGCGTCGGTGAGGGCCGCGGCCGTCACCGGGTCCAGGCCCGGCGGCAGCGGCACCAGGAACCGGGCGTCCGGGACGAGCAGGAACTCCGCCATGCCGCCGTCGAGTCCGAGCCCTCCGCCGCCCGAGGGCACCGGCGCGGCGTCGGGGCGTTCGCAGTAGGTGTCGATGCCCAGCCGGCAGCGGCTGCAGAAACCGCAGCCCCACGGTCCGTGGACGGCGACGGGCATGCCGGGCTCCAGGCCGGTGACCCCCCGGCCTATCCGGTGCACCCAGCCCGCGTTCTCGTGCCCGAGGGTGAAGGGCGGCCCCCACGGCAGCGAGCCCTCGTCGAAGTCGCGCATGAGGTGCAGGTCGGAGTGGCAGGCGCCGGCCCCGGCGACCCTGACCACGACCTGGCCCGGCTCGGGATCCGGCTCGGGGACCTCCACCAGCACCGGGTCGCTCTTCCAGGCGGTCAGGCGCAGAGCGCGCATTGTCTTTCCTCCCGCTTTCGGGCGTCTCCGTCGGACTTCAGCCGACCAGAGCGCGGCACGCGGGGGCAGAGGCTCACGTCCCTTGATCGAAGGGACCTTCGCCTCCGGCGGGATGACCTCGGGAAAGGGACTTTCGCCCCTACCTGGAAGGGGGGCGTCGACTCCAGCCTGGTGCGGCCGACAAAATACGCCGGATCGCCGCGGGAAGATCCGGGCCGGGAAGTCAGGGGTGTACGTGCCGGGCAAGGAACGGTATCGGATCTGGACCACCGCGCCACGTCCCTATCGGATCGTGGACCGGTACGCCGAGCTTCCGGGAGAGATGACGCTCGTCCTCGCCCCCGACGGCCGCGACACCGGACGGGCCGCGACCGAGCCGCAGGAGGCCGGCGCGGCGGCGCCGGGCCGGTTCTGGGTGCTGCACACCGAGTCCGGCATGCGCATCCCCGCCGCCGACGTGAGCACCCGGCCGCTGCTGTCCGACGGGCAGGTGGGCGAGAGCTCCCTGGTGGAGCTCAGGGCGCTGCGGGTGCCGTGCGGCCCGAACGCCTGCCGGATCGGCGACCGGGTGGGGTTGGCCGGGCCGCGCGGCAACGGCTGGAACCTGGGCCGGGCGGCGGGCGGGGAGCTGCTGCTCCTCGGCTGGGATTCGGGGCTGAGCCTGCTGCGCCCGGTGGTGGAGCGGGCGCTGGCCGACTCGGCGCGCTACCGGAGCCTGCGGGTGTGGGCGGCGGGGGCGGTCTGGTCCGCCGCGCCCGAGGGCCCGCGCCGGCCCGTCCCGTCGGGGTCGATCACGCCGGTGGTCGACGGCTCGCACTCCTCGGGGGAGCTGGTCTTCGATCCGGAGTCGGCCGTGGCGCTGCTGGCCGGGCCGCTGCGGCTGGCGCTGGCCACCGCGCGGAGGCTGCGGGGGCAGGGGATGGAGGCCGCGCGGATCCAGGTGGCCGCGCACGAGCTCATCCAGTGCGGCAGCGGCCGGTGCGGGCGCTGCCTGCTGGAGACGCCCGAAGGACCCGTTCGCGTCTGCCGCGAGGGGCCGGTCCTGCGTTACGACCAGCTGGCGGCGATGTCCCTCTGAGCGCGGCTCGGGGCCGGGCCGCGCCGGTTCATCGCTCCCCGTCGCGCGGGGGGCGGTGGTCGCCGTCGTCCTCCTCCTGGAGGGCGAGCATCATGATCAGCAAAAAGCCCAGGACGCCGTAGAAGAAGACCGTCACGACGCCCCACTTGCGTGAGTCCGACTGCAGGCCCGTCCAGGGGGCCTCGCCGAAGAGGAAGATGAACAGGGCCAGCAGCGCGCCGATCAGGCAGGCCCACAGCGCCGTCCGCTGCCGGAGGCTCCAGACCCGGGGATCGCCGGCCGAGCGCACCCCCCGTACGCCCGACCACAGCAGCAGCAGCCCCGCCAGCAGCGCCGCGGACACCACCAGGGGGAAGACGACCAGCCCGGTGGCGGCGCTGCCGGTGTTCTGGGTCGGCGGAGGCGGCGGGTTCTCCGCCACCTGCTGCGGGATGATCACCAGACTGACCGCGCAGATCACCACGACGAACGCCCCGGCCGCCGTCACCAGGACGCTCAGCGCCCTCCGCAGCCAACTCACCGGACGGGGCGCCCCATACGCGCGAGCGGGGCTTCCCGCCCCGGCGAGAACCGGCCTCGCATGTCCCCTCCATCCAATAACGGAAAGTGAAATTCAGTATCTCCTACGTGACCGTAATGAGGGGTCGCCGGGGTGCCCTATCGCCGTCCAGCCCGACACGACGCCCTGCGACGCCCTCGGATACTGTTCGGCGCGGTCGTCCGCCGTCCTGTGACGGTCGTCTGACATGCCGGCCGGCGGGCCGGAACGGGGCCTCCCCGCACCGGACCTGACGCCTGGGTGCGAAGGAGGAGAACCGGGAATGGCGCGTGGCGGACAAGGGTGTCAACCGGACGCCAAATGATCAGGGGTGCTCTAAGCTTGCTGGCGCCACCCCCCGCTTGACCGCTCGGAGCTCGACCGATGATCTCTACCTCACCGAACAGGCGCCGCTTCCTCATGGGGATGAGCGGGCTCGCCGCCGGTGCGGTCGGGGTCGCGGCCTGGCCCGTCTCCCAGGCTCCCGGCACCTCCTCCGCGCCGAAGGACAGGGACGTCTCCTCCCCCGCTCCGGCACCGCGGCCGAACTTCATCATCGTGCTCGCCGACGACCTCGGCTACGGCGAGCTCGGCTGCTACGGGCAGCAGAAGATCCACACCCCGCGCATCGACCGGCTGGCCGCCGAGGGACTGCGCTTCACCCACGCCTACGCCGCCGCGCCGGTCTGCGCGCCCGCCCGCGCCTCGATGCTCACCGGGCTGCACAGCGGGCACTCCCCGGTGCGCAGGAACCCTCCCCAGGGCCAGGACCTTCCACTGCGGGGCGTGCCGAGCTTCGCCACGCTGCTGCGCGAGCACGGCTACCGCACCGGCCTGTTCGGCAAGTGGGGCTTCGGCCCCGACCAGCCCAGCCCCGAGCACCCCAACTCCTACGGGTTCGAGGAGTTCTTCGGCTACCTCACCCACCGCGCGGCGCACTACTACTACCCGCGCGCCCTGTGGCACAACGAGGAACTGGTCTCGGTGCCGGGCAACCAGGGCGAGAGCGGCATGCTCTTCGGACCCGACCTCATCATGCGGCGGGCGCTGGACTTCCTGCGCGAGCCGAGCCGCGAGCCGTTCCTGCTCACGCTGACCCTGCCTCTGCCGCACGCCCCCTCGGCCGCGCCCCGGCTCGGCGAGTACTCCGGCCTGGGCTGGGATCCCGAGGACGCCGCGCACGCCGCCCAGATCACCCTGCTCGACACGTACATGGGCACGCTCGTCGACGAGCTGCGCACCCAGGGGCTGGACGAGAACACCATCGTCATCTTCACCAGCGACAACGGCCCGCACCAGGAGCGCGGGGTCCATCCAGACTTCTTCCAGGGGGCCGGGCCGTTCCGCGGGCTCAAACGCAACCTCTACGAGGGCGGCATCAGGGTCCCGTTCATCGCCTGGGCGCCCGGCCTGTTCCGGCGCACCGCGGGGACGACGGTCGAGCATCCGACCGCGCACTACGACCTGCTCGCCACGCTCGCCGACTTCGCGGGCGCCCGGCCCCCGGCCTCGACCGACGGGCTGTCCCTGCGTCCCGTCTTCACCGGCGAGGGCACCGCGGCGGTGCACCCGTACCTGTACTGGCTGCGCCTGCACGTCGGCAGCACTCCGAGCCATCGCGCCGAGGAGGCGGGGCGGGGCAGGAACGTCTCCGCCGCCGTCCGGTTCGGCCGCTGGAAGCTCATCGGCTGGGGTCCGGCGCCCGACTACAGCCGGCCCGGCCCCGACTGGACGTACGAGCTCTACGACCTCTTCGACGACCCGTGGGAGAGCGAGGACGTCGCCTCCCGCAATCCCTCCGTCGTCGAACGCGGCATCGCCTACATGCGCGAGGCCTGGACCCCGCCGGGCCTCACCCCGCAGGCGCCCGCCACCGGCACCCCCGCTTAGCCGTCCCGGCTCCGGACGAGGGCGACGGCCTCGCCCGGGGAGAGATCCCGGTGCGGCCCGTGGCCGGGCAGCAGGAGCTCCGCGGGCAGCGGCTCGAGCAGGTCCAGCGGCCCGGGGGCGGGGAAGGCCTCGGCCCCGGGCACGCGGACGTCCTTCAGTGCTCCGGCCCGCACGATGTGCAGCGCCCAGGCCGGGAATCCCGGACGCCAGAGGATCGTCCAGTTGACCGCTTCGGTGCGCACGAAGTGCACGCCGTCGGCGACCTGGGTGAGGACAGGAGGTCTCATGCCTCCCTTCTACCGGTCAGACGGCCGCCTGGCCCAGCATCAGCCTCCTGAGGTGCGACGGCGCGATGAACGTGCAGTAGTGCTGGCCGCGGAAGCTCTCGGGGAGGGCGTTCCACGTCCACGGTACGGACAGCGACCGCGACGGCAGATGGATCCTGCCGCGCAGATCCTTGTAGGCCGCCGGGAACTCCCACAGCCAGTCCCAGCCGGTGAAGGCCGGGACGTCGCCGTCGATGACGACCTTCGATGCCGGGTAGACCAGGGAGGCCCGCTCCTCCGCCGTGAAGGAGGCGTCGACCTCCTGCAGCGTGGTCTGGTTGACCGTCCTGCATTCCTGCTCCGGGCCGGCCACCGCGTCGCCGTAGATCAGCTGCAGGTGATCGGACCTCTTGGATTTGCACCGGATCTGCTCGGGCAGGGTCCTGGCCTCGTCCTCGTAGGTCACGTAGGAACCGGTGACGAGTGGCTTCTCCGTGGGCTTGGACTTCTCGAAGGAGGTCCTGTCGGGATAGTCGATGTTGCTCAGCTCGCCTCCCGCGTTCTGGAAGGCGGCCTGGTCGAGCTCGGCGGTCTGCTGCTGCGCGCGCAGGCACAGGTCGCCGGCCGAAGGCGCCGCCGCGGACGCGGAGGAGACACCGGAGAGGACGGCGAGGCAGCCGCCCGTCATCCCCAGGGCGAGGAGTCCCCGCCCGATTCCGTCTCGCATGGACCAACTCCCCAAGTGAGGGAAACAATGTTTCGCTTGAGGATACAGATCCCTATGCTGGACGGAAGTGCGAAAAGAGGATGCGACATGAATCTGGAACATGACTACGAAAAAGCGGGATTCGGAGGAAGTCTGCCATTCGGACGGCGCCCCGCCGTCCTCGTGGTGGACATGGTGCGGGCCTATCTCGAGAAGGACTCGCCTCTGTACGCCGGCGTCGAGGACGCCGTGGCCGCCGGGGCCGCACTGGTGGCCGCCGCCCGCGAGCGGGAGGTGCCCGTCGTCTTCACCAAGGTCGAATACCTGCCCGGAGGCGCGGACGGCGGCCTCTTCTACCGCAAGGTCCCAGCGCTCGCCGCCTTCCAGCGCGGCGGCCCCTACGGCGAGTTCGTCCCGGAACTGACGCCGCGCGACGGCGACGTCGTGGTGGTCAAGCAGTACGCCAGCGCCTTCTTCGGCACCAGCCTGGCCGCCACCCTCACCGCGATGTCCGTCGACACCCTGCTGATCTGCGGCCTGTCGACCAGCGGCTGCGTCCGCGCCACCGGAGTGGACGCCCTGCAGCACGGCTTCATCCCCTATGTGGTCGCCGACGCCTGCGGCGACCGCGACCCGCGCCCGCACGAGGCCGCGCTGTTCGATCTCCGGCACAAGTACACCGAGGTGGTCTCCCTGGCCGAGGCCGCCGACCTGCTGGCCCGTCTCCCCCGCACGCCTTGACGAGTCGGCCTTCCGGACACCATGCTACTGCCAATAATGGAACAGTGTTTCTCTGTAGGAAACAACCTTGGAGGCTCGGGTGCAGCTTTCGATAGCGGGCGGGATCAGGGAGTTCGCGGTCAGCAGCCCCGGGGCGGTGGCCGTGATCGACGGCCCGCGCCGCCTCACCTTCGCCGAGGTGCATGACCGCTCCAGCAGGCTGGCCGACGGGCTGCGGGCCGCGGGGCTGAGCCCCGGCGCCCGGGTCGGCGTCCTGCTCGGCAACCGGCTGGAGTGGCCGGAGATCGCCGCCGGGCTGGCCAAGGCCGGCCTGGTGATGGTCCCGCTGGGCACCCGCTCCACCGCCGCCGAGAACGCCTACATCCTGGAGCACTCCGAGTGCGCCGCCCTGATCGCCGACCGGGCGCTGCTCGGCGCCGTCGAGACCCCGCCCCCGATCCTGGTGGAGGTGGACGGCGGCTACGAGGAGTTCCTCGCCGCCGCTTCCCCCGTGGACCCGCGCGTCCCGGTGCGGGAGACCGACCCGTTCACGATCGTCTACACCTCCGGCACCACCGGACGCCCCAAGGGCGTCCTGATCAGCCACCGCTCGCGCACGCTCACCTTCTACTGCGCGGCGCTGGAGTGGAACCTCGGCCCGGGACGCACCAGCGTCGCGGTCGCGCCGATGTACCACGGCGCGGGATTCGCCTTCGGCTACGCCCCGGTCTTCACCGGCGGCACCGTGGTGATGCTGCGCTCCTTCAGCCCCGAGGCGCTGCTGTCGCTGGTGGCCGAGACCCGAGCGCAGAGCGTCTTCCTGGTCCCCACCCACGCCCACCAGCTCCGCGCCTCGGGCCTGATGCACGACTACGACGTCTCCAGCCTCGACACCCTGTTCTTCAACGCCGCCGCACTGCCCGTCACGCTCAAGGAATGGGTCATGTCGGCCTTCCCCGGCGCGGGCGTGCACGAGCTGTACGGCTCGACCGAGGGCGGCATCGTCACCGACTGCCGGCCCGCGGACGCGCTGCGCAAGCCTGGCTCGGTCGGCCCGCCCTGGTTCCTCACCGAACTGAAGATCCTCGACGACGACGGCGCGGAGGTCCCTCGCGGCGAGCGCGGTGAGCTGTGCTCCCGCTCCCCCTTCCTCATGAACGGCTACCTGAAGAACCCGGAGGCCACCGCCGAGGCGCTCACCGAGGACGGCTTCTACCGCTCCGGCGACATCGCGGTGCAGGACGCCGACGGGGTCGTCACCATCGTCGACCGCAAGAAGGACATGATCATCTCCGGCGGGGTCAACGTGGCGCCCCGCGAGGTGGAGGAGGTGCTCTGCTCCTTCCCCGGCGTGGCCGAGGCCGCCGTCGTGGGCCTGGCCGACGAGCGTTGGGGCGAGCGGGTCACCGCCTTCGTCGTTCCCCTGCCCGGCCGCTCCCCCGATCCGGACGCCCTGGTGGAGCACTGCCGGTCCGTCCTGTCCGGCCCCAAGGTGCCGCGGCAGGTGGAGTTCCTGACCACCCTGCCGCGCAACGCGGCAGGCAAGATCCTCAAGCGTGAACTGCGGAAGGACTGAAACATATGCGGCCGCACGTCGAACTGATCCAGGAGAACGACTACGTCTGGCACGGCGCCGAACTGATCGGCGGCGAGGGCCGCGCCAGCGAGCGCCGACTCTCGGTGGACGAGGAGGACGGCTCCTGCTCGCTGCGGGTCGACTTCCACACCCGCTGGGGGCGCGGACCGGGCGTCCATCACGCCGACACCGAGTTCTACGTCCTCGAGGGCTCGATGACATATGCCGGCAAGGAGTACGGCAAGGGCGCCTACCTCTACGTCCCCAAGGGCGTCCCGGCCGAGGCCGTGGTGTTCTCCGAGGGCAGCAAGGTGCTGCACTACCGCGAGTACGGCGACGCCGGCTTCGACCCCGGAGCCTCCCGCTGGGCCGACGCCCGTGAAGAGGTCATCGTCATGGACACCGAGGCGATGAACTGGGACGCGGTGCCCAACGCCGGGCCGATGCCCGGCCTGTTCATCAAGTACCTGCACGTGGACCCGGTGACCGGCTTCTACACCCGGCTGGTGCACGCGCAGGAGGGCTGGACCGACCACCGGCTGGCCCACCACCCCTGCTACGAGGAGGCCTACACCACGCAGGGGCACATGGAGTACAACTTCGGCACCCTGGATCTGGGCACCTACTTCTTCCGCCCCGCCCGGGTCAAGCACGGCCACTTCACCACCCAGGAGGGCGGCGCGACCTGGCTGCTGCGCTCCGACGGCGAGCTGATGAACTGGTACACCCAGAACGAGTGGCTTCGCTGGGGCGGAGAGGCGGTCAACTACGGCCCTGGCGGCAGCCGGATGCGCTGGTCGATGTCCTCGCACGACCTCGGCCCCGCCGGACGCTCCGACCGCGACCACGAGGAACTGGCCGCGTCCGTGGCCTACCAGCACTCCCAGGGCGAGATGGACGCCCCGTTCGTCCCGCACGGCACGGGCGTCGACAAGAGCGTCATCGCGCTCGCCAAGGCGCTGGACGCCGCCGCCCTGCAGGGCGGCCACGGCGGTCACGGCCACTCCCACGACCATGACCACGGCCACTCTCACGAGCCCGAGGCGCCCGCCCTCGACTGGGGTGCCGACCCGGCGTCCCTGGAGCACGCCGACGAACGCACCGACCGGCTCAGCCACAACTGGGGCGCGGGACGGCAGTGGAAGCAGGGCGACCCGATCCCCGGACCGATCCTGTCCACCCTCCCGGTGCGCAGCCGCTCGACCGGCCGCTGGAGCGGCGAAGGCATGTGACGGCCCCCTGACGACGGGACGGGCCCGCTCCGGCGGGCCCCGAACGAGGAAGGCCCCGGTCCCTGCGGACCGGGGCCTTCCTCGTGTGCCGGTTCAGTCGGCCTGGCGGCGGCGCGGCACCAGGAACAGCGCGGCCACACCGGTGAGCACCAGGGCCGAGGCCGCC
This sequence comes from Actinocorallia sp. B10E7, assembly GCF_039871655.1. NCBI lineage: Bacteria > Bacillati > Actinomycetota > Actinomycetes > Streptosporangiales > Thermomonosporaceae > Actinocorallia > Actinocorallia sp. B10E7. The sequence goes on from NZ_JBDPLZ010000003.1 coordinate 763,748, forward strand.
AGCGCGAAGGTGGGGATGCCGTCCGGGCTGCCGGTCTGCGGCAGGCTGTCGTTGCCGTCGTTCGTGTTCGTGGAGCCGTTGTTCGTGTCGTTGTTGTTCGACCCGTTGTTCGTGTCGTTGTTGGAGCCGTTGTTCGACGAGGATCCGCCGAACGTCAGGGGTGTCGTGGCGATGACGTTCCCGGGGTTGGTGAGGCTGGTGACGCCGATGATGCAGGCGCCGGCCTTGGAGGTGCAGTCGACCCCGTTGATGGTCTTCACCAGCTTGATCGCGGTGCCCTTCGAGGACTTCCACTTGCCGCTGCCGTCGGCGGCGCCCTGCAGCGCGCTGCCCAGCTCGCAGTCGGTGGGGCCGCCCACCTTGGCCTTGCACTGGGCGACGTACACCTGGGACAGGTTGGCCTTCAGGCCGGTGAGCGAGACGACGTTGATCGTCTCCCCCACCGCGAGGCCGCTGGACTTGCTCAGCGTGAGCTTGGCCGCCGCGGCCGAGGCCGCGGACGGCGCGCAGACGAGCGCCGCCGCCGCGCCCAGCGCGGCGACCTTACTGAACTTCATGTGATCCTCCTGAGGGACTGTCGCCTGGCGGCGAAGAAGGTGACGAGGACGAGCAGCCCCGCTGTGGCGAACCACAGGGGGGCCGAGGGGCCGCCCACGCCATCGGGGTCGGAGTCCGCCGCGGCCGGGGCCGCGGACTCGGTGGGCACGGCTTCGAAGGCAGCGCCCTCGAAGCCGAGCCTGGTGGTCACGACGTTGGCCTTCTGGATGGAGTCGGGCACCGCTCCGGGAAGCGGTCCCGCGCCCACCACGCACTGCTGGATGAGGCAGTCGTACTCCAGGAACTTCGTGGAGACGGTCAGCGTGAGCTCAGGGATCTTCCCCTTGTCGTCGGCGTTGACGAAGGCCGCGCCGCCCTCCAGGTCGCAGTGCTTCAGGCCGTTGGTGTAGCCCTCGATGCACAGGCCGACCGCGATCTGCTTCAGGCCCGGCTTGAAGCCGGCCCCGTTGACCGTGATCTTGTCTCCTTCGACGATGCCCTCGGTCTTGCTGATCTCGAGCGCGGGGCCCTTGTCCGCCGGCGCGGCGAGGGCGAGGGCGGGTGCGGGGGTCAGCGCCAGCGCGGCGGCGAGCGCCGGGAGCGCGGTTCTTCTCATGGGCGTCCTCGGTCCAGGCTCGCGGTCAGTTCTTCTTCGGTGGAATGGGGCAGCTCGTCCGCCGGCCGACCGCGCCGCAGCAGGTGGGCGTGGGCGTCCAGGGCGACGGTCAGCGGCACCGGGGGGTCCGCGAGCACGACCACCGCGCCGCCCCTGGCCAGCCCGTCGAAGACGGGTGCCAGGTCCGGGTCGCAGCCGCGGGCGTCGGCCAGCAGGATCCGCGGCCGGATCAGCAGCGCCTCGGCCAGGCCGAGCAGCAGCATGCCGGTCTCGTCGAGTTCACAGACCGGGTCCGTGCGCCGGGCCTCCAGCGCGGGGAAGACCTCCAGCACCGCCCTGGTCCGCCATGGCTCGGTCACGGTCAGGTCTGCCAGGCGTTCGGCGACCGTCCTGCGGTCGGCTCCGGGCACGGCGGGCACCCGGTGGCACACCCGCAGCTCGGCTCTGCGCGCGGCGCCGGCCCGGGTGAGGTCGACGCCGCGGGACAGGAACCTGCCGCCGTCGGCCTTGACCTCGCCCGACAGCAGCCCGAGGAGGGTGACGGCTCCGCGACCGTAGAAGGCCAGCCTCTCCCCCGCCTCGGCACGCAGGTCGAGCCGGTCGATCGCGCGTCCGGGGTCGCTCAGCCGCCACAGGGCCAGCGCCGGCCCCGAGGTCTTCGCGGCCGGCGTGAGGTACACCGACCACACGATGAGCAGCGCCGACGGGATCGTGCTCAGGGCGAGGACGCTTCCCGAACCCGCGAACATCCGCAGCAGCGGTTCCGCGCCGTAGGCCGCCAGGCCGCCCAGCAGCGCGGCGGTCGCGGTCAGCGCGGCGCCCCTGCCCTCGGCGAGCCGGTCGAGCCGGGAGAGCGCGGCCATGGACGCGCCGAGCGTCACGCCCGCACCGACGGCGACCCCCGCCGCCCACGGCGCGGTGGCCACCAGCAGCATGCCTCCGGCCGCCACCGCCAGCAGCGTCGGGACCTCGTCCACCAGCCGCCCGAGCAGGAAGGCCAGCGCGCATCCCGCGGCCACCGCGCCGAGCAGGAAGTACATCCGATCGGCGCCGAACAGCTCGAACCGGAACAGCCACAGCCGGTTGGCGGGCAGCACCACCGCGCCCAGCGACCAGCCGACCGCCGCGTAGGCGGGCAGCATCCAGCGCACCTCGCGGAAGGCCCGGCGGGAGTCGGGGACCGGCCCGGAGAGCACTCCGGCGAACACGGCGAAGACACCCGCCACGGCCAGGCCCAGCCGCGGCTGGTCCTGCCACACGGCAGCGACCAGCACCGCGCCGACCGCCCCGGCGATACCGGCGTACCCCATGCCCCGGCCACCGCCGCCGCGGGTCAGCGCGAGCAGGGTCGGCACGCACAGGCCTGCCACCATGGCCAGGGTCGCGAACACCGGGACGACCGGGAACGCGGCCATCACCAGCAGGCTCGCTCCGGGCAGCACGCACAGCGCCCGGCGGATCACGGGGTGGCCCTCTCCGCGCAGCACCCACGGCGACACGCCGACGCCGACCAGCATGCCCGTGGCGACCATGTAGCCGACCACGTCGCCGGGGAACCCGAGCAGGGTCCCCAGTCCCTCTCGCAGCAGGACCAGCGAGCCCAGCGCGAGCGGCGCCACCGCCGCGGAACCGACGATGTGAACGCGTTCACCGTGACGCATCGGGCCCTCCATCGGACAGGAAGCGGTCGAGGGCCTGGGAGTCCAGGAGGGGCGGCCCGTTCAGGTAGGCCACCAGGGAGGGCCGGTCGATCACGAGGGTCTCGCCGTCCTCACGCCGGGCGTTGCTCTCCAGGTAGGTGAGCAGCGCGGTCTGGTCGAGGGAACGCGGGGCCGCTTTCGGCGCGGCCGGGAGGGTGACGTCGGCGGCCCCGCGAGATCGGTTGCGCCTGCGGCGCAGGGCCGCGCGCACTCCGGCGAGCACGGCCAGGAGGGCGACCAGGTTGACGGCGAACAGCAGGTACGGGTACGTGGTGAACTTGACCTCGAACTCCGTCTGGCCCGCGAACCTGCCGCCGACCACGAACGTCCCGTAGGAGGCGGGCGGCAGTTCCACCGGGACCCGGTAGACGGCCGTAGCGCCGGGTTCGATGGTGCCGGTGGGCGGCGCGGTCAGCGGGGAGTCGGCCGTCGCGTCCGCTCCCCAGCCGACGACCAGCGGGGCGTCCGTCACCGGGTCGGGCCCGTTGTTGCGGACGGTGAGCACCAGCGTCCGCTTGGTGCGCCAGCCGAACAGCTCGCTGACGCCGCCGCTGCCGCGCAGCTCGGCGTCGACCACGTCGATCCGGGCGGGGTTCTCCTGCTTGACGACGTCGGCGGTCTTGTGGCCGAGCACGGTGAACGGGATGTCCACCGTCATCTTCTCCGTGCCCGAGGGCGTCACCATGTGGAGGACGCAGGGGCACGGCACGGGCGGTGCGCTGACGGTGAGCCCGGCGGTGACCACCCCGTCGGGGCCGACCGGCGCGGTCACCGTGTTGAGCTGGTCGCAGTCGACCGATCCGTTGACGGCGTTGCGGCCGCAGACCGAGATCTGCACCGAGACGCCGACGGGCCAGCCGGCTCCCCGGACCTGGACGACGGTTCCGGGCGCGCCTTCGGCGGGTGCCGCGCTCGCGCCCGGGTCCGCCGAGGCCGGCACGGGCCACAGGAACAGGGACACCAGCACGAGGGCGGCGAGAACGCGTGGACGACGCGTGCCGGTCATGCGTTTCTCCGAGCGATGAGATGCCGACGCAGCCGCAGTAGCAGGGCGACCGCGAGGACGAGGGCGAGTACGGAAACGAGCGTCTGCCAGGGCAGGGAGACGTAGCTGGTACGGGCTACCGACTGCAGGCCGACCTGGGTCTTCAGTTCGACGGTGACCTTCACCGCGTCGGCGGGCGGGGCGCCGGGCCACTTCAGTTCGACCTCCACGTCCTCTCCCGGCAGCAGTTCGGGCATCGCCCGTTCCGGGAAGTCGCGCAGGACCCGGCCGAAGAGGCCGGTGGCGCGGATCTGGGCGGTGGGGGTGAGCCTGACGTTGCCGACGTTGACGATCCGGTACCGGATCACGGTGCCGACGGGGCTGCCCCAGGGCAGTTCGGGCTCGGTGTTCCGCACCCGCAGGTCCTCGACCCTGGCGCCGGGCACCAGGGAGCCTTCGAGCCGCAGGTAGATCCGCGCGCCGACGGCGCGGCGCAGGCCGAGGACGGCGCCGCCGGTCTGCTTGACCGCCTCGACCTCCTTGTTGGCGACGACGACGCCGCCGATGTGGTCGCCGGGGGTGGCGTTCGGCGGGATGCTCACGATGAAGGGGACGTCGACGGCGCGGCCCGCGGGCACGGAGACCTCACGGCTGCCGACCTTGGTCCACCGGCCGATCCCCTTCTGCGGCTCCTCCTCACCGCGCAGGGCGAAGGCCCCGTCCCGCGCGGTGTTGTAGCCGTCCGCGCCGTAGACCTCGAACTTCATCTTCTTGCCGGTGAGGTTCCAGATCCGGACCGTGTCGTTGATGACGTCGCCGGCGCGTCCTTCGAGGGTGAAGCGCAGCCGCGGGGTGAGCGTCTTGCTGGTGGTGGCGGGGGCCACGGCCCAGGATCCGTTTCCGGTCGTCCCCGGCGCGGGCTTCTCCTCCTTCACGTCCCTGCCGGCAGGCGGGGAGGTGCCGTCCGCGCGGGCCGGGGAGAGGGGTGCCAGCGCGCTCAGCAGCACGACGAGGGTGGTGATCACTCGGATCATGTGGTCACCTCCTTCGAGGGGAGTGCCCCGCCGGGCGGGCGCGTTCGCCCGGCGGGGAGCAGGGGGGGTCAGTGACGGTGTTCGGGACCGGTGGTTCAGGACAGGGTGAGGGTCAGGACCGCGTCGTACTCTCCGGAGGCGGTGGCCGGCGGGACGTTGAGGGACAGGGACGCGCCGGCGTCGTAGGTGCCGCCGACCGGTCCCGAGGTGCTGTCGGCGGTCGAGCACAGCAGCGCGCCCGTCTCGCCGAGCGGCCCGGGGGTGCCGGTGACCACGGGGGTCGCTCCGGCTCTGGCGGTGCACTGCGGGGTCCAGCTGAGGTTGTTCGCGGCGATGGACGCTCCGGCCGGTCCCTTGAAGTCGCCGAGGGTGCCGATGAGCGACCAGCCGACGGACGAGCCTCTCGCGTCGCTGACGGTCACCCGCTTGAGCGTCCCGGTGGTGGTCCGGGCGCCGCCGTTCAGGGTGACGGGGTCGAGGACGACCTCGCCGGGCTCCTGGGCGAGTGTGAGGGGGCCGCCGGTGACGGTCACCGAGATGTCCTGCTGCCCGCACTGGTCGGGTTCCTTGTCGGCGCAGGGGTCGGGTTCGGTCCCGGGGGCCTCCACCTTGATCGCCACCAGTTTGACCGTGTCGCCCTGGCTCGCCTTGAGCTTGTAGGTGCCGGTCGCGGTGCCGTCCTTGATCTTCGCGCTTCCGGTGAGCCTCCCTCCGGCCACGGAGGTGGAGAAGTCGGTGATCCTGTCGGTCCCGCAGTCGGTGCCGTCCGCGTCGCACAGCGAGAGCTTCACCGCTCCGTTCCCCCAGCCGGAACCGGAGATCTCGATCGCGGCGCCGGGGGCGACGGTGGCGGGGTCGGCGAGCAGGGTGACCGGGGAGCTCTCCCCGCGCACCTTCAGGGACAGCAGTTCGGGCGTCTTCCCCTTGGGCGTGCAGGTGATCTGCACCGAGATGCCGAACGAGGTCCCCGTGATGGTGAGGGGACCCGGGGAGAGGCCGAGGGTGCCTCCGGCCGTCAGCGGGACCCGTGCGGTGAGCTCGCCGATCGGCAGAGGCTTCTTCTCCTTCACGGGGCCCTTCCGCTCGGGCCCCGTGAGGTCGTAGGTTCCCGTTTGTGCGCCTGACACGACGAGCTTCGCCGTCGTCTTCCAGGAGTCGACCGTGAGCGGCGCGACCCCGGGAAGGTCGGAGAAGTCCGCCTCGATCCGAGCGGTGTCCCCGACCCCGCCGGGCGAGGGGGGACCGCTCATGCGAATCTTGGCGGTGTAGGTGAAGCGGCTGGCGAAGATCTGGCACTCGTAGGTCACGGTGCCCGATCCCGCCCATGCCGGCTCACCCACGACCGTCGTGGCGGCCACGGCGGTGGCTCCGGCCACGAGGCCCCTGAGGGCGGCCTGTCTCTTCATCACGGGATGAACTCCGTCTTGTTCCGCTAGAGGAAACGCAGTTTCGCAACTTGGCTTAGAGAACCGCCCCGGGCGGACCACTGTCAAGGGCACCGGGGGACGCGAAACCCAAACGTTTCATTTACGGGCCATGTGTTTCCCATCCGCACGAAACTCGGGATACCGTCCCTGGGCATGCGCACCGTGGTACGTCTGGTCGCGGAACTCCTCATCACCGCAGGCCTCGTCATCGCCCTCTTCGTCGCCCATCTGACATGGGGCACCGACGACTACGCCCGGCGTGCCCAAGCGGGCCTCAACGACGAGCTCGACGAGCTCTGGCGCAAGCAGACGACGGTCTCGGCCGCGGTCCGGCCGGGCAGGCCCAAAGTGGTCCCCCAGACCGTCGTCGCCGCCGAGCGGGGCAAGGCGTTCGCGGTCATCCGCATCCCCCGCTTCGGTTCCGGCTGGCGGTACGCCACCGTCGAAGGGGTGAGCAACGTCGACCTCGCCAAGGGTCCCGGCCACTATCCGGGCACCGCGATGCCCGGCGAGGTGGGAAACACCGTCTTCAGCGGACACCGCACCACCTATGGCGGCCCGTTCAACCGGCTGGACGAACTGGTGGCCGGGGACCAGATCCTCGTCGACACCGCCACGGCCACGCACGTGTACCAGATGGCCGGCAGCAAGGTCGTGCTGCCCACGGACGTCTCGGTCATCGCCCCGGTGCCCGGCAAGCCCGGCGCGAAGGCGAAGAAGGCGCGACTGACGCTCACCACCTGCCACCCGAAGTTCTCCGCGGCCTACCGGCTCATCGTCTTCGCCGAACTGGTGCGCAGCGAGCCGCGCGCGACGGCCTGACCCCCGCCCGGGGCTCCCTCACCATCAGGCAGGACGCGGATCACGCCCGCCGCACTTCCGTCTATCGTTCCCCACAGGGTAACGTCGTTTCCCTAAACCGAGACGGGCCCGCGCGAGAAAGGCATGATCTGACCTTGCTCTGGAAAGACCTGACCGGGGCGACGATCCTCGACCTCGCCCAGCCCATGCGGACCGGCATGCCGCAGTCACCGAACCATCCGCCGTTCCGCATGCTGCTGGAACGCCGCCACGGCGACATGGTCCGGGCCGACGGAGGCTCCGCCGCCAACGAGATCATCATCACCGGAGGCCACGTCGGTACCCATGTCGACGCCCTCGCGCACGTCTCCCACGAGGGGCTGCTGCACGGAGGCGGGCCCGCGGTCTCCGACCACCGCGGCTTCGCCGAGATGGGCATCGACGACTTCCCGCCTTACGTCGGGCGGGGCGTGCTCCTGGACGTCGCCAAGGTCCACGGCGTGCCGGTGCTCCCCGCCGGATACGAGGTGACCGTCGAAGACCTGGAGAAGGCCGCCGACGGGCTGGACATCCGTCCCGGCGACGTGGTGCTCATCGGCACCGGCTGGTCGCGGCACTGGGAGGACGGCGAGCGGTTCATCGGCGCCGAGGACGGCGTGCCGGGCCCCGGCGCGGCCGCGGGCAAGTGGCTGGCCGGGCTGGGCGTGCGCGCCGCGGGCGGCGAGACCATCGCCTTCGAGCACCTGGCGCCCGGCAAGGGCCACGCGCTGCTGCCGGTCCACCGCATCCTGCTGGTCGAGGCCGGCATCAACATCATCGAGACCATGCGGCTGCTGCCGCTGCTGGAGTCCGGCGCGCGGGAGTTCCTGCTGGTGCTCAACCCCTTGCCGATCGTCGGTGCCACCGGCGCACCCGTCCGCCCGCTCGCCGTCCTCCCGGCGGTGGCCGGTGAGTGAGCCCACCCAGGTGCAGACGCTGGCGGAGTTCGCCGTCCGCTGCCGGGACGAGGGAATCTCCGCCGAGGTCGCCCGGGACGTCTCCGAGCGCATCCTGGACGTCGTCGGCAACTGCCTGGCCGGACGCGCCGAGGAGACCTCCGACACCGACCCCGGCAACGCCGTGCTGTCCACCGTGCGCGGCTGGGGCGAAGGCGGCACGGCCGAGGTGCTGGGCACCGGGCTGACCCTGCCCTCCCCCAACGCCGCCCTGGTCAACGGCACCTACGCGCACGCGCTGGACTTCGACGACACCCACCTCCCGTCGGTGCTGCACCCCAGCGCCTCGGTGGTCCCGGCGGCCCTGGCCGTCGCGCAGGAACGCGGCTCCTCCGGCGCCCACCTGCTGGCCGCCGTCGCCGCGGGCATCGAGATCTGCAACCGGCTGGGCATGGCCTCCTACGACCGGGAACTGCGCAACTCGGTCTTCTTCGAGAAGGGCCAGCACGCCACCTCCATCTGCGGCACGCTCGGCGCCGCCGCGGCGGCCGCGCTGCTGTACGGGCTGGACGCCCAGGGCGTCGCCTCGGCCGTCGGCATCGCCGCCAGCATGGGCTCGGGCGTCCTGGAGGCCAACCGCACCGGCGGCACCGTCAAGCGCATCCACTGCGGCTGGGCGGCGCACGGAGGCGTGGCCGCCGCGGGGTTCGCCGCCGCGGGGGTGACCGGCCCGCCGACCGTGCTGGAGGGCCGGTTCGGTTTCTTCCAGGCCTGGCTGGACGGCACGTACGACTCCTCCGCGCTGCTCGAAGGGCTGGGCGAACGCTGGGAGACCGTCCGGACGGTCTACAAGCCCTACCCGACCAACCACTTCACCCACCCGGCCATCGACTGCGCGCTGGCACTGCGCGAACGCGGGCTCGACCCCGCCGACATCACGGCCATCGAGGCGGGCTTCCCCGCGCCGACGTTGCGCACCGTCGGCGAGCCCCCGGAGGAGAAGGCCAGGCCCCGTTCGGCCTACCACGCCAAGTTCTCCGGCCCGTTCACCATCGCCACGGCGCTGCTGGGCGGCGGGGGCCTCGGCGTCTACCTGGACGACTTCGCCGACGGCGCGCACGAGGACCCCGAACGGCTCGCGCTGGCCGCCAAGGTGACCTGCGTCGCCGACGAGAAGGCAAGTGACATCTTCCCCAACGCGTTCGCCGCGGTGCTGCGGGTGACCACCCGCGGCGGCTCCGTCCTGGAGCACCGCGTGGACTCCTCACGCGGCGGCCCCGGGCACCCGCTGTCCGCCGCCGACCTGCGGACCAAGTTCCTGCTCAACGCCGCCCGCGCCGTCCCGGGGGACCGGGCCGAGGCCCTGGCCCGGGCCGTCACGGCCCTCGCGGACAGCCCGCGGGTGGGGCCCCTCACGACGGGAGAATGACCTATGGGAGCCCATCCCTACGGTTGGTGGATCATCCTCCACCTCGTATTGTTCGTCTTCTGGCTGGGCGGCGACCTGGGGGTCTACTACTCCAGTCGGTTCGTCATCAGACCGGACGTCACCCCGGCCGCCCGCAACACCGCGCTGAGCATCATGAGCGGCCTGGACCTCGGCCCGAAGATCTGCCTGGTGCTGTTCTTTCCCAGCGGCGTCACGCTCATGGCGATGGACCCGCACGGCGCGAAACTGGCCGGCCACGACGTCTTCAGCTGGCCCCTGGTGGTGCTGACCTGGGTGTTCGCCTTCGGCTGGCTGGCCTCCACCATCGTCGACCACCGCACGCACGGCGGGTACCCGTGGGTGCGGCGGGCGGACTGGACGATCCGGATCGGGCTCATCGCCGTGCTGCTCGGCATGGCCGGCTACGCCTTCTTCGCCGCCGAGCCGTTCGGGGTCACCACCAACCCCAGGTGGCTCGCCGGGAAGATCTTCTTCTACGGGCTGGCGATCGCCTGCGGGCTGGGCATCCGGATCAAGCTGAGGCCGTTCGGCCCGGCCTGGGGCGGCCTGATGACGCGGGGCAGCACTCCCGAGACCGAGAACGCCATCAAGCGCTCGATCGACGGCAGTGTGCCCTACGTCCTGGGCATCTGGGGCAGCGTGCTCATCGCCGCCGCCCTGGGCGTGCTCAAGCCCGGCGCGAACCTTTAGGGGTCACCCGGGATGGCCGAGCTGGGCGGAGACCCGCGCCGCCGCGGCGAGCAGCAGCGGGGCGTACTCCTTGATGTGCGGCTTGAACCTGCTCAGCGGACCGGAGACGCTCAGCACGGCCAGCACCCTGCCGTCATGGTCGAAGACCGGGGCCGCGATCGAGGCGGCCCCTTCCTGGCGCTCGCCGAGCGAGGTGGCGTATCCGCGCTTGCGGATCAGCACCAGCTCGGCGCGCAGCGCGTCCTCCTCCACGATGGTCTTGTCCGTGAGCGGGGTCAGCGGGTGGCGGGCCAGGTAGCCGTCGACCTCGGCCTCGTCGAGGAAGGCGAGGAAGGCCTTGGAGGAGCTGCCCGCGTGCAGCGGGTAGGGGATGCCGAGGCTGACCTCCATCCGCAGCTCCTGGTTGGGCACCGCCTGGTCCACGTACATGCGGGTGTCGCCGCGGCGCACCGACAGCGTGGCGGTCTCCCCCGTCTGGCGCGACAGCAGCCGCAGTTCGGGGCCGACCATCGCGCGCAGGTCCATCCGGGCCATGTAGGCGCGGCCCAGCGAGATCGCGGCGTGTCCGAGCGCGTAGCGGCGGGTGACCGGATCGACGGTGATGAGCTCCTTGCTGCGCAGCGCGGTGAGGATGCGGTGAACGGCCGCCTTGGTCAGACCCAGCTCGGTGGCGATCTCCGTCACGCCGAGATCCGGCCGGGCGCTGCGCCCGAAGAGCAGCAGCACGTCCATGGCCCGTTCCACCGCGGCGATCGATCTGCTCTGGCCCTCGGTGGCCTCGTCGCCTTTGGTCGAAGCTGTCCTCGGCACGGTTTCGCCTCTCCTGAAGTGGTCCGACGGAAGCAGTCTAAGGCACCACGTTTCACTACGGGAAACATCTCTGGAAACGCATTGACACCCCATCGAGGGCGTTGTTACCTTCTGCGGGACAGTGTTTCCATATGCGAAACGAGGGGGGCTCAGGTGGCGGTCGACGCCGAGACCTTCAAATCCGTGCTCGGGCAGTGGCCCACCGGGGTCGTCCTGGTCACCACGGTCGCCGGGGACGTCTGGCACGGCATGACCGCCAGTTCGTTCTCCAGCGTCAGCCTCGATCCTCCGCTGGTACTGGTCTGCCTGGACACCAGGCTCTACAGCCACCGGCTGATCTCCGACAGCGGCAGGTTCGGCATCAGCATCCTCGGCCGGGACCAGGCCGAACTCGGCCTGCGCTTCGCCGGCCGGCTGTCCCCCGCCGAGCGCTTCGAGGGACAGGAGTGGCTGACCCCCGAGACGGGCGCGCCCGTGCTGGCCAACGCGCTCGGCTGGCTGGACTGCCGGGTCGCGCACGCCTATCCGGGCGGGGACCACACGATCTTCGTCGGCGAGGTGCTCGCCGCCGACACCCCGCGCGCCACCGGCCCGCTGCTGTTCCACTCCCGCAACTGGGGCCAGCTCGCCGACCCGCTGCCCGACCGGATCGCCCTGGCCGACACCGGGCTGGCCGAGGCGCTGGAACGCCGCGGCCTCGAGGCCGGGCCGCTGCTGGGGGCGGTGCGGGACGCCGGAGTGCGCACCAGGGTGCGTGAGGACGAGCCGGGCAAGGCCGGCTCCGTCCTGCTGGACTCCCCCGCCGGGCCCGCGCCGGGGCCCGGCGGGGTGATCGAATTCCGCCACCGGGACGCCGGGACGGCGGAGTCGATGGCCGCCGCGGCCCGCGCCGCGGGCTGCGCGGCGGTCGGGCGGGTGCCCGACGCGTTCTCCCCCGACCGGAGGGAGGAGACGCTGACCGCGATCGGCGAACTGGTCTCGGCCGGCTGTGACGAGATCGCGCTGGACGAGGGCGACGAGCCCGCCTCCCCGCTGTCGGTGCGCGAGATCCTGTGCGACGCCGTCCCCCTGGCCGGAGAGGTCCCGGTGCGGGTCCGGCTGACCGACCGGGCCGGGCTCGGCCTGGCCAACGCCCTGACCGCGATGAAGAGCGGGGTCCGGCACTTCGACGTGACCCTCGGCGGGCTCGACGACGGGCTGTGCTCGCTCGACCTGCTCTTCCTCGCCTCCCGGCTCGGGGTCGACGGGCCCGCCGACCGGGACGCCCTGGCCGCGGCCGCGGCCGAGCTGGAGACGGCCTGCGGCACCCCCCTTCCCAGCCGCACCCACCGACCGGGAAGGACGGCTTCTTGATCCCCTCCCCGCCCCCGGGCGGGGCTTCCGCGGTCGCCGGCCGGGGCCTCCCGCCGACCGCCGTACATATCTGCGATCCCTCCCCCGGGTGAAGCCGGGGGTCCCCATGCTCGAGGAGTTCCGATGACACTGATCGCCGAACGGCTGCTGACCAAGCTCACCGACGCCGAACGCGCCCGGATGGAGCGTGTGGAGTCCGTGCTGCCCGCGCTGCGCGAGGCCGCCGCCAAGGCCGACGAGACAGGGGAGTTCCCCATCGGCCACATCGCGCTGATGCGCGAGGCCGGGCTGCTCGGCCTGATCATCCCCGAGGAGTTCGGCGGACTGGGCGGCGGACTGCGCGACCTGGCCGGGGCGACCTTCACCCTCGGCTCGGCCTGCCCTTCCACCGCGCTGGCCTACTTCTTCCACAACACCAGCGCCTCGCGCGGCCTGCTGCCGCTGGAGGCCATCGAGGCCGGCCTGTTCTCCGCCGACGAGGTCCCGGTCGTCGACGCCTTCGCCCGCCGCCTGCTCACCAAGATGGCCGGGGGCACCTGGCTGGCCAACTTCGCCTCCGAGGAGGTCAAGAGCTCCAGCGCCAACATCGCCATCGCCACCGTCGCCTCCCCCGTCGAGGGAGGCTGGTCCCTGAGCGGCGTCAAGTCCTTCGGCTGCGCCACCGGCGTCGCCGACTACTACCTGGTCACCGCCAAGGTCGACGGCACCACCGACGCCGACGGCCTGGCCCTGTTCCTGGTCGGCCGCGACTACGAGGGCGTCACCAACCGGCCCAAGTGGAACGGCCTGGGCATGCGCGCCTCCGCCAACGACGGCATCATCATGGAGAACGTCTTCGTCCCCGCCGAGGACTCCCTGACCGTGCCCGGCTCGTTCGTGAAGATGCTGCAGATGAGCCGCGGCAGCTTCGTGGGCAACCAGCTGGCCATCATGGCCACCTACCTGGGCGCCGCCCAGAACGTCTACGACTACGCGCTGGAGCGCACCACCGGCAAGACCTTCGCCGACACCGGCAAGACCATCGCCAGCTCCCCCATGCACCAGGTCATCATCGGCAACATGGCCGAGCGCCTGGAGACCGCCTACCTGTGGATCCGCCGGCAGATCGAGCTGGAGACCTCCGAGCCTCCGCTCCTGCCCAAGTCCGAGGTCTACAAGCAGTGGCGCATCGCCAAGGGCGACATCTCCGAGGCCTGCTTCCAGGTCGCGCTCGGCGCGCTCAAGGCCTGCGGCACCTCCGCCGCCACCATGGACGGCGTCATCGGCCGCACCCTGCGCGACCTCGCGATGGCTCTGGTGATGACCTTCCCGGCCGAGCGCGGCAGACTGGAGGCCGCGTCGATGATCACCCAGGACAAGGAGAACGAGTTGTTCGCGAGCGTGAACTCGTGAAGGTCCCCGAACCCCGCGACCTCGTCGCCGGAACGTGGGAACCAGCCGGCGACGCCCTCGACCTGATCCTGGAGAACCCCGCCACCGGCGAGGCGCTCGGTCCCGCCGCCGCCAGCTCCGCCGAGCGGGTGGAGCAGGCCCTGGCCGCGGCGGACGCCGTGGCCGGGCGGTGGGCCGCGACCTCCGTCTCCGAGCGCGCCTCGATCCTGGAGGCCGTCGCGGCGGCGCTCGAGCCGAAGGTCGCCGAGATCGCCGCGCTGGAGTCGTTCGCCACCGGCGTGCCGATCCGGCAGACCCTGCCGCTCGGCATGATCGTCACCGGCTCGTTCCTGCTGGCCGCCGGGCAGCTGCGCGAGGGCTGGCTGACCCGAACGCTGGAGCGCGAGGACGGCAACCTCACCGAGGTGGAGCTGCTGCCCTGGGGACCGGCGTTGTGCCTGACCGCCTGGAACGCGCCGGCGCCCACCGGCGCACACAAGATCGCCAACGCGCTGGCGGCCGGCTGCCCCGTGCTGTACAAGGCCAGCGAGTACGCCCCCTACGGCAGCCAGCTGATGGCCGAGGTCATCGACGAGGCGCTGCGCGCCCAGGGCGTCCCGGACGGGGTCTTCCAGTTCCTGCACGGCGGCCCCGGCGTCGGCGGGACGATGGTCAACGACCCGCGGGTCCGCGCTGTCTCCTTCACCGGCGGCGCCAAGGGCGGGCAGGCCATCGCCGCCGCCTGCGCCACCGGGCACAAGCCGGCGCAGCTGGAGCTGGGCGGCAACAACCCTCTGGTGGTGCTGGCCGACTCCGACGTCGACGTCGCGGCCCGCGGTGTCGTCGACCTGCTGACCACGCTCAACGGCCAGTGGTGCCGGGCGCTCGGCCGGCTGATCGTGCCCGCCGAGATGGAGGAGGAGCTCGTCGCCGCGGTCGTCGCGCGGCTGGGCACCCTCAAGGCGGGCGACCCGCTGTCGGAGGACACCGACTACGGGCCGCTGGTGCACTCCCGGCACCGGGACCTCGTCGCCTCCCAGCGGGACGCGCTCGGCGGCACCGCGCACACCGGCACGAAGGTCCCCGAGGGCACCAACCACCTGGCTCCGGCGCTGGTCACCGGCGTCCCCGCCGAGCGGGCCGTGGAGGAGATCTTCGGCCCGGTCGCGACCGTCCACCCCTACACCTCGGTCGACGAGGCCGTGGCGCTGGCCAACGGCACCGTCTACGGGCTCGAGGCGTACGTGTTCGGCGCCGACACCGGGCAGGCGCTGGCCGTCGCCCGCCGGATCCGCGCGGGCGAGGTGAAGGTGAACGGGTCCAGCATCATGAGCCTGCACCTGTTCGCCCCGCGCCCGGCCTGGGGCCACTCGGGCCTGGGCGAGGAGGGCACCGCCGAGACGCTGCGCTTCTTCACCAACCCCAGGGTCGTGGGCGTGGAGAACGGCTTCGCCCTGCACTCCCGGGAGGCGTGATGCGGGTCCTGGTGGCCGGAGCGGGCCCGGTCGGGCTGACCACCGCGGTGGCGCTGGCCCGCCGCGGGTTCGAGGTGAGGGTGCTGGAGGCCGGCGACGAGCTGGCCGCCGAGTCCAGGGCCTCCACCTACCATCCGCCGACGCTGGAGATGCTGGCCGAGCTCGGCGCGCTCGACGCGCTGATGGCCAGGGGCCTGGTGTCGCACACCTTCCAGTACCGCGAGCGCAGGGGCGGCGTCGTCGCCGAACTCGACCTGCGGCTGCTGGAGAACGACACGCCGTACCCCTACCGGGTGCAGTGCGAGCAGAGCAAGCTCACGCCGATCCTGCTCGACCTGCTGCGGGCCGACGGCGGCGACGTCGTCTTCGGCTCCGCGGTCACCGGCGTCGTCCAGGACGACGGGGGCGTCACGGTCACCACCGAGGACGGCTCCGTCCACACGGGCGACTGGCTGATCGGCGCGGACGGCGCGCATTCGCGGGTCCGCAAGGAGCTCGGCGTCCCGTTCGAGGGCATCACCTACCCCGAACGGTTCCTGGTCGCCTCCACCGAGGAGGAACTGGAGACGCTGATCCCCGGCATCGCCGCGGTCAACTACGTCTTCGACCCCGAGGAGTGGCTGGTCCTGCTGCGCACGCCGGACCACTGGCGGGTGCTGTTCCCCACCCCGGACGACACCCCCGACGACGTGGAACTCGCCCGGCTGCCCGAGCGGCTGCGCGGCGTCGTCGACGTCGAGTGGAAGGTCGCGCACGCGACCCTCTACCGGGTCCACCAGCGCGTCGCCTCCCGGTTCCGCACGGGACGGGTGGTGCTGGTGGGCGACGCCGCCCACGTCAACAACCCGCTCGGCGGCATGGGCCTCAACAGCGGAATCCATGACGCCTTCGCCGTCGCCGCGGCGCTGGGCGACGATGAGGCCCTGGACCTGGCGTGCGAGCGCCGCCGGGACGTCGCCGCGTCGTTCGTGCAGAAGATCACCCACTCCAACTGGGAGCAGCTGCGCGACCCCGAGTCCCACAAGGCGGGGCTGCGCGCTCTGGCGGCCGACCCCGTCCAGGCCCGGCAGCACCTGCTGAGGACGTCGATGATCGCCTCGCTGCGCGCTCCGGAGCCCGGGAGGGCGGGGTGAGCGTGTGGCTCGAACGGGAGAACCCCGCCCGGCTGGGTGAGCTGGTCGGGCGGGTGCCCGTCGCGGAGGCCGCGGACGTCGACGAGGCGGTCCGGGCCGCGGACGCGGCGCAGCGCTCCTGGGCCCTGACCCCGGTCGCCGAACGGGTCGAGGTGCTCCGGCGGGCGGCCGCCGCCTTCGAGGACGCCTCCCTGAACGAGGAGGCGGCGGTCCTGCTGGCCGGGGAGAGCGGCAAACCGCTCGGCGACTGCCGGGGGGAGATCCGCTTCTCCGCGGTCTTCCTGCGCTGGGTCGCCGAGCGGGCTCCCGAGGTCCTGGCGGACGTGGAGACCGACGACGCGTCCGGGCGGCTGCTGCTGCGGCGGCGGCCGTACGGGGTGGTCGCGGCGATCACCCCGTGGAACGCGCCGATCATCCTGACCATGCTCAAGGTCGGCCCGGCGCTGGCGTCCGGCAACACCGTCGTGGTCAAGCCCTCGCCGCTGGCCCCGCTGGCCGTCTCCCGGCTGCTCGCCTTGTTCCCTTCCGAGCTGGTCAAGGTGGTGCACGGAGAGGCCGAGACGGGCGCCGCGCTGGTCGGGCACCCGCTCGTGCGCAAGGTCGCCTTCACCGGTGGCGAGGCGGCTGGACGCGCGATCGGCGCCCTGGCCGGTCAGATGATCACTCCGGCCGTGCTGGAGCTGGGCGGCAACGACCCGGCGGTGTTCCTGCCGGACGCCGAGTTCACCGACGCCGCGATGGACCGCCTGGTGATGGGCTCCTTCCAGAGCGCCGGGCAGGTCTGCATGGCCGCCAAGCGGCTCTACGTCCCCGCGGCGCGGGAGGCGGAGTTCCGCGACGCCTATGTGAAGGCCGCCGAACGGGTCGTCGTGCTCGGCGACCCGCTGGAGGAGACGACCACCGTCGGGCCTGTCATCACCGCGCAGGCCGCCGAGCGGATCCGGGGACTGATCTCCGTGGGCGAGGCGGTGCGGCTCGGCCGGGTCGCCTGCGACCCGAGCCGTGGCCACTATGTCCGGCCCACCCTGCTCACCGGCCTCGACGACGCCTCCCCCGTCGTCGCGGACGAGCAGTTCGGCCCGGTGGTCCCCCTGCTCACCTACTCCGGCACCGAGGAGGTCCTGGCCCGCGCCAACGCCGGCGAGCTGGGTCTGGGCGCCTCGGTGTGGTCGGCCGACGAGGAGCGGGCGTTCGACTTCGCCCGGCGCTTCGAGGCCGGCTTCACCTTCGTCAACACCCATGGCCGCACCGGGATGGCGCTGCGCGCCCCGTTCGGCGGGGTCAAGCGCTCCGGCCACGGCCGCGAGTACGGCGACGAGGGAATCCTGGAGTACGCCCAGACGTGTTCCGTGCACGCGCCCGCGGCCTTCCGCGCGGGCGGCGCGGGCATGGCCGCGGCGGCCTATCCCGTATAGGCGCCGTGGCCGGGGGCTCCCGTCCGGCGCCTCACCGGCCGGGAGCCCTCCGCAACGTGACGGGCAGGCGCTTCATGCCGCGCAGCGGCGGGCCGGGCTGCCGTACGGCCTCCCCCGCGCGCTCCACCGAGGCGTACTCGCCGCAGAAGAGGCGCTCCAGGACGATCCCGGCCTCCAGCCTGGCGAGGTGCGCGCCCAGGCAGAAATGGATGCCTGACGCGAAGGACAGGTGCACCGGCTCGGGCCGGGTGAGGTCCAGGCGGTCGGGCTCCTCGGTCACCTCGGGGTCGCGGTTGGCCGCGCCGATCACCGTCACGACGACCTGGCCCGGCCGCAGGCCCACGCCCGCGAGCTCGACGGGCTCCAGGACGGTGCGCGCGTCGATCTGCACGGGGGAGTCGTAGCGCAGGAACTCCTCGACCGCCGCGGGGACGCGGGAGGGGTCCTCGCGCAGAACGGACTGCTGGTCCGGGAGGTCCAGCAGGAGGTGCAGGGCGTTGCCCAGCAGGTTGGTCGTGGTCACGAACCCGGCGCTGAACAGCAGCAGCGCGGTGGCGATCATCTCGTCCGGCGACAGCCGGGCGTCCGCCGGGGCCGCGGCCAGGCGGGACAGCAGATCGTTCTCCGGGCGGGCGCCCTTGACGGCGAGCAGGTCGGCGAAGTAACCGCCGAGCTCGTCCCGCGCGGCGATGGCGGACCGGAACCCCTCGGCCCCGGTGCTCGCCTCCATCATCGCCAGCATGGTGCGGACCTTGGCGGTGAAGGCGGTCCGGTCCGTCTCCGGGACGCCCAGGAGGTCGGAGATGACGTTGACGGGCAGGGGCAGGGCGAGGAGTTCCACGAAGTCGGCGCCGTCCGGCTCGGAGCGGGCCGCCAGCTCGGCCAGCAGCGTGTCCGTGCGACGTTCGACGGCGGGCCGCAGCTCGTCCACGTGCCGGTGGGTGAAGGCCGGGGCGACGGCCCTGCGCAGCCGGGTGTGCTCGGGCGGGTTGGCGTTCAGCATGCTGTGCCCGAAGCGCTCCCTGGCCTGCCTCAGCTCCTCTGGGCTCGGCCCGTCCGGCCCGGTGAACCCCAGCCGCTCTTCGCCCTTGCCGAGCGCCCGGTGCCGCAGCGCCGCGTCGCAGTCGGCGTAGCGGGAGATCACCAGCGTGCCGTCCGAGGCGAGCAGCGCCGGCGCCGTCTCGCGCAGTCTCCGGTACTGCGGATAGGGGTCGTCCGGAGGATCGAGGAAGAGACCGGTGAACAGCCCCTCCGCCACCGGATCGGTCACCGTCGTCGCCTGTGCGGTCATGATTCCACCGTGCGAAGACCGTCACGGAGGGTCAACTACGGCTCTGGAAAGGAACGGGAACCTTTTCCTGACCTTCAGGACGCCCGGATCCACAGTCGTGCCGTCCCGTCGTCCCCTGCGCCGACCAGCAGACGGCCGTCCGGGTGGAAGGCCAGGTCGTTGACCTGGCGACCGTGCCCGGTGAGAGGGGCGCCGAGGCGTTCACCGGTGGACGGATCCCACAGCCACACCCCGCCGTCGTGGTAGCCGACGGCCAGCAGGCCGCCGTCGGGGTGGAAGGCCGCGCTGGTCGCCGAGTACCCCTCCCTGACGGCGAGGGGCTCTCCGACGCGTTCACCGGTGGACGGGTCCCACAGCCACACCCCGTCTTCGGAGTAGCCGGGAGCGGTGGCGAGCAGCCGGCCGTCCGGGCTGAAGGCCGCCACCTCCTGTCCATAGTGGCTGCGGGGGCCGGTGAGGGAGTCGCGGACGAGTTCACCGGTGAACGGGTCCCACAACGTCACCCCGGCGCCGGCCACGGCGAGCAGGTCTCCTCCGGGCTGGAAGACGAGGCGTTCGGCGCGGCCCGTGGGCAGGACGTGCAGGAGTTCCCCGGTGAACGGGTCCCACAGCCACACCATGCCGGTGTAGTCGCTTCTGGCGCAGTCGGTGGTGGCCAGCAGGCGTCCGCCGGGGTGGAAGGCCAGCCTCACGTGTTCCGTCAGGTCATACCCGGGGAGGGGGACGCCGACGGGTTCACCGGTGGCCAGGTCGCGCAGGCACACCGTTCCGCCGCCGGTCTCGTCCGTCTCGACGGCCGCGTACAGCCTTCCTCCGGGGTGGAAGGCCACCTCCAGGGCGCCCTCGGAGCCGGGGACGTCCCTGGAGTCGCCCGTGGCCGGGTCCCAGAAGCGCACCGGTCCCAGGGAGCCCGCGGTGGCCAGCAGGCCGCCGTCGGGGTGGAAGACCGCCGTGCGCACCCAGGGGGTCCGGTGCGGCAGCGGGGTGCCGACCGGCTCGGCGACGGTGCACCACAGCCAGGTCTCCCCGTCCCCGTGGCGTTCGATGCCGGTGGCCAGGAGATGGCCGTCCGGGTGGAAGGCCAGCGCCTGGACGCCGTCGGAGGGCTGGTCCAGTGCGCCCGGGTCCGGGGACCGGTGGGAGCCGGTGTCCGGGTCCCACACCTGCGCTCTGGCCGAGAGGCTGCTCACATGCCAGCCGCCGACGGCCAGCAGCCCTCCGTCCGGGTGGAAGGCCAGCGCCTGGGCTCTCCTGGCGGCGGAGAGGAACGGTTCGGCGGCGGGCCTGCCGGTGTCCGTCTCCCACAGCCGCACCGTGCGGACCTCGAACGAGCTGGGCGAGTCGCCGGCCAGAACGGCGAGCCGGTCGGCGTCGGGGTTGAAGAGCGCTCCGGTGACGCGGCCCGTCTGCTCGGCCAGGACCCGGGTGTCCGTCTCCCCCGTGGCCAGGTCTCTCAGCCGTATCAGCGCGCCCGGCTCGCCTCCGTCGCTGCCCGCGGTGAGCAGCCCGCCCCCGGAGTGGAAGGCCAGCGCCCACAGCCGCTCGGTGTGGCAGGCGAGGGGTCCTGCGGCGGGCTCGCCCGTGGCCGGGTCCCACAGCCACACCGTTCCGTCGTTCCCGGCGGTGGCCAGCAGGCGGCCTCCGGGGTGGAAGGCGAGATCCGCGATGCCGCTCTCATGCCGGGTGAAGGGAGCGCCGACGAGATCGCCGGTGGCGGGGTTCCACACCCTCGCCGTCCCGTCCTCGCCCGCGGACACGAGCAGATGGCTGCGGGGGTGGAAGAGCAGCCGGGTGACGGAGCCCGTGTGGCCGGTGAGGGGGCCGGTGGTGGGCCGGCACGTGGCCGGGTCCCACAACCGCACCGACCCCTTGAGGTCCGCGGTGGCCAGGAGGTCGCCGTCGGGGTGGAAGGCCAGCGCGCGGACCTCCCCGCAGTCGCTGATACCGCCGTTCCTGACGATCTGGTACGCGCCGACGGCCGGATCCCACAGCCGCGATTCCGCCCCCTTCGGCACGGGGCCGCGCCCGGTGAGGGGGTCGCCGCCCAGAGGCCGGTACAGCCCCTCCGCCACGGCTCGTTCGGGCGAGGCCTCGTAGGCCGCCTCCCACACCGGACGCAACGGCCCGGCGTCGGCGTCCAGCGCCCGCGCCAGCAGCTCCACCTGCTCCCAGGACGGCAGGATGCGGCAGTACAGCACCGTGTGCGCGGTGGAAGGCCCGATCGCCCCCTCCGTCTTCAGCCGCTCGTTGATCCGGCGGGCCAGCTCCCGCATGTCCGGCCCGCCCCCGCCGTCGTGCAGCCGCCGGAGCCGGGCACGCAGCTCGTGCAGCGCGGCCTCGGCGGCGGAGAGCTCCCTCCGCCGTCCGGGCGAGGCGGTCAGCCCGTTACCGCGCAGATCGAGTGTGGAGAGCTCGGGAAGATCCCCCAGCGACGCGGGCAGAGCGGTCAGCTCGTTGTCACTCAGGTCGAGCCGCCGGAGCGCGGTGAGCCTCCCCACGGATTCCGGCAGGGAGGTCAGCCGGTTGCCGGCCAGGTCGAGCTCTTCGAGAGCGGTGAGGTCCCCCAGCGACTCCGGCAGCGCGGCCAGCCCGTTGTCCTTCGCCGAGAGCTCGGTGAGCCCGGTGAGCCCTCCCAGGGATTCGGGGAGCGTGGTCAGCAGGTTGCCGGCCAGGTAGAGGCCGGTGAGGCCGGTCAGCCGTCCCAGCGTCTCCGGCAGGGACGTCAGCCGGTTGCCGCGCAGGTCCAGCCGGGTCAGCCGGGTGAGGGCGCCGATCGACTCGGGGAGACAGGTGAGCAGGTTGTTCCGCAGGTCGATGTGGGAGACGGCGAGGTTCCCCACCGACTCCGGCAGAGCGGTCAGCTCGTTGTCGCTCAGATCGAGCCGGTGGAGAACGGTGAGGTTCCCCACCGACTCCGGCAGTGAGCTCAGCCGGTTGCCGCTCACGTTCAGCTCGGTGAGACGGGTCAGTCTCCCTATCGACTCCGGCAGTGAGGCCAGCCGGTTGCCGCTCAGGACGAGCCGGTAGAGAGAGGTGAGATCGCCCACCGACTCCGGCAGGGAGACCAGCCGGTTGCCGCCGTACAGGGTGAGCCAGGTGAGGCCGGTGAGGTTCCCTATCGACTCCGGCAGGGACGTCAGCCGGTTGCCGCGCAGTTCCAGTCTGGTGAGGCCGGTCAGTCTCCCTATCGACTCCGGCAGTGAGACCAGGTGGTTGCCGGACAGGTTCAGCTCGGTGAGGCCTGACAGGTTCCCTATCGACTCCGGCAGGGAGACCAGCCGGTTGTCGCCCAGTTCCAGCGAGATGAGACGGGTGAGCCTCCCTGTCGACTCGGGCAGGGAGACCAACTGGTTCCTGCTCAGGTTCAGCTCGGTGAGACCGGACAGGTTCCCCACCGACTCCGGCAAGGAGACCAGCCGGTTGCCGGACAGGTTCAGCTCGGTGAGGCCTGACAGGTTCCCTATCGACTCCGGCAAGGAGACCAGCAGGTTGAATCCCAGCCTCAGTTCGGGAAGGGCGGTGAGGTCTCCCACCGATTCCGGCAGGGACGTCAACCGGTTGCCGTACAGGTCCAGCTCGGTGAGGCCTGACAGGTTCCCTATCGATTCGGGCAGGGAGGCCAGGTGGTTCTTGTGCAGGTCCAGCTCGGTGAGGCCGGACAGGTTCCCCATCGACTCCGGCAGGGAGGTCAACCGGTTCCCGCTCAGGTCGAGCCGGGTGAGGGCGGTCAGGTTCCCCACCGACTCCGGCAGGGCTATCAGCCTGTTGTCGCTCAGGATGAGCGTGGTGAGCGCGGTGAGTTCGCCGAGCCACTCGGGCGGGAGGCCGAGCAGGTTGTGGTCCAGGTCGAGCCAGGTGAGCGCGGTGAGGCTCCGCAGGTGGTCCGGCAGCAGGGTCAGCAGGTTGCGCCTCAGGCGCAGCCGCCGCAGGGCCGTGAGGTGCCGCATCGGCTTGGGCAGATAGGTCAGCCTGTTGCCGCTCAGGTCCAGGTCGGTCAGCTGGACGAGGGCCCCGATGCTCGCGGGCACCTTCTCCAGCTCCAGTCCCGCCAGGTCGAGCGCCGTCGATCCCTCACACAGGCACTCGGCGATCCTCTCCTCGGCGATCCGCGTCCTGGCGATCGTCCGGCCGACCTCTGCCCCCGTCATATGCACTCCCCGAGCTCCCCATATCGCTCGGATCACCCTATTGACCGGCTTTTTCGCCCCGCAGCTCCTTTTCCGGACCTGCAACCACTCCTCCCGGCACATCCTCGGCGCGAAGGCCGCCGCCCCGGGCGGTGCGGCGGCCTTCGCGGGGACGGGTCAGAAGTCGACGGTCGCGCGGGCGGACAGGAGGGGGCGGAGCCAGCCGGCGACCTCCAGATGGGCCGGGTGGCCCTGGTAGGCCTTCAGCTCCTCCAGGGACTCGTGCTCGGTGATCAGGACCAGGTCGTAGGAGACCTCGCCGCGCACCACGTCCAGACCGACCGTGATCTTCCGGATCTCGTCGACGACCGGGCCGAGGGCCTCCAGTTTCCCCTTGGCCTCCGGGGCGCGCTCCGGATCGGTGAACTTCATCAGGACGATGTGGGTCAACATGGCGCTCTCCCGACGTGAAATCTCTTCCCATCCAGCGGCACTGATTGTATGTTTTGGAAACAGTGTTTCGCTAGAGGAACCAGGAGGCACGAACATGCGGGTCGCAGCGGTACAGTTCGCGGCGGGCGAGGACATCACCGCCAACCTCGCCACCTGCCTGCGGATGATCGACGCGGCCGCCGCCGAAGGCGCTGACCTCATTGTTCTACCGGAGTTTTGCAATCATTTGTCCTGGTATAACAGTCGGGAAACAGCGCACCGGCGGGCCTGCACCCTGGACGGCGGGTTCCTCGGCGCCATCGCCGGGCGGGCCGCGCGGCACGGCGCGTACGTGAAGCTGAACGTCACCCTCGCCCGCGAGAACGGCCGCACCACGGCCACCAGCCTGCTGTACGGGCCGGACGGGAGCCTGCTCGGCCACTCGGACAAGCTCACCCTCATGGGCGCCGAGGGCGACCACATGGACCCCGGCGAGGAGCCCGGCCCGGTCATCGACACCCCGATCGGCCGGATCGGCCTGTACGCCTGCATGGAGGGCGTCACCTCCGACGTCTGCCGGGACCTCACCCTGCGCGGCGCGCAGCTGCTGCTCAACAGCCTGAACTCGTTCGCCACCGACGAGGCGAGCCTGCACATCCCCGTCCGGGCCGCCGAGAACAAGGTGTGGGTGGTGGCCGCCAACAAGGTCGGCCCGCTGCTGCCCGAGGCCCTCACCCCCGCCATCGCCGAGCGGCTGGGCGTCCCGCCGGAGCAGGTGCACGGCGCGGGCGAGAGCCAGATCGTCGCCCCCGACGGCACCGTCGTCGCCAAGGGCCCGCGCTCCGGCGAGGCCGTGGTCGTCGCCGACATCGACGTCTCCCTGGCCGACGTGAAGACCCGCCCGGACGGCACCGGCATCCTCGCGATGCGCAGGCCCGAGCTGTACCGGCCGATCGCCTCCGAACCGCGGGAGCGCACCGCTCCCCCCGGGGCCGAGGGGTGCCGGGTCGCCGTCGTGGCGGCCGACGACCCTCTGCCCGGGGTGGCCGAGGCCGCCGCGGCGGGCGCCGAGCTCATCGTCCTGCCGGAGCTGGCCTTCGGCGAGACCGGACGTGCGGAGGTCGCGGAGGCGCTGGCCAAGGCCCTGGTGGGCACCGGCGGATACGCCGTCACCAGCGTCCGCGACGGCGACGCCCACGCGGGCCTGGTCGTCTCGGCCGAGGGCGAGGCGGGCGTCCAGCTCCAACTGCACCGGACGGAGCGGCTGCCGTGGGTCGCCCGGCTCGGCTCCGGCGTCGAGGTCTTCGAGCTTCCCTTCGGCCGGCTCGCGCTGGTCGTCGGCGACGACTCCGTGGTGGTGGAGGCCTTCCGGCTGGCCGCGATCGCCGACGCCGACGTGGTGGCGGTGCCGCGCGCCGCGGGCGAGGACTGGGAGACCTCCCTGGGACTTCCCGAGCGGTCCGCGGAGAACCGGCTGAACGTCGTCTCCGCCTGGACCGAAGGCGGCCTGATCCTCGACCTGACCGGCGACTTCACCCTCTGGACGGCCTGGGAGGGCCCGTTCACCGGCCGGATCAGCCACCCGATCGTCACCGAGGCCGGCCACGGGGTCACCGTCGGCACCGTGCACCCCGCCCAGGCCGTCAACCGGCTCGTGTCCAAGAACACCGACCTGGTCAACGGGCGCGCCTGGCGCTCCCTGGGCACCCTGAAGGAAACCGCACCGTAACAGCGCGGCCGTTGACAGCGGCACCCCCGAAT
The DNA here is from genome assembly GCF_039871655.1 of Actinocorallia sp. B10E7. Taxonomy (NCBI): domain Bacteria; kingdom Bacillati; phylum Actinomycetota; class Actinomycetes; order Streptosporangiales; family Thermomonosporaceae; genus Actinocorallia; species Actinocorallia sp. B10E7. The sequence goes on from NZ_JBDPLZ010000003.1 coordinate 789,091, forward strand.
CCAAAAATGGAAACAGCGTTTCCTCTAGCGAACCAGGACGGAAAAATCGATGAGTGAGACCATCCGGAACGTCGAGCAGATGCTCGACAGTTCGCCCGTCGTCGACGTGACGGAAGCGTTCGGGAAGTACCAGGGTCTGCTCGAGGCGCTGAAGGCGAAGATCGACGCCCGGTTCGAGACCACCCGCGACCCCTCCACGGAGGAGCTGGAGTCCTACGGGACCTACCCGGACGGGCCGGGCGGAAAAGTCGCCGCCTACAGCGGCCCCGAGATCGACTGGATGGTGCACTCCTGGCTCGGCAACCCCGGCGCCAGCTTCGTCAACCTGCACCTGACCGTCTGGCTCGGCCCCCAGGTGCGCGTCCCCCACCTGGGCATCGCCCTGCTGCTGTGGCCCGAGGGCTGGTTCTACTGCGACTCGGTGCCCCGGGTCAGCCTGGTCATCGAAGACGACTACTACGACAAGTACTACGCGCCGGTCAACGACGACTGGCTGAAGTTCCAGGCCGACCACCCCGACTTCGAGTGGTTCACCAGCCCCTCGGCGTTCATCCGCACCAGCCTCTCCCCCACCGCCCAGTGCTACTCCTTCAAGTGGTCACAGGAGAACTTCCAGGCCGTCAGCGACTGGATGCACAACCACGTCGACCGCTGGCTGACCTGGGTCGACGAGGCCGAGGAGGTGCCGGAGTCCGAGCGCGAGGCGCAGCGCGAGATCGACCTGAGGATCCGCCGCAACATCGCCGACCGCGACCCCGCCAACTCCATGGGCGTGCGCTACTTCGGCGAGGAACTCACCGGCAAGCTCGTCCGCGCCCTGTGGGGCGGCGACCGGGAACTGCCGCGCCCGTGACGACCGCTCCCCTGATCCGCTCCCTGTGGTGGTCGGCTCGCACGCAGGGCGAGCCGCCGTTCGACACCGCCCACCTCAAGGTCTACTACCCCGCCCACGCCGAGGGCACCGACGCCGAGCGCCTCACCGGCGTCTTCCCGCCGGCCCCCGGCAGGCACCCGATCGTGGTGCTCTGCTCCGGCGTCAACGTCGCCCAGGACTCCTATCGTTCCCTGGCCGTCGGGATCGCCGAGGCCGGATACGCGGTGGTGACGTTCGACCGCGTCGCCGAGCTGTTCGGCGGCCAGTACGGGCTGACCTGCGGCGTCGACCTGGACGCCGCCCGGCCCGACGCCTACGGCACCCGGCCGACCTGCCCGACCATCCCCGCGATCCTCGACGCGCTGCGCGAGATCGACCTGCTGAAGGACGCGCTGGACTTCGACCGCGTCGCCCTCGGCGGGCACTCCGCCGGCGGGACCGTCGTGCTGCAGTCCGCGCGCTTCTTCCCCGGTGTGCGGGCCGCCTTCGGATTCGGCACCCACACCATGGTGGCGACCATGCTCGGCTGGCCCGCCGGCACCGTGCTGCCCGCCCAGGTCGAATGCCCCGTGTTCCTGGCCGTCGGCACCCGCGACGGCGTGATCATGGGCAGCAGTGACCGGTACGGCCAGGACGGCTTCGCCGACCCCGTCACCAGGACCTTCGACGAGGCGCTGCCCGGTGAGGGCCACCTGTTCGCCGTCCTGGAAGGCGCCAACCACTTCGCGGTCGCCGACCCCGTCGATCCGACCGCCGCGCGGGCCTTCCTCGACCTGGAGCCCGGACGTGACCCCGCCGAGAGCCGAGCCGCCTACCTGGAAGTGTTGATCGCCTTCCTGCGCGCCCGGCTGAACGGCGACCCCGATTCCCTGGAGAAGGTGCGAAAGAACCCGCCCCCCTCCGTCACCCTGCGGGAGCACTGATGCTGAAGAACTTCTGGTACGCGGTCGAGACGTCCGACCAGATCACCGGCAAGCCCAAGAAGATCACGTGTCTGGGCCAGGACTTCGTCCTGTACCGCAAGCGCGACGGCGAGGTCGTCTGCCTGTCGGACCTGTGCCCGCACCGCGGCGCGGCGCTGTCCGGCGGCTGGGTCAAGGACGACAAGATGGTCTGCCCTTACCACGGCTGGGAGTTCGTGCCCGACGGCACCTGCGTGAAGATCCCGGCCAACCTGGAGGGCCGGGGCATGCCGAAGAAGGCGCGCGTCGACTCCTACCCGACCACCGAGAAGTACGGCTTCGTGTGGGTCTTCATGGGCGACCTGGCCGAGGAGGACCGTCCCCCGATCCCCCACTGGCCCGAGTTCGACGACCTGAAGAAGGACGGCGGCCGCTGGAAGCCGGTCTACGGCGAGTACCTGTGGAACTCCAACTACGAGCGCATCCTGGAGAACGGCTGCGACATCGCGCACACCCCGTTCGTCCACGGCGGCAGGTTCGGCAACCCCGAGCGGCCCGAGGTGGAGGAGTACGAGGTCGAGACGCCCGACGAGTGGTCGGCGTTCGCGACCGTCAAGCTCTACCCGCCGAAGGCCAAGGGCCTGTGGGGACGGCTGTCGGGCAAGAGCGAGGGCCTGAAGGACCGCCCGCCGGTCGAGACCAGCGCGGGCTGGATGCTGCCGAACATGATCAAGCTGCACGTGCGGCTGCCCATGGGCAACATCATCATCTACGACAGCAACGTGCCGATCGACGAGACCACCACGCTGGTGAAGTTCGTGGCGCTGCGCGACTTCTTCACCGGTGACTGGGCCGACAAGAACGCCCTCAAGCGCATCTACGGCATCTTCGAGCAGGACGTCCCGGTCGTGGACGGCACCCGGCCCGAGCTGCTGCCGGCCGACCTGGCCGCCGAACTGCACGTCAAGTCCGACCTCATCGCGGTGCACTACCGCCGTCGCCGCCAGGAGCTGGCCGACAAGGGATGGATGCTCGGCGACGAGGACCGCATCATGGGCGACGTCCCTCGCCGCGAGGCGACCGTCATCCCCTCGCCCGCCCGCAAGAACAACCCCGAGCTCGCCCGCGCCTGGGTGCACAAGGCCAAGGGCGAGCACCCCCGCGTCGACAAGTCCATCCTCGAAGGCGAGGCCGAGCGCGCGGCCGCTGCCAAGGCCGCCGAGGAGACCAAGGGAGAAGAATCATGACCTCGCTGCCCAAGAGCCTGTTCGACCGCACTCTCGCCAAGCTCGAAGGCGTGGAGGACCTCAAGCTCGTCTACGGCGACGACCTGTTCAGCTCGATGGGCCCCGACTCCGTCGGCCGGCTCGAGGTGCGCACCGGCACCAAGCTCGCCAAGGTCGTGACGATCAGCCTGGTCGTGCCGCAGATCGGCATGGACAGCCACATGATCTTCGCGTTCACCCCGGACGGCTCGGCGCTGCCCCACTTCACCCTGGACTCCGTCGAGGCGGGCGGCACCCTCGCCTTCCACCTCGACCTCGTCCCGCGCGCCGAGCTGGCCTCCCACCTGGCCTACGTCGACGCCGTCTTCGAGCCGCTCAGCCCGGTCTTCGAGCGCTCCAAGGAGGTCTTCGGCTCGCTGCGCGCCGCGATCGGCCCGCGCCAGTACGCCATGATGTCGCCCTGGATGCTGGTGAACCGCGCCGACGAGGAGCAGTTCAAGGCGTTCGACACGTTCGTGGACGACTACTTCGCGCACTGGTCGGCGCTGCTGGAGTCCGGCCTGCCGCAGGAGGTCCTGGCGACCCTCGCCGACACGGACCTGGCCGCCCGCGACCGGGCCAACCGGACCAACCTGTTCAGCCCCGAGGTCGACCCGGTCTGGGAGCGGGTCACCCGGCTCGTCGGCCAAGAGGCCTCCGACAAGATGCGCGCCGAGCTCATCCACAACGAGGTGCAGGGGTGAGCGAACCCAGCGAATGGCAGAACCGGATCGCCGGCGAGTGGCACGGCCGGCCGTCTCTGTTCAACGACAAGGGCGTCTGGTGCGGTTACGAGGACATCCGGCGCTCGTCGGTGTTCGAGAACGGCACCACCACGTACTACATGGACGGCGGCCTCGAGGGCGGCGGCGAACTGGCCGGGCGGTTCCGGCTGGGCGCCCCGTTCGCGTTCGGGGTCATCGACTCCGACAGCGACCGCGTCTACACCGGCCCCGACTTCTTCGGAACGGGCCAGCCGTACGGCGGGTTCGTCGACGCCCACTACTACGGGCCCGGCTGGCAGGTGGACCTCAACACCTGGAACCACAACCTGCCGGACGGCGAGACCCAGGTGTACTCCTCGGTCCTCTACCAGGGCTGGACGGTCGTCGGCTGCTTCAACGGCGTCTACAAGCGCCGTGAGGAGCCGCCGCTGGACTTCCTGGAGGCCGAGACCCGCAACGGCCCGGTCCCCTTCATCCTGCCGACGAAGAAGGCCGGCGGGTACGAGGGCGTCTGCGAGCTGTGGGGCGCCGACCAGAAGCTGATCGGCGACGTCACCGTCACGCTGGAACTGGAGCCGATCGACCTGCTGCGCACCCGCGCGCACGTCACCTGGTCCGGCGCGGCCGAGCGGTCCTACACCGTCGAGCAGCGCCGCGACGGCACCCGGATGTTCTACGAGGGCCCTGACGCCTGGGGCAACGCGCAGGCGTTCGGCCGGGCGAACTTCCCGAGCGTTCACTTCTCGACCGGCACCGCCATCACCAAGATCAAGGGCCGCGAGTTCATGATCGACGCGACGCCGGGGATGAACGCGGGCGAGACGCTCGCGGTGACCTACGAGGTCTTCGACGGCAACACGCTGTCGGGCGTCATCCACGGGGTGCTGACATGGCGGTGATCGTGGTGACCGGCGGGACCCGCGGCATCGGCCGCGGCCTGGCCAAGGAGCTCATCGCCCGCGGCGCGCAGGTCGTGATCTGCGGGCGCGGCGGGGTCGACGAGGCGGCCGCCGAGCTCGGCGCGACCGGCGTCGTCTGCGACATGACCGACCGCGCCCAGGTGAAGAACCTGTGGGAGAAGGCGGCCTCGCTCGGCCCGGTCGCCCACTGGGTCAACAACGCGGGCGTCTCCACCGCGCGCAAGCCGCTCACCGAACTGCCCGCCGAGCAGATCGAGACCGTCGTCAACGCCAACCTGCTCGGCGTGCTCAACGGCAGCGCCGTCGCGGCCAGGCACATGCTCGAGCAGGGCTTCGGCACCGTCTGGAACATGGAGGGCTTCGGCAGCGACGGGCGGACCATGCCCGGCCTCGTCGCCTACGGCGCCACCAAGCGGGCCGTCACCTACGTGACGGACGGTCTGGCCAAGGAGCTGAAGGGCACCCCGGTCAAGGCCGCCCACCTGTCCCCCGGCATGGTCGTCACCGACCTGCTCGTCCAGGAGTACACGCCCGAGGAGCTGGAGAAGGCCAAGAAGATCTTCAACATCCTCGCCGACAAGGTCGAGACGGTCACGCCGTTCCTGGCCGAGGGCATCCTCAAGGGCGTCAAGAACGGCGGGCGGGTCGCCTGGCTGACCACGCCGAAGATCGCGTTCCGGTTCGCCACGGCGGGCTTCAACAAGCGGGACCTGTTCGCGTGAGCGAGATGGAATACCCCGTCATCCTGGCCCTGGAGGACTTCGTCCCGGTGGTGTTCACCGCCGCCGGGGCGCTCCTCCTGGCCAGGGTGGACGGCATCGACACCAGGCTGGCCAGGATCGCCGCGCTGCTCGTGGGCCTGGGCGGGGTCGCCAAGGCCGGATGGAAGACCGTCATCGCCACCACCGACGTCGATCTGTGGATGGTGCCGCTGGCGCTGTTCCCGTTCCTGTCCGCGGGTTTCCTCGTCCTCATCAAGGCCGTCGAGCCCCGGGTGCCCGTCCCCGCCATAGCGGGGCTCTGGATGGCCGGCCTCGGCACCGCCTTCGCGATCGGCGGCACCCTGCCGATGCTCATCCTCACCATCGCGGCCAGCACCGCCGCGGCCGTCATCCTGAGCCGCCGGCACAAGCTGTTCATCGTCTGGATCATCGGCCAGTACGCGCTCGGCCCGCTGAGCTCGGGTGAGCAGACCATCGCCCGCCAGTGGCTCGAGCAGTCCATCAACACGGTCAGCCAGGCGATGTTCCTCATCGCCGCCTGGCGGCTCGTCGCCCTCCAAAGACAGCAGACAGAGCAGGAGATCCCGTCATGACCGACGCGCTGGGCTGGCGCCGCAAGTTCGGCGTCATCGCACCCTCCACCAACACGATCGTCGAGCCCGACTTCTACCGCATGTCGGTCCCCGGGGTGACCTCGCACTTCTCCCGCATCCACATCCGCGACCAGAACATGGCCGGGGACGAGGGCATGGAGCGGCTCCTGGACCAGATCCGCGACGAGATCGGCGCGGCCTGCGAGCGGGTCATGACCTGCGAGCCCGACTACATGGTCATGGGCATGTCCGCCGAGACCTTCTGGGGCGGCGTCGAGGGCAACCGCGCGTTCATCAAGCAGATCCACGACCTGACCGGCCTGCAGGTCGCCACCGGCGCCGAGGCGTGCGAGCGCGCCCTGAAGCTGTACGGGGCGCGGCGCATCGGCGTCGTCACCCCCTACCAGCCGGTCGGCGACGAGAACGTCCGGCTCTTCTTCAACGAACTGGGCTTCGAGGTCGACAAGATCATCGGCTTGAAGTGCCCGACGGCGGTGTCGATCGCCCACGTCACCGAGGACGAGTTGCGCGGCGCGCTGCGCGAGCTGGCCGAAGGCGAGGTGGACGCGCTGATCCAGTGCGGCACCAACCTGTCCATGGTCGGCCTGGCCGACGAGGCCGAGCGCTGGCTGGGCCTGCCCACCATCGCGATCAACGCGGCGACGTGGTGGATGGCACTGCGCGAGAACGGCATCGAGGACCGGGTCGAAGGCGCGGGAAGGCTTCTGCGCGAGCACTGAGCCCCGGGATCCGGCCGATCGCCCGCCTCCACACTGCGGGCGATCAGCCGGACCCTTCTCCGCGTCGGCCGTCCCCGGCGCTCACCGGCTCCACAACTCGCTGGGCGAAATCCCCAGTTCTCCCAGCAGCTCTCGCAGCAGCGGAAGCGAAAGCCCCAGCACGTTCCCCGCGTCCCCTTCTATCCGCTCCACGAACCAGCCGCCCTTCCCGTCGATGGTGAAGGCCCCCGCCGCCCACAGCGGCTCCTCCGACGCGGCGTAAGCCCGTATCTCCGCATCGGACGGGCTCCCGAACCTCACCGCGGTCTCCCCCACCGCGCTCACCCGCCGGCCGCTTCCGGTATCGATGAGGCAGTGACCGGTGTAGAGCGTCCCTCTCCTCCCCCGCCGCTCCCGCCACCACCGCACGACCTGATCGGCGCTCTCGGGCTTGCCCAGCCCCCGCCCTTCCAGCTCCAGCAACGAATCGCACCCGATGACGAGCGCCTCCCCCACCCGCTCCGCGACGGCCTGCGCCTTGCCGATCGCCAGTGCCTCCACCAGCTCCCGCACCGACTCCGCCTCGACGGCCTCCTCGTCCACCCCGCTGGCGACCGCCTCGGCCTCCACCCCCGCCGCCCGCAACACCTCGAGCCGCGTCTTCGACGCCGATGCCAGCACCACCCTGCGCACAACGTCCTCCATCGGTCCCTCTTCACGCCCGAACCGTCGCGCCCGGCGAACCCGAGCATCTCACCCGCAGGCGGTCTCCGAATCGATCACTTAACGTGGCCGAACCGTCACCTCTCCCGGCCATCCTCTCCAAAAGAGAATCTCTCCCACCCCCGAGGAACCGATGGCCATCGAGTACTTCTACTCCGGAACACGACTCCGGCCGGTCCAGACCCGCCAGCTGGCGCGCGTCCTCCAGCCCTTCCTCGCGCCGGACGAGCCGCTGCTCGCCCTGGTCGCCACCGTGAAGACCCTTCCCAGGCTCACCCATCTGGCGGTGACGGGGCGGCGACTGCTCGGCTTCCGCGCCGACACCGCGCGAAGGTCCGGGCCGGGGCTCCAGATCGTGTTCTCCGAAGTGCTGTCGGTCGCCTCCCTGCCCTCCTTCCAGCAGCGCTGGTCTCTTTCCGTGACGACCCGTTCAGGCGAGGAACTCGACTTCGGGAGCCTCCACCCCCTGGACTCCTCTCACCTCGTCCCCCTGATCCAGAGCCTGCTCTCCCCTCCCCGCGCGGTCTCGGCACCCCCGCCCCTCCTCGCTCCTCCAGCCCCCTCCGCGGGGCTGCGCCCCATCCCTCCGGACCGCTCCGGCGAGCCTCCCGCGTAGCGCCGCGTGCCGCCGCGGCCCTCCGCTCGGACGCGGCGGGAGACGCGCCGCGCTCAGATCGCGGCCGTGCGCGGCTCTTCCCGACGGCCGTCTCCGGACCTCGAGGGACGCCTGGGGCATCCGAACGCAGGACCGGTCAGCGGACACCGCGCGGGCGGAACTGCACACTGATACGAGGCCCTCGGGCGGCGGCGGTCTTCGGGATGGAGTGGAGCCAGGTGCGCTGGCAGGAGCCGCCCATGACGAGGAGGTCGCCGTGGCCCAGGGCGTGGCGGAGGGTGGGGCCTCCGTCGGCGGCGGGGCGCAGGAGGAGGTGGCGGGGCGAGCCCAGGGAGACGATGGCGACCATGGTGTCCTCGGTGCGGCCCCTGCCGATCCTGTCCCCGTGCCAGGCGACGCCGTCCCCGCCGTCTCGGTAGAGGCAGAGGCCCGCGGTGCGGAAGGGCTCACCCAGCTCGGAGGCGTAGTGGGCGGAGAGGGCGTCCCGAAGGACGGACAGGGCGGGGTGGGGCAGGGATGCGTCCTCGCCGTAGAAGGCGGTGAGGCGCGGAACGTCGATGAGCTTGTCGTACATGACGCGTTTTTCGGCGCGCCAGGGGACGGCGTGGACCAGGGCCTGGAAGAGGTCGTCAGCTCCCGAGACCCAGGCCGGGCGGAGGTCGATCCAGGCGCCGTGGGCCAGAGGGGTGCGGTGGACGGTGCCGCCCAGGGGTCCGGGACGGGTCTCGCCCCCACAGTCCAGCAGGGATCCTTGGAAGATCATGCCTCCACTATACGAACAGGTGTTCGGATTCGGGAATGCGCGGCCGGAGAGTGTCGGGGCCGGATCGTAGGCTGGGGGTATGGCAAGGGCCAACGACGAAGTCGCCGAGGCGCTGCGCGAGTACGCCGACCTGTTCGCGCTGGAGGGCGGAGACGCCTTCCGGGTGCGGAGCTACCAGCGGGCGGCCAAGGCGATCGCGGGGCATCCGGAGGATCTGCGGGCCGGCCACGCCCGGGACGTGCCGGGGGTCGGCTCCGCGATCGCGGCGAAGGTCGAGGAGTTCCTGGGCAGGGGGAGCTTCCGGCAGCTCGACGAACTGCGGGCGAAGATCCCCGAGGGGGTGCGGCGGCTGATGACGCTCCCCTCCCTCGGACCCAAGACGGCGCTGTTCCTCTACCGGGAGCTGGGCGTCGACTCGGTGGAGTCGCTCGCCCGGGCCATCGACGAGGGGCGGCTGCGCGGCGTCCGCGGCATGGGGCCCAAGACCGTCGAGAACCTCCGGCGCGGGATCGAGCGGCGGCAGGCGGGCGAGCCGGTCCACCTGGGCGTGGCGGACCGGCTCGCCGAGAAGGTGATCGAGTCGCTGCCGGGAGCCGAGCGCGTCGCCGTCGCCGGGTCGGCGCGCCGCATGTGCGAGACCGTCGGCGACCTGGACCTCCTGGCGGTGGGGCCCGCCGAGCTGATGAGCGTCTTCACCTCCCAGCCCTATGTGGCCGAGGTCCTGGCCGTCGGCGACGCCAGGACCTCGGTGCGCACCGGGCAGGGCCTCCAGGTCGACCTCCGGCTGGTCGCGGCCGAGTCCTGGGGAGCCGCGCTCCTCTACTTCACCGGCGGCGCCGACCACAATGTCCGCCTGCGTGAACTGGCCGCGAAGAGGGGCTGGAAACTCTCCGAGTACGGCCTGTTCGACGGCGACGGCGCGACACTCGCCGCACGGACCGAGAAGGACGTCTACGCCGCGCTGGGCATGCAGTGGGTGCCGCCGCCGCTCCGCGAGGACCGCGGCGAGATCGAGGCGGCCCTCCGCCACGAGCTCCCCGTCCTGGTGGAGCTGGACGACCTCCGGGGCGACCTGCACAGCCACACCGACCTCACCGACGGGATCGCCTCCCTGGAGGACATGGTCGCCACCGCCGCGGCCCGCGGCTACTCCTACTACGCCGTCACCGACCACGCGCCCGACCTGGTGATGCAGCGCATGACCCTGGAGAAGGCCCTCGCCCAGCGCGAGCGCCTCGCCCGCCTGCAGGAGCGCCATCCCCGCATGCGGCTCCTGCACGGCACCGAGCTCAACATCGGCCCGGACGGCTCGGTCGACTGGCCGCTGGAGGTCCTCGAGGGCTTCGACGTCCGGGTCGCCAGCGTCCATTCCCATTTCACCCAGTCCCGCGACGAGATGACCCGGCGGCTCATCGCCGCCTGCGAGAACCCGGGCGTCCAGATCATCGGCCACCCCACCACCCGCAAGATCGGCAAGCGCCCCATGGTGGACGCCGACTGGCCGGCCGTCTTCCAGGCCGCGGCCCGCACCGGCACCGTCCTGGAGATCGACTCCTACCCGGACCGCGCCGACCTCCCCTCCGACCTGGTCCGCCTGGCCCGCCACCACGGCGTGAAGTTCTCCATCGACAGCGACGCGCACGCCGTCCCCCACCTGGGCTACTCCCGCTTCGGCGTCGGCATCGCCCAGCGCGCCGCCCTGACCCCCGACGACGTCGTCAACACCTGGCCCCTGGACCGCCTTCTGGCGTTCCTCGACGGCGGCGGGGCGCCCTCCCGCCCGTGACCGGGGCCGGCGGGTCCGGAGGAGCCGGTCGCGCGGTCCCGGCCGGGGTCAGGGCGCCGGGGTGTGCTTTCCGAGATCGCCGGAGCGGAAGTGGCGGCGGCAGAGGACCTGGTAGCGGACGGGCGCCTGGCCGGTGTCGGCGATGACCACCTGCTCTCCCGCGCGGACGAGTTCGCCGCCGACGGTGCGGGCGTTGAGCTGGCCGGGACGGCCGCACCAGCACAGGACCTCCACCTGGAGGCGGCAGACCTCGTCGGCCAGCTCGAAGAGACGGCGGGTGGCGGGGAAGAGCTCGGAGCGGAAGTCCGAGGCGAGGCCGAAGGCGTAGACGTCGACGTCGCAGTCGTCGACGAGGTCGGCCAGCTGCTCGATCTGCTCCACCGAGTAGAACTGCACCTCGTCGCAGATGAGGTAGTCCAGGCGGGGCGCGGTCCGGCGCAGGACCAGGGAGCTGAAGTCGAAGCCGTCCTCGACCTCGATGGCCTCGCCGTCCAGGCCGATCCGGCTGGTGACGCGGGGGCCGCCCGAGCGGTCGTGCTTGGTGACCACCAGGCCGTGGCGCCCCTGCCTGCGGTGGTTGTAGTTGATCTGAAGGGCGAGGGTGGATTTGCCGCAGTCCATCGGACCGTAGAAGAACTTGAGCACCGCGTCGCGGTGCAGGCCGCTCACCCCGGCGGGCGGTACGGAAGACAAGGCCGACAGATCACTCACGGGGCGCCAGTCTAGAGTGAACGGCGACGGTCGTGCGGGAGAGCGGAGCGTGACAAATAACGCGTTCCATCCCAACCCGACTGAAAGAGACGGGGAGAGCGCATGGAACGGACGACAAGGGGCGCGGACGCCGTCCGTCCGCGCCCCCATGGCCCGCGCCCTATTCTTCAGGCTGGACCTCGACGGGCCTGTCCTTGGGGGCCCGTTTTTCCTGCTTGGCCGCGCGTGTGGCCTTGAGCGCCGCCTTCTTGGCCTTGCCGGTGGTCTTCGCCGGCTTCTTTCTGGTGTCTCCCATGAGATCCTCCCGAATCGCTTGGGACGCCCGAAATGGGCACAAGACCCACGTTGCCGTTCTTCGCAGGGAAACGACATCCACGACCGCTAAAGAAAGACCAAAACGGTGAAAGATTCCGACCTCATCTGCTCGGCCAAAGGCTGCCGCGCCACCGCCGTCTGGGGCCTGCGCTGGAACAACCCGAAAATCCACACCCCGGAACGCCGCAAGGTGTGGCTGGCGTGCGACGAGCACCGCGACGGCCTGTCGTCCTTCCTCGACCGCCGTGGTTTCCTCAAGGACGCCGTACCGGTGGGCGAACTCGCGCCCACCGACGGCTGAGCGGGCCGCCCCTACCCCTCCTGCTTCCCCGCCAGGACGCTGAGCCGCTCCGCCAGGACCGCCGGGTCCCCGCCGCGCCCGACCGCCACTCCCAGCAGATAGGCGGTCAGCGGCGCGGCCGGACGGGCCACGCCGTGCGCGACGTCACGGGCCAGGTCGAGCACCAGGTCGCGGTCCACCGACCCCGGCTCGAGGCCCAGTTCGGCACAGGCGGTCTCGATCCACTCGTTCACTTCAGTCTCTCCTCGGCGCGCGCCAGATCCTCGGGGGTGTCGCAGTCGGTCCAATCATCGCGCCCCGGCACCCGGACGGGGTCCAGCGGCCCCAGCAGCCCCCGCAGCGACCGCCCCTCGTACCGGCCGAGCGCGTCTCTGAGCCGGTCCGTGCGCCACGCTCCGGTCAGCCACTGGTCCGCGCCCTCCCCGTCGACCAGCACGGCCTCGGGGTGCTCCAGGAGCCCGGCGACGACCTCCTCGGTGAGCAAGGGGAGGTCCGCGGCGAGCAGGACGAGCCGCGGCGCCTCGACCAGCGCCAGCCCGGCCCGCAGCGCCGGCACGGGGCCGCCTCCCGGCGGGTCCTCCCGGACGAACACCGCGTCCAGCCCCTGCCGCTCCGGCCCCACCACGATGGTCCGCCCGGCGCCCGCCACCGCCGAGGCCACCCGGACGATCAGCGGGACCCCGCCGGCCTTCGCCCCGGGCTTGTCTCCTCCGCCGAACCGCCGGGCCGCTCCGCCCGCCAGGATCACCGCGTCGTAGGGCTCCACCCGGTCAGCCTCCGATGGCGGACATGGGCCGGTCGGGCTGCAGGAAGGACGGATCGTCGATGCCGTGCCCGGCCCGCTTGGCGCGGATCGCCGCGACCCAGCGCTCCGCCAGTTCGTCGTCTCCGGCACCGCCGCGCAGGGCGTCGCGCAGGTTGGACTCCTCGCGGGCGAACAGGCAGTTGCGGATCTGGCCGTCCGCGGTCAGCCTGACCCTGTCACAGGCCCCGCAGAACGGGCGGGTGACCGAGGCGATGATGCCGACGGTGGAACCCTCCACCGCGAAGAGCTCGGCGGGCGCGCTGCCCCGCTCGGCCGAAGGCAGCGGCTGAAGGGCGAACTCCTTGGCGAGCCGCTCCTGGATCTCGTCCGCGGTGATCATGTTCTCGCGCTGCCAGCCGTGCTGGGCGTCCAGCGGCATCTGCTCGATGAACCGCAGCAGGTAGCCGTGCTCCAGGCAGAAGCGCAGCAGCGGCACCGCCTCGTCCTCGTTGACCCCGCGCATGAGCACCGCGTTGACCTTGACGGGGGTGAGCCCCGCTTCGGCCGCGGCGGCCAGCCCGTCCAGGACGTCGGGCAGCCGGTCCCGGAAGGCCAGCCGCCGGAACACCTCCTGGTCCAGGGTGTCCAGGGAGACGTTGACCCGGTCGAGCCCGGCCTCGCGCAGCGGCGCGGCCAGCCGGGCCAGCCCGATCCCGTTGGTGGTCAGCGAGATCTCGGGCCGGGGCTCCAGGGCCGCGGTGCCCGCGATGATGCCGGGCAGGCCGCGGCGCAGCAGGGGTTCACCGCCGGTGTAGCGCACCTCGGTGATGCCGAGGCGCTCCACGCCGATCCGCACCAGCCGCAGGACCTCCTCGTCGGTGAGCACTTCCGGCTTGGGCAGCCAGTCCAGCCCTTCGGGCGGCATGCAGTAAGAGCAGCGCAGGTTGCAGCGGTCCGTGAGCGACACACGGAGGTCTGTGGCCTGGCGACCATATTCGTCGAGCAACCGCACCTCTGGTCCTCTCTGCGCCTTTACCCTCACCAGAACAGCATGTTCCTGTCTACCAGCCGGGAAGAGGGCCTGCTCGGCAGGAAGGATGAATCCTGCGTTGCCTGACGTTTCACGTCATTTCAGATTAGTTAGTACGGATCCCGATATTCCGCTCCAGCTGATCTTCTCGTCCGACGCATGGTACGAGGCCCTGATCATCGCCGGTCACGGCGACCCCGGCGGACGGGCGGAGGAGGGCCGTCAGACCGCGCGGCGCCGGGCCCGGTAGGCGGCGACATGAGCCCGGTTGCCGCACGTCCTGCTGTCGCAGAACCGGCGGCACCGGTTGCGGGAGAGATCGACCAGGACGCGGTCGCAGCCCTCCGCCGCGCAGGAGCGCAGCCTGTCCAGCTCCCCGGCCGCCACCACGTACGCCAGTGCCATGCCGCACTCGACGGCCAGGTGCTCGCTCACCCGGCTCCCGGGCGCGAAGAAGTGCACGTGCCAGTCGTAACCGTCGTGGTCCGTCAGATGAGGGGTGGTCCTGACCCGGTCGAGCAGCTCGTTGATCAGCGGCACGGCGCTCGCGGGATCCGGTGCCAGGAGGATCTCGCGAAAGAAGCCGCGCAACCGCCTCACCTGGACCAGGTCCTGCTCCTCGACGGGCGGCACCCCGCTCATCCGAGAGGCGGCCACGAAGACGCGCAGCGCCTCCAGGTCGGGCAGCCCTTCCCGGCCGCCCTCGGCGCTGTTGACCAGTTCCACCATGATGCCGAGGGCGTGCTCGGTGTCATGGGTGAAAATCATGCGGCCGAGTTTAACCGTACATCCGATTCACATGGCTCATATGGAGTAATGCGGATCGGCCACCACCGGATATGCGGCGCCCTCATGCGGAATTCTCATCACGATGGCGTTGCCGTCCAGTTCGTAGCGCGCCTGGACCGGCCGGAAGAGCGCATCGCAGGCCCAGGGGGTGTAGAAGCGGCCGACCGTCGCGCCGTAGCGGAGGTTGACCACGTCGAACCCGCCGGACGGCATCGCCTCCAGGGCCAGGCCCTCGGGCAGCGACACGGAGAAGCGGAAGAACGTCGGCGCCTCGGGTCCGTGCACGACCGTCACCAGGCGGATTCCGTCGGAGAGCGTCTGGGCGACGATGTCGGTGTCGACGTCGACCCCCGCGAACACCCGCAGGCTCGGTCGCAGCACCGTCGCCGCGCGGTCACCCGCCGCGCAGTCGAGGGACACGTGGATGCGCTGCTTGTCCCGGGTGGGGGCCCACACGCCCTCACGGGCGCGCATCGCCCACTGGACGTCCGCGTTGTCGAACTCCTGGGGTTCGGCCTTGCCCCGGACGGCGAGCACCTGGGAAGCGGCGTTCATCGCCGCCGTCGCCCCGTCGAGCGCGTGCCTCTTCGGCACCAGCCACCTCCGCCTTTTCTTCCTTGTGGCCAACAACCCGCGGTTGGCGCTCTTTGGTTTATCACGTGGCGGAAGACCACGATGAACTTCGGGTAGTTCCGGCATCAACCAGTGAATGGACGTGCACGGACCGTCGTCACTCCGCCCCGGTGAAGGGGCGGGCCCGGCGGACACCGCATCATCCCATGACCGCCCCTGCGCGGGGAGCCTGTATGCCACTGTCGATAATGGTCCTCCCACGGGGTCACCGGGGGACGGAGGGGAGCAGGACATGAGCGAGCAGGCACCGGTCGGCGGCACCATCCGGGTCGCGGACCTGCCCGAGGCCGACCAGGAGTTCATCCGCACCGAGCTGCGCCGCAACACCCCCCTGCACCATTTGCTGGCGCTGGAGATCGTGGAGATCGGGGAACGGCACGCGATCATCTCGATGCCCGTCCGCGAGGAGGCCTTCAACAGCACTGCCAATCTGCACGGCGGGGCGATCGCCACCCTCATCGACGTGGCGGCCGGCACCGCGGCGGCCCGCGGCAGCAACTTCAAGCGGGGCGAGCAGAGCCTCGTCACCGCCGACCTCCACGTGCGCTACCTCGGCCGCCCCCACGGCGACGTCGTCCACGCCCACGCCGAGGTCATCAAGGTCGGCCGCCAGCTGGTCATCGTGGAGTGCCGGGTCAAGGACCCCGAGGACCGCATCGTCGCCACCGCCGACTTCTCCATGATGATCGTCCCGCAGCGCCAGCCGCTGCGCCCGATGGACGGCGCCCGGCCGCACGACCCCGATCTGTGAATCCCGGATAAAATGATTTGATCAGCCATCATCGAATATGGCTCCATAGTCCCGGCATACCGCAGGAGTTCAAGACGAGGAGCCGGTGTTGTCCTTTCATGTGCTGCCGGGCGGCACCGTTCCGATCCGGATGTGGGCGGATCCCGCCGAGGTCGAGGAACAGGCGCTCGCCCAACTGAAGAACGTGGCGGGGCTCCCGTGGATCCACGGGCTCGCCGTCATGCCCGACGTCCATTACGGCAAGGGCGCGACGGTCGGCTCCGTCATCGCCATGCGCGACGCGGTCTCCCCCGCGGCGGTGGGGGTGGACATCGGCTGCGGCATGACCGCGATGCGCAGTGACCTGACCTTGGAGGACCTGCCCGGCGATCTGGGGCGGCTGCGCTCGAGGGTCGAAAGGGTGCTGCCGGTGGGCCGGGGCTCACACCGCACCCCGGTCGACCCCTCGGGCGTCCAGGGACTGCGCGAACGCGGCTGGTACGAGTTCTGGAAGGGGTTCGAAGAACTGCACCCCGCCGTCCGCGGAAGGTCCGAGAAATTCGGCAAGGCCAGATCACAGATGGGCTCACTGGGTTCGGGCAACCATTTCTGGGAACTGTGCGCCGACACCTCGGGCTCGGTGTGGGTGGTTCTGCACTCAGGTTCCCGGGGAATCGGGAACGAACTGGCACAGCACCACATAGAGGCGGCCGGAAGGCTGCCGCACAATCAGGATCTGCCCGACCGGGACCTCGCGGTGTTCCTGGCCGGCACCGAGGAGATGGACGCCTACCGCCGGGACCTGTACTGGGCTCAGGAGTACGCCCGGCGCAACCGGGCGGTGATGCTCGCGATCACCGTCAACGCCGTCAACGAGTGCTTCCCCCGCCGGGTGAAGTGGGACGAGCCGATCTCCTGCCACCACAACTACGTGGCCGAGGAGACCTACGGCGACGTGGACGTCATCGTCACCCGCAAGGGGGCGATCCGCGCCGGCCGGGGCGAGCTGGGGATCATCCCCGGCTCGATGGCGACCGGCACGTACATCGTGCGAGGCCTGGGCAACCCGGAGTCGTTCCACTCCGCCTCCCACGGCGCGGGCCGCAGGATGAGCCGCAACCAGGCCCGCAAGCGGTTCACCGTGCGGGACCTGGAGGAGCAGACCCGGGGCGTGGAGTGCCGCAAGGACTCCGGCGTCCTGGACGAGATCCCCGGCGCCTACAAGGACCTCGACAGCGTCATCGAGGCCCAGAGCGACCTGGTGGAGGTCGTCGCCCACCTGCGGCAGCTGGTCTGCATCAAGGGCTGATCCGGGAGCGGTAGAGCGCCCGGGCCTGCTCGATCAGGTCGAACAGGGCACGGCCGGGACCCCGGCCGTGCTCCACGACCAGCGCCTCGATCCGGTCCAGCACTCCAGGCACCAGCACACGCCCTCCGGCCGGGCCACGGGCTCGGGAAGTCCGTGATCGATGCACATGTCCCCACGCTGAACGAGCGCCCCGCGCGGGGACAAGCCGCTGACCGATGGAGGCCGCCCGGTATCAGGAACCTTCTGCCGTCACCAGTGGTCGGGGCTGAAGGGTTCCGCCTCGGGCCGGTTCGAGAAGGAGAGCAGCGCCAGGTCGGACTCGACCATCATCGCCACCAGTTCCTCGAACGTGACCTCGGGCTCCCAGCCGAGCTGCTCGCGCGCCTTCTTGGGGTCGGCGCACAGCAGGTCGACCTCGGCGGGCCGGGTGTACTTGGAGTCGAGGACGACGTGGTCCTCCCAGTTCAGCCCGACGGTGGCGAAGGCCAGCTCGACCAGCTCGCGCACCGAGCGGGTGACGCCGGTGCCGATCACGTAGTCCTCGGGCCGCTCCTGGGTGAGCATCAGCCGCATCGCCTTGGCGTAGTCGCCGGCGAAGCCCCAGTCCCTGCGCGCCTCGAGATTGCCCAGCCGCAGCTCCGAGGCGAGCCCGAGCTTGATCCGGGCTGCTCCGAGGCTGACCTTGCGGGTGACGAACTCCGCGCCGCGCCGGGGCGACTCGTGGTTGAACAGGATGCCGCTCACCGCGAACATCCCGTAGGACTCACGGTAGTTCTGGGTGATGAAGTGCCCGTAGGTCTTGGCGACCCCGTACGGGCTGCGCGGGTGGAACGGCGTCAGCTCGCTCTGCGGTGTCTCCCGCACCTGGCCGAACATCTCCGAGGACGAGGCCTGGTAGAAGCGGATCTGGGCCCGCGGTTCGGTGGTGCGGGACGCGCTGATGCCGCTGACGACACGGATGGCCTCCAGCATGCGGAGCGGTCCCATGCCGGTGACCTCCGCGGTCAGCTCGGCCTGCTGCCAGGACATCGGCACATACGAAATGGCCCCGAGGTTGTAGACCTCGTCCGGCTGGACCCGCTCGACGGCGGAGATGAGCGATCCCTGGTCCAGCAGATCACCCGTGATGATCTGGACGTCACCGATGTGCTTGCGCAGCCTCGCCACGTGGGGGTTGGCCTGTCCGCGCACCAGTCCCCAGACCTCGTAGCCCTGCTCGAGCAGATGCTCGGCGAGGTAGGAGCCGTCTTGGCCGGTGATACCGGTGATGAGCGCTCGCCTGGTCAGCGGAACCCCCCTTTGATGTACCCGTAGGCACGGCCGATCTGGAACAAACACAATAAAACGTGTGAAAGACGAGGTTATCCACACGTAGATACTCCTGAGTAGTCCGGGGTCGGCTCTCAGCCGAATGGGATTCACCGCCGAGGCCTCCCGTTGGCCTCCGGCGGTCATCTGTGTGACCCTCTGACGATCGGAAGACAGCACTTCGGGGAGCGGCGATGGACGGCGACGGACGCACGGCTCGGCTCCGCCTGGGCGGGCGTGACCTGGACGGATACTCGATCATGGCGGTGCTCAACCGCACCCCGGACTCGTTCTTCGACCGGGGAGCCACCTACACCTTCGCTGCCGCGATGGCCGCGGTCGACCGGGCCGTCGCCGAAGGCGCCGACATCATCGACATCGGCGGGGTGAAGGCCGGCCCCGGCGACGAGGTGGACGTCGCCGAGGAGCTGCGGCGGGTCGTCGACACCGTCGCGGCCGTACGCGAACGCCACCCGGACGTCGTCATCAGCGTGGACACCTGGCGCGCGGAGGTCGGCGACGCGGTCGCCAGGGCCGGGGCCGACCTGCTCAACGACACCTGGGGCGGGCCCGACCCGGAACTGGCCGCGGTCGCCGCCGAGCACGGCCTGGGGCTCGTCTGCTCCCACGCGGGGCACCAGGCCCCCCGCACCCGGCCGCACCGGGTCGGCTACGACGACGTGGTGGCCGAGGTGATCGCGCACGTGACCGGCGAGGCCGAGCGTGCCCTGGCCCTGGGGGTGCGCCGCGACGGCATCCTCATCGACCCCGCCCATGACTTCGGCAAGAACACCCGGCAGTCGCTGGAGATCAGCCGCAGGCTCGGCGAGCTGGCCGACACCGGCTGGCCCGTGCTGGTGGCGGTGTCGAACAAGGACTTCATCGGCGAGACGCTCGGCCGCCCGGTGGACAAGCGGGGCGTGGGCACGATGGCCGTGCTGGGCGTCTCGGCCTGGCTGGGCGCCCGGGTCTTCCGGGTGCACGACGTGGCCGGGGCCCGCCTCGCGCTGGGACGGGTGGCGGCGCTGCGCGGCGGGAGCTGACCGCCGCCGCCCGTCCCCCGGACGGGCCTCAGCCGGTGTGCTCCTTGGCATAGGCCAGGAACTCGCGGGCCACCGGGGTGAGCGTGCGGTGGGCGTGCACCAGCCCGATGGTGCGGGTGATCGGCGGGATCAGCGACCGCACCACCAGGCCCTCGGTGTCCTCGATCTGGTTGCGGTACCACAGCAGGGAGCCGCGGCCCGCCCGCACCCAGCCGGGCCAGGCGCCCCGCTCGTCCGACTCCACCGCCACCACCGCCCTCGCGCCGATCCGGGCCAGCATGGCGTCGAGTTCGGCCCGCCGGGCGGTGCCGCGGGTCGGCATGATGAGCCGCAGCCCGTCCAACGCCGCCAGCGGCACCGGGTCGCGCAGCTTGAGCGCGGGCGCCGAGACCAGCACCACCTCCCGCTGCTCCAGCGGGTGGGCCGCCAGGTCGCCGGGGACGGGCAGGTCCGTCACCGCCAGGTCGGCCCGGCCCGCGCGGACCGCCGCCCCGACCGCCTCCCTGCCCTCGCAGCGCACCACCCTGACCCGGACGGCGGGCTGGTCCCTGGCGAACCGCGGCAGCAGCCTGCCGGTCAGCTCGGGCTCCAGCGTGGGGGTGGCCGCGATGCGCAGCTCCGCGCCCCTGCCGCCGGCTCTGGTCACCGACTCGATGGCGTCGACCGCGTCCAGCGCGATCCGGGCCTGGCGGACCACCTGCTCCCCCACCGCGGTCAGCACCACCCCCCGGCCGGACCGGGCGAAGAGCTCCGTCCCCAGTTCGCGCTCCAGCTCCCGCACGGCCCGGGAGAGAGCTGGCTGGGCGACGTAAAGCGCCTGTGCCGCCGACGTCATGGTGCCGTGGTCGGCGGTGGCCACGACATAGCGCAACTGCCGCAGATTCATGCTCCGACGGTATGGCAACCGGGGCCTCGTAGCTGGTACATGCCGGAAAGTCACCGGTTGTAACTAGTCACGTGGACGATTGACCGCCGTCGGCGAGGTACGCCCCTACCGGTCGGGGAGGTCCGCGGCGTAGGACTCCTTCACGATGTCCAGCACATGCCAGGAGTCGAGGTCCTGCACCCCGTCCACCGCGCGCACGGCGTCCAGCGCGTCCACCAGCGCCGCGGCCGAGCCCGCCTCGATCCGTCCGATGAGATCGAACCTGCCGAAGCCCGCCGACAGGTAGCGCACCGAGTCCAGCGACCCCAGCGCCCGGGCCACCCTGCGGGAGGCCGAGCCGGCCACCACGCCGAACGCGGCGAGCTCCAGATTGCCCAGGGCGGCCGGAGCGGCGAGGCCGGTCACCTGGATGACCCCCGAGCGCATCAGCCGCACCACACGCGCCCTGGTGGCCGCCTGGGAGAGCCCGATGATCCCGGCGAGCCTGGTGTAGGGGGCGCGGCCGTCCCGCTGCAGTTCCTGCAGCAGGCGCCAGTCGATGTCGTCGAGCATGACCTCGCCGAGCGGGCGCACCACCGAGTGCGCGTCCTTCACCACCTCGACCGAGCGGAACACCTCGACGGAGGCGACCCCCGGCAGCTGTCTGATGTCGTCGACGGCGGCGGCGAGGGACTCGTCGTCGCGGGCACGGGCCTCGGCGACGACGGCGTGCGGGCCGGTGGTCAGGCCGGCGAAGCAGATGGCGGGCTGCTTGGCCAGCTCCAGGGCGACGTCACGGGCGGGTCCGGCACTGGCCACGGTCAGGTGGCCGACCGCGCCGGCACCGATGACCTGGGCGTGCACGATGCCCACCACACGGACGATGCCGTCTTCGAGCAGCCCTTGCACGCGGGCCCTGACGGCGGTGCGAGAGAGCCCGACGCGATCGGCGAGAGCCTGGAACGTCGCCCGGCCGTCCCGCTGGAGCTCGCGGACCAGCACGGAGTCCACTGCATCCAGCACGGGGAGTCCTCCTGTCGTGGGGGTTCGAGGCCGGTCGGACCTTGAAGAAAGCGATGCAAGATCCTTACATTTTCCGGCCGTTCGTGGGAAATTTTGATCTTGCTCGTGTTTGTCTCGTTCCACGGCAACCGAAGCGGTTGCCAAGGGCCGGTCATCATCCGAAAAAACGGTGACGGCGGTTCCCGGCACAAGGGAACAGCACCGGCGATCAGCTTCCGTCATCGGTGGCATTTCCCACTTCTGTCCTGAAGGTCAGTTCACGGGCGAAACAACGGACCAGACCGGGGGGTCGGAAGCGCATCTGTCCGCTGTCCTCGCACCTGACCACCTCCAGCAAGCGCGCGTCGACGAGTTCCTCCAGCAGATCGTCTGGCTCACCTCGGTCGAAGGAGCCGTCGGCCAGCCGGGCGAACACTCCGCGTGCCCGTGCCGACAACCCCGCGTGACTGGCCGCCAGCCCCGGACGGACGTCCAGGTCGCCGTGCGCCAGCTCGCCCAGGCGCCGGTCCTCGTCCGCCAGCCGGAACACCAGGTCGGCCAGCCGCCAGTGCGGCTTGCCCGCCAGTCTCGCGGCGGCGGCCCGTACCGCGAGTGGCAGCCTGTCGCACAACTCCACCAGCCGACGGGCCGCCTCCGGTTCGGCGGCGGCCCTCCCGCGACCGACGATCCGCGCCAGCAGCTCCAGGGCGTCGCCGACCGGCAGGGGCTCCAGCTCGACGTGGACGGCGCCCGGCAGCGCGGTGAGCCTGTTGCGGCCGGTGACGAGCACGCCGGGGCCCCCGTCGCCGGGCAGGAGCGGCAGGACCTGCCGTTCACCGGAGGCGTCGTTGAGGATGATCAGGAGCCGCCGCCCCTGGGTGCGCGCCCGGTACAGCTCGGCGCGCTCGGCCAGGCCGGGAGGCGGCGCGGCCACTCCCAGCATGCGCAGCAGGCGGCCGAGCACCTCCAAGGGCTCGGCGGTGAAGTGCAGGTCGGTGTAGAGGCAGCCGTCGGGGAAACGGCGGCGCAGCTGGTGGGCGGCGTGCGTGGCCAGGGCGGTGGCGCCCACCCCGGGCCTGCCGCTGATCACCACGATCGGCAGCGCCGCGGAGGTGACCGCCTCGGCGACCCTGAGCGTCTCGGCCGCCCGCCCGGTGAAGTCCGCCGGATCGTGCGGCAGCGTCGTCTCTGCGGGCTCCCGGACCGACAGCACGTCGCGCTGGATCCGGCGCAGTTCGGGTCCCGGCTCCAGGCCGAGTTCGCCGACGAGGGCGTCGCGCACCCGGCGGTAGGCCTCCAGCGCGGCGGGACGCCGCCCCGACCGGGCCAGCGCCACCATGAGCTGACCGTGGAAACGTTCGCGCAACGGGTGCCCTGCGCACAGGGCCGTCAGCTCCGGGACGAGCTCGGCGGCCCGGCCCCGGGCCAGGTCGGCCTCGATCCGCTGCTCCAGCGCGAGCAGCCGCTGTTCCTCCAGCTGGGCGGCCTCGGCGTACAGTCCGGGGACGTCCTCCAGCGCGGAGCCGCGCCAGCCGCCCAGCGCCTGGCGCAGCAGCCGCGCCGCCCCCTCGTCGTCGCCTCGCCGTGTGGCCGTGCGGGCCTGGACGACCTTGCGGGCGAAGTCCAAGGCGTCCACAGCGTCGCCGTCCAGCTCCAGCAGATAGCCCGGAGGGCAGGTGACCAGCAGTTCCCGCGCCGGCCCGAACGCCCTGCGCAGCGCCGACACGCAGCCCTGGATCTGGGTGACCGCGGTCGCCGGAGGGGTGCGCTGCCAGACCGCGCGCGCCAGCCGCTCCACGCTGACCGGCCGTCCCGCGTCCAGCGCCAGGGCGGCCAGCACCGCGCGGGCCCGCGGCCCGACCGGCACAGCCCCGCGCTCGTCGCGCAGCTCGACCGGGCCGAGGAGCCTCACCTGCATGGCACGTTCTCCGCGTCTCAACCCGACTCCCCCGTCAGCCATCCTGTAAGACGGCCATGTAAGAAAAGTGCAATGATCTAACAAAGGATGTCAAGGTCTTCCGGCGGGATTTCCCGATACCCCCTCCGCGTTCCCATCGAAACCGGCGCTCCCGGGTAGGAAGAGCCCGGAATGTCCCCGACGATTGGCATGGTCTTGCGGTTGCTCAACGCGGAACGGATAGCTCACGACCTCACCTACAACGACGTCTTCATGGTCCCGGCACGCTCGTCGGTCGGGTCGCGGCTGGACGTCGACCTCACCACCGTCGACGGCAGCGGGACGACGATCCCGCTCGTCGTCGCCAACATGACCGCCGTCTCCGGCCGCCGGATGGCCGAGACCGTGGCGCGGCGCGGCGGGATCGCGGTCCTCCCCCAGGACATCCCGGTCGAGGTCGTCGCCGAGGTCGTCTCCTGGGTGAAGTCCCGGCACCCGGTGTTCGACACCCCCATCACCCTCGGACCCGGCGACACCGTCGGGGAGGCGCTGGGCCTGCTGCCCAAACGCGCGCACAACGCGGTCATCGTGGTCAAGGACGGGGAGCCGGTCGGCATCGTCACCGAGGCCGACTGCCAGGGCGTCGACAGGTTCTCCCAGCTGCGCGACGTCATGTCCCGCGACCTGCTGACCCTGCCCGACGCGGTGGAGGCCAAGGAGGCCTTCGAAGTGCTGCACGGGCGCGGGCACCGGCTGGCGCCCGTCGTGGACCCCTCCCGGCGGCTGGTGGGCGTGCTGACCCGTACCGGCGCGCTGCGGGCCACCCTCTACCGGCCCGCCGCAGACTCCGCCGGACGGCTGCGGATCGCGGTGGCCGTCGGAGTCAACGGCGACGTCGCGGGCAAGGCCAAAGCCCTGCTGGAGGCCGGAGCCGACCTGCTGGTGGTGGACACCGCGCACGGCCACCAGGAGAAGATGCTCAGCGCGCTGGAGGCGGTGCGGGGGCTGGACCCGCAGGTTCCGGTGGCGGCGGGGAACATCGTCACCGCCGAGGGCGTGCGCGACCTGGTGGCGGCGGGCGCCGACATCGTCAAGGTCGGGGTCGGACCCGGCGCCATGTGCACCACCCGGATGATGACGGGCGTCGGCCGCCCTCAGTTCTCAGCGGTAATGGAATGCGCGGCCGAGGCCCGGCGCCTGGGCCGGCACGTGTGGGCCGACGGGGGTGTCCGGCATCCACGCGACGTGGCCCTGGCGCTGGCGGCGGGCGCGTCGAACGTGATGGTCGGCTCCTGGTTCGCCGGGACGTACGAGTCCCCCGGGGACATGCAGCACGACGCCGACGGACGGCTGTACAAGGAGAACTACGGCATGGCCTCGGCCCGCGCCGTGCGGCTGCGCACCAGCGAGGACAGCCCGTTCGACCGGGCCCGCAAGGCGTTGTTCGAGGAGGGCATCTCCACCTCGAAGATGTTCCTCGACCCGCGGCGTCCGGGCGTCGAGGACCTCATCGACTGGATCGTCGCGGGCCTGCGCAGCTCCTGCACCTACGCGGGGGCCGCGACGCTCGAGGAGTTCCACGAGCGGGCCGTCGTCGGGGTGCAGGGCTCCTCCGGATACGCCGAGGGGAAACCGCTTTCCAGCAGTTGGTGACCGAAACCTTAGATGACACGCGGTAACGGGACTGGAACCCCGAGTCTCCATGACTCACCCTGATCTTACGATCTTGGTCGTGCGGGAGGGGGCCGGACATGGCACGGCGGCAGTGGGGCAGGCTGCTGGGCGCCCTGGCGCTGACCGCGGCGTCGGCACTGGTGTGGGGCGTCGCCCATCTGCGGGTGGGCCGGCGACTGACCGGCGCGACGCTCTTCACCCTCTACACGGCGCTCTCGGTCCTCTCCGCCGCCTTCTCCCTCGGCCACCGGCCGGAGCTGCTCAGGCTGGCGTTCAGCCCCGGCTGGCTGGCCTTCACGGCCGCGGGCGTCCTGGCGCTCGCCGTGGTGTGG
This sequence comes from Actinocorallia sp. B10E7, assembly GCF_039871655.1. Taxonomy (NCBI): domain Bacteria; kingdom Bacillati; phylum Actinomycetota; class Actinomycetes; order Streptosporangiales; family Thermomonosporaceae; genus Actinocorallia; species Actinocorallia sp. B10E7. Next base: position 814,383 of record NZ_JBDPLZ010000003.1, read on the forward strand.
GCGGGCGTCGTCGCCTGGTCCTGGTTCCTGGTGCGTCCCGCGGGACTGCGGGCACCGGCACGGCTCGCGGCCTTCACCCTGGTCCTCCTGCTCTGCCTGGCCGTCTCCGTACCGTTCGTGTTCGCCGCCCACACCACCTTCCTCTACCGGGGCGCGCTCCTGTCCGTCTTCACGACGCCGGACGACGCGCGTACCCAGAACCGGAACGATCCGTGGAAGGACACGCCACGCCTGAACATCCTGCTGCTCGGCGGGGACGCGGGCCGCAACCGGTACGGCGTCCGCACCGACAGCATCACGCTGGCCAGCATCGACACCCACACTGGCGACACCGTCCTGCTGAGCCTCCCGCGCAACCTGGAACGCGTCCCGATGCCCCCCGGACCGGCGGCCAAGCGCTTCCCCCACGGTTTCACCGGAGACGGGGAGGCGACCCCGGGACTGCTGAACGAGGTCTACCAGTACGCCGAGGACCATCCGCGGATGGCGCCCGGCGTCCCCCGCGGCTCACGCGGCCCGGCCCTGCTGCGTCCCACCGTCGCCGGGATCCTCGGCCAACCCGTGGACTACCACGTCCTCGTCGACATGCGGGGCTTCGCCCGGCTCATCGACGCGATGGGCGGGGTCGACCTGACCGTCGCGGAGGACATCACCTACGGCAGGCACGACGAGGGCCGCATCCCCGCAGGACGCCACCATCTGACGGGAGTCCAGGCCCTCTGGTACGGGCGCTCCCGGACCGCCAGCGACGACTACTCCCGCATGGCCCGCCAGAAGTGCCTGATGCGCGCGGTGGCCCGCCAGGCCGAACCCCGCCGGATCCTCACGCGCTTCCAGCACCTGACGGCGGCGGCCAGGCGCACCGTCTCCACCGACCTCCCGCCTTCGCTGATCCCCGCCCTTCTGGCGCTCGCGGAGAAGGTCCGGGACCAGGGAAAGATCACCAGCCTTCAGTTCGTGCCTCCGCTGATCGACACCGCCGACCCCGACTACGGGCTCATCCGCGCCCGGGCCGCCCGCGCCGTCGCCGAGAGCAGAGCGAAGACGGACTCGTCCGCCGCCGCGCGGACCGGGAAGGCCGCAAGCCACGCGGGATCTCCGCAGTCACCGCGGACGCGGCCGTCCCGTTCCCCCGATCCCGCCGATCCCGTCTCCCTCGACGCCACGTGCCCTTCCTGAACATGCCGGGACTCCCTGCCGACGCGTCGTCGGCAGGGAGTCCCGTCCGTTCAGGCGTGTTGGCTGCTGACCGAGAGGACCTCTCCGGTCATGTACGACGACTGGTCGCCGGCCAGGAAGATGATCACGTTGGCGACCTCCCACGGCTCCGCGTAGCGGCCGAAGGCCTCGCGGGAGGTGAGCTCGGCGAGGAGCTCCTCGCTGGTCACCTTCACCAGATGGGGATGCATGGCGAGGGAGGGCGCGACTGCGTTGATCCGGACCCCGTGGTCGGCGGCCTCCAGGGCCGCGCAGCGGGTGAGCGCCATGACACCGGCCTTCGCCGCGGCGTAGTGGGACTGGCCCCGCTGGGCCCGCCAGCCGATGACCGAGGCGTTGTTGACGATCGCGCCGCCGGTGCCCTGGTCGCGCATCACGCGCAAGGCCGCGCGGGTGCAGCGCATCGTCCCGTTGAGGGTGATGTCCAGGACCCGGTCCCAGCGCTCGTCGGGCATGTCGACGAGCTCGTCGGTACCGCCGAGCCCCGCGTTGTTGACCGCGACGTCGACCCTGCCGAAGGTGTCGCGTGCGTGGGCGTAGAGCGCCTGAACCTGCGCCTCGTCGGTCACGTCGCAGGGCAGTGCCGCCACCCTGTCCGCGCCGAACTCCTCGCCCAGGTCCTCCAGCGACCGCGCGAGCCTGCGCTCGTGCGCGTCACTGATCACCACCAGGGCGCCCTCCTCCAGGCAGCGGCGGGCGGTGGCGCCGCCGATGCCCGCCCCCGCCGCGGCGGTGATGACCACGACCTTGCCCGTGAGCAGGCCCCGGGCCTGCGGATACTGGGGAACCGTCATGGGAGGAGCCTACCGAGCACTTGTTAGGTGGCCGGGAGCCGGGTGGGGAACATGAGATCATGAAAGACGAAGAGCACGTCGGGGGACGGAAGGGGGAAGGGCAGTGCCCAACATCGTGGAATTCCGGGCCTACCGGGTCGCGTTGCACCGCGGCCGCCGCCCCGAGAGCGTCCTGGTGTCCCTCACCTCCGAGGACGGCACCGTAGGCTGGGGAGAAAGCGCCCTCCTCGAAGACGGAACCTGGACCGACCTCGCGCAGCGGCTCGGACCCGCCATGCCCGGCCTCGAATGGGACCACCCCGAGGACCTCGGCGGGCTCGGCGCCCTCGGCGGCCCCCGCGCCACCGCCGCCGTCGAGATCGCCGCCTGGGACCTGTGGGGCCGGGAGCACCGGGTCCCCGTCGCCCACGCCCTCGGCGGGACCCGCACCTCCGTCGTCACCGGCGCCCGCGTCCCCTGCCAGCCGTACCTCGACAGCCTCCCCTCCCTGGTCAACCGGTACATCGGCAGCGGCCACACCCGCATCACCCTGGAGGTCCGCCCCGGCTGGGACGTGGAACCCCTGCGCGTCGTCCGGCAGGCCTACCCCGCCCTCGCCCTCCAGATCGACGGAGCCTGCTCCTACACCGACTCCCCCGAGGACCTCAACGCCCTCGAATCCCTCGACGCCTACGACCTCGTCGCCATCGAACGCCCCTTCCGGGACCTCGCCCCGCACGCCGTGCTGCAACGTTCCGTGCACGCCGCCGTCGCCCCCGACATAGGCGACCTCGACGCCCTCGACGCCGCGATCACCATGGACGCCGGCCGCGCCCTCAGCCTCCGCGTCAACCGCCTCGGCGGCCTCACCACCGCCCGCAGCGCCCACGACCGCGCATACGCCGCCGGCTGGGACGTCTGGTGCGGCGGCTCCGGCGTCTTCGGCATCGGCAAAGCCGCCTCCGTCGCCCTCGCCAGCATGCCCGGCTGCACCCTCCCCAGCGACATCACCGAATTCGTCGGCGGCCCCGAATACCTCACCCCGCCGCTGCGCGCCCACGGAGGCGTCATCGCCGTCCCCCTCACCCAGCCCGGCCTCGGCCACGAGATCGACGGCCCCCGCATCACCCGCCTGGCCACCGACGAACTCCACATCACCAGCCGCTGACCACCGCAGAGCCCACTCCAAAAGAAACCGAGCCACACCGGAAAGGCCTCCGAGAACACCCCCGGAAATGCGGAAAGGCCCCGGACAGATGTCCGGGGCCTCTCGACGCTGATTGCGGCGGTGACCTACTCTCCCACACGGTCTCCCATGCAGTACCATCGGCGCTGGAGGGCTTAACTTCCGGGTTCGAGATGGGACCGGGTGTCTCCCCTCCGCCATGACCGCCGCAAGTTCTCGGGGAACTCACGACTGGCGTGGTTACAGTATTCAAATAGCGCGGGTTCGCCGGCTGTTTTCCGGGAACCGCACAGGGACGCGAGCACACAGTCAGTCTCAGAAGAATTCGGTGTGTGTAGTCAAGCCGCTCGGCCTATTAGTACCGGTCGACTCCACACGTTG
>NZ_JBDPLZ010000030.1:0-554 GCF_039871655.1 Actinocorallia sp. B10E7
GCCCCGCTCGATGTACTCCCTCGCCTCGGGCAGCCGGGGTTCCGGGGGAAGCATGTAGTGCAGCTCCTCCCGGCAGCGGCCGGCCGTGTTGAAATGCTTCACGCTCCGTACACTACAGACCGACAGAACGTGGCGTGTTGCGTCTGTGGAAGAGGCGAGAGCTGGGGATACCCGGCGTTCGGCTTCACTTTGAAGTCGACCGCCGGTCGGCGCGGATCCTCGTGCACGACCTCGTCGCCGACGCAGGCAAGGCCGGAGCGCTCCCGCATCGCGCTCACCTCCTGTTTCCACTGCTGACCGGTTCTCTGCGGGTGCGGTGGAGGCGGATTCCGGAAGGACAAGATGATCGTTGCGTCCGTCTGTCCGCGCTCGACTACCGGTGTCAGGCGAGGTCGGAAAGGAGGAGTTCGAGGCGGGATCAGGCCTCAGTGCGTGTTTGACAGGTGATCGTGATGGAGCAGTTGGGGTGGGTATGGGTGGTTGGTGCGTACTCCCACCTATCCGTCGGATCTGACCGATGAGCAGTGGGCGTTGATCGAGCCCCTGCTGCCTCC
>NZ_JBDPLZ010000004.1:0-815736 GCF_039871655.1 Actinocorallia sp. B10E7
GCGGGGGTCGCGGGCCTCGGGCGGGATCCCCGCTCGCCTGCCCGCCCTGCTCGGCGCTGATCGGCGGGTTTAAAAAGACAAGAGCGTCTGTTAGGTTCGGCGGGTCGGTTCCGGCGTCTCCCACGGAGGGCGCTCCATGGTCGCGCGGGCTTTGTTCGTCATCGCATCGCTGGTCTGCTCGATGGGTGTCGCGGCGCCTGCTCAAGCGGGCATGACGTGTACTTCTCACCGGTTGAGCGTCTCCCCCGAGGAGGGGAGGGCGAAGACCTGGACGATCTCCGCGAAGCTCTGCGTTCCCTCGGGGAAGGTGAACGGCGTCGACGTGCTGGTGCACGGAGCCACGTACAACGGCTCTTACTGGGACTGGCCTTTCCAGCCGGAGACCTACTCCTACGTGCGCAAGACGGTGCGCGCCGGACGGGCCGCGCTCACGTACGACAGGCCGGGCACCGGCACGAGCAGCCGTCCGGCGGCGTCGGAGGTGAACGTCGCAGCCGACGCCTACATCGCGTACCAGCTTCTGCGGTGGATGCGCCGCAAGGACTTCGGCGAGGTCACGCTCGTCGGGCACTCGCTCGGCTCGATCATCGCGACGGCCGCGGCAGCCCGATACCCCGGCGTCGACAGGCTGGTGCTGACGGGCATGCTGCACCCCGGGCCCTTCGGCCGCAAGGTGTTCGCGCTTCTCGGCGGCCTCTACCCCGCCTCGGCGGATCCGCTGTTCGCCGGGCGGGGATACGGGCCCGGCTACGTGACGACGCGTCCCGGCACCCGCGCGGCCCCGTTCTTCCACGCCCCCGCCGCGGATCCCAAGGTCATCGCCCAAGACGAGGAGACCAAGGACGTCTCGTCGCTGATCGAGCAGGTCGACTCGGTGGCCGGGATGATGATCCCTCCCGCCCTGAACGAGTCCGCCCGCATCACGGCACCGGTCCTGATCGTCGTCGGCGCCGAGGACGCCGCGGTCTGCGGGCCGCTCGTCGTCTGCACGGACGCCTCCGCGCTCCTGAAACACGAGCGGCCCTACTTCGCCTCCGCGGCGTCGCTCACCGCGGAGACGATCCCGGCCACCGGACACGACCTCACCCTGCACACCACGGCGGCTCAGTCCTTCTCGCTCATCGACGCCTGGATCGCCAGGCACTGACCCGCCCGGGCCCCGGACGACCATTGATCGCTTGATCAGGGAGAGAGGGCTCGGGCCGCCCTCTCTTTCTCCGCCCGGACGGACCTGCGGTAATCACTGGGGTTGGTGCCGTGGAGACGTTTGAAGGCGGTGCTGAAGCCGAACGCGTCGGCGTATCCGACCCGGCGGGCGACGGCGGCGACCGTCGTGGTGGACTCCGCGAGGAGGTCGGCGGCCAAGGCCATGCGCCAGCCCGTCAGGTAGGCCAGCGGCGGCTCGCCCATCACCTCGGTGAACCGTGTGGCCAGCCTGGTGCGGGACACCCCGGCTTCTCGGGCCAGCGCCGCGAGCGTCCACCGCCTCTCCGGCTCCTCGTGGAGGGCGCGCAGCGCCGGGCCCACCACGTCGTCGGCCAGCGCCCGGTACCAAGGGGGAGAGACCGTGTCCGGGCGGTCGAACCAGTCCCGCAGCGTGCACACCAGGAGCCAGTCCAGCAGGCGGTCCAGCACGACCTGACGGCCCGGCCGCTCCAGGGAGAGCTGGGCCTCCAGGTAATCGCGCATCGAGGTGCAGTCGTGCTCGTCGGGTACGACCAGCACGGGTGGAAGCACCTGGACCAGCCGCCGGGGCACCTCTCCTCGAACGTGGTAGGCGCCGGCCAACAGCACCGTGCCGTCCGCCAGGTTCGCGTTCGCGGGCTCGGCGTGTCCCACGCGGCCGCAGCAGACCTCTCGCACACGGTCCGGTGGATGATCCGTCAGGGGGCGGTCGGAGAACACGAACGGCTCCGGCCCGCACACGATCGCCGCCTCACCGGTCCTCACCGGCCAGGTTTTCTCGGAGCCCTCAAGGAGGATCCAGCCCTCGCCCCGCATCGGCACGCACAGGGTGAGGGACGCGCCATCGGTGAACCGCAGCGCCCATGGCGGTGACAGCACCGACCGTCCGAACACGGCGCCGTCGGCGCGCACGCCTCGCAGGAGATCGTCGAACGGGTCCATGACGCCACCTTAGGAGACCGAACGATCACACATGTCCGGTGAACGGTCGGCCATGGCTCCCCGAGATCCGGACGGGTTGACTCGGTGGCATGACGAAAGAACAGAACGAGATCCTGGTGCTGGGCGCGACGGGCAAGACCGGGCGCCGGCTGGTACGGCGGCTGCGGGACGCGGGCGAGAAGGTGCGGGCGGCCTCCCGCTCGAGCGAGGTGCGCTTCGACTGGACACGGCCGGAGACCTGGCGGGCCGCGTTGGAAGGAACCTCCGCGGTCTACCTCGTGGCGCCGGACGATCCCGCCCCGGTCCATGAGTTCGTCCGGCTGGCCGCGGACTCCGGCGTGGGACGCTTCGTGGCGATGTCAGGACGCGGGATGGACCGCGTCAGCGGGGAGTTCTTCCAAGGCATGGCCGCCGCGGAACAGGCCGTGCGGGACTCCGGTGTGCCGTGGTCGGTCCTCCGCCCGAACAACTTCAACCAGAACTTCGACGAGGGCCTGTGGCGGGAGCCGTTGAGGTCCGGCCGCCTCGCCCTGCCGATCGGCTCAGCCCCCGAGCCCTTCATCGATGCCCAGGACATCGCCGAAGCGGCAGCCGTCCTGCTGACGGCGGAGGAGCACCACGACGGCGTCCATGAGCTGTCCGGTCCCGCGGCGCTGAGTTTCGGCGAGGTGGTCGAGGTGATCGCCGCGGCGGCGAAGCGGACCATCCGGTATGTGGAGCTCACCCCGGAGGAGTACCGGGCCGGGCTCCGGGAGGAGGGCTGGCCGGAGCACGCCGTCCAGGACCACGACGCGCTGTTCGCCCTGATGCGCACCGGGGTCAGCGCCGAACCCACGGACGGGGTGAAGCGGCTACTGGGACGCGACCCGGTCAGCCTGGCCGACTACGCGGCACGCGCCGCCGCGTCCGGGGCCTGGTCGTGAGGCAGGGGGCGTCATCGGGGGAACACGAGACCGACAGCCGCCGCTGGGCGGCTCCATCACTCACCCAGTTCGTCGAGCTTCCGGTTGACCTTCCAGCGGATGGAAGGTGGAAGCTCGGTGCATGAGCACGAGCACGGAGTTGTTCACCATCGGGCAGCTCGCCCGCCGTACGGGGCTGGCGGCGCGGACCATCAGGTTCTGGTCCGACCTGGGAGTCGTGCCGCCGGCCGGAAGGTCAGCGGGCGGTTACCGGCTCTACGACGCCGAGGCGGTGGCCCGGCTCGAGCTCGTACGGACGCTGCGGGAACTGGGTCTGGGACTGGAGGCCGTCAAGGCGGTGCTGGCACGCGGCACCACCGTGGCCGAGGTCGCCAGGACCCATGTCGCGGCGCTGGACGTCGAGATCCGCGTGCTGCGGCTGCGCCGGGCGGTGCTCAGCACGGTCGCCGCGCGGGAGAGCACGATCGAGGAGACGATGCTGATGCACAGACTGGCCAAGCTGTCCGCGAAGGAGCGGCAGCAGTTGATCGACGAATTCCTGACCGAGGTGGCCGAGGAGATCGCCTCGGACTCACCCGCCATGGGCGTCGTCCAGAGCATGCGGCGGATGCCGGCGGAGCTGCCGGACGACCCGGCGCCCGAACAGGTCGACGCCTGGATCGAACTCGGGGAACTCGTCACCGACGAGAGCTTCCGGCAGAAGGTCCGCGCTATGGCGGTGGCAGGAGAGGAAACCGGCGAACTCGACCACGGGTTCGACTACCAACGGGTCTTCGAGCACGCCGGACGGGCGCTGGCGGAGGGCGTCGACCCCGCCTCGGAAGCAGGACGGTCGGTCCTGGACCGTGTCGTCGACCCGGATGTTCCACTCGAGCAGCGTGCCCGGATGCTCGAAGGGCTGGAGACGTTCACCGATGCGAGGGTCGAGCGCTACTGGCATCTGCTGGCGGTCATCAACGGCGAGCAGCCGAGACCTCCGGCCGTCCCGGTCTTCGAGTGGCTGATCGCGGCGTTGCGAGCTCATTAGCGCAGGAGGACGGACGCCGTCTGGTGGGCGAGGACGCGTAGGGCCGCGTCGGACGCCGTTCCGGGAAGGGCGGTGTAGGTCTGGATGCGGTGGCCGGTGTCGTCGGGCAGATGCAGGACCTCGAATTCGAGGTCGAGATCGCCGACTTCCGGGTGGCGGAACCATTTTCGGCCGGACTGGCAGGTGTGGACCGGGTGCCGTGCCCACAGCCCGGCGAAGTCGTCGCTCTTGAGGGTCAGCTCGCCGACCAGGTCGGCCAGCGCCCGGTCGTCGCGGTAGCGGCCGGCGACCAGGCGGAGGGAGGCGACGGCGCGCGCGGCCTCCTCGTCCCAGCGGGCGTACAGCTCCCGGGTGTGGGGGGTATGAGCTGTTGCCGGTTGAGTGTTCAGGAGTGTCCATGAGGGTTCCTCTGGTCGTCCGTGGACCTCGGGTATATCCCGTGCGGTCGGTCTCGGCGGCCGGGTATCCGCCGTTGGTCTCTCCGGATGCTTGAAAAGGTTTCCGGGTTTCCCGTCCGCGCCCACCACACCGAGAGTAGGTTGTCTTGCGGTCACACCCGGTGACCTCGGGCAGGTGAGAAGGGGTGCGGCATGTCGGCGATCCATGACTGCCGCTCGGTTTCGCGGATGGCCCGGCATGGCTGAGCGGGTGAGGCCGCTGCGGCTGATCACCCCGCCGTTCGTCGTCGCTCAGCCCCAGGGCGTGTCGGTCCGCACCCGTCTCAAAGGTCTTACTCCCCGGGACGAGGAGGTGCTGTGCCGGGTGGGCGCGCACCTGGGGTCGTTGGCGGGCCGTGATCTGGCCGTCCGCTGCGCTGACGGCCTGGCCCACACCTCCCAGCGGTGGGCGGAACGCAAACGGGAGTTGACCGGTGCATCCTCGTCGCGGTGGGCGGGGGCGATCACCAAGGCCACCCACGACCAGTGGGCGCTGTCCCGGCGCTCCCAGGCCGCCCACCTGACCGACCTGGACGCCGCCATCGACACGATCAAGCGTCGTCTGGCCCTGCCCCTGGGCGAGAAGGGCAGCAAGCGCGCCCCGGGCGGCTACCACTCCAGGAGCGAGTGGTTTCACAAGTCCCGCCGCCTGGCCCTGCTGAAACAGCGCCGCGAGAAGGTCAAAGCCGACTTCGCCGCCGGGAGGGTACACGTGGTGCGCGGCGGCCGCGCCCTGGCCCGCACCCGCCACCACCTGCAGGAAGCCGACCTCACCGCCGAGCAGTGGCGGCAGCGGTGGGAAGCGGCCCGCTGGTTCCTGTCGGCCGACGGCGAGAGCGGCAAGCGGTACGGCAACGAGACCCTGCGCATCACCCCCGACGGACAGGCCAGCCTCAAACTCCCCGCACCCCTGACCGACCTCGCCAACGCCCCCACGGCCGCTACGTCCTGGCCGCGAAGGTGTCCTTCGCCCACCGGGGCGGGGAGTGGGCGGACCGGGTGGCCGCCGACCGGGCCGTGGCCTACCGCCTGCACCTGGACGCCGAGCGGGGGCGCTGGTATGTGGACGCTTCCTGGCAGCGCTCGGCGGTGCGCCTCCTCCCGCTTGAGGCGGCGCGCGGGGGCGGGGTGGTGGCGGTGGACACCAACGCCGACCACCTGGCCGCCTGGCGCCTGGACGTCCACGGTAACCCCGTCGGCGCACCGGAACGCTTCGACTACGACCTGTCCGGTACCGCACAGCACCGCGACGCCCAGGTGCGGCACGCACTCACCCGGCTGCTGCACTACACCCGCCGCACCGGCGCCAAAGCGATCGCGGTGGAGGACCTGGACTTCGCCGATTCCAAGACCCGCGAGAAGCACGGCCGCAACCGCCGCTTCCGCCAGGTCATCTCCGGCATCCCCACCAGCCGGTTGAAGGCCCGCTTGGTGTCGATGGCGGCTGAGTGCGGCATCGCTGTGGTGGCGGTGGATCCGGCCTACACCAGCGTGTGGGGAGTGAAGTACTGGCAGAAGCCCACCAGCACTCCCACGCGCAAGACCACCCGGCACGAGGCCGCGAGCCTGGTGATCGGGCGACGCGCCCTGGGCCACGGTGCCCGGCGTCGGACGGCACCGCCCCCGCACCACCGGAGTGATGGTGCGGGGCATCGGACCGTCCAGGCCGAACGCTGCGTCCCGGGGCGCGAGGGAACCCGCCCCACCCGCAAGGCTGCACGGATGCGATCCGTGCATCCGCCGGGTGTGTGAAAGCAGGGGACCAGCCTGCCCAGCACCGTTCGGGGCAGGCGCACTGATCACAGGGTCACTCCTGGACAGTGTTGAGGAACGGTCGAGGAACAGCATGCGGGTGAGGTTGGGCCGGTCGGCGGGCCTGTCGGCGCGGTGAAGTCGTAGTGGCCACCCAGCAGCGCGTGGCCTAGGCGGTTCCAGGCCAGGACCTTGGTGCGGCGCCCCATGATGACCGCGGGGACGTCGGTCATCGCTTCGATCAGACGCACCGTGCCCGCGCGGGCGGCGTCCGGACGTGCCGGGCGCCGTTGCGGTCCTGCTCGCGGTGGTCCTGCGGGCATCCGAGCGCGAGGAGGCGCGCGTATGAGCACGGACGGCGGCTGAGGGAAAGGCGAAGGAGGGCCGAGGGAACTCGGCTCCCCTTCGGCGTGAGGGAGGCGGTCAGACGACGGGGAGTCCCTTGCGCATGCGGCGGCGGAAGTCCCAGAGGTAGAAGTTGAAGGGGAACTCGCGGACGACGGCCGGCATGACGCGGTTGACGGCGGCGGCGGTGCGGATGACGCGGTCGAGGAGGAACTGGCGAGGACGGTTCCACTTCATGCCGAGCAGGTCGCGGAACTCCTGGGGGAGGAAGCCGGCGCTCAGGAAGAAGATGACGGGACCCACGGTCTGGCGGAGAGGAGTGGGGAGGAAGGCCATGCTCGCGAGGTCGTGAAGGAACTCGCGGGCGTAGTCGTCGAGTTCGAGCTTCTCGACCTCGCTGCGCCAGTATTTCTCGAAGGCCTCGCGGTCGGCCGGCCACATCTCCTGGGGGACCTGGAGGGTCGTGGCGAACCGGGCGGAGTGGTGGTAGAAGTCCTCCCGGTCCTGTCGGCTCAGCGGGAGGTCCAGCGCCTCGGCCAGGTCCACGGCGCCCTTGTAGAGGCAGGCGGCGACCCACAGTTGGAGGTCGGGGGAGAAGGCGTTGTACTTCACCGGTGCGCCGGGAGCGGAGTGGACCTGGCGGTGCGCGCGGTTGACCTCCTTGCGCAGGTACTCGCGCTCGGCCGCCGTCCCATTGCTGGCGATGGCCAGGAAGGTGAGGGTGGTGCGTCCCCGCTTGAGAGGGTGCTTGTCGAGCCGGCCGCTCTCGACCTTGCTCTCGGCCACCCCGTAGCCGACCTTGATGTTGGACAGCTGCATGAGGACGTTGGACATGGCGAGGGCGATGGAGAACCAGTTCAGGGTATCCCGGGCCACCTTCGGGATGGGCTCGTCCTGAAAGGTCTTGCGCTGCTCGGGGGGCGTGGGTGCCACTGCGCTCGTCATGGGGGCCTCACTTCATGCGCGGGGGTGGATTGCGCCGTTGCCATCTCGCTTACGGTTACATAAGTAACCAGTTACTTTCAACATGTCCCGCATCACAGAGATCGCTCTGCGAGGGAGTGTCGTTACGGCGGAGTCGGAGGGATGAGGCGTACCATTCTCCCCGAAGGCGCGGGATCGTGCATGGCGCGCTTCGGTTCCGGGCTTGGCTGTGGGGGGCGTGGGTGTCCGCGCCCCCTGTCCCCTTCGCTCCCCAGTTCGCCGTGACCCCGCCCCCGCCACTGGAGCCCGCGATGCCGCTGTCCAAAGGAGCCAACGTCCCCGTCCCCGCATCCTCGGTGCGGGTCGAGCTGAGCTGGACGTCGGGCCCCGACGCCGATGCCACCGCCCTTCTGCTCGCGGGCGGACGGGTCCGCGGCGACGACGACATGGTCTTCTACAACCAGCCGTCGCACCCCTCCGGAGCCGTCCGGCACGAGGGCAAACGCCCGGCGCCCGGCGGGGGAGCGGTGGACACCATGTTCGTCGACCTCGCGAGGGTCGAGCCCCAGATCGACACGATCGCCGTCGTCGCCTCGGCTGACCGCGGCACCTTCAGCCAGTACCGGAACCTGCACATCCGGGTGCTGGACGCGGGCGGCGGCACGGAGTTCGCCCGCTTCGACCCGTCCGACGCCACCACCGAGACGGCCTTCGTGCTCGGCGAGCTCTACCGGCGGCAGGGCGCGTGGAAGTTCCGGGCCGTCGGCCAGGGCTACGACAGCGGCCTGGCCGGGCTGGCCACCGACTTCGGCATCACCGTGGACGACGCCCCGGCGCCTCCGCCGGCTCCCACGGTCAGCCTGCAGAAGCTCACCCTGACCAAGCAGGCCCCCTCGGTGTCGCTCACCAAGCGCGGTGCGACGTCCGGCGCGATGCGCGTCAACCTCAACTGGATGGTCCAGGGCGTCAGCTCGCCGCGCAAGGGCAGGTTCGCCTCGCTGGGCGTCACCCGCCACCTCGATCTCGACCTGTGCTGCATGTGGGAGCTCCAGGACGGCAGGAAGGGCATGATCGACCCGCTGGCCAGGAGTTTCGGAGCTTTCGACAAGCCCCCTTATGTACTGCTGGACGCCGACGACCGGACCGGCGCCCGGGCCGAGGGCGAGAACCTCACGATCAACCTCGACCACGGCGGAGAGTTCCGGCGCCTGCTGGTGCTGGCCACGATCTACGAAGGCGCCGACAGCTTCGTGGGCCTGAACGCCACCGCGACCCTCCACCCGCAGCAGGGCGCGCCGATCGAGATGTTCCTCGACGAGTGCGACCTTCCCGGCGCCCGCACCGCCGTGATCGCCCGGATCGACAACGTCGGCGGCGAGCTGGTCGTCACCCGGGAGGGCCGCTACTTCGCCAACGAGGGGCGCAAGGGCAGCAAACAGCTGGCGGACGAGGCCTATGGCTGGGGTTTCCGCTGGACGGTCAGCCGCGGCAAGTAGCCTGCTTCCATGGCTGCAGTTCCAGGATCCGCCGGTCACGCGGGTTACGAGATCGAGGACGAGCTGCGGGCCGCGGGCGCCGTCCGGATCGCCGGGGTGGACGAGGTCGGGCGGGGCGCCTGGGCCGGTCCTGTCACGGTATGCGCGGCGGTCACCGACTTCAGCGCGCCTCCCGAGCTGGAACGTCGGCGCGGGCCGGTCCGCCTCACCGACTCCAAGCTGCTGAGCGCCGCCAACCGCGAGGCGTTCGCCGAGCTGCTGCCCGGCTGGCTGCACTCCCACGCGATGGGGGAGGCGAGCGCGGCGGAGATCGACGAACTGGGCATGACCGGGGCATTGCGGCTGGCGGCGGTACGGGCGTTGAAGGCGCTGCCCGAACCACCGGATGTGATCATTCTCGACGGTAAACACGATTTCCTCGGTTCTCCCTGGCGGGTGCGCACCGAGATCAAAGCCGACCGCACCTGCGTCTCGGTCGCCGCGGCGTCGGTTCTCGCGAAGGTCCACCGTGATCGCCGGATGGCGGATCTCACGGGCTGCGACGAATACGGTTTCGCCGAATGCGCCGGGTATCCCTCGCCCCGCCACCAGGCGGCGCTGGAACGGCTCGGGCCCACCGAGCACCACCGGCTCTCCTGGTCCTACCTGGACGACCTGCCGCGCTGGCGGCACCTGCGGAAACATCGTGATCCGCTGGCCGGAGAGGGCCAACTGAGCCTGTTGTGAGGTTCCTGATTCCGGAATTTCATCCGTCGATCCGGGCGGGACCCTGGACGTGGCGCCCTTCACCGGTCAGTCTCTTCCTTCAAGATGCAAGCGTCGGGACGTCCGAAGAACCCGCCGCCGACATTCGCGGCGCGGGAGCTTTTCGAGCGCACGCGAGCCGGATATTTTCAGATTCATTCTGGAATAAGGCGACTTGCTGGGCTCTTCTTGCTGGCGCTCACCCTCACCGGCGCGGTGGTGGCCGGGCTGCCGGCGGGGCACGTCCTGGCCGGCGCCCTCCTGCTGCTGGTGGTGGTCGATCTGACGTTCCGCTCCCCGGCGGGGATCGCCGTCCTCGCGGTGACGGCCTGCTGGCTCGCCGCGACGGTCCCGCTCGCCCGGCTGTTCCCCGAGCCCGCCCACCAGGCGTCCTTCCTCGCCCTGCTGGGCCCGCCCGTCGCCCTGGCCTCCCTGCACCTGCGCGGCTACGTCCCCTGGCGCAGCGCGTTGTGGGCGCTGGGTCTCGCCGGGCTGACGACCGCGGCGCTGGCCCACCCCGCTCCCCGGCTGCACGTCGCGCCCGCCTGGGTGGCGGCCCTGCTCGTGCTGGCCTACCGGTGGGACCAGGCGCGGCGGATGACCGCCGCCGACGCCTATGACTCGGGCTGGGTGGAGGAGACCGCCGTGCCCGCCGGGCCACCGGTGGCGGAGCCCGTCCCGGCCCCCCGCCCGGCGCCACGCCCCCCGGCGGAGCCCGAACCGGAGCCGGAGGCCGAACCTCCGCCGTCGGCGGCCGCCGCACTGGCCGAACTGGAGGACATGATCGGCCTGGCCCCGGTCAAGCAGCAGGTCCGCTCCATCGCCGCCTCGATCGAGGCGGCGCACCTGCGGGCCGAGGCGGGGGTGCCGATCGAGAAGCCGCTGCGGCATCTGGTCTTCACTGGCCCGGCCGGGACGGGCAAGACCACGGTCGCCCGCACCCTGGCCAAGATCTTCTACGCGTTCGGGCTGCTTCCCTCCGCCCGGGTCGTCGAGGTGCACCGGGCCGACCTGGTGGGGGAGTACCTCGGCGCGACCGCGATCAAGACCAACCAGGTCGTGGACTCCGCGCTCGGCGGCGTGCTCTTCATCGACGAGGCGTACTCGCTCGTCAACACCGGCGACGGCCAGCCCGACCGCTTCGGCAACGAGGCGGTGCAGGCCCTGCTGAAACGCGCCGAGGACGACCGGGACCGGCTGGTGATCATCCTCGCCGGATACGAGGCGGAGATGGAGGAGCTCCTCGACTCCAACCCCGGGCTCGCCTCCCGCTTCGGCACCCGGATCCTCTTCCCCGGCTACCGGCCGCTTGAACTGCTGGAGATCTGCCGGGCCAACGTCGAGGCCCGGGGCGACGTCCTGGCCGACGACGCCCGGTCCTACCTGGAATCCTGCTTCGAGGAGATCCAGCGGCGCGGCATCGTCGACCAGCTCGGCAACGGGCGGTTCGTGCGCTCGCTGGCCGAGAGCGCCGCGCGGGCCCGCGACCTGCGGGTGGTCTCACGGGACGCGCACCCGTCGGCGACGGAGCTGGTGACGGTCCGCGCCGCCGACATGCGGACCGCGTACGAGGAACTCACCGCCCGCTACCGCGGATACGCCGAGACGCCCACGCTGGAGGAGGCGCTGGCGTCGCTGGAGGCGATGATCGGCCTGGCCCCGGTCAAGAAGCAGGTCCGCGAGATCACCGCGCAGCTCCAGGTCCGGCGGCTGCGCACCGCTCAGGGCCTGCCCGCCCAGCCGCCGATGCGGCACTTCGTCTTCACCGGCCCGCCCGGCACCGGCAAGACCACGGTGGCCCGGGTGCTCGGCCGGATCTTCGCCGCGCTGGGCCTGCTGGCCCGCCCCGACGTCATCGAGGTCTCCCGGGCCGACCTGGTCGGCGAGCACCTGGGCGCGACGGCCATCAAGACCAACAAGGTCATCGACTCGGCGCTCGGCGGCGTGCTGTTCATCGACGAGGCCTACGGCCTGGTCGGCACCGGCTACTCCGGCGGCGACGCCTTCGGCCAGGAGGCGGTCCAGACCCTGCTGAAACGGGCCGAGGACGACAGGGACCGGCTGGTGGTCATCCTGGCCGGCTACCCGGCCGACATGGACCGGCTGCTGGCGGCCAACCCCGGGCTCGCCTCCCGTTTCGACACCCGGATCCCCTTCCCCTCCTACGGTCCGGACGAACTGCTGCGGATCGCCGTCGCGATCGCAGCCGAGCACGGCGACCGCTGGGACGACGACGCGCTGGACGACCTGGCGCTGCTCTTCCAGCGCGCCTGCGGCCGGGGCGCGATCGACGGCCTCGGCAACGCCCGGTTCGCCAGGAGCGTCTACGAGCGGGCGTGCACCTCCAGGGATGTGCGGGTCTCCTCCCAGAAGACCCCGACCACCGCCGACCTCATCACCCTGACGCAGCCCGACATCCACCAGGACTAACCTCGAACCATGCTCGAAGTGGTGCGGCCCGGCCCGCTGACGACCGTCCAGGACCTGGGACGCCCCGGGCTGGCGGCGCTGGGCGTACCGGGCTCCGGGGCCGCGGACCGCAGGAGTTTCACCCTGGCCAACCGGCTGGTCGGCAACCCCGAGGGCGCCGCCGCCCTGGAACTGACCTTCGGCGGCGCGTGCCTGCGCTTCACCCGCCCGTCATGGATCGCGGTGACCGGAGCCCCCGCGCCCTGGACCCTGGACGGGAGCCCGCGGCCGTGCAACGCCCCCTGCTTCGCCCCCGCCGGGACGACGGCGGAGTTCGGCGTTCCGTCCCGGGGCCTGCGCACCTATCTGGCGGTCCGGGGCGGCATCGCGGTCGAGCCCGTCCTGGGCAGCCGCGCCACCGACCTGCTGTCCGGCCTCGGCCCGGCGCCGCTGGCCCCCGGCACCCGCCTGCCGCTGGGCGACGAGGCGGGCGGGTTCCCCGAGGTGGACGTGGCGGCCGTGCCCGGCCCGCCGGCCGAACCCGTCCTGCGCGTCATCCCCGGCCCCCGCGACGGCTGGTTCGCCTCCGACGCGCTGAGCCTGCTGACGGGCTCCCGCTACGAGGCGACCGCCGAGAGCAACCGGGTGGGCGTCCGCCTCGCCGGCCCCGCCCTCGCCCGCCGCCGCGAGGGCGAGCTGCCCAGCGAGGGCATGGTCACCGGAGCCCTCCAGATCCCGCCGAGCGGCCTGCCCATCCTCTTCCTGGCCGACCACCCCACCACCGGCGGCTACCCGGTCATCGCCGTCGTCGTCACCGACGACCTCCCGCTCGCCGCCCAGCTCCGCCCCGGCGACCGCCTCCGCTTCCGTCTCGCCTGAGGTGAAAGGCCGGACGGGATGCCCCGAGTTCCGGCCGGGCCACCGCCGTCACGGACTCCGCGGCGCGGTTCCGCCCCGGCTGATCAGGAGGACAGGGTGAGGCGCCGCCAGCGTTCCAGCTCCTCTGCCAGGAGGGAGGCCGGCACCTCCTCCCACAGGGAGGTCTCCTTCGTCCCCGGATCCCAGGTGCCCGCGACCCGGCCCTCGTGCAGGACGACCGGGGCGATCCAGCCGGCGGTGCGGCTGACCTCGGCGCGGTGGGCCGGCGGGATCAGATAGGCGGCGTCGGTGCCCGCGCCCAGGACGTACTGGTCGAAGGGGCCGAGCAGGCGGACGGAGGGGGAGGGCTCGGTGTCCGCCAGCTCGTCCAGGTGCTCGGTGAGGACGTACATCTCCTCGCCTTCCACGGCCACGGAGGACAGCTCGCCGTCAAGGGCGGCGAACCAGCGCTTGAGGTCGGATTTGCGGCTGGTCCTGCGCATGAGCCAGTTGTCGAACATGAGGGGGGTGGCGGGGCCGTGCGCGCCCAGGTAGGCGCGCACCACCACCCTGGCGGCCTCCTCGGCGGCGGGGAGCGGCCCGAAGCCGGGCGAGGTGAAGGTGACCTTGGAGCCGCGGGACGGGCCGTGGCAGAGCACGCCCCACCAGGCGAGCGGTTTGAGCAGGGGGCCCCAGCTGGAGCCGAGCGCCTCGCGCAGGTGCTCGGAGCCGGTGCGCTCCACGACGGCCTCGATGAGCTCCTCGCGGGTGAGCGCGGCCCCGTCGAGGACCTCGCGGGCCACCCCGGCGATCGCCTCCAGATCCGCGGGGGTCGCGCCGGAGGCCTTGATCCAGCTGGGCTTCTCCCAGTTGCGGACGGTCGCGCACAACGCCAGGTAGGCGGGGGCTTCGTCGCGGGGGAGCAGATGCAGGGTGCCGCGCATCGCCCAGGTCCTGATCAGTCCCGGCCCGATCAGACCGGCCCCGTCCGGCGGGCCGGGCGGGGCCGCGCCGCGTATCGCCAGGGTGAGCGCGGCGGCGGAGGCCACCTGGGCCTGAGCCCCGCCCAGCCGCCGGGCGACCGCGACCGGGTCGCCGTTCTTCTCGGGCTCGAGCAGGAACTGACGGCGCATCCGCCAGGCCAGGACCTGTGATCGGCTCACGTTCCGCATGCCCGCGACACTACGCCGCCCCACCGACATTCCACGGACGGTCGGAAAAGGTCATCGACCGGGGACGAACCTGACCCTGTCGCCGGGGCCCAGCAGCGCGGGCGGCTCCCGGCGCACGTCCCACAGCGCCAGCGCAGTGCGTCCCAGCAGCCGCCAGCCCCCCGGCGAGGCCGACGGGTACACCGACGCGTACGGCCCGGCGATCGCCACCGACCCGGCGGGCACGGCCGTCCGGGGAGACGTCCGCCGCGGCACCCGCAGGACCGGGTCGAGGCCCGTCAGATAGGCGAAGCCGGGAGAGAATCCCAGATAGGCCACGGCGTACTCGGTGGCGCTGTGCCGCTCGACGACCTCGGCCACCGCCAGGCCCGTCAGCTCCGCGACCTCGGCCAGGTCGTCCCCGTCGTAGACGACGGGGATCTCCACCAGCCGCCCGGAGAACTCCGCCGCGTCGACTTCCAGCGAGCGCAGCCGCCGCTCCACCGGCTCGGGCGGCCCGGAGACGACGACCAGCACCGTCGTCTCGCCCGGGACGACCTCGGCGATGCCCGGCAGCCCGGCCGCCAGGATCGCCGAACGCAGCGCGTGCGGGTGCGTCGTCTCCACCAGAAGCGCCCTGTCGCCCGCCCGCCGGATCTCCATCAGACGAACGGGATGAGCTTCACGCCCGCGTCGTTCAGCGCCTTGCGCACGGACCTGGCCAGATCGACCGCGCCGGGGGTGTCCCCGTGCACGCAGATCGACCGGGCCCTGACCGGGACGATCGTCCCGTCGATCGCCTCGACCTCGCCGGCCACCGCCATCCGCACGGCCCGCTCGGCGACCTCCTGCGGGTCCTGGACCACCGCGACCGGCGAACGGCGCGGCACCAGCGTGCCCTCGGGGGTGTAGGCGCGGTCGGCGTAACACTCGGCGACGACCTGAAGCTCCTCATGGGTGTCGAACAGGGCGGAGCCCGGGAGGGTCAGCACCGGCAGGGACGGGTCGAACGACAGCACCGCCTCGGCCACCGCGGCGGCCTGTTCGGGGTCGTGGACGATCCGGTTGTAGAGCGCGCCGTGCGGTTTGACGTAGGCGACACGGCCCCCGCAGCTGCGCGCGATCCCGTCGAGCGCGGCCAGCTGGTAGAGGATCTCCGCCGCCAGTTCGTCGAACGGCACGTCCATCGGCCGCCGCCCGAATCCGGCCAGATCGCGATAGGAGACCTGGGCGCCGATCGCCACCCCGCGGGCGACCGCGGCCCGGCAGGTCATCCGCATGATCAGCGGGTCTCCGGCGTGGAAGCCGCAGGCGACGTTCGCGCTGGTCACCACCGTCATCAGCGCCGCGTCCTCGCCCAGCTGCCAGGCGCCGAAGCCCTCGCCGAGGTCGGCGTTGAGATCCATGGTGCGCAGGTCCATGACGGTGGGTCTCCTTCCCGACTCCATGGAGGGCCCCGCGACCAGCCGGTCGATCATCGGTACACCTCCTCGCGGACGTCCCGCACCTCGGTGACCGGCGCCCAGGCCTGGTAGACGCCGCGGTCGAAGTGCTCGAGGCCGAGAGCCTCGGCCACCGGGGCCCGGCCGCCGGTGTACTCCACCCGCAGCCAGCCCTCGTGCTCGCCGAGGATGAGGAACGGCTCGTCGCGCCACCGGCAGCGGGTCACCACGTAGTAGAGCTGCTCGACCTCGGCCGCCGGGACGACCTTCACGAACCTGCCGGGCTCGGCGGCGACGAATCCCATCCGGGGGTCGGCCGAGTACAGCCTGACCTCCTCGTGGTCCGGGCCGCACGGGAACTCCTCGCCCCTCCACCGGGCGTAGTAGCCGTCTCTCATTCAGACCGCCACCCATCGGGTGCCATCGGCGTCGAACAGTGCCACCAGCTTACGCCGCCCCGACCTGTCGAAACGGTAGATCTCCGCGGCGTGCGGCAGTCGCTGGCTGTCGACCTTGAACTCGGGGATGGCCAGGCCGGTGCCGGGCGCGAACCCGGTGCCGTCGAACGGCGGGTGCTCGATCACCCAGCCGCCGGGCATCGCCGCCATCGCCGTCTCGTCCACTCCGCCGTAGGGCGGGCGCAGCGTCTCGGCGAACCGGGCGTGCCAGCGCAGCACGTGCACGGACTCGTCGTCGGGGGAGAAGGAGGAGCCGCGGTGGCCGAGGCCGAGCGCGGCGTACATCTGCTTGGGGGTGGTGAGCTGGAGGACGTCGGACACCCGGTGGACATACCCGGCTACCCGGTCGTATCCCCCTTCCAGGTAGTGCACGACCAGCGGATGCGGCAGCACCTTCTGCATGACGGACCGGACCGGCGCGCCGCCGATCTTGGCGATGGTGAAGGGGTCGAGGTAGCCCGCGTCCGGATGGCCGTCGTCGATCGCCAGCTGCCAGTGGGGCTGCGGCCAGGAGTTCGCCAGCGTCTGCAGGTCGGTGACCCGGTGCGGCTCGGGCGGCGGCGCGGTGAACGCCCGCACGTAGACGCCGTCCCCGTAGACGACGGTGCCCGCGACGTACAGCTCGGCCTTCAGTAGGACCGACAGATAGCTTTCCCTGTCCCCGTTGGCCTTGGCCTCGGCGAGCCGGATCGCCGTCTTGTTGAGCCGGGACCGCGCCGACCCGGACGCGCCGGGCCCGGACTCCGCGGCGGGGGGAGCCGTCGGCTCGGGCTCTCCAGGGGCGAACCCGTACGGGACGGGCTCGGCGGGCTGCGGCCGGAGCGGCGGAGGTTCGGGCGGCGGAGGCTGGAGGGGCTGCTCCGGCTCCGGCTCGAGGACCGGGACCGGCGCGAGCGGAGGCTCGGCCGGGAACCGCTCCGGCGGCAGGGGCTGCGTCTGCAGCGCGAGCGGCGGGGGCTCGGTCGGGGGAGTGGGCTTGGGCACCGGGGCGAGCGGCGGTGAGACGTGCTTCTCCGCCGGCCGCAGCGGATCCGACTGCTCCAGACCCAGATCGGCCAGGTCGAGGAAGACGGTGTCCCGGAAGGCCTCGTAGACGAGTTCGGACGGCAGGCCCGCTCCCTGGACGTCCCGCAGCGCGATCACCATGATCGAGGCGAGCCGCCGGAACGCTTCGGGGGGCGAGCCGAACGGCAGGTCGAACGTCCAGTTCCCGTACGCCTCGGGCCGCTGCCAGCCCAGCTCGGCGAGCCGGTCCTCGCTCACGGGGTCGAACCGCAGGTCGGCCACGAGGACCTCGCTGCTGACCGCCTCGGCGTGCACGTTGTCCCCGGTCCGGAACGCCTGCACGTAGTGGCTGCCCTGGACCCTGCGGTGCACCACCAGCACCATCTGCGGGTGGAGCCCGGCCAGCTCGCGGGCCAGCCGCTCGGTGAAGTCCGCCCAGTCCATGGTGATCAGAGAGCCCGGCCGGCCGGCGCCCACCGGCCGCTCACGGCGTCGAACACCGCGAGCAGGCCCTGCGCCGACCACAGCTGCGCGCCGTGCGGCAGCCTGATCGCCTGGTCGGGCGCGGGAGCGGGAGCGGAGGGTACGGGCGCGGGCGGGGCGGGGGACTCGGCCGCGGGGACCGAGGCGACGGGCGCGGGCGGCGCCGGCGGGACGGTGACGGGCTCCACCAGCGTGGTCTGCGGGGACGTGCGGTGCATCGTGTCCAGGCGCAGGATCATCGCGGCGTCCAGCTGGATCTCGCTGGGCAGGTCCAGGTTGATGGTCAGGTACCAGGACGGGTCCGGCCAGGCCTTGGCGAGCGCGGCGAACGTCGTCCGGCGGTGAAGACCGGCGTACCCGGCGGCGCCCTGCGCCTGCACGGAGGTGAACGCCAGCACATGGACGACCCCGTCGCGCTGGACGGTCTGGAACTCCGCCGACACCATGCCGTCGGTGCCCGGGCCGCCCGCGGGGAGCAGCAGCTCGGCGCCGAGCAGCAGGTCGAAGTAGCCGAGGTGGTCGCCGCGCGTCCGCGCGTCGGCGAGCCGGTCCTCCAGCGTGGGCGGGACGGACGGCGGGGAGTCGTTCACCGGCGCGGCGATCGGGCTGGGCCTGCGGTCGGCGACCCGCCGGGGGTCGGCCGGCTCGATGCCGAAACCGGTCAGCTCGATCAGCCCGGCCCCCTGCCGGTGGAAGGACTCGTACACCAGGTCCAGCGGCCGCCGGACGCCCTGGACGTCGCGCAGCGCGGTCACCATCATGTCGGAGAGCAGCGCGAACCCGGCGGGCCCGGCGTCGGGCGGCAGCTCGGTCCACCAGTTGGCGGGTGACCAGTCGGGGGTCGGCGGGCGCCATCCGGCCTCGGTGAGGACCTCCTCGTCAGAGGGGCCGAGCAGCAGCGGGCCCTCCAGGAAGTTGTTGCTCACCGCCTCGGCGTACAGCCGGTCGGGCTCGCGCATCGCCTGGACGTAATGCCTGCTCTCCTCACGCTCCCGGACGATCAGGATCGTGTCGCGGTCGAGGTTCGCGAGCTCGAGGGCGAACCGCTGGGCGAACTCCGACCACTCCAAGGTGAAACTCCACTTTCCGTCGCGGGGAGCCCCCGGCCTGCCTGCGCATGATCCCTGCCCTGCCGTCCCTTCGCAAACAGAGGACGGGCAGGGGACACAGTCTAAAGCCCGTCGGCGCGAAGGTCTCGAAGAGCTCTGCACAGGGCCCGCCGGTTCCGGTCGTGCTCCACGACGAGCAGCATCAGCCGGTGCACCAGCAGGTGGCGTTCGGCTCCCCGGTCGAGCAGGTGCTGGGCGGTCTCCCACAGGTCGGGCGGGTCGCCGCGCCACAACCGGACCGCCAGCCGCTCGTAGCCGTCGAGTTCGGCCTCGGTGGCGCCGGGGTGCTCGAAGGCCAGCAGCTCCCGCCGGTCGGCGGGGTCGGACGGGTCGAGCGAGGCCAGGGAGCCGGTCAGGAAGGGCAGCGCGAACGCCCGGCGCGGAAGGGCCTCCAGGTCGCCGTCCGGCAGGAGCTTCTCCACCAGGGCGCGGTCCAGTCCGGACGTGACCGGGTCGCGGTAGGCCTCGCCGAACTTGTTGGTGGCGTCCCACACCGCGTCCAGGGTCGCGCGGATCCCGACCTCGGGAAGGCCGGTGCGGCGGCCCGCCCAGCGCACCCAGGCGGCCAGCACGTGCGGCATGGCGTCCTGCTCGGGCGGGGTGAGGAAGATCTTCCGTGGCAGCCAGTCCAGCAGGAACATCTCGCACTTGACGGGGCTGACCCGCAGCGGCCTGCCGAAGTCGCGGGCGCAGCCGTAGTCGATGATGCGGTCGACGCACTTGCCGGCGGCCGACAGGTCCGACAGCTCCTCGGCCTCGCGGGAGGCCAGGAAGCGGGCGGCGAGGGTGGCCCGCCGGTCGGTGCCGTAGGACGGGATCGGCGGCCTGCGCCCGCCGGGCGGGAGCGTCCGCACCCGGGCGCGCAGGAACGCGTGGTAGGAGGCGAAGGTGTCGCCGACCGGGGCGTCGGCCAGCGAGTCGGTCAACGCGAGCGCCGGCTCCAGCAGCGCCCTGGCCTGCGCGGGGTCGAGCTCGGTGAACTCGGTGAGCTCGCCCGCCGCCTCGGTGCGGCAGTGGTCGAGCAGCCTGTCGACCTTGGAGGTGACCCAGGCGTCCCGGACGAGGCCGCTCTCGCAGGGCACGTCCCAGCGTCCGCCGAGGTTGTTGTCGACCACGACGACCAGGGCGTGGCGCTCGCTCCCCGCGTAGGTGTAGGTGCAGATCACCGAGTCCTGGTCGCCGTAGACGTCGCGGGAGACGTAGCACTCCTCGGCCTGGACTAGGCCGACCCTGTCGGCCCACGGCGGGCGGGCGACGCCCTCGTCGATCAGCCGGAGCGCGTCGCGTTCGGCCATCGCGGCCTGCCGGGGCGTGCCGAGGTAGGCGACTCCCGCCAGCAGCGCCAGCGCGGCCGGGGTCCCCCGCCCGGAGGCGTACTCCAGCAGGGCCTCACCGACGAGTTCCTCGACGTCGCCGTTCCCGGTCCTGCGGCCGTACCAGGCGCCGAGGATCTCACTGACGATCAGCTCGGCGTCCAGGGGGCTGCGGACGGCCAGCAGTTCCCGTGCGTGCAGGAGCATGTCGTCGAAGATCCCGGAGATCTCCCTGGCGGGGCGCGGACTCACGTTCAGCCACCTTACCCGCACGCAGCGGGGACCCTTAGGGACGAACCGGCCCGGATGGCCGTTCGTTCCGGGGGGATTCCTCGTGGTCCGTCTGGCAGGTCTCCTCGGCGAGCCATCCGGCGTGGTGCTCGGCGGCCCACCGCGCGGTCACCGAGCCGGTGAGCATGCCGGCCATCGCCTCGCGGTCGCGCAGGGCGTACCAGAGGTGTCCGCAGGTCATCACGGCGACGGCGAGGAACAGCCAGTCGTGGACGAAGGTCGCCCCGGTGCGCAGGTCCACGGGCCAGGGGCCGGGGAAGGCCAGCATCGTCCCGGTCGCCAGCATGACGAGGAGCGATCCGGCGACGAAGGCGGCGTTGATCTTCTGGCCGGCGTTGAACTTCCCGACGGGGAGCACGCCGGTACCGTCCCGGACGTCACGGCGGTCGCGGCGGCGCAGCCACTGCCGGTCGACGGGGGTGAACCGGTCGAGGCGCCGCAGGTCCTCCCGGAAGCCGCGTGAGAGCAGGCCGAGGAGGATCGGAACGGGCAATGCGAAACCCGCCCATACATGGATCGTCTTCAGCAGATGCCGGCGGCCGACGAGCGTGGAGACGGAGGGGAAGTAAAGGCACACCGCGGTGACCAGGCAGGCGAACATGAGCAGGGCCGTGACGTGGTGGACCGCCCTTTCCGGCGCCCCGAACCTAGGAAGTCGGCGCATCGGTCCTCCCGTTCGACCGGCCCACCCAGGCGTCCACGTCGTAGCCCCGCAGCTCCCAGTAGCCCGGCTCGACCTCGTCGACCACCTCGATGCCCCCCAGCCATTTCAGGGACTTGTAGGCGTACATGGGGGCCACGTAGAGCCGGACGGGCCCGCCATGGTCGTGTGTGACCGGCTTGCCGTACATGGACGTCGCGACCAGGACGTCTCTGCGTCGGGCCTGCTCCATGGTCAGCGACTCGGTGTAGGCCCCGTCGAAGGAGGTGATCGTCAGCGCCTTGGCCGCCGGATCGGCGCCGCAGGCCTCCAGCAGGTCGGGCAGCGCCACCCCGCTCCAGGGCACGTCCGGCACCCGCCAGCCGGTCACGCACTGGAAGTCCAGGGTCAGCGAGGTCTGCGGCAGCGCCGCCAGCTCGGCCATGGTGAACGTCCGTGGCCGCGAGACCCGCCCCGAGACCTTCAGCCGGTAGTCCCGCGCCGTCCGGCGCCGCACCGACGAGACCACCGAGTAGTACCGGAACCCGCCGCCCACCGGCACGAAGTCGCTGATCGGCTCGAGCGCCTCGTTCACGCCTTCCTGCAGGTACGCGCCCGCCGCGACGCCGAAGGCGCCGAGGCCCAGCATGCCCAGCACGATCCGGCGCCCGACCGGAGCGCCCTTCCCGTGTTCCGTCTCCTCTGCGTCCACCCTCGCATTCCACCAGGTGGACACCCCTCTGACCACAGGGTGCACGGACCCGTAAGGGATCCATAATGGTCCGCATGCCGGAACTGAGACTCACCCAGGACGCCGAGGCCGACGCGCTGCTGGCGGGCAGCCCCCTGGCCGCCCTCGTGGGCATGCTGCTCGACCAGCAGGTCCCGATGGAGCGGGCGTTCGCGGGGCCGCTCACCCTCGCCCGGAGACTGGGGAGGCCGGACCTGGACGCCCACGAGATCGCCGCCCATGATCCGGAGGCGTTCGCCGCGCTCCTGTCGGAGAAGCCCGCGATCCACCGCTACCCGGGATCGATGGCCAAGCGGATCCAGCAACTGTGCCGGTACCTCGTGGAGCACTACGAGGGCGACGCCGAGCTGGTCTGGAAGGACGTGCCCGACGGCCGGACGCTGCTCAAGCGGCTCAACGCGCTGCCGGGATTCGGCAAACAGAAGGCACAGATCTTCCTGGCCCTGCTGGGCAAGCAGCTGGGGGTCGCCCCCGAGGGCTGGCGGGAGGCCGCGGGGCCCTACGGCGAGGAGGGTTCCTACCGCTCGGTCGCCGACATCACCGGGCCCGAGGCGCTGGTGAAGGTCCGGGAGTACAAGAGGTCGGCCAAGGCCGCCGCCGCCGCGAAATAGCCCTGCCCCAGGGAGGTTCCGCGACCGTGAGCCGTCTCCGGCCCGCAGGAGGGGAAAGGGATACCGGCGAGTTAGGGTCCACGGCGCGGTCCGAGCCCTTAGGATCTCGGGGCGGCTCGCACCATGGACGCCTGGAGAAGGGGACGCATAGGGTGTTCCTTACAGGCTGAGCTGAAGGGGGCAGACGGTTGTGGAAACCGTGTCGCCCCCGGAATGATGAGACCTGACTCCGACCGCTGTTGTGATGGAGGCGGGGGCACTAGCCTGCTCCCATTCACCCATAGTGATGACCATTTGCCTCGCAGTAGGGCCTGAGGGGCGCCGGAGGTGGCGGCGATGAGCACTGATACGTCCGTGCCCGGCCCGCGTGTCTCGGGCCTGGCCGCCTCGGACTCCGCGCTGTTCGCGACCCTGATCAAGGAAGCCCCGATGGGCTTCGCCTTCTTCGACACCGGACTGCGCTGTCACCGGATCAACGACACGCTGGCCGGCCTGCTCGGCAGGCCCGTGGCCGAACTGGTCGACCGCGTCCCCGAGGAGATCCTGCCCGCGGAGACCGCCGCCGCGGTGAGCGGCTACCTGCGCGAGGTGCTCTCCACCGACCGCTCGGTGGCCGACAAGGACCTCAGATTCGCGGCGCCCCCGCCGGACGGGGGCGGTGAACAGGGGGAGGCCCCGGAGACCCGCTGCTGGGCGACGAGCTGGTTCCCCTCGCACGGGGCCGACGGCAAGATCCTTGGCGTCGCCCTGATCGCCGTGGACGTCACCGAGCGGCGCCTGGACGAGGAGCAGATCCGGCGCAAGGAGGAGCGGTACCGCTCCCTGGTGGAGGCCAGCTCCCAGGTCGTGTGGGTGGCCTCCCCGTCCGGCGAGGCCGTGGACGACGCGCCCGAGTGGCGCGCGATCACCGGCCAGAGCCTGGAGGACTACCGCGAGGGCGGCTGGCTGGCGGTGGTGCATGAGGAGGACCGCCAGCGCGTCGGGGCCGAGTGGCAGGAGTGCCTGCAGGACGAGCGGACCTTCCAGACCGGCTACCGGGTGCGCACCAGGACCGGCGCCTACCGGCAGTACGAGGTGCGGGCCGTGCCGATCAAGCGAGGCGAGCGCGTGGTGGAGTGGGTCGGTGCCAACACCGACGTCACCGGCCAGCGCGAGGCCGACGAGATGCGCGGGCGCCTGACCGAGCAGCTGTCCGCGGCGGCCCTGCGCACCGCGCGGCTGCAGCAGGCCACCTCGATGCTGGCCGAGGCGCTGACCGTCGGCCAGGTCGTCTCGGTGATCACCGAGGTGGGCCGTTCCGCGATCGGCGCCGACCGCTCGGCGGTCGCGCTGCTGGACCACAACCGCCTCAAGCTCACGGTGATCACGCCCGGGACCGAGCAGGAGGGGGAGAACTCCCAGGTCGTCCCGGTCAGCGCCGCGACCGCGATGTCGGTGGCGGTGCGCGAGAGCCGTCCGTTCCTGGCCGCCACGCCCGACAGCCTGCGCCGCCAGCTCGGCGGCGAGGAGGACCTGGAACGCTATCTGGAGCGTACCGATGAGCGCGCCTGGGTGGGCCTGCCGCTGCTCATGGCGGGCTCGGCGATCGGCGCGCTGCGCTTCGCCTTCACCCGGCCCCGGGAGATCACCGAGGAGGAGCGGGTCTTCCTGGAGGCGCTGGCCGGCCAGTGCGCCCTGGCGGTGGGTCGCGCCACCCTGTACGAGCAGGAGCACAACACCGCCGAACAGCTCCAGCGCAGCCTGCTGCCCGACAGCCTGCCCCAGCTCGCCGAGATGCAGCTGGCGGCCCGCTACCACCCCGCCACCCGGCACGTCCAGGTCGGCGGTGACTGGTACGACGCCTTCAAGCTCGCCGACGACCGGCTCGCGGTGGCCGTCGGCGACGTCATGGGCAAGGGGGTCCTGGCCGCCTCGGTCATGGGACGGGTCCGCAACGCCCTGCGCGCCCTCGCCCTGAACGACCCGCGCCCGGCCGCGGTGCTGGCCGGGCTCGACCGCGTCTTCAGCGCCACGGAGGACGAGGAGCAGTTCACGACCCTCGCCTACGCGGTGATCAACCCCGACACGGGGGCCGCCGTGGTGTCCAACGCCGGCCACCCGCCCGCCCTGGTGGTCCGTCCGGACGGGCCGCCGACGCTCGGCCTCTCCGAGCCCGGGACCCCGCTGGGATGGCCCAGTCAGAGACAACAGTCAAGTTTTTCCGTGGAACCCGGCAACACTGTGGTGTTCTACTCCGATGGACTGGTGGAGAACCGTCGTCGCGGGGTGGACGCGGGCCTCGACGAATTGGTCGCGGTAGCCGGGAACGCCCCGTCCGAAGTGGTCAGGGATCCGGAGATTCTGGTGGACTATCTGGTCGATCAGATGCTCGCCGGGTACGACCAGGACGACGACGTCACGGTACTCGCGCTCCATGTTCCGCCCAGAAACTCGGCGTAGTCCGTACGAAGGACCACTGGACTCCCCCTAAGGTGTTGTGTTAGGGCTCCGGGTACGATGCTCCTTCCCTTACGGGCCTGAGACTCGCGCCCCCTGCCCCGGGGGTCGGGCCGTAGAAGCCACACGTTCGTTCGAGAGGTATTTGTGTCGCCTGCCAGTTCTACCTCGAAGCCGTCCGAGCTGCACGACCTCGTGATCGAGCAGCTCCTCGAACGTGCCAGGACGCAGGGCTACATCGAGGCCGATGATGTACGCCGAACCTTCGAGGAGGCCGACATTCCGGTGTCGAAAGCCCCCGCCATCCTGCGGAGCCTCAGCAAGGAGGGTGTGACCGTCATGGTGACAGCTGCTGATTCCGCGGCGCCCAAACGCCCGCGGAAGACCGCCGCCGCCCCGCGCCGATCCAAGACCAAGACCGCGGCCGCCGCCAAGGAGAAGCCGGAGACGGTGACCACGGTGGTGGAGGAGGGCCAGGAAGAGGCCTCCGCCGCACCCGCGCGCGCCGCCCGCAAGCCGCGGGCCACCGCGGCGGCCAAGCCCGCCGCCGCGGCGAAGAAAGCCGCTCCTGCCAAGCCCGCCGCCAAGAAGGCGGCCCCCGCCAAGAAGGGCGCGGTGGACGACGAGGCCGGAGAACTCGAGGAGATCGAGGAGATCGACCTCGAGGACCTGGAGGTCGAGGACGACCCCGTCGTCGTGGTCGTCGAGGACGAGACCGAGGAAGAGGAAGAGCCCCAGGCCGAGGTGCCCAAGCCCCGCGCCGCCGGGGGGGCCTCCGAGGAGGAGGGCTTCGTCCTCACCGACACCGACGACGACGAGGACGCCCCCGTCCAGCAGATCGTCGCGGCCGGCGCCACCGCCGACCCGGTCAAGGACTACCTCAAGCAGATCGGCAAGGTCCCGCTGCTCAACGCCGAGCAGGAGGTCGAGCTCGCCAAGCGCATCGAGGCCGGTCTGTTCGCCGAGGAGCGGCTGGCCAACGAGGCAGGCAGGCTCTCGGAGGAGGACCTGGAAGACCTCGAGTGGATCGCCGAGGACGGCCGCCGCGCCAAGAACCACCTGCTGGAGGCCAACCTCCGGCTCGTGGTCTCGCTGGCCAAGCGCTACACCGGCCGCGGCATGCTCTTCCTGGACCTGATCCAGGAGGGCAACCTCGGTCTGATCCGCGCGGTCGAGAAGTTCGACTACACCAAGGGCTACAAGTTCTCCACGTACGCCACCTGGTGGATCCGGCAGGCGATCACCCGGGCCATGGCCGACCAGGCGCGGACCATCCGCATCCCGGTCCACATGGTGGAAGTGATCAACAAGCTGGCCCGCGTGCAGCGGCAGATGCTCCAGGATCTGGGCCGCGAGCCCACTCCGGAGGAGCTGGCCAAGGAACTCGACATGACCCCCGAGAAGGTGGTCGAGGTCCAGAAGTACGGCCGGGAGCCGATCTCGCTGCACACCCCGCTGGGCGAGGACGGCGACAGCGAGTTCGGCGACCTGATCGAGGACTCCGAGGCGATCGTCCCGGCCGACGCGGTCAGCTTCACGCTGCTGCAGGAGCAGCTGCACTCGGTGCTCGACACGCTCTCGGAGCGTGAGGCGGGCGTGGTGTCGATGCGGTTCGGCCTGACCGACGGCCAGCCCAAGACGCTGGACGAGATCGGCAAGGTCTACGGGGTGACCCGTGAGCGGATCCGGCAGATCGAGTCCAAGACCATGTCGAAGCTGCGCCACCCGTCGCGCTCCCAGGTGCTGCGCGACTATCTGGACTAGAACACGATGTGAGCACGACGGGCCGTCTCTTGCGACGGTCCGTCGTGTTTTGACTGCTTTTGCCCCCGAAATGTCGCCACTTAACATGGTATTTACCTAGAGGTAGCTACCGCTGCGTCGTCCTTCCCTACTCTCCAGAACATGGGAGTGATGGAGGTTGACCGGGTGCTGACGACGGGTGGCCACCGCCCCCGCGCGGCACGCGTGATCAGCGGGCGTCCCTGGCGGGACCCGGCACTGGACCGGGCCTGCGACGCCGTCCGCGAACGCTACCTGAGAGTCGCGATCCCAGTCCTCTGGGAGACCCGAACCGATTTCGAGCTGCGCTCGCTCCGCGTCGAGTACCTGGCCAAGGCCGCAGTCGGCCTGAGCAAGGGCATCGAGGCGCTGCTGGCCACCGATCCCCACAACCCCGACCTGCACCTCTGGCTGGGCCGCACCTTGATCGAGGAGGCCTGGCGGATCCGTCCCGCCGCCCGCTCCCGGTCGCAGCAGGCCGGGGGCTACCAGGCCTTCACCAAGGCGCTGCACAACGCGAGGGAGCCGCTGAAGACGGCTTCGGAGCTGTTCAAGGACGATCCGGTGCCCTGGGAGTCCATGCAGTGGCTGGCGCTGGGCCTGGACACCGACGCCGCGGACAAGGAAACGCTCTGGAGACGGGCGTCCGAACGCTGGCCCACCCTCTACGGGGCGCACGTCGCCCGGGTCATCAGCCTCTCGCCCCAGTGGGGCGGGCTCGCCGAGGAGATGTTCGACTTCGCCCGGGTGGCGATGAGCATGTCGAGCCGGGAGGACCCCAGGGCCGCACTGGTGCCGCTCGCCTACTTCGAGTATTTCGTCCAGGAACGTTCCGGGCTGATCAAGGGCTCGTCCTCGTGGTTCAGCGTGGAGGAGATCCGGGACGTCGAGGCCGCGGCCAGAGGCTGGCACGAAGGCCACCGCCCGCATCCCCGGACGCTGGAGGCGCACAACCTCTTCGGCGCGGCCTTCCACCTGGCCGACGCCCGCCGCCCGGCCCGCAACCACCTACTGCGCACCCAGGGCCGGCCCTCCTCGCTGCCGTGGACCTACCTGGGCGGCAACGAGACCGATCAGTACGTCAAGGCGTGTAAGCACCTCAACATCATCGATCACTGACCGAGCATCACTCGTCGCTGATAATTACTTCAATCGTTCCAATTCGGTTCGACTCCACCGTGTGGCCGAGTTCCCCCAGCGCCTTGGCCAGCTCCTCCTGGGTGCGCGCCTCGATTCCGTGCGCCAGCAGGTCGCGGGCGATGGATCCGCGGGTGGCCTTGGCCATGTGGCTCACCACCGAGCGCTTGACGGCGCCGTCGACGACCCGCTCCCTCAGCACCCGTACGCCCACGGAGGGCCGTTTCCACGCGGCCGCGTACGGTGCGGAGCGCATGTCGACGACCAGCCCGGAGGGCTCGAGCGCCTCCGTCAGGGCGGGACGCCACACGCTCGCCAGCGCCCCCGAAGGCGGCAGTCTCACTCCCATCGCCAGCCGGTAGGGCGGCACGTGATCGTCCGCGCCCAGCACCCCCCACAGCCCTGAGAAGATCACCACTTTGGCGCGCGCGGCGTCGTCGAGCTCGTTCAGGCGAAGGTGGTCGTACAGGACGCCCGTGTAGAGCTCGCGGGCCGGCAGGACGGGGGCCTCGCGCAGTTCCCGGTTGCGGGCCAGGGCGTCCTTCTGTCCTTCGGAGAGGCCCAGGACCTCCAGAGCCGTCTTCTCCGGGCCCCGGCAGAGGTCGATGAGGGCTTGGAGCACGTGCTCCCGTACGGGCGTCAGAACGGGACGGGAGAGGGATCCCAGGTCGAGGCGGGGGCCGTCGGCGGCGGAGGCCTTGCCCTCGGAGGGGGGAAGCAGGATGAGCACCCGGTGATTATGCCGGGCTCCGGTCCTGGTGAGAGGTGAAGTCGACGGCTTGGGAACAGGCGATGGAGGGCCGCCCCTCAGGGGCGACCCTCCATCGTCACTCTTCGTTACGAGGTCGGAGCGGTCAAGCGTGGTCCTCGCCGCGGAGCCGGTTCTCGGTTAGCTTGTCGGTTTCGTCGTAGATCTCAGCCCCCGAAGCGCGGAGCGATTCCGCGTACTTGCGGCCGTGGTGAGCGCAGAACAGCAGGTCGGCGCCACCGGAGAGAGTCGCGCGAAC
Source organism: Actinocorallia sp. B10E7 (assembly GCF_039871655.1). Classification (NCBI taxonomy): domain Bacteria; kingdom Bacillati; phylum Actinomycetota; class Actinomycetes; order Streptosporangiales; family Thermomonosporaceae; genus Actinocorallia; species Actinocorallia sp. B10E7. The sequence continues at coordinate 28,659 of NZ_JBDPLZ010000004.1, forward strand.
ATACGCCTGGGCCCCACAACGGTCGCAGCGGTCCTGCGCGGTGAGCGGCTTGGTCGGGGCAAGGGTTCCAGTCACGGCACCTTCCTCTGTACTCGGGGGTCGGTACTTAGGAGAACATCTAACCCGACCTGGGCGTTCCCAAAACCTCTTCCGCTACGCCGACAGCAGAACGCCCCGGGACGTGACCCAGGTCACACCCATTGATGATCACTCCATGCCCAGTGCTTTGCGCTGGGCTGAAGCGGCGAGACTCAGGGCCTCGCGGGCGTATCCGAGGATATGGCTCACGGACAGGAAGCCGTGGAAGGCGCCGTCGAAACGGTGGACTTCGGCGCCGACCCCGTACTCGGCGAGCCGTATGGCGTAGGCCTCGCCCTCGTCACGGAGCGGGTCGTGCTCGGCGGTGATCACGCAGGCCGGGGGAAGCCCGGACAGGTCGGGGGCGCGCAGCGGGGAGACGTACGGGTGACCTCCGTCGCCCGCCGGGCCCAGGTACTGCTCCCAGAACCAGGCCATCGCCTTGGCGGTGAGGAACCCGTCCTCGGCGTGGACGGAGTAGGAGGCGGTGTTCTGGGCGGAGTCCAGCACGGGGTAGATCAACAGTTGGTGGGAGATGGCAGGGCCCTTCTCGTCCCGGCTGCGCAGGCACGTCACCGCGGCCAGGTTGCCGCCCGCGCTGTCCCCGGCGACGCCGATCCTGGCGGGGTCGCCGCCGAGCGACGCGGCGTTCTCGTGGGCCCACAGCAGCGCGGAGTAGGCGTCGTCGGCCGCGGCCGGGCAGGGATGCTCGGGGGCGAGCCTGTAGTCGACGGAGAGCACGATCACGCCGGCGCCCGCGCACAGGTCGCGGGCCATGGCGTCGTGGCCGTCGAGGTCGCCGAGCACGAAGCCGCCTCCGTGGAAGAAGACGACGATCGGCAGGCCGTGCTCGTCCTCGCCGGGCCAGTACAGGCGGACCGGGATCGGCCCGGCGGCACCGGGGACCGTCCGGTCCTCGACCCGGGCGACCGGGGTCCGGGGGACCTCGGCCTTCGGCAGGGCCGCGAGGCGGGCCCGTGCCTCGGCGGCGTCGAACACCGTTTCACCGAACCTGGGGAAACCGGCGCTCATCACGTCGACGATCTTCTGGGAGAGCGGATCGAGGGCCACGGGCTCGTCCTTCCGGGGGGTGAGCGGTCTAGACCATCATCACAGAGTCCGGGAAGGCGGGCCTCAGGGGAGGAAGGCGCAGAACTCCCTTGGGCCCCGAGAGGCTCGGAAGGCCATGGAGAAGGGGGTTCCTGGAACGTCCCGCAGTTCGTGGTGTCCGTCTTCGGACGGCCTTGGCTCAGAGGCCTCCGAGGAGAACGGGGTCGAGGGCGTCGATGCACAGGTCCTTGAAACGTGCGATGGCCATAGGGTGCAACGTAGGACGAAAGCGCCGGAGCCCGCCGGGTATGCCATGAGCCCCGTATCGGATGCGCCTTGAGCCCCGTTCAGACGCTCCTGTGTCCGTCCGACGGGGTACAGTCTTGCGACGAACACTGCAAAGCATGTTCGAATGTGTTGAGGAGCACCGTTGACCACCGCTGTCGAGGAAAACGTGGACGCGACCGGGTACTCCGCCCGGCACCTGTCGGTGCTGGAGGGGCTCGAGGCCGTGCGAAAGCGGCCCGGCATGTACATCGGCTCCACCGACAGCAGAGGCCTGATCCACTGTCTGTGGGAGATCGTCGACAACTGCGTGGACGAGGCGCTCGCCGGGTACTGCACGAAGATCGCGGTGGTGCTGCACGCCGACGGCTCCTGCTCGGTGGCCGACAACGGGCGCGGCATCCCGGTGGACCTGGAGCCCAAGACCAAGCTGCCCGGCGTCGAACTGGTGATGACGCGGCTGCACGCGGGCGGCAAGTTCGGCGGGGTCTCCTACACCGCCTCGGGCGGTCTGCACGGCGTGGGCGCGTCGGTGGTCAATGCGCTGTCGGCCAGGCTGGACGTCGAGGTGGACAGATCGGGGAACACCCACCACATCTCCTTCCGGCGCGGCCTCCCCGGCGTCTTCTCCGGCGAGGGCCCCACCGCCTCGTTCCGCAAGAAGTCGGGCGTGCGCGAGGGCGCCGAGATCCCCCGCACCCGCACCGGCACCAGGGTGCGGTTCTGGCCGGACTTCCAGATCTTCCTCAAGGACGCCACGATCTCCACCGACCTGGTGCTCGACCGGATGCGCCAGACGGCGTTCCTGGTCCCGGGGCTGGAGATCTCCGTCACCGACGAGCGCCCCGAGCAGCCGCTGCACGAGCGGTTCCGGTTCGACGGCGGCATCAGCGAGTTCACCACCTTCCTGGCCACCGACCCGCCGATCTGCGACGTCCTGCGCATCCAGGGCCGGGGCCACTTCACCGAGACCGTGCCGGTCCTGGACGACCTGGGCCACCTGGTGCCCACCGACATCGAACGCGACCTGGAGGTGGACGTCGCCCTGCGCTGGGGAACGGGCTACGAGACCACGGTCCGCAGCTTCGTCAACGTCATCGCCACCCCCAAGCACGGCACCCACGTACAGGGCTTCGACAAGGCGCTGCTGCGCGTGATCAACGAGCAGCTGCGGGCGGTCAAGCTGCTGCGCAACAGCGACGACAACGTCGTCAAGGACGACATCCTCGAGGGCCTGACGGCCGTGGTGACGGTCCGGTTGCCCGAGCCGCAGTTCGAGGGGCAGACCAAGGAGATCCTGGGCACCTCCGACGCCAACCGCATCGTCAACCAGGTCGTCGGAAAGCAGCTCAAGGAGATCTTCGACAACCCGGGCCGGGCGCAGAAACAGCAGCTGCGCACCGTCCTGGAGAAGATCGTCGCGGCGGCCAAGGCCCGCATCGCGGCCCGCACCCAGCGCGACACCCAGCGGCGCAAGACCGCGCTGGAGTCCTCGGCGCTGCCGGCCAAGCTGGTGGACTGCCGCACCACCGACGACCGCAGCGAGCTGTTCATCGTCGAGGGGGACTCGGCGCTGGGCACCGCCAAGCTGGCCCGCAACTCCGAGTTCCAGGCGCTGCTGCCGATCCGCGGCAAGATCCTCAACGTGCAGAAGTCGTCGGTCGCCGACATGCTGAAGAACGCCGAGTGCGCGGCGATCATCCAGGTGGTCGGGGCCGGCTCGGGCCGCACGTTCGACGTGGAGACCGCCCGCTACGGCAAGATCATCCTGATGGCCGACGCGGACGTCGACGGCGCGCACATCCGCTGTCTGCTGCTGACCCTGCTGCACCGCTACATGCGGCCGATGATCGAGGCGGGCCGGGTCTACGCCGCGGTCCCGCCCCTGCACCGCATCCAGCTGATCAACCCCAAGCGGGGCCAGGAGAAGTACATCTACTGCTACTCCGACGCCGAGATGCGCCGCAAGCTGGTGGAACTGGAGCGCAAGGGCGTGCGCTGGAAGGAACCCCCGCAGCGCTACAAGGGCCTGGGCGAGATGGACGCCGACCAGCTGGCCGAGACGACCATGGACCCGCGCCACCGCACCCTGCGCCGCATCCGCATCGAGGACGCCGCCGAGGCCGACCGCATGTTCGACCTGCTCATGGGCAGCGAGGTGCCGCCGCGCCGCCAGTTCATCATCGCCGGCGCCTCGGAGATCGACGAGAGCCGCATCGACACCTGAGCCGCGTCAGTCCTCGAGCGGGTCGGGCCGCCACTTGATGCCGCAGCCCAGGCTGGGGTTGTGCGGTTCGGGCACGGGCCTGTCCGCCAGGACGAGGTCGAGGGCGGCGCGCAGGCTCGCGCCGTCCGCCGGGACGTCGTTGGACGGCCGGGCGCCGTCGAACTCGCCCCGGTAGGCGAGCTTCCGGTCGGCTCCGTACAGGAAGAAGTCGGGTGTGCAGGCCGCACGGTAGGCGCGGGCCACGTCCTGGGACTCGTCGTACAGGTACGGGAAGGCGAAACCGGCCCGCTCGGCCTGCTGTGCCAGGTTGGACGGGGAATCGTCCGGATAGTTCTGCACGTCGTTGGAGCCGATCCCGATCGTCGCCAGTCCTTTGGCGGCGTACTCGGCGGTCAGAGCCCCGAGGGCGTTCTCGACACGCCGGACGTAAGGGCAATGGTTGGAGAGGAAGACCACGAGCAGCGCCGGCGCGTCGGCGAAGTCGCCCGGAGAAACCGGTGTTCCGTCGGTCGCGGGCAGCGTGAAGTCCGGGGCGGGAGTCCCCAGCGGGACGAGGAACGAGGAAATGGCCATGCCCCCATGGTGTCATCGGGTCCCGTCCCCGCTCGAGATCGTTTGCTCTAACGCTTGGTAGCCTGCAGATCCACCCCTCGAAAGGAGACCCCATGCCGAGCCAGGAGCAGATGAAAGTGGCCCTCCAGGCCTACGTCGACGGTTTCGCCAAGGGCGACGCCGAGTCCGTCATCGCCCTCTTCGCCGAGAACGCCGTCGTCGAGGACCCGGTCGGCACCCCAGAGAAGCGCGGCGAGGAGATCGCCGAGTTCTACCGCAACGCCGTGGGCGCCGGCGCCAAGCTCATCCTCGAGGGCCCCATCCGCGGCTCCCACGGCTCGTCGGCCGCCATGGCCTTCACCGTCGAGATGCCCGGCATGAAGATCTTCGTGATCGACGCCTTCACCTTCGACGACGAGGGCAAGGTGACCAGCATGCGCGCCTACTGGGGCCCCGACGACCTCATCCAGGGCTGACCGGGCAGACCGGGTCGGCCCGCCGTCTCTCGGCTCACCGGCGGGAACGCCGAAAACCGCCTTCGGAGTCGATGACCTGCCTGGCGACCCAGCGGACCTCGTCGGAGACCGGCCAGGCGACGAGACGGTCCGGGTCGTCAGGCTCGCCGCACCTGAGGGAACGCAGCCATGATTTCGTCCAGAATGCTCTGGTCGCGGTCGGAGGTCTCGGAGTTCAGGTAACCGGTGTTCACGGAGCCGGGATTGACGGCGTTCACCAGGATGCCGCAGTCGATGGTCTTGTCGGAGACGGTGGCGAGCACTTCCGCCAGAGCCCGAGTAGGCGACCTTTCCGCGCTCGGGCTGAGACGCTGCCCGGAGGTCATCAGATGACCTGGCCTCCGGGCCGCCTGTCATGATGCGCGAAAGCCCGGGTGGGCGGCGACGTCGCACGTGTGTTGACGCGTCAGCACTCATCCGGACTTTCGGCGTCAGTTCCAGGGGCGAGCCGTCCCCGCCGCTGCGCATGGCTGCAGACCGGGATGTCGAGGTGCCAGAACCCGCTCGACCGCGGCCCCGACGGTCGCCTGACAGGCCAGAGCTTCGTCGAGGCCGGTGCCCATGTCTGCGATGGCCGTCCCCGAAGGAACGTCGTCCTTCGGTTCCGCCAGCAGCGTGGGGAGCTCAGCGGCCCCCCACGGCTGCAATGCGTCATGCGGTTGGAAGCGGATGAGGAACAGGTTGGATCCCATCATGGCCGGCCGCCGCGTGATGGCGAATCCGGTGCCCTGCCTTCTGCTGACCCCGGTGACCAGCGAGATCCGGCCGCATAGCATCCGCTCTGTACTATCTACCGATAGCTGAGGGGTGCTTCGGCTTCAATTTGATTCCTTTTCTGCCTGTTCCGGGTTATTCGCACTTTTCATTGCGGTTTTCTGGCATGCCCTGGAAGAAGCAGACGCTTTTGCCTGAGATGCCGATTGCGTAGGAATATGGCGTGAGGACTGCCTTTATCTTACGCTTGCATCCGTAGCCGGAGTAGATGGCGACGTATCCGTCGGTGGCGTTCTTGATGAGGTTTCGGTTGTATCCGTGGCAGTCGCCGTTGTTCGGTTCTCCGTATATCCTCTTGCCGATGCGGAGGTATCCGTCTGAGGCGAAAGCGGCTCCTGGATGGGTGATGACAAGTATTCCGGCAGCGGCGAGGGCGCCGAGCGCCCGGGCGGTGAATCGCATTGAGTCTTCCCCCGTTGTGTATTCGGGTGCCCTTGTCGACAACCGACTGTCAAGCAGATTAGTCAGTCGGATTCGCCTCGTCACTCCCGATTCTTTTAGGACAAAAGAAAGATCGGGTCAAGTGATTGAAAGGAGGATTCCGAGTTCTGGTGAAAGGCTTGGGAAGTCTCCGATTTCCAGCAAGTCGGATATGGATGATGGTTCTCGGGTGGGGATTTCACTCGGATCCGGGTCGGAGCAGAGGGAACAGCCGTGCCATGACGGCCACCGGCCTGGCGGCTTCGGGCCGGGTGGACGGGGTGGTCTCGCGGTACCGGAATTGCGCGATGACGGCGCGGATCACCTCGGCGACGCCCGCAATCTCCTCGGGTGTCAGGTAGACGACCTGGCTGAACGCCTCGTCATGCCGCCATTCCTCGGGTGCCTCGTCGCGCTGTTCGAGCCACTGGCGGTAGCTCTCGTCCTCCAGGCCGCGGGTGACGAGGGTGATCTCGCTGTCGGAGGGAGCGGACGGGCCGACGGGTGCCGCGGTCGCGGTCTCGGTGGGAGCCTCGGCGAGGCGCCAGGGCTTGGCACGTCCGCCGGAGGTGGGCACCTCCTCGACGAGCCCGGCTTCGGCGAGCCGGCGCAGGTGGAACGAGTAGAGGCCGGTGTTGCCGCCCAGTTCGCGGGCGGCGTCGGTGGCCGTCACTGCGCCCTCGCGGCCGATCAGCTCCAGCAGGGCTGCGCGGACGGGGTGCGCGCTCATCGGATGACGTGCTTCATTCACTTTGCAAAGTGTACGCTTTGCAAAGATCCGTGAGGAGGAATCTCCATGACCGTCATGCCGGTCCGCCTGTTCGGAGACCCGGTGCTCACCACACCCGCCGCCGAGGTCGTGGACTTCGACGCCCAGCTCCACAAGCTCGTCAAGGACCTGGACGACACCCTCACCGAGCAGCGGGGCTCCGGTCTGGCCGCGCCCCAGCTCGGTGTCGGCCTGCGTGTGTTCGCGTTCCACGATGACGACGCCTCGGGCCATCTCGTGAACCCCGTCCTTCACTTCCCGGACGAAGAGGAGCAGGACGGCCCCGAAGGCTGCCTGTCCATGCCCGGCCTGTACTTCGACACCAAACGCCGCCAGAACGTCGTGGCCAAGGGCTACGACATGCACGGTCGCCCCTTGCAGGTCGTCGGCAGAGGACACCTGGCCCGCTGCCTCCAGCACGAGACCGACCACCTGGACGGCGTCCTCTTCCTCGACCGCATGGACACCGCCCGCCGTAAGGCGGCCCTGCGCGCGATCCGCGAGGCCCCCTGGTTCTCCACCCCGCCCCGCGTCAAACTCGACCCCCATGGCGGGGGATCCCCCTACGGCTGGAGGTAGGGCACCGTCCCGCCACGAACGCGGCCGTGGTTCCACCTCGTGTCCGTTGGGGTTCGTCGCCGCTTAGGCCGGGAAAAGAGAGCACCATGCGAGCCGCTGCGAACCCGAGTGACGACCCGGTGGAGCGGCCGGTACCCCTCCGCGAAGACATGAAGGGCACCGGCTCTGAAGAGACCGCGGCGGGTCAGCCCGTCTCGTCGATGCGGGGGCCGATGGAGCCGCCCAGGGCGCCGATGGGGGAGGGCAGGGGGGTGCCGGAGCCGTCGCGGCGGCCCAGGTCCTCCGGGAGGTCGACGGGCTCGCCGGCGATGTCGGTGGCGCTGGCGGGGGCGGGCCCGGCCCAGGCGGCGATCAGGACGTCCTCGCCCTTCAGGAAGCGGTGGGAGCGGACGCCGCCGGTGGCGCGGCCCTTCGGCGGGTAGTCGGCGTAGTCGCTGACCTTGACGTTGCCCGCCTGGGTGCCGGGCAGGGCGGTGGCGGAGCCCGAAACGGTGATCACCACGGAGGGGCGGGACGGGTCGACCGCGCCGAACCAGATGACCTTGGCGTCCTGGCCGAGCTTGATGCCCGCCATGCCGCCCGCGGGACGGCCCTGGGGACGGACGTTGGACGCCGGGTAGCGCAGCAGCTGGGTGTCGTCGGTGATGAAGACGAGGTCCTGTTCCTCGGACTCCAACTGGACCGCGCCCACGACCCTGTCGCCCTCCTTGAGGGTGATGACCTCGTACTCCTCGCGGTTGGCCGGGTAGTCGTTGGCGACCCGCTTGACGACGCCCTGCTCGGTGCCGAGCGCCAGGCCGGGCCCCTCCTCGGACAGGTTCGCCAGGCCCACGGCCTGCTCGTCCTCGGCGAGGGTGACGTACTCCTCCAGCGGGGCGCCGCCCGCCAGCGAGGGGGGAGCGTCCGAGGGATGCAGCAGCGGGAGGTCGACCACCTCGACCTTGAGGAGCCGTCCCGCGGAGGTGACGACGCCGAACTCCGACCGCACGGAAGTGGCGATCACCGAATGGAGCACGTCGTGCGGGGCTCGGGGACCGTCGTCCGGCAGGGGAGAGGCGTCGGTGGTGCGGGCCACCAGGCCGGTGGTGGACAGCAGCACCAGGCAGGGGTCGTCCTCGACCTCCAGCGGGATCACCGGCTTGGGCGCGCCGTCGGCCTCCAGCAGCACGGTGCGGCGAGGCGTGGCGAACTTCTTGCTGACCTCGCCGAGCTCCTTGGACACCAGGGAGCGCAGCTTCTTCTCCGACTCCAGGATCTCGGTGAGGGCGGCGATCTCCTTGCGGAGGGTCTCCTGCTCCTTCTCCAGCTCCAGCCGGTCGTAGCGGGTGAGCCGGCGCAGCGGGGTGTCCAGGATGTACTGGGCCTGGATCTCCGACAGCTCGAAGACCTGGATCAGTCGGGACTTGGCCTGCGCGGAGTCGTCGGAGCTGCGGATGACCTGGATGATCTCGTCGATGTTGAGCAGGGCCACCATGAGGCCCTCGACCAGGTGCAGGCGCTCCTCGCGGCGGCGGCGCCGGTACAGCGAGCGACGGCGCACGACCTCGATGCGGTGGTCGACGTAGACCTGCAGCAGCTCGCGCAGGCCGAGGGTCTTGGGCTGGCCGTCGACCAGGGCGACGTTGTTGATGCCGAAGGTCTCCTCCATCGGCGTGAGCCGGTAGAGCTCCTCCAGCACCGCCTCGGGGTGGAAGCCGTTCTTGATCTCGATGACCAGGCGCAGGCCGACGGTGCGGTCGGTGAGGTCCTTCAGGTCGGCGATGCCCAGGATCTTCTTCGCCTGGACCAGGTCCTTGATCTTGGCGACGACCCGCTCGGGGCCCACGTTGTAGGGCAGCTCGGTGATGACCAGGCCCTTGCGGCGCGGGGTGACGTTCTCGATGTGCACGGTGGCGCGGGTCTTGAACGTGCCGCGGCCGGACGCGTAGGCGTCGCGGACGCCGTTCAGGCCGACGATCTTGCCGCCGGTGGGCAGGTCGGGACCGGGGACGAACCTCATCAGGTCGTCCAGGGAGGCGTCGGGGTGGCTCAGCAGGTGCCGGGCGGCCGCGATGACCTCGCCGAGGTTGTGCGGGGCCATGTTGGTGGCCATGCCGACCGCGATGCCCGCCGCGCCGTTGACCAGCAGGTTGGGGAAGGCCGCCGGCAGGACCTCGGGCTCGAGCTCCTGGCCGTCGTAGTTGGGCCTGAAGTCGACGGTCTCCTCGTCCAGGCCGGTGACCATGAGGAGCGCCTCGGGCGACATGCGGGCCTCGGTGTACCGCATGGCGGCGGGCGCGTCGTCGCCGCCGAGGGAACCGAAGTTGCCGTGGCCGTCGACCATGCGCATCCGCATCGCCCACGGCTGGGCCATCCGGACCATGGTGTCGTAGATCGCGGTGTCGCCGTGCGGGTGCAGCTTGCCCATCACCTCGCCGACGACCCGGGCGCACTTGACGTGCCCGCGGTCGGGCCGCAGCCCCATCGTGCTCATCGAGTAGAGGATGCGGCGCTGCACCGGCTTGAGGCCGTCGCGCGCGTCCGGAAGCGCCCGGGAGTAGATCACCGAGTACGCGTACTCGAGGAAGCTGCCCCGCATCTCCTCGGCGACATCGATGTCGATGATGTTCTCTTCGAAGTCTTCCGGGGGTGGAGTCTGACCAGTCCGACGTGCCATGCTCGCCATTCTCGCGGGTCCTGACGACAGTTTCGTACCAGGAGGGGGAGACATGAGCCTCTCGGACTTCCAGAACGAGATCTACCTGGGGGGTTTGGGGGATGTAAGACCGGAATTTCCCACAGACCTCTCCACCCTGGAGGCGGTGGCCGAGGAGCGGCTGGACCCCCAGGCGTTCGGCTACGTCGCCGGAGCGGCCGGGAGCGGCGCCACCGCGCGCGCCAACCGGGAGGCCTTCGACCGGTGGAGGCTGGTGCCGCGGATGCTGCGCGACGTCTCACGGCCCGACCTCTCGGTGAACGTCCTCGGCACGAGGATGCCGGCCCCGGTGATGCTCGCCCCCGTCGGCGTCCTGTCGATCCTGCACCCGGAAGGGGAGGTCGCGGTCGCACGCGCCGCGGCGGCCCTGGACGTCCCCATGATTCTCAGTACGGCCGCGTCGCGCACCATGGAAGAGGTCGCCGAAGCGGCCGGGCCGCGCTGGTACCAGTTGTACTGGCCCAAGGACAGGGGCCTGGCGGAGAGCTTCCTGCGGCGTGCCGAGGCCGCCGGGTACAGCACACTCGTCGTCACCCTGGACACCTTCAAACTGGCGTGGCGTCCACGCGACCTCGACACCGCCTACCTTCCGTTCCTGCGCGGGATCGGCGTGCAGAACTACTTCAGCGACCCCGTCTTCCTCTCCGCGCTGGGAGGGGAGATCACGGAGGAGAACCGCATCGACGCGATCCTGCACTGGGTCGCCAACTTCGGGGACCCGTCCCTGACCTGGGACGACCTGGCGTGGCTGCGCGGCCGCTGGGCCGGGCCGATCGTCGTGAAGGGAGTCCAGCATCCCGACGACGCCCGCCGCGCCGCGCACGCCGGCATGGACGGGATCGTCGTCTCCAACCACGGCGGACGCCAGGTGGACGGGGCCGTCGCGGCGCTCGACCAGCTCCCCAAGATCGTCGACACGGTCGGGGACAGGTTGAGCGTGCTGTTCGACAGCGGGGTCCGCACCGGCTCAGACGCCGCCAAGGCCCTGGCGCTGGGGGCCGAGGCCGTGCTGGTGGGGCGGCAGTACGCCTACGGGCTGGGGCTCGGCGGGGAGGCGGGCGTGCGTCACGTCCTGCGCTGCCTGCTGGCCGAACTGGAGCTGACGCTGACGCTCTGCGGCGTGAGCCGGGTCGGGGAGCTCGGCCGCGACCTGCTGGCGTGACATTTGTCATCGCACTCAGGTGAAAGTCTCAGCACAGGTTCCTGACGCCCGGCACTGACCGTCCCGCCCCCGCTCGCGGCACTCTTGGCCAAGGTGAGGAGCAATGCCGAGGAGGTCGGGATGATCGAGGTGTCGGGGCCGGTCGCGTTCACCGTCCGGGCGGGCGAGGTGGTCGCGGTGTGCGGCAGGGACACGACCGCCCTGCTGGAGGCCGTCAGCGGGGACCGGCTCCCCGCGCGCTGGCGGATCACGGTCGGCGGTCTGGACCCCTACCGGCAGCGGGCGCGGGTGAGCGTCGGGGCGCTGTGGGCCGACGGCGGGCTCTACGGGGAGCTCACCCTCGACGAGATCATCGGCGCCTGGCGGAGGTGGTCGTCACGGCCGCTGGACCGGGACACCGTCACCGCCCTGGCCGCGCTGGAGGGCCGGGAGTCCGTCCCTTACTCCCGGCTGACGTCGGGGGAGCGGCGCAGGTTCGACCTGACGCTCGTGCTGATCTCCCAGCCGGACGTGCTGGTGATCGACGAGCCGGCCACCGGGCTCGATCCCGAGGAGGCGCGGCAGGTGTGGAGGCTCGTCAAGTCCCTCGGCATCCCCGTCCTCATCGCGGCCCGATGCCCCGCCGAGGCGCTGAAGGCGGATCGGACGGTGCTGCTGGACTCGCCGGTCGACCTGCTCGCGGCTTGAGCGTGCGGATCGTCCAGCGCGCGCCAGCACATGTTCAGCCGTGGATAGGGCGCCGTCAGGCGCACGTCTTCCTGTGGATCGTTCAGTGGGCGTCAGCGCACGTTCAGCCGCGGATAGGGCGCCGTCAGGCGCGCGTCTTCTGCGGGACAACGGCCCCCGGCCGCCGGGGCAGCGCATACGCTGTGGACCCCCGGACGAGGAGGTGGTCGATGCAGCCCAGGCTTCCCGGCGAGATGACGATCGTCACGTTCGTGGTGCTCCTGTCGACCGTCGCCACATGCGGACTCTTCTCGCAGGGGGTCATCGAGGCCGCCGGAGGCGAGCCGTGGCGGTTCGTCGTGGGGACGATGGCGGCGCTGCTCGTCGCGAGCCTGCAGGGGCGGCTGATGTGGCAGTCCGCGCGGAGGGAGATCACGCCGGGCAGCCGTGTCGTGCTCGGGGTGATCGCGCTGGTGTGCTTCCCCCTGCCGCTGCTGCTCGGAGTCGCCTGGCTCTCGGCGATGGTCGCGGTGTCCGGGATGATCGCGGTGACCCTGCCGGAGCGCTGGTCGGTGCCTCTGGTGGGAGGCGCGGCCCTGCTGGCGTCGGCGGTCGCGATGCTGGCGGGGGCGAACGGGCCGCAGGCGGTGCTGCTGGCGCTGAGCTTCCCCGTCGCCGGGCTTTCGGCGTACACGACGGTCTGGCTGAGCCTGGCCGTGAAGGAGCTGCGTGACGCCCGGGCGGAGCTGGCGCGCCGTGCGGTGGGGGAGGAGCGGATGCGTTTCGCCCGGGACCTGCACGACGTGCTCGGCCACAGCCTTCAAGCCGTGGCCCTGCGGGCGGAGCTGGCGGAGCGGCTACTCACCCGCGATCCGGAACGGGTGGCCAAGGAGCTGGCGGAGATCCAGCGGATGGCGCGAGGAGCCGTCCAGGAGGTGCGCGACGTGGTGCGGGGGTATCGCGTCACGTCGCTGCGCACGGAGCTGGACGGGGCGACGGCCGTGCTGCGCGCGGCGGGGATCTCCTGCGAGACGCCGCCGCTGCCCGACCGGCTGCCCCGGCACGTGCACGAGACGCTGGGCTGGGTCGCGCGCGAGGCCGTCACGAACGTGCTGCGCCACAGCGGGGCCACCCGGTGCAGCATGACCCTGCGCACCGACGGAGCGGACGCCCGGCTGGAGATCGTGAACGACGGGGCCCGCCGCTCCGAGGGGGCCGGCAGCGGGCTGGCCGGGCTGCGGGAGCGGCTCGCCGCGGTGGGCGGGCGGCTGCAGTCCGGGCTGATCGCGGACGGTACGTTCCAGGTGCTGGCGACCGTCCCGCTGGCCGAGGCCGTCGCGGGACAGAAGGAGGGGCGTTGACCGCGATCAGGGTGTTGCTCGCCGACGACCACCATCTCGTCCGGGAGGCGCTGGCACTGCTGCTGGGCACCGAGGACGGCATCGAGGTCGTCGCGGACGTCGGGCGCGGCGACGAGGCGGTCGACCGGGCTCTGGCGCACCGCCCGGACGTGGCGATCCTCGACATCGACATGCCGGGGCTGGACGGCCTGTCCGCCGCCGAGCGCCTGTCCGCCGCACTGCCGTCCTGCCGTGTCGTGATCGTCACCGGCCACGGCCGTCCCGGCAACCTCCGCCGCGCCATGGCCGCGGGCGTCCGCGGCTTCCTCGGCAAGGACACCCCCGGCTCCCGCCTCGCCGAGGTCATCAGGCAGGTCCACGACGGGGCCCGCTACATCGACCCCCAGCTCGCCGCCGACGCCCTCGCCGCCGAGGAGTGCCCCCTCACCCCCCGTGAGCTCGACGCCCTGCGCGCCGCCGCCGGAGGCTCCCCCGTCAGCCGCATCGCCCGTGCCCTCGGCCTCTCCGAAGGCACCGTCCGCAACTACCTCTCCTCCGCCGTCACCAAGCTGGGCGTCGACAACCGCCACGCCGCCGTCCAGTCCGCCCGGGACCGCGGCTGGCTGTGATCCCGGCCGCGCGGCCGACCGCGCTCAGGTCCGCGGCCGGAAGGAAGAGCCCTTCGCCAGAGCTCCGGTTCCGGATTGAGTAATCCGCCTCCGAGGCTGAGTACTCCGCCCCTTGGCCGGGGGAGGGCCGATGGCGCAGGCTGCATCGTATGGAACTGGCACACCGCGCTTTCTGGCGTCACACCGCGATCCTCCTCAAAGTCGTACTGGCCGCGCTGCTGGTCTTGGCGCTGGTCTTCCCCGAGTGGGACCGTTTCGCCGACAAGGCCATGGGCGCCCGTGCCGTCGCCTACCCGCTCGCCGCGCTGCTCGTGCCCGCGATCTGGCTGGTCCGGCGCCGGCTCGGCCGGGCCGGTCCGTTCCCCTGGGACGTCGACGCCCTGCTCACCGCACCCTTCGTCATCGACGTCGCGGGTAACGCCCTCGACCTGTACGACTCGGTGAGCTGGTTCGACGACGCCTGCCACTTCGGCAACTGGGCGCTGCTCGGCGGCGCCGCGGGCGCGGCGCTCCTGCGCGGCCCCGCCCTGCCCCGCTGGGTGACCGTCCTGCTGGTGGCGGGCGTCGGCGCCATCGCCGCCATCGCCTGGGAGATCGCCGAATACGGTGCTTTCATCCTCGACACCCCTGAATCCGTCGGCATCTACCGCGACACCCTCGGCGACGAGGCCCTCGGTCTCCTGGGCGCCGTCACCGCAGGCCTCCTCACCGCTTTTCGCCGTCGTCCGCAGGCCGGCATTTCCGCGGTCCAGCCCGAACCTGTCCGCCAGGAGCTGTGATCGTCTCCGGGTCCAGGCGGCTTTGCGGGAGAACTCCTTTCCGGGGGGAAGTCAGGTGGGCACGGCCAGGACGAGGGGGAGGACGGCGGTGGCACCGGCCTCGCGCAGGAGCTTGGCCGCGACGGTGAGGGTCCAGCCGGAGTCGGAGCGGTCGTCGACGAGCAGGACGGGGCCCGGGGGGACGGGGAAGTCGAGGGTGAGGGAGCGCAGGACGGTGCGCAGGCGCTGGGCGCTGTTGTGCTGGGGCGGTGAGGGCGGGCCCTGGGAGACGAGGGCGCCAGGGTAGGGGAGGCGGCCGACCCGGGAGATGTGCTCGGCGAGGCTGGAGACGAGGAGGGGGCGGGTGCGGGAGGCGATCGAGACGACCGCGACGGGGCGTTCGGGCCAGTCCCAGGCGGCGAGCACCTGGACGACCGCGGCGGCGATCTCCTCGGGGACGGGCTGGTCGGGGGAGCCGTCGGCGAGCAGGGCGCGCAGGCGCGAGCCCCAGCCGATGTCGGTGAGACGGCCCAGGGCGCGGCCGGGCTCGGCCTGCAACGCCGGGGGAATACGCCCTGAAAGGCCGAGTTCGTCTTTGAGGCCGGTGGGCCACATGCGGCGCGGCGCGAGCTCGACGCCGGGGCGGGCCATGCGTTCCCTGGCCCGGGTGACGGCCTTGGCGGAGGGCTCGGACGGCCAGTGCTCGCCGGTGCAGTTGTCGCAGCGGCCGCAGGGTTCGGCGGCGGAATCGTCCAGGCAGCGGCGGAGGAAGAGCATCCGGCACTCGGAGGTGCTCTGGTAGTCGAGCATCGCCTGCTGCTCGTGCTCGCGGGCGGCCTGGACCCGGGCGTAGCGGTCGGCGTCGTACTCCCAGGGCTCGCCGGTGGCGACCCAGCCGCCCTTGACCCTGCGGACCACGCCGTCCACGTCGAGGACCTTGAGCATCATCTCCAGGCGGTTGCGGGACAGGTCGACCCGCGGCTCGAGGGCGGCCGTCGACAGGGGGCGTTCACCGAGCTCCGCCAGCACGTTCCGGACGACGGGCTCGGGCGGGAAGGCCAGCGAGGCGAAGTAGGACCAGATGTCCCGGTCCTCCGGGCCGGGCAGCAGGATCACCTCGGCCCGTTCGACACCACGGCCGGCCCTGCCGATCTGCTGGTAGTAGGCGACAGGGGAGGAAGGCGCGCCCAAGTGGACGATGAATCCCAGATCCGGCTTGTCGAAACCCATGCCCAGGGCGCTGGTGGCCACCAGCGCCTTGAGCTTGTTGTCCAGGAGGTCCTGTTCGGCCTGCAGTCGTTCGGCGGGCTCGGTCTGGCCCGAGTAGGCGGCCACCGCGAAACCCCTGTCCCGCAGCATCGCGGCGACCTCGTGGGCGGCGGCGACCGTCAGGGTGTAGACGATCCCCGAGCCCGGCAGCTCCTCCAGCCGCTCGCACAACCAGGCCAGCCGCTCCTCGGCGGTTCTCAGCCGGACCACGGCCAGGCGCAGCGAGTCGCGTTCCAGCGTGCCGCGCAGCACCAAGGTGCCCTCGCCGAGCTGCTCGGCCACGTCGGTGGTGACCCGGGAGTTGGCGGTGGCCGTCGTCGCGAGCACCGGGACGCCCGCGGGCAGTTCCCCGAACAGGGTGCGCAGCCGCCGGTAGTCCGGCCGGAAGTCATGGCCCCAGTCGGAGATGCAGTGCGCCTCGTCGACCACGACCAGGCCCGCCGTCGCGGCGAGCTCGGGCAGCACCTGATCGCGGAACTCCGGGTTGTTCAGCCGTTCGGGGCTGACCAGCAGAACGTCGACGGCGCCCGCCGCGACCTCGGCGTAGACCTGCCGCCAGTCCTCTGGATTGGCCGAGTTGATCGTCCGGGCGGCGATACCCGCGCGGGCCGCGGCGTCGATCTGGTTGCGCATCAGCGCCAGCAGCGGAGAGACGATCACCGTCGGGCCCGCGCCGCGCGCCCGCAGCAGCGCGGTGGCCACGAAGTAGACGGCGGACTTGCCCCAGCCGGTGCGCTGCACGACCAGGGCGCGGCGCCGCTCCTCCACCAGGGCGGCGATCGCCGTCCACTGGTCCTCCCGCAACCGGGCGTGCTCTCCCGCCAGCGCCCGCAGGCACCGTTCGGCTTCCGTCCGCAAGTCCATGCCCCATCACTATCACCGCCGGCCGACGTCCCGGTCCGGTTCGGGGCGGGCTGTGGAGGAGCGGACTCCCGGTAGGGGCTGTGGACGACTCTCGGGTTGTCGGCCTGTGGTGATAGGACGGTCACACCACAGCGGAGCATCGAGAACGACCAGCGAGAGGACGAAGATGTCCCACTACGAGTACGTGGAAGCCTTCGGGGGACTTCCCGTGTTCGACTTCACCCCGGAGACCGAGACGACCGGCCTGCCCGGGCCGTCCGAAGTCGCCTGGCGGGTGCGGCTCGACGACTTCATCGAGGAGTTCGCTCCCTTCCAGGAACTGTTCTCCCGGTTCCTCGAAGCCGTCGACGCCTCGTCCGTGACCGCGCTGATCGTGGGTAACTGGGGCGCCACCTACGAGGTGCCGGCCGTTCGGGTGCTGGAGCTGCTGACCGGTGCGGCGGAGCGGTTCCCGGCTCTGAAGGCGTTGTTCTTCGGCGAGTGGCTGCAGGAGGAGACGGAGATCTCCTGGATCGAGCAGGGGGACGTCACCCCGCTGTTCACCGCCTTCCCCGGCCTGGAGACGGTCGTCATCAGGGGCGGCAGCGGGATGGAGTTGTCACCGATCAGCAACCCCGTGCTGCGCGAGCTGAAGCTGGAGACGGGCGGCCTGCCCGGCGCGGTGGCGCGAGCGCTCGGCGGGTCCGACCTGCCCGCGCTGCGGTCGCTGGAATTGTGGCTCGGAGTGGAGGAGTACGGCGGCGACACCACCGTCGCTGACCTCGGCCCCCTGCTGAGCGGGGAGAGGTTCCCGGAGCTGCGGCACCTCGGGCTCCAGAACGCCGAGAACCAGGACGAGATCGCCGCGGCCGTCGCGGGCGCGCCCGTCGTGGCGCGGCTGGAGTCCCTCAGCCTGTCGATGGGCGTCCTGACCGACGAGGGCGCCGAAGCGCTCCTGTCCGGCCAGCCACTCGGCCACCTGAAGCGGCTCGACCTGCACCACCACTACCTGTCCGCGGAGATGACCGAGCGGATCCGCGCGGCGCTCCCGGGCGTCGAGGTCGACCTCGGCGAACTGCAGACGGACGACTGGCGCTACGTGGCCGTGGGCGAATAGGGCGGGAGAGGACGAGCATGGGCTTCACGGTCGTCGGGACGCCGGGGGACCGCCGGGTCGAGGCGTTCGCCGCCGCCTGCGCCGCTTTCGGCGTGCCCCGGCCCCGGCTCCTGCCCTGGACGGACGTGCTGGGCGGCGTTCCCCTGGAGGTGGACGGGCTGCTGCGGATCGACTCGCCCGGTGAGGATGCCGCGGTCGACGCCCTGATGCGCGGGCCTGGAGATCCGACGCGGGTCGGCGGAGGCGCCCGCTGGTACCGCACGCTGCTCCGAGGCCTGGGCCGGCTCCGGACGTTCCCCTCGATCAATGACGTCGACGACATCGCCGTCATGTTCGACAAGAGGGCCTGCCACGCGCGGTTGCAGGCGGCCGAGGTCCCGGTCCCCGCCGCGCTCGGCCCGGTCGGCGGCTACCGGGAGCTTCGCGAGCGGATGGCCGAGCGGGGTGTCCGCCGGGTCTTCGTGAAGCCCGCGCACGGATCGTCGGCCTCGGGTGTGGTCGCGTTGCAGACGGCGCCCGGCCGCGTCAAGGCGGTGAGCTCGGCGGTCCCCGACGGCGACGGCTGGCGCAACTCCCTGCGCGTCCGCGCCTACACGTCCGAACACGAGGTCGCCCGCCTGATCGACGCCCTCGCACCCGACGGCCTGCACGTCGAGCAGTGGTTCCCCAAGGCGGCCCTGGACGGCCGCCTGCTCGACCTGCGGGTCGTCGTGATCGACGGCGAGCCCGCCCACGCCGTGGTCCGCACCGGCACCGCCCCGATGACCAACCTCCACCTGGGCGGCCGCAGAGGCGACCTGCAAGCCGTCCGGAGCCGGATCGACTGGGACGAGGCGATGTCGGTGTGCGCCCGCGCCGCGGCCTGCTTCCCCCGCAGCCTCATGGTCGGCGTCGATCTTCTGGTCGGCCTGGGCTGGCGCCGCCTGGCCGTCGGCGAGGTCAACGCCTTCGGTGATCTCCTGCCGGGCCTGACGGGTCTGCCCGGCACCAGAGCCGAAGGCCTGGACACCTACTCCGCCCAGCTCCGGTCCGCTCTGGCCGATCCCCGGCCGGACGCGATGGCGGGACGTCGGTGAGACGGGAAGCGGGGGTGTTCCGTGCGGGACATGAATGAGGTCGTCGGTACGCACGACATCGTGCTGGTGACTCTGGACACGTTGCGTTATGACGTGGCGGTGCACTCGGCCGAGGCAGGGCGGACGCCCGAGTTCTCGAGCCGGTTCACCTGGGAGGAGCGGCACGCGCCGGGAAACTTCACCTTCTCCTCGCATCTGGCGATGCTCGCCGGGTTCCTTCCTACGCCGGCCGTTCCCGGGCCGCATCCGCGGCTGTTCGCCTCGGCCTTTCCCGGAAGCGAGACGACGAGCCCGTCCACCTGGACGTATGACGCGCCGGATCTGCCCGCGGGGCTGGCTCAGGCCGGATACCACACCGCGTGCATCGGCGGGGTGGGCTTCTTCAACCGGCAGACGGCCCTCGGAGCGGTGCTGCCGGGCATGTTCGCCGAGGCGCACTGGGAGCCCGAATTCGGGGTGACCTGCCCGGACAGCCTGGACCACCAGACAGACCGCGCCGTGGAGGTCCTCGGGCGGACGGAGCAGCGGCTGTTCCTGCTGCTGAACGTCTCGGCCCTGCACCAGCCCAACCACCACTATCTCCCCGGAGCGTCCGGCGACACCCTGGAGACCCACGCGGCGGCCCTGGAATACGTCGACTCGCGTATCGGCAGGCTCTTCGCCGCCCTGCGCCGCCCCACCTTCGTCATCGTCTGCTCGGACCACGGCACCGCCTACGGGGAGGACGGCCACACCGGCCACCGCCTCGGCCATCGGGTCGTCTGGACCGTGCCCTACGCGGAGTTCGTGATCGAATGAAGCCCTACCAGGGGTACGTCTACTCCTACCCCCACAAGACCGCCTACCGCCCCCTGGACCCCGCACCCGCCCTCCGGGACGTCTGGCGTCATGAGGACAAGTCCCGCCTGTTCCTCTACCTCCACATCCCCTTCTGCGAGATCCGCTGCGGTTTCTGCAACCTCTTCACCCGCACCGGTGCTCCCGGGGAGCTCACCACCGCCTATCTGGACGCCCTGGAACGCCAGGCCGAAGCCGTGTCGGACGCCCTGGGCCCCCGAGCCCGCTTCTCCCAGGCCGCCTTCGGCGGCGGCACTCCCACCTACCTCACCGCCTCCGAGCTGACCCGCCTCTGCGAGCTCACCGTCCGTCTCCTCTCCTCCCGACCCCTGGAGGGGGCGCCGCCTGTGCCGTTGGGGGTGGAGACGTCGCCCGGGACGGCGACCCGCGACAGGCTGGAGGTGCTGCGGGAGTACGGGACGAGCCGGGTCTCGATCGGGGTGCAGAGTTTCGTGGAGGACGAGGCCCGGGCGGCGGTGCGGCCGCAGAAGACCGAGGAGGTGGTCAGAGCGCTCGACACCATCCGGGACGTCGGGTTCTCCACGTTGAACCTCGATCTCATCTACGGGATCGACGGGCAGACGGCCGAGTCCTGGCTCAGGTCGATCGACCGGGCGCTGGAGTGGAAGCCCGAGGAGCTCTACCTGTACCCCCTGTACGTCCGGCCGCTGACGGGGCTGGGGCGCCGGGAGGGGGACTGGGACGACCAGCGGTCGCGGCTCTACCGGCTGGGGCGGGACCATCTGCTGGCTCAGGGCTACGAGCAGGTCTCGATGCGGATGTTCCGGCTTCCCGGCTCGGGGGCGGGGGGCGGCGAGCACTCCTGTCAGGAGGACGGGATGGTCGGGCTGGGGTGCGGCGCCCGCTCCTACACCGCGGGCCTCCACTACTCCTTCGAGTACGCGGTCCACGCGACCGAGGTGCGGGCCATCATCGACGACTACGTCCGTACCGAGGACTTCACCCGTGCCCGTGTCGGTTTCACCATGACCGACGGCGAGCGCCGCCGCCGGCATCTCCTCCAGTCCCTCCTCCAGGCCGAGGGGCTGGACCGCCGCGCCTACCGTGTCCGCTTCGGCACCGATGTCCTCTCCGACTTCGATCTCTCCCCCTTCGCCGCCCGCGGCTGGCTGGAGGAGACCTCTGACGCCCTCACCCTCACGCCCGAGGGCCTGGCGTATTCCGACGCCCTGGGTCCGGCCCTTTTCTCGCCCGAGGTCCGCGCCCTCATGGACACCTATGAGGCCCGCTGATGCCCCTGCCGCCGCGCCTCCTTCGTCCTTACTTTGTTAAGGCCGACGGATATGACGATCCTCTGCTCACCCCCGAAAGAGCCACGACGAGTCGCGGCGAGGCGGTCGGATGCTGACGCTGCTGTATCGAGGGCCGCTGGCCAGCTGTGACTACGACTGCCCGTACTGCCCGTTCGCCAAGCGTCGCGACAATCCCGAGCAGCTGCGGGCGGACCGGGCGGCGCTCGAGCGGTTCACCTCCTGGGTGGCGGCTCAGGAGCGGGAGATCTCCGTGCTGTTCACGCCCTGGGGAGAGGGGCTGGTGCGCTCCTGGTACCGGGAGGCGCTGGTGGAGCTGAGCCGGATGCCCCAGGTGCGGAAAGCGGCCATCCAGACCAATCTCAGCGGCCGGACGGCCTGGACGGAGCGGGCTGATCTGGCGAAGCTGGCGTTGTGGACGACCTTCCATCCGGGTCAGGTCACGCACGAGAGGTTCCTCGCCAGGTCGCGCGAGCTGGCGGAGAGGGGCGTACGGCACAGCGTGGGCATCGTCGGCCTGCCGGAGCACCTGCCCCATGCCCGGCGGCTGAGGGAGGAACTGTCGTCCTCGGTCTACCTGTGGGTCAACGCGGCGGAGGGCCGGGTCTACACCGACGCGGAGGCGGCCGAGTGGGCGGCTCTGGACCCGTTGTTCTCCTACAGCCGCCATCCGCACCGCACCCTCGGGCTGCCCTGCCGCACCGGCCATGACGTGGTCTCCGTCGATGGGGACGGCACCGTGACGCGCTGCCACTTCGCCAAGACCCCGCTGGGCAACCTCTACGACGGCACCTTCCGGCCGGCCCCCGAACCGCCCGCCTGCCCCAACGCCTGGTGCGACTGCCATATCGGCTACGTCCATTTCGAGCCGCTGCGCCTCTACGACGTCTTCGCCGACGGCGTCCTGGAACGCATCCCCACCCTGTTCTGACCCGTGTCCCGCCGACCGTCTCGGGTTCCCGATCCTTCTGGGAGGGACGGCCGGCGGGGTTTGCGATCTGCCGGGCACGAGACACAGGGCACGGTTCACTCCGGCGGCCATCCGGTCGACCATGGAAGCGGTCGGGCGAGGCCGTCGACGGCCGCCGGGGCCGCTGCCGTGCCGGAGATCAGGTCTCCTTGACCGGCCGGTACTCGTCCTCGGTGAGGCCGAAGGTCCAGGCGACACCGGCGCGGGCGGTGGAGATGTGGGGCGGGACGCGAAGGTAGTAGGTGCGGTAGGTGCCGTCGGGTTCGGGGGTGGAGTTGATGACTTCGACCATGACGACGGGTTCGTCGCCGGGGAGGTCGATGCGCCACAGGACTCCCGTCTCGTCCTTGTGGAGAGGGCGAGCGCCGACCTCTCTGAGGTAGTCGTCGTAGCCGAAGTGCTCCAGCATGACGCGGCGGAGTTCGGCGTTCTCCTCGTCGAGGATCCGGTGGGCGGTCAGGCCGGAGAGAGTTTCCAGGAAGCCCGGGGGGATGGGCATGCCGCGCCAGGCGTGCAGGGCGAAGCCGTCGGGGTAGGCCAGGGCGGGGCCGGCGCCGTTGTGCAGGCGGCCGGGCTCGTCGCGGTGGAGTTCGGCGGGGCGCTCGCTGAGGATCACGAGGTTCTCGTAGGGCCACCACCAGCCCGCGGAGGCGGCCACTTCGGCCAGGCCGTGCAGGGGCTGCGAGCGGCCCAGGGAGGCGAACAGCTCCAGCCAGGGGGCGTCGTGCTGGCCGAGTACCGCGTCGAGTGTCGCGGCGCGCAGCAGCGGGCCGTGCGGGTCCTCCGGATCTCCCAGGGCCCCGATGGCCCGTCTGAGCCGGGTGACCAGCTCGTTCACCCGGTCCCAGGTGAACGCCCCGGTACGGGACCAGGCCTCGGCCCAGCCGCGGGGGCCCAGTTCGGCGTGGGCGGCTGCCCGTTCCCGCTCCCACGGTGAGGTTCGCACCGATTCGCGCACGCTCGCCCCGGCCGTGGTCTCCGACAGCCAGGAGAGCCAGGACTCCATGGATCTCGGCGCATCCTGGCCAGGCCCGCCGGAGGAAGTGGCGCTCGCCGGCCCGAGGAGCGCGGAAGGCTCGGCGGGCAGCAGTGAGCGGAGGGAGGGGGCGGCCAGCAGGACGACGCGGAGGGCGGAGCGGTCGGGCCGGAGGAGGACCGACAGCAGGGCTCCGGCGGCGGGGGAGGAGACCCAGAGGAAACGGGCGGGTGGGGTGAGTCCGGCGGCGGTGTAGGCGGCGCGGACTCCGGCCTCGGCACGGGGGCGGTCGGCGGGGAGGGCGGTGAACGGCATCAGTCGGCGACCACTCGGACGGCTCCGGGAATGTACTCGCGCTGGCGGATGACGCGGTACCAGCCGGTGGGGAGCGTGATGGCCGCGTGCTCCTCGTGGACGAGGCGGCCGCCCGACGGCAGGTGCAGGTAGTCGGGCACGAAGGGATGGCCGGAGCGGTGCAGGGAGCCTGGGGCGCGTACGGCGTGGGCGTGGCCGGTGGCCTCTCCCAGGGCCAGGACCATGCGGCCGCGGCCGTCACGGGGTGCGGGCGGCAGGGTGCGCGTCGAGGCGGGTACGGCCTCCTCGGCGACCGGCTGGATGAGGATGTCTCCCTGTCGGAACATGATCCGAACGTAGCGGAGGCCACTGACAGAAAGAGGCTCCCGGCGGCCGGGAGCCAGGGCGAAAAGGCGAGGCACGGGGCCTCGCCTTTTCAGATCCGAGCGGGGGACGTCAGAGCGCCGGACGGGCTCCGAGATGGCCGACGGCCTTGGCCGCCAGGCGGCAGCCCGCGGCGAGCGCCTCGGCGGGCGGCTTGCCGTCCAGCCAGGCCGGCAGGAAGCCGGCGGCGAACGCGTCGCCCGCGCCGGTGCCGTCCACGACCTTGGTGACCGGCTCGGCCGGGACGATGATCGGTTCCGGGCGGCCGTTGGTGTACCAGAGCGCGCCGTCTTCGCCCATCTTGATGACGACCTGGGGGTACCAGGCGGTCAGCACCTTGGCGGCGAGTTCGGGCTCCTCCCGGCCGGTGAGCGCCTCGGCCTCGCTGGCGCTGACGATGAGCAGCTTGGCGCCCTGGGTCCACTCGAAGAACGGCTCGGCGCCGGCCCGCTTGAGAGGTGAGGACGAGCCGCCGTCCACGGAGATCGACATGCCCGCGCCCCGTGCCATGCGCATCGCGTGCAGCGCGGCGTTGCGGGAGCCCTCGTTCAGCAGCGAGTACCCCGACAGGTGCAGGTGCGTCCCGGCGGTGAAGAGGTCCGCGGGGATGTCCTCGGGCAGCAGCGCGGCGTTGGCGCCGGGGTCGGACATCATGGTCCGGTCGCCCTTGTGTGTGACCAGGACCACACAGGTCCCGGTGGCGCGCTCGGGGTCCATGACGAGGCGGGCCTCGATGCCGTACCCCATCAGTTCCATGTCCCGGTTGCGGCCCGTGACGTCCGAACCGCGCCGGCCCACGAACGCGACCGCGACCCCCTCGACGGCGAGCCAGGCCGCCACGTTGGCCCCCGACCCCCCGCCGTGCATCGTCACGCTGGCCGGGGTGTCGCTCCCCTTGGCCAGGGGGTACGCGGCGCGGGCCACGGCGTCGGTCATCAGATCGCCGACCACGACCACGCGTGTCATGACGTTGTCACCTCGCTCGTACCTGACTGGTCCGCACCATTCTGCCTGGGCGTGCCGTCGACCGTAACAGCTTCAACCCTCGGATTTGGTCTCGAACTCGCAGCGAAACAGGTAACGGACGGGGCGGGAGGGTGCTGTGACCCTCCCGTGACCATCATTCGGATGTCGCTTACGCTCGAGGGCGTGACCGATCATCCTTACCCCGACCACTGGGAGGCCGACGTCGTCCTCGCCGACGGCGGGACCGCCCACCTGCGTCCGATCCGCGAGCAGGACGCCGAACTCCTGCGCGCTTTCTACACGCGGGTCTCCGCGGAGTCGATCTACTACCGGTTCTTCTCGCCCCGCCCCCGGCTGAGCGAGCGGGAGATTCAACATTTCACGACCGTTGATTATTCCGATCGTGTCGCCTTGATCGCCACCATTGGCAATCAAATGGTGGGCATCGTTCGCTATGACCGTACAAATGTCTCGGACGAGGCGGAAGTAGCCTTCCTTATCGAAGACGCTCACCAGGGGCGCGGTGTCGGATCCGTCATGCTGGAGCACATCGCCGCCGCCGCCCGCGAGCGGGGAGTGGAGCGGTTCGTCGCCAACGTCCTGCCGGACAACCGCAAGATGACCAAGGTCTTCCGGGACGCCGGATACGCGGCCAAGCAGCGTTTCGAGGACGGCATCATCCAGCTCACCCTGGACCTCTCCCCCACCGAGACCTCCCGCGAGGTCATGGCGGCCCGCGAGCACCGGGCCGAGTCGCGCTCGATCGAACGGCTGCTGTTCCCCGGCTCGGTGGCGGTGATCGGCGCAAGCAGGGTCTCGCACAGCGTCGGCCAGACGGTCCTGCGCAACCTGCTCGGCGGCGACTTCACCGGCCCGGTCTACCCGGTGCACCCCACCGCCAAGGCCGTCGCGGGAGTCCGCGCCTACGCCCAGGTCCTCGACATCCCCGACGAGGTGGACCTGGCGGTGGTGGCGGTCCCCGCGGCCAAGGTCAAAGAGGTGCTCGACCAGTGCGCCGCCAAGGGCGTGCACGGGCTCATCGTCGTCTCCTCCGGCTTCGCCGAGACCGGGCAGGAAGGCCGCGAACGCCAGCAGGAACTCGTCCGGCTGGCCAGGGCCAACGGCATGCGGGTCGTGGGCCCCAACTGCCTGGGCATCGCCAACACCGACCCGGACGTCCGGCTCAACGCCACCCTCGCGCCGGTGATGCCCGGACGCGGCCCCGTCGGCTTCTTCTCCCAGTCCGGCGCGCTGGGCATCGCGATCCTGCAGCGCACCGCCGAGCGCGGCCTCGGCCTGTCGACGTTCGTCTCGGCCGGCAACAGGGCGGACGTGTCGGGCAACGACCTCCTGCAGTACTGGGAGGAGGACCCGTCCACCAACGCCGTCATGCTCCACCTGGAGTCCATCGGCAACCCCCGCAAGTTCACCCGCCTGTCCCGGAGGCTGTCGCGGATCAAGCCGATCGTCGCGGTGAAGACCGGCCGAACCCTGCAGGGCGTCCCGCTCGGCCACGCCGTCCGCCGGATCCAGCTGCCCGACCACGCCGTCAGCTCCCTGTTCGAACAGGCCGGCGTGCTGCGGGTGGAGAACCTGTCGGAGCTGTTCGACGTCGCCCAACTGCTGGCCTACCAGCCGCTGCCGCCCGGCAACAGGGTCGCGATCATCCACAACGCCGACTCGCTGGGCCTGCTGGCCCAGGACGCCGCGGCCTCGCTCGGCCTGGTGGTACGCGCCTCGGCCAGCCTCGGCCCCTTCGCCGGGGCGCAGGAATACGAGCGCGCCATCACCGAGGCCCTCGCCGACCCGTCGACGGACTCGGTGGCCGTCCTCTACACCCCTCCCGTCATCGGCGGCGCCGAACTCGTCCTCGGCCACGGACGGGACATCGACCCGGTGGCCGAGGTGATCGTCCGGCTGGCCGGGGGAGCGGAGAAACCGGTCCTGGCCAACTACCTGGGCGCCAAGGGCATGCCGCGCGCGCTGCGCACCCCCACCCCCGACGGCGGGCCGGGCCCGGGCTCCGTCCCGTCCTACCTCGGTCCCGAGGACGCCATGCGCGCCCTGGCCTACGCCACCCGGTACGCGTCCTGGCGCCGCCGCCCCCGCGGCCGGACCCCCGAGCTGGACGGGCTGGACCGCGAGCGCGCCAAGGACCTGGTCGCCGAGTGGATGCGGGACGGCGCGCAAGGGGACGCAGCCGAGCTCCTCTCCTGCTACGGCGTGAAGGTCGGGGGCTCCCGCGACGGACTGGCCCTGCACATCGCCACCCAGGAGGACACGTCCTTCGGCGGAGTGATCTCCTTCCGCCTGGCGGATGTGGCCGCAGAGCTGCTCGACGACCGCGCCTACCGGCTCGCGCCGCTCACCGATCTGGAGGCCGCCGACATGGTCCGCGCCATCCGGATGGCCCCCCTCCTGTTCGGCCACCGGGGTTCGGAGCCGATCGCGCTGCCCGCCCTGGAGGAGCTGCTGATCCGGGTGTCGCTGCTCGCCTCCGACCTGCCCGAGGCCGCCCGGCTGGAGCTGGACCCGGTGATGGCCGACGCCACCGGCGTGACCGTCACGGACGCCCGGCTGACCCTGGCCGCGCCCGTCGGGTACCGGCCGGAGCTGGAGCCGAGGAGGCTGTGAGGGTCTGAGTCCCGGGAAACGCGCTGAAAGCGCGAAAACTCTCCACAGGCGATCCCTCCCGGGGTGCGCCGGGCGCCGGGGACAGGGCAGGATGGGGGAATGAGGGAAACCCGAGCGAAGAGCGACCAGGCGCTGCGTACGGCCATCGAACGCAGCGGCTACTACCCGGAACTGGTCGCCGACGCCGTCGAGTCCGCGCTCGGCGCGGAGGAGGTGCTGGCCTACGTCGTCCACCACGAAGCGGCGTTCGATCCGGGCATGGAGGTGCGGCGGCATGTGACCGTCCTGGTCCTGTCACCCACCCGGTTGTTGTTCTGCCACACCGACGAACACCCACCGAGCGATCTGGTGCCCCAGCCGCACTGCTCCACCACCACGGAGGCGGTCCGGCTGGACCGGATCAGCTCGGTCGCGGTCACCCGGGTGGTGCCCCGGCCGGAGAAGTACGTGTCAGGCAATCCGCCCACCGAGGTCGTGCTGACCCTGGCCTGGGGCGTGAACTCCCGGATCGACCTGGAGCCCGCGGGCTGCGGCGACGAGAACTGCGACGCCGACCACGGGTACACCGGGGCGGTCACCGCCGACGACCTGTCGCTGCGGGTCAGCGAGGCCGCGGACGGGGGCGAGGCCGTCACCCAGGTCCTGGCCTTCGCCCGCGCGCTCTCGGCGATGACCACGGCATGAGCGGCGTGGTCCCCGCGCCGCGGTACGGCGAGGCGGCCCTCGCCGATCTGTCGGCCTCCGTCCTGGCCTCGCTGGGCGTGCCCGGCGGGGCCAACGTCCTGGGGCTGCCCGAGCTGCCCCGGGCCTGCGTCCTGCTGATCGACGGCATGGGCTGGGAACTGCTGCGCGAGCACCCGGGGGACGCCCCGTTCCTCAGCTCGCTGGCGGGCCGGCCGCTCACCGCGGGCTTCCCGGCCACCACCGTCACCAGCCTCAGCTCGCTGGCGACGGGGCTGCCGCCGGGTGCCCACGGCATGCTCGGCACCCTGGTCTCGGTCCCCGGCGAGGGCCGCCTGCTCAACTGCCTGCGCTGGGACGACGGGCGCACCGACCCGCAGGCCTTCCAGTCCCGGGAGACGGTCTACTCCCGTGCCGAGGCCGCGGGAGTGGCCTCCAGCTACCTGGCCTCCGGCGCCTACATGGGCACCGGGTTCAACCAGGCGATCACCCGGGGCGCCCGGTACGTCCCGGCCGACAGCATGGGGCAGCTCGTGGCCCGCGCCGAGGAGGCGCTCAGGGAGGGCGAGCGCGCCCATGTGACCGTCTACCACTCCGACCTCGACACGACCGGCCACATGTTCGGGTCGGGCTCCAAGGCCTGGCGGTACCAGCTGCGGTTCGTCGACCTGCTGGCCGAGCGCATCGCCGAGATCCTCCCGCCCGGGACGGCCCTGTACGTCACGGCCGACCACGGCATGAGCAACCCGGCCGACAAGGTCGACGCCGACACCCGCACCGAGCTGCGCGAGGGCGTCGCCCTGCTCGGCGGCGAGCCCAGGGCCCGGCACGTCTACACCGAGCCCGGCGCCGCCGGGGACGTGCTCGCCTGCTGGAGCGAGGTCCTGGACGGCAAGGCGTGGATCATGACCAGGGAGCAGGCGATCGAGGAGGGCTGCTTCGGCGGGGTCGACCCGGCGCTGCTGCCCCGCATCGGCGACGTGATCGCGGTCCCGTACGGCGACCTGGCGGTGATCGCGAGCCGGGAGCACCCGATCGAGGCGCTCATGGTGGGCATGCACGGGTCGTTGGTGCCCGAGGAGCAACTGGTGCCGCTGCTGGAGATGACACGGTGAATCCGGGACACCAGCCCCTCCCCGCAGGGAACCCCGGCGGTCAGACTGGCGGGGTGCATCCTCTCATCGACGCGCCGACCCTGGCCCGCACCGCCCGCGAGACCGACGACCTCGTGATCCTCGACGTGCGCTGGCGGCTCACCGGTCCTCCCGGGATCGAGTCCTACCGGGCCGGGCACCTGCCCGGCGCGGTGTTCGTCGACCTCGACCGGGAGCTGGCCGGCGAGCCCGGCCCGTCGGGACGCCATCCGCTGCCCTCACCTGAGGCGTTCGAGGAGGCGATGCGCGGGGCCGGCGTGCGCTCCGACTCCATGGTCGTGGTGTACGACGACGCCGACGCCACCGCCGCGGGCCGCGCCTGGTGGTGCCTGCGCTACTTCGGCCACGAGCGGGTCCGGGTCCTGGACGGCGGCCTGCGCGCCTGGACGGCCGCGGGCCTGCCCCTCACCGACGAGGAGCCGAGCGCGGCGCCCGGCGACTTCACGGCCAGACCCGGAGGACTGCCCGTCCTGGACGCCGAGGGCGCCGCGGCCCTGGCCAAGTCCGGTGTCCTGCTGGACGCCCGGGCCCCCGAACGGTACCGGGGCGAGGTGGAGCCCATGGATCCGGTGGCGGGCCACATCCCGGGCGCGGTGAACGCCCCCACCTGGGGGAACGTCGGGGTGGACGGGCGTTTTCTACCCGGCGGGGTACTCCGCGAGCGGTTCGCGGCCCTGGGAGCCACCGACGCCGCCGAGGTGGGCGTGTACTGCGGCTCGGGCGTCACGGCGGCCCACGAGGTCCTGGCCCTGACCCTGGCGGGTGTCCCGGCGGCCCTGTACGTCGGTTCCTGGTCGAACTGGGTCGCCGATTCGATGAACCCGGTGGCCACCGGGTTCTGAGCCCGCCACCGGTCCCGTTCCCCGCCCGCGGGCGCTCAGCCCGCGCCGAAGCACTGCAGGCCGAGGGTCGTGGCGTCCCGGGGAAGCGCCGCCACGGCGGTGGCGGGCGCCACGCCATCGGCCAGCAGGCGGTGCAGTTCCAGCATGAGGTCGGGCGCGGGCGCGTCCGGCAGCGGGGTGACCGAGGCGATCACCGTGCGCACGCCCAGCGAGAGCAGGACGCCCGGCAGCCCCAGCAGATCGTGCCCCTGGCCCGTGTCGCAGGCGGACAGGACGACCAGTTCGGGCGGCGGGGCCAGCGTGCCGAGGTCGTAGCCCGACAGAGGCCCGGCCTCCAGGGTGATCGCGGACAGCAGCGGGTCGTCCTCCCTGAAGGTCCCGTGGGCGGCGAGGTGTGCCGTCCGCGCACCGGCCAGGAGCCCGGCCGACGTCCCCGTCCTGGCGTCGGGGTACAGCTCGGCCAGGGCGTCGATCTCCTGGCGGGCGTGGGCGAGGCCGGGCCCGTGGATCAGGGCGGCGTGGCCGTGGACCGGGCGGCGCCGCTGGGCCGTCAGCCAGGCCGTCGCCGAGGGCACGACGGTGAACGGGACGTCGGTGAGGGCCGCCCACGGCATCCCGTAGAGGTCCCCGGCCGGGGCGAGGACCAGTTCCCGGTCCGACGCCAGGGCCAGGACCTCGGCGAAACGGGCGCGCGCCGGCTCCGGCGCGGGCGGGCTTCCGTCCAGCATCGCCCGGGTCAGGGAGAAGCGCAGGATCCGCGCCTCCCTGACCGCCTCCGTATAAGACCCCAGCTCGAGCCGTCGGCAGCGGCCGTCCCGGGCGATGATCGCGATGAGGTCGTCGCCCGCCCGGACGAGTTCCACGAGCACCGTCTCGTCCAGGGCCGACAGCAGGTCGGGCATCGTGATGTGCGCCCGGGGCTCGGACAGGGACGCCGTTCTGGCCAGTTCGCGCCGCTCCCGCTCGCCCTCGAGAGCCCCCGCGGGCGTCCGCGCGGGGGGCGGGGGACTCAGGATCCGGCGGCGCAGCTCCTCGAAGGCCAGCAGTTCGCGGGGAGCGCGCGTCAGATCGGCGGCCAGGGCCATCAGCTCCCGGCAGGCACGGGCGGTGTGGGCGCGCAGTTCCAGGGACAGATGGTCTCGGGTGAGCCGGTCGGCCGTGTGCAGCGCGGCGCGGACCGAACGCAGGGCGGCGGACCGCTCGCCCTGGACGGCGCGGACCTGGGCGGTGGCCAGGTCCAGGGCCAGGCGCAGGGAGGCGGGGGTGCGGGCCGACGGGCGCGGCAGCAGCTCCCGCGCCTGGTCGGGGAAGGCCAGGGCGGCGGCGAGCCGGGTGCGGGCGGCGGGTTCGGGCCAGCCGAGCCGCTCCAGCTCCTCGGCCGTACGGCGCGCCGAGGACAGCAGCGAGGGCGAGCGGTCGCCGCCCGCCGCGCGGGCGCGCACCAGGGCGTGCTCGGCCTTGAGCACCCAGCCCGGACGGTCCTGCGCGGCGAAGTCCAGCCGGGCGCGGCGGGCCGACTCGGCGGCGGCACGGGTGTCACCGCAGGCCAGCTCCGCCAGGGAGCGCAGATAGACCGCGTTGGCGGCGTCCGCGGCGAAACCGGAGGCCACGGCGGCCGGGACCGCCGCCTCCAGCAGCTCCCTGGCCTCCCCGGGAAGCCCGGCGGAGAGCAGGGCCTCGGCCCGGTCCAGCCGGCACTGGGTGATCCGCTCCCCGGCCAGCTCCGGCTCGATCTCGGCGAAGAGGCCCAGCGCCCATGGAAGGTCGCCCCGGCGGGCGGCCAGGAACGCCTGATTGTTGCGGACCATCAACTCCAGAACGCGCGGACCGCACCGGGCCGCGAGGGCGGCCGCCGCGTGCAGGGCGCTGTCGGCGGCCTCGAACCGTCCGGCGTAGGCGTGGGTGAGTCCGTTGGCGATCAGCCGTCCGACGCGGGCCGCCGGATCCCCTCGCCGGGGCGGCGCGGGCTTCTCCAGCGATCCCCGGCTGGCCTGGGCGTAACTGCGGTTGATTCGCAGTCGTTCCAGGTCGGGGCCGTCCAGGTGGGGTTCGGCCAGGGCGGCCAGCCGCAGCGCCTGCCCCGTCCGGCCCTGGGCGGTGAGCAGGGGGATCATGGTGGCCCGGACCCGGGCCGTGCCGTGCGCGTCGTCCCGGCTCAGTTCGAGCGCCCGGTCCAGGGATGCCAGGCCGCGGGCCAGCTCGCCGGCCTCCTTGTCGGCCAGCGCGGCGGCGAGCAGGGTGTCGATCACAGACGGCTCCAGCTGGTGACGACGGTGGTGGCGTCGGGCAGGGTGAAGTGCAGCATCACCTGCCCGGAGGGGATGTCCCCGGCGACGAAGTGCCCGCTGTCGTCCACGCGGATGCGGGTCTCGCCCCGGCTGTGGCGGACGCGCAGGGTGGC
The DNA here is from genome assembly GCF_039871655.1 of Actinocorallia sp. B10E7. Taxonomy (NCBI): domain Bacteria; kingdom Bacillati; phylum Actinomycetota; class Actinomycetes; order Streptosporangiales; family Thermomonosporaceae; genus Actinocorallia; species Actinocorallia sp. B10E7. The sequence continues at coordinate 60,873 of NZ_JBDPLZ010000004.1, forward strand.
GGGCCGTGCCGGGAACAGCCGTCCGGTGAGCACCCGGACGGGCCCGGCGGGGGAGACCTGGAGCTCCACCGTGACGTCGTCGCCGGTGAAGGTGAGCAGCCGGGACGAGCCGCGCAGCCCCGCTCCGGCGGGGGTGGCCTCGCGGGTCAGCTCGGCCAGGGAGGCGTCCGGGTCACGGAAGGCGAACGCGGCCCGCGCGGCCTCGAACAACGCCGGTGGCGGCGGATCGAGCAGCTCGAACGCACGCCGCAGTTCATGCAGCAGTTCATCCACTTCATTCGCCTCATTCATCGAGGGAACCCCGCAAACGTCTCAGACATCGGGCCCGGATCGGGCCGACGCTGCCCACGGGCAGGTCCAGCGCGGCCGAGACCTCGGTGTAGGTGGCGGACACGGCGAGCATCCGCAGCATCGTGCGGCACCGTTCGGGCATCGCCCGCAGGGCCGCGGCCAACCGCTCCAGCCGGTCCCGGTCGATCGACCGGGACTCGGGGCCGGGGGCGGGGTCGACGTCGTCCTGGGGCCGGCGTGGCCGCGGAGCGGCGAAGGACGTGCCGAAGAGGGCATGGCACTCGTTGCGGCAGACGGTGGCCAGCCAGCCGCCCACGCTCTCGGGCTCCCAGAGGGTGTCGATCCGCTGGACCAGCCGCAGCCAGGTCGCCTGGACGGCGTCCTCCGCCGTGGGCCCGTCCAGGCCGCGGGAACGCGCGATGGACCAGAGCATCGGCGTGTACCGCGCGACGAGCGTGTTCCAGGCCGAGGCGTCTCCTTCCCTGGCACGCACCACCAGTTCCCCGGCGGTGACATCGACCTCACTTCTCACTTCGCGCCCCTCCCGTGCCCGCGTGCCGCTCGCGGAGACGCTAGAGGATCGCTCACGTAAAGTAAGGGTTGAATCGCTCAGAGTTATCCGATCGCGATGATCGTTCCCAGTCCGGGACGGGCCGGACCCGACGCCAGCACCGTCGAGGCGGCCTCGGTGTTCGTCTCTCCCGCCGCGGCGCGCGCCGCGATCGCCCCCGTGACGGCGGGAGCGGCGAACGAGGTGCCCGACCACAGGGCGTAGCCGTCGAACTCGCCGAACCGCACGAAACTGCTGTGGACCGCGACCCCCGGGGCACAGGCGTCCACCCACGGCCCGTGGTTGCTGAACCAGGCGCGTCTGTCCCCGTCCAGCGCCGCCACCGCGATGACGCGCGGTAGCGCCGCGGGCCAGAACGGACGGTCCGCGGCGGTGTTGCCCGCGCAGGCCACCACGACAGTGTCCGGGCCGAGCGCGTCGACGGCCTGCTCCACCAGCGGGGAAGGACGGTCGTCGAAGGTGTGGCAGCCGAGAGAGAGGTTCACCAGATCCACCCGGCCCAGACCTCGCAGCGCGCGGATGAGGGTGAGTTCGTCCCCGACGCCGTCCCCGCCGATGACCCGCCGCGCCAGGATCCGGGCGGACGGCGCGTACCGCAGCACCACCCCTGCGACGAACGTCCCGTGTCCGGCCTGCGCGTCGAGCGCGTGGTCGAGGTCGGCGTCCAGCATCTCCCCGACGCCGCCGCGCTGGTCGGCGAACCAGTCGGCGGCGGCGTACCAGGGGTGCGGGTCGAGCCCCGTGTCCAGGACCGCGACCGTCACCTCCCGCCGCACGGGCCCGGACCTCGGCAGCGGGACGGGCCGGGCGGGCCGGGGCCGGTCGGCGGGCCCCGCCCACCACATCGGCTGCCCGTACACCAGGTGGTTGGGGCCGACGCTCAGCCCGCGGGCGCGCGCCAGCAGGCTCGCCTCGCACACGTCGACGTCCGCGGACGGGGCCAGCCTCAGCCTCGTCACGCCGGGTCCGGCCTCCCGGGAACGCCACCAGTGCCGCAGCAGTTCCTCGACGTGCGGCAGGTCCTGGTCGGCGACCAGCAGCTGGTCGCGCCTGAGCAGCGTCCCCGGCTCGACGAGCAGGGCGTCCCGGTGGCGTGCCATCAGCCTCTGCAGCCGGGCACCTCGATCGAACATGGGCCCAGTGTGCGGGTCCGTCCACAGGCCCGATCGCGGGTCGCGCCGAACACATAAGATCTTGGCCATGACCAAGGGGGAACAGGGTGTCGCTTGAGGATTTCATCGCCGGAATGCCGAAGGCCGAACTGCACGTCCACCATGTGGGCTCGGCCTCCCCGAGGGTCGTGGCCGAGCTCGCGGCGCGGCACGAGGGCAGCACCGCGGTCCCCGCGGATCCCGCGCTGCTCGCCGAGTACTTCGACTTCCGTGACTTCGCACACTTCATCGAGGTCTACGTCTCGGTCGTCGACCTGGTCCGCGACGCCGAGGACGTGCGGATGCTCACCTACGGCATCGCCGAGGACATGGCGCGGCAGAACATCCGGTACGCCGAGCTGACGGTCACGCCCTACTTCACGCTGCTCAAGGGCGTCCCCGACGAGGCGTTCGTCGAGGCGCTGGAGGACGCGCGCCACAGCGCCGAACGCGATCTGGGCGTCGTGCTGCGCTGGTGTTTCGACATCCCGAGCGAGGCCGGGCTGCCGGCGGGGGAGCGGACGGTGCGGATCGCCGTCGACCAGGCGCCCGACGGGCTGGTGAGCTTCGGGCTCGGCGGGCCCGAGGTCGGCTGGCCGCGTCCGATGTTCAAACCGTTCTTCGACGAGGCGCGCGCCGCAGGGCTGCACAGTGTGCCGCACGCGGGCGAGACGACGGGCCCGCAGACGGTCTGGGACGCGATCCGCGAACTGGGCGCCGAGCGCATCGGGCACGGCATTCAGTCCGTGCGGGACCCTCGGCTGATGGAGTACCTCGCCGAGCACGGGATCACGCTGGAGGTCTGCCCGACCTCCAATCTCGCGACCCGCGCGGTCGCCGCTCTGGCGGAGCACCCGCTCCCGCGTCTGGTCGAGGCCGGGGTTCCGGTCACCGTCAACAGTGACGATCCGCCGATGTTCGGCACCGACCTCAACCGCGAATATCTCGTCGCCGCGCGGCTGCTCGGTCTGGATGAGAAGGGGATCGGGGAACTTGCGAAGAACGCCGTTCGTGCATCATTCATGGACGACGCGGGTAAAGGCCGCCTGGCCGCGGAGATAGACGGATACCTCGGGGGGAATGCTTTCGTTTCATGAGCACGACCGTGGAGTCGACGAAGAGACGGACAGGTCGCGCATTGTTGCCAGGACGTTTCTGTTCGTCAATCACGCTGGTGTGGCCGGTGCCCATCGGGCACAATGAGGGACGCACGGGCCGACTGAGGGGCTAACGAGGCCGTAGGGGAAGACGCGCCTCGACCAGCACTACCAGGAGGACCGAGTGACCGTACGTGGTGTGTTCTACGTCCACTCCGCGCCACCTGCGCTGTGCCCGCATATCGAGTGGGCGGCCGCGGGTGTGCTTGGCGTACCCGTCAAGCTGGTGTGGACCGATCAGCCCGCTGCTCCCGGCAGCCAGCGGGCTGAATTGTGCTGGGAGGGCAAGCCCGGCATCGCCGCTGCCATCACCTCTTCTTTGCGTGCCTGGAAACTGGCGAGGTTCGAGGTCACCGAGGAGGCCTCGCCCGGCGCGGACGGCATCCGCTACTGCTTCACCCCGTCCCTGGGTGTGTTCTCCGCCACGATCGGCGCCAACGGCGACATCATGATCCCCGAGGACAGGCTGCGGCACGTGATGGCCAACGCGGCCTCGGGCAAGACCACCTTGGAGCACGAGCTCGACAGGTTGCTGGGCACGCCCTGGGACCACGAGCTCGAGCCCTTCCGGCGGGCCGGTGACGGCGCGCCGGTGCGCTGGCTGCACGCGGCGGTGTGAGCGGAGCCGTCCGAACGGCACTTCGCCCTCCGGGGAGGACCCGGAGGGCGAAGTGCCGTCGTACCGGCTATTGGTATCCGCGAATCTCCTTGAAGACCGCCTCCAGGGACTGCTTGCGCGCGTCGAACGCACGGCCTCCGGTGAGCGAGGCGAGGTCTTTCATCTCCTTCTCCTCGGCCTCGCCGAACAGAACGGGGAAGACCGGCACGCCGGGGACGGCCGGCCCCTTCCGGTAGCGCGCCTCGAAGCCGGAGTAGTCCAGTCCCTGGGTGTTCTCCCCGTCCGTCATCAGGACGATCGAGGTGAACCGGTCGGGGTCGTCCGCCGTCTGCTGCTTCATCACGTCGTAGGCCTTGGCGAGGCTGTCGTAGATCGCGGTGCCGCCGCCCGCCCTCAGCCCCTCGGAGAACTGCTGGATCTGCTGCAGGACGGGCTTGGGCTCGTCGTCGGGCACCGTGAACCGCCGAGGGTCCTGCGGCTTGGTGCTGAACGGCAGAAGCGTGACCTCCTCGCGGTTGTGGAAGCGCTGGAGGCTCTCGTCGGCGCCGGTCAGCGCGACCAGCGCGCCCTTCAGGTCCTCCAGGCGGTTGCCGCGCATGGAGCCCGACACGTCCAGCACGTAGACCGTGCGGGACGGCCGGCGCAGCCGGTCGAAGAACGCCGCGACGAGCCGGTCGACCGTGTCCAGCGAGCCGGGGAAAGGCAGTTCCTTCAGGTCGGAGGGTCCGTCGCCGCCGACTCCGGAGGCCACCGGGCGGCGGTGGGTGAGCTCGGCGATCCGCCGCTGGACCTCGGGCTTCAGCAGGTATGCGGTGAGCTTGCCGTGGCTCTCCCGCGCCTTCGGGGAGGCGGTCCCCAGCAGGGTGAGCGGGTAGTCGGCGGTCGCCACCCCGTCGGAGGGGTAGACGAGGGTGAGCGGCTCGGCGAGCTGCCCGGAGGTGTTGAGCGACCTCAGCACCGACTCGTAGTTCACCAGCCCGTCGACCTCGGCGCCGTTGCGGGCGAAGGCCTCCGACAGCCAGCCGGAGGAGCCGGCGGTGAGCAGCTGGGTGGAGAAGAACTTCCGGAGGTCCCCGGAGATCGCCTCGATCCCGGCGGGGTCGAGGTCGCTGCCGCCGTTGAGCGCGATCGCCACCCCGACCAGCGCGGAGAAGCCCGAGTTGGACGAGGCCGGGTCGGACATGCCGTAGGTGAAGTCGCGCCGGGCGGCGGCCTCGGCGATCTGCTTCCAGGTCGGGCGGGTCGAGTCCCAGCCGAGCCGCCGGGCGGCTTCGGGCCGCACGCCCAGCACCACCGGTGAGGACATGATCGGCGTGGCGGTGCCGATCTTCACGCTCGGGTGCAGTTCCAGGTACCGGTTGGAGGAGAACCAGACCGCGTCGTGGGACGCGGCCGCGTCGCCGGAGGCCACCCGCTCGACTCCGTCCAGGGTGCCCGCGTAGTCGATGTCGACGGACACGCCGGTCTCCTCGCGCGCCTCCTTCAGGATCGGCGCGAGATCCGCCAGTTCGCTGCCTGCCAGGACCCGCAGCCCGGTTCCGTCCGAGTCCCCGGTGAGGGAACAGCCGCCGGCCAGCAGGAGGGCGGCCAGGGCTGTGGTGAGCACTCTTCTCATGCCCGTCAGACGCCCCGGATCCTCCCGGAGGAGGAGAACAAACGGTGATCTTCCGGTGAAGGGTGGGAAACGCCGGATGACGAGAAGATAGCCGGAAAAAGAAGAGGCCGGGCCCCGGAGGGCCCGGCCTGCAAGGGTTTCAGGACAGCTCGGAGAGCGCCTTGCGGTAGGCGTCGAGGTCGCGCGCCTCGGGAATGGCGTTGTCGACCTTCCAGCGGACGACGCCCGCCTTGTCGATGATGAAGGTGCCGCGCCGGGCCAGGCCCTTGTCGGCGTCGAAGACCCCGTAGGACTGGGCGACGCCGCCGTGCGGCCAGAAGTCCGAGAGCAGCGGGAACTGGTACTTCTCCTGGTCCGTCCACGCCCGCAGGGCGAAGACGGAGTCGACCGAGACCGCCAGGACCTGGACGTCGTCCCCACCGAGGGTGGGGAGTTCGTCACGGATCGCGCACAGCTCCCCGGTGCAGATCCCGCTGAAGGCCAGCGGGTAGAAGACCAGGACGACGTCCTTCTTCCCCGCGAAGTCCGACAGCTTGACGGGCGTGCCGTGCTGGTCCTTCAGTTCGAAGTCAGGGGCCTTGTCGCCGACCTCAACGGCCATGTCTCATTCCCTTTCGGAGGAGCCTGGAAACCTCGGACGTCCCAGTCTGCCACCCGGCGGGGCACGGTCCGGCGTGCCGCCCGCCCCCGGTTATTTGCGGCCCTTGGGAGCGACCAGCCTGGTGCCCGACCACTCGGGCGCCGCGCTGACGCTGCTCGTCTGGGAGAGCCCCGCGGTCGGAGCGGCCTCGCCGATGTCACTCGGCTCCACATGCCCCTCGCGGCCGGCCTTGGGGGTCAGCAGCCAGATGTGCCCGCCGCCGGCCAGCGAGGTGAGGGCGTCGACCAGGCCGTCGACCAGGTCCCCGTCATCCTCCCGCCACCACAGCAGCACGACGTCCACGACTTCGTCGTAGTCCTCGTCGACCAGCTCGTTGCCGGTGACCGTCTCGATCGAGACCCGCAGCTCTTCGGCCACGTCCTCGTCCCAGCCGAGCTCCTGCACCACCTGGCCCGCTTTGAAACCGAGCCGTTCGGCCAGGCCGCGCTCCGTCTGCGCCTGACCCGCGGTCGCGCTCACTGACGTCCTCCCTGTGTCGTCTTCATGGAATGCACCGTACTGTCTTTCCGGCGTACCCCAAGGTATTGCGGGACAGTCCACACAAAGGACGGCCCCCTGCGCAAGTGCCATGCCCCATCCGCATGGTCCGCGGATGCCTCATCTGCTGTTCACGTTCCCCGCAGGAAGGACAACCGCACCTGTCTGTCGGGATTGTCGAGGTTCAGGTCCACCAAGGCGATCGACTGCCAGGTGCCGAGGGCGAGCCGCCCTTCCAGGACGGGCACCGAAGCATAGGGCGGGATGAACGCCGGAAGCACGTGGGAGCGCCCGTGTCCGCGTGATCCGTGCGCGTGGGCCCAGCGGTCGTCGGCCGGGAGCAGGTCGCGCAGCGCGTTCAGGAGGTCCCGGTCGCTGCCCGCGCCGAGTTCGATGATCGCCACTCCCGCGGTGGCGTGGGGGACGAAGACGTGCAGCAGTCCGTCGCCCTCCCCGGCGACGAAGTCGGCGCAGCGCGGGGTGAGATCGACAATGGTCTCCTCGCGGCCCGTGGAGACGGGGATCACCGTGCTCTTCATGAGACGATCATCACAGGTCTGGACCACCGGGCCGCCGCCGGGTCGGGCCTGGAGTTCCTTGAGGCCCGCTGGGCGGGAATTTGCCGATGCCCGAGGGTGTTGTCAACCACGCACAACACCGCTGTGACCTGCGGTTTGTTACTCAGCAGTAGAGATGCGAGTGGGCCCGGCAGGGAGCAGGATGGAGAACGAGCATCGACAAACAGTCGATGAAATCCGCGCGTGACAAGGGGACCCCAGTGCCTTCCGGACGCCAACGCTTCTCGATCATTAGCGACGGCCTGCCGAGCCAGCTCCCGGACATCAACCCCGACGAAACCCGGGAATGGCTCGAATCACTGGACACGGTCATCAAGACCGAGGGCCGTACCAGGGCCCGCTACGTGATGCTCCGCCTGCTGGAACGAGCCCGCGAGCAGCAGGTCGGAGTACCCGGCCTGCGAAGCACCGACTACATCAACACGATCCCGCCGGAGAGGGAGCCCTGGTTCCCCGGCGACGAGCACATCGAGCGCCGCATCCGCGCCTACATCCGGTGGAACGCGGCGATCATGGTCTCCCGCGCCAACCGTCCGGAGCTCAGCGTCGGCGGCCACCTCGCCACCTACGCCTCGGCCGCGTCGCTGTACGAGGTGGGCTTCAACCACTTCTTCCGCGGCAAGGACCACGGGGAGTCCGGCGACCAGGTCTTCATCCAGGGCCACGCCGCCCCCGGCATCTACGCCCGCGCCTTCCTGGAGGGCCGGCTGTCCGAGGCGCAGCTGAACGGCTTCCGCCAGGAGGTCTCCCACCCCGGCGGCGGCCTGTCGTCCTACCCCCACCCCCGGCTCATGCCGGACTTCTGGGAGTTCCCCACCGTTTCGATGGGCCTGGCGGCCATCGACTCGATCTACCAGGCACGGTTCAACCGCTATCTGCTGTCCCGTGAGATCAAGGACACCTCGCGCTCCCACGTGTGGGCGTTCCTGGGCGACGGCGAGATGGACGAGCCCGAGTCGCTCGGCGCGATCGGCCTGGCCGCGCGCGAGGAACTCGACAACCTCACCTTCGTGATCAACTGCAACCTGCAGCGGCTCGACGGCCCGGTACGCGGCAACGGAAAGATCATCCAGGAGCTGGAGTCGTTCTTCCGCGGCGCCGGCTGGAACGTGATCAAGGTGATCTGGGGCCGCGACTGGGACCCGCTGCTGGCCAAGGACGTCGACGGCGTGCTGGTCAACAAGATGAACACCATGCCCGACGGCCAGATGCAGACCTTCTCCGTCGAGCCGGGCTCCTACATCCGCGAGAACTTCTTCGGCGACGACCCCCGGCTGCGCAAGATCGTCGAGCACCTCGGCGACGACGACCTCACCAAGCTCTCCCGCGGCGGCCACGACTACCGCAAGCTGTACGCGGCCTTCAAGGCGGCCCGCGAGCACACCGGCCAGCCGACCGTGATCCTGGCCCACACCATCAAGGGCTGGACGCTCGGGCCGGACTTCGAGGCCCGCATGTCCAGCCACCAGATGAAGAAGCTCACCAAGAACGAGCTCAAGGAGTTCCGCGACCGGCTCTTCCTGGAGATCCCCGACTCGGCCCTGGAGGCCGACCTCCCGCCCTACTACCACCCGGGCGAGGACTCCGAGGAGATCCAGTACATGCGGGAGCGCAGGGCCGCCCTCGGCGGCTTCCTGCCCAGGCGCGTCACCCGGGCCAAGGCGCTCAAGCTGCCCGGAGACGAGGTCTACAAGGAGCTCCAGAAGGGCTCGGGCAAGCAGAAGGTCGCCACCACCATGGCCTTCGTGCGGCTGCTCAAGGACCTGATGAAGGACAAGGAGATCGGCCAGCGCTTCGTGCCGATCGTCCCCGACGAGGCCCGCACCTTCGGCATGGACGCCATGTTCCCGACGGCGAAGATCTACTCGCCGCACGGGCAGACGTACGAGTCGGCCGACCGCAAGCTCATGCTCAGCTACAACGAGTCCGAGCAGGGTCAGATCCTGCACGAGGGCATCACCGAGGCCGGCTCCATGGCCTCGGCGCTCGCCGCGGGCACCGCGTACGCCACGCACGGCGAGCACATGATCCCGATCTACATCTTCTACTCGATGTTCGGGTTCCAGCGGACCGGCGACCAGATGTGGGCGATGGGCGACCAGATGGGCCGGGGCTTCCTGCTCGGGGCCACCGCGGGCCGCACCACCCTCACCGGTGAGGGCCTGCAGCACGCCGACGGCCACTCCCTGCTGCTGGCCTCCACCAACCCGGCGTGCGTGGCCTACGACGCGTCGTGGGCCTTCGAGCTCTCGCACATCGTCAAGGACGCCCTGCGCCGGATGTACGGGCCCGACTCCGAGGACGTCTTCTACTACCTGACCGTCTACAACGAGCCCTATCTCCAGCCCGCCGAGCCGGCGGACCTGGACGTCAAGGGCCTGCTGAAGGGGCTCTACAAGTTCGCCGACGGGCCCGTCCTGGAGGAGGACGCCCCGCGCGCCCAGATCCTCGCCTCCGGCGTGGCCGGCCGCTGGGCGCTGGAGGCCCAGCGGATCCTGGCCGAGGAGTGGGGCGTGTCGGCCGACGTCTGGTCGGCGACCTCCTGGACGGAGCTGCGCCGGGAGGCCATGAACTGCGACACCTTCAACATGCTCAACCCGGAGAAGGAGCAGACGGTCCCGTACGTGACGCGCCGTCTCGCCGACGTCCAGGGGCCGATCGTGGCGGTCAGCGACTTCATGCGCGCGGTGCAGGACCAGATCGCGCCGTGGGTGCCGGGTGACTACACCTCGCTGGGCACCGACGGGTTCGGCTTCTCCGACACCCGCGCCGCGGCCCGCCGCTTCTTCCATGTGGACACCCAGTCCATCGTGCTGGCGGTCCTCACCCGCCTGGTGAAGCGGGGAGACCTGAAGCACGAGGTGCTGCAGCAGGCCGTCACCCGCTACGGCCTCGACCAGGGCGTGGCCGCCGTCTCCGGCGCGAACGCCCCGGAGGAGTCCGGCGGAGCCGCCTAGAGGCCCCGCGGCATGAACGGCGAAGGGGGCCGGTGACCATCGTGGTCACCGGCCTCCTTCGTCCGCTCCCCGCTCAGGTGGCGGTCAGCAGGTTCTGGTCGTTGCCGCCCGACCGGCAGGCCAGGTCGTCATCGGACAGCAGCCGGCGCCAGCCGTCCTTGAATCCGCGGCGCAGCGCCGCCTGCCTGCGCCAGGCCCGGGTGCGGGCATACCGGATCAGGACCGAGGCCGGCGGACGTCCCAGCCCCGACAGTTCGTAGCCATAAGCCCGCAGCCGCTCGCCCAGCACGTGCTCGCACAGCTGGATCTCCCACGGCTCCAGCCGCTCCTCCCAGGCCCGCACCGCCGTCGAGTCGATGTCCTTGTGCGTCCTGGCGTGGTGCTTCTTGCGCTTGGGGTTCACCGAGGCCACCGCCTCCGGGTGGAGCATGGCCGGGTCGTACCGTTCGCCCAGGAACTCGCACAGGGCGGAGAGCTGAGGGGCCGGATCGGCGACCAGGTGCTCGTACTGCAGCGCGTAGTAGGAGCCCTCCGGGCAGTGCTGGGCCGCCTCGTGCCCGGCGTCGATGGCGGCGGCCCAGGTGACCACGGAGTGGAAGCTGTCGTGCTCCCACCACTTCATGCCCTTCAGCGAGCCGACGCAGTCCCTGCCGTCTCTGATCAGGTGGACGACCTGGGCGTCGGGGAAGAGGCGGAAGAGTTCGGGAAGGTACTGGATGTAGGCGGGCCGCTTGTCCCCCCAGCGGGGTTTGCCGTGGCGGCGCGCGTACTCCCGCAGGACGGTGCCCAGCGCCGACCCCAGCGTCGGCGGGGCCTCCTCGATCCGCCGCACCGTCTCGGCCGGGTCCAGGCCCAGGTCGGGGAACTTGTGGCCGCGGGTACCGGTGATCCACTCGCCCAGCGCGCGGCGGTTGGCCCGCACCCGCAGGTCGCCGAACTCGGCGCGCCGGTAGTAGGCGGGCAGCAGGAAACGTGTCTCGGGGGGTATGGCGATCCTGGGATGGGCGTGCAGCATGAGCTGCAGGAGGGTGGTGCCCGAGCGAGGGCACCCGACGACGAAGATCGGCCGTTCCATTCCGTTCCCTTCTGATGCGCGCTTCCCCAAGATGACGGAGCGTCATCGCCCGGTGGTGTTTACGTGACATGGCCTGGGCGAGAATTGACCCGCCCTTGACCGAACGGGGTGGTGGGGGAGCCGCCTGAGCAGGCGCCACCGGAGAGAGGGCCGCCGAGAGTGTTCAGGGCATGGGCGGGGGATGGCACTCTTGTTCCGTGAACAACGACGCCGTGGGCGGGAACCGGGAGCTGCGCGAGCAGACGACCCGGCGTCTGGAGACCGCGCTGAGCACCTTCGGCAACGCCGCGCTCGCCCGGATGGAGGAGCGTCTGCCGTGGTTCCGGCGCATGCCCGCCGAGCAGCGCTCCTGGATCGGACTGGTCGCCCAGACCTCCATCGCGGCGTTCGTCGACTGGTTCCGCAACGGGGAGAAGACACGGGTGGCGCTCGGCGGCGAGGTCTTCGCCACCGCGCCGCGCGAGATGATGCGCACCATCCGGCTGCAGCACACCGTGGACATGGTCCGGGTGATCAGCGAGGTGGTGGAGACCAGGCTGCACGACCTGGCGGCTCCCGGCGGCGAGGCCCAGCTGCGCGAGGCGATCCTGCGCTACACCCGGGAGGTGGCCTTCAGCGCGGCCCAGGTCTACGCGCGGGCCGCCGAGACCAGGGGCGCCTGGGACGCCCGGCTGGAGGCGCTGGTCGTCGACTCGCTGCTGCGCGGCGACGGCGACGACGGTCTGCACTCGTGGGCCGCGGCGCTCGGCTGGACCACCAAGCCGGTCTACGTGCTGGCCGGGCACGCCCCCGAGGAGGATCCCGAGGCGATCGCCGACCAGATCCGGCTGTCGGCGCGGCGGCTGCGCGTGGACGTCCTGTCGGGGGTGCAGGGGCACCGGCTGATCGTCATCGTCGGCGGGGCGGACGACCCGCTGGCCGCGTCCCAGCTGCTGTCCGCCAAGTTCGGGCCGGGCCCGGTGGTCGTCGGGCCCGAGGCGCCCGACCTGTACGGCGCCACCGCCTCGGCCAGGGCCGCGCTGGCCGGGCTGCGCGCGGCGGTGGGCTGGCCGGACGCGCCCCGCCCCGTCCTCGCCTCCGAACTGCTTCCCGAGCGCGCGCTGGACGGTGACGCCGCCGCCCGCGAGTACCTGGCGGGCGAGGTCTACGGGCCGATCCAGACGGCCGGCGCGCCGCTGCTGGACACCCTCACCACCTACCTCGAGCAGGGCTCCTCACTGGAGGCGACGGCCCGGCTGCTGTACGTCCACCCCAACACGGTGCGCTACCGGCTGCGGAGGGTGGCGGAGCTGACCGGCCTGATGCCCACGGACGGCAGAGGGGCTTTCACGCTGCGTATAGCCCTGGTGCTGGGAAGGTTCGCTGAACGCCCCCATTCCGGGTGAAGACGGAGGGGATGGGGCTAAGCGATGCACTTCACTGTTGTAAGAGTCCTACAAAGGGAAGCGATCAAACTTCGTCCCTGTCGGCATGACTCGGGCGGGGGTGCGGACGGCATGGTTAGACCGTGCTTCTCATCACAGCTCCCGGCCAAGGCGCCCAGACTCCCGGATTCCTCGCCCCGTGGCTCGAGGTCCCCGGCGTGCGCGACCGGCTCACCGCCTGGTCAGACATCGCCGGCCTGGACCTGATCCGGTACGGGACCACCGCGGACGCCGACGAGATCAAGGACACCGCCGTCGCCCAGCCGCTGCTGGTCGCCGCCGCGCTGGTGACGTTCGAGGCGCTCGGGGTCACCCCCGGAGCGGTCGCCGGCCACAGCGTCGGCGAGCTCGGTGCCGCCGCGATGGCGGGCGTGCTCACACCCGAGGACGCGATGCGCCTGGTCGCGGTCCGCGGCCGGGGCATGGCCGAGGCCGCCGCGGTCACCGAGACCGGCATGACCGCGGTCCTGGGCGGGGACCTCGACGAGGTGCTCGCCGCGATCGACAAGCACGGGCTCACCCCCGCCAACATCAACGGCGCGGGCCAGATCGTCGCCGCCGGCACGCTGGAGCAGCTCGCGAAGTTCGCCGAGGAGCCCCCGGCCAAGGCCCGGCTGCGGCCACTGGCCGTCGCGGGAGCCTTCCACACCGAGCACATGGCCCCGGCCGTCGCGGCCCTGGACGCCGCCGCCGCGTCGGTCGAGCCGAAGGACCCGCAGATCAAGCTGGTGTCCAACAAGGACGGCGCGGTGGTCGACTCCGGAGCGGAGTTCGTACGCCGGCTGGTCGGCCAGGTGAGCGCCCCGGTCCGCTGGGACCTGTGCATGGGCGCCTTCGCCGAACTGGGTGTCACCGCGATGATCGAGCTGGCTCCGTCCGGCACCCTGGTGGGTCTGGCCCGCCGGGAGCTCAAGGGCGTGCAGCTGCTCGGCCTGAAGACTCCCGAGGACATCGAGAAGGCGAGGGAACTGGCATGAGCATCCAGCTCGCGGCCGGACGTCCCGGCGCACGCATCCTGGCCTTCGGCCACTACCAGCCCGACAACGTCGTCACCAACGCCGACCTGGCGGCCCGGGGGGTGGAGACCAACGACGAGTGGATCCGCTCCCGGGTGGGCATCGCCGAGCGGCGGCTCGCCTCGGCCGACGAGTCCATGGAGGACCTCGCGGTCGCCGCGGGAGGCAAGGCCCTGGCGGCCAGCGGCCTGTCCGCCGACGACATCGACCTGGTGATCGTGGCGACCTGCACCGCCGAGACCCAGGTGCCGAACGCCTCGGCGACGGTGGCGTTCCGGCTGGGCATCAAGGCCCCGGGCGCGTTCGACGTGAACGCCGCCTGCGCGGGCTTCGCCTACGCGCTCTCGGCCGCCAGCGACGCGATCCGGGCCGGCTCGGCGCGCAACGTGCTGGTGGTCGGGTCGGAGAAGTTCTCCCCCTGGATCGACTGGACCGACCGCACCACCTGCATCATCTTCGCCGACGGCGCGGGCGCCGCGGTGGTGACCGGCTCCGACGTCCCGGAGATCGGTCCGGTGGTGTGGGGGAGTGACGGCGAGAACGCCGACAAGATCAAGGTGGAGGACCGCAACTCCTTCCTCCACCAAGACGGCCAGGCCGTCTTCCGGTGGGCGACCACCGCGCTGCACCCGGTGGCACTGGAGGCTTGCCGACGGGCCGGAGTCGCCCCGTCGGAGCTCGCCGCCTTCGTGCCACACCAGGCGAATCTCCGGATCATCCGCGGCATAGCGAAGAAGCTGAACGCACCCAACGCGGTGATCGCCGAGGACATCGTCAATGCCGGGAACACCTCGGCCGCTTCCATCCCGATGGCACTGTCCCGCATGATCGAGCGCGGCGACATACCCTCGGGTGAACCGGCCCTCATCATCGGGTTCGGCGCAGGTCTGACCTACGCTGCCCAGGTCATCCAGATCCCCTAGGGTCTGGGCACAACATTCGAAATCGATACAGGAGTAACCGAGCATGGCTGAAGTCAGCACCCAGACGATCCTCGACGGCCTTGGCGAGATCGTCGAGGAGATCGTCGGCATCCCGGCCGCCGACGTCACCCCCGAGAAGAACTTCATCGACGACCTGGACATCGACTCCCTGTCGATGGTCGAGATCGCCGTCGCCGCCCAGGACAAGTTCGGCGTCGAGATCCCCGACGACGAGCTGAAGAACCTGCGCACCGTTCAGGACGTCGTGGACTACGTCCAGGGCCTGGCCGCCAAGGCCTGACCTTTCCTGGGCTCCGGGATCCGGAACCGGAGCCCTTGCGACGCGCGGGCCGCTGCAGAGGCCCGCGCGTCGTGGAAAACCCCCCAGGTAAGAGGAGCAAGTGCAATGGGCAAGACTCGTGTTGTCGTGACCGGTTTGGGAGCGTCCACCCCGCTGGGGGGTGACGTCGCATCGACGTGGGACGCTCTGCTGGCCGGTAAATCAGGCATGCGTCCGCTTCCCTGGGACAACGTCGACGAGCTCCCGGTCAAGTTCGCAGCCCTGGCCGCGGTCGAGCCCGCCGACACGGGCCTCCTGACCAAGCCCCAGCTGCGCCGGATGGACCGGTGCCAGCAGTTCGCCATCATCGCCGCCGTCGAGGCGATGAAGCACGCCGGCTACGCGCACAAGGACACCCCCGGCGAGACCGTGGACCCCGACCGCCTCGGCGTCGTCCTCTCCTCGGGCATCGGCGGCCTTCACTCCGCCCTCGACAGCTACGACGTCTTCCGCGAGAAGGGCTGGCGCCGCGTCTCCCCGTTCACCGTGCCGATGCTGATGCCCAACGGCTCGGCCGCGCACGTGGGCCTGGAGTTCAACGCCACCGCCGGCATCCACGCGCTGGTCTCCGCCTGCTCCTCCAGCGCCGAGGCCATCGGCTACGCCATCGACATGATCCGCAACGGCCGCGCGGACGTGGTCATCGCGGGCGGCACCGAAGCGTGCATCCACCCGCTGCAGATGGCCTCCTTCGGCGCGATGCGCGCCATGTCCACCCGCAACGACGCCCCCGAGCTCGCCTCCCGCCCGTACGACAAGGCGCGTGACGGCTTCGTGCTCGGCGAGGGCTCCGCGGTCCTGATCCTGGAGTCCGAGGAGTACGCGCGTGCGCGCGGCGCCCGGATCCACGCTTACGCCTCCGGCGTCGGCTACTCGGCCGACGGCCACGACATGGTGCAGCCGCCCGAGGACGGCCGCGGCGCCACCAAGGCGATGCTGCGCTGCCTGAAGGACGCCGGCCTGGAGCCGGAGCAGATCGTCCACATCAACGCGCACGGCACGTCCACCCCGCAGGGCGACGTGGCCGAGCTCAACGGCATCAAGGGAGCGCTCGGCGAGCACGCCCGCAACGTCAACATCACCGCCACCAAGTCGATGACCGGCCACCTGCTCGGCGGCGCCGGCGCGCTGGAGTCGCTGTTCACCGTTCTGTCGCTGCGGGAAGGCCTGGTGCCCGCCGTCGCGAACCTGGAGAACCTGGATGACCAGGTCGACCTCGACATCGTCATAGGCGAGCCGCGCAAGCTGCCTGACGGCCCGGCCGCCGCTCTCAACAACTCGTTCGGCTTCGGCGGTCACAACGTGACCCTGGCATTCGAACGGGCACTCGAGCCTTAGGAGCCCACGTGACCGTCCTTGACACTTCCAGCAAGGCCGTTTCCGAGGATGTGGCGGCAGCCGACCCGCGCGACCCGCGGGTCCGGCTCGAGGCACTCTTCGACGAGGGGAGCTTCCGCCCCCTCTTCGGCGGCGAGGGAAGCGGCAAACTCGCCGGTCAAGGACGGATCGAAGGGCTGCCGGTGGTGGCCTTCGCCAGCGACCCGCGCGCCATGGGCGGCGCGATGGGCATGGAGGGCTGTCAGGCCGTCGTGGCCGCCTACGACCTGGCGATGCGCGAACGGCTGCCGATCATCGGGCTGTGGCACTCCGGCGGCGCGCGGCTGGCCGAGGGCGTGGAGTCGCTCCACGCCGTCGGCCAGATCTTCGCCCAGCAGACCCGGGCCTCGGGCGTCATCCCGCAGATCTCGGTGGTGCTCGGCCCGGCGGCCGGCGGCGCGGCCTACGGCCCGGCGCTGACCGACATCGTCATCCTCTCGGAGAACGGCCGGATCTTCGTGACCGGCCCGGACGTCGTCAAGTCGGTCACCGGCGAGGAGATCGACATGGTCGGCCTCGGCGGCGCGGTGGCGCACGGCAAGAAGTCGGGCGTCGCGCACATCACCACCCCGGACGACACGTCCGCGATCGCGACCGCGCGCAAACTCGCCGTCCTGCTCGGCCACCAGGGCCGGATCCGGCCCGACGAGGTCGAGGAGCGCGACTTCTCCGACATCCTCCCGGAGAACGTGCGCCGCGCCTACAGCGTGCTGCCGCTGGTCAAGGGCATCGCCGACGACGAGGTCATTGAACTGCAGGCCAAGTGGGCGCCCAACATCGTCACCGCGTTCGGGCGGCTCGGCGGCCGCACGGTCGGCATCATCGCCAACAACCCGCTGCGGCTCGGCGGCTGCCTCGACAGCCCGTCGGCCGAGAAGTGCTCCCGCTTCGTCCGCCTGTGCGACGCCTTCGGGGTGCCGCTGATCGTCCTGGTGGACGTCCCCGGCTACCTCCCGGGCGTCGGCCAGGAGCACGGCGGTGTCGTCCGCCGCGGCGCCAAGCTCCTGCACGCCTTCGCCGAGGCCACGGTCCCCCGCGTCACCCTGGTCACCCGCAAGGCCTACGGCGGCGCCTACATCGCCATGAACTCCCGTTCCCTGGGCGCCACGAAGGTCTTCGCCTGGCCGACGGCCGAGATCGCCGTCATGGGCGCGCTGGCCGCCGTCCGCGTCCTGCACCGCAAGAAGCTCGCCGCCGTCCCCGAGGAGGAGCGCCCCGCCCTCGAGCAGCGGCTCGCCGACGAGCACGCCGAGATCGCCGGCGGCCTCCCGCGCGCCATGGACCTCGGCGTCGTCGACGAGGTCGTCTCGCCCACCGGCACCCGTGCCGCCCTGGCCCGCGCCATCGCCGAGGCCATCCCGGCCCGAGGCAGCCACAACAACATCCCGCTTTAGCCTCGCACTCCCACCCGGCCGGGCCCGTCCACCGACGGCCCGGCCGGACTCGTCTCCGGGCAACGCGATCAGCAGGAAGGGCCCATTTCTCGCCGATCGGAGGTATCGAATAATTGGGATGTTTGTTCGAGCCTCGGCGGGGATAGACTTCTGTCGGACAGAATTGTTTCATGGCTCGTAAGCTCGTCTTCGCTCGATCGGCGCGCAAGCACCGCATCGGAAAAGCGCATGCTCTCCACGTGATGCGTTCGGGGCCGCCGGTGGTGGTTCCGCCGACAGGAGGCGAACTCGATGATCGGTGGGTCTGGGTCGGGGCGGACGAACGCGGGGTCGAGCTTGAGGTGATCGCTCTTCTGCTGCCTCAGATGCTTCTGGTCATCCACGTCATGCCGACCGCTTTGAGGAGGAGATGATGGGAGTTCCGTACGAAGAACACTACGGCGAGCCCTACCGGCCGGAAGATCTCGAGTATGTGGTGGAGGAGGTGGACCTCGAGGCGGAAGAGGTCCTGGACTCCTTCGGCAACAGGGTCGACGAGGACTACGTGCGGAGAGCCGTCGCCGATGCCAGGAGGAAGACCGCAGGCCGTCCTTCGTTGACCGGCGAGGCCGGAAGCTCACCGCGGGTCTCCTTCCGGGTGCCGGACTCCCTGCGCGAACTGGCCCAGCAGAGGGCTGAGAAAGAAGGAAAGACGGTCTCGGCCCTGGCGCGGGAAGCATTCGAGGACTACCTCAGGGCGGGCTGAATCGAAGCCCGATCGAATACGGAGAAGGTGGGGGCGCCGACGCCTTTCCCGCGTTGTCGAGTACGAGGGTCTTCGGGCTGTGTTGCTGCGGTGGATGTTGTTTTGATGGCGGAATGACGAACCAGACTTCTTTCTCGTTGAGCGACAGGTGGGCCGCCCAGCCGTTGTGGTTCACGTTCCTTTACACCGCGGTTCTGAGCGGAGGGCTGTTCGCGCTGTGGACGCGGGTGACCGGTCCTGATCGGGAGATGCGCGAGCCGCTCGTCGCGGTCCTTCTGGGGGTGCTCTTCGGTCTTTTCTTCGGGGCGGGCATGACTTGGCTGCAGCACTGGATACGGAAGAAGACGGGACTCGCCGAGTTGGACCACCACGCTCGACTCGTGGTCAGCCGGGCGTTGCGCACGGGGCATCCGCCTGCTGATCCGTCCTTCCATCCCGCGTTGCGGCGCGTGGTCGCGTACAGCCTTTGCCAGGCGCGGAAAAACCGTCGTGCCGCGCCGGTCGCCTACGGAGCCATGCTGCTGTTGGGCGCGGTGAACACGTGGCTCATCAGCCCCTGGTTCGTGCTGCTGATTCTTTGGTTCGTCATCCTGGGCGCCTACGCCTGGATCAGGTTCATCCGGGAGGAAGCGCGACTGGCGGGGCTGGAGCGGGCTTTGGCCGAGTAAGAGGGAAAGCGTCGTAGCGGGGGCAGACTGGGCGCCTTGGGTGCTGTTATCGTCACTTCTCCGATTTCTGGAGGGTGAATGCTGCACGAGCTGGTCGGGCCGCTGCTGGAGCCGGCGTTCACGCTGGGGGAGACACCCACCTCCTGGGGAGAGGTGCTGGGGTTCGTCACCGGGGTGGTGACGGTCTGGCTGGTGGTGCGGCAGCACATCGCCAACTGGGGAGTCGGGATCGTCAACGTGGTGATCCTGGGGCTGATCTTCCTGGACAGCGGGCTCTACGCGGACGCGTCGCTGCAGATCGTCTATGTGGTGCTCGGGTTGTACGGGTGGTGGGTGTGGCTGTACGGGGGTGAGAACCGGACCGAGCGGCTGGTGCAGTCGACCTCTCGCGGGGAGTGGGCGGGCATCGCGGTGGGGATCGTCGCGGCCACCGCGCTGATGACCTGGGTGCTCGTGTCCTTCACGGAGTCGACCGTGCCGTTCTGGGACGCGCTGACGACGGCTCTGTCGCTGGCGGCGACCTACGGGCAGTGCAGGAAACTCATCGAGTCGTGGGTGCTGTGGATAACCGTCGATCTCATTTATGTGCCGCTCTACGCTTACAAGGGGCTGTACCTGACGGGGGCCCTGTATGTGATTTTTCTCGGGTTGTGCGTCGTGGGGCTGCGAGCCTGGCGGCGGGATCTGGCGGGGCGTACGGGCGTGCCGGCGGCGGCATGAGGTACGGGCACGGACTGGTGATCGGGAAGTTCTATCCGCCGCACGCGGGGCACCACCACCTCATCGACACGGCGGCCGAGGCGTGCGAGCGGGTGACGGTCGTCGTCGCGGCGGCCAGCGTGGAGAGCGTTCCGCTCGCCGACCGGACGGCGTGGTTGCGGGAGGCGCACCCGCAGGCGCGGGTGAACTTCGCGCCGGTCGTCGACGATGTCGAGATCGATTACGGGTCGGACGAGGTGTGGACGCGGCACGTGGAGGTGTTCCGGCACGGCTTGCGGCAGTACTGGGGCGACGAGGTGGAGATCGACGCCGTCTTCAGCTCCGAGGGCTACGGGGAGGAGCTGGCCCGCAGGTTCGGGGCGGTGGCCGTCGCGGTCGATCCGGGGCGTGAGCGACTGCCCGTGAGCGGCACGGCCGTCCGGGGCGATCCCGTCGGCCACTGGGGCTTCCTGTCCCCGGCGGTGCGGGCGGCACTGGCGAAGCGGGTCGTCGTGGTGGGCGCGGAGTCGTCGGGCACCACCACGCTCGCGCGGGATCTCGCCGCCGCCTTCGCGGCGCGCGGCGGCGTCTGGGCTGACACCCGCTGGGTGCCGGAGTACGGGCGCACGTACTGCGAGGAGAAACTCGCGGCGGCCCGGCAGGAAGATCCGTCCGCCCGGCTGGAGGACCTGGAGTGGAGCTCGGAGGAGTTCACGCTGATCATCGACCGGCAGCTCGGCTGGGAGGACGCCGCCGCACGGGTCTCCTCACCGCTGCTGGTGTGCGACACCGACGCGTTCGCCACCACGTTGTGGCACGAGCGCTACCTCGGCGGCGTCCCGCCTGTTCCCGTGCGGGCCCGCCACGACCTGTGGATCCTCACCGACGTCCGCGACGTGCCCTTCGAGCAGGACGGCTGGCGTGACGGAGAGAAGATCCGGCATGCGATGCACGATCGGTTCGCCGCGGAACTGGCCGCCCGGGGCCTGTCCCATCTGCTCGTTCAGGGGACGCCCGCCGAGAGGCTCGCGCAGGCCGTCAGCGCCGTCGATGAACTCCTCGCCCGGGGCTGGGCTTTCAGCGATCCCCTTACCGCTGCGGACCTGTAGGCGAGCCCGGCGGCCGGGAACGCGGTGGAGAGATATGGGGACCCGTGGTCAGGGGACGTCCCAGAAGGCCAGTTCGTGGCGCATGGCCTCGGTGAAGAAGGCGCGGGCTCGGGCGGGGTCGGGTGCGGACTCGTCGAGCATGACGGCGCAGCGGCGGGCGAGGGCGGCGAAGGCGGGGTCGGCGTAGGAGTCGACCCAGCGCTTGTAGCGCGGGTCGGCCGGGGGGTCGACGGCCAGGGCGCGGCCGATCTCGGAGTAGCCCCACATGCAGGGGTAGAGGGCGGCGAGGCCGTCGGAGTAGTCGGCGGCGGCTTCCAGGAGGAAGGACGTGTAGGCGGCGCAGGGGGCGCCCATGACGGCGCCGTCCAGGTCGGCGCCGAACTCGGCGGCCAGGCTCCGGTGCAGGCTCAGCTCCTCGTGGAACGTCGAGTGGGCCAGGTCGACCAGGTCGCCGAGGTGGGCGGCGGGAGCCTGCCACGCCAGCCGGGAGAAGACGCGGACGTAGTCGAGCAGGTAGAGGTAGTCCTGCTCCAGCCACGACCGGAAGACCCGCTCGTCCAGGGTGCCCTCCGCGATGCCGCGGACCGTCGGGTGTTCCAGCTGCGCCTTGAGCAGTTCCCGGCCGAGTTCTTCCAACTCTTGTGCGATGCCCATCCCGTCATCCTGCCACGGGGTGGAATGGGTCATATATCCGCAATGGTGGCGAGCTGGGTGTCCGGCCGGGAACGCGTCAGGGATCGGGGGGCTCCTCGAGGTCGTCGTGGTCGCGGGGGACCGGGACGGACGGGGTGACGGGAGGGGGCGGGGGGTCGGCGGGGGGCTGCCAGCCCTTGACGTCCAGAGCACGGAGGAAGGCGTCGACCATGCGGGGGTCGAACTCGGTGCCGGAGCAGCGTTTGAGCTCGTTCACGCCCTCCTCTATGGAGCGGGCGCGGCGGTAGGAGCGGGTGGAGGTCATGGCGTCGAAGGCGTCGGCGACTCCGATGATGCGGGCGAACTCGGGGATCTCGGAGCCGACGAGGCCCAGGGGGTAGCCGCGCCCGTCGAGCTTCTCGTGGTGGTGCATGATGCCGCCCAGGGCCTCCTCGAGGAAGCCGATGTGGCCGACGATCTCCAGGCCGCGCAGCGGGTGGAGCTGGATCTCGGCGAACTCCAGGTCGGTGGGTCTGCCGTCCTTCTGCAGGACGCGGGTGGAGACGCCGAGCTTGCCGACGTCGTGCAGCATCCCGGCGAAGCGGATCGCCTCCAGGCGGGCGCCGGCGATGCCGAGCTCCTCGGCGATCATCACCGAGCCGCGGGAGACCCGTTCGCTGTGGCCGCGGGTGTAGAGGTCCTTGGTCTCCACGGCCTGGCACAGGACCGCCAGCGTGGCCTCCTGCGCCGCCTTCTTCTCCGCGGCCTGGGACAGCGCCCACGTCGCCACGAACAGGGGCAGCAGCACCAGGACGGGCGCGGCGATGTGGAGGGTGTCCCAGCCGCCCGCGATGAGCAGGCCGAACCAGCCGAACCCCAGGCACCCCGCGGAAAGCGTCCCGGCGTCGCGCAGCAGCTCTCGCACGGTGGTGTGCTCGGCCAGCAGCAGCACCCCGGCGATGAGCAGCAGGTTGATCGCCACGAAGACCACGAGGGCCACCGCGAACGGAAGGATCAGCTCCTCGAACCGCGACGCGCGGTAGGAGGAGACCAGGGTCTGGAAGACGACCCCGGCGATCCAGCCGCAGAGCGCGAACTGCGCGGCGTTGAAGACGCGTTTGACCAGGGAGGTCCGCTGCGGGCTGGCCAGCGCGCACAGCCCGATCAGCGCGGCGCCGTCGGGGCCGAGCAGGACCACCGCGGCGAGCGTCGCCGCGTAGCTCATCGAGACCCTGGCGCTCTTCACCCACAGCCGCGCGGACATCGCGTCGCAGATCAGGAACAGGGTGGCCAGTACGGCGTAGGCGGACCAGTCGACTTCGCGCGTCGCGCCCAGGAGCAGTGCCGCGCACACGATCACCGCGATCACGTAGGTCCGCGCCGCCACCGGAAGCTCTCGCATGAGCGGAGGCTAACCGTATTCACTCGGTGATAGAGGGAAAGTCACCGAACCGGTCACTGCCCGGAGAAGACGCGGGAGGCCTGGAAGTCCTCGGGCAGGAGCGTCGTCAGCGCGGTGAGGTCCACCTTGGGGGCGGTGGCCATGAGCCGGCTGGCATGCCGCAGCCTGGCCCGTTCGATGGCGTTGCGGATGGAACGGGCGTTGGCGAACCGCGGCTGGGCGCGTCGGAGCTCGATGTAGGAGCGGAACACCGGCCCGGCCTCGGCGGCCAGCCCGTAGCCCTCGCGGGCCAGCATGAGCAGGCCGATCTCCTCCAGCTCCTCGGAGGAGTAGTCGGGGAAGTCGATGTGGTGGGCTATCCGGGAGCTCATGCCGGGGTTGGAGGAGAAGAAGGAGTCCATGCGGTCGGCGTAGCCGGCCAGGACGACCACCACGTCGTCGCGCTGGTTCTCCATCACCTGCAGCAGGATCTCGATGGCCTCCTGGCCGTAGTCCCGCTCGTTCTCGGCCCGGTACAGGTAGTAGGCCTCGTCGATGAACAGGACGCCGCCCATCGCCCGTTTGAGGACCTCCTTGGTCTTGGGCGCGGTGTGCCCGACGTACTGGCCGACGAGGTCGTCGCGGGTGACGCTGACCAGGTGCCCCTTGCGCAGGTAGCCGAGGCGGTGCAGCAGTTCGGCCAGCCGGACGGCCACCGTCGTCTTGCCGGTGCCGGGACTGCCGGTGAAGCACATGTGCAGGCTGGGCCGCGCCGCCTCCAGGCCGAAACGGGCCCGGACGCGGTCGACGAGCAGCAGCGCGGCGATCTCCCGGATGCGGGTCTTGACCGGGGTGAGGCCGACGAGTTCGGTGTCCAGAGCGTCCAGGACCTCGTCGATCTTCGATTCGGCCCGCTCCTGCGCCAGGTCCACCACCGCGTCGCGGGGGAGGAGTTCCGGCGGCGACTCTTCCTCGAGGGCGGGAGGGCGCATACCGAAGGCTGTCACTGCCGGAACTCCTCGTCTTTAGTACCGCTCGCCCTCGGGGCGGTCGGCGGCGTAGGCGTGCATGGTGTAGCGGACCTGGCGGTCGGCGGTCTCCTCGCGGGTGAGGCGGAAACCGGGCTCGTTCGCGGGGCGCTGGACGATGAACTGGAGGGCCGTCGTCTGGCGTCCGTAACGGGCGTCGTAGGCGTTGAGCCGCACGTAGTGGTTCGGGAAGGTGCGGCGGCACTCGTTCAGCTCCATCAGCACCCCGGCGGGGTCCTTCAGGTCGAACATCGGCAGGCCCCACATCTCCCAGTAGCTGTTGCGGGGGTGCGGGTCGTCGGTGTACTCGATCGAGCACGGCCAGCCGTTGTCCAGCGCGTACGCGATCTGCAGCGTGACCTCCTCGTCCGTGAGGTCGGGGAGGTAGGAGAAGGTGCCTTGCGTGATCCTCATCAGCTCACCACCGGGGTTTCCAGGACGTCAGGGGTGTCGGTCGACGCGTACGTGAAGGTGATGTCGCCCCAGGTGGCGAGGGCCACGTCGAGTTCGCGGCTGTGCTTGGCGGCGGCGCGCAGGATGTCGGGGCCCTCCTGGAGGAAGTCGCGGCCCTCGTTGCGGGCTTTGATCATCGCTTCCAGGGCGACGCGGTTGGCCGTCGCGCCGGCCGCGATGCCCATGGGGTGGCCGATGGTGCCGCCGCCGAACTGGAGGATGACGTCCTCGTCGAGGTAGTGCAGGAGCTGGTGCATCTGCCCGGCGTGGATGCCTCCGGACGCGACCGGCATGACTCCCGGCATGGACGCCCACTCCTGGTCGAAGTACAGGCCCTTGCGGGGGTCGGCCTCGATCTTGTCCTTGCGGAGGGTGTCGTAGAACCCGGCGACGCTGTACGGGTCGCCTTCGAGCTTGCCGACGACCGTCCCGGCGTGGATGTGGTCGACTCCGGCGAGGCGCATCCACTTGGAGATGACGCGGAAGCTCACGCCGTGGTTCTTCTGCCTCGTGTACGTCGAGTGGCCGGCGCGGTGCAGGTGCAGCAGGACGCCGTTGGCGCGCGCCCATTTGGCCATCGATTGGATGGCCGTGTAGCCGATGGTCAGGTCGATCATGACGACGACGCTGCCGAGCTGCTTGGCGAAGTCCGCCCGCTCGTACATGTCCTCCATCGTCCCGGCCGTCACGTTCAGGTAATGGCCCTTGATCTCGCCCGAGGCGGCCTGCGCCTTGGTGACGCCTTCCATGCAGTACAGGAAGCGGTCGCGCCAGCGCATGAACGGCTGGGAGTTGATGTTCTCGTCGTCCTTGGTGAAGTCCAGCCCGCCTCGGAGCGCTTCGTAGACGACGCGTCCGTAGTTGCGGGCGCTGAGCCCCAGCTTGGGCTTGACGGTCGCGCCGAGCAGGGGGCGGCCGAACTTCGCCAGGTATTCGCGCTCCATGACGATGCCGTGTGCGGGGCCCTGGAACGTCTTCACGTAGTGCGTGGGGATGCGCATGTCCTCCAGGCGAAGCGCCTTGAGGGCCTTGAATCCGAAGACGTTGCCGATGATGGACGAGGTGAGGTTGGCGATGGAGCCTTCCTCGAACAGGTCCAGGTCGTAGGCGATGTAGGCGATGAACTGGTCGTCGGTGCCCGGGACGGGGTCCACCTTGTAGCACTTGGCCTGGTAGTTCTCGTACGAGGTGAGCCGGTCGGTCCACACGACCGTCCACGTCGCGGTGGAGGACTCGCCGGCCACCGCCGCGCCCGCCTCCTCCGGCGGCACTCCCGGCTGGGGGGTGATGCGGAAGGCGGCCAGGATGTCGCTGTCCTTCGGCACGTAGTCGGGCCGCCAGTAGCCCATCTCCGCGTAGGGGATCACGCCCGCGGACCATCTGCCCATCTGGTTGCTCCACTCTTTGACGAGCATTGACGAGGCAAGCATGTGGGTTCGACACTTTTGATGTCCATCAACTGTTTCGGGGTGAATATCAAGCGATGACTGAATCCAGACTGCGGACGTTCGCCGTGCTCGCCGACACCGGCTCGGTCCGCGCCGCCGCCGAACGGCTCTACGTGACCGAGTCCGCGGTCTCCGCCTCCGTCGCCGCGCTCGCCCGCGACCTGGGCGTCCCGCTGGTGGAACGGGCGGGACGCGGCATCGTGCTGACCCCCGCCGGACGGGTCTACGCCGTCTACGCCAGGAAGCTGCTCGGCCTGCACGAGGAGGCCCGCGCCGCCGCGCGCGGCGAGCACGAGCCGGGGGCGGGACGGCTGAGGCTGGCCGCCGTCACGACGGCGGCCGACCAGGTCCTGCCCGAGTCGCTCGCCGCCTTCCGGCGCGCCTGGCCCCGCGTGGAGCTGGCACTGGAGGTGGGGCCCAGCCGCCGGATCTGGGCGGCTCTGGAGGCCCACGAGGCCGACCTGGTCCTGGGAGGGAGGCCTCCGGCGGGCACCCGGGTGACGGTCCTGGCCACCTGCGACAGCGAACTGGTCGTCGTGTCCGCCCCCGGAGTGGAATTCGACCTGCACACCACCCCTTGGGTGATGCGGGAGCCGGGCTCGGGCACCCGCGTCGCCGCCGAGGCCTACCTCGCCGAGCACGAGGCCGCCCCGCCGACCCTCGTCCTGGGCTCGAACGGGGCGGTGGTCGCCGGCGCCGCCGCGGGCCTGGGCGTCGCACTCGTCCACCACGACGCCGTCCGCCGGGACCTGTCCTACGGACGGCTGCGCGTGGTGGACGCCCCCGGCACCCCGCTGCTGCGCCCCTGGCACGCCGTGGCCGGACCCACCCCCACCGCCACGACCAAGCTGTTCGTCCGTCACCTGGTCGATTCGGGTTGGACGCCCGGCGCCTAACGCAGGGGAAGGACGGCGCGGACCGTGGTCCCCTCTCCCGGAAGGGACTGCAGGCTCATCCGGCCGCCCAGGAGTTCGGCGCGTTCGGCCATGCCGCGCAGCCCGTACGAACCGGGGACGAGCCGGTGCGGGTGGAAGCCGCGGCCGTCGTCGCTGACGCTGAGCCGCACCCTGTCACGCTCGTATTCGAGCAGGATGTCGGCCGACATCGCCTGGGCGTGGCGCAGGATGTTCCCGACGGCCTCCTGCGCGATGCGGTACAGCGCCGTCTGCAGATGGTCGGGCAGCGGCGCGTCCAGCTCACCCGTCACGGTGACGGTCACGTCCAGAGAAGGCTGGCGGGCGTCGGCCTCACGAGCCAGACCCGCCAGCGCCGCCGACAGGCCCAGGTCGTCCAGGACGGGCGGGCGCAGGCCGCCTATCGCGGCCCGGGTCTCGGCCGAGGCCAGGTCGCACAGATTCCGGGCGATGAGGATCTGGCGCCGCGCCTCCTCGACGGAAGAATCGGCGGCGGGCAGGCCGCGCAGCGCGGCGGACAGGTGGAATCCCAGACTGGCCAGCCGCTGGGCGATGCCGTCGTGGATCTCACGGGCCAGCCTTCCGCGTTCGGCCTCCTGCGCCTCCACCGCGCGTTCGGCGAACTCCTCGGCGGAGTGCTCGCGTTCCCTCGCCATACGAAGCCTCCTCGCCGAGCACACGACCGGGGCGAACAACGCGGCCAGCGCCCTGACCAGGGCGACGTCGTGCTCGGAGCAGCGCTCGCCGTCCGGCGCGCGCACGTGGATGACCGCGAGGGAGCGGGACGCCTCGTCGCGGACGGGGAAGACCATGCCGTTCTCGTGCGCGCGGAACATCCCGTGCGCGGCGCACCAGCCGATGAGTCCCTCGCCGAGCAGCACGGAGACCGGGACCTCGTCCGGACGGGGCGCGCCGCCCGTCCACTCCAGGGTCCGGCCCTCGTCGTCCAGGACGTACAGCTCGCACGAGGCGAACCGAGTGGCCGAGAGCACGAGCGCCGCCAGGTCGGTGGCCAGTCCGTTCAGCTCGCGGTCCGCGCAGGCCGCGCCGACGACACGGGTCAGCAGCGCCACGTCCTGCTCGGCCAACAGGGCCAGCGCGCGGGCCCGCCCGCTCAACGAAAGAGCCCCTCGCGCAGCGCGACGGCGATGGCGGCGGAGCGGTCGGTCACCTCGAGTTTGCGGTAGAGCGTGCGCAGATGGCTTTTCACGGTCTCCTCCGACAGGTGCAGCCGGGCCGCGATCGCCCGGTTGGACAACCCGCCGACCAGCAGGGACAGCACCTCGCTCTCCCGCTGGGTCAGGCCCCGGTTGGCGCCCGGCCAGAACTCCCCGCGGTTGAGCCGCGCGACGCTGGCGGCCATCCGCCCGGCCAGGGTGGGGTCGACGACCGTCTCGCCGCCGGCGACCTCCTCCAGGCGGCGCACCAGCTCCAGCCCGTCGACCCGTTTGAGCAGGTAACCGGCGGCCCCGGCGCGCAGTGCCTCGAAGACGTACTGCTCGTCGTCGTAGACCGACAGGAAGACGATCCGGGAGTCGGGCGCCGTCGCCGACAGGGCGCGGCACAGGTCGAGTCCGCTGTGCGGACCGAGCCGGACGTCCAGCAGGACGATGTCCGGACGCAGCGTCGTGACCAGCCGGGTGGCCTCGGAGGGTTCGGCGGCCTGGCCGACGACGCGCACTCTGCCGGTGAAGCCGGAGAGCATCGCCTGCAGCCCGGCCAGGATCATTTCATGGTCGTCGACGAGCACGACCCTTACGGGGGCGGCCATCCCCGCAACATAACAAGGTTGGCTACCGGCGAGTAGTAAGAGGGGGGATTCCTTCACCCCCCGCTTCCCACGCTCGGGTGACGAACACTCCTCACCCTCGGCCTACCTTCACGGTGAGACCTGCTGCCGAGGCGGAGACGAGGAGACAGCGTGCCCCATCGGATCGTGCACATGCTGCGTGCCCGTGGCACCGGACGCCGTCCGGTCATGCTGGCGATAGCGGGGGACAGCGCGGCCGGCAAGACGACCCTGACCAGGGGACTGGTCGAGTGTCTCGGCGAGGACCGCATGACCGCCGTCTGCGTCGACGACTACCACCGCTACGACCGGGAGGAACGCAAGAACAAACCGTTCACCGCGCTACACCCCGACTGCAACCACATCGAGGTGATGGAGCAGCACCTGCAACTGCTGGCCATGGGCGAGCCCATCCTCAAGCCCGTCTACGACCACGGCAGCGGGAAGCTGGTGCGGCCGGAACTGGTCGAGCCGAGGGACTTCGTCATCGTCGAAGGGCTGCTGCCGCTCTACAGCAAGATGGCGCGCGCCTGCTTCGACATCACCGTCTACCTCGACCCGCCCGAGGAGCAGCGGCACGCCTGGAAGATCCAGCGCGACACCACCAAACGGGGCTACACCCCCGAACAGGTGCTGGAAGAGCTGCGGCGCCGCGAACTGGAGAGCGCCGCGTTCATCCGCCCGCAGCGCAGGCACGCCGACATCGTCGTGCGGTTCGGGCCGCTCGCCGGACGGGACGATCCGCCCGGCGCGCCGCTGTCGGCCGAAGTGCTGCTGCGGCCGACCATCGACCACCCGGAGCTGGACGAGGTCGTCCGGGGCGCGGACGCGCTCCACCTGCGGCTGCTGCGCGACACGGACGGACGCCCGGTGGACTCCCTGCACGTCCACGGGGACGTCTCGCCGGAGGAGGCCGAGATCGTCAAGAAGGCCGTCTGGGAGCGGCTCGACGTGGACACGCCCTTCCCCGAAGGGCTCGGCCGGCTCACCGACGGCAACCGCAGCGACCCGGTGGCGATCACCCAGCTCCTGCTGCTGTACCACCTGATCAACGCCGACCGGGTCCGGCTGGCGTCCTGACCCTCCCCGCAGGCACGGCCCCGCGCGAGCCCCCCGTCGCGCGGGGCCGTCCACGGGAGGAGTATTCGTCACACGGGATGAAACGCTCCCTGCACTATGTTGGTCCCTGAAAGGCACCGAACATACGCCGACTGGGAGGTGGGTCCGCTGCGCCCCGAGGATCTGTACCGGCTTGAGGACGAGCTGCCCGAGCTCGACCGCCCGGTACTGCTGCATCGCCTGGAAGGCTTCATGGACGCCGGATCCGCGGGCAGGCTGGTACGCGATCACATCCTGGAGACACTCGAGCACCGGGTGGTCGCGACCTTCGAGCTGGACGACCTGATCGACTACCGGGCACGCCGACCGATGATGGAATTCGACGGGGACCACTGGGAGTCCTACGAGAAGCCGGAACTGCTGCTGCACCTCGTCCACGACTCCGTGGGACAGCCGTTCCTGCTGCTGGACGGGCCCGAGCCCGACCGCGCCTGGGACAGGTTCACCGCGTCCGTGCAGTCGCTGATCGAGCGGCTCGACGTCCGGCTGAGCGTGACCGCGCACGGCATCCCGATGGGCGTGCCGCACACCCGCCCGCTCGGGCTGACCGCGCACGGCACCCGGCCCGAGCTGCTGAGCTGGCCCAAGTCGCCGTTCGGCAAGGTCCAGGTGCCCGGCAGCGCCTCGGCTCTGCTGGAGCTGCGGCTGGGCGAGTCCGGCCACGACGCGCTCGGCTTCGCCATCCACGTGCCGCACTACCTGGCGCAGTCGGCCTACCCGGCCGCCGCCGTCACCGCACTGGAGACGATGATCAACGCGACCGGCCTTGCGATCCCCGGTGACGCTTTGCGCGAGGCCGCCGCGGAGACCGACAAGGAGATCGCGGCTCAGGTCGAGGGCTCCGACGAGGTGCAGAAGGTCGTCCGTGCGCTGGAACAGCAGTACGACGCCTTCGCCGGCTCCGCCGAGCGGGAGTCCCTGCTGGCCGAGGACGTCTCGATGCCGACCGCGGAAGAGCTGGCCGCCCAGTTCGAGCAGTTCCTCGCCGAGCAGGACGGAGACTCCTGAGCACCGGGGCGCCTCAGGTCCCGCCGTCGCAGCCGTAGGCAGGGTCTTTCGCGCCTGGGCCTCGGAGAGTTTCCACACCCTGCTCAAGGCCCGCGACGAGCATGATCTAGATTCGTCACCATGAGTTATGTAACGGTCGCCGATGGTGCGCGGATCTACTACAAGGACTGGGGAAGCGGGCAGCCCGTGGTGTTCAGCCACGGATGGCCGCTCAACTCCGACGCGTGGGACGAGCAGATGTGCCTCGTCGCGGAGCACGGCTTCCGGGCCGTCGCCCACGACCGCCGAGGGCACGGCCGCTCCGCCCAGACGTGGAACGGCAACGACATGGACACCTACGCCGACGACCTGGCCCGGCTCGTCGAGGAGCTCGACCTGCGGGACGCCGTCCACGTCGGGCACTCGACGGGCGGAGGCGAGGTCGTCCGGTACCTGGCCAGGCACGGGACGTCCCGGGCGGCCAAGGCGGTGCTGGTCGGCGCGGTCCCGCCGCTGATGCTGCGGACCGAGGCCAACCCCGAGGGGCAGTCCATCGAGGTGTTCGACGGGATCCGCCAAGGGCTGCGCGAGGACCGCTCCCAGTTCTACCGGGACCTCAGCGCCGTCTTCTACGGCGCCGGCCGCCCGGGCTCGGACGTCTCCCAGGGCATCCGCGACGCCTTCTGGCTGATGAGCATGCAGGCGGGTCTCAAACCCGCCCTGGACTGCGTCGCCCAGTTCTCCGAGACCGACTTCACCGAGGACCTCAAGAAGATCGACATCCCGGTCCTGGTCGCCCACGGAGACGACGACCGGATCGTCCCGATCGAGGCCGCCGCCCCGAAGACCGCCGAGCTGCTCGAAAGGGCCACACTCAAGATCTACCCGGGGGCGCCTCACGGCCTCACCGGCGAGTACAGGTCCGCCTTCGAAAAGGATCTGCTGGCCTTTCTCCAGGGGTAGCCCCGGCCCGGCGATCCCGGCGGCGCCCTGCGCGAGGCCGCCGCCGAGGCCGGCAAGGAGACTCCCGGGTGTTCACCAGCTGCTGGAACCGGAGTCGGAGCTTGACGAGCTGCTCGAGCCCCAGTCGCTGCTACTGCTGCTGCTGTCGTAGGACGAGCTGCCGTGGTCGTGGCTGGGGCCGTGCCCGGAGTACGACGGCCCGTGCCCGGAGTATTCGGTGTGTGAGGAGTGGTCATCGGTGTGCGGGGAGCCGCTGGAGTGGTGGGTCCCGCCGTGGTCGATGTGGCCGCCGTCCCAGTGGCCTCTGCCTTCGTGGCCGCTCGAGTGGTGCCGAAGCCCGGCGCTCGAGGTGGGGAAGAAGGCCGCGAGCAGCGGGACGTTCTCCTCGCCGAACATCTCACGGCGGAAACGACGGTGGGCGCGCAACGTCAGCCACAGGGTGACCGCGCCGATCGAGAGCACCAGCCCGGGGATCAGGAAGAAGAGGAAATCGAGGTCGTTCATGGCCGCCCGCCGTTCTCTCGCTGCCGGGGCTTCTCTGTTTTGAGATGCGGGCCCGGCCCGTCCGGTTCTGCCCCGGTGTCCCGCCGTTTCCGGGACGAAGGACTCTGACGGGTCGCGCACCCGTCGACGACATTGGGGGCGTTCCTCTTACCACGGACGGCGGGAGTGCACATGAGCGAGCCGGGCGGACGGCCCTCCAGAAGGTTGTGGGCGCGCTGGACCCTCGCGGTGACAGCCGGAGAGGTGACGGGTTTCCTCGTGCCGGCCGCCGTGGGCGCGGCGACGGCGGACGCCTCGCAGTTCGTGCAGCTGGTCTCGCTGGTGGCGGCGGGAGCGGTCGAAGGCACGCTTCTCGGGGTATCGCAGGGATGGGTGCTGCGCGGGATGCTGCCGGAACTGCCGCTGGGCCGGTGGGTTCGGCTGACCGCGCTGGCCGCCGCGTGCGCCTGGCTGCTGGCCATGATCCCGGCGAGTCTGGGCGGCACCGTCCCGACCGCCGCGCTGATCGCCCTGATGGTCCCGGCGGGCATCGCGGTCCTGCTGTCGATCGGCTACGTCCAGTGGCGGGTGCTGCGCGACCTCCTGCCGCACGCGGGCAGGTGGATACCGGGCACCGCGGCGGGATGGCTCGCGGGACTCGCGGTCTTCACCGGGATCACCACCCCCTTCTGGCAGCCGGGACAGGACTTCATGACCATCGCGCTGATCGGCATGCTGGGCGCGTCGGCCATGGCGGTGACGATGGCCGCGGTCACCGGGGCCGTAATGGTCCGGCTGGTAATGGGTGCCGCCGGAGGAGGCCTGCGGCAGCCGGTCACCAGCCCCGGCCCGGGTCAGTCGCCCCCTCCTCCACCGCACCCGGAAGAACCGGAGTCGGAACCGGACCCGGCGTCGAAGAAGCCGTCGTAGCCGCTCCCGGACGACCAGGATGAGCGCCGCCGCGGAGGGCGGGCCGAAGGCTGCCCCTTACGGGAAGCTGTCACGGCCACCACCAGGCCGACCACCAGCAGTCCGGCCAGCAGCAGTCCGGCGATCAGAATAAAAACCACAAGGATGCTCATAAACAGACCGCTCTGCTCTCTTTCGGGTGCCCAATGAGACGCGCCCGGCCGCCTTCCGGTTCCCAGAAGACCCAAGGCAAGGGCCCGGCGAACCGCGGAGGCGTCGGGGGCATCCCCTGCCGGATCCGCCCGGCGAACCCGCCCCCGACCCTCGCCAGGCGTCGATCTCCTCCTATCCGGGGTACACTTTCTCGGTCCCTCCAAGGACGGGGGCGTATAGCTCAGCGGTAGAGCACTCGCCTTACAAGCGAGGGGTCACTGGTTCGAACCCAGTTACGCCCACCCAGCACGGAAGCCCAATCCGATCATTCCGGATTGGGCTTCCGCCGTTCTGCCTGACTGTCTGCCTGACGACGCCTCTTCGATCTTGCGCGGGAAGATCCGTTCACGGCCGTCGTTCCGTCCTGGATCACCGGCCGGATCTGGTGCCGGTAGACCAGTTCGGTCACCGCGGTTCCCTCGTGGCCGATCGGGCGGGAGACGTTCTCCAGAGGCACCCCGGAGTCCGACAGCAGCGAGACGAGGGTGTGTCGTCGAGTGAGGGAACGGGAACGGAAACGGGTGGCTACCCGCGGCCGTGTGTCAGGGACATCACCGCGTCCATGAGGTGGTCCGCCCACAGCCGGTAGCCCTCAGCACCCGGGTGGAAGCCGTCTTCGGCGAAAAGTCCGTGGCTTTCGATCCTCGGGGAACTCACGTGCACCGCCGACTGTGTGTTCGAGGCGGCGCGGGCCGTACGGCGGTCGAGGTGGCGGGCGTGAAGCGCCAAGAGGGCGCGCATCGGTTGGGGAAGGGACGGGAAACCGGTGAGATCCGGGACGCCTGCCAGGATGATGCCGCCGCCCGGGCGGAGGTGGTGTTCCAGAGCGGCGATGAGCGCTGTGAGGTCGTTCTGCCATGCCCGCCCCGAACGCATGCGCAGCACGTCATTGACACCGAGTGCGACGACGATGACGTCGAAGGAGGCGTCCCGCATCTGCGGTACCAGATCGACCAGCGCCTGCCGTGCGGTCGTCCCCGTTCGCGCCACGACCCGCCAGGCCACCGAACGCCCGCCGCGCTGGACGAGACCCGCCGCGAGCGCTGACGCGAGTCCCTCCGTCTGGGTGCGGACGCCGACGCCCGCGGCAGTCGACTCACCGAACACGAGAACAGCCAGAGGTTCGTCGCGCCCGGCGCCTTCGACGCCGTGACGTTCACCGCCCGCCTCGGGCAGGACCGGCGTCCTGCGACGGACCCGAGCTCCTTGCGTCAGCAGAACCGGCGCCATCGCGAAGGCGAAAGGACGACTGGCGTGAACCGCAACCTGACCCATGCCGCAGATGCTAACAAAGCCCTCACCAATCTCCTTCTGTGAACGAAGCCCGCAAGTGGACGAGGACGTCGCGGGACCGCCCGGATGCGTTGGAGGACGCTGGTCGCTTGGTGCGAACGACGCTGCAAGGTCTGTCTGCGTGGAAGCATTCCGGTACGTCTTGTTTCGGCAGAGGCGAGATCTCCACCCTCTTCGAGGGCGCCGGCGAGGACTGTGGCAGTGGGATGCCGAGAGCGGTGATCAGCCACAGCGTGGCCGTCCAGAAAGGCACCGACAACGCCTTCGGCGGCGTGTTCGACGGGCTCCAGATCAACAATGTCCTCTTCGGCTTTGAGCGTGTGGGAGAGCGCAGAAGGACGCGTTGATCCTCCTCTGCGCAGACCGGCCGGGTCGTTTCCCGGCCGGCCCGCGTGCGTGAACTGTCGGTGGAGGTGCTTAGCGTGGAGGAATGGAGATGGTGTCCCGGGTTCCCGGGAGAGGACTCCGGGGCCGGGTGGAGAGGCTTCACGGGTACCGCCAGGGCGTGGGGGTGCCGCGAGTGCACCGGGGAGTGCCATCGCCCTGGCTGACGATGGTCGTGACGTTCGGAGATCCGATACGGGTGGTGGAGGGCTCTGGCGTCCGGGAGCTCGGGGTGGTCTTGGGCGGGCTGCACACCGAGCCGGTGATGATCGCGCACGAGGGGTACCAGACGGGGATCCAGGTCGGGCTCAGCCCGCTGGGCGCCCGCTCGCTGCTGGGGGTTCCGGCGGGCGAGTTGACGGGGGAGGTCCTCGCGGGCGAGGACCTGCTCGCCGGAGCCGGCGAGCTGAGGGAGCGGCTGGCGGCCGCACGGGGGTGGGCCGAGCGGTTCCGGCTCGTCGAGGAGTTCCTGCTGCGCCGGGAGCGGCCGGATCCGGGCGTGGACGGTGAGGTCGCCTGGGGGCTGCGGCGGCTGCACCAGACGGGCGGGGCGGCCCGCGTCGAGGAACTGGCCGGGGAAGTGGGGTGGAGCGCCAGATACCTGCGGCGCCGGTTCCGCGAGCAGGTGGGGCTGTCGCCCAAGGCCGCCGGGCGGGTGATCCGGTTCGATCGGGCGCGGATGGAACTGCAGGGACGGATAGGGAACGGGCGGGAGCTGCGCCTGGCGGAGGTTGCGCACGGTTGCGGGTACGCCGACCAGGCGCATCTCACCCGGGAGTTCCGTGAACTGGCGGGGCTCTCACCGGTGCGGTACCTGGAGAACGAGTTCGGGGAGGGGTTCCGTTTCGTTCAAGACGGGGAGGCGAGTCCGGGGAGAAGGTGAGTTCATGACCACACCACGACCGCAGGTCTGGCCCTCGCTCAGGGCCAGGGACGCACGCAGACTGATCGCTTTCCTCGTCGAGGCGTTCGGGTTCGAGGAGACCGCCGTGCACGGGGAGGGCGACATCGTCCACCACGCGCAGCTCGACTGGCCGCTGGGCGGGGGAGTCATGCTCGGCTCGGTACGGGACGAGCCGGGGGACGTCTTCCCTCTGGCCCCGGGGAGTTTCGGGGCCTATGTCGTCACCGACGAGCCGGACGCGCTCTACGAGAGGGCGGTCAAGGCGGGGGCGACGGTCGTGCGGGAGCTGAGCGACACCGATTACGGCTCACGGGACTTCATCGTCCGCGATCCGGAGGGCAACCTCTGGTCTTTCGGGACGTATCGCGGGGAACCGCGCAAGGGCTGAGGAACGGCTCCGCTAGTGAGCGGTCGCCTCCGGTTCACGTCGGCCGGCGAGGTGGGCCGCCGGGTGCGTCAGCCTCGACTGAACCCGGACAGTCGACACCAGAGCGGTTCGAACCGGGAGCGTCCGGACGGCGGCGGTGCCGAGTCCGGACGCGGAACCGCACCGGTGTGCGTAACGGGACCCCGCGGAGCGGGGAGTTGTGCTTCGATGCCCTCCATCCCCCTCCGTTGGGTCGGTTGAGCAACGAGTCGGACAAAGAAGTTGAAGTTGACTCCCGATCCCCAAGGGGAGGGATATTCTCCTCCAAGGTCATTTCAAGAGTTGAGTGGAGTACCCGATGAGCGCCGTCTTCAAGGCCAAAACCGTAACTCGATGGGCTGCGGTGGGTCTGATGGCCGCCGCGGTCCTCATCGCGACGGGCGGAGGGTTCGCACAGTCCTACTCCGGTCTGCACGAGTGGGCGCTGGAGCACGGCCTCAGCGGCTGGAAGGCGGCGTCCTTCCCGCTGCTGGTGGACCTGTTCATCATCGTCGGCGAGCTGGGCCTGTTCCTGCTCGCGCTGGACGCGTACGCCATCCGCAAGAGCCTGCTCAGCTGGATGGACTTCATGCTTCCGTTGTTCATCGCGCTCGCCGGCTGGACGGCGTCGCTGGTGTTCAACGTCGGCCACGTGCTGAACAAGGAGTTCTCCTACCAGGCGACCGCGGCGGTGCCGCCGATCGTGTCGATGCTCGGTCTGTTCGTGCTGCTGCGGACGCTGCACCGTTACGTCGTGCAGATGCCGGGCCTGCAGGAGGAGGAGAAGGCGCTGGAGGCGTCCGCCGAGCTGCGCCAGATCACCGCGAGCGCCGTCCGGGTCGCCGAGCTCGAGGCGCCCGCCGGGAAGCTGGCAGACCCGATCGTCGACGCCGCCAAGGCCGCGGAGCGCGTCCCCGAGGAGGTCCCCGTCGCCGCCGTGCCGGAGACTCCCGCCGAGCAGACCTTCGTCGACCTGCTGCCCGCCGTCGAGGAGGACAAGGGGGCGTCCACCCCCGACCTCAAGCCGCAGCCCGACCCGACCAGCATGCGCACCATCGTCACCGACGCGCTCAACCGGCACACCGGTGACATCGCCAAGGCCTGCGAGGACCTGGCCTCCGAGGGCTACGCCATCGACAGGTCCGAGGTCGCCAAGATCCGCGAGAACCACTGGTTCCCCTACTTCGCCTACCGCCTCGTCGCCAAGCACGGCCCCGACGGCAAGCTCGTCGCTCAGGAGCTGACCGATCTCGGCGTCGAGTTCGACAAGGTCGCCCTGCGCGACCTCGTCCGCAACTGGCGCGCCTGACCCGCACCTCTCAGAAGCACGACGAAGGCCGGGCGGCTCCTCCAGGAGCCCCCGGCCTTCGTCGTGCTCGTCCATGGGGCGTGCGAGGCGGTGCGGCTCTTGAAGTGCCGCACCGCCTCGGGCGGTCAGGGGAGCAGGATGAACCAGTTGACGTTCAGGAACTCCTCCGGCTGGGGGGAGGCGAACTTCAGGTAGACGGTGTGGAGGCCTGAGGTGGAAGGGAGGGAGGCCGTGACGTCCTCCCAGTCCTCCCAGCCGCCGGTGTCGGAGACGGGGACGGTGGCGAGGGGAGCGGCGTCGGGGGAGTCGAGACGGATCTCGATCCGGCCCCCGGCCTTGTCGCCGCCGCCGGAGGAGACGCGGGCTATGAGCTTCTTGGGGCCTTCGGGACCGAAGTCGACCTTGTCGTAGCGGACCCAGTCTCCGTCGGCGAGCCACCCGATGTACTCGGTTCCCCCTATGTCCTGAGAAAGATCGGTGCGCACGCCGGACTGGTCGGAGTAGCTCTCGGCCTGGACGAGGACGGGCGTCCAGGGCGCCTTGGACCCGTCCGAAGCGGACGGTGAGGGCTTGGGGGAGTGCGAGGGCTTGTCCGAGGGGGAGTCCGCGGGCTTCTCGGAAGGAGAGGCCGACGGGGACGGGGAGGTGGTCGGCGCGTCCTCGTCGGCGTCGTCGGTGGCGACGTCCTCGTCGGGGGCGCCGGCGCCGCGGGCCATCACCTTCACGTAGTCGACGAGCATGGGGTGACCGGGTTCGGTGGCGGGGGAGACGTCGCCGCCGTTGCCGCGCGGCATATCACCTCCCATCGCGACGTTGAGGATGACGAAGAAGCCCTCGCCGCCGTTCAGGTTGTCCCAGGCCTGGCGCCACTGGTCGCCGTCGGCGCCGTCGGGTGCCTCGTCACGGCCGAGTCTGTGGACGAGTTTGCCGTCGAGGTACCAGCGGAGTTCCTCGGCGTCGGTGCGGCGGTCGAACTCCAGACGGTAGACGTGCGGGCCGCCCTGGCAGGACACCGGAGCGCACTCGGTGGAGACGCCGCGGCCGTTGTGCTCGTTGCAGGGGCCGCCCTGGTCGCCGCCGCCCTTGACGCCGCAGTGCAGCGTGGTGTGCGCGAGGTTGATTCCGTTGACGGTCTCGACGATGTCGATCTCGCCGCCGGACGGCCAGTTCTCGGCTTCGGGGTGCAGCCGCTGCTCCTGGTTGAGCAGCCAGAACGCGGGCCAGTACCCGAGGGCCTTCTCACCCGTCACCTGCGGCATCTGGATCTTGGCCTCGAAGGCGACCTGACCGCCGTCGGCGGCTTTGAAGACCTGCTCGCTGTTGATCCGCGCGGACGTCCACTCGCCGGTCTCGCCGCGCCGCGGGGTGATGGCGAGGTTGCCTCCGCCGTCGAGGGCGAGGTTGGCGCGCTCGTCGGTCATCCGGGCGATCTCGGTGGTGCCGAAGTTCATGGGGCCCTGCCCGCCGAGCGGTGAGACGGTGTGGTGACCGAGGTCGGGCAGCCAGTGGTCGGCCGGGGCCGTGTTCTCGGCTCCGTCGAAGTCGTCTTCGAACAGGACCTTCCAGCCGTCGTCGGGTGCGGCGACCGTGCGGAACTTCAGCCGGAGGACGCCGTCGTCGCTGGAGAGGACCCCCCAGACGCCGAACACTCCGGCGAGCAGCCCGAAGACCAGCCCGAGGGCGATCATGTAGTGGTAACGATCCCGGTCGGCGAAGAAAGCGGTGATTCCTTTCACGGGCGGCTCTCCAGGGGCTTGGTAGGCAGAGGGTCGCACAGGAACCAGGAGTTCTTGTGGGTCGCGCTCATCATGCCCGGTCGCCCAGGGGCGACACGCGGACAAAACACCCTGAAGTCAACTCCGCACCATTCGGTGCCATCCGAAATCAACAGAAGCATGACGGCCCCTGACAGAAGTCAGGGGCCGTCCTCGGGGCGGTGGTTCAGGACCAGCCGAAGTCCTGGGTCCAGTAGTTCTTGTACTTGCCGACGCCCAGGGACTTGATCTTGCAGTTGAGGATGTTCGCGCGGTGGCCCGGGCTGTTCATCCAGCCCTTCATGACCGCGTTGGCGCTGGGGTAGCCGTAGGCGATGTTCTCGGCCGCGGGGTTCTTGTAACCGGCCCGCCTGATCCGGTCCCAAGGGGAGGAGCCGTCCTTGGAGGTGTGCGAGAAGTACTTCTTCACCGCCATGTCCTTGGAGTGGCGGCGGGCGGCGAGGGCGAGCCTCTTGTTGCCCTTCAGCGGCTTGCAGCCGTTCTTCTTGCGGGCGGCGTTGGTGAGGGCGAGCACCTTCTTCTCGGCCGTCGTCATGGCCGGGACCGCGGCGGCCCTCTGCGCGGAGGAGGCGCTCTCGGTCGAGGCGGAGGCGGGGGCGACGCCGACCCCGGCGATCAGGGCGAACGCGCAGGCGGGGACGAGCAGGAGGGATTTAGGGGTCATACCATCTCCAAGGTAACGAAGTGGTCGCATACTAGTGTGACGTATGCGATGGTTCGCCACCTTTGTTGCAATCCTCGTAGATATTGCTTTGCGTCACCCCCCGGCACGCCGCTTATTCTTGGCGGTTGTGAGTTCCCCTCCTGACCAGCCCGCCGACCTGCGCCAACGCCTGGACGGCCTGATGCCGCGCGACGGCTCCCGCCTGCGCCGCCGCTGGGAGGGCACGCGCAGGATCCGCGACGTCGCCCGCCGCAAGAAGGTCCAGCAGGACCTGCTCCGCCAGGTGGAGCAGGCCGAGCTCAGGCTCGCGAGCCGCGCCGCCTCCGTCCCGAAGATCGGCTATCCCGAGCAGCTCCCGGTCAGCCAGAAGAAGGACGAGATCCTCCAGGCGATCCGCGACCACCAGGTCGTGATCGTCGCGGGCGAGACCGGCTCGGGCAAGACCACCCAGCTGCCCAAGATCTGCCTGGAACTGGGCCGGGGCGTCAGGGGCCTGATCGGCCACACCCAGCCGCGCCGGCTGGCGGCCCGCACCGTCGCCGAGCGCATCGCCGAGGAGCTCGACACCCCCTTCGGCACGACCGTCGGCTACAAGGTCCGCTTCACCGACCACTCCAGCGACGACACCCTCGTCCGGCTGATGACCGACGGCATCCTGCTGGCCGAACTCCAGCACGACCGCCTGCTGGAGGCCTACGACACGCTGATCATCGACGAGGCGCACGAGCGCAGCCTCAACATCGACTTCCTGCTCGGCTACCTCAGGCAGATCCTGCCGCGCCGCCCCGACCTCAAGGTGATCATCACCTCGGCGACCATCG
This sequence comes from Actinocorallia sp. B10E7, assembly GCF_039871655.1. Lineage (NCBI taxonomy): Bacteria > Bacillati > Actinomycetota > Actinomycetes > Streptosporangiales > Thermomonosporaceae > Actinocorallia > Actinocorallia sp. B10E7. The sequence continues at coordinate 101,596 of NZ_JBDPLZ010000004.1, forward strand.
ATCCCGAGCGCTTCTCCCGGCACTTCGGCGACGCCCCGATCGTCGAGGTCTCCGGCCGCACGTACCCGGTGGAGGTCCGCTACCGCCCGCTCGAGGAGGAGTCGGACGACCAGACGGACCTCTACGGGGCGATCTGCGACGCCGTGGACGAACTCAGTCTGGAGCCCCCCGGCGACATCCTGGTCTTCCTCTCGGGCGAGCGGGAGATCCGCGACGCCGCCGACGCCCTGGCCAAGAAGCAGTACCGCGACACCGAGGTCCTCCCGCTGTACGCCAGGCTCTCCACGGCCGAGCAGCACAGGGTCTTCCAGGCCCACCGCGGACGCCGGATCGTCCTGGCCACCAACGTCGCCGAGACGTCCCTGACCGTCCCCGGCATCAAGTACGTCATCGACCCGGGCACCGCCCGCATCTCCCGCTACAGCAGCCGCCTGAAGGTCCAGCGCCTGCCGATCGAGCCGGTCTCGCAGGCCAGCGCCAACCAGCGCAAGGGCCGCTGCGGCCGTACGTCCGACGGCATCTGCATCCGCCTCTACGACGAGGACGACTTCCTGTCCCGTCCGGAGTTCACCGACCCGGAGATCCTGCGGACCAACCTGGCGTCCGTCATCCTCCAGATGACCAGCCTGGGCCTGGGCGACGTCGCGAAGTTCCCCTTCATCGACCCGCCGGACCGCCGCAACATCAAGGACGGCGTCGACCTCCTGCACGAGCTGAACGCCCTGGACAAGGAGCACAGGCTCACCGAGATCGGCCGCAAGCTGGCCCGGCTCCCCGTGGACCCGCGCATGGGCCGGATGATCCTCGAGGCGGACAGGAACGGCTGCGTCAACGAGGTCATGGTCATCGCGGCCGCGCTGTCGATCCAGGACCCGCGCGAACGCCCTTCCGACAAGCAGCAGGCCAGCGACGAGAAGCACGCCAGGTTCAAGGACCCCACGAGTGACTTCATGGCCTTCCTCAACCTCTGGAACCATGTCAGGGAGCGCCAGCGCGAGCTGTCGGGCAGCCAGTTCCGCCGCACCATGAAGAACGAGTTCCTGCACTACCTGCGCATCCGCGAATGGCAGGACCTCGTCGGGCAGCTCAAGCAGGTCTGCCGCGACCTGGGCATCACGGTCAACACCGCGCAGGGCGACCCGTACAAGATCCATGTCTCGCTGCTGAGCGGCCTGCTCTCCCACATCGGCCTGTTCGACGCCGAGAAACGCGAATACGTCGGCGCCCGCAACGCCAGGTTCGCGATCTTCCCGGGCTCCGGCCTGTTCAAGAAGAACCCGCGCTGGGTGATGTCCGCCGAACTGGTGGAGACGTCCCGGTTGTGGGCCAGGGTCAACGCCAAGATCGAGCCGGACTGGGTGGAGCCGCTGGCCCAGCACCTGGTGAAGCGCACCTACAGCGAGCCGCACTGGGAGAAGGACCAGGCCGCGGTCATGGCGCTGGAGAAGGTCACCCTCTACGGCGTCCCGATCGTCACCAACCGCAAGGTCAACTACGGCCGCATCGACCCCGAGCTGTGCCGCGACCTCTTCATCCGGCACGCCCTGGTGGAGGGCGACTGGCAGACCCACCACAAGTTCTTCCACGCCAACCGCAGGCTCCTGGAGGAGGTCGGCGAGCTGGAGGAGCGGGCCCGCCGCCGCGACATCGTGGTGGACGACGAGACCCTCGTCGACTTCTACGACCAGCGGCTCCCCGAGGACGTCGTCTCGGGCGCGCACTTCGACACCTGGTGGAAGAAGACCCAGCGCACCGAGCCGGACCTGCTGAACTTCGAGAAGTCCATGCTGGTCCACGAGACCGCCAAGGAGGTGACGGAGGAGGACTATCCCGACGCCTGGCGGCAGGACGAGCTCGTCTTCAAGCTCACCTACCAGTTCGAGCCCGGAGCGGACGCCGACGGCGTCACCGTCCACATCCCGCTGCACGTCCTCAACCAGGTGAGCGAGGAGGGCTTCGACTGGATGGTCCCCGGACTGCGCCACGAGCTGGTCACCGCGCTGATCCGGTCGCTGCCCAAGCAGCTGAGGGTGAACTTCGTGCCGGCCCCCGACTTCGCCCGCCGGGTCCTGGAGCGCGTCAAGCCCCATGAGGGGGCCCTGCTGGACCGGGTCGAGGAGGAGCTGAAGGCGCTCACCGGCGTCACGGTGCCGCGCGAGGCCTGGCAGCCCGGCCAGATCCCCGACCACCTGCGCATGACCTTCCGGATCATCGACAAACGCCGCAAGCGGCTGGCCGAGGGCAAGGACCTCGCTGAGCTCAAGCGCAGGCTCGCCCCCAAGCAGCGGGCCACCCTGGCCGAGTCCACCGGCATCGAGCGTCAGGGCCTGACCGGCTGGGACTTCGACAGCCTGCCCAGGCTGCACGAGCGGGGCAGGCTCAAGGCCTACCCCGCCCTGGTCGACCAGGGCGACAGCGTGGCGATCCGGACGTTCGGCACCGAGGAGGAGCAGCGCCACGCGATGTGGCTCGGCGTCCGTCGCATGATCCTCCTCAACGCCCCGTCGCCGATGAAAGCCCTGCAGAACGGGCTGGGCAACCAGGCCAAGCTCACCCTCGCGCACAGCCCGCACGGCAGCGTCCAGAAGCTGTTCACCGACATCATCGAGGCCGCCGCCGACAAGCTCATGGCCGACCACGGCGGCCCCACGTGGGACCAGGAGGCCTACCGGCGGCTCTACGACGCCGTCCGGGCCGACCTGGCCGACACCGCGGCGCAGCTCCTCGGCTGGACCGAGCGCGTCCTCGCCGCCTACCAGGCGATCCAGCGCAAGCTGAAGAGCACCGGCAGCCTGGTGCTCGTGCCCTCCCTCACCGACGTCCGGGGCCAGCTGGACGAGCTCGTCCATCCCGGCTTCGTGACCGGGACGGGTTTCGCCCGGCTGCCGGACGTCCTGCGCTATCTGCGGGCCATCGAGCACCGGCTGGACCGGCTTCCCGAGAACCCCAACCGGGACCGGCAGCTGATGGCGCAGGTCGCCGCGGTCCGCCAGGAGTGGGAGCGGGCGGGCCGGCCCGCCGGGGTCCGCTGGATGATCGAGGAGTACCGGGTGAGCCTGTTCGCCCAGTCCCTGGGGACGCGTTACCCCGTTTCCGACAAACGGATCAGGAAAGCGATTACCGAGGCTCCCCACCGGATATGAGTCAGTCATGTCGGGGGAGCTGTCGCTGGTCGAGGCGGCCCGGGCGGGCAAGCTCGACCGGGTGAACACCCTGCTCGCCGAGGGCGCCGAGGTCGACGGCCCCGACGAGGGGGGCACCACCGCCCTGTACGCGGCGTCGGTGGCGGGCCAGACCGAGGTGGTCAGGGCCCTGCTGGAAGCGGGAGCCGACCCGGACCGGCCCAGCCTCGGCGACAGCGACGGCCTGCCCCTGTGCGGCGCGGCCTGCTGGGGGCACGAGGAGACGGTCACCGCGCTGCTGGAAGGCGGAGCCGACGCCGACAGGACGGAGCCGAGGGGCTGGACCGCGCTGAAGTGGGCGGCCTCCGGGGGCCACACCGGCACCGTCGCCCGGCTGCTGGAGGCAGGCGCCGACCCGAACCTCGCGGTCCGCACCCCTCCGCTCTACCTGGCCGCGAGCCGCGGCGCGGTGGGCGTCGTCCGGCTGCTGCTGAGCCGCGGCGCCGACCCCGTGGGAGCCACCGAGGAGGGCGAGACCGCCCTGGAGGCGGCCCTGCGCTGGGCCGGGGTGGACATCGAGGCCGAACTTCGCGCCCAGAAGAAGGAGGTCTACTCCGAGCCAGGTTACGAGGTCGTCGTCACCCGGCGGGAGGAGGACGACGGCACCGAGCTGATCACCGCGCTGGCCGGGCGGGGCGGCGAGTTCGACGTCACCGGGAGCGAGCTGCAGACGGGGCACGGTGCGATCGCCACCCTCCTGGAGCGGACGCTGGGCATCCCCACCCCCATAGAGGAGCTGGTGGCGCGGGCCATGGAGTTCCGCTACCTGCGCCCCACCGCGGCCGACGTCCGCCGCCACGTCACCGAGCGTCCCGCCTGGGAGGAGACGGTGTGGACGCTGGCGGAACGGGACGACGAGGACAGCGTGCGGGAGGTCATCGACCTCACCGAGCACCCCGATCCGCTGTACCGCACGCTGGGAGTGGACGTCCTGGCCCGGCTGAGCCCGCACTTTCGCACCCTGCCCAGGCTGCGCCGCATGGCCCGCCAGGAGGAGGACCCGATCCTGCTGCGCTCGCTGGTGCGGGCGCTCAGCGACCACGGCGACGCCGCCGCGCTGCCGGAGCTGCTCAGGCACTCGCGCCATCCCGACGACCGGGTCCGCAACGCGGTGGCGCGGGCGCTGGTGAAGGTGCTGCCGCCGGAGCATCCGATGGACGTCGGCGAGCTGATCAGGCTCACCGGCGACGAGCACGAGTACGTTCGGGACTGGGCGACGATGTCGCTGGGCCTCATGGACGCCGACACCGAGGACCTGCGCGACGCGCTGGCGGGCCGCATGGACGACCCGTCCCCGGTCGTGATCGCCGAGGCGGTGCGGGGACTGGCCGAACGGGGGGACCGGCGTGCGGTCCCGGGCATCCGGCGCCTCCTCACCGACCCGACGCTGGAGAACTACCCCCTGGACGTGGCGCTGGAGGCGGTCGTCCGGCTCGGCGACCCGGCGTTGCGCCGGGACGTCCTGGCCTGCCGCCCGCTCGCCGAGTCCCACGGGCTGCACACCGAGTGGCAGCAGGCCCTGCATTCCACATCAGGCGGGTGAAACCGGGAGATTCGTGTCCCGAGAAATGTGTCATGCCATACATATGCTGTTACTGGACATGCCGTTATATAGGCGTGGGAGCGCGCTATCTTGCTCTCGGAGTCGATCGATCTTTCGAGGGTGCGGCATGGGCGGTCACGCGGACGACCGGCGTGACGCTGCCCGCCTCATCGGCCGCCGCGACGCCCTGCGCGAGATCTCGATGTCCCTCGACAACGACGGGTTCGCCTGCGTGGCCATGGTCGGCGAACCCGGAGCCGGCAAGACGAGGCTGCTGGCGGAGCTGGTGGACGCGGCGCGGGACGCCGGCTACCTCACGCTCACCGGCCGGGCCGCGGAGTTCGAGGAGGACATGCCGTTCGGGGCGATGATCGACGCCCTGGACGATCATCTGGAGACCCGCGACGACCTGCCATCGCGGCTGGGCGAGCCCGTCCTGCGGCAGCTGGCCTCGGTGTTCCCCGCGCTGGAGGACGTCGTCGCCGAGGGCCCGGCCCTGGGCAGCGGCGCCAGCGCCCGCTACCGGCTCTACCGCGCGGTCCGCCAGCTGCTGGGGGAGCTGGCCGGGGACTCGGGTCTGGTCCTGGTCGTCGACGACGTCCACTGGGCCGACGACGCCTCGGTCGAGCTGCTCGACCACCTCATCCGGCATCCGCCGCGGGCCCGGTTCGTCATCGCGCTGGCCTACCGCCCGGCGCAGCTCTCGCCGCGGATGTCCGCGCTGGTCTCCGGCACCGGGGTGCGCCGGGTGCAGGTGACGCCCTTCACCGCCGAGGAGGTCGCCGAGTTCCTCGGCGACCGGGTCGACCCCGAGCGGCGGGTCCGGCTGCACGAGATGAGCGGCGGCAACCCCTTCTACCTCGACGCCCTGGCCCGGATGGAGACGCTGCCCGCCGACGGCGAGTACCCGCACGACGATCTGCCGCCGCTGGTCGGCGCCGCGCTCCAGGCCGAGCTCGGCCGGCTGAGCGACCAGGCCAGGCGGGTGGCGCAGGGCGCGGCGGTCGCCGCCGACGAGTTCGACGCGCTGCTGGCCGCCGCCGCGGCCGGGACGGACAGTCCCACCGCGCTGCGGGCGCTGGACGAGCTCGTCCAGCGCGATGTCGTACGCCCTTCGGCGCACGGCAGGTTCCGGTTCCGCCATCCGCTGGTGCGCAGCGCCGCCTACGGTTCGGCGGCGGCGGGCTGGCGGCTGGGCGCGCACGCCAGGGTCGCCGCCCACCTGAGCGCGGTGGGAGCGCCCGCCACGGTCCGCGTCCACCACGTGGAGCGGGCGGCGGGGCTCGGCGACGAGTCGGCGATCACCACCCTGATCGAGGCGGCGCGGACCGAGGCGGTGCGCGCCCCCGCGGCCGCCGCCCAGTGGCTGGGCACCGCGCTGCGGCTCATCCCCGGGGACACCGCGCCCGGCGGCGCGTCCCGGGCCGACCTGCTGCTGGAGCTGGCCCGCGCCCAGACCGTCAGCGGCCACCTGGTCGAGGGCAGGGAGAGCGCGCAGGAGGTGCTGCGGCTGCTGCCGCGCACCGACTACGCCAGGCGGGCCTTCGCCGCCCGCTTCTGCGCCCTCGTCGAACGGCTGTTGGACCGCTCCTCCCAGGGCAGGGCGCTGCTGCTGGCCGAGCTGCGGGAGCTGCCGGACCCGCAGGCGGCCACCGCGGTGCCGCTGCGGATGAGGCTGGTCGCCGAGAGCCTGATGCGCGGCGACCGCAGGGCCTCCCGGGCCGTCCTGGACTTCATGCCGGAGACCACCGAGCAGCGCCGCCGCGACAACCCCGGCATGACCACGGGGATCGCGGCGCTGCGCCCCATGGCGGCCTACATCGCCGGAGAGGTCGACGAGGCGCTGTCCCTGCTGGAGGCGGCGACCGAGCTGATGGACGGGGTGCCGGACGCCGACCTGGTGGAGTGGATGGACACCGTGGCCTGGCTGTGCTGGGCGGAGTTGTGGCTGGGCCGGCCCGAGCACGCCCAGGACAGGTTCGAGCGGGCCGTGGCCATCACCCGCGCCACCGGGCAGAGCTTCATCGTCACCAACCTGCTGGCGGGGCTCGCCCGCACCCTGGCGGTGCGCGGCAGGCTCGGCGAGGCGGCGCTGGCCGCCGAGGAGTCGGCCGAGATCGCCCGGCTGCTGCACTCCGGGCACGCCAAGGTCGTCGCGCTGGCCCAGCAGAGCCTGGTCGCCTGCTGGGCGGGGGAGGGCGAGCAGGCCGTCCGGCTGGCCGCCGAGGCCAGGAGCGCGGGCGGCGTGGAGCGCGAATGGCCGCGGGTGCAGGCCAGGTTCGCCCACCTGATGGCGCAGCTGGGCTGCGGACGGACGGAGGAGGCCCTCCGCGACGCCCAGGAGCTGTGGAACGGCAGCGAGTTCTCCCTGCTCGACCAGGCCAGCCTGCTGCGGTGCGCCGAGGCGATGGCGGCGGCGGAGTCCGCGCGCGGCAGGTCCGAGGAGGCGGAGTTGTGGGCCGAGCGCGCCGAGGAGCAGGCCCACCCCCAGCTCGACGGCAACCTCGGGCTCGCCGCGCTGGCCCGCGCCCGCCTGCTGAAGATCGGCGATCCGGCCGCGGCGGCGAAGCTGGCGGCCGAGGCGGCCTCGCTGCTGGCCGGGGCGGGCCAGCGGCTGGACGAGGGCAGGGCCAGACTGGCGGCCGGAAGCGCGGCACTGGACGCCGGGGACCGGATGTGGGCACGCGAGCAGCTCGCGGCGGCCGCCGAGATCCTCTCCGCGGCGGGCGCGCGGGGACTGCTCGCGCAGACCGTGCGGGAGCAGCGCAGGGCCGGGGAGCGGGTGCCCGCGCCGGGCGGCAGGGGCGGCGGCCCGTCCCGGCTGTCCCGCCGGGAGCTGGAGGTGGCCCGGCTGGTCGCCGAGGACCTCGGCAACCAGCAGATCGCCGACCGCCTCGTCATCAGCGTCCGCACCGTGGAGACGCACCTGTCCAACATCTTCACCAAGCTCGGCGTCGCCTCCCGGGTGGGCGTCGTGGCCGCGATCCACGAGCTCGGCGGCATACGGGACGGCGAAGAGGACGGGCACGGAACCGGAAGGACGTCTCCGGACTCCTAGAAGAGGACGGTCTGAAGATCAGGGTTCACCCCGATGCCCGGGCCGGAGCGGCTCCCCGATAGTCGGAGCGCGACAGGACTCCGGGAAGAGACCACGAGGAGGGGACAGCCGCATGGGCGGACGTATCGCCAGGTTCACCACCGAGGGTGTGCCCGACGCCGAGGTCACCGAGTACCCGGTGACCACCGGGGACGGCCTGGGCCTCAAGCTCTCCCGGTTCCACCGGGCCGACTGCGACGACGTGGTGCTGCTGCTGCACGGGCTGCCGGCCTCCACCGACATGTTCATCATGCCCGAGCACACCAACCTGGTGTCCTACCTGCTGGACAGCGGGTTCACCGACGTGTGGTCGCTGGACTTCCGGATGAGCAACCGCCTGCCCTACGGCACCGAGACCAACCGGCACACGCTGGACGACATCGCGCTGTACGACCATCCGGCGGGGCTCGCCGAACTGCGCCGCCGGGTGGGAGAGGGCAAGCGCGTCCACGTCGTGGCGCAATGTCTGGGCGCGGTGTCGTTCTCGATGAGCATGGCCGCCGGCCTCACCGGAGACATCGCCAGCTTCACCTCCAACAGCGTCGCCCTGGTGACGAGGGTGCCCGCCTGGTCCCGGTTCAAGCTGCGGTTCGGCGTGGGGCTCACCGAGTACGCCTGGGGCCTTTCGGTCCTGGACTCCCGCTACGGCGAGGCCTCCCCGCTGACCAGGGGCGGCGCGTTCTCCCGGCTGGTGTCGCTGTTCCACCCCGAGTGCGGCGAGCGGGCCTGCCACATGATCAGTTTCATGTGGGGTTCGGGCAGGCCGGGGCTGTGGCGGCACGAGAACCTCGACCCGGAGACCCACCGCAGGGTCGCCGACCTCTTCGGAGCCACCGGCCTGCACTACTACCGGCACATGCACCGGATGGTCGAGGCCGGTCACGCCGTCACCTACGACGACGAGCACCCCGAGCTGCCGCGGGACTACCTGGAGGCGGCCGCCAAGATCTCGACGCCGATGCTGTTCCTGACCGGCGACCACAACCGCGTCTTCGAGGACTCCAACATCGTCTGCCACCGGGAGCTGGACAAGGCCGCCCCCGGCCTGCACGAGCTCGTCATCCTGCCCGGCTACGGGCATGTGGACCCGTTCATCGGCAAGAACGTGCACGTGGACGTGTTCCCGCACATCCTGCGGCACCTGCGCAGGAACGCGAGCTGACCCGTCCTCTACGGGTCTCCCGCGGCACCTACGGGTCGGAATCAGTGTTGACCACGATGCCCTGCCCGGGCGGATGAGGGAGTGTTCCAGTGACGTGGGGAGGAGATCACATGGCAACGGGAACCCGGCGCGCGGCCTTCGAAGGAGTGGCCGACGTGGTGGTCTCGGAACGTCTCTTCGCCACCGCCGACGGCCTGGGCCTCAGCCTGACCCGCTTCCACCGGGCGGACTGCGACGACGTGGTGCTGCTCGTCCACGGGCTCGCCGGTTCCCGGGAGATGTTCACGAGGCCGGGCCACACCAACCTGGTGTCCCATCTGCTGGACAGCGGGTTCACCGACGTGTGGACGCTGGACCACCGGATGAGCAGCCGCCTGCCCTACAACACCGAAGGCCACCGCTTCACCCTCGACGACGTGGCGGCCTACGACCATCCGGCGGCGCTGGACTGCCTGCGCGAGGCGGTGGGCGACCGCAGGGTGCACGTGATCGCCCACTGCCTCGGCTCGGTCACCTTCCTCACCTCGCTCTTCGCCGGGCTGGTGGACCAGGTGGCCACGGTGGTGTCCAACAGCGTCTCCCTGAATCCCCGGCTGTCCCGCAGGGCCCTGGCCCGGCTGCGGTTCAGTCCCGGACTCGCCCCGCAGATCATGGGCATGGCCGGGTCCTCCCCGAATCCGGCGAGGGCCGGCGGTACGGGCGGGAGCGGCTACGGGCGGCACATTCGCCGGATGGCCTCCGCGGAACGGGTCGTGAAGTGGGACGAGGAGGACCCCCGGCTGCCGGACGGACTCACCGGCCTCACCGCCGTGCGGACGCCGATCCTCTTCCTCGCGGGCTCGGAGAACAGGGTGTTCACCGACTCCAACATCGTCACCTACCGGGAGCTGGAACAGGCTGTGCCCGGACGCCACGGGCTGCGGATCCTCCCCGGATACGGGCACGCCGATCCGTTCATCGGACGGAACGCCCACGCGGAGGTGTTCCCGCACATCGTCGATTTCCTGAACGAGAAAGCCGTCTGAGGGCCTTGAAGACCATGGAGAACGTGGACGCGGTGATCGTCGGTTCCGGGTTCGGCGGCGCCGTGGCCGCCTACCGGCTCGCCGACGCGGGACTGTCCACGGTCGTGCTGGAACGGGGACGTTCCTATGCGCCGGGACAGTTCCCCCGCTCGCCGGCGGAGATGGCGAAGGCCTTCTGGGATCCGTCCGAGAACCTGTACGGGCTGTTCGACGTCTGGCGTTTCAAGGGCTACGACTCGGTCGTCTCGTCAGGGCTCGGGGGCGGCTCCCTCATCTACGCCAACGTCCTGCTGCGTAAGGACGAGAAGTGGTTCGTCCACGAGCAGGCCCTGCCGGAGGGGGGATATGAGCACTGGCCGGTGACCAGGACGGACCTCGAACCGCACTACGAGGCCGCCGAGCGGATGATCGGCGTCCAGTGCTACCCGACCGAGCACGAGCCGTACTCCCGGACCGGCAAGACGCAGGCGATGCAGGACGCGGCGGCCCAGCTGGGGCTCGAATGGTTCCGTCCGCCGCTCGCCATCAGCTTCGGCACGCATACAGGGGCCGTGCCGAGGCCGCGTGAGCCGCTCGCGGAACAGCCGTACCCCAACCTGCACGGGGTGCTGCGCACCACGTGCAGGCTGTGCGGGGAGTGCGACATCGGCTGCAACGACGGGGCCAAGAACAGCCTGGACCACACGTACCTGTCGGCCGCGGCCCACCGGGGGGCGGACCTGCGGACGCTGACGGAGGTCAAGGGCATCAGGCTCCGGGACGGCGGAGGCTACCTGGTCGACCATGTCCGGCACGACCGGGAGACGGGCCGCAGGGAGGAGGGGACGATCGGCTGCACCAGGCTGATCATGGCCGCCGGGACGTACGGGACGACCCGGCTCCTGCTGAGCTCACGGCTGCCGGGCATGAGCCGTGCGCTCGGCACCCGCTTCTCCGGCAACGGCGACCTGCTGACGTTCCTGTTCAACACCAAGGACCGGGACAGCCTGCGGCCGCTGGACCCCGGCGGGGCCCCCGTCATCACCAGTGGGATCCGCCTCCCCGACGAGCTGGACGGCGGGTGGGGCCGCGGCGCCTACATCGAGGACGGCGGGTATCCGGCGTTCGTCGACTGGATGCTCCAGGGCCTGGACGTCCCGGGGCAGATCACCCGGGCCGCGGAGTTCCTCTGGGAGAGGGTCATGCAGTTCCTCTCCGGTTCGCCCGACACCAACCTGTCGGCCGAGCTGGCGGAGCTCGCCGGAGGCTCCCGCGCGGTCGGCGCGCTGCCGCTGCTGGGCATGGGCCGCGACATCCCGGACGGGGTGCTTGCCCTGGACGGGAAGGGCCGGCTCACCGCGGACTGGACGGTCGAGACCAGCCGCGCCTACTTCGACCGGCTGCGCACCACCATGCAGCGCATCGGCGACGTCCTCGGCGCGGACTACGAGGACAACCCCCTGTGGCTGCGCGAACGCGTCATCAGCGTTCACCCGCTCGGGGGAGCGCCCATGGGAAGGCACGCGGAGGAGGGCGTCTGCGACGGGTTCGGAGAGGTCTTCGGGCTGCCCGGTCTGTACGTCGCCGACGGCGCGGCGCTGCCCGGTCCGGTCGGCGCGAACCCGGCGCTGACCATCGCGGCGCTCTCCGAGAGGATGTGCAGGCAGATGATCCACGGGGATCTGGGCCCGGGGGCCGGGGCGGTCGGAGGATCCGCCCCGACGAAAGGGGCGGTGGACGGCGGCGGACGTGTGCAGGACAGCACGTCGCTGTCGTTCACCGAGGAGATGAAGGGCCGGTACGTCGCGGGGGCGCACGATCCGTTCACGGACGAGCGCGGGGAGCGGCTGGCGTTCCGGCTCACCATCACGGTCGACGACGTCGACCGGTTCCTGGCGGACCCGGGTCGGTGGGCCGGGACCGAGGGCTGGATCGACTGGCCCGGCGGGGGCGGGCGCCGCAGGGTCGAACGGGGCCGGTTCCACCTGTTCGTGCCGGACGACGACGGCACGGGCCGCAAGGAGATGCGCTACCGGCTGCACTTCACCGACGTGCGGGGAGAGCCGCGCACGCTCGCGGGCTGGAAGCATCTCTGCGAGGGGCCGCCCACCCATGTCTGGCCCGACACGGCGACGCTGTACTACCGGATCCACGCGGGGCATCTCCATGAGGACGACCCGCACGACGGGACGGCGCTGGGGGCGGGCACCCTGCACATCCGCCTGGCCGACTTCCTCGAGCAGCTGACCACCTTCCGTACCGAGGGGCCCGGCGGGCTGAAGGCGCTGCACCGGTTCGGGACGTTCTTTCTCGGCGAGCTGTGGGAGGTGTACGGGCCGGACGGGTGCCGGACCGTCTCCTGATCAAGGGTTTTGGTCGGGGGGAGGCCCGTCGTCCGCCGGGCCGTGCAGGTGGCGCTGGATGTGCACGCGGGCCTGCGGGGTGCGGACGAATGCGAGCCAGTCGGGGCTGGGCGCGGCTTCCGGGTCGGTGAGGATCTCCACCACGTTGCCGACCTTGACTTCGGCCGACAGGGGCACGAGTCGTCCGTTGATCAGAGCGCCGATGCTGTGCGCTCCGAGTTCGGGGTCCAGCGCGTAGGCGTAGTCGAGCGCGGTGGCCCGCCGGGGCAGTGAGACGATCGCGCCTCGGGGGGTGAAGCAGACGATGTTCCCGCCCGCGAGGTCGGTGCGGAGGCCTTCCAGGAATTCCGCGGAGGGGGCGCCGGACTGCCAGGCCAGCAGCCGGGCGAGCCAGACGAGGTCCAGCCGCCCGGAGACGGGCTCGGCGGCCCTGCCGTTCCGGGCTTGCCGGACGTGGGCCACGATCCCGTATTCGGCGACCTCGTGCATCTCCCGGGTGCGGATGATGACGTCCAGGAAGTCGCCTTCCGGGCCGATGACGACGGTGTGCAGGGAACGGTAGAGGTTGAACCGGGGGATCGCGATGTGGTCCTTGACCCGCCCGGTGACGGGGTGCAGCGCGGAGTGCACCGCGCCCAGGGCGATGTAGCAGTTCTGGGGCGGGCCCTCGACCAGGACCAGCAGCCGTGTCGCGTCGCTGGGGCGCAGTCCTCTGAGGTTTCCCTCCCGGCTCCTGTGCACGCTGTGGAGGTGGCGGGGCCGGATCTGGACCTCGGCGCAGACCCGGTGTTCGGCCAGAGCGGTGCGCAGCAGCGAGGCGACCGGGCCCAGGGCCGGGCCCGCTCTGGCCAGTTCGCGGTGGACCGCCTGCCGGGTGGCGGTGTGGGCGTCGGGGTCGAGGGTGGCGAACGCCAGGTCGTCCATGTCGCGTTTGAGGGCGTGGATGCCGAGGCGTTCGGTGAACGGGACGAACAGTTCCAGGGTGGCGCGGGCGATGCGTTCGCGTTTGTGCGGTGGCTGGGCGCCGAGGGTGCGCAGGTTGTGCAGCCGGTCGGCCAGCTTGACGACCAGTACCCGCAGGTCGGCCGCGGCGGCCAGCACGATCTTGCGGAAGGTCTCGGCCTCGGCCTGCTCCTTGCTCCAGCGCTCGCCGTCGAGCTTGGTCACTCCGTCGACGAGCAGCGCCACCTCGTCTCCGAAGTCGGCCCGCACCTCCTCGAGGGTGTAGGGGGTGTCCTCGACGGTGTCGTGCAGCAGGGCCGCGACCAGGCAGGTGCGGTCCAGGCCGAGCTGGGCCAGGATCAGCGCGACGGCCAGCGGGTGGGTGATGTAGGGGTTGCCGGACTTGCGGAGCTGCCCTCGGTGCATGCGCTCGGCCACCGCGTAGGCCCGCCGCAGTTCGGCGATGTCGGGGCCGTCGGCCTGGGGGTGGGTGGCGCGGAACGCGGCGATCAGCGGTTCCGCGGCGGACTGGACGGGCTCACGGGGCGTGCGGGAGAACACCGGCCCGACGGGAAGGCGCAGGCGGGACGGCCGCCGGCCGGAGGCGGGCCGCCCCGAGGAGACGTCTGGCTCGGTGAGCGCCATCGTGACCGCCTGACATCCATGTGGCTACGTTCTGTAGTCGCCATTATGCGCCAGTGCCCGCGTCCGCGGTAGTGGCGTCGGATGCTCCGGTCCTCGGGCCAGAAGCCGAAAAAATCGGTTACTCAGGGTGAGGTGGGGGCGATTTAACGCTTTGGACATGATTTGGTGATATTAAGCACAATCGTGGATGTGAGTATGGTTCATCACAGATGTCAAGATGACCGGGTTCGGCCCTTGCAATCGTCTCGTGATGGGGCATGAATGAAATGATGATGCTGCTCTCACCCCGGAACATCCGCGACGCCGCTTCGAATGCGACTCAGAAAATACTTCGAGGCAGGCTGGCCGATCTGCGGCCCATGCCGTCCGAACTGATCGACCAGGGGCCCGAACGCCGGCTCTACCGCTACCGGCCCTCGGGAAAGGTGATCCCCACCGGCCCACCGGTGCTGCTGGTGCCGCCACCGGCGGCGTCCGCGGCCGCCGCCTTCGACCTGCGGCGCGGCTGCAGCCTGGCCGAGCACCTGGTCTCCACCGGCCGCCGGACCTACCTCCTGGACTACGGGGAGACCCGCCTCCAAGGCCATGACCCGGGCCTGGAGACCTGGGTGGACGAGGTTCTGCCGGAAGCCGTTGCCCGCGTCGCCGAGGACGTGGACGGCCAACCGGTGCAACTGGTCGGCTGGTGCCTGGGCGGGATCTTCTCCGTCCTCACCGCCGCCGCCCACCCCGGGCTGCCCATCGCCTCCGTCACCTCGATCGCCGCGCCGGTCGACTTCGACGCCGTCCGCCCCGGCGGGCCCCTGCGCGGCCTCACCCGGCTCGCCGGAGGCGCCGAGACCGCGCTGCTCGAGGTTTTCTCGGGAATTCCGCGGGCGTCGGCCGAGCACGGTCACCTGATCCCGGGAATCGACAGATATCTGACGCGTCCGATGACGGTGCTGGCCAACCTCGACGACGCCGACTTCCTCGCCCAGATCGAGGCCGTCGACGCGTTCACCGAAGAAATGCTCGCCCGTCCCGGGCGGCCCGCCGCACGGATTTACGACGCCCTCTTCCAGGAAAACGAACTCGCCCGCGGGGACGTCCGCGTCGGCGACCGCCGGGTGGCCCTGTCGCAGGTGCGGGCGCCGGTACTGGTGATCGCCGGACGTGACGACGAACTGGCCCCCTGGCGGTCGGTGCACCCGCTCACCCGGCTGCTGCCGGGCTCACCCGACGTGCGGTTCCACACCGCGCCGGGCGGGCACCTGGGCGTCCTGACCGGAAGGAAGGCCCGGACCACCACCTGGGCCAGGCTGGACGCCTGGCTCGCGGAAGGGTCGGTCAGGCACGGCCTGCGGGCGGCGCGGGCGCCCCGGGAGAGGCAGCTCTCCCGGTCCTGAGCTCAGCTCCCGGCCGGAGCGGCGTCGTCGCCGGGGCCTGTCGGCTCCTCGGCGGGCCGCTCCGGCTGCTTGGCGGCACGGATCCTGATGCGGCCGGAGTCCAGGTCGGGACGGTTGCCGCCGGTGCCGGCCTGCTGGTGGTCGTCCACCCTGCGCAGCTTCTCGGCCTCCTGCTCCTGCAACTGGATCTTCTTCGCGCCGCTGAACGCGGCGTGCAGATCCTCGAAGATCCCGGCGCCGAAGCCGGCCCCGGCCTCGCCGTCGCCCCGCAGAGCGCTCATCAGGCCCCCGCCCCCTGTGCCCTCCTGGGCCCACTCGGGTACGGCCATCTTGGCCTCCAGCTTGGCCCTCTGGGCCTGCTCGTCGGCCTTCTTCGACCGCTTGCGGCGGCGGAACGGTGACTTCACGAACTCTCCAACGATTCCATGCTCGTGTTTGATCCCGCCGGCCCGGCCGGGTTCCGCCGGTCCGGGCACGATAGCCGCGGGCCGCCTTCGCCGGAGCCGGATCCAGGAAGACCGGTGCCAAACCACGATAACCTGCGGGACGTGCGTCTCTCCGAACTCATCCAGGTGATCGAGAACCGATTCGACCCTTCCTGGGCGGAGTCTTGGGATGCGGTGGGACTGGTCTGCGGTGATCCGGACGCCGAGGTCACCTCGGTGCTGCTCGCCGTCGACCCGGTGGCCGCGGTGATCGACGAGGCCCTGGCCGAGGGCGCACAACTGCTGGTCACCCACCATCCGCTGCTGCTGAGGCCGGTCCACGGGGTGCCCGCCACCACCGCCAAGGGGCGGACGGTCCATCGGCTGATCACCGGCGGATGCGCGCTCTACACCGCGCACACCAACGCAGACGTCGCCGACCCGGGAGTGTCGGACGCGCTGGCCCGCGCCGTGGGCCTGGACGGGCCGCTGCGCCCGCTCGGCCCGTCCGCCGACGACCCCCGCAGGGGGCTGGGCCGGATCGGCGAACTCGAGCACGCGATCCCGCTGAGGGAGTTCACCGCGCGGGTCGCCGCCGGGCTGCCCCGGACGGCCTGGGGCGTCCGGGCCGCCGGAGACCCCGAACGCCCCGTCCGGACCGTCGCGGTGTGCGGGGGCGCCGGCGACTCCCTGATCGAGACGGCCCGCGCCGCGGGCGCCGACGTCTACCTCACCGCGGACCTGCGGCACCACCCGGCCTCGGAGTCACTGGAGAAGAGCCCGATGGCGCTGGTCGACGCCGCGCACTGGGCCACGGAGTGGCCCTGGCTGGCCGACCTGGCCGCCCTGCTCAGCCCGAATGTGAAGACCCGGATCTCCACGCTGGTCACCGACGCGTGGTCCCATGCCGTTGAAGGAGTTCAGTGAAAGCCGCACAACAAGACCAGCAGCGTCTGCTCGACCTGCAGGAACTGGACTCGAGCCTGGACCGTCTGGCCCACCGCAGGCGCACCCTGCCGGAGATCGCCGAACTGGCGGCCCTGCAGGAGAAGGCCGCCGAGCTGCGTGACCGCCTGGTCACCGCCGAGACCGACGTCAGCGACCTCGACCGGGAGCAGGCCAAGGCCGAGCAGGACGTCGACCAGGTCCGCGTCCGGGCCGACCGGGACTCCAAGCGCCTGGACTCCGGCATGGTCACCTCCGCCAAGGACCTGGCGAGCCTGCAGTCCGAGCTGGCCTCGCTGCAGCGCAGGCAGAGCGACCTCGAAGAGGTCGTCCTGGAGGTCATGGAGCGCCGGGAGGAGGCCGGGGGGCGGGTCGCCGAACTCCGCGCCGAACAGGCCGGGCTCGACGCCGGCCTCCAAGAGGCCAAGAGCCGCAAGGCCAAGGCCGAGCAGGAGATCGACGGACAGACCGAGCTGACCCGCTCCGCCCGCGCCGGGGTCGCCGCGGACATCCCCGCCGACCTCCTGGCGCTGTACGAGAAGCTGCGCGAGCAGTTCGGCGGGGTGGGCGCGGCCCCCCTGACCCGGGGCCAGTGCCAGGGCTGCCGCCTGGCGCTGAACACCTCCGACCTGAACCGGATCCGGGCCGCGGCCCCCGACGACGTCGTCCGCTGCGAGGAGTGCCGCCGCATCCTCGTCCGCACCCCAGAGTCGGGTCTGTGAGCCGCAAACTGGTCGTCGAGGCCGACGGGGGCTCCCGGGGCAACCCGGGCCCCGCCGGCTACGGCGCCGTCGTCCGCGACGCCCTCACCGGCGAAGTCCTGGCCGAGACCGCCGAGGCCATCGGCAGGGCCACCAACAACGTCGCCGAGTACCGCGGCCTCATCGCCGCGCTGCGCGCCGCCCGCGACCTCGACCCGCAGGCCCGGGTCGAGGCCCGGATGGACTCCAAGCTCGTCGTGGAGCAGATGTCGGGCCGCTGGCAGATCAAGCACCCCGACATGAAGCCCCTGGCACTGGAGGCCCGGAACATCGCCTCGGGCTTCGCGTCGATCACCTACAAGTGGATCCCGCGCGCCCGCAACTCCCACGCCGACCGCCTGGCCAACGAGGCCATGGACGCGGCCGCCCGCGGCGAGGAGTGGACGCCCTCCGGGGACGTCGCGGAGATGTCCCCCAAGACCCAGGCGCCGTCCCCGGAGGCGAGCGGCGCCAAGGCCTGGATCCCGCCGTCCACGACCCCCACCCGCACCCTGCTGCTCCGCCACGGCCAGACGCCGCTGTCGATCGAGAAGCGTTTCGCCGGCGTCGGGGACACCCCCCTGACCGACCACGGCCACGCCCAGGCCGCGGCCGCCGCCAAGGCCCTCGCCGAACGCCGGATCGACGTGATCGTGACCTCGCCGCTGCGCCGCGCCCAGGACACCGCCCGAGCCGTCGCGGACGTCACCGGCGCCGAGATCCGCACCGAGGAGGGCTTCCGCGAGACCGACTTCGGCGCCTGGGAGGGCCTGTCCTTCCCCGAGGTCAAGTCCCGCTGGCCCGAGGAGCTCTCAGCCTGGCTGGCCGATCCGTCCTACGCCCCTCCCGGCGGCGAGAGCTTCGCCGCCGTCGCCCAGCGCGTCTCCACGGCCCGTGCCAAGCTCCTGGTCCGCCACCGCCAGAAGACGGTCCTCGTCGTCTCCCACGTGACCCCCATCAAGATCATGGTCCAGCACGCCCTGGAGGCCCCCACCGCCACCCTCTACCGCCTCCACCTCGACACGGCGTCCCTCTCCACCGTCGACTGGTACGCCGACGGCCCCGCAGTGGTCCGCTCCTTCAACGAGACCCACTACCTCCCCTGACCCGTCTGTGAGAAGGCAAGGGTCCATGACGCCGGGTTCCAGGGGATTACGAGTGATCTCCGAAGAGGAAGCGGCGTGGCACGCTGAAGCCGATCAGACGTTCACCCGACTCCTGGCCGAAGCGAAGGCGCATCCGCGGACACCCCGTTCCCGGGAAGAGGGCGACCTGGAGGGCGAGGCGGTGCAGTGGCTCATCGGCATCGCCCTGCGCTGCGAAGACCACGAGTACATCGAAGGCTGGTGCGTCCGCCTCGGCCGAGGACTGCCACCGGGGCATCACATGCTGGGCTTGGCGGCGCTGTGCCTCGGACACTCGACCCGCCGCTTCGGACGCGTCAGCGAGGAGGCCAGAGCCCTGGTCGAGGAATTGGCCGGGCGTCACCGCCAGAACCGGGACGACGTCGACGCCCGCGCCCTCAGCGGCCTCGACGACGTCGACCACTTCGCCCCCCGGCACCCGCGACTGGCGAAGATCACCCGATGGATCACCGCCCTGTGGTACCGAATGCACCGGCCCTGACCCTCCCGCTCCCACACGGCCAAGAAGATGTCATCCGACGCAGCCCGGACCAACAAGAAATCCCGGGCCGCTGACCTGGGGCTTTGTGGTGAAGGCGGCGGACGAGTCGGCCTGTAAGCCGGGTTCTGTGCTCCCGCTCTGGGGGAGTGGCGGCCATCCATCTCGGGGCGTCGTTGCCGACGTCCTCCAGCGACCTACCCGCGGACTCGGGCGAGCAGCCCTCGGGCGTCCGCTGTCTGGTCTTGCTCCGGGTGGGGTTTACCTAGCCGCGCGGGTCACCCCGTGCGCTGGTGAGCTCTTACCTCACCGTTTCACCCTTACCGCCCGCGTGAGCGGGAGGCGGTCTGTTCTCTGTGGCACTGTCCCGCGGGTCGCCCCGGGTCGGTGTTACCGACCACCCTGCTCTGTGGAGCCCGGACTTTCCTCGGCGGGGGACGAATCCCCCGACGCGGCCGCCCGGCCGGCTCGTCCGCCGTAGCCCCCATCTTAGTGGGCGGGGAAAAGCGGAGACGCACGCCCGTTCGGGCGTGCGTCTCCGGTGGAGCTCAGAGAAGGCGGCGTGTCTTTTACTTGGAGGCGCTCTTCACCATGCCGGGCTCCTCCGCGGGGCGGTCCGCGGCGGCGGCGAGGACGAACTCCTGGCGGGGCTGCTCGATGCTGCCCAGGGAGACCGTCTCGCGCTTGAAGAAGAGGGCGAGGGTCCAGTCGGCCACGACGCGCACCTTGCGGTTGAAGGTGGGGACGCGGGACAGGTGGTAGGTCCGGTGCATGAACCAGGCGGCGAAGCCGCGCTGCTTGATGCCGTAGACGTGGGCGACGCCCTTGTGGAGGCCGAGGCCCGCCACCGAGCCGACGTAGGCGTGGCGGTAGGGCTTCAGGGACTTGCCGCGCAGCGCCGCCACGAGGTTCTCCGCCAGGACCTTGGCCTGGCGCACCGCGTGCTGGGCGTTGGGGGCGCAGAACTCGCCCTCCTTGGTCAGGTCGGGGATGGCCGCGTTGTCACCGGCGGTGAAGGCGCGGACCGTGCCCTCGATCTGGAGGAACTCGTTGCCCTTGACCCGGCCGCGCTCGTCGACGGGCAGGTCGGTGGACTTGGCGAGCGGGTTGGCCTTGGCGCCGGCCGTCCACACCAGGGTGTTGGTCGGGAAGCTCTCGCCGTCGGACAGCTCGATCTGCTTGTCGACCGCCGAGGTCAGGAAGGTCTTCAGCTTGACCTCGATGCCGCGGCCGCGCAGCTGCTCGGCGGTCCAGCGGCCCAGCTCGGGGCCGACCTCCGGCAGGATGCGGTCGGACGCCTCGACCATCACCCAGCGCATGTCGTCCGCGCGCAGGTTCGGGTACATCTTGATCGCGTCGCGGGCCATGTCCTCCATCTCGGCCAGGGCCTCGATGCCGGCGAACCCGCCGCCGACCACCACGAAGGTCAGCGCCTTCTTGCGCAGTTCCTCGTCGTCGGTGGAGCCGGCGATGTCCAGCTGCCCCAGGACGTGGTTGCGCAGGTGGATGGCCTCGCCGATGGTCTTGAAGCCGATGCCGTTCTCGGCCAGGCCGGGAATCGGGAGGGTGCGCGAGACCGAGCCCGCGGCCATCACCAGGTAGTCGTAGGTGAGGCGCTGCGGGGGGCCCTCGACCGGCTGGATGATCGCCCAGCGCTCGGAGTGGGACAGCTCGGTCACCCGGGCGGTCACGATGTCGATCTTCGGCAGGACCCGGCGCAGCGGCACGACGACGTGCCGGGGCGAGAGGTTGCCGGCCGCGGCCTCGGGAAGGAACGGCTGGTAGGTCATGTACGACTGCGGATCGACGATCGTGACCTTGACCTCGCCGCGCTTCAACTCGCTCTTCAGCTTCTTCTGAAGGCGGAGCGCGGTGTAGAGGCCCACGTAGCCGCCGCCGACGATGAGAACGTGCGGGGCATCGGGGTTCGCGACAGGCCTTCTGGCCATCTCAGAGCTCCTAGAGTCACTTTGTGAAGACATTCACAATGTAGCGGACGTAGCTTGCCTGGTCCAAGCCAGAACATCAGAAGATTCAAGGAAATTCCTTGAATCGTAAACTTGGAGCGATCTAGGAGCGTGAACTACGACACAAGTTTCTGTTCGGCGAAGAACCTGACCCCTCCGCATGACCAAGGTCACATGTCCGGTACGGGAGCGTACGCCCTGTGGAAGCTGATCCGCGGCCGTGCCCGAGGCCGTAGGGTGGTCCGGCGGGGACGCCGCCTGCCGCGCCCTCGCGTACGATCGTCGGCCGGGAGTGCTGATCGAATGAAGATGACCTCGGGACGGGTCACCGTCCTCGGTGTGACCCTGATGTCCCTGCTGTCGGGCTGCGGCGTCGTCGGCAGCGGATCCGGCGACGGAGGGGAACTGGCGGAGTTCACCGTCAGCAGCCCGGCCTTCAGCGACCTCAAGGACATTCCCGACCGTTACGCCTGCGCGGCCTACGGCGGCCAGGGCAAGACGCTGCCGCTCCACTGGTCGGGCGTGCCCGAGGCCAAGGCCTTCGCGATCGTCGTGGACGACCCGGACGCTCACAGGGGCACCTATATTCACTGGGTGCTCGCAAACCTGGACGGAACCACCGCGGACCTCGTGGAGGCCTCACTCCCGGACCACGCCGTCCAGGGGCGCAACTCAGCGGGCCAGGCGTCCTATGCCGCGCCCTGTCCCCCCAAGGGGGAGCGGCACAGGTACCGGTACACGGTCTACGCGTTGAAGGAGAAGGTGCCGGCCGACCAGGTGGCGAAGCTCGAGGACTCCCTGCCCGCCATCGCCGAGCGGACCGTCGCGCGAGGACGGATAACCGGCTATCTGGGGCAGAACGCCGACTCGTGAGAGTCGGCGTATCTGTGGCCAAGACAACGGAGATCGTGTGATGGTAGAGGCTCACGAAGGGTGTGGCGCGGGCCATAACGGCCGGTTCGCCTCCTCGGGGGTTTCGTCGAGCACATTGGTGGGGAGCGGGACACCCGGCGCGCGCCGGACGATAATCGGGACAGGGCTTTTCGGAGCGAGGCCGGACCTCCTCGCCGGGCCATGGCATGGGGTGGATCGATGATCTTTGTTGTTGGCGGTCTGGTACTGCTCGTCGGCCTCATCGTGGTGCTCGTCGTGCTAGGGATGCGCGCGGGTCGCGAACACGATGACGACGACTGGATGAACGACGACCCGCAGCCGCGCGGCCGTCGTTCCGGAGACCAGGACGAGGGCGCCGCCGCCGACCGCAGGGTCGCCGGGGGTCCTCTCTCCGCGCCCACCGACGCAGCTCCCGCCGAGCCCCGCCGCGGCAAGAAGAAGTCCGAGCAGATGGGCGACGACGACTACTGGGCGACGATCACCTTCGACAAGCCCAAGTTCCCCTGGCAGCAGGAGGGCGCCAAGGCCGCCGAGCAGCCTTCGGTCGCCGACCCCCTGGAAGCCGCCGAGCCCGAGCCGGTGCAGGCCGCCGCAGGGCCGGACGGATACGCCGACGGCTACAACGACCAGTACGCCCACGACCAGTACGGCAATGAGCAGTACGCCGACGGCCAGTACGCCGACGGCCAGTACGGCAATGAGCAGTACGCCGACGGCCAGTACGCCAACGACCAGTACGGCGACGACTACTACGCCGGCCAAGGGGCTCCGCAGGCGCCCGGCGGCTACGAACCGGAGCCCGTCGTGCGGGGCTGGCAGGTCGACGAGCCGATGACCAGGTTCGACCAGCCCGCCGTCCGGGACTTCGATCCTCCTTACGACTCGCAGCCTTCGTACGACCAGCCCGCGGTCTATGACCAGCCCGCCGCCTACGACCCGCAGCCTTCGTACGACCAGCCGGCCGTCTATGACCAGCCCGCCGCCTACGACCCGCCGCGTCCGCCCGTTCCGCCGCAGGCCGATCCGCTGGGCCTGCCGGACCCGTTCGCCCGGCCCGCCGCGGCCCGCGCCGAGAGCCGTGACCCGGAGGCCACCCAGGCCTACTCGATCGGCGGCCCGTCCCTGGGCGGCCCGCTGGGCGGCGCCCCCTTCAACCAGAACCCGCTGGGCACCGGCCCGCAGAGCGCCGGTCCGCTGGGCACCGGCCCGCAGAACGCGGGGCCGCTCGCCGGAGGCCCCCTCGGCACCGGCCCGCAGAACGCGAACCCCCTGAACACGGGACCCCTCGGCGGTGGTCCGCTGGGCTCGTCCTCCTCCCCGCTGACGTCGGGGCCGCTGGGCACCGGCCCGTCTCCGCTGACCCCGCCGCTGGGGGGAGCCCCCTCGTCCTACGGCGGCCAGCAGGAGCCGCAGCCGGCCACGGACACCGACGGCAACCGCCTGCCGACCGTCGACGAACTGCTCCAGCGCATCCAGGCCGACAGGCGCAAGCCCGACTCGTCCGCGTCCTACGGCGGCTCGGCCCCGTTGAACGACCCGCTCAACGACCCGTTGAACCCGTCGGACGGGGAGTACGGCTCCAGCTGGCAGTCGTCCTCGCCGCCGCGGTACGACGACTCGCTCGGCGGCTCGCCCTACGGCGCAGAGCAGGGCTACCCGACGGCACCCGCCTACGGCGGCGAGGCCGCTCCCCGCTACGACGATCCGCTGGGCGGATACGGCAGCCAGCCGACCTCCTCGTCCTACGGCGCGTACCAGCAGGGTCAGGACTCCGGCGACGCCGGCCGCTACAGCGACTTCAGCGGCCCCAGCTTCCCGGGCTCCGCCGGGGACCAGAACACTCCCTACAGCGCCCCTCCGGCCGAGCAGCCGCCCTACGGCGGCCAGTACGGCGACCAGCCCGCCCCGCGCTCTACCGAGGAATGGGACAGTTATCGCGATTACCGTCACTGAGTTTGACCCTCAGTGACTCTCGGCTTGTGGTTCGATACGGAGTGTGACTTTCGAAGCACAGGCCGCAGTGAAACGTTTCCTCTCGCCCGGCCAGGACATACCCGCCTCGTTCGTGGTGTTCCTGGTCGCGATGCCCTTGTCGCTCGGTATCGCGGTCGCCTCGGGAGCCCCCGTGGAGGCCGGACTGATCGCCGCGATCGTCGGCGGCGTCGTCGTGGGCGTGCTCGGTGGCTCGCCGCTACAGGTCAGCGGCCCCGCCGCAGGCCTCACCGTGATCGTCGCCTCGATGATCGAGACCTACGGCTGGCGGGCGACCTGCGTCATCACCATGTGCGCCGGCCTCCTGCAGATCGCGCTGGGCGCGTGCCG
Organism: Actinocorallia sp. B10E7; assembly: GCF_039871655.1. Classification (NCBI taxonomy): domain Bacteria; kingdom Bacillati; phylum Actinomycetota; class Actinomycetes; order Streptosporangiales; family Thermomonosporaceae; genus Actinocorallia; species Actinocorallia sp. B10E7. The sequence continues at coordinate 125,835 of NZ_JBDPLZ010000004.1, forward strand.
GGTGGCGCGGACGGCGCTGGCGGTGTCCCCCGCGGTGGTGCACGGCATGCTGGCGGGCGTCGGCGTGGTGCTGGTCCTGTCGCAGCTGCACATCGTGCTGGGCGGCAGCCCGCAGCACTCGGCCCTGGCCAACCTGGTGGAGCTGCCCCGGCAGATCCTGACCCAGCACTCGCTGGCGGTGATCCTGGGTGTGCTGACCATCGCGGTGCTGCTGCTGTGGGAGCGCGGTCCGTGGCGCCGGGTGCCGGCGCCGCTGGTGGCGGTGGCCGTGGCGACGGCGGTGTCCTGGTTCGGCGGGTTCGACGTCCCGCGCGTCGATCTGCCGGGGAGCCTGCTCGTGCACTGGGGGCCGCCCTCGCTCCCGCAGGCGCCGCTGCATGACCTGGTGGGCGCGGTCGTCGCGGTGGCCCTGGTCGCCGGGGTGGAGTCCCTGCTGTGCAGCGTCGCGGTGGACAGGATGCGCCCGGTGGGGGTGCCGCGCAGCGACCTGGACCGGGAACTGGTCGGCCAGGGCGCGGGCAACTTCGTCTCGGGTCTCCTCGGCGGCCTGCCGGTCGCCGGGGTGGTGGTCCGCAGCACCACGAACGTGAGGGCCGGCGCGCTGACCCGGGGCTCGACGGTGCTGCACGGGGTCTGGGTGCTGGTGCTGGCCCTGTCCTGCGGGGCGGTGCTGGAGCAGATCCCGCTGGCGGCGCTGGCGGCCCTGCTGGTGGCGCTGGGCCTTCGGATGATCGACCGTTCGCATCTGCGCGGCCTGCGCCCGCACCGGGAGACCCTGATCTACTGGGTGACGATGGGCGGCGTGGTCGTCCTGGGCCTGGGCGAGGGGGTGCTGGTGGGGGTCGGGCTGGCCGCGTGCCTGGCGCTGAGGCGGCTCACCCGGGTCGCGGTGCGCACCGAGCAGCGGGACGGCCGGTGGCATGTGGTGGTCGAGGGCTCGTTGACGTTCCTGGGCGTGCCGAGGCTCACCGCCGCGCTCGCCGAGGTTCCGCCGGGGGTTCCCGTGGATCTCGACCTCGATGTTGACTTCATGGACAACGCGGCTTTTGACGCTATCCATACCTGGCGCGTTTCACACGAACGCCTTGGAGGTAGAGTCGACATCGATGAGATCCATGAATCTTGGTATGAGAGCGCGATGACCGGAGAATCCTCCCCGCCGCGTAAATCTGCGGGTTCCTCCCGCTGGTGGGCGCCGTGGGCGAACCGTAATCGAGGCCAGATCGAGCCACTCGAAGAGGCCTCTCCCCGAGAGATCCTGCTGGCAGGGGTACGTGAGTACCACGGGAGTACAGCCCGGTTGGTCCGGCCGATCATGGCCGAGCTCTCCATGGCCCAGACTCCTGACCACCTTTTCATCACTTGCGTCGATTCACGTGTAGTGCCCAATCTCATCACGGCCAGCGGGCCTGGTGATCTTTTCATCACACGAAACGTCGGGAATCTCGTTCCCCGTTACGGGGCCCGCGTCCCCGACGACTCGGTGATGGCCTCCGTGGAATACGCGACATCCGTCTTGAATGTTAAGACGATCACTGTCTGCGGCCATTCCATGTGCGGTGCCATGGCCGGTGTGCTGGCGGGGGGCAGTGAGATCGAGCATCTGCCCCAGCTGTCGAACTGGCTCAAGCACGCCAACCACAGCCTCGACAGGTTCCTGCACCAGCCGGGCCCCGAGGGCACGGAGACGCCGCTGGCACGGCTCTGCCAGGTCAACGTCATGCAGCAGCTCGACAACCTGCTCACCTACCCGTGGCTGAAGCGCAGGGTGGAGCTGGGCGAGCTGGAGCTGGTCGGCATGTACCTGGACCTGGCGACCGCCAAGGTGCACATCCTCGACCCCGAGCAGGGCAAGTTCCTCACCGTTCCCGACTCGGTCTCGGACAGGTCGGCCCGGTCCAGGGGCACCTCACAGGGAACGACGGCCTCTCCCGCCTGACGACGGGACGGCCCCCGTCCGTACCGCGGGCGGGCCACTGGAGACGACGGCGGGGGCCGTCCGGCGACGCCGGGCGGCCCCCGGCCGTGTGCGCCGCCGACGGCCCCGGCCTCGGAAGGCGTGGCACCGTACCGAGCTCAGTTCTGCGAAGGCTCGGGCGGGTCCAGCAGGAACGGTGCGATCCAGGCGGGATTGACGGAGGAGGCCAGGCGCAACGCGTCTTCCTCCGCGAGGTCCAGCGCGTCATAGGCGCCCTCGCCCGCGCCGACCGCGACGGTCAGAGTGGCCAGACCGCTGCGGCGCTGGAAGAGGGACTGGCGGAAACGCCATCCGACGACGGCCCGGTGCTCGATGATCTGCTGGTTGCGGACCAGGGAGCCCGAACGCATCGAGAGGAGGCCGCCGTCCGAGGCGTGGCCGAGCTGGGCGTAACGGTCCAGGGCCAGCGGGACCGCGGCGACGGCGGCGACGGCCGCCGCGACGGCGAGCCACGGCGGTCCGGTGGTGACCGACAGGACGGAGACCGCCAGGGGAGGCAGGACCGCGCGGGTGAGCCTGCGGTTGAGAGCCGACTTCGGATGGCGGGTCAGCGGCTCCTTGAATCTGCCGACGACCTCTTCCGTCACATGCAAGGCGGCCTCCCGCGGGGCGGTGGGCAGCAGCCGGCCACGGTGTTCCGCGTCGCCGAGACCGGTGACGAGAGCCGTCAGGCGGACCACCTTCTTACGGCGTTCCAAGGGGTTGTCGCGTAGTTCGACACCGCGTATCCGGCGGCGTTCGAGCGTCACGCTTCGCCTTGTCACCAGGCCGCGTTCGGCGACGAGTGAGCCCTTCTCGTCCTCTCCGGGCACGGCGCGCAGCGTGAAGTCCCAGTTGAACCAGGTGAAGACCAGGATGGACGCGACGGGCATCGCCAGTGCCAGCAGCAGAAGGGCGACGATCCCCAGGACCGGGGGCAGCCCCACGACCCTGTCTCCCAGATGGGAGAGCGTGCCCTGGGAGACGATGCCGAGCTCGGTGTTGAGGTTGTAGAGGGTGCCCAGGAGGCTTCCGAGCAGGGCGAAGGGCGTCAGCAGGTAGGCGCCGCTGAGCGGGGCGTACCGGTACCAGGTGGGGTCGGCGCGGGAGATGATCTGCTCCTGTGACGGTTCCGCCCCCCGGCCCAGCAGCAGTTCCCGCAGCCGTGCCGCCTCCCGGCGGGACACCGCGTTCAGGACTCCCTCGTCGCCGCCCGCCGCCGCGTCGATGCGGACGACCGCCAGGCCCAGCACCCGGTGGAGGAAGCCGGCGGTGATGTCGACGCCCCGGACGCGCTCGATGGGGATCGTCTTCACCGACCTTCCGATGAGCTGGTGGCGCAGCTCGATGCGGTCGTCGGCGACCGTGTAGGTGAACGTCCACCAGCGGACGATCTGATGGATCAGGCCGAAGCCCAGGGCCGCCACCGCGAAGTAGAGTCCCACCCCGCCCTCGCTGACGAGCAGGGCCGTGACCGCCACCGCGAGCAGCGCGAGCGTCTCGCGGACCGCCCCGACGATCCAGGTGAGCGGGCTGAGCCGGCGCGGCGCGTCCGCGGGGAGGCGCCGCCGGGAGCCGCCGCTCATGTGGCGTCGTCGCGCAGGGCGTGGGCGCGGTGCGCGAGCTCGGCGGCGAGGGAGGTGGCGGTCGGCAGTGGCAGGCCGGAGAGCTCAGAGGAGCCTTCGTGCGAGGCGGTGCTGATCCGCAGGGTGGCCAGCCGGAGCAGGCGCTCCAGCCAGCTCTGCTGGGCGTCGACCGTCTGGATGCGGCTGACCGGCACCAGCAGCCACTGCCGCTGCAGCGCCCCGATCCGGAGGTAGACCACGTCTGAGCTGATCTCCCACCGGTGGACCCGGTAACGCCAGTAGGGGATGGTCAGGACGCACAGGGCCGTCGCGGCGAGGGCGAACCAGGGCAGCCAGGCGAACCGCCAGGTCCAGTCGGCCCTGGCGGCCCAGCCGCTCAGCGCGAAGGAGCAGCCGGTCAGCACCGCGCCGCCGAGCAGCAGTTCCACCGCCCACTTGGCCATCGCGCGAGCCGACACCCGGTGCGCGGGAGGCCTCAACCGCGAGTTCACACAGATCACCCTATGCGGCCGGGGCCGCGGTCCTCCGGAATGTCAGACCCTCTGCGTACCGTTCGTGTTGTGGTCGGGATCTCTTCGGCCATGCGGATCCGCGAGTACGAGGCCGTACCGGTGCCCGCCGGCCGGCTGGAAGCACGCCGCCGGCGTGCGGGTGGCGCCTTCCGGAAAACCGTTGGCGCCCTGAGGAGGCGTCCGCCTACCGTGACCCGGTCGGTGCGCCGCCGCACGAGACCACAGATCGAGGAGATCATTCGATGACCTACGCCATCCAGGCCGAGGGCCTGGTGAAGCGCTTCGGTGAGACCCGTGCCCTGGACGGGGTGAGCCTCGCGGTACCGCAGGGCCGGGTCCTGGGGGTGCTGGGGCCGAACGGGGCGGGCAAGACGACGACCGTCAGGGTGCTCGCCACCCTGATCAGACCGGACGAGGGCCGCGCGACGGTGGGCGGCCACGACGTGGTCAAAGAGGGCCATCAGGTCCGCCGGCTCATCGGGCTCACCGGGCAGTACGCCGGCGTCGACGAGATGCTCACCGGCACCGAGAACCTCGTGCTCATCGGGCGGCTGCTCGGGCTGAGCCGGGCCGGGGCCAAGGCCCGCGCGGCGGAGCTGCTGCGGCGGTTCGAGCTGTGGGATTCCCGGGACAGGGCCGCCAAGACGTTCTCCGGGGGGATGCGGCGGCGGCTGGACCTCGCGGCCTCACTGGTGGGCCACCCCTCCATCCTCTACCTGGACGAGCCGACCACCGGCCTGGACCCGCGCAGCCGCAACGGCCTGTGGGAGATGGTCCGCGGGCTCGCCGACGACGGCGTCACCGTCCTGCTCACCACCCAGTACCTGGAGGAGGCCGACCAGCTCGCCGACGAGATCGTGGTCATCGACCACGGCAGGGTGATCGCGGAGGGGACCTCCGACCAGCTCAAGGCACAGACGAGCGGGCAGGTGCTGGAGTTGCGGCCGGTGCGCGGGCAGGAGGTCGACAAGGCCGCGCTGGTCGTCGCCGAGCTGCTCGGCGCCGTCCCCGAGGTGAACCAGGGACTGCTGTCCGTGCCGCTGGCGGATCCCGCGGCGATGCCCGCGGTGGTGCGAGCCCTGGACGACGCCGGGGTGCTGGTGGGCGAGCTGTCGCTGCGCAAGGCCAGCCTCGACGAGGTCTTCTTCGCTCTCACCGGCCACCGGGCCGAGGACGACCAGGCCTCCTCCGACTCAGGAAAGGAAGAAGCGGCCGTATGACCGCAGTGACCTCAGCCCCGCAGGCGGCCCTCCTCCCCAGGAAGGTCACGCCGCTCACCGCCCTGCGCAACGTGCTGACCCTGGCCTGGCGCGGGCTGGTGCAGATCAAGCACAATCCGATGGAACTGGTGGACCTCAGCATCCAGCCCATCATGTTCGTGCTGCTGTTCGCCTACGTGTTCGGCCCGTCGATCTCCGGCAGCGTCGCCGCCTACCTGCCGATCGTCATCCCCGGCATCATTGCGCAGAACGCGTTGTTCGCCTCGATGAGCACGGGTTTCGGGCTCAACGTCGATGTGACCAAGGGCGTCTTCGACAGGTTCCGCAGCCTGCCGATCGCCCGGACGGCACCGCTGCTCGGCCGCATCCTCGCGGACGTGGTGAAGCAGGCCTGGTCGATGCTGATCGTCCTGGTGGTCGGCATCGCCATCGGCTTCCGGGTCGAGACGGGAGTGGTGGGCGTGCTCGGCGCCTTCCTCCTGCTCCTGGCCTTCACCCTGATGTTCGCCTGGATCACGGTGCTGGTCGGCCTCACCGCCAGTGATCCGGAGAAGGTCCAGGTCTTCGGCTTCACCGCGATCTTCCCGCTGACCTTCCTCAGCAACGCCTTCGTGCTCCCCGCCGAGGGCAGCCCCGGCTGGCTGAAGACCTTCATGACCGACATCAATCCCGTCTCCCAGCTCACCAGCGCCCTCCGCGGCCTCCTGGTGGGCGGCCCCGTCCTCGAGCACGCCGTGGTCGCCCTGACCTGGGGCGGCGCCATAGCCGCGGTCTTCATCCCGCTCTGTCTCCGCGCGTTCCGCCGCAGGGTCTGATCCTCGAGCCCCGAAGGCGCACGGCCCTCCGGACTTCCGGGAGGCCGCCCCGGCGAAGCCCCGGCATCCGCCGGGGCTTCGTTGCGTTCGGCGAAGACGACGGTTCCGCCGGAAACCGGTGCGGGAGACACGACCCCGCCGGACACGAGGAAAGCCCCGGCCAGGGCCGGGGCTTTCGACGGGTCGGGGTCAGTCGGGGCGACGGGCGCCGAACATGATCTCGTCCCAGGAGGGGACGCTGGCGCGGCGGTTGCGGGCCGGGCGCTTGCGGGGCCGGGGCTCGGCCTTGGCCGGGGCGGCCGCCGCGGCGGCGGGGACCGGGGCCGGCTTGGGGGCGGGCTTGGGCTTGGGCGGTTCGCGGCGCGGCTCGGGGACGGTGGGCTGCTGGGCCACGGCGGGCTGCTCTGCCGGAGGCGGCGCGGGCCGGTCCACGGGAGCGGCGGGCTTGGGAGCCACGTCGGGGTGCACGGGATGGGCCGCGGCCGGCGGCTCGGCGGCCCGGGCGGGCTGCTCGGGAGCGGCGGGTGCGCTCTCCTGCCGGTCGGCGGGCCTCTCGGGAGCGGACCGGGCGGGCTGTTGCTCGGACACGGGGTCCGAGGTCGCGGCGGCGGCCTCCGCGGCGGGCCCGGCGGACTCGCCGACGGAGGTGGCGGGAGCGGGCGCGTCCTCGGAGAGGGCAGGGTCCGTCTCGGCGGCGGTGGCATTCGGAGCGGCGGAGGCCGCGGGAACGGGCTCGCCGGAGGGCTCAGCGGGAGCCTGCGCGGCGGGGGCGGACGGCCGGGAGTCGGCGGTCGCCGCCTCGGCGGCGGGCGAAGGAGCGGACACCGGAGACACGGCGGGCCGCGGATCGAGCGTTTCCCGCTCGTCCTCGGCGGGCCGCTCGGAGGCGGAGGCGTCCGCCGCGGGCGTGTGCTGCGGCGCGGAGCCGGCGGCGCCCGTGTCGGCGGGCCTCTCGGCGGAAGGGGCCCGGGCGGGCTCCTGCGGGGCGGGCGGAGTCAGGGAGACGGCGGAGGGGTGGGCGGAGGGGGCCTCGCCGGGGTCGCGGCCGGGAGGCGGGGGCAGGACGGTGGGCTCGCCGTCGAGCAGGGCGCTCAACGCCTCCAGGTCGGGAAAGTCGGCGGCGCGGGCCTCGCGCTGGAAGCGTTCGGGGGTGAACGGCTCGGGGTTGAGCGGGGTGGCGGCGGGCGGGACGGGCTGGGACAGCGGCGCGAAGGGGCGGCCCGCGGGGTAGTCGCGCCGCTGGTCTGAGACGATCTTCATGGCGGGGCGGCGCAGCGGGGTGACCGTGTCGGCGAGGGGCGGCGGTTCCTCCGCGGTCAGCGAGCTGAGCCGGACGGCCTCGTCGTCGAGGGCGCGCACGACACGGCGGCGCGGGTCGAACTTCCACTCGGCGGCGTGGGGACGGCCGCCGTCGTAGAAGGACAGCCGGACCTGCCAGCTGTTGTCCTCGCACTTCCAGGCGTCCCAGGTGACCTCTTCGAGGTCGGCGCCGCGGTGGCCGAGGCGTTCCTCGACCAGTTCGCCCAGCGGGGGTCCGGGCGTGGACTCGCCGGGGGTGCGCATGACGCAGCGCTGGGCCTGCTGGGCCATGTACTCGCGTTCCTGGAGGACCGGCCCCTCGAACCAGCGGACGCGTTCAACCGGGATGCCGGCCGAGTCGGCGATCTCCTCGGCCGTCTCTCCAGCGCGGATGCGGGCCTGGATCTCCTTGGGGCGCAACGGACTCTCCACTTCGATCTCGAACTGACCGAGACGGGAGAAGTGCCCGCGGATCGCGGCGCGCAGCCGGTCGTCCACGGGCAGGGTGAACCGGGTGCCCCGGCCGGCGGTGGCCAGCACGAGGTACGAACCGTCCTCGCTCACCGCCACGAGGCGCAGCTCCTGCATGCGTGTCCTTCCCAGCCTTGTCCCCGGCCCTCATCCCAAGCACCGTCCTTGTGACAGCGGGCGCATGCGTCCCTTCCCCCGGATCCCCGGCCCGAACCTCGGGCAGGGGCCCTTGGAGTCTCTCGTCAAGGACGCACCCACTGCCAGCACCGTACCCGGCATGTCCGAACATCGTCGCTTGGATTCGTTCGGTGTGCTAGTGCGATGTGAGTGCGGTCACCCGGTGTAAGGAACAAAGCTGTTCTTCTCCCTGGGTCAGCTTGCCGGGTCGGAGGCACTTCCGGGGGTCAGGCTGCCGTTTTCTTATGCATCCTTTTCCCGGGGACCGCCGTCCCGTCCGAACTGGAACAGGGAAAACGTGTGGTTGGTTGAGGTTTCTCTACCTCATTATGGTTGAGCCGAAACGCTCACCTTGTTAGGGCACGCCGGAAATTTCATTGTGGCGGCTCGCGTCCTGTCCGGTCAGTCCCCGAAGACCTGGTGGAGATAGTCGTTGCGGAACCGGCGATCGGGGTCGAGTTCGTCCCGGAGTTTGGTGAAATCGCCGAAGCGCGGGTAGACGGTCTCCAGGTACGACGCGTCCCGGGTGTGCATCTTGCCCCAGTGCGGGCGCCCGCCGAGCGCGGTGAGGATCTCCTCGACGCTCTCGAAGTAGGCGGCGTGCTCGTTCCGGTGGTAGACGTGGATCGCGATGAACGCGGTCCGGCGGCCGTGGGCCATGGACAGCCAGGCGTCCTCGGCGGGGAGCACCCGGACCTCGATCGGGAAGCTGATCTTCCACCCGTGCCGGTCGAACGCGGCGCGGATCTCGCGCAGCGCGGGCACCAGGTGCTCGCGCGGGATGGCGTACTCCTGCTCCTTGAAGCGCACGTCGCGGGAGCTGGTGAACACCTTGTAGGAGGTGTCGGTGTAGGCCCGCGCGCCGAGCAGCTTGGCCGAGACGCCGTTGATGGTCTGGATGGCCCCGGGGAAACGCCTCGTCACCCGCTGGGCGACGCCGAACACCTGGTTGGACAGGAATTCGTCGTCCATCCACGCCCTGAAGCCCGGCAGCGGCTCGCGCGGCCCGTCCACCCGGTTGTTGCGCTTGGTGAGGCAGCCCTCGCTGTGCGGGAACCAGTAGAACTCGAAGTGCTCGTTCTCCGCCTCCAGCTCGTCCAGCCGGGAGAGCACCTCGTCCCAGGCCATCGGCTCCTCCTGCGCGCGCAGGAGGAAGGCGGGGACGGTCTGCCAGGTGATGGCGGTGACGATGCCCAGCGCGCCCAGCCCGACCCGGGCGGCGTCGAACAGTTCGGGTCGTTCGGTGCGCGAGCAGGTGACCGTCTCGCCGTCGGCCAGCACCAGCTCCAGACCGGCGATCTGGGAGGCGAGCCCGGCGTGGTCGCGCCCGGTGCCGTGGGTGCCGGTCTGCGAGGCGCCGGCGATCGTCTGCTCCTGGATGTCGCCCATGTTGGCCAGGGCCAGGCCGTGCTCGTCCAGCAGCCGGTTGAGCCGCCACAGCGGCAGCCCGGCCTCGGCGGTGACCAGTCCGGTGGCGGTGTCGACGGAGCGGACGGCGGTCAGCTCGCGGGGGCTGAGCTGGACTCCCTCGGTGAGCGCGGCTCCGGTGAAGGAGTGGCCGGTTCCGGGCATGCGGACGGTCAGCCCGTCCTCGGCCGCGCGACGGACCTCCGCCGCGACCTCTTCGGCGGTCCGGGGGAAGGCCACCCGTGCCGGGGCCGACTGCTGGTTTCCGGCCCAGTTGCGCCAGACTCCGGGGGGTGTTTCAGGAGGCATGGGAGGAGAGTAGTGGACAGTGTTCATGAAGAAGATTCATGTTCTTGATGGTTATCGAATCGTGACCCGTGCTGGTCGCGGATCCCTCAAGATCACTGCGCCAGGGTGCCCGGGACCGCCTCCCCCGCGGCCCGATAGCCTGCTGCGGTGAGAAGAAACCGGCTGCTCACCCTCCTGTCCGTGCCACTGGTACTGGCGTTGACGGTCGCCGCGGGCTGGCTGGCCGTCCGGCTGGGGGAGCAGGCCGGGCCGCCGGCGGCCTCGGCACCGCAGAACCGGGTGACGGCGGACATGGTGGTCGCCGAGCAGGTGGCGCCGCTGGAGCGGATCGTCCCCCCGCACGTCCTGGCGGTGGTCCCCACCGGGGTGGGCGATGCCCAGGTCGAGCGGATCCGCCGGATCGGGAAGGTCCGGGACGTGATCGTGGTCGACGGCGGCGCGGTGGCTCTGGAAGGCGGCAGGGTCAACGTCCTGGCCGTCGACCCCTCGCGCTTCCGCTCCTGGACGTCCCCGGCGACCGCCAGGAACCAGGATCTGTGGGCGGCGCTGGCCGCGGACAGGTTCGTGGCCAGCGCCGGCACCGCCCGGGAACGGAAGCTGACGCCGGGCCGGACGTACCGGATCGTCGCCCGCTCCGCTCCCGAGGTCGTCCTGGGCGGTATCGCGCCCCTGGGCCTCCCCCAGGTGGACCTGCTGGTCAGCAGGCGCACCGGGACGGCGCTGGGGCTGATCCCGGCGGTCGCGCTGATGGTCAACGCCCCGGGGGCGAAGTCGGCGGACGTCGCGAGGAAGGTCCGCGCCATCCTGGGGAAGAAGGCCACGGTGGTGGACCTGGACGCCGCGGGCTCCCAGACCGGCGGCAGCTACTTCGACCTCTACAAGAAGGCGGCCACGACCTGCCCCGGCCTGTCCTGGACGGTCCTCGCCGCGATCGGTCAGGTGGAGAGCGGCCACGGGCGCGACGTCGGCCCGTCCAGCGCCGGGGCCCTGGGCCCGATGCAGTTCATGCCGGCCACCTGGAAGTCCTACGGCGTGGACGGCGACGGCGACGGCCGGGCCGACATCATGAACCCCTTCGACGCCATCCCGGCGGCAGCCCGCTACCTGTGCGCCGCAGGTGCCCAGCGCGACCTCTACAAGGCCGTCTACGCCTACAACCACGCCGACTGGTACGTCCAGAAGGTGCTGTCCCTGGCGGACGCCTACGCCCGGCGGTTCTCATAGGCTGAGGGCATGGACGCTCTGCTGCTGATCTCGTTCGGGGGGCCGGAAGGTCCCGAGGACGTCATGCCCTTCCTGGAGAACGTCACCAGGGGCCGGAACGTGCCGAGGGAGAGGCTGGAGGAGGTGGCCGAGCACTACTACCTCTTCGGCGGCGTCAGCCCGATCAACGAGCTCTGCCGCGAGCTGAAGGAGGCCGTCGAGAAGCTGGTCGACGTCCCGGTGTACTGGGGGAACCGCAACTGGCCCCCCTACCTGGAGGACACCGTCGCCCGGATGAAGGCGGACGGTGTCCGCTCGGCCGCGGCGTTCGTCACCTCCGCCTACAGCGGGTACTCCTCCAGCGGGCAGTACCTGGAGGACATCGCCCGCGCCCGTGCCGCCGTCCCGGACGCGCCCGAGATCACCAAACTGCCGGTCTACTGCCTGGAGCCCGGGTTCATCGAGCCGTTCGTCGAGAACACGAGGGCGGCCCTCGCTCAGGCGCCGGGGGCGCGGCTCGTCTTCACCGCCCACAGCGTGCCGCTGTCTCAGCAGGGCTGGGAGGACTACGTGCGGGAGCTGAAGGAGGTGGCCCGCAGGGTGCACGATGCCTCCGGCTCGGAGCGGCCCTACGACCTCGTCTACCAGAGCCGCAGCGGGCCGCCGTCCCAGCCGTGGCTGGAGCCGGACGTCTGCGACCACCTGGAGCTGCTGCACGAGGAGGGCGTCGACAGCGTGGTCCTGGTGCCGATCGGCTTCGTGTCCGACCACATGGAGGTCAAGTTCGACCTCGACGTCGAGGCCCGGCAGGTCGCCGACAAGCTGGGCATGGCCCTGGTGCGCGCCTCGACCCCCGGCGTGGCGCTGGCGCCGCTCGCCCGCGACCTGTTCGAGAGGGCCTGAGATGAACCCGAGCGAGTACGCGGCGCTGCTGGACCTGGCCGTGGAGACCGCCCGCGAGACGGGCCGGATGCTGATCGACAAGAGGCCCGCCACCGGTCCGGAGGTGGTGGCCGTCAAGTCCAGCGCCACCGACGTCGTGACCCAGATGGACGAGGCCGCCGAGCGGCTGATCCGGGAGCGGATCGGCGGCGCCCGGCCGCGGGACGCCTTCCTCGGCGAGGAGGGCGGGGCCAGCGAGGGCTCCTCCGGGATCCGCTGGGTGATCGACCCGATCGACGGCACCGTCAACTACCTGTACGACCTGCCGGACTGGGCGGTGAGCATCGCCGCGGAGCGGGACGGCGAGACGGTCGCCGCGGTGATCGAGGTGCCGCGCCGGGGCTGGACGTTCACCGCGACCAAGGGCGGAGGGGCGTTCCGCAACGGCGAGCCGGTGCGCTGCGGCGCCGGGGTGTCGCTGGAGAGCGCGCTGATCGCGACGGGGTTCGGCTACGCGGCGCGGCGGCGCGCCAGCCAGGCACAGGTGCTGGCGGGGGTGCTGCCGCACGTCCGCGACATCCGCAGGAACGGGGCCTGTGCGATCGACCTGTGCCTGGTGGCGTCGGGCCAGGTGGACGGGTACTACGAGCGGGGGGTGCAGCTCTGGGACATCGCCGCGGGCAGGCTGATCGTGACCGAGGCGGGCGGGAGGATCGGGGGACTGGAGGGGGCGCCCCCCGGTCCGGAGTTCACGATCGCCGCCGGTGCCGACCTGTTCGGCCCGCTGCACGATCTGCTGGCTCCGCTGGATCCGCTCCGGGACTAGGCGGTCTGGCTCGCGTGCGGCGGAAGGTCGTGGTTGGCGGCGATCCTCCGCAGTTCGTCGATCTCGGACTGGCGAAGATCGACCAGGTAGACGTCCCCCTCTCTCTTGGCGGCGTGCAGAGACTCGTAGGCCTCGGCCAGCCGCTGCTGGATGGTCTCGTTCAGCTCGCGCATGGGTGGTCCTTCCGGGTCAGACCCTCTTTACCCCCGGCTGAATGGTCTAAACCTTAGATTCCGGGGGTGAAGTGAGATTCTCGCATGCGCTCCTTACCGATCACTTACCCGGTATGTGACATAACGGATGCGGCTGTACGAACAGGGGGAGAAGAAGTGCGAGTTCTGGTCGTCGAGGACGAGCGGGTGATGGCGGACGCGATCGCCACCGGGCTGCGGCGGGAGGCGATGGCCGTCGACATCGCCTATGACGGCTCCAGTGCGCTGGAACGCACCTCCGTGAACGCCTATGACGTGGTCGTGCTCGACCGCGACCTGCCCAAGGTGCACGGAGACGAGGTGTGCCGCAGGCTCGTCGCCGAACGCTACGGAGCGCGCATCCTCATGCTGACCGCCTCCGGGGACCTGGAGGACCGGGTGGCGGGCCTCAACCTGGGGGCCGACGACTACCTGGCCAAGCCGTTCGCCTTCAAGGAGCTGATCGCCCGGGTGCGGGCGCTGGGCCGCCGTGCGGCGGCCCAGCTGCCGCCGGTGCTGTCCCGGGCGGGCATCGAGCTCGACCCGAACAGGTTCACCGTCACCAGGGACGGCAGGCCGGTGGAGCTGACCCGCAAGGAGTTCGCCGTCCTGGAGGTGCTGCTGGCGGCCGAGGGCGTGGTCGTCAGCTCCGAGCAACTGCTGGAGAAGGCCTGGGACGAGCACATCGACCCGTTCACCAACGTGGTGCGCGTGACCATGATGACTCTGCGCAAGAAACTCGGCGACCCTCCCGTCATCGAGACGGTCCCGGGTGTGGGGTACCGGCTGTGACGACCCCCGGAACCCTCATCTCGGACCTGCGCCAGCTACCACGCAGGGTCAGCGTCCGCATGCGGCTGACCCTGCTGTACGGTTCGCTCTTCTTCTTCGCCGGCGTCCTGCTGATGGTGGTCACGTACGTGTTCGTCGGCCAGTCCTTCAGCGCGGTGCTCCCCCCGGGCGAGGACCTCACCTATCGCGGCTTCGACCCCAAGCACGGCTTCACCGCGGAGACGGTGAAGGTCGACGCCATCCGCGAGACCATGCTGGCGCAGCTCGTCAAACGTATGCTCTTCGCCCTCGGCGGGGTCGGCGTGCTGGCCCTGTTCCTCGGCTACGTCGTCGCCGACCGGGCCCTGGCACCGCTGCAGAACATCACCTCCGCGGCCCGCCGCCTGTCCGAGAGCACTCTGCACGAGCGCATCGCGCTGGAAGGCCCCGAGGACGAGATCAAGGAGCTGGCCGACACGTTCGACGCCATGCTGGAGCGGCTCAGCGAGGCCTTCGACTCCCAGCGCCGGTTCGTCGGCAACGCCTCGCACGAGCTGCGCACCCCGCTGGCGATCAACCGGACGCTGCTGGAGGTGGCGCTCACCGACCCGGAGGTCTCCCCGGACCTGCTGACGGTGGGCAGGACCCTGCTGGCCAACAACGCACGGCACGAGCGGCTCATCGAGGGCCTGCTGCTGCTGGCGCGCAGCGAGCGCGAGCTCACCACGCACACGGTCGTCGACCTCAAGGAGGTCACCGAGACCGTCCTGGACTCGATGCGCAAACGTGCCGACGGCAACCCGCTCGAGGTCGTCCTGCACACCGAGCTCACCTCCGCGGTGACGACCGGGGACCCGGTCCTGCTGGAGCACCTGGTGGCCAACCTCGTGGAGAACGCCTTCAAGCACAACGTGGAGAACGGCGAGGTCTACGTCCGGACCGGCGAGCTGGACGGGTTCGCCGCGTGCCAGGTGGAGAACACCGGCCCGACCATCCCCGCCTACGAGGTGGACCGGCTCTTCGAACCGTTCCGGCGGCTCAACAGCGACCGGATCGAGTCGGCCAAGGGGGCGGGCCTGGGACTGTCCATCGTCCGCTCGGTGGTCACCGCCCACCGCGGCACCGTCGTGGCCAGCCCCCGGCAGGGCGGAGGACTCGTCATCACCGTCCGACTCCCGCTCCAGTAGTAGCCGGCGGAATCCCACGAGAAGGGGCCCCGGGACGGCGTCGTCCCGGGGCCCCTCGGCATGAGGCGGTGGTGCCGCCGTCAGTTCCGCCGCTGCAGGTCGCCGATCGCGTTGTGGTCGTTGTCGGCGTCCGCCACGCTCTCACTGAAGTAGTTCTTGATGAACATGCCGTCGGAGAGATTGCCGGTGTTGTCCGGCTTGGGGAACAGCACGTTGTAGGAGTACGTGTCGCACTTGGCGTTGTTCTTGTTGGTGATGTGCTCGCGGACGACGGACTTGTAGTCCGCGCCGGGCGTGGTGTGCAGGAACTCGACGGTGCCGGAGCACGACCAGTTCGTGGTGTCGCTCGGGTCGTTCTCGTAGGTGATCTGCCCGGTGCTGGAGTTCTGCGGGATGACGACCGTGACGGTGTACTTGTTGGTGCTGGGCTTGGTCTGGATGACGGTGCCCTGCCAGGTTCCGACGTAGCCGGGCCCGAAGCCGCCGGTCACCGGGGTGTCGTTCGCCGGGGCGCTCTGCGTCGGCGCTCCGCTTTGCGGCGGGGCGACGATGACCGTCTTCTTGTTGCCGTCCAGGACGGCCACCAGAACGACGACGAGGGCGATGACGACCACCAGGGCGCCGCATCCGATGAGGGCGAGCGCGGGGCCCTTGGACCTGCGCGGAGGCGGGGCGGGGGCGAACGGCGGCGGGGTGCCGCCGAAGGGGGGAGGGGTGCCGGGAGGGCCGGGGGGTTGGTACACGGGGAATCCCATCTGCGATGAGCTTGTGTGCAGGTGGCGGGGGAAGGGGGGGCGTGCCACCGGGCTCCGCGGGGTGGCGCGGAGCCCGGAATGCTCTTACTGCCTCGTGAGAGTGCCGATCGCGGCGTACTCGTCACCGCCGGCGTCGGCGGCCTCCTGGGTGAAGAAGTTCGTGAAGAACATCTCGTTCTTCTTGGAGGACTTGGGGAACAGCTCGTTGTATGAGACGTCGTCGCACTTGGCGTTGTTCTTGTTGGTGATGTTCTCGCGGACCACCGTCTTGTAGACGGCGCCCGGGGTGTGGTGCAGGAAGGTCAGGGTGCCCGAGCACGACCAGGTGGTGCTCTCGCCGGGGGCGTTGGAGTAGGTGACCTGCGCCGTGGACGCGCCCTCCTGGATGACCAGGTGGACCGAGTATCGGCCGGTGCTCGGCTTGACCTGGGTGATGACGCCGGTCCAGGTGCCGGCGTAGTCCGAGCAGAAGGTGGTGTCGGAAGGCTGCGGGTCGCAGTCCTCGGCCTGGCTCTGGGGCTGCTGCGTCTGCTGGGGCTGCGTCTGCTGGGGCGGGACGCTGGTGCTGGTGGGAGCGACGGTCACGTCGTCGTCCTCGCCGTCGGAGGAGACGACCACGATCGCCACCAGCAGGACCAGGATGAGCAGTACCGCGCAGCCGATCGCGGCGATCGCCGGGCCGTTGGAGCGGCGGGCGGGCTGGCCGGAGGGCGGCGGCGCGAACGGTCCGGGGGTGCCGGGTCCGGGCGGGAAGCCCTGACCGGGGCCGCCGGGGCCGCCGGCGTGGAACGGCGGGGGTGTCTGCTGGAAAGGCGGTGCCTGGAATCCCGGCTGGCCGTGCTGCAGGCCGGGATGGAACCCCGACTGCTGGAACGGCGGCGGGGTGTTGGGCTGCGGAGGCTGCCCGTGCTGGGCCTGCTGGGCGTACTGCCCCGGCTGGGGCGGGCCCGGCTGCTGGAACGGCTGCGGGCTGACCGGGCCGGCGGAGGCCGTGTAGGGCTGCTGCGGGGGCTGGGCGGGCGGGGCGAACGGCGCCGGGGTGGGTGTGCGCGGAGGAGGAGGCGGCGCGGGCAGTTGCGCGGCGATCCGGGTGCCCTCGTTGAGCAGGTTCTCGCGCTGGCCGGGGGTGGCCGCGGCCCCGCCGGACTGCGGCACCAGCGCCAGCAGCGCCTCCAGCGCCGACGGGCGCTGGGCGGGGTCCTTGGCCAGGCAGCGGCCGATCAGCGGGCGCAGCTCCTGCGGCAGTCCCGACAGGTCGGGGTTGTCGTTGAGGATGCGGTTGATGATGACCGGAAGGGTCTCGGCCTCGAACGGCGACTGGCCGGTCGCGGCGAAGACCATGGTGGCGCCGAAGGCGAAGATGTCGACGCCCGGCTGCAGCGGCGCGCCGGTGAGCTGCTCGGGCGCCAGGTAGCCGGGGGTGCCCACGACCATGCCGGTCGCGGTGACCGCGCTCTCCTGGGAGTTGACGGTGCGGGCGATGCCGAAGTCGACGACGCGCGGGCCGTCGGAGGCGATGAGCACGTTGTTGGGCTTGAAGTCGCGGTGGACGATGCCGACCTCGTGGATGGCCGCCAGCGCGGTCAGCATGCCGATGGCCAGGAGGTTGAGCTCCTGGGCCGGACGGGGGCCCTGGGTGGCGACGAGTTCGTGCAGGGACGGGCCGTCGATGTACTCGCTCACCACGTAGGGCTGCTCGCCGTCGACCTGGGCCTCGATGATGCGGGCGGTGCAGAAGGGCTCGACCTTCTGGGCCGCGGCGACCTCGCGGACGAACCGGGCCCTGGCCTGGGGGTCGGCGTTCATCTGCGCGTGCAGGAGCTTGATGGCGACGTGTTCGCCGTTGGCCGTCCTGCCCAGGTAGACGGCGCCCTGCCCGCCGGCTCCGAGGCGCCCGATCACCTCGTAGGAGCCGAGTGAGGTCGGGTCACCCTGCTCCAGCGGAGCGTACTTCGGCATGCGACCCCTCCCAGGTCAGTGGAACATCAGGCGGCGACGATATCGCGTTAGGTCAGACGTACGAGCGCTGTCAGTGGTTCTGTGCTTTTCTAGAGCTTTGCCCCGGCCGATACCCAGGGACCTGTGTCCCGTTCTCGTCCGGTCTCCTCTGGTGCGACGGTGGCCGAAGCGGTGTTGTTCGCCACAAAGGCGTCAATGTCTTGTGGTTTTTTGTCGCACGTGGTCATGTCATGACTCCTCCCGCCGCCGGTAAGGGGTATGATCCCCGCCGCGGTAGCGCTCCACATGGGTCACTCCACGGCGCGTGACCCGCTTCCGGGCAGGAAGGCCGGCCGCGGGGCGTCTTCGGGCACCCCCGTGATCGGAGATCATGATTGCGACGTGTGTGTTGAGAGTCACATTTCGTGACAGGATTTCCCGCCCATGATCGGGCACAAGTTAGACCTCTCGGGCGTTACATCCGCGCGACGGGGTGCATATAGAGGAACGGAGCCTCAGGGCGGCGCCCCGAGGGTGTGAGGGGGATGGAGAGAGATGGCCACCGATTACGACAGCCCACGCAAGACCGACGACGACCTGGGTGAGGACAGCCTGCAGGAACTGCAGGCCCGCCGCACCGACAAGTCGGCCGGGATCATCGACGAGGACCTGGACGCCGGTGAGGTAGCCGAGCTGCCGGGCGCGGATCTGTCCAACGAGGAACTGTCCTTCAAGGTGGTTCCCAAGCAGGCCGACGAGTTCACCTGCACCAGGTGTTTCCTGGTGCACCACCGCAGCCAGCTCGCCAAGGAGAAGAACGGCGAGCCGATCTGCACTGAATGCGCGTGAGACCATGACGACCGAAGGCGAACACCTTCCCGCTCCGGACGACGAGCGGAAGGAGATGGGTGAGCTGATCGGTCGCCTGTCCGGTACGGAGGACCTGGACACGGCGACCCGCGGCAGGATGCTCGCCAGACTCGCCCGGCTGCTGAGCTCCAGTGCGAAGCGGGTCGGGGTCAAGGGGCTGGGGGGCGGCCGCTGGCTCAGCGAGGTGTTCGCCGAAGTCGCCCCCAGGATCCCGGTGCGGGATCTCGAGACGCTCCGTCGGCACCATCCGGGCCTCACCTCCGAGGCCCTCGCCGACGAGCTGACGCGGACCGCCGTGAACGCCACCACGGCGGTGGGCGCGGCCGGCGGGGCGCTGGCGGCGGTGGAGTTCGCCGCCCCGCCGCTGCTGCTCACCGCCCCCGCGCAGATCGTCGCCGAGACCCTGGTGGTGGCGGCGATCGAGACCAAGCTGATCGCCGAGCTGCACGAGGTCTACGGCGTGCAGATCCAGGGCGGTCCGGCCCAGCGGGCGATGATCCACATCACCGCGTGGGCCAAGCAGCGGGGCGTCAACCCGCTGGAGTCCGGCTCGCTCAGCGTCGGGCTCGGCAGCGCGGCCAAGACGGCGCTGCGCAAACGGCTGCTGCGGACGCTGGGCCGCCACATGACGACGCTGGGTCCGTTCCTCACCGGCGCCGTGGCGGGCGGCGCGCTCAACCGGACGGCCACCAGGAAGCTCGCGGAGAAGGTGCGCGACGATCTCGCCCGGTACGGCGGGGTGAAGGGGCTGGACCGCGGTGCCCGGAAACCCCCGGTACTGCCGCCGCCCGGCCCCCCGCCGGCCGACTGAACCGCTCGCCGCTCAGTCGGCGAGCGGTGTCTTCTCCTTGAGGAGATGCAGCGGCAGCGACCCGGTGCTCGCCTCCCAGCGCTTCACCGCCGCGCGGCTGATGAGCACCCGGGTGACCTCCATCCCCACACCGATCAGCACCGACCAGCCGATCGCCTCGCCCAGCGTGACATCCGGCGATTCGGGGCTGACCGGTGGCTTCTTGCCGGTGCCCTTCGTCCAGACGTACTCCAGGCCCTTGCGGGCCACGAAACCGCCCGCCAGCCCGGCGACCCCGACGAAGATCTTCCAACCGACGTCCGGCTTCTGACGCGTCCGCATCCTCGTTCCTCCTCAGCGTCCGGCACTACTTTCCGCGATGTTCAGACGCTATCGCGGTCCAGCCTTGATCCCCGCGGCGCCGGGGAAATAAGCACGACGCCGCTGCGACCCCTCTCTATCCTTGGCGCATGACGCAGACACCACGCATTCCCGCGGTCCCCGAGAAGGTCTCCCTCGACGGCCTGGAGGACAAGTGGGTAGTGGCGTGGGCCGAGCGGGGGACCTACTCCTTCGACCGGACGAAGGAGCGCCCGGAGGTCTACTCCGTCGACACCCCTCCGCCGACGGTCAGCGGCTCTCTGCACGTCGGGCACGTCTTCTCCTACACGCACACCGACACCGTCGCCCGCTACCAGCGGATGCGCGGCAAGGCCGTCTTCTACCCGATGGGCTGGGACGACAACGGGCTGCCCACCGAGCGGCGCGTCCAGAACCACTACGGGGTCCGCTGCGACCCGTCGCTGCCTTACGACCCGGGCTTCCGGCCTCCTACGAGGCCCGGCAAGAACCAGATCCCGGTCAGCCGCCGGAACTTCATCGAGCTGTGCGAACTGCTCACCGAGATCGACGAGAAGGCGTTCGAGGAGATGTGGCGCCGCGTCGGGCTGTCCGTCGACTGGAACCACCTGTACTCCACCATCGGGGCCAGGGCCAGGACCGCCTCCCAGCGCGCGTTCCTGCGCAACCTGGCCCGGGGGGAGGCCTACCTGTCCGAGGCGCCCACCCTGTGGGACGTCACCTTCCGCACCGCCGTCGCCCAGGCCGAACTGGAGAACCGCGACCATCCGGGGTCCTTCCACCGGATCGCCTTCCACGGCCCCGACGGTCCCGTCCACGTCGAGACGACCCGGCCCGAACTGCTGCCCGCGTGCGTCGCGCTCGTCGCGCACCCGGACGACGAGCGGTACCGGAGCCTGGTCGGCCAGAGCGTCCGGACGCCGCTCTTCGGCGTCGAGGTCCCCGTCCTGGCGCACCGGCTGGCCGACCCGGAGAAGGGGTCGGGCGTCGTCATGGTCTGCACTTTCGGCGACACCACCGACGTCGTGTGGTGGCGGGAGCTCGACCTGCCGATCCGCGCCGTCGTCGGGCGCGACGGCCGGCTGGCCGCCGAGCCGCCCGCGGACGTCCCCGCCCGGCCGTACGACGAGCTGGCCGGCAAGACCGTCCACTCGGCGCGGGAGCGGATCGTCGAGCTGCTGCGCGAGTCGGGGGAGCTGGAAGGCGAGCCCCGCCCGGTGGTCCGTCCCGTCTCCTTCTACGAGAAGGGCAACAAGCCGCTGGAGATCGTCACGACCCGGCAGTGGTACCTGCGCAACGGAGGGCGCGACGAGGCGCTGCGGG
Organism: Actinocorallia sp. B10E7; assembly: GCF_039871655.1. NCBI lineage: Bacteria > Bacillati > Actinomycetota > Actinomycetes > Streptosporangiales > Thermomonosporaceae > Actinocorallia > Actinocorallia sp. B10E7. The sequence continues at coordinate 146,684 of NZ_JBDPLZ010000004.1, forward strand.
CGCGTTTCCTGGAGCGGGGAAGGGAGATCTCCTGGCATCCGCCGTACATGCGGTCGCGCTACGAGAACTGGGTCGAGGGCCTGAACGGCGACTGGCTGATCTCCCGGCAGCGGTTCTTCGGCGTCCCCATCCCCGTCTGGTATCCGCTGGACGACGAGGGCCTGCCGCGGTACGACCGGCCACTCGTCCCGGAGGAGGACAGGCTGCCCGTCGACCCGTCCACGGACGTCCCGTCCGGGTACGCCGAGGAGCAGCGGGGCAGGCCGGGCGGGTTCACCGGCGACCCCGACGTCTTCGACACCTGGGCGACGTCCTCGCTCACCCCGCAGATCGCGGGCGGCTGGGAGCACGACCCCGACCTGTTCGGCCGGGTCTTCCCCTACGACCTTCGACCCCAGGCGCACGACATCATCCGCACGTGGCTGTTCTCCACTGTCGTCCGCGCGGAGCTGGAGTGCGGCTCGCTCCCGTGGACGAACGCCGCGCTGTCGGGCTGGATCCTCGACCCGGACCGCAAGAAGATGTCCAAGTCCGTCGGCAACGTCGTGACCCCGCTGGGCCTGCTCCAGGAGTACGGCTCCGACGCCGTCCGCTACTGGGCCGCCAACGGCCGGCCGGGCACGGACACCGCCTTCGACACCGGCCAGATCAAGGTCGGCCGCAGGCTCGCCCTCAAGATCCTCAACGCCTCGAAGTTCGTGCTGGGGCTGGAGGGGGCGTCCGGGCCGGCCCGGGAGCAGGCGCTGGAGCCGCTGGACCTGGCGATGCTCGCCGAGCTGAGGGGGGTCGTCGCCGAGGCCACCGCCGCGTTCGACGCCTACGACTACACGCGGGCGCTGGAGCGCGTCGAACGGTTCTTCTGGCAGTTCTGCGACGACTACCTGGAGCTGGTCAAGCAGCGCGCCTACGGGCAGGGGCCCGGTTCGGACGCGGCCCGGTCGGCGCTGCGCGCCGCGCTGGACGTGATGCTCCGGCTGTTCGCGCCGTTCCTGCCCTACGCCACCGAGGAGGTCTGGTCCTGGTGGCGGGACGGCTCGGTGCACCTGGCCTCCTGGCCGGTCCCGGGGGAGCTCCCCGAGACGGGCGACCCGAGGATCCTGGCGGGTACGGCGGACGCGCTGCGCGAGATCCGCAAGGCCAAGTCGGCGGCCCGGACGTCGATGCGCGCGGAGGTCGCCCGGGTGGTGCTGCGCGGAGCGGAGGCGCCCTTCGCCGCCGTGGCGGAGTCGGACCTGCGCGCGGCGGGCGTCGTCGCGGACCTGGTCGTCGAGCCGGGCGACGGCCCGTTCGAGGTGGACGTCGCGCTGGCTCAGACCGCGTAGGGCAGGTGCTTGATCCCGTTGATGAAGCCGGACAGCAGCCGGTCCGGCGGCGCGGTGGAGCGGATCGAGGGGACCCGGGTGTAGAGCTCCCTCAGCATCACGGTGATCTCGCGGCGGGCCAGGTTCGCGCCCAGGCAGAAGTGCGGACCGGGCCCGCCGAACCCGACGTGCGGGTTGGGCGAGCGGGTGATGTCGAACCGGTCGGGGTCGGTGAAGACCGCCTCGTCGCGGTTGGCGGAGTTGTAGAACAGCAGCACCTTGTCGCCCTCGCGCAGCGGATGCCCGTTCAGGAGGGTGTCCCGGGTGAGCGTGCGCCGGAACTGGATGACGGGCGTGGCGTACCGGACCACCTCCTCGACAGTGCCGGGCAGGTGGGTTTCGGGGTCCGACAGCAGGAGGGCGCGCTGGTCCTCGTTGACGGTCAGCAGCTTGAGGGCGTGGCTGATGGCGTTGCGGGTGGTCTCGTTGCCCGCCACGACGAGCAGGATGAAGAACGAGCCGAGCTCCTGGTCGGTGAGGTGCTCCCCGTCGACGTTGCCGTGGACGAGCGCGGTGACCAGGTCGTCGCCGGGCCTGCGGCGGCGTTCCCGGCCGAGCCTGCGGATGAGCAGCTGCAGTTCCATCCCGGCGTCGAGCAGCCGGGTGAGGGCCAGCCCGACGCTGACCCGGCTGATCTGCGAGCCGACCCCGTACTCGGGGTCGCCGATGCCGAGGATGGTGTTGGAGCGCTCGAGCACCATCCGCCGCTCGGACTCGGGGATGCCCATCATGTCGCAGATGATCTTGAGTGGGAGCCGGGCCGCCACGTCCTCGACGAAGTCGCCGGTGCCCTTCCCGCGCAGGACGTCGTCGACGATGCCGCGGGCGGTGTCCTCGATCTGCTCGTCCAGGCGGGAGAGCATGCGCGGGGTGAAGGCGCGGGAGACGATGCGCCGGATCTTGGCGTGCCGGGGGTCGTCCATGTTGATCATGGAGCCGAAGAAGCGCGCCAGATAGCCGGGCATGTCGCTGATGCTGTTGCTGGTGGGCTCGTTGCTGAAGACGTCGGGCCGGCGGCTGGCCTCCACCACGTCGGCGTGCCGGACCAGGGCCCAGTAGCCGTCGCCGCCCTTGATGAAGGGGACCTCGATCTCCGGGAAGCGCACCGGGGCCGGCAGCGAGCGCAGATGGGCGAAGGCGGCCTCGCGCCGGGCCAGGGGCCGGGTCCAGAACATCGGGTCGGACAGGCCGAGCCCCGTCAGTTCGGGTGTCTGCACCGTCATGGCCACCTCCACTAGAACCAGGTTCGGTTCATGCAACCCCCATCCGGCCGCCCCGGTCAAGCCCTCCGGGCCTACAGTCCCCGGGTGAGGGACTTCGTGAGGGCGGTGATCCGGTCGACGGACGTGCGGTAGGACGCCCCCGCGGGATTGAGGGTCAGCACGACGACGATCCAGCGGTCGTTCCCACCGACGGTCCCGGTGGTGTGCAGCACCGGACGGCCCAGCCCCAGGTCGGGCGCCACCGCGGGGACGAAACGGGCACCGTTCGTGCACGGATAGGGCGGGACCGTCCCGAAACCGGACCAGCCCTGCTTGACGGCCTTGGCCTTCTTCACCGCCCTAGGGATGCCGAAGGACTGGTCGAACCCGTCCGCGCCGCATCTGGTGGCCTTGCGCAGATGCCCCATGACCACCGAGGCGGCGCGCGGTGAGGCCTTCTCCAGCAGGTACCGGTAGGTCTTGGCGACGTCCATCGCGCTGATCGCGGTGTACCCCCAGAACCCCGGCTGGGAGGCGGGCGGCGCAGCGGTGTCGGTCAGGCCGATCCGCTTGCGCATCCGCTTGACGATCGCGCCCTTGCCGCCGAGGTTCCAGAAGTGGGTGGCGGCCTTGTCGTCGCTGGAGCGCAGCATCGCCCGGAACCTGGCGGCGTCGGCGGGCGCCACCTTCCCGCCCCGCCGCTCCAGGTAGTCCAGCGCTATGAACAGCTTGACCACCGAGGCGGACCGGACGGTCTTGTGCGCCGCCCGCCGGGTGACGATCTTCTTCGTGGTCCGGTCGTAGACGACCCAGCGGGCCGACACCCCGGGCGCGACCTTCGGCTTGACCGCCGCGGGCGCGCGCTCGGCCGTGTCCGGGACGATGGCGGCAGGCCCGGGGACGGGCGGGGAGGAGGCCGGAGCCGTCCGCTCGCCGGTCACGGGAACGGCGGCGGCGCCGCCGTCACCCCCGCATGCCACGGCTCCCGCCAGCAGGACGGCCAGGGGGACGTGCCGTGCGATGGACGCCGCGCGCGGGCTACCGCGACCGATCCGTACGTTCACCCCGCACAGATTAGTGTGGTGTTCATGGAACCGGTGGCCGAAGACTGGCAGCGCGCCCTGGCGATCGTGGCGCACCCCGATGACCTGGAGTACGGCGCGGCCATGGCGATAGCCCGCTGGACCGCGCAGGGCAAGGAGATCGTCGAGGTCCTGGCGACCCGCGGCGAGGCCGGCATCCAGTCGATGGCCCCCGAGGAGGTCGCGCCGCTGCGCGCGGCCGAGCAGATCGAGGCGGCCCGCCGGGTGGGCGTGGAGACCGTGGAGTTCCTCGGCTTCCCCGACGGCATGCTCGAATACGGCCTCCCCCTGCGCAGAGAGCTGGCCCGCGCCGTCCGCCGGCACCGTCCGGAGGTGGTCGTCTCCCTGAACTTCCGGGAAAGGTTTCCCGGCGGCATGTTCAACATGGCCGACCACCGCGTCCTCGGCGAGGCGGTCGCGGACGCCGTCCGCGACGCCGCCAACCCCTGGGTCTTCCGCGACCTGACCGAACCCGCCTGGGGCGGCGTGCGCTTCTCCCTGTTCGCCAACTCCCCCGAAGCCACCCACTACGTGGAGGTCACCGACCACCTCGAGACGGGCCTGCACGCCCTGCGCGCCCACAAGGTCTACTTCGACACCCTCGGCACCGACGCCGAGGGCCCCGACGCGATCACCGGCGTCGAGCAGATGCTCCGTTCGATCACGGCCGAGACGGGCGCGTCCGCGGGAGTCCCGCACGCCGTGCCCTTCGAGGTGATCTAAGACGGTAGTGTTCCCGGGGGTCGTGCCGGGTAGGGGCGGCCGGAGGCCTGGGAAGACGGGGGCGACGTGCAGAGCAGGGTCGAAGTGCTCATCAGGCGGCTTGATCCGGAGTTGCCGGTGCCCGCGTACGCGCATCCGGGGGACGCGGGGGCCGATCTTCACGCGGCGCGGGACGTGGTGCTGGAGCCGGGGGAGCGGGAGGTCGTGCCCACCGGGGTGGCGATCGCGTTGCCCGATGGTTTTGCCGCTTTTGTCCATCCGAGGTCGGGTCTGGCGGCTAGATTGGGAGTGACACTCGTCAACGCGCCCGGAACCGTGGACGCGGGGTACCGGGGCGAGATCAAGGTCACCCTGATCAACACCGATCCGCGTGAGACGGTGCGGCTGGCCCGCGGTGACCGCATCGCGCAGCTGGTGATCCAGAAAGTGGAGCGGGCGGCCTTCCTCGAGGTCGAGGAACTCCCGGGATCGGCCCGTGGAAACGGTGGTTTCGGTTCCACAGGGGGATACGCTCAGCGGGCGCACTCATAACGAAGGAGTAGTCAAAGTGGCTTTCGGACGTCGTCGTCAGGAAGAGAAGCCCGCGGAGAAGTCCGCCGAGACCGCCGCGGAGGCTCCCGAGACGGGCAAGGCCACCGGCGGGGGCCCCTGGGACGCCGCCGAGGACACGGTGCCCGAGCTGGAGCGGCTGGACTTCGGCGCCCTGCAGGTGCCGATCGGCCCCGGCATCGAGGTGCAGGTCAACCTCGAGCCCAGCGAGTTCGACGCCGAGGGCAACCCGGTCAACGGCAGGATCGTGGCGATCACCGTGATCGCCGGGGAGAGCAGCATGCAGCTGCAGGCGCTGGCCGCGCCCAAGCGCTCCGGCATCTGGGACGAGCTGCGCCAGGAGCTCGCCGAGGAGGTCACCCAGAACGCCCAGGGCGAGGTCCAGGAGGCCGACGGCCCGTTCGGTGCCGAGCTGCACGCCATGATCCCGGCGCCGCTGACCCCGGAGATCCTCGAGCAGATGCCCGAGGAGATGCGCGAGCAGATCCCGCAGGAGATCATCGAGCAGGGCTACGCCTGGCAGCCGCTGCGCTTCGTGGGCGTGGACGGCCCCCGCTGGTTCCTTCGCGCGGTCGTCACCGGCGCCGCGGTCCAGGACGAGGAGCAGTGGCAGTTCCTCGAGGACCTGTTCCGCCAGGTGGTCGTGGTCCGCGGCGACCAGCCTATGCCGCCGCGCGAGCTGCTCGAGCTCACCCTCCCGGCCGAGGCCCAGCAGGCCTTCGATCAGCAGGAGGAGGACGAGGACGGTTTCGACCCGTTCGAGCGCGGCCCCGAGATCAGCGAGGTCCGCTGACCGCGGGCGGCCGCGAGAGCATCCAGGACGAGGAAGGGTCCCCGCCGGTGACACCGGCGGGGACCCTTCGCCTTTCGGAGTCGGTGCTCAGTCCGCGGGCTCGGCGGCGGTGGTGAGCGCGGCCGAGGGCGACGTGGAGCGACGGATGACCAGTTCGGCGGGAAGGACGGGCCGGGGCGGGGTCCGCCCGTTCAGCAGGTCCAGCAGCCCCAGCATGGCCTGGGCGCCGAGCTGCTCGGCCGGCAGCCGGACCGTGGTGAGCTCCAGCGCCTCGGCCAGGATCACGTCGTCGAACCCGGTGATGGCCACGTCGCCGGGCACGTCGAGGCCGAGCGCCTGCGCCGCCTTGTGGGCGCCGACGGCCAGGGTGTCGTCGTCGCAGACCAGCGCGGTGGGCCGGTCGGGCCGGGACAGCAGCCGCACGGCCGCCTCGAAGCCGTCGGTGATGCTGATCGCCGCCCGTTCGGTGACCACGTCGGGCACCCGGGCCTCCAGCGCCGCCGCCCGGCACTGGAACGTCCACACGTCGATGTCGGCGGCCAGGTGCCCGATCCTGCGGTGCCCCAGCGCGAACAGGTGCTCGGTCAGGTCGCGCATCGCGCCTTCGATGTCGAAGTTGACCGTGGGCGCGCCGCCGTCCGGGTCGCTGTCCAGCATGACGAGGGGGACCGGCCGCCGCATCCCGGACAGGGACGCCTCGGCCATGGAGGAGGCGAGCATGCCGTCGATGGCCTCCTGCGGCCCGTCGAAGGGCCCGTCGAGGTCCAGCGGCCAGGTGAACACCACCAGGCTGAACCCGTGCTCGGCGGCGACCCTGGCCGCGCCGATGTAGACGGAGGCGAAGAACGGCGCGGTGATCGTCGGGACGACGAGCATGATCGTCCGGGTCCGGCCCAGCCGCAGGTTGCGGGCGGCGGGGTTGGGCCGGTAGCCCAGGCGTTCGGCGGTGTCCCGGACCTTCTGGGCGGTGCGTGCCGAGACCCGGCCGGGCCATTTGCCGCTGAGCACCATCGAGACGGTGGACTGGGAGACGCCGGCGGCCGCGGCCACGTCCTTGCTCGTGGGCGGGGCGGGCGGGGTGTCTGCAGGCATCACGCCCCTTAGCTGAGATTAGGCTGAGCTTCAGTGGAACACGAAGTATTACGTACCGCCGGGTGATGAATGACACCGACCGGGTGTCCGCCGACGATAGTCATACGTATGACTATCGTACACCCCCTCAAACCCCCCACCTGCGAGGAGAAACATGCGCGTCTATCTGGATCTTCTGCGCGCCCCGTGGGCCGCGAGGCTCCTGGGCGGAACGCTGCTGGGACGCCTGCCCAACGGGATGGGGGTGCTCGCCATCGTCCTGTTCACCCGCGCCGCCGGCGGGGACTACGTCCTGGGCGGCGTCCTGTCCGCGGTCCACGCACTGGCCGCCGGCGCCGGCCAGCCCGTCCTGGGAAGGCTGATGGACCGGCTCGGCCAGCCCCGGATCCTCCTTCCCAGCGCCCTGCTGGCCGGTCTCGGCTTCGTGCTCTTCGCCCTCACCGGGATCTCCTCCACCCCGCTCGCGGTCTTCACCGTCGCGCTGGCCGGTTTCTTCACCCCGCCCCTGGAGCCGGGACTGCGCGCGCTGTGGCCCGAGGTGCTCGACCGGCCCGCCCAGGTGCAGGCCGCCTACGCCATGGACGCGGCGACACAGGAACTGATCTTCACCCTCGGCCCGGTCCTTGTCTTCGTCTCAGGGCTGCTCTCCGGCACCGCGCCCCTGTACGCCGCCGCGCTCCTGGGCCTGGCCGGGACACTCGTGGTGATCACGTCCCGGCCGTCCCGCGACTGGCGGGGCGCGGTCCGGGCCGCGCACTGGGCCGGGGCGCTGCGCTCCCGCGGCCTGGTCGTCCTCGCCTCCTCCCTGGGCTTCATCGGGCTGAGCCTCGGCGTGTTCACCGTGGCGATGGCCGCCTACGCCGAGGTACGGGGAGAGCCCGGCGCGGCCGGCTGGCTGGTCGCGGTCAACGCGCTGGGAGCGCTCACCGGCGGGCTGGTCTACGGATCCCGGGTGTGGCCCGGCGAGCCCGAACGGCGCGTCGCTCCGCTGCTGGCCGGTCTCACGGTCGGCTACGCCCTGCTCATGCTCACCCCGTCGATCCCGGTGATGGTGCTGCTGAGCTACCTGTCGGGGGTCTTCCTCGCCCCCACGCTGGGCTGCGTCTTCGGACTGGTCGAGAGGCTGGCGCCCGTCGGCACCGTGACCGAGGCGTTCGCCTGGATCGTGGCGTTCATGACGGTCGGCACCTCGGCCGGTTCCGTACTGGCCGGCTGGCTCCATGAGGAGGTCGGCAACCGTGCGGCCTTCTCCGGCGCTGCGCTCGGCGGACTGGCGGCGGTGGCCCTCTGCGTGCTGGGCGGCCCCTGGTTGCGGGCGCGTCGGGACTTGGAGGCCGTTTGATGCGGAGCGGAACGGATGGGTATGGACTGCCGTGTAAGGGACCTGATGCCGTAGCCTCTGCTTCATGGACGAAGCGCCTGAGAGGGGCGGCCTGCGGAGATTCCTGCGCCGCCTCACCTCCAGCAACGCCGAGCTCGAAGCGGAGGAGCTCCAGAAGGACACGGGCGCTGAAGGGGCGACGCCGATCGCCCAGTGCGGGGAGCGCCGCAGGGCGCAGGTCGCGGGTACGCTACGTACCGTGACCCTGCGGCCCCGGGGCGGAGCCCCCGCCTTGGAGGCCGAGCTCTACGACGGTTCGGACGTGGTCAGCCTGGTGTGGCTGGGCCGCCGCCGTATCGCCGGAATAGAGCCGGGCCGCCGGCTGCGCGCCGAGGGCCTGGTGAGCCTGCAGGACGGCCGCAAGGTCATCTTCAATCCGCGCTACGAACTCCGGGGAGCCACGTGACAGAGGCCGCTGCCGACGAGCAGGCCAGGCAGACCGTCGAGGCGGCGGTCCGCACTCAGCTGAGCAAGGCCCTCGGCGGGCTGCGGGGGACGGCGGAGAGCGCGGTGCCGACCGTCGCCTTCACCCTCACCTGGCTCATCGTCCACGACCTGAAGACGGCGGTGGTCCTGAGCGTCGGCTCGGCGGTGCTGCTGCTGGTGGTGCGGCTGGCTCAGCGCTCGACCACGCAGTTCGTGCTCAACAGCCTCTTCGGCATCGGGATCGCCGCGTTCTTCGCGCTGCGCAGCGGCAAGGCCGAGGACGCGTTCCTGCCCGGCATCCTCTACAACGCCGGCTACTCGGTGGCGATGATCTTCTCGATCATCGTGCGCTGGCCGGTGGTCGGGTTCATCATCGGCTCGGTCACCGGGGATCCGACCGCCTGGCGGAACGACCCGGCGGTGGTGCGTCTGTGCTCCAGGCTGACCTGGCTGCTGGTGCTGCCGTGCGTGCTGCGCGTGGTGGTGCAGTACCCGCTGTACCTGGCCGGCGAGGTCGCCTGGCTGGGCACCGCCAAGATCGCTCTGGGCTGGCCCCTGCAGCTCGCCTCGTTCGCGGCCATGGTCTGGGTGCTGGCGCGGGGCAGGACGCCGCTGGCCGAGCCGTCCGCCGCCCCCGCGGACGGCGGGGAGCCGGGCGCCCGTCCGGCGCCCGGCGAGTGACCGCGTCAGAGGCGGCCCGTACGTCCTGAGGAGGCCCGCCTGCGGCGCGCGGCCACCCCCACCAGCACGAGGCCCGTGCCCAGCAGGGCCAGCGCCAGGTCCACCCGCGACTGGGTGTCGCTCCCGGTCTCGGGCAGTGCCTCGACGGCCGTGCGCGGAGCCGGGGCCGGCGCCTCGGGAGCGGGGGCCGGCGCCTCTTCCCGCGGCGCCTCGTCCCGCGGAGCGCGCGGCATCGGGCGGGGCCTGGGCCGGTCGGGGAACTCGTCGTCGAACTCGTCCCTGTCCCGTGTCGGCAGGTACCTGATGACCGTGGGACGGACGGTGGCGTAGTTGTCGTCCGGGTGCAGGTCGGGAGTCGAGGAGACCACCTCGAACCGCCTGACGAAGATCGCGCCCGGAGTGGCCTTCGGCGTCGCCTTGAAGACGACGGTGAACGTCTTGCTCGTGTGCGCCCCCACGGTGCCCAGCGTGCAGACGACGCCCTGGTCCCCCTGGGCGGCGCAGTTCTGGCCGCCCACCACCGTCACCGGGGTCTGCGTGGAGGTGCCGGGCGCGTTCACGGTGACCCCGGTCGCCGCGGAGGGACCGCGGTTCTCGACGGTGAACGTGTAGGTGATCTGATGGCCCGCCTGGACCTGCCCCGGCCCGTTGGCGGTCACCACCAGGTCGGAGGCCTGGGAGATGGACGTGGCGGGGAAGGAACCCGTGGTCGTCCCGCCCGTCCACTTCACCTCGACGCTGCCCTGGACCGTGGAGGCGGGCGTGGCGTGCTCCGACACCCTGGTGGTGATCACGCCGGTGTGGGTCTGGTGCTGCTGCAGGGAGCCCACGGCGCAGACCACGTACGGGCCCTGCATCGAGCAGTTCCCCTGGCCGGAGACATATTCGAGGCCGCCGGGCACCGGGGTCCTGAAGAAGACCCCCTCGGCCGTCCGCGGGCCCAGGTTGGTGATGGAGTACGGCCAGTCGTAGCTGCGCCCGGGGACCAGGGGCCCCTCGGGCCCGCCGACGTCCAGCCGGACCCGTGGCCGGCGGACCTCGACGGGCTGCCTCCTCACCTTGCGCTTCTTGCGCGCCTTCTCGGCCTTCACCGGCCTGGCCGGCCCCACCAGCCCCTTGGGCCGGTGCTCCGGCTTCCACCGGGGCTGTACTGGGACCGGCTGTCCGTCGGCCGCGTGGGCGGGCGCGGGGAGCCCGGGAGCGAGCCCCGTGATCGCCAGGGCCGAGAAGACGGTGATGGCGCGGGCGCTGAGCCTGAAGCTGTGGATCATTAACGGTCTCCCGAGAAGATTGGTGTAACCGTTGTAATCCGCAGGGTGCCGATCTCCTAACGTCCCCCAGAGCGGCGGAGGTCAAGATCGGGCAAAGGCTATCGCCGGGCCATCGCGGTCATGACGTGGCCCATCAGGGTGATGAGCACCTGCCGGGTGGACTCGCGGCTGCGCGCGTCGCAGTTGATCACGGGGACCTCGGGGTCGAGGTCCAGCGCGACCCTGATGTCGTCGGGGGTGTAGGGCTTGGCGCCCTCGAAGGTGTTCACCCCGATGATGAACGGCAGCCCGCGCCGTTCGAAGTAGTCGATCGAGGCGAAGCAGTCGGCCAGCCGCCGGGTGTCGACGAGCACGACCGCGCCGAGCGCGCCCTCGGCCAGCTCGTCCCACATGAACCAGAAACGGTCCTGTCCGGGGGTGCCGAACAGGTAGAGCACCAGCCCGGTCCGCAGGGTGATCCGGCCGAAGTCCATGGCGACCGTGGTGGTCCGCTTCTGCTCCACCCCGGTGAGCTCGTCCACGCCGACACTGCGCTCGGTCAGCTGTTCCTCGGTGCGCAGGGGACGCATCTCGCTGACCGAGCCGACCAGCGTGGTCTTCCCCGCGCCGAACCCGCCCGCCACCAGGATCTTGACGGCGAGCTCGGCCTCAGAGGGCCTGGAGTCCATGAATTACCTCTTCGATGATTCTGGGATTGGGGAACTGTGCCACCGGCGCGGGACGGCGTACCTTGATACGCCGGTCCGCGAGCAGGTCGCCGAGCAGGACCTTCACCACGCCCACCGCGAGATCGAGCTCGGAGGCCACTTCGGCCACCGTCAGGGGATCGCGGGCGAGGTTCAGGATCGCCTCGTGTTCCGGGGTCAGGAGGAGCGAACCGTACACCGGTTCGGAAACGCATACCACGAGTGTCATCAGATCGAGATCAGACGGGTGCGCGGACGAGGTCCGGCCCCCGGTGAGGGTGAAGGGCCGGACGATCGGCCCGGCCTCCTCGTCGAGCCACTCGTGGCCGGTCATGCCTGACTCGCCGTCCGGGGCCGCGCCGACAGGTGCAGACCCACCCTGGTGACCAGCATGGCCATCTCGTAGGCGATGACGCCGACGTCGGCCTTGGCGTCGGCCAGGACCGCGAGGTTGGCGCCCTGCCCCGCGGAGGTGACGAAGAGGAAGGCCTCGTCCATCTCCACGATCGTCTGGCGGACCGCGCCGCCCTGGAACTGCTCGCCGGTGCTGCGGGCCAGGCTCTGGAAACCGGAGGCCAGCGCGGCCAGGTGCTCGGCGTCGTCTCGGGCCAGTCCCTGGGACTGGCCGATGACCAGGCCGTCGCTCGACAGGACGATCGCCTGCCTGACCTGGGCCACCCGGGACACCAGATTGTCGAGCAGCCAGTTGAGATCGCCGGGTTCGGTCATGGGCGCTCCTCGGAGGGAAGGGAAGGTTCATCGGCCAGAGAAGCTGATTCGGAACGGCCGCGCTCCCAGCCCCGCTGCATCGCCGACATGCGCAGGCGCAGGTCGTCCGGGGAGCGTTCGGCGCCGGCCGCGGCGGGCGGGGGTTCCGGCGGCGCGGGGGCGGGCGCGGCCTCGGCGGGCGCGGCCGTCAGGGACCTGTTCTTGCGCCGCCGCCGGGGCAGGCCGAGGTGGAACTCCGGCTCGGCGGGGGGATCCTCCACCAGGACGGGCGACGGGCGGAGCGCGGGCGCCGCGGCCGGAGCCGGCTCGGCGGAGGGCTCCGCCGCCTCCAGCGCGGCACGGGCCAGGACGGGGGACTCCACGGCGTGGTCCTGGGGCTCGTCGGGTTCCGGCATGGGCACATCCGTGTTGAGGATCTTCTTGGGCAGGAAGACCACCGCGGTGGTCCCCCCGTACGGGGAGGAGCGCAGGGAGACCTTGATGTCGTGCCGCCGGGCCAGCCGGGCCACCACGAACAACCCGAGCCGCGCGCTGTCGGTGAGGGCGAAGTCCGGCGGCGCCGAGAGCCGGTCGTTGAGCTCCTCCAGGACCTCGGCGGGCAGGCCGAGGCCGCGGTCCTCGATCTCCAGCACGTAGCCGGCGGCGACGCCCTGGCCGGAGATCTCGATCGGGGTGTCCGGCGGGGAGTACTGGACGGCGTTCTCGACGAGGTCGGCCAGCAGGTGGATGGTGTCGGCCACGGCGGGGCCGACCACCGAGACCCGGGGCATCGGAAGCACCCGGACCCGGGTGTAGTCCTCCACCTCCGAGGCCGCGCCGCGCACCACGTCCATGAGCGGGACGGGGGAGCGCCAGCCGCGCCCGGGGGTCTTGCCCGCCAGGATGACCAGGCCTTCGGCATGCCGCCGCATCCGGGTGGCCAGGTGGTCGAGCTGGAACAGGCGGGCCAGCTCTTCGGGGTCGTCGGCGTCGCGTTCCATCTGGTCCAGCAGCGACAGCTGCCGGTGCAGCAGCGCCTGGTTGCGGGAGGCCAGGTTGACGAAGACGTCGCGGACGGCGTTCGTGGTGGAGGCCTCGTGCTGGGCCGCCTCCAGGACGGCCGAGCGCGCGGCGGCGAACGAACGGAAGATGCGTTCGATCTCGGTGACGCTGAACTGCACGCCGACGGGGCCGCCCGGGTCGGTGATCTTGTGTCCGCCGCGGACCATCTCGGCGAGCACGGGCAGCTGGTCGCGGGTGAACTCGCCGACGGTGTCGGCCAGGGCCCGGCTCTCCCGGATCAGCCTGCGCGCCACCCGCCAGGCGATGGTGAGGGAGAGCACCACGGCGAGCAGGCCCAGGCCGCCGAGCAGGGAGATGCGCAGCAGGATCCCGAAGGAGGCCGAACGCTCCTGCGCGGCGATCTCCTCGCGCGGGCCGTCCTCCAGGTCCTGCAGCTCGCCGAGCAGGTTGCCCGCGCTGGTGTCCCAGTCCTGCTGGGACACCGTCTGCGCGCCGCCCTGGCTGCGGGTGAGCCGCTCCTCCATCTGCCCGAACCGCTGGTAGTCGGTGCCGTTGAAGAAGGCGTTGTACCGGCCCCGGTCGGCAGGCGGCAGTTGCGGGAGGGCGTCGGAGTAGAGGAGGTCGCGGGCTCCGGCCACCGCGGCCAGCTCCCTGCGCTCCCAGGCGTTCAGCGGGGCGGGCAGCCGTCCGGCGACGATCGCGTCGGCGCGGGAGATCTGCTCCCTGGCCATGCTCAACGAGGTGAGCAGGGCGGCGTCCCGGGCGAGCCTCGGGTCCACGGGGAGCACGCCTCGTCGGATGCCGAAGGCGCCGTCGATCAGCGACCGGAAGGTGGTGTAGACCTCGGTGCGGTTCTTGGTCCCGCCGCCGTCGACCAGGGAGCGCAGGAGGGCCAGCCCGCCGAGGTCGCGGCCGAACCGGTCCATCCGTTCGCGGGTGCCCTCGTCGACGGAGCCGCGCAGGTTGCGGCCGGCGACGTTGCGGTCGAAGACCTCGCGCGCCGAGTTGGTGATCTCACGGTAGGTCTGCAGTTCGCCGGCGCGCACCGCCGCGGGGGCGCTCATCGAGAGCATGGAGAGCTTGCGTTCGCGCTGGAGCGCGATGGCCAGATCCTGGACGGGCTGCACCAGGTCGGTGTCGAGAGTGCGCGCCCGGGCCAGGTCGAGCCCCTGGTTCAGGGCGCCGGACGCGGTGAACGCCCACAGCACGATGAGCGCGGTGAGCGGGACTGCCAGCAGTGAGATGATCGCGGATCTGATCGGCTGGCTGCGCGAACGTCGCATGCCCGGCAGGCCTCCGTGGGGGGTTCCGTCGAGTGGTCACAGTGAAACGGCGGGGACGTGAGCGGAGCCTACTACGGTGGTGATCTGATGCGCTTCCCCGGGCATATCGCACAAAGTTAGTACGTTACGGGACTACCCTTTACCCCGTGACCGAACTCCCCGATGTGACTCCCGACGCGCTGCCGACCCGGCGCCGTGCCGGTCGTCGCGGCGGCCGACACCGCGGCGGCTCCTTCTCACTCCCGCCCGACTCGCCCGCCGTGGTCCTCGTCGGCGGGCCGTCCGAGGTCATGGGCGAGATGGCCAGGATCATCGCCGTCGCCCACCCCGGCATCCCGGTGCACGCCGGCGCCGACGCAGACCTGGGCCTGCTGGCAGGAGACCCCGCCGCCGTGGTCGTGCCGCTGTTGCTGACTCCCGATCCCGCGATCGAGACGCCGCTCCGCGAGGGACTCGCCGAGCTGCCCGTCCTGGTGTCGGACGTGCTCGGCCCGCATCCGCTGCTGGCCGAGGCGCTGCATCTGAGGCTGGCCGAGGCGGGCCTGGCCCGGGCCGACCGCATCCGCATGATGAGCATGGTGACCGCCGCGGACGGCGTCGTCCTGGCCTCCCGCGCCGTCGACGAGAGCGCCGAGGTGACCGCGGTGCTGCTGGCCTCACGGCTGGCCGTCCCCGTGGTGACGGCGCCGCTCGGCGACCCGCAGAAACTCGCCGCCGCCACCGAGGCGCTGCGCGGCATGGGCTCCCACCGTCCGGCGCTCTCCCCCTGCGTGCTGGAGGTGGACGAGACCGAACTGGCCAAGGCCGCCGCCGACGCGGGCGCCGAGCCCGCCGCGGCGCTGGGCGCGCACCCCTCGGTGGCGCAGCTGGCCGTCCTGCGGTACGTGGAGGCCCTGGAAGCCGCCTACTACCAGTCCGAAGAAGGGTGACGTCCCCGGGCGGAACCGCGCGGTGAAGACACGGAAAAGCCCCCGGGCCGACGGGCTCCGGGGGCTTCCGCGTTCTCAGGGCGTTCGGGACGGGCCGCGGTCAGCGGGAGCTGAGCAGCTCGCCGAGCTCGTCCTCGACGTCCTGGCTGGCCACGAACATCAGCTCGTCCCCGGCCTCCAGGGTGTCGTCCTTGGACGGGACGAGCACCCTGCCCTCGCGCAGGATCGCCACCAGGGCGGTGTCCCTGGGCCACTGGACGGTGCCGACCCGCTGGCCGTTCAGCGGGGCGTCGTCGGGCAGGGTCAGCTCGACGAGGTTGGCGTCCCCCTGGCGGAAGGTCATCAGCCGGACCAGGTCGCCGACGCTGACCGCCTCCTCCACCAGCGCGCTGAGCAGTCGGGGGGTGGAGACCGCGACGTCCACGCCCCAGGACTCGTTGAACAGCCACTCGTTCTTCGGATGGTTGATCCGGGCCACCACCCGGGGCACCCCGTACTCGGTCTTGGCCAGCAGCGAGACCACCAGGTTCACCTTGTCGTCGCCGCTGGAGGCCACCACCACCTGGCAGCGCTCCAGCGCCGCGTCGTCCAGCGAGGAGATCTCGCAGGCGTCGGCCAGCAGCCACTCGGCGCGCGGCACCATCTCCACCTTGATGGCCTTGGGGTCCTTGTCGATGAGCAGGACCTCGTGCCCGTTCTCCAGCAGCTCCTGGGCGATGGACCGGCCCACCGCGCCGGCCCCGGCTATCGCCACCCGCATGTCACTCACTCTCCTGGACGCGCTCGGCCAGCGCCTCGGTGATCCGGTCGATGTCAGAGGAACGCGCCATCACATGGACCACGTCGCCGTCCTGGATGACGGTGTCCCCGGTGGGGATGACGGCCTCGCCGAGCCGGCTGAGGAAGGCCACGCGGGTGCGCGCCGAGCTCTCCAGCTCGCCGACCTTGGCGCCGATCCAGGCCGTGTCGGTCTGCACCTCGGCGAGCTTGACCTCACCGGTGGGGTCGCGCCACAGCGGCATCGCGCCGTCGGGCAGCAGCCGCCGCAGCATCTGCTCGGCGGTCCAGCGGACCGTCGCCACGGTCGGGATGCCCAGCCGCTGGTAGACCTCGGCCCGCCGGGAGTCGTAGATCCGCGCGACGACGTTCTCCACCCCGAAGGTCTCCCGTGCCACCCGGGCGGAGATGATGTTGGAGTTGTCGCCGCTGCTGACCGCGACGAAGGCCGAGGCCCGCTCGATCTGGGCCTCGATCAGCACGTCCCTGTCGAAGCCCATGCCCACCACCCGGCGGCCCTTGAAGGTTCCGCGCAGCCTGCGGAAGGCCTCGGGGCTCTGGTCGATGATGGCGACCGAATGGCCCTTGTCCTCCAGGATATGGGCGAGGGTCGAGCCGACCCTGCCGCATCCCATGATGACGATATGCACGAACCGTTCCGTTCTCGATCGTGAAGATGTCGGTGGCTGTACGCGACAGTATCCCCCCGAACAGGCAAAGCTCCGCCCTGCGGAGAACGCGGATACCGGTCGGCCGGGTCCGTTCTCGTATCAGGGGGTGCCGAGGAGAAACGCCCGTGAGGGCAACGATTAGAGTCTCTCTACGTGTCGAAGGTTCCCGACGTCGCCAAGCGTCTGCTGCTCGGGCGGGCCCTGCGCAGCGCGCAGGCTCACGAGCAGCTTCTTCCCAAGCGCATCGCGCTTCCGGTGTTCGCCAGTGACGCCCTGTCGTCGGTCGCGTACGCTCCGCAGGAGATCCTCATCACGCTGGGCATCGCGGGGCTGGCCGGGTACGCCTTCACCCCCTGGGTGGCGGCCGCCGTCATCCTGATCCTGCTCGTCGTGGTGGCCTCCTACCGGCAGAACGTCCGGGCCTACCAGAGCGGGGGCGGCGACTTCGAGGTCGCCACCACCAACCTGGGCGGCAACTGGGGGCTGGTCGTGGCCAGCGCCCTGCTGGTCGACTACGTGCTCACCGTCGCGGTGTCGATCTCCTCGGCGGTGGAGAACCTGGGGGCCTTCTCCGATCTCATCCACGAGCACAAGGTCGGCTTCGCGATCCTCATCGTCGTCCTCCTGACCCTGCTGAACCTGCGCGGACTGAAGGAGTCGGGCATCGCCTTCGCGATCCCGACCTACCTCTTCATGTTCGCGGTGTTCGCCATGATGATCTGGGGTTTCATCCGGCTCGCGGCGGGCGCGGACCTGAAGGCCTCGACCGCCGGCCTGGAGGTCCAGGGCACCGCGAGCGGCGTGGCCGGAGCGGCGGGGATCTTCCTGCTGCTGCGGGCCTTCGCGTCCGGGTGCGCGGCGCTCACCGGCGTCGAGGCGATCAGCAACGGCGTCCCGGCGTTCAAGAAGCCCAAGGGGCAGAACGCCGCCAAGACCCTGGCGATGCTGGGCCTGGTGGCGGTCACCATGTTCGGCGGCGTCAGCGCGCTGGCCTACCTGACCGACGCCAAGGCGGCGGACCCGACGCACGGCAGCCGCCTGATCGACCCGGCGACCGGCGAGGACGTCTCCAAGGGGCAGAACACGGTGATCACCCAGGTCGCCGAGACGGTCTTCAGCAACTTCACGCCCATGTACGTGTTCCTGACCGCCATGACGGCGCTGATCCTGATCCTGGCCGCCAACACCGCCTACAACGGCTTCCCCGTTCTGGCCTCGGTCCTGGCGCAGAACCGCTACCTGCCCCGGCAGCTGCACACCCGGGGCGACAGGCTGGCCTTCAGCAACGGCATCCTCATGCTGGCCGGGGCCGCGATCGTGCTGATGTACGTCTTCAAGGCCGACGTGACCAGGCTGATCCAGCTCTACATCGTCGGCGTCTTCGTGTCCTTCACCATCAGCCAGACCGGCATGGTCCGGCACTGGAACCGGCTGCTGCGCACCGAGTCGGACGCCAAGCGGCGGAGGGAGATGCGGACCTCCCGGCTGATCAACAGCATCGGGCTGGTGATCACCGGCACCGTGCTGGTGATCGTCCTGATCACGAAGTTCACCCATGGGGCGTGGATCGTCTGCATCGCGATGCCCGCGCTGTTCCTGGTGATGCGGGGGATCCGCACCCACTACGACCGGGTCGCGGTGGAACTGGAGCCGGACGAGGAGGAGTACGCGCTGCCCGCGCGCAACCACGCCATCGTGCTGGTCTCCAAGGTCCACAAGCCGACGCTGCGCGCCGTGGCCTACGCCAGGGCCACCCGGCCCTCCATCCTGGAGGCGGTCACGGTCGGGGTGGACCCGGAGGAGGCGGCGCAACTCCAGGACGAGTGGCACGCGCTGGACCTGCCGGTCCCCCTCAAGGTCCTCGACTCGCCCTACCGGGAGATCACCCGCCCGGTGCTGGACTACGTGCGCAACGTCCGGCGCAAGTCCCCCCGGGACGTGGTGACGGTCTACATCCCCGAGTACGTGGTGGGCCGCTGGTGGGAGCACCTCCTGCACAACCAGAGCGCCCTGCGTCTGAAGGGCCGCCTGCTCTTCCAGCCCGGCGTCATGGTCACCAGCGTGCCCTGGCAGCTGGCCTCCTCCGCCAGGCTCAAGGGCCGGACCGAACGCCCGGCCCCCGGCTCGGTCCGGCGGGGCGATCAGTGAGAGCGCACGGGAAGTGCTCCCGGGGGATCCCGCCGGAGGGGCGCCGCCGGGCGCCGGACCGTTCCTTCGACTTCGAAGCAGGCCCTAGACTCGCGGAACGTGACTGATTCGGATCTCCTTGAACTCGAAGTCGGCCCCGTCGGGCATGGCGGCTTCTGCGTGGCCCGGCACGAGGGGCTGGTCGTCTTCGTGCGGCACGCCCTCCCGGGCGAACTCGTCCGGGCCAGGGTGACCGAGGAGACCCGCACCTATCTGCGCGCGGACGCGGTGGAGATCCTCAGGTCGTCGCCGGACCGGGTGGAGCCGCCCTGCATGTTCGCCGGGCCGGGCCGCTGCGGCGGCTGCGACTGGCAGCACGCCACCCCGGCGGCGCAGCGCGCGCTCAAGGCCGACGTGGTGGCCGAGCAGCTGCGGCGGCTGGCCGGGATCGACCGGCCGGTGCATGTGGAGGAGGTGCCGGTCCCGGCCGTCTACACAGAGGACGGCGAGCCGCTGTCCGCCCCGCCCGGCTTCGGCTGGCGCACGCGCGTGCAGTTCGCCGTCGACCCCGAGGGCGCCGTGGGGCTGCGCAAGCACCGCTCGCACGACCTGGAGTACGTCGACGAGTGCCTGATCGCCCACCCCGGCGTCGAGATGATCGGGATCGAGCGCAAGCGCTGGCCCGGGGCCTCCGCGGTGGAGGGCATCACGTCCGCCGCGACCGGGGACCGCCTGGTGGTGGTCTCCGAGCCCAAGGGCAGGCGCGGCAGGCCGCCGCAGGTGCCGCAGCTGGACGTGCCGGTGCGGCTGGTGAAGCCCGAGCGACCCGGGCAGGGGCCGCGGGAGGGCCGCCGCCCGGTCGTCCCGTTCGTGCGTGAGGAGGCCGCAGGGCGGCTCTGGCAGGTCACCGGCAGCGGTTTCTGGCAGGTGCACCCGGGGGCGGCCGACAAGCTGGCCGACGCCGTGCTGGAGGCGCTGCAGCCCAAGCCGGGGGACATCGCCCTCGACCTGTACTGCGGGGTCGGCCTGTTCGCCGGGGTGCTGGGCGAGCGGGTGGGCCCGCGCGGCCTGGTGGTCGGGGTCGAGGCCGGCGGGCAGGCGGTCCGCGACGCCAAGTTCAACCTCAAGGACCTGCCGCAGGTGAACATCGAGCAGGGCAAGGTCGAGGAGGTGCTGGCCGCGCTGGAGTTCGGCCAGAGCCAGGGCCGCAGTACCGCCAGGACCCAGGTCAAGCGCGGGCAGGAGGCCGGGCACCGGGGCGGCTCCCGGGTGCGCGGGGCCGACATCACGGTGCTGGACCCGCCCCGGGCGGGCGCGGGGGAGAAGGTGGTGGACGAGATCGCCCGCCGCACCAACCGGAAGATCGCCTACGTGTCCTGCGATCCAGCGACCCTGGCCCGCGACCTGAAGTACTTCTCGGCGCGCGGCTGGGTGCTGGAGACGCTCAGGGCGTTCGACCTGTTCCCCAACACCAGCCACGTCGAGTGCGTCGCCTCCCTCGTGCGGGGGTGACGCGGCCGGGCCGGCTCCGCGCCGGCCCGGTCCGTCAGCACCTGGTGGAGCCCGTGGGGCTGTTCCAAGCGCAGGCGTCGATGCGCTTGTTCGAACGGTCGAACAGGTAGGCCGCACCCTTGACGTTGGGCCACAGGTGGCGGCGCATGCCCTGGTAGACGGTCGTCTTGGTCTTCCTGCCCTCGCCCATGCGCATGACGATCTTGCCCTTGGGCTTGACCGAGAAGTTCCGCGCCGGGAAGTAGAAGGTGTACTTGGAGTCCTTCAGTTGCCGGGTGTGGCCGATGGTCCAGCCCGCCAGGCTGACCGCCTTGCTCCCGTAGTTGGTGATGACCAGGTACTCGCCGTTGACGTTCTTGCCGGTGTCCTTGCCCTTGGCGTCGTACTGCACGAGGGAGAAGCGGACGGCGGGGGCGGCCTCGGCGGGCGCCGCGGCGATCAGCGGCAGGGCGGCGCCGAGGGCGAGGGCGCCGATCAGGGGCTTGCGCATCAGCGGTTCGTCTCCGATCTTTCCGTGGGTCGAGCGAGGATCGGCCGACCACCGGCTCGGGGGGCCCGGGGTCGCCTTCCGGACTGACAGGATTCAGCAGACTACTGGGCTTTTGTACCTGTTGTCTTATGAAGGCGGTTCGTCACCACGGGCCACCCGGGCCTCCGGGATCACGAAGATCAGCGGCACAGCCTCCCCGACAGGGGAAGATGCCTGCTGGACGAGCCGACCTCGACGGTGTGGCAGCCCCCGACGGCCTTCCAGCCGTTCTTCCAGATGGAGAAGGACCGCTTGTCGAGCACGAAGGTGACCCGCTTGGACCGGCCGGGCTTCAACATCACCTTCGTGAAGCCCTTCAACTGGCGCGGCGGCTCCCCCGCCGAGCGGGGGAAGGTGAGGTACAGCTGCGGGACGGCCGAGCCCGCGCGGCGTCCGGTGTTCGTCACGGTCACCTGGACGCGGTTGCCCGACACCTTCAGACGGCTGTATCCGAACGTCGTGTACGAGAGCCCGTGACCGAACGGGTAGGCGACCGGAAGCCTGCGGGCGTTGTACCGGCGGTAGCCGACCTGGAGCCGCTCGGAGTAGCGGACGGTGCCGCTCTTGGCCGCCTTCGCATTGGCGACGGGGAACGTGACGGGAAGCCGTCCGCCGGGCTCGGCGTCGCCGTACAGGACTCGGGCTATGGCCGTGCCGCCGCGCTCACCGGGGTACCAGGCCTGCACCAGGCCCGCGACCCTGCTCCGCCACGGGGTCAGGACGGGGCCGCCGGTCTGCAGGACCACGACGGTGTTGCGGTTGGCGGCGGCGACCCCGCGGATCAGGGCGTCCTGGTCCTCGCGGTCGGGGGCGCCGCACCTGAGGGAGATGCACTTGAGGTCCTCGGCCTCCTCCCGCGCGTCCGACACCACCACGACGGCCACGTCGGCACGGCGGGCTGCCGCCGCGGCGGCGGTGAGGCTGGAGCCGTCGGAGTAGGAGACGGGGCCTGTGGCGCGGGCGGTGATGCCCTGCAGCGCGGTCACGGGCTTGCGCGGGGTGACCCGGGAGGAGCCCGCGCCGCTGATGTAGTCGGAGGCGGACGAGCCGATGACGGCGACGCTCGCCCCGGGCTTGAGCGGCAGGACGCCCTTGTTCTTCAGCAGGGTGATGCCGTTCTCGGCGATGGCCTGCGCGGTCCGGTCGTTGGCGGCGACGTTGATGGTCTGCGGCCGGTCGCGGTACCGGGCGCGGTCGAACACGCCGTGGGCGAAGAGAGTCCGCAGGTACGCGCGGACCCGCTTGTCGATCTGCCGGGACGTGATCTTCTTCTCGCGCAGGGCCTGGTTCAGCTGGTCCTTGCCGTAGATGAGGCCGACGGGCATCTCGACGTCCAGCCCGCCGCGCACGGACGCCACGGTGTTCTTCGCGCCGGCCAGCCAGTCGGACGCCACGAACCCCCGGAAGCCCCACGAGCCGCGCAGGACCGTGCCGAGGAACGTGCCGTTCGCGCAGGACGGCTTGCCGTTCACCTTGTTGTAGCCGCACATGACGGCGGCGGCCCGGCCGTTCCGGACCGCGGCCTCGAACGGCGGCAGGTAGATCTCCTGCATCGTCCGGGGGTCGACGATCGCGTTCACCTGGTAGCGGTCGGTCTCCTGGTTGTTGGCCGGGTAGTGCTTGACCATCGCCAGGACGCCCTGCTTCTGCGCCGCCTTGATCCAGGAGGCACCGAGGCGGCCGGTCAGGTACGGGTCCTCGCCGTAGGACTCGTAGCCGCGCCCGGCGTTGGGGATGCGCAGGATGTCCAGGGCGGGGCCGAGGACGATGTCGTTGCCCTTGCGCCTGCCCTCGTCGCCGACGAGCCTGCCGTAGCGGGCGGCGTCGGCGGCGGAGAATCCGGCGCCGAGGGCGATCGGCGCGGGCAGCGCGGTGCCCGGGCCCTGCCGGATCCCGGCGGGCCCGCCTCCGGCCATGAGCACGGTCGGGACGCCCAGCCGCGGGATCCCGTCGACGGTTCCCTCGTGCGCGCCGGGGTCCTTGTCGGTGTTCAGCGGTCCGAGGGCGTCGTCCCCGGCCATCAGGCCGATCTTCTCGTCCAGGGTCATCGCCTTCAGCAGCAGCCCGGCCCGCCTGTCGGGCGGCAGGTCGCGGTCGCACCACGGGCGGGCCGACACGCTTCCGCAGGGGCCGGGGGCGGCGGCCGAGGAGCCCGCGACGGCGAGCAGGGGGAGGCCGAGGACGGCGGTGAGGGCCAGGGCTGTGCTGCGGGAGATCACAAGCGCTCATTCTTCTGGGCGACTTTCCTCCCTAGTAACCACCATCGAATAACAAATCGTGCATTCTTCGGCTCTGGGGGAGACTGGGGCGGTGCTGCTGACGATCACGATGACCTCGGGCCAGGATGCTCCCGCGACGGACCTGGGGTTCCTGCTCCACAAACACCCTGACCGGGCGCAGACGTTCGAGCAGGCCTTCGGGACCGCGCACGTTTTCTATCCCGAGGCCTCCGCCGAGCGCTGCACCGCCGCGCTGCTGCTGGAAGTCGACCCGATCGGCCTCCAGCGGAGCCGGGGGAAGAACAGCCCGGACTTCTCCCTGAGCCAGTACGTGAACGACCGGCCGTACGCGGCCTCGTCCCTGCTGTCCTCCGCTATGAACGCCGTCTTCCGCACCGCGATGCGCGGGCGCTGCCCTGCCCGTCAGGAGGTCGCGGACGGGGCCGTCCCGCTGGAGCTGTCGCTGCCCGCGCTGCCGTGCAAAGGCGGCCCGGAGTTCGCGCGCCGGCTGTTCGAGCCGCTCGGCTGGGAGGTCTCCGCCGAACCCGTGCAGCTGGACGAGCGCTTCCCCGAATGGGGCGACTCCCGGTACGTCACGCTCACCCTGCGCGGCACGGTCCGGCTCGCGGACGCGCTCAACCAGGTGTACGTGCTGCTGCCGGTGCTCGACCACGCCAAGCACTACTGGCTCGCCCCCGACGAGGTCGACAAGCTGATCCGCGCCGGGTCCGGCTGGCTGGCCGGGCACCCCGAGCGCGCCGGGATCACCCGCCGCTACCTGGGCAACCGGCGAGGGCTGGTGCGGGCCGCGCTGGGCCGTCTCGCCGACGCCGAGGGCCTGCCCGAGGACGCGCTCGACCTGCCCGAGGCCGACCGGGACGGCGCCGAGGAGCACGAGCGCAAGGTCCCGCTGAACGAGCGGCGGCTGGAGGCCGTCACGGCCGCGCTGAAGCGGGAGGAGGCACGTTCCGTCCTGGACCTGGGATGCGGGCAGGGCAAGCTGCTCTCCCGGCTGCTGCGCGACCCGTCCTTCGCCCGGATCGCCGGGGTGGACGTCTCGCACACCGCCGTCACCATCGCCCGCCGCAGGCTGAAGGTGGACCGGCTGCCGCGCCCGCAGGCCGAGCGGCTGGAACTGTTCCAGGGCGCGCTGACGTACCTGGACGACAGGTTCCGCGGATACGACGCGGCGGTGCTGATGGAGGTCATCGAGCACGTCGACCCTCCCCGCCTGCCCGCCCTGACCCGGGTGGTCTTCGGGCACGCCAGGCCCCGGACGGTCGTGGTGACGACGCCCAACGTGGAGCACAACGTGCGTTATGAGGGACTGACGGGGCTCCGGCACCCCGACCACCGCTTCGAATGGACCCGCGCGCAGTTCCACGAGTGGGCCGAGGACGTCTGCGCCCGGTACGGCTACCAGGTCCGCTACGAGCCGGTGGGCGACGACGACCCCGAGGTCGGCCCGCCCACCCAGATGGGCGTGTTCACCCGGTGAACGGGAACGGCCCCCGGAGGTCTCCGGGGGCCGTTCCGCCTGTCAGCGACGGGCGGTGAACAGGAAGTTGCGAGGGAAGCCCTCGACCTCGCGGGGCAGGGGCTCCCACGGCCAGCGCCCGAAGGACGCGCCGGGTTCGCCGGGGCACTTGACCTCGACGGGCCGCCACCCGCACTCGGCGAGGAACTCCTCGGGACGGTCGGTGCCGAACAGCCAGGGGCAGCCGTCCTCGGTGAGCCTGCGCAGCCCCTCGCGGGAGAACTCGCTGATCATCGACTGGTGGCTCAGCAGGTCTCCGGCCAGGACGTCGCCCGGCGCGGACAGTTCCGCCACCTTCGTCACGAGGGCGCGGGCCTCCCGCTCGGGCAGGTAGAACAGCAGCCCCTCGGCGATCCACAGGGTGGGCGCGCCGGGGTCCCAGCCGGCCGTACGCAGCGCGGACGGCCAGTCGCCGGTCAGGTCCGCCGGGACGGTCCTGCGCTCGCAGCCGTGCCGGGCACCGAGCCCGGCCAGCTCCTTGTCCTTGGCCTCCAGAAGGGCAGGCCGGTCCACCTCGTAGACGACCACGCCGGACCGCCAGGGCGACCGCGCCGTGCGGGTGTCCAGTCCCGCCGCCAGCAGGACGACCTGGCCGGACGCCTCCGCCGCCACCTCGTCCAGGTAGCGGGTGCGGACCGCGATGAACTCCTTGACCCCCGGGTTGCCGTAGCGCTCCAGGAGCCGGAAGCCCTCCTCCCCGGCCAGGTCGGCGGCGTACGGGTCGGTGAACAGGGCGTCCGGCAGGCCGGACTCGTGGGCGCGGACGGCCGCCGTCCAGCGGGCGGTGGCCGAGACCGCCTCTTCTCTTCTCTCCTGCACGGTTGCTCCTAACGGCTCTGGACCTGGGAGAGGACGCGCCTCATCGACTCGGGGAAGCGGGCTGGGACGAGATGTCCGTTGGCGTCGGTGGTGACGCAGGCGATGCGCTGCTCCCCGGTGGCGACGAGCTCCTCGCCGCCACCGGGGAGCTGCCGCCAGTACTCGAACGTCATCACCGACTGGGTCTGGCCCAGCTCGCCCTGCCGCATCCGCACCACGACCTCGTCGAACACCCGCAGCTCGCGCAGGTAGTCGCAGTGGCAGCTGACGGTCAGCAGCCGCACTCCGTCGGCGAACCCGGCGACGACGTCGGGCGTGTAGTCCCGCAGGAACAGCTCGCGGGCCCGGCCCTGCCACCGGATGTAGTTGACGTAGTTGACGTTGCCGAGCAGGTCGGTGTCCTCGATGGTGACGATGTGCCGGTACTCGTAGGCGTCGCCCATCAGCGGGTCTGCCCTTCCGCCGGGCCTTCGGAGGTGAGGACGGCCAGCACGACGGGCTCGGCGACGTCGCGCAGCCGGGTGGCGAAGGTGAGGATCCGCCGGTCGCCGCAGAGCAGCCCGGCCCAGCCCCCCTCGTGCACCGAGTCGAAGGTGACCGGGGTCTCGACCGGCAGCCCGGCCTTGACCACGCATTCGGCGGCCGACCACACGCGGGTCGCGGCGGTGTCGAGGTCCTCACCGGACTCCTCGGCGATCGTCTCGGCGAGGGCGAGCCGGTCGGGGCCGAGCAGGCTCGCCCAGTCGCGGCTCTCGACGAGCTCCAGGTCCACGCCCGGGAGGGCGGCCGCGACCGTGACGCCGGCCCGGTGCGACACCGAGACCGTCCGGCCGGAGTCCACCTCGGGCTTGCCGTCGGGCCGCCAGGTCACCTTGGTGGCCGCGCCGAGCAGGCGCTTGAGCATCAGCTCGCTGGCCTCGCGCCGCCCGATCCCGTCCGGGTCGCGGTCGATCGTGATCCGGCCGGTCAGGCCCTGGTCGATGAGCGCCTGCTCCAGGTAGGAGCCGAGCAGCATCGGCACCCACACCGACGGCACCTCGTACTTGCTGACCAGCTGGGTGGTGAACCCCTCCCAGGTCTCGATGACCCGCCCGTCGGGGCCGGCGACCTCCACGTCCCATTCCTCGTCGTCGAACCGGTGCCGGACGTGCACCGTCGCCGGGGCGGAGCCGGTCGCCGGGCCGGGCACCAGCCGCCGGACCCCCGCCGGGATCGCCAGGACCGTCGGGCCGCAGGTCTGGATCGGCTGCATGTAGGCGTCGCGTGCGGCCGGGTCGCCCAGCAGCAGCGTGGACGGCAGGTAGCGGCCGAACCACGCGGCTTCGGTGCCGGGCAGCAGCCGGCCGGTCGCGAGCTGCGCGCCGGTCCGGTGCACGCTCTGGACCAGCTTGAACCGCGGGCCGTGGAAGAGCATCGGCCCGTAGAGGTCGGTGGCCGGGTCGAAGTCCATCGCCGGAAGGTCGGCGTCGGCCGGGTCGACGAATCCGAGCGGGCGGGGTCGGGCGCCGGAGAAGTCACAGACCGCCCGGTAGTGGTCGAGCTGGAACCGGGTGGTGCTGGACCGCACGACCGTGGTGACCCTTCCGGGCCCGGT
This sequence comes from Actinocorallia sp. B10E7, assembly GCF_039871655.1. NCBI lineage: Bacteria > Bacillati > Actinomycetota > Actinomycetes > Streptosporangiales > Thermomonosporaceae > Actinocorallia > Actinocorallia sp. B10E7. Next base: position 173,659 of record NZ_JBDPLZ010000004.1, read on the forward strand.
GGCCAGCGCGGCGACCCGCAGCGTGATCTTCTCGTCCTCGCCGACGACCACGGCCCGCAGGAACTCGATGTCCTCCAGGACGGGCACCGCGTCGGACCCGAGGAGACCGGCCGCGGCCTGCGTCATCGCCTCGATGCCGACGGTGCCGGGCAGCACCGCGCTGTTCCCGCCGCTGAACACGTGCTCGGCCAGGTAAGGGTCGCTGCTCCAGCCGAGTTCGGAGTCGGCGACCAGCTCGATGCCGGGGTAGAACACCCGCGGCTGCTCCAGGAAGCGCAGCAGCGGCAGTTCGTCGGCGCCGAACCTGACGGTCGGCATCTGGCCGAACCGGCCGGTGACGACCGAGACGACCGGAGCGTCCGGGTCGGCGACGAGGCCGCGCAGCATCGCGACGCCCTGGTCGGGGGTGATGGTGTGGACGCCGACCCGGGAGAGGTTCTCCACCGAGCCGAGCCGCTCACCCATCCCGACGCCCGACCACAGCGACCACTCCACGGCGCGGCAGCGGGTGTTCGGAAGCCTGGCGGCCAGCGCCTCGACGAGGTCGCTCTGCCACTCGTTGGCGACGGCGTAGTGGGCCTCGCCGCGCAGCCCGGCCCGTCCGGTGATGCTGCCGAAGGTGACGAGCAGCTTCAGCGCGTCGTGGTCGACGGCGCCCAGGACGGCTTCCAGACCGGTGACCTTCGGGTCGATGGTCCGCCGGTAGTCGTCGTCGGTGAGCTCCTCCAGCAGCTTCGGCACGTTGCCGCCCGCCCCGTACAGCACGGCGGTGACCTTGCCGAGGACCTCGCCGATCTCCTGGACGGTCGCGGCGACGGCGGCGCGGTCGGTGACGTCGACCTGGAAGTACCGCGCGGTCACCCCGGCGGACTCCATGCGGGCCAGGTTGGCGGCGAGCTCGTCGTCGCTCGCGGGGTCGGACCGGCCGAGCAGGGCGAGCGCGGTACCGCTCTCGCGGGCCAGTTCCAGCGCGCACTCGGCGGTGATGCCCTTGCCGCCGCCCGCGACCAGCATGACGTCTCCCGCGCCGACGGGCAGGTCCGCGCCGGCCGGTTCGACCGGCTGGAGGACGGGCTCGGTGCGGGTCCCGTCGGGAGCGTAGGCGACCTCCCGGAACCCGTCGGTCGAGACGGCCTCGGCGACGATCTCCTCGATCCGGGAGGGGTCGGCCTTGATGACGGCCGTGGAGACCCAGGGCGCCTCGAGGTGCAGGGTCTTGCCGAACCCGGCGGAACCCGGCCCCTCCTGGACGATCACGCAGCGCGTCACGTCCTTGTCGGCCAGCACCGTGTCGGCGGCCTCGCGCAGCAGGTCCAGCCGTTCGGGTCCGGCCGCGGGCACGACGGCCAGCACTCCCGATCCGCACTCGGCCTCCTCCAGCGCGCGGACCAGCGCGGTCCCGGCCGGGTGCGTCCCGACGAGCCGCCACGCGCCGGGCGTCCGCATCGCGCTGCGGGACGGGGCCGGGAGTTCACGCCAGTCGATCGCGAACGCCTTGACCCAGGTGTCCACACCGGGCGGGACGATCTTGGCGGCGGCCTCGGCCGAGTCCTCGACGACGGCCTCGCCGGTCTCGACGAGCCGGGTGAGCGTCTCGGCCACCTGCCCGAGCGTGGCGGTCGCGTAGCCGGTCGGCGCGGCGGGCCGGTCCAGGCCGAGCCGCTTCATCGCCTCGCCGACGATCTGCCCCACCACGATCGAGCTGAGGTGCAGGTCGTCCAGGAACTTGCTGTCGGCCTGCACCGACTCGACCGGGAACTCCGCGTACTCGGCGACCATCCTGCGCAGGAGCAGCAGCGGGTCGGCGGTGTCGTCCTCGGCGGAGGGCGCCGCGGCCGCCGCGCCGCTCTCGGCGGGAGCCGTGCTCACCAGCAGCGAGGGGTCCACCTCGGGGGTGGTCTCGCACGGGTTGGCGAGGAAGTACGGCTTGGCCTCGGGATCGAACGGGCGGCTGAAGCGGCCGGAGAACAGCTCCGTGATCCGGACGCCCGCGCCGAGCACGAACGCGGCTCCGAGCGTCTGCAGCAGCCCGGCCAGTGACTCCTCGTCGGTCCTGGTCGCGACGGCGGGGACGTCGGTGATCTCGCGGGCCAGCCCGGTCAGCACCTGGCCGGGTCCGACCTCGATGAGCAGGTCGGCGTCCTTGGCCGCCTCCGACAACGCCTCGGTGAACCGGACGGGCGCGGTGATCTGCTCGCGCAGCAGTTCCCGGGGGTCCTCGGCGACGGCGGCCGCGGTGACGGTCGAGACGACCCGGCGGCGGACGGGGCCGGGCCTCTCCTCGGCCAGCCGCGCGGCGAACGCGTCGGCGGCGGGGGAGACCAGCGGGGAGTGGAAGGCGTGCGAGACCGGCAGCCGCACCGCCGAGAACCCGGCCTTGGAGGCGGCGGCCACCACCCGGGTGACGGCCTCGGCCGGACCGGAGACGACGGTCTGCCCGGGGGAGTTGTAACCCGCGATCACCACGGGCTCGCCCGCGAGCAGCGGGGTGACGGCCGAGGCGTCGGCGGCGATGCTCGCCATCGCGCCGCCGCTCTCCGACAACTCGCTCATCGCCCGGCCCCGGGCGGCGGCGATCCGCAGCAGCGCGTCCTCGTCGTAGGAGCCGCCCCAGTGCAGGGCGACGAGTTCGCCGAGGCTGTGCCCGAGCGCGGCGCGGGCCTGGATCCCGAACCGGTCGAGCAGCCGCAGGCCCGCCACCGAGGCGGTGACGATCCGGGGCTGGGCCACCGCGGTCTCGACCTGGTCGCCGCCGGAGGGCAGCGCGGCCCGCTCGTACAGCTCCTCGACCTCCTCGAACCGGCGGCGCGCCGCGCCCCCGGAGGCGCTCGAGCCCGAGCCCTGGCCGGGGAACATCAGCACCACGCGCGGCAGCTCGCCGAGCGTCCCGACGAACACGCCGTTCACCGGGTCCAGGTGCCGCTGCGCTCCGGCGAGCGCGGCGACCTGGCGGAGCCGGTCGGCCAGCTGCCGGGGAGTGCCCGCCACGACGGCGGCGCGGCGGGCCCGGTGGCCGAGCTTCCCGGCCAGGTGCGCGGCGAGGTCGGGCAGCTCCGAGCGGGACATGCCCTCGGCCGTGGCCGACAGCGAGGTCGCGGCCGCGGCGAGCTCGTCGGCGGTGTCGGCGTCCAGGCAGAACAGCTCGGTGTCCTGGGGGGAGCTGAGGATCGCGCGGGTCCGCCCGTCGATGCGGGGCCGGGACGGGCGCGCGGACTCCACCACCACGTGGGTGTTGATGCCGCCGAAGCCCATCGCGCTGACGCCCGCGCGCAGCGGCGCGTCCTGCGGCCAGGCCTCGCCCTTGGGCAGGACCCGCAGTGAGGGGCTCCCCTCGGTGAGGATCCGGTGCGGGCGCTCGCAGCCGGTGGTCGGCGGCAGGACCCCGTGGTGGACGGCCTGGACCGCCTTGATCAGGCCGGCCATGCCCGCGGCGGCCTTGGTGTGCCCGATGTTGGCCTTGATCGAGCCGATCACGGCGGGGGGAGCGGACGGGGCGGCGGCCTTGCGGGCGTCGCTGATCGTCTGCAGTTCGGCGGCGTCGCCGACGGCGGTGCCGGTGCCGTGGCCCTCGAAGTACGGCACCTCCTCCACGCCGAAACCGGCCCGCCGGTAGGCGCGGTCGATGCAGATGCGCTGGCCGTCGGTCTCGGGCCGGGTGATGCCGCCCGCGCCGTCGGAGGACATGCCCCAGCCGCTGACGATGCCGTGGACGCGGTGGCCGCGGGCGAGGGCGTCCTCCTCGCGCATCAGCACGACCATGCCGGCGCCCTCACCGGGCCAGAACCCGGCCGAGCGCTGGTCGTACACGCGCATGTCGTCGGTGGCCAGGGCACCGGCGCGGGAGAAGCCGATCAGCTCGTTGGGGTCGATGCTGATGTCGACGCCGCCCGCGACCGCCAGGTCCATGTCGCCGGAGATCAGCGCGTTGCAGGCGGTGATGAGGGACAGCAGGGACGAGGCGCACGCCCCGTCGACCGTGTAGCCGCCGCCGTTGAAGTCGAAGTGGTTGCAGACGCGGCCCGCGATCGTGTTGGCCAGGCCGCCGGCGAGGTAGTCGCCGTCGGGCACCGGGAAGGGTGCCTTGTAGTCGTGCTCCATCCGGCCGAGCAGTTCGGCGAGGTCCTCCCTGGCGACCTTGCCCTCCAGGGCGCCGGCGACGATCCGCCGGACGTAGGGCCAGCGCAGCCGGATCCCGGCGGCGCGCTGTCCCTCACCGGTCAGCGAGTTGCCGATGACCACGCCGGTGGACTCCAGCGGCGCGCCCTTGCCGTCGGGGAAGCCGGCGTCGGCCAGCGCCTCGGCCGCGACCTCCAGGGCCAGCCAGTGGACCATGTCGGTGTTGCGGTAGGTGGTTCCGGCGACCTTGAAGCGCAGCCGGTCGAACCGCCAGTCGCGCAGCAGAGCGGCCTCGGTCGAGTAGAAGTGGTCGGGGGCGGACTTGTCGGGAGACCAGTAGTCCTCCATCCGGATGCGCTCCGGGGGGAGGCGGCGGAAGGAGCGGCGTCCGGCAAGGACGTTCTCCCACAGCTCGGCGGGGTTGGCGGCGTCAGGGAAACGGCAGGCCATGCCGATGATGGCAATGCGAGAAGACATGGGAACTTCGAACTCCAAGGGGGTACGGAAGACCGCGTCAGCGGCCGAGACGGTGCAGGGCGTTCACGCGCAGCGCGCGCAGCAGCGCGGCGGGCGAGGCGAACTCCTTCACGTCGATGAGCCGTCCGGCGAACAACTGGTAGTGCCTGGCGGAGACGGCGTCACGTGCGGCGGCCGAGAGCAGGAGCTTTTCGAACGGGTTGAACGGGCGGACGGAGGAGTAGTCCTCCATCAGCTTGTGGTGGCTGTCGAGGGACGAGCGGTGCTTGCGCCCGTACTCCTCCAGCCCTTCGCCGGGGCCGGGGACGGAGGCGTCGGCGAGCCACTGCGCGGACTGCAGCGCCCAGCCGATGCCCACACCCCACAGGGGGTCGGTGGCCAGCGCGGCGTCGCCGACGAGCGCGAGACCCGGGCGGTGCGGTTTGCGGTAGACGTTGGGCATGTCGAACGTTCCGACGACCTTCGACACCCGTTCGCCCTCGTCGATGGGCGGGGCGTCGGGCAGCGCGCGGACGAAGGACTCGAAGGAGCCCTCCATGTCGCGCCGGAAGGCGGCGGAGTGCTTCTCCTTGGACGGAGAGCAGGCGATCACCGTGATGTCGCCGTCGTTGGGGAAGGCGAACGCGGTGTCGGGATCGAGGAACCACACCCGGCTGGGAGCGGGTGGCAGTCCTCGGTACCGGGCGAAGAACCCGAGCCTGTTGTTGGCGCTGACCCGGGCGGGCAGCCCGCTGTGCGCGGCGACGGTGGAGCCGCGGCCGTCCGCGCCGACGGTGAGCCGGGCGGTGATGGTCCGCGCGCCGGTGCGGACCCCGGTGATCCGGCCGTTCTCCTCCAGCAGCCCGGTGACCGCCTCACCGAGCATCAGGTCGACGCCGGGTGTCCGCGCGGCGGCCTGGCGCAGGATCGGGTCGAGCGTGGAGCGGCGGACGTTGAGGCCGTGGGGCAGCGGCTCGCCGCCGGGCTCGGGCCGGGGCCGGATCCAGCCCCAGGGCGTCCACAGTTCGGTGACGTGCCCCTGCGCGCCCGCCGCCTCGAGTTCCGGCAGCACGCCCAGCGTCTTCAGGACGGGCAGGGCGCCGGGCTGGAGGGTGTGCGTGCACAGGACCTTGTGCGCGTCAATGGTCGTGCGTTTCTCGAGCAGCGCGACGCGTGCGCCTCGCGTCGCGAAGAGCATCGCGGACGCACAGCCCGCCACGCTCGCCCCCGCGATCACGACGTCGTATTCGTAGGTCAAAAGCCCATCTCCCCGATGGTTACCAGATGGTAGGGATCAGCCTGCCGGGGGCGATCAAGCTCAGTCCAATACCTTTTGAGTACCGATCGGTAATACTGTTTCGCTATGTCAGTTGATCTTCGTCTGATGCGTTACGTGATAGCGGTCGCCGACGAGGGAGGCTTCCAGAACGCGGCACGGAAGCTGAACATGGCGCAGCCTCCGCTGAGCAGACAGATCCGCGACCTGGAACGGCAGCTGGGGGTGGCGCTCTTCGAACGCAGGCCGACCCGGCTCACCGAGGCGGGGCGGCAGTTCGTCACCAGCGCCAGGAGGATCGTCGAGGACGCCGACCGGCTCGTACGGGAGCTGGGCCGGGGCGAACTCGACGAGCTCACGGGCACCGTGCGGCTGGGGTACCTGCCCGCCGCGGGCTACGACACGGTCCCGATGCTGACCCGGGCCGTGGCCGAGGAGCATCCGGGCATCACCGTGGAGGCCTTCAGGCACTGGGCGCCCGACCAGGCTCTCCTCGACGGGGAGGCGGAACTCGTGCTGACGCGTTGCGCGCCGGCCCACGCCCGGCTGGCCCGCCGGACCCTCCGCAAGGAGCGCCTGGTGGCGCTGCTGCCCGCCACCCACTCCAAGGCCGGCGCGGGGGGCGTCGCGCTACGCGACCTGCGCGGACACACCTTCTGCTACTTCCCCCGCCGCCGCGCGCCCGCCTACCACGACGCGGTCCTCCAGGCCCTGTCCAGCACCGGTGAGAGCTTCACCGTCTGGGAGCACCCGATCCCCAACGACCCGCTCAACTTCACCGTCATCCCCTCCTCGACCGTCGCGCACATCCCCGACGGCCTGGCCGCGCTCCCGATCACCGACCCGCTCCCGGACTTCGACCTGGAACTCCTGTGGAACGCCCGCGCCGCCGACCCCGCGACCGCCGCCGTCGCGGAGACCGCCCTGCGCCTGGCCCGCCGCGAAGGCTGGATCAACGAGCGCTCCTGGGAATAATCCGTTTCCTCACCGTTGATGATCGCGAGAGACTTGCCGGGTGCTGACCGAACTGCGTATCCCTGAGACGAGCCTCGTCCTGCTGATCGGCGTGTCGGGATCGGGCAAGTCGTACTTCGCGGCGCGGCACTTCAAGCCGAGCCAGGTCGTGTCGTCCGACCACTGCCGCGCGGTCGTCTCCGACGACGAGAACGACCAGTCGGCCACGGGCGACGCCTTCGACCTGCTGCACTACATCGTCGCCAAGCGGCTACGACGGGGGCTGCTCACGGTGGTGGACGCCACGAACGTCCAGCCGAAGTCCCGCGAGGCGCTGCTGAAGCTCGCCAAGGACCATGACGTGCTCTGCGTCGGCGTCGTGCTGGACGTCCCCGAGGAAGTGGCGAAGGCGCGCAACGCGCTGCGTCCCGAGCGGCGGCTGCCGGCCCACGTCATCCCCCGCCAGCGGCGCGAGCTGCGCCGGGGGATGCGCGGGCTCGGACGCGAGTTCAAGCGGCACTACGTGCTGCGCGACGAGGCCGAGATCGACGCGGCGACCATCTCCTACGAGAAGGCGTGGACGGACAAGCGCGAGCTCACCGGCCCGTTCGACCTCATCGGTGACGTCCACGGCTGCCGCGCGGAGCTGGAGGCGCTGCTCGTCGAACTGGGGTACGAGCTGCGCAGGGACGAGCAGGGGCGCCCGGTCGGGGCGCACCACCCGTCCCGTCAGGTGATCTTCCTGGGCGACCTCGTCGACCGCGGGCCCGACACCCCGGGCGTGCTCCGGCTGGCGATGGGCATGGTCGGCGACGGCGACGCCCTGTGCGTCCCCGGCAACCACGAGAACAAGCTGCTGCGTGCCCTGCGCGGGCGGAAGGTGACGGTCTCGCACGGGCTGGCCGAGTCGCTGGAGCAGCTGGAGGCCGAGACCGAGGAGTTCCGCGACGAGGCGGTCCGGTTCATGGACGGCCTCGTCAGCCACTACGTCCTGGACGCAGGGCGGCTCGTCGTCGCGCACGCCGGGCTCAAGGAGGAGTACCACGGGCGGGCCTCCGGCCGCGTGCGCTCGTTCGCGCTGTACGGCGAGACGACGGGGGAGACCGACGAGTACGGGCTGCCGGTCCGCTACCCGTGGGCCAGCGAGTACCGGGGCAAGGCCATGGTCGTCTACGGGCACACCCCGGTGCCGGGCCCCGAGTGGGTCAACAACACCCTGTGCATCGACACCGGCGTGGTCTTCGGCGGCAGGCTCACCGCGCTGCGCTACCCGGAGAAGGAGCTGGTCTCCGTCCCCGCCGAGCGGGCCTGGTACGAGCCCGTCAAGCCGTTCCCCGCGGAGGCGGACGGCGGGTCCGCCGCGGGCCAGGCGGGGGAGAGGCCCCCGATCGGCGTGCACCGGGAGCTCGACACCCTGCACATCGACGACGTCCTGGGCGCGGGCGGGGTCGAGACCGCGCTGCTCGGCCGGGTCGCCGTCCGCGAGGAGAACGCCCTGGCCGCACTGGAGGTGATGAGCCGGTTCGCGGTGGACCCGCGCTGGCTGGTCTACCTGCCCCCGACCATGGCGCCCGTGGCGACGTCCGGGCTGGAGGGGTACCTGGAGCACCCCGCGGAGGCCTTCGCCGCCTACCGCTCCCAGGGCGTGGGCCACGTCGTCTGCGAGGAGAAGCACATGGGCTCCCGCGCGGTCGTGGTCGTCTGCCGGGACGAGGAGGCGGCCCGCGCCAGGTTCGGCGTGGACGACGGCACCACCGGGGCCGTCTGCACCCGGACGGGCCGGACGTTCTTCTCCTCCGCGGAGCTCACCGAGGAGTTCCTCTCCCGGGTCCGCGCGGCGGTGACGAAGGCCGGCCTGTGGGCGGAGTTCGACACCTCCTGGCTCGTGCTGGACTGCGAGCTGCTGCCGTGGTCGGCCAAGGCCAAGGAGCTCCTGCGCGGCCAGTACGCGGCCACCGGCGCGGCGGCGCGCACCGCGCTGCCCGTCGCGGTGTCCCTGCTGGAGCGGGCGGCGGGCCGCGGCCTGGAGGTGGGCCCGCTCCTGGAGCGGGTCTCCGGCAGGGAGCGCAACGCCGCGCTCTTCCGCGACGCCTACGCCCGCTACTGCTGGCCCACGGACGGCCTGGACGGGGTGAGGCTGGCGCCCTTCCAGCTGCTGGCCACCGAGGGGCGCTCCCACCTGGCCACCGGCGTTCCCGGCGCCCTGGACCACCGGGCACACCTGGAGCTGGCCGACCGCCTGGCCGCGGCGGACCCGTCGGAGCTGATCCGGCCCACCGCCGCCCGGTTCGCGGACCTGGCGGATCCCGCCTCGGAGGCGGCCGCCACCGACTGGTGGCTGTCCCTGACCGAGGCGGGCGGCGAGGGCATGGTCGTCAAGCCCCTCGACGCGGCCCCCGCCACCGGGCCGGACCGCCGCTCCCTCGTCCAGCCGGGCCTGAAGGTCAGGGGCCGGGAGTACCTGCGCATCATCTACGGGCCCGACTACACCGACCCGCACCAGCTGGCCCGCCTGCGCGAGCGGTTCCTCGGCCGCAAGCGCTCGCTGGCCCTGCGCGAGTACGCGCTGGGCGCCGAGGCCCTCACCCGCCTGGCGGAGGGGGCGCCGCTGTGGCGGGTGCACCAGGCGGTGTTCGGGGTGCTCGCCCTGGAGTCCGAGCCGGTCGACCCCCGCCTGTAGCCCTGGGACGCCAGAGGGCGGCGCCGTGGGGCGCCGCCCTCGAAGTGTGATCCGGGGGGATCAGGTGGAGAAGAGCATGCCGAAGAGGCTGCCGCCGTGGTGGTGCCGCGGGTGGTGGTGGTGGACCACCTGCGCGGGCGGGGCCGCCCAGCCGGGCGCGGCCGCGGGCGGGGGCGCGGCCTGGCGCCACTGGCTCTCGATCCGGGCGAGGGTCTCCAGCTCGCCGTAGTCCAGGAAGATCCCCCGGCACATCTCACACTGCTCGATGTGGACTCCGTTGCGGTCGAAGGTCCGCATCGTGCCACGGCACTTCGGGCACTGAAGCATTTCCGCCACCTTTCCAGCACGGCTCATGCCGTGACAGGCTTTTTTGGTGGCACCCTACGCCATCCTCAGACGACGAGGCTGCCAATCCGGTCACACGTGTCGATAAGGGCCGACTCGTACGGGTCGAGCGGCCGGTTCTCGTCCACAGCTTGTGAGACGCACCGGGCGGCGGTTTGGATCGCCAGAGCTTTGGCGGGAATGTCCAGCCTGTCCCAGGGGTCCTCGCCGAGGCCGACCCCGCCGTGCTCCCGGTAGGCGCCGAGGAACCGGGACCAGACCTCCGCCGGCAGGATCCCCGCGGCGAACAGGGCGGCCGGGCGGGCCAGATCCCAGACGGGGTCGCCCCGGCCCAGGTCGTCCAGGTCGATCAGCCGCCAGGAGCCCTCGTGCCGGACCAGCTGCCCCAGATGGAAGTCGCCGTGCACCAGGCGGTTGGCTCCGCCGGGCTCCGGGAACGGCGGTAGGGAGGCGTAGGCGCGGCGGATCGGCGCCGTCGCCGGATGGTCTTCGGGGAGGGGGCGGGAGAGCACCTCGTGGACCTTGGCCGGGGCGCCCTGCTCGGGAAGCCCCGGCGGGACCGGCCGTGAGTGCAGTTCGGCCAGCAGCCGGGCGGCCTCCTCCCAGGGGGCCTCCTCCGGGTGCAGCGGATCGACCGGCTCACCGGCGGGCCAGACGGACACCGCCCTGCCCCGGGCCTTCCGCACCTGGGCGAGTGGGGCGAGCAGCAGGTCGGGATGAGAGGAGGCGACGGCGAACCGCGAGGCCAGACGAGTGGAGGAGGCCTGGTGCGATTTGACGACGACCTTGCCCACGCGCACCACCAGGACGCCGTGCCGCTCGTAGAGAATGACGGGATCGCCGACTCCGCCCGCGTCCCGGGCCGCTTCGGTGAGGAGGTCCCGCATCGGTCCAGTCAACCATTCCGCCGGATACCGTGAAGAGAACACTGCGGAATCCAGGTTCATGGCAAACAAGTCATGACACACTGGGGCCGACTGTGTCATACCGTTACCGGGGGGAAGTGATCGGCTACTTTGAGTGGATCATTCGCGGGCTCGCTGGTGTGGCGGACGTCTCGCTGAGTAAGCTCCCCCGAACTGTTCCTCTGCCTAGGAGTTGAAGAGATAGTGCCCGGTCGTCGAGAACCGGAGGGCGCGGCTGTGTCCATCGCCCGCGGTGCCGGACCCTGGCTGGTCCCCGGACTCGCCGGAGCGGCGGGTGCCGTTCTGCTGAGCCGGAAGTCACGGTACCGCGCCCTGGTGGGGGCCGCCGCGGCGGTCACCGCCGCGGGCCTTACCTGGTTCTTCCGTGACCCGCCCCGCCATGGAACGGGCCGGGTCCTGTCCGGAGCCGACGGGAAGGTGCAGAGCATCGACCCCTGGCCAGACGGACGGACCCGGGTGGCGGTCTTCATGAGCCCCGTCGACGTGCATGTCAACCGGGCGCCCATGGCCGGAAAGATCATCTCGGTCGAGCACATCGCGGGCGGCCACGTCCCGGCGTTCGACAAGGAGAGCGATCGCAACGAGCGGGTCGTGTGGCGGTTCGAGACCGAGATCGGCGAACTGGAGTGCGTCCAGATCGCCGGGACCGTGGCCCGCCGCATCGTCCCCTACCTGGAAGAGGGCGCGACCGTGGAGCAGGGCGAGCGCCTCGGCCTGATCCGCTTCGGCTCCCGCTTCGATGTGTACCTGCCGCCGGGGATCCGCCCGGCGGTCGTCGTCGGCCAGAGGACACGAGCCGGTGAGACGCGACTTGTCAGCGATTGAGCCGGAGGCCGTGCCCGCAGAACGGCTCTCTCCCGCCGACTTCCTCACCCTGGGCAACGCGCTGTGCGGGATCGCGGCGTTGCGCAGCATCATGGTGCAGGGCGACTTCCGGGGCACCGACAGCCGGTTCTTCGCCGGCGCGGTCCTCCTCATGCTGATCGGGGCGATCTGCGACCTCTTCGACGGGCGCATGGCCCGCCGCTGGCGCAGCACCCCCTACGGCCCGCACCTGGACAACCTCGCCGACGTGATCACCTTCGGCCTGGTGCCCGCCGCGATGACCCTGGCCTGGGCCGGGTTCGCCTCCCAGTGGGCGCTGCCCGCGATGGTGGCGTCCGCGGCGTTCTTCCTGGCGATCGTGGTCCGGCTGGCCCGGTACGTCACCGCGGCGCCCGAGCCCGGGATCTTCCGCGGCATGCCCGCGCCGCTGTGCGCGTTCACCGTGGTCTCGATCATCGTGCTGTCGCCGCCGGTCCCGGTGGCGCTGGCGGCGATCGCCTGCGTGGCGGCGCTGGCGGTCAGCCGGCTGCCCTTCCCCAAGCCCAGCAGCCGCGCCCTCGCCGGGATGATGGTCGCCTGGGCGGTCGTCGGCGGCTGCTCGGTCGTCGCCTGGGCGGCGGGCGTGCCCGGCGGCGGCGGGTGGATGCGCTTCACCGCGGCCACCGAACTGCTGGCCGCCTGCACCCTTCCGGTGATCATGCTCAGGCTGCGCCGGGCCATGCGGGTGGCGCACGCCGTCCCGCACACCAGGCGCCGGACGCTGCGCCGCCCTCGCAGGGTGAACGTGCGCGTGCGCCGCCGCGCCGGGGAACGGGTGAAGACCCGGCACTGACCCCCCATGGGATCCCTTCGCCCCGGCCCTCCCGGCCGGGGCGTCTCCTTTATCCGGGAGGCCTCCATCGAAGCCCCTGCCGCCATCGAGCTGGTGCGAGAGCACACGATCCTGTCCGTGGTGGTCGGGTCCCGCGCCTACGGCCTGGACACGGCCGACAGCGACGTCGACCGCAGAGGCGTCTTCGTCGCGCCGACCGAGCTGTTCTGGCGGCTGGACAAGCCGCCCACCCATCTGGACGGGCCGCTGCCCGAGCAGTTCTCCTGGGAGGTGGAGCGTTTCTGCTCGCTGGCGCTGGAGGCCAACCCCACCGTCCTGGAATGCCTGTGGTCGCCCCTGGTGGAGAGGATCACGGAGACGGGAGAGGAGCTGCGCGCCCTCCGCCCCGCCTTCCTGTCCCGCAAGGCGCACCGGACGTTCCTGCGCTACGCCGAACGGCAGTTCCAGCGCTCCGCCTCGGGAGGAGGCGAAGGAGTGAAGTGGAAGCACATCATGCATCTGTTGCGCCTGCTGGTCTCCGGCCGCCATCTGGTGGAGACGGGCGAACTCCTCGTCGACGTCACGCCCTACCGCGAGCGGCTCCTGGCCGTGCGGCGGGGCGAGGTGCCGTGGGAGGAGGTCACCGCCTGGCGCGAGGAGCTGACGGCAGGACTGGACGACGCCCTGACCGCCACTCCGCTTCCCGAGGCCCCCGACCGCGCGGCCGTCGAGGACTTCCTGATCTCCGTCCGGAGGGCCGCCCTGTGAACCTTCCCGCCATGCCCGAGCTGCCCGAGGGCGTCTGCCCCTACCCCCGCGTCTTCGCGACGGTCAGCGGGGCGCACCTGTACGGATTCCCCTCCGAGGACTCCGATCTCGACCTGAGGGGCGTCCACGTCCTCCCGGCCGAGGAGGTGGTCGGGCTCGTCCAGGGGCCCGAGACCCTCACCTGGATGTCGGAGGACCGTCAGACCGACCTCGTCACCCATGATCTGCTCAAGTTCTGCCGCCTCCTGCGCAAGCGGAACGGCTACGTCCTGGAGCAGCTGCTGTCGCCCCTGGTCCTGGAGACGACGCCCGTCCACGAGGAACTGGTCGCCCTGGCGCCGGGCCTGATCACCCGCCACCACGCCCACCACTATCTGGGGTTCGCCCGCACCCAGTGGCGGCTGTACGGGAGGACGGGGGAGCTCAAGCCCCTGCTCTACACCTTCCGGGTGCTGCTGACCGGGATCCATCTGATGAGGACGGGCGAGGTCCTCTGTGACCTGAACGTCCTGGAGGGCGGCCCCGGCTACCTGCCGGAACTGATCGGGCTCAAGCGCTCCGCCGAGCACGCCGCGGCCCCCTGCGGCGATTTCGCCCCCGACGTGGAGGCGCTGCTGGCCCGGTTGGAGGAGGAGCAGGCCTCCTCGGCGCTGCCCGAGCAGCCCGAGGAGGACGGGGCCATGCACGAGCTGGTCGTCCGGACCCGGCTGAGGGGAATGGCGGACCCGCCCTCCTGAGCGTGTTTGAATGTTCAATGACATCGGAGGGGGCGACGAGCCCCCTCCGGACCGGCTGAGCACGGCTCAGCCGACCTCCACCGGGCCCGTCCGGGCAACGGGCCCGGTGGACCTGCGCACCACCAGCTCCGGCCGGTACAGCAGCTCACCGCGCGGCACCCGGTTGCCGCCCAGCTCCTCCAGCAGGTAGCCGACCGCGGCCATGCTCATCTCGCGGACGGGCTGGCGGATGGTGGTGAGCGGAGGATCCAGGTAGGGCACCAGCGGCGAGTCGTCGAACCCCACCACCGACACGTCCTCGGGCACCCGCAGCCCGCGCTGCCTGGCCGCCCGGATCGCGCCGATCGCCATGATGTCGCTGCCGCAGCAGACGGCGGTGCAGCCCAGGTCCAGCAGCCGCGACGCCGCCGCGTGCCCGCCCTCCACGGTGAACAGCGACGGCGCGACCAGCTCGTCGGCCTCGGCGCCCTTCACGCCCAGCCCCGCCTCCAGGGCCCGGCGGAACCCCGCCGCCTTGCGGATGGACGGCACGAACCGCTCCTGTCCGACCGCCAGCCCGATCCGGGTGTGGCCGAGCGAGATCAGATGCTCCACGCCCAGCTCGATCGAGGTGGTGTCGTCGTTGGAGATGAACGGCGCGTCGACGCCCTCCCGGTACCCGTTGATCAGGACCAGCGGCAGCCCGCGCTCGGTCAGCCGGGTGTAACGGTCCAGGGCGGAGGTGGAGTCGGCGTGCATGCCGCTGACCACGATGATCCCCGCGACCCCCCGCTCCAGCAGCAGGTCGGTGTAGTCGTCCTCGCGGATCCCGCCGGGGGTCTGGGTGCACAACACCGCGGTGTACCCGGAGGTGGCCAGCGCCGTCTCGATGATCTGGGCGAACACCGGGAAGATCGGATTGGTCAGCTCCGGGACGATCAGCCCGATCAGTCCCGCCCGTTGCGGGCGCAACCGGGGCGGCCGCTCGTATCCCAGGACGTCCAGCGCGGTGAGCACCGCCTGCCGGGTTCCGGTGGAGACGTTCGGCTTGCCGTTGAGCACCCGGCTCACGGTCGCCTCGCTGACCCCCGCCTGCGCCGCGATGTCGGCCAGCCGTGTCGCCATGGGCCTCAACCTACCGCTCACGCGGGCCGCCTCCGGGCTCGGTCCACCACACCGCGGTGTCGGCGGGCAGCCACACCAGGTCGCCCTCCCGCCGGAACTCGCCGCTGGCCAGCACGACCTCCCCGGAGCAGGGCAGGGCGACCGCCTCGCCGGTGAGGTTGACCTGGCAGTGGAAGCCCGGCTCTCGGCGCAGGGACAGCGTGCCCTCGGGCGACGGCTCCCAGGTCAGCGAGCCGTCGCCGAGCGCCGGGTGCTCCCGCCGGAAGGCCAGGGCACGGGTGTAGAGGGACAGGGTCGAGGACGGGTCGGCGCGCTGGGCCTCGACGGTGAGCGCCCGCCAGGCCGCCGGCATCGGCAGCCAGCTGCCGGGGCCGTCGCCGAACCCGAACGGAGGGGCCTCTCCCGTCCAGGGCAGAGGCACCCGGCAGCCGTCGCGCCCCGCGTCCGCGCCCCGGCCGAGCTGCGGGTCGGTCAGGAACTCCGGCGGAAGATCGAGGACCTCGGGCAGGCCGAGTTCCTCGCCCTGGTAGACGTACGCCGAACCCGGCAGGGCCAGCATCAGCAGCGCGGCGGCGCGGGCCCGCCGCAGACCGGACTCGCCGTCGCCGTAACGAGTGACGTGGCGGCGCACGTCGTGGTTGGACAGCACCCACGTGGACGGGGCTCCCACGGACGCGACGGACTCCAGCGAAAGGTCGATGACCTCGCGGAAGGAGGCCGCGTTCCAGTCGGCGCCCAGGAGGAAGAAGTTGAACGCCTGGTGCAGCTCGTCCGGGCGGACGTAGCGGGCGAGCCGTTCGGGGGTGGGGGCCCACGCCTCGGCGACGCCGATCCGGTCCCCGGGGTAGGAGTCCAGCAGCCTGCGCCAGGCTCGGTGGATCTCGTGCACGCCGTCCTGGTCGAAGTAGGGCAGCGGGTCGGTGCCGAGCATCCGCGACTGGTCGGGGTGCCCGACGTCGGGCAGGCCCTCGGCCTTGATCATTCCGTGCGCGACGTCGATGCGGAACCCGTCCGCGCCCAGGTCGAGCCAGAACCGCAGGATGTCCTCGAACTCCGCGCGGACCTCGGGGTGCTCCCAGTTGAGGTCGGGCTGCTCGGGCGCGAACAGGTGCAGGTACCACTGCCCGTCGGGCACCCGGGTCCAGGCGGGGCCGCCGAAGACCGACTCCCAGTCGTTGGGCGGCTGGTCGCCCCTGCCGTCGCGGAAGACGTAGCGCTCCCGCGCGGGCCCGCCCGCCAGCGCCTCCTGGAACCAGACGTGCTGGTCGGAGGTGTGGTTCGGCACGATGTCGACGATGATCCGCAGTCCCAGGTCGTGGGCGTCGCGGATGAGCGCCCGGGCGTCCTCCAGGTCGCCGAACAGCGGGTCGACCCTGCGGTAGTCGGCCACGTCGTACCCGAAGTCGGCCATCGGAGAGGCGAAGAAGGGCGTCAGCCAGACGGCGTCCACGCCCAGCGAAGCCAGGTACGGCAGCCGGGCGCGGATGCCCGGCAGGTCGCCGATCCCGTCGCCGTTGCCGTCCGCGAAGCTGCGGACGTAGACCTGGTAGATCACCGCGTCGCGCCACCAGCGGGCCGTCCGGCGCGCCGCCGCGTGAGTGGTGTCTGTCGGAGCAGTCATGAAGAAGTCCCCCGGGAGGTGAGGAGCGATAGGGCGTGGGAGCGGACGGCTACTTGACGCCGCCGGCCGTGAGACCCGCGACGATCCTGCGCTGGAAGACCAGCACCATCACCACGAGCGGCACGGTCACCACGACGCCGGCGGCCATCTGGGTGCCGAACGGCTGGTCGAAGCCGCTGATGCCGGTGAACTTGGCGATGGCCACGGTGGCGGTCTGCATCTCCTTCTCGTTGACCATGCTGAAGGCGATGATGAACTCGTTCCAGGCCATGATGAACACGAGGATGGCGGTCGTGAAGACGCCCGGCGCGGCCAGCGGAACGATGATCTTCCGGAAGGCCTGGCCCCGCGAGCAGCCGTCGATCATCGCCGCCTGCTCCAGCTCGAACGGGAGCTGCCGGAAGAAGACGGTGAGGTTCCAGACCGCCAGCGGCAGGGCGAAGCCCAGGCTGGGCACGATCATCGCCTGGTAGGTGTTGATCCACTCGATGTCGATGAACAGCTTGAGCAGTGGCACCACCTGCGAGATGCCGGGGAACATCGAGGTCGCGATGATGATCCCCAGCACGGCGTTCTTGCCCCGGAAGTCCAGCCGGGCCAGCGTGTAGGCGGTGAAGACGCCGATCAGGAGGGTCAGCGCGGTCGTGGCGCCGGCGACCAGCACGCTGTTGGCCAGCGACCGGACGAACCCGTTGGAGGGCGCGAAGACCGCCTCGAGGTTCTCCGTCGACCACGGCGAGGGCCACAGGTCGGACTCGAACTGGTCGGAGGGGCGGCGGAACGCCGAGACGACCATCCAGTAGAACGGCGCGAGGCAGAAGACCAGCACCCCGGCGACGCCCGCGTAGGGCAGGACCCTTCTCATGCCTTCCCCTCCTTCTTGGACTTGGCGTCGCCGAGGACGTCGGCGCCCATCACCTTGACGAAGGTGTAGGCGATCACCGCGATGTAGAGGAACAACACCGTCGCGTAGGCGCTGGCCACGCCGTAGCGCAGGTTGTTGGCCTCGGTCCACGCGAGCATCGAGAGGGTCTCGACCGAGTCCTTGTTGCCGCCGATGAGGACGAACGGCAGATCGAACATGCGCAGGGTGTCCAGCAGCCGGAACAGGACGGCGACGACCAGCGCGGGCTTGACGAGCGGCAGGGTGATCAGCCGGAACTGCTGCCAGGCGCTCGCCCCGTCCACCCGGGCCGCCTCGTAGACCTCCCGGGGGATGATCTGCAGCCCGGCCAGGACCAGCAGGCCGATGAACGGGGAGGTCTTCCACACCTCGGCGATGATGATCGCGAACTTGGCGGCGACGCCGTCGGCGGTCCACAGGATCTGCTGTCCGATCAGGGCGTTGGCGGCCCCGTCCGGCTGGAAGATCCACCGCCACAGCAGACCGGACATGGCGGTGGGCACCGCCCAGGGCACCAGCACGCTCGCCCGGATCAGGGCCCGTCCGCGCAGCGCCCGGTGCATGATCAGCGCCAGCCCGACACCGATGAGCGTCTCCAGGACGACGGCCGTGACGGTGAAGAACGAGGTGTTGAGGAAGGCGTTCCAGAACGCCTCGCCGCGCTCGCCGCTGAACAGCGCGGTGTAGTTGTCGAGGCCGACGAACCGCTCGCCCTCGATGACGAAGCCGTTCTCGTCCAGTCCGTCGGCCTGGGAGAACAGGGAGTCGCGCACCCCGGACAGCACCGGATAGCCGACGACGAGCGCCAGCACCAGGAAGGTGGGGGAGAGCATGAGCAGCGCGAGCCGCCGGGAGGCCTTGCGCGCCTGGCCGCCTCGTGCGGGCGCCTGCGCGGCCCCCGCCGGGGAGGGGGTTTCGAGAGTGGTCGCCATGGGGTCTCTTTCCCGAGCACGGGCCGGGACGGGGACGCGGCCCCCGCCCCGGCCGCGGGTCACTGGGTGAGGGTCTCGAGCTTGGCCTGCAGGTCGGAGAGCGCCTGCTCGGTCGTGGTCTTACCGGTCAGGGCGCCGTAGGCGGCCTCCTGGACGGCGGTGGTGACGTCGCCGTACTTCACGACCTTCGGACGTCCCTTGGCGTTCTCGATGGCCGTCTTCAGCGACGGCATGTACGGGAACTTCTTGACGATGTCGGCGTCGTCGTAGAGCGACGCGACGGAGGGCGCCTTGCCGATGACCAGCGCGTTGGCCTTCTGCACTTCGGGGCTGGACATGTACTTGAGGAAGTCCAGCGCCGTGGCCTTGTTCTTGGCGAAGGAGGAGATGGCGAAGTTGTGCCCGCCGAGCGTGGACACGCCGGGGCCGTTGGAACCGGGCAGCGGGGCCACGTCGAACTTGCCGACGACCTTGGAGGCCTTCGGGTCGGTGGCGGAGGCGTACTGGTAGGGCCACTGGCGGTGGAAGATCAGCTTGCCGCCGATGAAGTCGGCGCGGCCGAGCTCCTCGGTGTAGGTGATGGCCTTCTCGTCGATGTGGCCGTCCTTGAAGGCGTTGACCAGGACGTCGAGCCCGGCCTTGGCCTCGGGGGTGTTCACGGTCGGCTTGCCGGACTCGTCCACCACGGAGCCGCCCGCGCCGTTGATCGCCTCGGAAGCGTTGACGGTCAGGCCCTCGTACTTGTCGAACTGGCCGGCGTAGCAGTCCAGGTCCTTGGCCTCGGCGACCTTCTCCTTGATGGTGTCGCAGGCGGAGAACAGCTCGCTCCAGGTGGGGGGGGCCTTGTCGATCCCCGCCTTCTCCATGAGGTCCGTGCGGTAGTACAGCAGGCCGGCGTCGGAGTCGATCGGCAGCGCGTACAGCTTGTCCAGGTACCGGCCGGTGTCGACGGTCGGCGCGAGCAGCTTGTCGAGGCCGAGTTCGGACTCGGGGAGCTGCACCACCCAGCGGTTGGCGGCGAACTCGGCGGTCCAGACGACGTCGAGGTTGAGGACGGTGTAGGCGTCGGACTTGGTCTGGGCGTTCTGGATCATCTGCTGGCGCTGCTCGTCCGCCTTGTCGGAGAGCTCGATGACCCGCACCGGCTCCTGCGGGTGCGCGGCGTTCCAGTCGTCCACCTGCTTCTGCAGGTTGCCGGAGGTGTCCTTGCCGGTGACGAAGGTGATCTCTCCGCGTCCCTCGAGCTCGACCGCCTTCTCGGTTTCCTTGCTGTCACCGCTTCCGCCGCAGGCGGTGAGCGTCAGCGCGAGACCGACGGCCGCGCCGGTCAAGGAGATGCGCCGCATGGTGCCTTCCTCCAGGTTGATCAGGGGGACCGTCCGGGGGTGTGCTGGACGGCTGCCCGGACGTTAGCAACGGGTTGCAGGACTGTAAATGGCTTGCAGTAACTTGCAGCAAGTTCTGTGATGTTTCTGTAATAATCGGCGCTGGTGCGGGGCATCAACAGCAGCGGAAAGCGCATCAGGGCAGCATCGACCGCAGGGCAGGCGCAACGGATCCCGTCCGCCTGCAAGAGCTGCAAGGACTGCAAGAAGTCGTGCAGGAAGGGGGAAGGGCGTCAGGGGACGGGAGTGGGGTCCTGTGGTCTGGCCGGCCGGGAGGCGGCGCGCAGCGCGGCGTCCACGGACCTGGGGGCCAGGATGTGATCGAGGATCATGGTGGCGCAGCCGAGCAGGCCCGCGTCGTCGCCGAGCAGGCTGGGCTCGATGCGCAGCCTGCGGGTGGCCGCGGCGGCGGCCCGCTGGTAGACGGTCTCGCGGACGCCCGCGATGAGGTTCTTGCCCGCGAGGTCCCCGCCGAGGACGACCAGCGCGGGGTTCAGCACGTTGACGGTGGCGGCGACCACCTCGCCGATCCGGCGGCCCGCCTCGCGCAGCACGGACACCGCCTCCAGGTCGCCGGCCCGCGCCAGGGCGGCCAGCTCCGGCAGGTTCGCCGCCCGCCCCTTGAGCTGGGCCAGCAGGGCGGCACCGCCCGCGACCGTCTCGACGCACCCCACGGTGCCGCAGCCGCACAGCAGCCCGTCGAGGACGGGGATGTGCCCGATCTCCCCGGCCGAGCCGTAGGCTCCGCGCTGCAGGCGCCCGCCGGAGATGATCCCGGCTCCTATGCCGGTGGAGGCCTTCACGAACAGCAGGTCCTCCACGTCGTGGCGGAGGCGGTGCTCGCCCAGGGCCATGACGTTGACGTCGTTGTCGAGGTGCACGGGGACGGGGTAGCGGTCGGCGACCGCGGCGACGATCGGCTCGTGCTCGGCCGCTGCGCCGGGCACGGCGATGCCCACGCCGAGCACCGGGCCCCGCTCCATGCTCCGCCACAGGTCGAGGACGGCTCCGATCCCGGCCCCGGGGCCCCCGTCCACCCGGACGGGCTCCTGGCGCAGGATCGAGCCCGCCAGGTCGCAGACGGCCAGATGGCCGTGGGTGTGGCCCAGGGAGGCGACCAGGACGGTGCCGCCCGCCCCGTTGAACTCGAGCCTGGCCGCGGGCCTGCCGCCGCTCGACACGCCCGGGCTCTCCAGGACCAGCCCGGCTTCGAGCAGCTCGTTCACCCGCTGCCCGATCACGGGCCGTGACAGGCCGGTGCACCTGGCGAGTTCCGCGCGGGTGTGCAGCTCCTCCTCGCGGATGAGGCGCAGGATCTCCCCACTGGTGGCGGCGACTCCGGTCACTCTCGGCATTCTTCAAGTGAACCATGTCCGGACGGTCATTTCTGCGTGACTTTTGTAATTTTGCCTACTTAAGTCTGCTTGGATCTCTTGCTAAGGTAGTGGTCTGGTTCACCTATCTGCCCCGGGGAGTCGTTCCATGACAGCCGTGCACCCGGTCGTCGCCCGTGTCACCGAGCGGATCGTCGCGCGCAGCGCCGCCGGCCGCGCCGCGTACCTCGCGCGCGTGGCCGAGGCCCGGGCCGAGGGGCCCGCGCGCGGGGCGCTCGGCTGCGGCAACCTCGCCCACGGCTTCGCCGCCTGCGGCCCGCAGGAGAAGGCCGCGCTGCGCGGCACCAGCAGGCCGAACGTCGCGATCGTCACCTCCTACAACGACATGCTCTCGGCGCACCAGCCCTTCCGGACCTACCCGGAGCGGCTGAAGAAGTCGATCCTGCTGGCGGGCGGCGTCGCCCAGGTCGCGGGCGGCGTCCCGGCCATGTGCGACGGCATCACCCAGGGCCGCGCCGGCATGGAGCTGTCGCTGTTCAGCCGGGACGTGGTGGCCATGTCCGCCGCGATCGCGCTGTCCCACGACATGTTCGACGGCGCGCTCATGCTCGGCGTCTGCGACAAGATCGTGCCCGGGCTGGTCATCGGGGCGCTGTCCTTCGGGCAGCTCCCGACGGTGCTGGTGCCCGCGGGGCCGATGCCCTCCGGACTGCCCAACGCCGAGAAGGGCCGCATCCGCAAGCTCCACGCCATCGGAAAGGTCGGCCGCGACGAGCTGCTCGACGCCGAGGCCAAGTCCTACCACTCGCCCGGCACCTGCACCTTCTACGGCACCGCCAACAGCAACCAGATGCTCATGGAGGTCATGGGCCTGCACCTGCCCGGCGCCAGCTTCGTGGCGCCGAACACGCCGCTGCGCGAGGCGCTCACCGACGAGGCCGGGCGCAGGGTCGTGCAGGGCGTGCCGCCGATCGCCGAGATCCTCGACGAGAAGGCCTTCGTGAACGGGGTGGTGGCCCTGCTGGCCACCGGCGGCTCCACCAACCACACCCTGCACCTGCCCGCGATGGCCGCCGCCGCCGGGATCGAACTGACCTGGGACGACTTCGCCGAGCTGTCCTCGGTGACCCCGCTGCTCACCCGGATCTACCCCAACGGCGGCGCCGACGTGAACCACTTCCACGCCGCGGGCGGCACCGGCTTCCTCATCTCCGAGCTGCTGGACGCCGGGCTGCTGCACGAGGACGTCAAGACCGTCACCGGCGAGGGGCTGGACGCCTACACCACGGTGCCCGTCCTCACCGAGATCGAGGGCCTGCTGTGGAAGCCGGCCCCCGAGTCCTCCGGCGACGAGGACGTGCTGCGGCCCGCGGCCCGGCCGTTCTCCGCGGACGGCGGCCTGCGCATGGTCGAGGGCAACCTCGGCCGGGGCGTGGTCAAGGTCTCGGCGGTCAAGCCCGAGCACCGGGTGGTCGAGGCCCCCGCCCGGGTCTTCTCCACCCAGGAGCAGATCCTCGCCGCCTTCGAGGCCGGCGAGCTCGACTCCGACGTGGTGGTCGTCCTGCGCTACCAGGGCCCGCGCGCCACCGGCATGCCCGAGCTGCACAAGCTCACCCCGCCGCTGTCGGTGCTGCAGGACCGGGGCGTCAAGGTCGCGCTGGTCACCGACGGGCGCATGTCCGGGGCGTCCGGGGCGGTCCCCGCCGCCATCCACCTGACGCCCGAGGCCGCCGCCGGCGGCCCGCTCGCCCGGATCCGTGACGGCGACGTGGTCCGCTTGGACGCCGATTCCGGCAAGCTCGAGGTCCAGGCCGACCTCACCGGCCGCCCCGCCACCGGCGCGGCGCCCTCCCGCCAGGAGTGGAGCGGCACCGGCCGCGACCTCTTCGCCGCCTTCCGCGCCTCGGTGGGCCCCGCCGAGAGAGGCGCCTCCGTCTTCTGAGAGGTCCCGGTACTTCCCCGCGGGCCCGGCGAGAGCGGAGGGGCTCGAGCCGGCTCCGCGGGGGATAGGTTCCCGCGGAGCCGCGGCCGGCGGAGGGGCCGGCCCGGCTCCGCGGGGAGACACCTCCCCGCGGGGTGGCCGTGGTGGAGGGGCCACGGTCACCCCGCGGGGAACACAGTTCTCCGCGAGCGGGCCACCGCGGCGAAGAGGCCGCGGGGCGGCGCGCTCACGGGGATTCGCAGTGCGAACCCGAGGAATGGAACATGCGGACCCTGGACCTGATGAATCTCGCCCCCGTGGTGCCGGTCGTGGTGCTCGACGACGCGGGCAGCGCGGTCCCGCTGGCCCGCGCCCTGGTCGCGGGCGGCCTGCCGGTGATCGAGGTGACCCTGCGCACCGAGGCCGCGCTGGAGGGCATCCGCCGGATCGCCGCCGAGGTCCCCGACGCCGTGGTCGGCGCGGGCACCGTCGTCACCCCCGGGCAGGTGAAGGAGGCGGCCGGTGCGGGCTCCCGCTTCCTGGTCAGCCCCGGCTGCACGGACACCCTGCGCGCCGCGATGGCCGACAGCGGGCTGCCGTTCCTCCCCGGTGTCTCCACCGCCTCGGAGGCCATGGCCCTTTTGGAGCACGGCGTCACCGAGCTGAAGTTCTTCCCCGCCAAGGCGGCGGGCGGCGCCCCCTACCTCAAGGCGCTCTCCGCACCGCTCCCGGGCCTGTCCTTCTGCCCGACCGGCGGCATCACCCTGGACTCCGCCCCCGACTTCCTGGTCCTGCCCAACGTGCCCTGCGTGGGCGGCACCTGGCTGACCCCCGCCGACGCCGTCGCCGCGGGCGACTGGACGCGGATCGAGAGGCTCGCGGCTCAGGCGGCCTCCCTGGCGGCACCCGTCACGGCCTGAGCGGACCTACCGCGACAGGATCCGGCGCAACTGGCGGAAGAGCAGACCGAAGATCAGGACGAAGAAGAGGATCCGCACGAGGGCGAAGAGGACCGGGGCGCTCGTGACCAGCGCCAACGGGACGAAGACCACGAGGACCAACGTCAGCGCCACTCCGAGGAAGCGCGGCCTCCCGGAGCGGCGGTGCTGGAGACGCCCGTCCCGCGCCGTCGGGGCGGGGAGCCACGGCGGGGTACCGGGCAGGTCCCGGACGACCTCCACCAGATCGTGCTCGGTCTTGGCGGACAGGGCGAGGTCCAGCCGTTCCTCGAGTTCGGCGCCGTCCAGCCGCCCTTCGGCGTAGTGCCGCTGCAGGGCCTCGGTCACGGCGGTGCGCTCTGCGTCCCCGATCCGCAGGTCCGGCCGGGCGCCGTCGGCGGCCGGCCATCCGCGCTGGGCGGCCGCGAGCCACCGCTGGGGTCCTTGGTAGCGATCGTTGTGCATTCTCACTCCTCCTCGGGCTCGTCGTCGGCGAGGATGCCGTACAGGCGCCGCCGGGTGTCCCCGATGAGCCGCCGCGCCTCGGCGACCTGGGCGGGTGTGCCCGCCTGCACCACCTGGACCAGCGCGGTCCCCAGCTGCGCGGCCTCCTTGAAGACCGCCCCCACGTCCCCGGGCCACTCCTGTGAGGACGTCTCCTCCGCCCAGGGTGCCTCCGGAGGGTTGGCCTCCACGTGTGCCCGGCCCTCGTCGGTCAGGGCGAAGGTTTTGCGGCCGTCGGACTCCTCGCTGCGGATGAGGCCCTCATCGGCCAGTTGCTGCAGCGCGGGGTAGACCGCGCCCGGGCTGGGCTTCCAGGCGCCGCCGCTGCGCTCTTCGGCCTCCTGGATGATCTGGTAGCCGTTGCGCGGCCCTTCACCGAGCAGCAGGAGGATCGCCGCCCGCACGCCGCCGCGTCTGGCCTTGCGGGGCGGGGCGCCGAAGGGAGGGCCTCCCCGGCCCGCCCAGGGGCCGCGGCCCCGGCGCTCGCCCCAGCCGAAGAGGAGCTCGGGCCCCGGCCCCTGGCCGTGCCACCCGCTGTGCCGTCCGTGCATCAGGAGCCTCCGATCATTCTCGATACTGTGACGATATATCGGTAACGAGGATCCGGGAATCGGAGTTCCCGGATCCGCCGCACCGCCCCGGAAGGGGCTCGTGATCACTGCTGTCCGGGCGCGCCGTCGGCGGCCTGCCCGTCCCGGCCCGCGGCGAGGATGCCGTACAGGCGGCGCCGGGCGCCCTCGGCCAGGCGCCTGGCCTCGGCGATCTGCTCGGGAGAGCCGTCCCGGGCGACCTGGACCAGCGCGGTCCGGAGCCGGGCCGCGTCCTTGAGGGCGTCGGCCAGGGCGCCGGCCCCGGAGAAGGGGTCTTCCCAGGGGGCCGCGGGAGGGTTGGCCTCCGCGTGCGCGCGGCCCTCGTCGGTCAGGGCGAAGATCCTGCGTCCGCCGGACTCCTCGCCGCGGATGAGGCCCTCGTCGGCCAGCTGCTGCAGGGCCGGGTAGACCGAGCCGGGCCGGGGGCTCCAGAAGCCGCCGCTGCGCTCCTCGGCCTCCTGGATGATCTGGTGCCCGCTGCGCGGCTCTTCGCCGAGTAGCAGGAGGATCGCCGCCCGGGTCCTGCCGCGCCCGCCTCCGCGGGGCCCTCCGCCCCTGCGGGAGCCTCCGCGCCCTCGGGGGCCCCGGCCGCGCGGTCCGCCGAAGAAGGACTCGGGGTCGAGGAGGGCGAAGGGGTGCCGGCGTCCGTGTCGTTGTCCGTGCATGGTGTTGCTCCGATCAGTCTCGTTTGTTCTTGATATGTCTAACGATATATCGAGAACATTCGGTCGGCAAGTGTCGATCCAGGGAGTCCCCGCGAGGGGTCTACTTGTGGGTAACTTGATGTCAAGACAAATCCTGGATACCTTGACGTCAAGAGAAATCCCGCCGAAGTTAGGCGTACCCGGGTTCTGAGTACGATCAGGACTACGGCAGGATTCTCAGGGGAGGACCCCACCGCTTCACCGCGCCGGACCGCGAAGGCCAGGCAGCGGGGCAGGGAAGTTTCATCAGCGCCCAGGCAGACGTCCGGTGTGCCGCCTGGCGGCATGCCGTGTAGGAGGAGGACGGGAAGTGTCCGCGAACAGCTTCGGCAGCAAGAGTGAGCTGCGGGTAGGCGAGAAAACCTACGAGATTTACCGGCTGGACGCCGTCGAGGGCTCGGCCCGCCTCCCGTACAGCCTGAAGGTTCTCCTGGAGAACCTGCTGCGCACCGAGGACGGCGCCAACATCACCGCCGACCACATCCGGGCCCTGGGCAACTGGGACCCCAACGCGCAGCCCGACACCGAGATCCAGTTCACGCCCGCCCGCGTGATCATGCAGGACTTCACCGGCGTGCCCTGCGTCGTCGACCTGGCCACCATGCGCGAGGCCGTCCGCGACCTGGGCGGCGACCCGTCCAAGATCAACCCGCTCGCCCCGGCCGAGATGGTCATCGACCACTCCGTCATCGTCGACAACTACGCCTCCCCGCGGGCGTTCGGCCTGAACGTCGCCGTCGAGTACGAGCGCAACCAGGAGCGCTACCAGTTCCTGCGCTGGGGCCAGACCGCCTTCGACGAGTTCAAGGTCGTCCCGCCCGGCACCGGCATCGTCCACCAGGTGAACATCGAGCACCTGGCCCGCGTCGTCTTCGACCGGGGCGGCGTCGCCTACCCCGACACCTGCGTCGGCACCGACTCCCACACCACGATGGAGAACGGCATCGGCGTCCTGGGCTGGGGCGTCGGCGGCATCGAGGCCGAGGCCGCGATGCTCGGCCAGCCGATCTCCATGCTGATCCCGCGCGTGGTCGGCTTCAAGCTGACCGGTGAGCTGCCGTCCGGCACCACCGCCACCGACCTGGTGCTCACCATCACCGAGATGCTGCGCAAGCACGGCGTCGTCGGCAAGTTCGTGGAGTTCTACGGCGCGGGCGTCGCCGCCCTGCCGCTGGCCAACCGCGCCACCATCGGCAACATGAGCCCCGAGTTCGGCTCCACCTGCGCGATCTTCCCGATCGACGGCGAGACCATCAAGTACCTGCGCCTGACCGGCCGCTCCGACGAGCAGATCGCGCTCGTCGAGGCCTACGCCAAGGAGCAGGGCATGTGGCTGGACCCCGAGGCCCAGCCGGACTTCTCCGAGCACCTCGAGCTCGACCTGTCCACCGTCGTGCCGTCCATCGCCGGCCCCAAGCGCCCGCAGGACCGCATCGAGGTCTCCAAGGCCAAGGAGACCTGGCGCCGCGACGTCCTCAACTACGTCAAGGACGACATCGACGAGGCCGGCCTGGAGTCCTTCCCCGCCTCCGACTCCCCGGCGACCACCCCCGGCGCGAACGCCCGCCCGCACAAGAAGGTCCCGGTCACCCTGGCCGACGGCACCTCCTTCGAGCTGGACCACGGCGCGGTGACGGTCGCGGCGATCACCTCCTGCACCAACACCTCCAACCCGTACGTCATGGTCGGCGCGGGCCTGCTGGCCAAGAAGGCCGTCGAGAAGGGCCTCACCCGCAAGCCGTGGGTGAAGACCTCCATGGCGCCCGGCTCCCAGGTCGTCACCGGCTACTACGAGCGCGCGGGCCTCACCCCGTACCTCGACAAGATCGGCTACAACCTGGTCGGCTACGGCTGCACCACCTGCATCGGCAACACCGGCCCGCTGGAGCCGGAGATCTCCAAGGCGATCAACGACAACGACCTCGCCGTCACCGCCGTCCTGTCCGGCAACCGCAACTTCGAGGGCCGCATCAGCCCCGACGTGAAGATGAACTACCTGGCCTCCCCGCCGCTGGTCATCGCCTACGCGCTCGCGGGCACCATGGACATCGACATCCTCAACGACCCGATCGGCGAGGGCACCGACGGGCCGGTCTACCTCAAGGACATCTGGCCGAGCCCCGAAGAGGTCGCCGAGGTCGTCGAGAGCTCGATCTCCCAGGACCTGTTCGTCAAGGACTACGCCGACGTCTTCGCCGGCGACGAGCGCTGGCAGGGCCTGAACATCCCCACCGGCAGCACCTTCGAGTGGGACGAGAGCTCCACCTACGTCCGCAAGGCGCCGTACTTCGACGGCATGCCCGAGACCCCGGCCCCGGTCAAGGACATCCACGGCGCCCGGGTTCTGGCCAAGCTGGGCGACTCGGTCACCACCGACCACATCTCCCCGGCCGGCAACATCAAGGTCGGCACCCCGGCGGCCCAGTACCTGGAGGCCAACGGCGTCGCGGTCAAGGACTTCAACTCCTACGGCTCGCGCCGGGGCAACCACGAGGTCATGATCCGCGGCACCTTCGCCAACATCCGGCTGCGCAACCAGCTGCTGGACGGCGTCGAGGGCGGCTACACCCGCGACTTCACGGTCGAGGGCGGCCCGCAGTCGTTCATCTACGACGCCTCGGCCAACTACCAGGCCGCCGGCGTCCCGCTGGTCGTCCTGGCGGGCAAGGAGTACGGCTCCGGCTCCTCCCGCGACTGGGCGGCCAAGGGCACCGCGCTGCTGGGCGTGAAGGCCGTCATCGCCGAGTCCTACGAGCGCATCCACCGCTCGAACCTCATCGGCATGGGCGTCATCCCGCTGCAGTTCCCCGAGGGCCAGAGCGCCGACTCCCTCGGCCTGACCGGCACCGAGACCTTCGAGATCGTCGGGATCGAGAAGCTCAACGAGGGCGCCACCCCCAGGACCGTGACGGTCAAGGCCGACGGCAAGGAGTTCGAGGCGGTCGTCCGCATCGACACCCCGGGTGAGGCCGATTACTACCGCCACGGCGGCATCATGCAGTACGTGCTGCGCAGCCTGATCTCCAAGTAGGAGTCGGCGGCCCCGCCGCGACCGTGGAAACCGCCGTCCGGATCACCGGACGGCGGTTTCTCCCTTCCCCGGGGGTGGAAAAAGGGGGATTTTCTTGTCAAGATTTACGGGCAGGATCCCGCGCGTTACCGGTCGGAGTCCCGAGGTTTTCCCGCCGGTGGGGCTTGATTAACCGCGATGATGCCTCATACTCCGGCTTAAGCCGGTCAGCCGCTCGGTGCCGGGCCGAGTCAAGCCGAGAGTCAGGCAGACCCCCTGGGGAGGAAGCGCATGCAGGCGATCAGCGTGAGGCAGCCGTACGCCTGGGCCATCGCCCGGGGGCACAGGCGGCTGTCCAACCAGCCGGAACCGACGCCCTACCGTGGAACGGTCCTGATCCACGCGGCCATGCGGGTGGACCTCGACTCCTGCGGCCTGCCCCAGGTGCGCGCGGCGGGCTGGGACCCGTCCGACCCCCTGGCCACCCTCGGCGCGGCGATCGCCGTCGCCGAGCTCGCCGACGTGTGCGACGGCGGCCCTTCTTGCGACTGCGGGGTGTGGGCCCGCCAGGGGGAGTACCACTGGCGGCTGGAGGACGTGCGTCCCCTGCGCCGCCCGATCGTGGCGCTCGGCCGCCAGGGCGGGCTGTGGACCGTCCAGCCCTCCCTGGCCGCGGAGGTGAAGGCGATGCTCCTGGAGCCGCCCTCTCACCGGGAGCCGGCGCTCACCACCTGATGGCGGGCGGCAGCAGGCCCTCGTCGGCCTGCCGCCACTCCAGCGGGGAGCCGAGCTTCACCAGGTGCTCCATCTGCTCGACGAACCAGGGCGAGGCGCCGGGGTCGTGCACGAGGGCCTGGACGCCCTCCCAGTCCCGCCACTCGAACGCCTCGACCTCGTCGGGGTCGCGCACCGGCTCCTCGTCCACCCGGGCCCGCACGACCGGGCACCACTCGTGCTCCACCACCCCGTTCATCTCGGCGCGGTAGACGAAGCCCGGCAGGATCAGCGTGATGTCGCGGACCGTGAGGCCCAGTTCGCTCCTGACCCGCCGGGTGACGGCCTCGCGCAGGGTCTCGCCCGGGGCGGGGTGCCCGCAGGCGCTGTTGGTCCAGACCGAGGGGAAGCTCGCCTTGTGGTGGGCGCGCTGGCTGATCAGCACCCGGCCGGAGGCGTCGACCAGGTAGGACGAGAACGCCAGATGGAAAGGAGTATTTTTGTGGTGACTCTCCGCTTTTGGTGCTGTTCCGGTGGGTTGTCCAGCTTCGTCCAGCAACACTATCTTCTCGCCCATGTGAACTTTCTTCTCCTCGCTCCGCCAGTTCCGCCAACCCGCATTAAACTCTGGGCAACCATAAGCCGCAGGGGCCTGCTCCGGGAGCGTACAGAGCGCTGGAGGCCTCTACTCCAGAGGAGATGACCGCTTGAGCCTGCTTGAGTCGATCAAAGGCCCTGATGACCTGAAACGCCTCGACGTGGAGAGCCTGCCGGCGCTGCACGCGGAGATCAGGGAGTTCCTGGTCGAGGCCGTCTCCAAGACCGGCGGGCACCTCGGACCGAACCTCGGAGTGGTGGAGCTGACCGTCGCCCTGCACCGGGTGTTCGACTCCCCGCGGGACAGGATCCTCTTCGACACCGGTCACCAAGCCTATGTGCACAAGCTGCTCACCGGTCGTCAGGACTTCGTCCGGCTGCGGCAGAAGGGCGGGGTCTCGGGCTACCCGAGCCAGGCCGAGTCCGAGCACGACATCATCGAGAACTCCCACGCCTCCACCGCGCTGTCCTATGCCGACGGCCTGGCCAAGGCGTATCAGCTGCGGGGAGAGGCCGGCCGGCACGCGGTCGCGGTCGTCGGCGACGGCGCCCTCACCGGCGGCATGTGCTGGGAGGCGCTGAACAACATCGCCGCCGGCAAGGACCGGCCGGTGATCATCGTGGTGAACGACAACGGGCGCTCCTACTCCCCGACGATCGGCGGTCTGGCCAGCCACCTGGCCGACCTGCGCGTCACCCAGGGCTACGAGAAGGCGCTCGACCTGGTGAAGAAGACCGTGCCCAGGGTGCCGGTCGCGGGCGAGCTGGCCTACGAGGCGCTGCACGGCCTCAAGAAGGGCCTCAAGGACATGCTGCAGCCGCAGGCCATGTTCGAGGACCTGGGCCTGAAGTACATCGGCCCCATCGACGGCCACGACGAGCAGGCGCTGGAGCACGCCCTGCGCAAGGCCCGCGACTTCGGCGGTCCGGTGATCGTGCACGCGATCACCGTCAAGGGCCAGGGCTACGGCCCGGCGCTGGCCAACGTCGAGGACCACATGCACGGCGCCGGGGCGTTCGACCCGATGACCGGCAAGGGCAAGGCCGGCGGCGGCACCAGCTGGACCAAGGTCTTCTCGAACGAGATGGTCGCCATCGGCGCCGAGCGCCCGGACGTCGTCGGCATCACCGCGGCCATGCTGCACCCGGTGGGCCTGGCCGCCTTCGCCGAGGCGCACCCCGACCGCATCTACGACGTCGGCATCGCCGAGCAGCACGCCGCGACCTCCGCGGCGGGCCTGGCCCTGGGCGGGCTGCACCCGGTGGTCGCGATCTACGCGACCTTCCTCAACCGCGCCTTCGACCAGGTGCTGATGGACATCGCGCTGCACAGACAGGGCGTGACGTTCGTGCTGGACCGCGCCGGGGTCACCGGCGACGACGGCGCCTCGCACAACGGCATGTGGGACCTGTCGATCATGCAGCTGGTGCCCGGCATGCACATCGGCGTCCCGCGCGACGGGGAGCGCCTGCGCTCCCTGCTGCGCGCCTGCCTGGACATCGACGACGCGCCGTCGGCGATCCGCTTCCCCAAGGGCCCGGTCTGCGAGGACATCCCGGCGGTCGGCAGGATCGGCTCCATGGACGTGATCGTCCAGGGCGAGCGCAAGGACGTGCTGCTGGTGGCGGCCGGCTCGATGGTCGCCTCCGCGGTGGAGGTCGCCGAGCGGCTCACCAGCGAGGGCATCGCGGTGACCGTGGTCGACCCCCTGTTCGTCAAGCCGCTGGACCCGGCGCTGGCCGAGGCCGCCGAGGGCTACGAGCTGGTGGCCGTCGTGGAGGACAACGGCCGCACCGGCGCGGTGGGCGACGCCGTGGCCCGCCTGCTGCGCGACGCCGAGGTGGACGTCCCGATCCGGACCTTCGGCATTCCGCAGGAGTTCCTGGACCACGCCAAGCGGAACGAGATCCTCGCCGAGATCGGTCTCACTCCGCAGGATCTGGCCAAGGAGATCACGGCGGCCCACGCCAAGGTCGTCAAGAGGAGGTCCACGCCTTCTCGCGCATCCTGACGCAACCCGTTACGGTGTGTGATGTAGATGACGCACACCGTGACGAGGAGCGTGGGTGGGCACTCTGTTCCGTACCAAGACGGTCGAGCGTTCCATCAGGGAGACCGAGGCGCCGGGGCACCGGCTCCGCAAGGACCTGACGGCGCTCGACCTGACGGTCTTCGGCATCGGCGTCATCGTCGGCACCGGGATCTTCGTGCTGACCGGCCGGGTCGCCCGCGAGTACGCCGGCCCGGCCGTCGCCGTCTCGTTCGTGGTCGCCGGGCTCGTGTGCGCCCTGGCGGCCCTGTGCTACGCCGAGTTCGCCTCGACCGTCCCGGTCGCGGGCTCGGCCTACACCTTCTCCTACGCCACCATGGGCGAGTTCCCCGCCTGGATCATCGGCTGGGACCTCATCCTGGAGATGGCGCTCGGCGCGGCGGTGGTCGCGGTCGGCTGGTCGGGGTACTTCACCTCGCTGCTGTCGGGGTTCGGCATCGACCTGCCGGCCTCGCTGGCGGGGGAGGGCGCCCGGTTCAACCTGCCCGCGGTGTTCATCGTGCTGGCGGCGACCGCGGTGCTCACCATCGGGATCAAGATCTCCTCCCGGATCAACGCGCTGATGGTCGCGGTGAAGCTGGCGGTGGTCGCGCTGGTCGTCATCGGCGGGCTGTTCTTCGTGAAGGCGGCCAACTACCGGCCGTTCATCCCGCCGCCGCAGAGCACGGAGACCGTCGAGGGGGTGCGCGCGCCGCTGATCCAGGTGCTGTTCGGCCTGACCCCGGTCGCGTTCGGCTGGTTCGGCGTCTTCAGCGCGGTCGCCATCGTGTTCTTCGCCTACATCGGGTTCGACGTGGTGGCGACCACCGCGGAGGAGGCGCGGCGCCCGCAGCGCGATCTTCCCATCGGCATCCTGAGCTCGCTGGGCATCTGCACACTGCTGTACGTGGCGGTCTCGCTGGTCGTCGTCGGGATGCAGCCCTACACCGAGCTCAGTGAGGCGGCGCCGCTGGCCGACGCCTTCAAGGCGGTCGGCCGGCCGTTCTTCGCCGGGGTCATCAGCGTCGGCGCCATCTTCGGGCTCACCACGGTGGTGCTCATCCTCATGCTCGGGCAGAGCCGGGTGTTCTTCGCGATGAGCAGGGACGGCCTGCTGCCGCAGTGGCTGGCGCACGTCCACCCCAAGTACCGCACGCCCGCCCGGTCGACGCTGTTCATGGGCGTGGTCGTCGCCGTGCTGGCCGGGCTGATCCCGCTGTCGGCGCTGGCGGAGCTGGTGAACATCGGCACGCTCTTCGCCTTCATGCTGGTCTCCCTCGGCGTGCTGGTGCTGCGCCGCACCCGCCCCGACCTGCGCCGCGCGTTCCGCACCCCGTTCGTCCCGCTGGTCCCGGTGCTCGCGGCGCTGGGCAGCCTGTTCGTGATGGTCAACCTTCCGGTCGAGACTTGGATTCGGTTCTTCGTATGGATGCTCGTGGGAACGGTGATCTACCTGTCGTACGGCCGCGGTCACAGCAAGCTTCAGACGTCTCCCGAAAAAAGCCTCCGATCCGTGATCTAGCTCACCGTAGTCTGGGCGATGTGATTGCAGGCACAATGCGGAGTGTGAAGGACTTTAAAGTCGCCGTGATCGGTGCCGGCCCCGCCGGACTGTACACGGCCGAAGCCCTGGTCAAGAACGGGTTGGAGGTCGATGTCTTCGACCGTCTGCCCACTCCCTACGGACTCGTGCGCTACGGCGTCGCTCCGGACCACAAGTCGATCAAGGCGATCGCCCGCTACCTCCAGCGGGTGCTGGAGAGCCCCGGCGTGCGGTTCTTCGGCGGCGTGGAACTCGGCAGGGACATGAGCCGCGAGGATCTGCTCGCCTGTTACGACGCGGTGGTCTACAGCACCGGAGCGATGGTCGACCGGAAGCTGGGCATCCCCGGAGAGGACCTCCCCGGGTCGATCGCCGCCACCGACTTCGTCAACTGGTACTGCGGGCACCCCGACGCCGCGGGGCACTCCTTCGACCTCTCGGTGGAGGAGGCCGCGGTCATCGGGGTCGGCAACGTGGCGGTGGACGTGGTGCGCATCCTGGCCAAGACCACCGAGGAGCTCCACCAGACCGACATCCCCGTGCATGTGATGGAGGCCTTGTCCCGCAGCCGGATCAAGCGCATCCACCTGATCGGCAGGCGCGGCCCCGCACAGGCGAAGTTCACCACCAAGGAGGCCAGGGAGCTCGGTGAGCTGCCCCACGCCTCGATCCATGTCCGGCCCCAGGACATGGAGCTGGACCCGGCGAGCGCGGAGCTGGCCGAGACCGACCGGCACGTGCGCGGCAACATCGCGGCGATGAGAGCCTGGACGGACGAGCCCAAGCCCGCCGACCGGCGGATCGAGCTGCGGTTCTGGCTGGCGCCCGCGGAGATCCTGGGCTCCGAGCGGGTGGAGGGCCTCCGGCTGGAGCGGACCGCCCTGGTGGACGGGCGTGTCACCGGCACCGGCGAGTTCGAGACGCTGCCGGTGGGCATGGTCATCCGCTCGGTCGGCTACCAGAGCGTCCCGCTGCGGGGCGTGCCCTTCGACGAGCGCGCGTCGGTCATCCGCAACGACAAGGGCAGGGTGGCCGAGGGCGAGTACACGGCGGGCTGGATCAAGCGCGGTCCGACGGGCGTGGTGGGCACCAACAAGTCCGACGCCGCCGAGACCGTCCAGACGCTGATCTCGGAACTGGGGTCCCGTCCGCGTCCGTCGGGGGACATGGTGGAGCTGCTCCGCTCTCGCGGCGTTGAAATCTTCACATATCGGCATTGGTTGGGTCTGGACGCGGCGGAGAGAGCACTGGCAGAGTCTCTCTCACGCGGTGAAAGCGTCAAGTTGGGTACCTGGGAAGCCATGCGTTCCGCTTGCGTGATCCACTGACCGTCCTTTGATTCGCAAGACCATCGGGGGCCATTGATCGGCAGTGGACCCCTCTGGGGTCGGAGCAGGGAAGTGGTGCAGAGTGACCATTCTCGATGTGAGGTTTCGCGATGTGACCGGCGGCGCCCAGCTGTACGGTTTCCCTCCTCCCCAGCTCCTTCCCCGGCTCCGGTGGCTCGGCGCGGACTATTCGGCCCTGCTCGCCCGTGACCTCGGGCAGGGCCTGCTCCGGCAGGCTCCCGGCACCCGGCTCCGGGCGGTGCGCTGCGAGTCCGACCCGATGGTCAGGACCGTGGGCGTCGACCACGCCGGCGTCCCCCGCGCCCAGGACGTGTCCTTCGCCCTGGAGGTCCTGCTCCTGGACGAGGCGGGCCGCTCCTGGCGCCTGCGCGGGCGCTGGACGTACACGGGCAGGGAATTGGGCACCCCCCAGGCCCGGGTCAATCACTATTGGGAACTGTTCACGGTCGACCGTGTCTGAGCCCGACCGGTTCCCGCGATTCCCCTGATCGAAGCATTCTCTCCGGTTCTCGACGCCGGGTCATCCTTTGCCAAATGAGCGATCATCGAAGGCTCGGGGCGAATGGCGGCTGAGTAACCTGAGGGAAACAATGATCGCGAGAAATCGGGGGATTTCTGTGGACGCGTCGCAGCTCGCCGATCTGCACGAACCTCGGCCGTTCCCGGCCGTCTCGATCATCATGCCGACCCACCGCCGCCTGCCCGAGCGCAGGCAGGACCAGGTGCGGCTGAAGGTGCTCCTGGACGAGGCACGGCACCGGCTGCGCGAACTGGAACTGGAGCGCAGGGTCGCCGACGAGATCATGCGCAACCTGGAGAAGGCGGCGGAGCAGGTCGATTTCGATCACACCGCCGAGGCCGTGGTGCTGCTGGCCGCCCACGGAGGGGAGACCCATTCCTTCGTCCTGCCGCACGTCGCGGTCAAGGAACGGGTCATCGTCGATGACACCTTCGCCACCCGCGACCTCGTCGCGATGCTGGACAACACCTGGAAGTACTGGGTGCTGGCATTGGCCAAGAAGACCCGGCTGCTGAGCGGCGACGGCCAGCGGATCAGCGAGGTGAGCAGCGCGCTGTTCCCGCTCGTCTACACCGACGCCGTCCCCGTCCCCGACGAGAGGGGCAGGCCCGCGCCACGGGAGTTCCCCATCGGGGACGAGCGGCGCATGCAGTTCCTCCGCCAGGTCGAGCACAACCTCGCCGAGGTCCTCAAGCGGGACCCGCGCCCGCTCGTCGTCATCGGCGTCCAGCGCCACGTCACCCTCTTCCTGGAAGGCGTGCACAACAGCATCGCCGAGGCGGTCGTGGGCACGGTCGACGGGGGCTTCGACTCCGCGACGCCCGCGGAGATCGACGCCGCCGTCGAACCCGTGCTGCAGGAGGAGCGGCGCAGGGCCCAGCTCAGGGCGCTGGAGGAGCTCGACGGGGCGTTCTCGGGCCGCAGGTTCGCCGGCGGCCTGGAGGAGTGCTGGGAGCTGGCGCCGCTCGGCCGCATCGGCCACCTCATGGTGGAGGAAGGCTACATCAGGCCCGCCCGCACCCTGGACGGCCGCCTGCGGCCCGCTGACGACCTGGAGGGCAAGTACGTCAACGACGCGGTGGACGATCTGGTGGAGATGGTCCTGCGCGGCGACGGCAAGGTCACCTTCGTGCCGGACGGCTCGCTGGACGAGTACGAGCACGTCGCGGCGGTCCTGCGCTACTGAGGGCCCCGGCCCTCACCGGTGCAGCGCCGACTCCCACGGGTTGGAGTCGCCGGACGACCAGGGCACGGCCAGCAGATCGAGCGAGGCGATCGGCCCGTAGGGCTCGGGCACGGTCGCCTCGACCTTGAACGGGGTCGAGCCGTGCGCCGGCAGCCCTTCCACGAAGGTCATCTCCCCGCTGATCAGGGCGCCTCTGTCGTCGCGGAACAGCACGACCAGCGCCGCCTCCTCTATCTGCAGGGGGTAGGGGTTGACGATCTCGCCGGTCACCTCGCACTCCTGCCCTCTGAGCTCGAACTCCACCGCCCGGTAGGTGAAGGGCGGGAAGTCCTCGGGCCGGGAGTCGGTCGGGTACCAGTCCGCGGGCCGGGGGGTGATCTCCAGGGTGTGCGGCCGGTTGCCGGTGATCTCCAGCGCGCTGGCCCAGCCGATGCGGGTTCCGGGCGGCAGCGCGGTCAGCACCTGCTCGTGCTGGCCCAGCAGCTGCCCCTGCTCGTCCCGCACGGTGATCTGGACGGTGGGGAACTCGCACCAGTAGAGCGTGTTGGGGTTCTCCAGCACCACGGCCCAGTGGATCCAGTGCTCGCCCGGCACCCACTCGCTGGCCTCGCCGGTCCAGCCGGTCTCGGCCACGACGAACTGCCGGAGCAGCTCGGGCCCCGGCGCGGGTTCCGGCGCGGGGGCGGGAGCAGGCCTGCGGGGCGGGATCGGCACGGTGACCAGCGGTCCGATGTCCGGCCGCGGCATCTGCTCCACCCGGGTGGGCGGCCCGGCCGGGGGCGCCGCGTGGGCCGCCGCGGGCGTCTGCCCGGGCGGGACGGAGGGAGGCGCGGGCACGGGGGCCGGGGGAGCCTGCGCCGCGGGCGCGGGCTGCTGGATCTGGGGCATCGCCGGAGCTCCGGGATGCGCGGCCTGGGGCCCGGAGACGACGGAGGGCGCGGGGGGAGCGGGTCCTGAGGACAGCGGCCGGGCCCGGGCGGGGTCCAGCCGGAGCTGGATCACGGCCCAGCGGACGTGCTCCTCCTGGGAGCCGGTGATCTCCAGGGCGGGGGCGAGCCCGGCGGCCTCGGTCAGCCGGAACTCGATGCCGTGAAGCTCCCAGACCTCCTGGACGCTCTCCTGCCGGCCGCCGGTGACCAGGCCGAGCCCCTCGAGGATCTGCCAGGTCGCCTCGAAGTCCTGCACCCGCACCTCACGGGTGACCTGGTCGCCTCGCATGAGGGCCAGCACGTGGTGCTCGCCGTCCGATCGGAGCCCGCCCCAGATCCCGTTCTGCGGTCCTGTCACCGCGACCTTGCGTACGTGGTGCGGAGGCTGCTGGCACCGCGCGCCGAGGGCGTGCAGGCGCTGCCGGACGGCATCCGGGTCGAGCTCGAAGTAGCGGATTCCGAACCCCACGACTCCCCCAGACGACTTTCAGCGGGTTCCTATCGTGTCCTAACGGACATGTCTCATCAATAAGCCTCGCCGACTCACTGCCCTGACCGGGAGGAGGGAACGAAAAGCGCCCCGTGTCGTGACGACACGGGACGCCTCCCGTTAGCCGGACCGGTAACCCCCCAGTCCCGTGCCCGGCGGTCCATCGGGACGATCCCTATCCCACAGTTGCAACGCCCGGGGGAAGGAAACGGTTCCCGGTCACCTTCTCCGAGATTCCGGTGCGGTCCAGGTAGGGGGTGATGCCGCCGAGGTGGAACGGGTAACCCGCGCCCAGGATCAGGCACAGGTCGATGTCCTCGGGCGCCGCGACGACCCCTTCGTCCAGCATGATGCGGATCTCCTGGGCCAGGCCCTCGACCGCGCGGGCGAGCACCTGCTCCTCGGTGGACGGACGGTCGCCGCCGCTGAAGATCTCCACCGCCTCGGGGTCGAGGGTGAAGTCCGGGCGGTAGACGCCGGTCTTGCCGGACTCGACGAACCTGCGGAACTTCTCCGAGACGGGGAAGCGCTCGGGGAAGGCGGCGTGCAGCGTCTCGTTGACGTGCAGCGCGATCGCCGGG
The DNA here is from genome assembly GCF_039871655.1 of Actinocorallia sp. B10E7. NCBI lineage: Bacteria > Bacillati > Actinomycetota > Actinomycetes > Streptosporangiales > Thermomonosporaceae > Actinocorallia > Actinocorallia sp. B10E7. The sequence continues at coordinate 212,439 of NZ_JBDPLZ010000004.1, forward strand.
CCGACCAGGCCGAGCAGCACGAACGGGCTCATCGGCAGGCCCAGCGGCTGCGCGGCGCGTTCTGCCGTCTCGATCGGGGTGCCCTCCTCCACCGCGCCGACGATCTCGGCGAGCAGGCGCAGCAGGATGCGGTTGACCACGAACGCCGGGGCGTCCTTGACCAGCACGCAGGACTTCCTCAGCTGCTTGCCGACGGCGAAGGCGGTGGCCAGCGTCGCGTCGTCCGTGCTCTCGGCGCGGACGATCTCCAGCAGCGGCAGCACCGCGACCGGGTTGAAGAAGTGGAAGCCGACGACCCGCTCGGGGTGGCGCAGTCCGCTCGCCATCTCGGTGACCGACAGGGACGAGGTGTTGGTCGCCAGGACGCACTCGGGCGAGACGACGGCCTCGACCTCGGCGAACACCTGCTGCTTGACCGACATCTCCTCGAAGACCGCCTCGATGACGAAGTCGGCGTCGGCGAAGGCGTCCTTGGTGAGCGAGCCGGTGATCAGGCGCTTGAGCCGGTTGGCGCGGTCGGCGTCGACCCGGCCCTTGGCCTTCAGCTTGTCGATCTCGCCGTGGGCGTAGGAGACGCCCCGGTCCAGCCGGGCCTGGTCCAGGTCGGTCATGACGACCGGGACCTCCAGGCGCTGGGCGAACAGCAGCGCCAGCTGGCCGGCCATGAGGCCCGCGCCGACGACGCCGACCTTGGTGACCTTGCGGGCCAGGGACTTGTCCGGGGCGCCCGCGGGCCGCTTGGCGCGCTTCTGGGTCAGGTCGAAGGCGTACAGGCCGGCGCGCAGCTCGTCGGACATGATGAGGTCGGCGAGCGCCTCGTCCTCGGCGGCGAAACCCTCGTCGCGGCCGCGGTCCTTGGCGTGGCGGACCAGGTCCAGCGCGCGGACCGGCGCGGGGGCCGACCCGTGCAGCTTGCCCTCCAGCACGAACCCGGCCATGTTGACCGCGTCGTCCCACGCCTTGCCCTTGTCGACCTCAGGGCGCTCGACCTTCACCTCGCCCTTGAGGACCCGGGTCGTCCAGGCCAGGGATTCCTCGAGGAAGTCGGCGGTGTCGAAGATCGCGTCGGCGATGCCCAGGTCGAAGACCTGCTGCCCCTTGATGACCCGGTTCTGGGCGAGGGGGTTGTCGATGATGAGTTTGAGCGCCTTCTGTGCGCCGATGAGGTTCGGCAGCAGGTAGGTGCCGCCCCAGCCGGGCACCAGGCCCAGGAACGCCTCGGGCAGGGAGAACGCCGGGACGCCGCGGGAGACGGTGCGGTAGGTGCAGTGCAGGCCGGCCTCGACGCCGCCGCCCATGGCGGCGCCGTTGTAGTAGGCGAACGACGGGACCTTCAGCTCGCCCAGCTTGCGGAACACGTCGTGGCCGAGCCTGCCGATCTGCAGGGCCTGCTCGCGGCTGCGGATGAGCGGGACGCCCTTGAGGTCGGCGCCGACCGCGAAGATGAACGGCTTGCCGGTGAGGCCGACCGCCGCGATCTCGCCGGCCGCGGCGCGCGCCGCGACGGCGTCGAGCGCCTCGCCCAGCTCGGCCAGGCCGCCCGGACCGAAGGTGCTGGGCTTGGTGTGGTCGAACCCGTTGTCCAGCGTGATGAGGGCCAGGGTGCCCGCGCCGTAGGGGAGTTCGATGTCGCGGACGAGGGCCTTGGTGACCACCTCGTCCTGGAAGATCTCGTTGAGGTCGCTCACTTCTGCGCGCCTTCCCAGTTCGGGTTCTCCCAGAGAACGCTGCCGCCCATGCCCATGCCGATGCACATCGTGGTGAGGCCGTAGCGCACGTCGGGGCGCTCGGCGAAGTGGCGTGCGAGCTGGGTCATCAGCCGGACGCCGGAGGAGGCCAGCGGGTGGCCGACGGCGATCGCGCCGCCCCACGGGTTGACCCGTGGGTCGTCCTCGTCGATCTTGAAGTGGTCGAGGAAGGCCAGGACCTGGACGGCGAAGGCCTCGTTGATCTCGAACAGGCCGATGTCCTCGATGGACATGCCGTTGCGGGCCAGCAGCCTCTCCGTCGCCGGGACGGGGCCGATGCCCATGACCTCGGGCTCCACGCCTGCGAAGGCGAAGTCGACCAGGCGCATCCGGGCGGGGAGGCCGAGCTCCTGTGCGACGTCCTCGGCCATGAGCAGGCACGCGGTGGCGCCGTCGTTGAGGCCCGCGGCGTTGCCGGCGGTCACGTTGCCGGCGACCCGGAACGGGGTCTTGAGCTGGGCGAGGTCCTCGACCGTGGTGCCGGGGCGCGGGGGCTCGTCGGCGGTGGCCAGGCCCCAGCCCTTGTCGGCGGAGCGGATCGCGGTCGGCACCAGGTCCTGCTGGATCTTGCCGGCGGCGTAGGCGGCGGCGACCTTCTCCTGGGAGCGCACGGCGTAGGCGTCGCAGCGCTCCTTGGTGACCTCCGGGTAGCGGTCGTGCAGGTTCTCCGCGGTCAGGCCCATGACCAGCGCGGACGGGTCGACGATCTTGTCGGTCATGAACCGCGGGTTGGGGTCGACGCCCTCGCCCATGGGGTGGCGGCCCATGTGCTCGACGCCGCCGGCGATGACCACGTCGTAGGCGCCGAACGCGATGCCGGAGGCGGTGGTGGTGACCGCGGTCATCGCGCCCGCGCACATGCGGTCGACGGCGTAGCCGGGGACCGACTTGGGCAGTCCGGCCAGCACCGCGGCGGAGCGTCCGATGGTCAGGCCCTGGTCGCCGGTCTGGGTGGTGGCGGCGATGGAGACCTCGTCCACGCGCTCGGGCGGCAGACCCGGGTTGCGCCGGATGAGTTCACGAATGGCGCGGACGACCAGGTCGTCGGCGCGGGTCTCGGCGTACAGGCCCTTGGGCCCGGCCTTGCCGAACGGCGTGCGTACGCCGTCGACGAACACGACATCACGTGCGATACGAGGCACGATCAGGTCTCCTCTGGCTTCAAGGCTCGGAACCGACGAGGCTACTCATCGGTAACACAGCATGTTACTAGTCAGTAATCACTGACGGAGGCCACCGGCCGGGACTTCGCCGCCCAAGTGGAAAACCACCTGCTCTTTTCCGGTTATGGCCACTTGTGGAGCACGCCACGCGTGGTTACCTTGGCGGAAAGTCACCGGGAGGGCGCGGTGGTGCACGCGAGACCCGCCTACCGGCCGGGGCTGAAGCAGCGGCTGGGCCATGCGGTCGATCTCTTCTTCGTGCTGCTCGGATCGGGAATCGTGCGCCTCGTCCACCCCGTCCGGACGATCCGCGCCGTGAACGCCCTGCAGGAGTGGGGCACCACGCTCGGCGGCCTGGCCAAGGCCGCGGCGCTGGCGCAGCCCGGCAAGCGCGCGGTCATCGACGACACCGGCTCCCTCACCTACGCCGAACTCGACGAACGCACCGACCGGCTCGCGCTCGCCCTGCCGCTGAGCGGTCCCCGGCCCCGCGTCGGCATCCTGTGCCGCAACCACCGCGGCCTGGTGGAGGCGCTGGTGGCCTGCGGAAAACGCGGCGCCGAGACGGTCCTGCTCAACACCGGAGCGGGCCCCGGGCAGCTGCGGTCGGTGCTCTCGGAGTTCCGGCCCGACCTGCTGGTCTGCGACTCGGAGTTCGCCGCGGCGCTGGCGGCCTGCCCGCCCCCGCTGCGCGGGTCCATCATCTGGACCGACGCGCCCATGCCCGGCGGCCTGCTGCTGGAACGGCTCATCGCCGACGCGCCGCCCGGGCACGTCGGGCCGCCCCGCTCCGACGGCCGGGTCATCATGCTCAGCTCCGGAACCGGAGGACGGCCCAAGGGCGCCCGCCGCAGGCCCCGTCCGGGCATGGGCCCGCTGGGCTCGATGTTGTCGCGGATCCCGCTGCGCGGCAGGCAGACCTTCGTGGTGGACGCCCCCGTCTTCCACATGTGGGGGTTCGCCGCGCTCCAACTCGGGCTCGGCCTGCGGGCCACGATCGTGCTGCACCGCCGGTTCGATCCCGAGCAGACCCTGGCCGAGCTGGGCCGGTGGCGCAGGTGCGCGCTGTTCTCCGTCCCGGTGATGATCCAGCGCATCATGGAGCTGCCGGAGGCGGTACGGGAGTCCTACGACACGCGCGGCCTGCGGGTGGTCGCGCTCAGCGGCTCACCGCTGCCCGGAGACCTGGCCCACCGGTTCATGGACGTCTTCGGCGACCGCCTCTACAACGTCTACGGCTCCACCGAGGTGAGCTGGGTGAGCATCGCGCGCCCCAGGGAACTGCGCATCAACCCCGCCACCGCGGGCCGTCCGCCGCGCGGCACGTCCGTGGCCGTCGTCGGAGAAGAGGGCGGGCGGCTGCCCCGCGCGACCATCGGCCGCATCTTCGCCGGGAACGAGAACGCCTTCGAGGGCTACACCAGCGGGAACCCCACCGAGATGTGGGAGGGCCTGCTCTTCACCGGAGACCTCGGCCATCTGGACTCCCGGGGCATGCTGTACGTGGACGGCCGCCACGACGGCATGGTCGTCTCCGGCGGCGAGAACGTGGTGCCCCGAGAGATCGAGGACGCGCTCGCCCGCCTCCCCGAGATCCGCGAGGTCGCCGTCACGGGCGTCGAGGACGCCGAGTACGGTCAGCGCCTCGCCGCCTACATCGTCCTGCGCCCCGGCGCGGAGCTGGACGAGGACACCGTCCGCTCCTACATCCGCGAGCAGATCGCCCGCTACGCGGTGCCCAGGGACGTCTTCTTCATCCCCGAGCTGCCCAGGAACGCCACCGGCAAGATCGTCTACCGTTGGCTGGAAGGACTGCGCTCCGGCCGGGTCCGCACGCCCGAGGGTCGCGTCGCCTTCTGGTCCGAGCCCGGAGAACCGGCCCTGGCCGCGGCCCCCGTCCCCGACGACTACGACGGCTACACCGGGACCTGACACGAGGCCCGGGCCCGCGAAGGCCGCGGGCTCTACAGCTCGCCTTTGGTCTCCAGGCGGAGCCAGGACTTGGCCAGGGGGACGGACACCAGGTCGGCCTGCCAGGGGCGGGCGCCCAGCTCGCGGAGGGCGGCTCTGACGGCCTCGGGGTCCGGGTCGCCGGGCGGGGACCAGGAGAGGCGGCGGATGAGGTCCGGCTGGATCAGGTTCTCACTCGGCAGGGTGTGCTCGTCGGCCAGCGCCGCGACGACGGTGCGGGCGGCCGACAGCCGGGCGGCGGCCTCGGGGTCGCGTTCGGCCCAGCGGTGGGCGGGAGGCGGGCCCTCGCCCGGGAGGTTCTGCTCGGGCAGCGCGGAGTCCGGCAGCTGGCGGCCGCGGGAGACGGCGCGCAGCCACAGCGTGGTGTGGCGGCGGGCGTTCCGTCCCTTGATCGCGGCGATGCCGAACAGCTCGGCCATGGTGCGGGGCTGTCCCAGCGCCATGTCGACGATCGCGCTGTCGGGCAGCACCCGGCCGGGGGAGAGGTCCAGCTCCTGGGCGAGCTTCTCGCGGGCCTCCCACACCTCGCGGACGATGCCCAGGCCCCGCCGGTTGCGCACCTTGTGGATCCCGGACGTGCGCCGCCACGGGTCGTTGCGCGGCTGCCGGGGCGGCGCCTCGGCGATCGCGGTGAACTCCTGCAACGCCCAGTCCAGCTTGTCCGCGGTGACCAGCTCGGCGTACAGGACGTCCCGCAGCTCCACCAGCAGCTCGACGTCCAGGGCCGCGTAGCGCAGCCAGTCGGTGGGCAGCGGGCGGGTGGACCAGTCGGCGGCCGAGTGGCCCTTCTCCAGGGTGAAGCCCAGCACCGTCTCCACCATCGCGCCCAGCCCGACGCGGGGGTAGCCCAGCAGCCGCCCGGCCAGCTCGGTGTCGAAGAGCGTCCGCGGCACCAGGCCCAGTTCCGACAGGCACGGCAGGTCCTGGTTGGCCGCGTGCAGCACCATCTCGGTGTCGGCCAGCGCCCGGTTCAGGTCGTTCAGATCGGGGCAGGCGACCGGGTCTATCAGCGCGGTGCCGGCTCCCCGCCGGCGCAGTTGCACGAGGTAGGCCCGTTGCCCGTAGCGGTATCCCGAGGCGCGCTCCGCGTCGACCGCGACCGGTCCGGTGCCCGCGGCGAACGCCGCGATGACCTCGTCGAGCGCGGCGTCGGAGGCGACGACGGGCGGGATTCCCTCCCTGGGTTCCAACAGTGGCGACGGTGCCGTCCGACCTTCTTCCACTCAGCTACCGTACGTCCTTCAGATCGCGGACCCCGCGCGGGGGGAGCCCGGCTGCCATGCACATCACCTCGGACCATGCGCGTACATGATCTCTCATGTCCTGCCCGGAGGGGGACCATGATGCCCTGAGTTCCAGCTCCGTGGTAGCGGGTTCGTCCTGCTTGCTGCCGAAACTCTCGCTGACCGCCCGGGTGATGGTGCCCGACTCGGCGGCCGAGCCGGCCTCGGCCAGCGCCTCGGTGAGCCAGCTCCAGGCGACGCTTCCGATCAGCGGGTCGTCGGCGATCTCCGGTTCGAGCTCGGCCCGCACATAGGCGACCAGCCGGAACCGGCCGTCCCAGCCGGGGCGGCCCTTGGGGTCGTGCAGGAGGATCAGCCGCCCGACCGCCAGCTCGGCGTCGTCCTTGACGACCGCGGCGGACAGGGCGACGGAGTAGGGGGCCAGCCGCTGGGGGGCGGGCATCTCCTCGAATTCGAGTTCCGGCCGGTCGGGGTCTCCGCCCAGCGCGGCTTTGAAGCTCTCGACCGCCTCCTGGAAGGAGGCGGGGGTCTCGTTCGGGGGAGCCATCTGCCGAGAGTAGATCTCGGGCACCCTGGAGGGGGGCGATGCCACGCCGGTGGGTCCGCTGGGGAATGGAGGCACTTGAGACCTCAGCTCACGTGTACGTCGATGATCTTCGAGGCGTACCCGGTGTTCGCCAGGGATTTACCGCCGGGACAGAAAATGCCATCAGTGGAAGTCTTATCGCGGGATATTGCGCGGCGTGTCCTGAATCTCCGTAGAAGAGGGAAAGGTTCACCCCGGCGTCGCACACCCGCGGGTCCATGGGACCATGGGGTATGCCCGCTGAAGAGTCCGCGTTCCTCCGCGCCTGCCGCCGCGAGCCGGTACCCCACACCCCTGTCTGGTTCATGCGCCAGGCCGGCCGCTCCCTCCCCGAGTACCTGCGGGTACGTGAGGGAATCCCGATGCTCGAGGCCTGCGCGACACCCGACCTCATCGTCGAGATCACGCTGCAGCCGGTGCGGCGCTACGCCATCGACGCGGCGATCTTCTTCAGTGACATCGTGGTCCCGCTGCGCGCCGTGGGCGTCGACCTGGACATCAAGCCCGGCGTCGGCCCCGTCATCGCCGACCCGATCCGCGAGAAGGCGGACATCTCCCGGCTGCGCGCGCTGACGCCCGACGACGTCCCCTACGTGACCGAGGCGATCGGGAACCTGGTCGGCGAGCTCGGGGACATCCCGCTGATCGGCTTCGCCGGCGCGCCCTTCACCCTGGCGTCCTACCTCATCGAGGGCGGCCCGTCCAAGAACCACGACCGCACCAAGGTCATGATGTACGCCGAGCCGCAGCTGTGGCACGCGCTGATGGAGGCGCTGACCGAGATCACCATCGGCTTCCTGCGCACCCAGGTGGCGGCGGGCGCCCGGGCGGTCCAGCTCTTCGACAGCTGGGTCGGCGCGGTGGCCCCCGACGACTACCGCCGCTACGTCATGCCGTACAGCGAGCGGATCTTCGCCGCGCTCGCCGACGTGCCGCGCATCCACTTCGGCGTGGGCACCGGCGAACTGCTGGGCCTCATGGGCGAGGCCGGAGCCGACGTGGTCGGCGTCGACTGGCGGGTCCCGCTGGACCAGGCGGCCCGCCGGGTCCCGTCCGGCAAGGCGCTGCAGGGCAACCTCGACCCGGCGCTCCTGCTGGCCCCCTGGGAGGTCGTGGAGGAGCGCGCCCGCGACGTCCTGAAGCGCGGCCGCGCCGCCGAGGGCCACATCTTCAACCTGGGCCACGGCGTGCTCCCGTCCACGAACCCCGACCAGCTGGCCCGGCTCGCCGACTTCGTCCACGCCGAGTCCGAGCGCCTCGCCGAGGGCTAGACGGCCTTTCGCTCCACGGCGCGCAGCGTGCCGAGTCCGGCCAGCCGGCCCAGGGCGCGGGCGGTCTCGGCGTCGGCGGGCTGGTAGACCAGGATCCGCTGGTCACCGCTTTTCAGCCCCTCGTAGACCAACCGGAGCCGCCCCGCCTCGGGGTGCATGAGTGTTTCGGAACCGGAGGGCTGGGGCTGCGCGGGCGGAGCCTTGAGCTTCTCGGTGAACGCGGCCCCGGCGGTGACGGTGAGCTCGTCGACCAGACCGCGCAGATGGGGGTCGTCCGGAGGATTGTCGTAACGGACGGCGTGGAGGCGCTCCCGCGCGACCACGTCCCACTCGGGGTAGGCCTCCCGGGCCCGGGGGTCGGTGAAGACGAAGCGCAGCAGGTTGGGGCGGGGCTCGTCCAACAGGCCGATCGGCCCGGCCAGCCGGCCGAACGCGGGAGTGTGGGCCAGGACGTCGCCGAGCCGGTTGTGCAGCAGGGCGGGCACGGGCTCCAGGTTCTCCAGCACGGCCAGCAGGGTCGGGCGAGGTTCCACGGCCGGCGGTGCGGTGGCCGAGCAGGCGAGGAAGGCCTCACCCGAGGAGTTCTTGGCCGCGAACCGCAGGTAGAGCCGCTCGTCGTGGTTCAGCCGCAGCGCGTCGGCCAGGGCGCCCAGCACCTGCGGGGAGGGATGGCGGTCCCGGCCCTGCTCCAGCCGGGTCAGGTACTCCACGCTGATCCCGGCGAGGGCGGCCAGTTCGCTGCGGCGCAGCCCCGGGGTGCGGCGCCGGGGCCCCGAGGGCAGTCCCACCTGCTCGGGGGTGATCGACTCCCGCCGGTCGCGTAGGAAGACGCTGAGCTCGATGTCGGGCATGGCAACGAATCTACCCAGTGGCCCCGTTCTGATCGTGGCCCTGGCAGGGCCAGTATCAGCACGGTCTCCCTACGGTCGGGCGGGCGGGCCAGCCTGAAGCCATGACAACCGATCACATTCGTCTCGCCGTCATCGTCAGCAGCGTCCGAGGGGGCCGCTTCGGTCCCGTCGTCGCGAACTGGTTCGCCTCCCAGGCCGGCCCCGCCTTCGACCTGGACGTCATCGACCTCGCCGAGGTCGACCTGCCCCTCTCGCTCCCGGCCAAGGGGGACCAGCCCGACCCGGAGGCGGCCGCCGTCCTGGCCCGGATCACCCCTCGCCTGGAGCAGGCCGACGCCTTCGTGGTCGTCACGCCGGAGTACAACCACAGCTACCCGGCCTCGATCAAGAACCTGGTCGACTGGCACTTCACGCAGTGGCAGGCCAAGCCCGTCGGCTTCGTCTCCTACGGAGGGGTCTCCGGCGGCCTGCGGGCCGTGGAGCACCTGCGCGGAGTCTTCGCGGAGATGCACGCGGTCACCGTCCGGGACCAGGTGAGCTTCGCGAACTACTGGGAGCTGTTCTCCGAGGACGGGCGGCCCGCGGACGAGCGCGCGGACGCCGCGGCGAAGACCCTGCTGGACCAGCTCGACTGGTGGGCGCGGTCGTTGCGGGAGGCCAGGGAGAAGCGTCCCTACGCCGCCTGACGCCGGTCCCGGCGCCGCCTGACCAGGAGGCGCCCCAGGAAGAACAGCGCGACCAGCAGGGGAGAGAAGGGCAGCAGCCACCCGAACCCGGTCAGCAGGCCGGACACGAAGGCGGTGAGGTCCTGCCATCCCGCCTTGAGCCCGCCGAGGAAGCCGGAGGTGTCCTCCTCGGCGGGCTCCGCCTTCTCCGAGACCACGACCAAGGTGATCGACGCCTCCTTGACCCGCTGGGAGAGGCTCTTCTGCCTGGCCTTCAGTGCGTCGAGGTCGGCCTGGCGCTGGTCGAGCTCCTCGGTCACCTGCAGCACCTCGCCGACGGTGCCGGCCCGCGACAGCAGGGCGCGCAGCCGCTTCAGCGCGGCCTCGGCGGACTCGACCCGGCTGTCGACGTCGGAGACCTCCTCGGTGACGTCCTCGGCGGACTGCTCCAGTGAGACCTTCTCGCCGAGCTGCTTCGCCAGGGCGTCGAGCAGACCGGAGTAGCCGTTCGCGGGGACCTGGAAGTCGAACCGCGCGGACGGGGGAGTGCCGTTGGTCCTCTCCTGGGCCACGTAACCTCCCGCGGCCGCGACGAGTTCCTTGGCCTTGGCGGCGGCGGTCTCGACCTTCTCCACGCGGACCCGCAGGTTCGCCGAGTAGGCGATGGCCCGCTGCCCCTGGCCGGGCTCGCCCGGCTCACCGGGCTTCTGGTCCTTGAGGGACCGCTCGCCGCTCTGGGGGCGGGCGGCTTCCTCGGGGGCGGGGGCCGCGGCCTCGGAGTCCAGGCGGGCGTGCTGGGTCGAGGAGCTGGAGCAGCCGGTCAGCAGGAGGAACGCGGCTACGACGTAGAGGGCTTTTCGCATGACCTTAGGACGGGTCCGGCACGTCCTTGCGTTGCACCCTCAGCCCCCGGGAAAGGCGGCGAAAAGGTCACGATCGAGGTGACGCCCATCTCACACTGCGAGATGGCACCGGCAGCAGTGGGGCTCTGCCAAGGTGGAGAGGTGAATGCCAAGCATGTGGTGGTCGTGGGCGGCGGGATCTCCGGGCTCGCCGCGGCGTGGTACCTGAACCGCGCGGGAGCGCGGGTGACGGTGCTGGAGGGCTCCCCCTCGGTCGGAGGGAAGCTGCGGACCAGCGAGATCGCCGGTCAGCAGCTGGACGAGGGCGCGGAGTCGGTGGTCACCCGCCGTCCCGAGGCGCTCGACCTGATCGAGGAGCTGGGCCTGTCGGACGAGCTGATCCATCCGGGGGCGTCGGGCTCCTCGGTCTACAGCCACGGCGAGCTGAGGCCGCTGCCGGCCGGGCAGATCATGGGCATCCCCTCCGACCTGGTGGCGCTCGCCCAGTCCGGGGTCATCTCCCAGGCGGGCGTCGCGCGCGCGGCCCTGGACCTGGCCAAACGGCCCACCCCGCGCGGCTCCGACGTCTCGGTGGCCGACTACGTGGCCGACAGGCTGGGCCGCGAGGTCGTCGACCGGCTGGTGGAGCCGCTGCTGGGCGGGGTCTACGCCGGTCGGGTGGAGCGGCTGTCGTTCGAGGCGACGCTGCCGCAGTTCGCGCAGGCCGCCCGCACCCAGCGCTCGCTGATCGCGACGGCCCGCGAGATCAAGGAGGCCTCCGCCAAGCAGAGCGGTCCGATATTCGCGACTCTGCGGGACGGCATGGGGGCGCTGCCCGTCCTGATGGCCGGGCTCCTGGCCAAGGAGGGCTCGGACGTCCGCACCGGGGCGATGGTCCGGGAGCTGAAGCGCACGCCGGAGGGCTGGCGGGTGGTGCTGGGCTCCGCCCAGGCGCCCGAGGCGCTCGACGCCGACGCCGTGGTGCTGGCGGTGCCCGCGGCCCCGGCGAGCAGGCTGCTGGCGGACACCGTCCCGGCGGCCGCGGGGGAGCTGGCCGGCATCGAGTACGCCAGCATGGCGATCATCAGCCTGGCCTACCACTCCACCGCGTTCCCGAAGTTCCCCGAAGGCACCGGCTACCTCGTGCCGTACGTGGAGAACCGGGACGTCAAGGCCGTCACGTTCAGCTCGGTCAAGTGGCCCGACCGGCGCGGCCACGACCCGAGGACGGTGCTGGTCCGCGCCTCCATCGGCCGGTTCGGCGAGGAGCACACGCTGCAGCGTTCCGACGCCGAGCTCAAGGCGGCGGTGATGGCGGAGCTGGCCACCACCTGCGCGGTGAGCGAACTGCCGGTGGAGGCCCGCATCACCCGCTGGGGCGGGGCGCTCCCGCAGTACGACGTCGGGCACCTGGACAGGGTCGCGCGCGTGCGCGCGGCCGTGGCGGGGCACCGGGGGCTGGCCCTGTGCGGGGCGGCCTACGATGGGGTCGGAATCCCCGCCTGCATCTCCACGGCGCGGGCGGCGGCCGCTCGCATCATCGATCAGTTGAGAGAAGAAGAACCGTGAGTGACAAGCCGAAGGCCCGAGACCTCAACCAGGTGATCAGGTACACGATGTGGTCGGTGTTCAAGGCCGACCGCCTCCCCGAGGACCGCACGGCCGTCGCCGCCGAGGTCCAGGACCTGATCGACGGTTACGCCGCCAAGGACGTCACCACGCGGGGACTTTACGACGTGGCGGGGCTGCGGGCCGACGCCGATTACATGTTCTGGTGGCACGCGGAGAACAGCGACGACCTCCAGGAGATCTACAGTCGCTTCCGCCGCACCGAGCTGGGTCGCGTGTCCACCCCGGTGTGGTCGAACATGGCGCTGCACCGGCCGGCGGAGTTCAACAAGAGCCACATCCCGGCCTTCCTCGCCGACGAGCGGGTGCGCGACTACGTCTGCGTGTACCCGTTCGTCCGCTCCTATGAGTGGTACCTGTTGGAGGACGCCGAGCGCCGCAGGCTGCTCGCCGAGCACGGCCAGATGGCGCGCGGCTACCCGGACGTGCGGGCCAACACCGTCCCCAGCTTCGCGCTGGGCGACTACGAGTGGCTGCTGGCCTTCGAGGCCGACGAACTGCACCGCATCGTCGACCTGATGCGTCACCTGCGCGGCTCCGAGACCCGCCGCCATGTCCGCGAGGAGACCCCCTTCTACACCGGGCGCCGCAAGTCCGTCGCGGAACTCGTCGAGGCGCTTCCCTAAGGCCCTCCCGGCGGCGCGGGTCGTTCCGGAACGGTAGAGTTCCGGGCCGTGACCCGCGCCCCCTCCCGCCACGGAAAGCCGCGTTCCGCGGCGAAACGCCTGCTCGATCGGTTGGTGGACGCACGCCGCAAGACGCTGCCGGTGCTCGTGCTGGCGGCGGTGGTGCTCGCCGCCGCGGGCTTCGCCGTCTACCAGCGACCGGGGGAGAGCACCGCCGGGAGCGTCGGCGACCGGAAGCCCTCCGCGAAGAGGTCCGCCGTCCCCACGCTGGCCGTCACCGACCTGCTGTCGGAGGGCGACGGCGATCCCGACGCCGATCCGCACGCCGAGGCGCGGCTGCGGGAGGAGGCGCCGGAGCATCTGGAGTCGGTCCGCTGGAGCGGGGACTTCCTGCGCGTCTACACGGACCTCGACGAGGGCGACACCAGGCATCCCGCCGCGCGTGAGCTGTGCGAGACCGCCGTGGAGTATCTGAAGGACACCTACAGCGAGACCTACGAGGACGACGATCCCGTGGTCTTCGTCCACGCCAGGCGCAGCGGCAACGGCCACGTGGTGCTGGTGAACAGCGTCACCGGCCCCTGCCGTTCGGTGGAGACGCGCTGACGCGTCAGGCGCGGCCGAGGGCGCGGCGCAGCCAGGTGCGTTTGGGGCCGTGGACGAGGCGGGCGACGCGGCGTCCCGCGAACAGGTAGGCCAGCAGCACGCCCGCGGAGTTCAGGATGATGTCGTCGATGTCGAAGGTGCGCCCGCTGACGGCCAGTCCCTGGACGGTCTCGATGCCCAGGGAGACCAGTGCCGCCAGGACCGTCAGCCGCAGCGGCCCCCGCATCCGCCGCGAGGCCATCGGCAGCAGCACTCCCATCGGGGCCAGGAGCAGCAGGTTGCCGCCGATGGCGATGGCGGCCTCCTTGACGCTGGGCCGGTCGAGGTAGAACCGCAGGGTCCTGCCCGGTTCGGTGTTCCCGACGGCCCAGCCCCTGGGGTCGGGCACCGGCGTCAGGGTGAAGACGCAGGCCCAGTACGCGAAGACCGCCATCGCCGCCAGCGCGGTCAGGAGGGCCGCCACCCTGATCAGCCGACGTCCCCGGCCCGGTCCGCCCGAGGCCGGGCCCGTCTCTTCCGCTCTGGTGCTCACACCGCCCTCCCCGAGCGGCTATGCCCGAGTTTTTCGCTAGATAAGCGAAACAATGAAGGTTGAGGTGAGTGGAGAATCTTGTCAGGTCTCCTCGAGGCGCAAGGAGACGCTGTTGATGCAGTACCTGTCGTCCGTGGGCGTGGCGTACCCCTCGCCGTGGAAGACATGTCCCAGGTGCGACTCGCAGCGCGCGCAGATCACCTCCACCCGCCGCATGCCCAGCGAGACGTCCTCGCGCAGGATCACCGCGTCGGTGTCGGAGGGCTCGTAGAAGGACGGCCAGCCGCAGTGTGATTCGAACTTGGTCTGCGAGCGGAACAGTTCGGCGCCGCACGCCCTGCAGTGGTAGACACCTTCGGTCTCGGTGTCGGTGTACTCGCCGGTGAACGGCCGCTCCGTGCCGGCCTGCCGAAGCACCCGGAACTCCTCGGGCTTGAGGATGGCCCGCCACTCGTCCTCGGTCTTCCGGATCTTTTCCATGCCCACAAGGTACTTCGCCGCGAGGACGATCCGCAGTGGCCGGGGCCGCTTCGCGGCACGGCCGGGGATCCGGCCCGCGCTTATTTTCGGGTGTCCATAACTAGCTGGTTGCCCTGACCTCACCCTGGGTAAGGGGCGGATCAGGAAGCATCGGGGGGCGAATCGGATGGCCAAGACGACCAGAAGCACGACCAAGAGCACGACCAAGAGCACCGGTGCGGGCCGCACGGGCACACGGACGACCGGGCGCACGACGGGCAGGACCAGCGGGAGAGCGGCCGTCAAGCCGAGCACCAGGACCCGGGCCGCCTCGGCGTCGGGCACCGCCACCGCCACCGCCACGGTGCGCAGGCGTGCGTCTCGGGGCGCCGAAGATACGGCGAGCACGGCGCGCCGGGCCGTCGGCGAGACGGCGGCGACCGCTCGTCGGGGTGCCGAGAAGACGGCGTCCACCGCCCGCCGGGCCACTGCCGAGACCGCGTCCACCGCTCGTCGGGGCGCCGAGAAGACGGCGTCCACCGCCCGCCGGGCCGCCGCCGGGACGAGCGGGGCCGGGCGGACCTCCGGGATCAGCGTGCCGGTGCTGACGCCCCGGCTCTCGGTCCACCGGCTGCAGATCCCCACGTTCGGGATCGCCGAGTTGGGCGGGGGCCTGGTCGCCGCGGCGAGCCGGTCGGTGTCCGGGCGCCTGCCCTCCAAGGAGCGGCTCGGCTACTACGCGGGGCTGGGCGCGCTGGCCGCGGTCGGCGTGATCGAGTGGCCGGTCGCCGCCGTGATCGGCGTCGGCATGGCGGTCACCGGCCGCACCGGCGCGAAGGAGCGCGACGCCGAGCGCCGTCCCGTGACCCGTTCCGTGGCCACCCGGCCACGCACCACCGCCGGAACGAAGGGCTGAGAGCCGTCACATGGTGTTCCGCCGCCTCATCGAGACCGCTTCACGGATGTTGCCGACTCCCGTCGGCGCACGCCCGGAACGACGGATCCACTTCGCGCCGGGCCGGGTCGAGATCGCGGTCCGCGGCGTCCACCTGCCCGAAGCCCAGGAGATGGCAGCCCACCTCGAGCCCGCCCTGAAGCGGCTCGGGGGAGTGCACAGGGCGGAGATCAACGCCGTGCTGGGGCTGGCGGTGGTCTTCCTCGACGAGGACGCCGAGTCCTCGGTCGACGACCTGGTCGAGGTGATAGAGGCCGCCGAGACCCGCTACGGGCGGGAGGAGGACGACTTCTGCGAGGCGGCCCGTCCGGGCGACGAACGGGCGATGGTGGTGGAGGCGATGCTCGCCGGGACGGCCTTCGTGGGCTCGGGCCTGGCGTTGGCGGGCAGGCTCGCCCGGGTGCCGTCGCTGCCGCAGATCGTGCCCACCCTCGTGGCGCTGGCCGACACCACGCCCCAGGTCCGCTCGCTGCTGGAGCGCAGGGTCGGGCGGCACACCGTCGACGTGATGGCCACCGCGAGCGGCCTGCTCACCCAGTCCCTGGCCCAGCAGCCCGTCGGGCTCGCCGTGGAGGGGACGCAGCGGCTGATCCGGCTCGGCGAGGCCTACACGCACTGGCGGGTGTGGAACCAGGGCTTCCAGGATCTCGGCACGCTGCCCGGCGCGCACCGGGCTCCGGCCCACGAGAGGGCCCCGCGCCCGGTGCCCCTGCCGCCCGGGCCCGTCGAGAGACTCGCCGGGTACACGCCGTACGGGCTGGTCCTGGCGGGAGGGGCGTGGGCCATGACCCGCAGCCCGCTCCGGGGCCAGGGGGTGCTGCACGCGCTGGTGCCCAGGGCCGCGTTCGCCTGCCGTGACGCGTTCGCCGTGCAGTTCGCCAGGATCGCCGCGGGCCAGAACATCCCGGTCGCCCATCCCAAGGCGCTGCGCAGGCTGGACCGGGTGGACACCGTCGTCATCGACGACACGGCCCTGCGCACCGGCGAGTACGCCCTGGAGGAGATCATCGCGCTGGAGGAGGGCCTGGACCTGGAGATCCTGGACGAGCGGGCCCGCGCGCTGCTCGACCGGCGGCGTCCCAGGGCCAGACGGAGCGCGGACGGCTGGTCGGTGGCTCCGCTGCGGGCAGCCGAGCTCGAGAGGCCGGGCCGGGCGCTGGAGTGCGCCGACCGGGGTTGCGTGCTGGTCGCGCTGCGCAGGGAGGGGCGGCCGGTCGCGATCCTGGCGCTGGCGGAGGAACTCGACCCCTTCAGCGAGGTGTTCGTCGCGGCGGCCCGCAGGCTCGGCGAGGTGCACCTGGCGGGCCGGTCCCGGGAACTGGAGCGGCGGCTGCCGGTGGACGGGCGGCTGCCCGGCTCCGACCTGACCGCCTCCGTCCGCGCCCTCCAGCGCGCGGGCAAGGTGGTGCTGCTGGTCTCCCGGCACCACGGCGAGGCGCTGGCGGCCGCCGACGTCGGAGTCGGCCTGCCGGACGGTCAGGGCGTCCCGCCGTGGGGCGCGCATCTCTTCTGCCGCCTGGACGGCGCGTGCCTGGTCACCGACGCGGTCATGGCGGCGCGGGCCGCCAGCCGGCGCGGGGCGAAGGTCGCGACGGTCGGCGCGGTCACCGCGTCGACCGCGGCGCTGACCGCCCGGCGGCGCGCCGCCTTCAGCCGGGCCCGGCTGGTCATGGACTGCACGAGGCTGGTCGCGATGGGCACCGGGATCTGGACGGCGGCCCAGCTCTCGCGGCGGCCCTCGCTCCAGCCCATGGACCGCACGCCCTGGCACGCGTGGCCGGTCGGCGCGGTCCTGGAGCGGCTGGGCTCGTCCAAGGAGGGCCTGCCCGAGCACGAGGCACAGGGCAGGCGCGCCGAGGTCGGCGAGGTGGAGCCGCCCGCGGCGGCGGGCATCGTGCGGCGCACGATCCAGGAGCTCGACAACCCGCTCACACCGGCGCTGGCGACCGGCGCGAGCGTCTCGGCCGTGGTCGGCTCGGCGGTGGACGCCGCGCTGATCGGCACGGTGCTCGGGCTCAGCGCGGTGATGTCGGGTTTCCAGCGGGTCGCGGCCGACCGCGCCGTGCGCAAGCTGGTGGAGCGGGTCACCGTCCCGGTGCGGCTGCGCAGGCCGGGCGGGGAGCAGGCGGCGACCGCCGAGCAGCTCGTCCCCGGAGACGTGATCATGCTGTCGGCCGGGGACATGGTCCCCGCCGACTGCCGGGTGGTGTGGACGGAGGGCCTGGAGGCCGACGAGGCGAGCCTCACCGGGGAGTCGCAGCTGGTCACCAAGACGGCGGAGCCGACGATGGCCGGGACGGTGGCCGACCGCTCCTCCATGCTCTACCGGGGCACCAACGTCGCGGCCGGCGAGGCGATCGGGGTGGTGGTGGCCACCGGCGCGGGCACCGAGATCGATCGGACCGTCACCCTGGTCAACAGCGCCCCCAGGCCGGGCGGGGTGGAGAGCCGGCTGGAGCAGCTCACCAAGGTGACGCTGCCGACCTCGCTGGGCGCGGGTGGCGTGCTACTGGGCTCGGGGCTGTTGCGCGGGCAGGGGCTGAACACGGTGCTGAGCTCGGCGATCGGCCTGGCCGTGGCGGCGGTGCCCGAGGGGCTCCCGTTCGTGGCCACGGTCGCCGAACTGGCGACCGCCCGCCGGCTGTCCCGCCGGGGCGCGCTCGTCCGCAGCCCCGTCACGATCGAGGCGCTCGGCCGGGTCGACATGTTGTGCTTCGACAAGACCGGCACCCTGACCGAGGGGCACCTGAGGCTCGGCATGGTCTCCGACGCACGGGAGAGCCGTCCCGCGGACGAGCTGACCCCGCGGCTGCGCTCGGTCGTCTCGGCGGCGCTGCGGGCCACGCCCGCGGGGCCGCGGCTGGCGCATCCCACGGACAGGGCGGTGGCGGACGCGGCCGGGCGGCTGGGCGTCGGCCGCGATCTGGGCCTGGGGCGCTGGCGGCGGACCGAGGAGCTGCCCTTCGAGCCGGCCCGCGGCTACCACGCGGTCCTGGGCGAGGGCGACGACGGGCCCCGGCTCAGCGTGAAGGGCTCACCGGAGGTGGTGCTCGAGGCGTGCTCCCTCTGGGCGCCGGAGGGCGAGCCGGAGCCGTTCGACGAGCTGGCGCGCAAGACCGTGGTCCGCGAGGTGGAGCGGCTGGCCGGGCTCGGGCACCGGGTGCTGGCCGTGGCCGAGGGGCTGGACCCGGACGGTCCCGCCCTGCGGAACCTGTGCTTCCGGGGCCTGCTGGGGCTGGCCGATCCGGTGCGGCCCACCGCGGCCCGGGCCGTCGGGCGGCTGATGGAGGCGGGGATCCGGGTGTGCATGATCACCGGAGACCATCCGATCACCGCCACCGCGATCGCCGCCGAGCTCGGCCTGATCGACGGGGTCGACGGGCGGGACGGCCATGTGCTGACGGGCCTGGAGCTCGACGCCCTCGACGACGACACGCTGGCCGAGCGGCTGCCCGAGGTGCACGTCTACGCCCGGATGAGCCCGGCGCAGAAGGTCAGGATCGTGGAGGCGCTGCACCGGGCCGGGTACGTCGTGGCGGTCACGGGGGACGGCGCCAACGACGCCCCGGCCATCCGGCTGGCCGATGTGGGGATCGCGCTGGGCAGGCGGGCGACCCCGGCGGCCCGCGACACCGCCGACATCGTGATCGCCGACGACCGGATCGAGACGATCGTGGCGGCCATCGCCCAGTGCCGCGGCATGTGGAGGTCCACCCGTGACGCGCTCGCCCTGCTGCTGGGCGGCAATCTGGGCGAGATCGCCTTCACCGCGGGGTCGGGGCTGCTGCTGGGCGGCAGCCCGCTCAACGTGCGCCAGCTGCTCCTGGTGAACCTCTTCACCGATCTGCTGCCGGCCATGGCGCTGGCCGTGCGGGCTCCGGGGGAGACGGCCGAGGAGCTGTTGGCCGAGGGGCCGGAGACGTCGCTGGGGGAGGTGCTGAACCGGCACATCGCGGCCAGGGCCGCCACGACGGCGCTGAGCGCCCAGGCGGCCTGGTTCATGGCCAGGCTCTGGGGCACCCGGGGTCAGACCGACACCACGGCCCTGGTGGCGCTGGTGGCGGCCCAGCTCGTCCAGACGCTGCTCGCCGGCGGCCGGGACCGGTTGGTGCTGGGCGCGTCCCTGGGCTCGCTGGCGGCGCTGGGGGCGGTGGTGCAGACGCCGGGCCTGAGCCATCTGTTCGGCTGCCGTCCGCTGGGCCCGCACGGCTGGCTGATCGCGCTGGGCAGCGCGACGGGCCTGTCGCTGGTGGCCGCCGTCATCGAGCGGTTCTGGAAGGTTCACCTAAACGACATCTTGCCCACATCGCCCAGTGAGGGATAAGCAGGTATAAAAAGGACAAACGGTCGTCCTGAAAGGTCCCCAACCGTGTCCGAATTCCTGTCCTCCCTGCTGAGCAAGGTGCTGATGTCGCTGCTGCAGACCATCGTCAGTGAACTGGCCATGATGATCTTCCGTGCGGGCTACGCCCAGTACGGGCGGACGGCCCCGGCCATGGCCTTCTGACCGGGGACTTCGGGAACCCTCCGGCCGGGGCGTCCGGCCGGAGGCGGAGCCGTCAGTCCGCGCTCTGGGTGAAGTTCTCCACCCGCCAGCCGGTGGCCGCGTAGGCGTTGATCCACAGGTGCGAGGCGCCGCCCTCATAGAGGTAGTGGCAGCGGTAGGCGTACGAGGGGTCGCCCGCCTCGGAGCCGGGGTCGCAGCCCTCCACCCTGTCGACGGCCGGGGCGGGCAGCGCGAAGACCTTCTCCACCGTGTTCGGGCCCGCGGCCTGCAGCGCGGCGCCGCGGTCACCCTTGCGCCAGGCGGTGATGAGATGGTCGGCGGCCTGCTGGGCGCTGCCGAAGGTGATCGGCGCGGGAGCCTGCGAGGGCGCGGCGGGAGCCTGGGAGGGTGAGACGCCCGTCTGGGGCGGGATCCCCGCGCTCGGCGGCGCGGAGGGGGAGTCCGAGGGGGCGGTGGCCGTGGCGGGCGGCGTCGGGGACGCCGCGGGCTTGTCGTCGGAGGTGCAGCCGGTCAGCAGGACCAGGCCGGCGGCGGCGGCGAGCACGAGGGCACGGGACACGGGAGCTCTCCTCTTCCAGCGGTTGTTACGCCCAGTGGGACGCCCTTTCGCCCGCCGGGGTTCAGATCAGGATCCGGTCGAGGTCGAAGCGGACCGGGCGCTCCAGCTGCCCGTACCCGCAGGACTCGGGGGTGCGGTCGGTCCGCCAGCGCCGGAACTGCGCGTTGTGCCGGAAACGCAGGCCCTCCAGGTGGTCGTAGGCCACCTCGCAGACCAGTTCGGGGCGCAGCGGCACCCAGGACTGGTCCTTCTTGCCGCTCCAGCGGGAGATCGCGCCCGGCATGCGCTCGTCCTCCCGCTGGGTGGCCCAGGACGCCCAGGGATGGCCGGAGATGTCGTCCATCCGGTAGGGCGCCAGCACCTCCACCAGGTCACGGCGCCGCTCCATCGGGAACGAGGTGACAGCCCCCACGAACTGCAGCCCGTTCTCGTTCCACAGGCCCAGCAGCAGCGAGCCGACGACGGGGCCGCTCTTGTGCCACCGGTACCCGGCCACCACGCAGTCGGCGGTCCGCTCGTGCTTGACCTTGAACATCGTCCGTCTGCCGGGCGTGTAGGGGGCGTCCGCGGGTTTGGCGATCACCCCGTCCAGGCCCGCCCCCTCGAACCGTTCGAACCACCGGAGGGCCTCCTCGCGGGAGGTGGTGACCGAGGTGAGGTGCACCGGAGGCCGCGCCCCGCCCAGCGCCCGCACCAGCCGGTCCCGCCGCTCGGAGAAGGGGGCGTCCGTGAACGCCTCGCCGTCCAGGGCCAGCAGGTCGAAGGCCACGTAGGAGGCGGGGATCTCCCGCGACAGCAGCCTGATCCGCGACTCGGCGGGGTGGATGCGCTGGGAGAGGGCGTCGAAGTCCAGCCTGCCGCCCCTGCGGATGATCACCTCGCCGTCGACCACGCACCGCTCGGGCAGCTCCCGGCGCAGGACCTCCACCAGTTCGGGGAAGTACCGGGTGAGCGGCAGCTCGCCCCGGCTGGACAGCTCGACCTCGTCGCCGTCGCGGAAGACGACGCACCGGAACCCGTCGAACTTGGGCTCGTAGAAGAAGTCGCCCTCGGGCAGGGTCTTCACGGCCCTGGCCAGCATCGGCGCGACGGGCGGGCTGAGCGGCAGGTCCATGAGCCCAAGATAACCGGGAGCGACATCGCGGTAACCTGGGGCAATGAGGCGTCTCCTGCCAGAGCCCGCGGCCGAGGTCGATCCGTACGAGGAGTACCGGGTGGTCGGCCCGTGGCTGAGAGTGGGCATGGTCGCCAGCCTCGACGGCTCGGTCACCGATGAGGAGCGCTGGTCCAACCGGCTGGGCGGCAAGGCCGACCAGCGGGTCTTCCGCACCCTGCGGGCCCTGGCCGACGGGATCGTGGTCGGCGCGGGGACCGTGCGGACCGGCAGGCTCGGCCCGGCCCGGCTGCCCGCGGAGCTGGCCGCGAGGCGGGGACGCCCGCCGGCCCCGATCATCGTGGTCAGCCGCTCCCTCGACCTGGACTTCGGGGCGCCGCTGTTCACCGAGAGCGAGCCGATCCTGGTGACGTCCGACGACGCCAGGCCGCCGGCCCATGTGCGGGTCGTCTCCGCGGGGGAGGGCGACATCGACCTTCCGCTGGCGCTGCACCGGCTCCAGGGCGAGCACGGGTTCCAGCACCTGCTGTGCGAGGGCGGCCCGGCGCTGGCGACGGCCCTGCTGGAGGAGGACCTCGTCGACGAGCTGTGCGTCAACATCGCGCCGACCCTCATCGGATCGCGGCACCACACGCGCATGGTCTGCGACCTGGAACGCCGCGAGCTCTCCCTCGACTCCGTCTACACCGACGAGGGCGTGCTCTTCCTCAGATATCTGACGAACCGTCCGCGCCCATGAGCCGGCGGCCCCTGCGCCGCGCCCACCAGGCGAGCGCGGCGGTGCCCAGGAGCAGCCACGGGACACCGCCCCACCCGGGCCCGGGACGGGCGGACAGCACCGGCCAGGCCACGACGAGCAGACCGAGGAAGCCGGAGGCGTGCCAGGCGAGCATCTGCAGGGGCGCGCTGTTGCCGAACGGGGTGTCGAAGCCGAGCGTCAGGTGGGAGGGCAGCACGCCCCGGTAGATCCCGGCCAGCGCCGCGGCGGCGGCAGCGGGCAGGGACGCCAGTGCCCAGAGCATTCCCGGCGACGGCCCGTCGAGGACCGTGAGGACGGCGCACCACGCCAGGCCCGCCAGGAGCACGGCGAGCAGCGGGCTCACCCCGTGGGCGAGCGCCAGCCTGCCCGGCGGCAGGAGGAAGTAGCGGGCGCGTCCCGGATCGGACGTGTACGCCCGTGCCCCGCCCATGAGCCCGCCGACCGCCAGGTACGCGCAGAGCGGGACGGCGAGGGCGAGCACCGTCCGCAGGGAGACGGGCAGCTCCAGGTCGGTCCGGGCGCACAGGAGCACGAGGCCGGTGAGGAGGAGGGCGCGGGTGAAAGCCGGGCCGTCGCGCAGGATGCCCTGCAGATCACGCCAGGGGACGAGCAGCCGGGGGTCCTTCGGAGGCCGCAACCCCCTGCGGGCGGAGAAGTCCGCGTTCCGTGCGTCGCCGAGCGTGGCACGGAACCAGTTCGCCTCGGTGAGCCACAGCCCGGCACGGACCCCCGACGCGAGGTGCGCGCCGGTACGCAGCCGCCGCGGATCGAGCGAGGGCAGCAGCCTCACGCCCGTGACAGCCGCGGCCGTCGTGAGCGCCGCGAGCAGGGACATGGCCGTCGCCTGCCGCCCGGACCCCAGGATCAGCAGGCTCGCCCAGCCCCATGGCCCCGACCACAGGACGGGCTCGACCGCGTCCGCCGGTATCCGTCCCGTCCAGACGAGCACCGTCAGGACCAGCAGGAAGAACAGCAGCAGGTGGAAGAAGGGCCGAATCCTGTCGGCGAGACCGTCTTGGCGGGTGATGAGGACACCGGTGCCCGAACCGAGCACTCCCAGCAGAGCCCCCGTGGCGGCGGCCCGGGCGAGCGCCGCGCCGGCGTCGTCGGGCATGGGCGGCACGGTCCGCCACAGGAAAACCGACAGCAGGCAGCATCCGGCCGACCAGAGCGCGGCCGACGACAGGGCCGCGCGCAGCAGCGCGGGCCTCAGGAACGCCTCCCTGGGAAGAGGCAGGGGCAGCACCCAGTCGATGAACGGCACGGAGAGCCGCACGGGTCCGCGCAGAACCGCGTCCTGGAGAACGGCCCACAGCCCGACGAGCACCACCGCGGTCAGGACGAGGGGAAGGACCAGGGGGATCTGGGCGGGGAGTTCCGGCGGCGACGCGGGCGCCCGGAGCGCGTCCCGAAGCGTCACCGCCGCGGGAGGGACCACCAGCGCGGCGGCCAGCAGGAGGAAGTACACCCGGTATGCGGACTCGCCTCGCCCTCGGGCTCCTCGCCCGCGCCGGACCAGGCGGAGGACCTCTCGAGTCCTGGCGCGGACGGCCTCAGCCATCCGCGGGGCCGCCCTTCTCGCCGACCTTCACCACCCGGTCGGCCACGGCCCGCACCAGTTCCCCGCTGTGGGAGGCGAAGAGGACCGCCGTCCCGGAACGTTTCCCGGCCGCGAGGACCTCGGCCAGCCAGGCCCGCGCGGAGTCGTCCAGATGCCGCTCGGGCTCGTCCAGGACGAGTAGTTCGGGTTCCGGCGGAAGGAGCATCGCTGCGAGTGCCATCAGCTGCCGCAGCCCGCTGCTCAGCTTGTACGGGCTGAGGTCGCGATGCCCGGCCAGACGGCACTCCTCCAGCACCTCGTCGACCCGCCCGTCCGCGGCCCGGCCCAGCCCGTACCCCACCGCGACCAGCATCAGGTGCTCACGAACGCTCAGGTCGGGAAAGTAACTCACCTCGTCGAGCACCAGCACCCGCCGCCTGAACTCCGGATCGTGCGGCCGCGGCGTCCCTCCCAGGACCCGCGTCGTTCCCTCGTCGGCCCGGTCGACCCCGGTGGCGACCCGCAGCAGGGTCGATTTGCCGGAGCCGTTGGGGCCGGTCAGGGCGACGCCCTCGCCGGGGGCGAGCGCGAGGCTCACCGGTCCGATGACACGACCGCCCCCGTAGGTCCGGACGACCCCGTCGAATTCGACGACCACGCGGATCATGGTATCCGCGCGCGTCGTCCGGCGAGTGAATGACGAACCGGCTCAAACCGTGATCATCTGGCCATCACAGGTCATCTCTGGATCTTGAGGTCAAGTTCCTTGATCATGGATCTTCGTTATGACACTTCCGCACAGTGTGTAAAGGAGTTACCTCGTGTTCAAGGCGTCATTCGCCTCGGCCGTCTCCCTGGTGCTGGCACTGGGCCTCAGCGCTCCGGCAGAGGCCGCGGGCTCCCCCTTTGCGGACAACGCCGGCAAGGCGGTGGCCAAGGTCGACTCCGGACTCAAGCCGAGTGAGAGCGACACACTGGAGAGCCGGTCCGTCCTGGACCCGAAGCAGAAGATCAAAGAGGATTCCGCGACATTCCGGGCGGACGGCAAGGTCGTCGTCGTCCTGCGCGCGGTGGGGGCGGTGGCCCCGGTGAGCGGGGACACGGTGGTGGGCCGGGCCGTGCAGAGGAAGAAGGTCAAACGGGCCCGCGCCGGCACCCGCAAGGTCCTGATCTACACCACGGGTGAGAAGGGGAACCCGGGACTGACCATCGCCGCCTGGAGCGAGCGGACCGGAGTGAACTACCAGATCGTCTCCCGGGGGCCGGTCTCCCGGGGCGAACTGCTCAAGCTGGTCGAGGCGCTGCCCGCCGACGGCGTCCAGGCCTCCCGCAAGGCACGGCGGGCCATCAGGTCCGCTCCGCCGGCCAGGCGGCGGTCCGAGCCGACCCAGCGCTCCACCAACAGCCTGTTCGTGGACGGCGCGGGTGCTCCCGATGACGACCTCGGAGACGAGGCGAACCTGTGCAACGGCTGCTCCTACTCCTACAGCAACTACGTCTGGATGTGGCAGCGGATCCTGATGGCCGACGCCTACCTGCAGGGAAGCCTCGACTGCTCCTTCGGTTCGCTGACCGCCTCCAGCACCCGGAACTGGCAGAGCGGGCATGGACTCTCCGCGGACGGGATCGTGGGTTGGAACACGCGGACCAAGGCGGACAACTACATCACGGACATGGGCGGGACCACCGTCCGCTACACGGGCCTCTTGCAGAACGTCCGCTTCGACCGGCTCACCAGCAACGCCTACTACTACAACTCGACGCGGATCAACTACACCAACGCCTCCCTCTGCTGAGACCGCGGTGAACCCGTGAGGCTCGAGAGTCTCACGGGTCCTGGTGACAACCTTCCGACCGCGGCGATCGTGTAGTGGGTGTCGAACCGGCGGAAGGAGGGCGTGTGGACGAGGTCGAGGCCGACTTCACGAGGTTCGTGCGGGAGCGCGGAGCGGGACTGCTCCGGTTCGCCACCGCGCTCACCGGCGACCGGCACCAGGCCGAGGACCTCCTCCAGGCCGTCCTGGAACGGACCTACTCCCGCTGGACGAAGATCTCCCGGCGCGGCGATCCGGAATGGTACGTGCGCAGGTCGATCGTCAACGCGGCCAAGGACGGATGGCGTGGCGAGAGCCGCAAGAACGCGGCGCTCGAACGGCTGGGCGCCGAGGACGAGGCCGTCTGCCTGCCGTTCGACGACTATGTGATGCGGGACGCGCTGCGCAGGGCGCTGCGCGGACTGGCTCCGGGGCAGCGCACCGTGGTGGTGCTCCGGTACTGGGAGGGGCTCAGCGAGGCCGAGGCCGCCGCACTGATGGGCGTCTCGGTCGGCACGGTCAAGAGCCAGACACACCGTGCCATGAAAGCGCTGCGGATCTCGCTGGAACTGAAGGACGAAGCCGCCGTCGAGCCGGCCGGGAGGTCGCTGTGAGCTCTGACGAACCTCTCGAGTCCATGATCAAGGCTTGCGTGGACCATGAGGTCCTCGACGTGGCGCTGCCGCCCGGGTTCGCCGAGCGCGTCACCGGGAGAGCGCGCGAGAAAAGGCGCCCGAGGCGGCTCCAGTGGCCCATCGGCCTGGCGGTACTGGCCACGGCGGCCACCCTCGTGAGCGTGGAGGCCTCGCTCCAGCTCCAGCCCGCCGACGACCACGTCACCGCGCCCGCCGGGCCCGCCACGCCCGCGGCCGGGCCCCGGGCGCTCGACGGCCGGGTGACCGTCACGTCGCTGCCGCTGGGCGCGACGATCTCCGGACAGGCCGAGACCGATCCGCGTGGCGACCGCTTCATCTGGAGGACCGACTATCGCTGGAGCCATGGGGGAGGCTTCGCGGCGATCAGCGTGTTCAGCGGAAACGTCACGATCGACGGCATCGCCGCGGAGTACCGGATCGCCCAGGACCCGGCCGAACGGGTGCGGGTGCCCGTGTCCAGAGGAGAGGCGATGGTCTGGACGCACGACCGGCACCACGTGATCCTCCAGCCGGAGCCCGGGCTGGTCGTCTATGTCGTGACGTCGGGGCTCAGCCGCGAGCGTGCGGTGCGGATAGCGGAGGGGGTGAGAGTCGGATGATCAGCAGGATCCACTTCGGATGCCGGTAGAAGACCGCCGCCTACGCAGACCTGCCGCCTCCCCGCGCCGGATGACCGGAGCAAGGGAGGCGGCAGGTCGGCGTCAGGGGCCGTGACGCGGTTCGGACGGTCAGGACTGCGGGGCCTGGGCCGTGGCCAGGTTGGCCATGAAGAGCGTGGTGCAGCCGTCGACGAGCTCCTCGCGGGTGGAGACCAGGTCGCCTTGGAGCCAGGCGGTGAGGGCGTCGGCGAAGCCGCCGACGATGAAGCGGGCGGCCAGCATCAGGGCCGGAGAGGCCTCGTGGCCGGCGGCCCGGCCCGACATCAGGTCGGTGAACATGTGCGAGGTGTCGAGCCTGCGCCGCATCAGGGCGGGGCTGGCCATCGCCTCGGCCAGCACCAGCCTGCCCTTGCGCGGGTCGTCGCCGAAGTGGTGCACGATGGTGGTGATCACCGCGTGGACCCGGGCCCGGGTGTCCTTGGGCGCGTCGAGCAGGGCGGTGACCGAGGCCTCCCGCAGTTCGGCGACGACCGCGTCGTAGACCTCGATGACGAGAGTGTCGAGGTCGGTGAAGCTCTCGTAGAAGTACCGGGGGGTGAGCTTCGCCTGCTCGATCACCCCCCGGACCGTGGTGCCGTGCAGCCCCGCGGTCCCCAGCAGTTCGAGACCGGCCTCCATGAGGCGGGCACGGCGCTCGGCCACCCGGGCCTCAGCGCTCGCGCCGCCGTAGGAACGTCGTCGCCTTGGTCCGGAATCCATCCTCACATCCTGACAGAAACTTTGTGCAAAATGAGTGGGCGGACGGCGGGGGACCGGCGGATCGGAGCCCGCGCTAGAGGATCGCGCCCGGAGAGTAGGACGCGGCCTCCGGGTGGCGCTTGACCAGCTCGTCCACCCGGGAGACGACCGCGCTCACCTGGGACGCCGCGGCGCCGGTGAAGGACAGCCGGTCGGCCATCAGCGCGTCGAGCGCGGCGCGGTCCAGCGGCAGCCGCTCGTCGGCGGCGAGCCTGTCCAGCAGCTGGTTGTCCGCGGTGCCCTGCTCGCGCATCGCCAGCGCCGAGGCCACGGCGTGCTCCTTGATGACCTCGTGCGCCTCCTCGCGGCCGACTCCTGCCTTGACGGCGGCCATCAGCACCTTGGTGGTGGCCAGGAACGGCAGGTACCGGTCGAGTTCGCGGGAGGCGACGGCGGGGAAGGCGCCGAACTCCTCCAGGACGGTCAGGAACGTCTCGATCAGGCCGTCCACGGCGAAGAACGCGTCGGGCAGGGCGACCCGGCGCACCACCGAGCAGGAGACGTCGCCCTCGTTCCACTGGTCGCCCGCGAGCTCGGCCGTCATCGAGGCGTAGCCCCGCAGGATCACCATGAAGCCGTTGACCCGCTCGCAGGAGCGGGTGTTCATCTTGTGCGGCATCGCCGAGGAGCCGACCTGCCCCTCCTTGAAGCCCTCGGTGACCAGCTCGTGCCCGGCCATCAGCCGGATCGTCTTGGCCAGCGACGACGGTCCCGCAGCCACCTGCACCAGCGCGGAGAGCACGTCGTAGTCCAGCGAGCGCGGGTAGACCTGGCCGACGCTGGTGAAGGCGGTGCCGAAGCCCAGGTGCTCGCTGACCCGCTGCTCCAGCTCCGCGAGCTTGCCGGAGTCCCCGCCGAGGAGGTCCAGCATGTCCTGCGCGGTGCCGACCGGGCCCTTGATGCCGCGCAGCGGGTACCGCGCGATGAGCTCCTCCAGCCGCGCGAACGCCACCAGAATCTCGTCGGCCGCGCCCGCGAACCGCTTGCCCAGCGTGGTGGCCTGCGCCGCGACGTTGTGGGAGCGGCCCGCCATCACCAGCTCGGAGTACTGGGAGGCCAGCGACCCCAGCCGCGCCAGCACCGCGACGAGCCGGTCGCGCACGTGCTCCAGGCTGAGGCGGATCTGCAGCTGCTCGACGTTCTCGGTGAGGTCGCGCGAGGTCATGCCCTTGTGCACGTGCTCGTGCCCGGCCAGCGCGTTGAACTCCTCGATCCGCGCCTTGACGTCGTGCCGGGTGACCTTCTCCCGCTCGGCGATCGAGTAGAGGTCGACGTCCTCCAGCACCCGCTCGTAGTCGGCGAGGGCCTGTTCGGGCACCTCGATCCCGAGGGCCGCCTGGGCGCGCAGCACGGCCAGCCACAGCCGCCGCTCCAGCACGACTTTCTGCTCCGGCGACCAGAGCGCGGCCAGCTCCGGCGAGGCGTACCGGCCGGCGAGGACATTGGGGATACGAGGCTTGACAGTCACGTTCCCCGATCCTATCCCGCCAGCTCAGCCCCGCCGGAGCCAGGTCCCGGCACGGAGGGTCAGGCCGCGTCGCCCTGGAGGACGGTGCGGGCCAGGCGGGCGCGGTGCCAGGCCGGGGTGCCGAACAGCTGGGCCGCGCTGTGGGCGCGCTTGAAGTACAGGTGGGCCTGGTGCTCCCAGGTGAAGCCGATGCCGCCGTGGAGCTGGATGGTCTCGGCGGCGCACGTCTGGAAGGCCTCGGCGCAGTAGGACTGGGCCATGGCGGCGCGCTCGGCCGCGTCCGGGGCGTTCTCGGCCAGGGCGCGGGCGGCGTCGTGGCTGAGGGAGCGGGAGGACTCCACCAGGACGTACATGTCGGCGAGGCGGTGCTTGATCGCCTGGAAGGAGCCGATGACGCGGCCGAACTGCTCGCGGGTCTTGACGTACTCCAGGGTGAGCTCCAGGCACCGCTCGGCGCCGCCGAGCTGCTCGGCGCTCAGAGCCGTCGCGGCCACCGCGAGCAGGCGCTCCAGGACCGCCTCGCCGTCGGCGCTGAGCAGGGTGGCGGGGGCGCCGTCGAAGGTCACGCGGGCCTGGGGCCGGGTCTGGTCCATCGGGACGAGGGACTCGACGGACGCCGCGGACGCCTCGACCTCGAAGAGCGCGAGGGAGCCGTCCAGCAGGGCCGGGACGAGGAAGAAGCCCGCCTCGGCGCCGTCCAGCACGTGCTCCTTCACGCCGTGCAGCCTGCCGTCGCGGACCTCGGCGCGGAGGGCGGCCGGGTCCCAGGAGCCCCGCTCGGCCCAGGCGAGCGCGCCGGTGACGGAGCCTTCGGCGAGGTCGGGCAGCCGGTCGTGCGCGCCCGCGGCCAGCAGCGCCTGCGGCACCAGGACGGCCGAGCTCAGGTAGGGCACGGGCGAGACGGCGCGGCCCAGCTCCTCGCAGACGATGTGGGTCTCGGCGAGGGTGCAGCCGATGCCGCCGTGCTCCTCGGGGATGGCCAGGCCGAACGCGCCGAGCTGCTCGGCCAGGATCGCGGCGGCGTCGTCGCGCTGCAGGGCCGAACGCACCGTGGCGCGGAGTTCTTCCCGCTCGTCGGGGGTCATGGACGTCCTCCAGTGGTCTTCGGTGGGGCTTGGGGGCGTGTCACTTGACCCGGGCACGCAGTTCGGGCTTGACGACCTTGCCTCCGGGGTTGCGGGGCAGGGCGTCCACGACGTGGAAGTGCCGGGGCACCTTGAAGTTGGCCAGCCGCTCGCGCAGCCAGGCGGTCAGCTCGGCGTCCTCGACGGGGGCGCGGGTGACGAGGAAGGCGGCGCCGACCTCGCCGAGCCGCTCGTCGGGCACGCCGATCACCGCCGCCTCGACGACGGCCGGGTGGGTGACGAGCACGTTCTCGATCTCGGCGGGGTAGGCGTTGAAGCCGCCGACGACGAACATGTCCTTGAGCCGGTCGGTGATCGTCAGGTATCCGCGTTCGTCCAGGACGCCGATGTCGCCGGTGTGCAGCCAGCCGTCGGGGTCGATCGCCTCGGCGGTGGCCGCGGGGTCGTCGAGGTAGCCCCGCATGACGTTGTAGCCGCGCACGCAGATCTCTCCGCGCTCGGAGATGCGGATCTCGGTGCCGGGGATCGCGGGCCCGGTGGTGGTCGCGACGGTCTGCGCGTCGGAGTCCGGCGGGCACATGGAGACGACGCCGCACTCGGTCAGCCCGTAGGCGGTGAGGATGGAGGGGATGCGCAGGTCCTCCCGCATACGGCGGACGAGGTCCTCGGGCACGTTCGCGGCGCCGGTGACGGCGATGCGCAGGGAGTGCCGGAGTTCGCGGGAGTGCTCCAGCAGGGAGAAGAAGATGGTCGGCGCCCCGGCCAGGACGGTGATGCCCTCGTTCGCGAGCCGGTCGAGCACGACGTCGAGGTCGAAGACGGGCTCGGGCACCATCGTCGTGCCGCTCAGCATGCAGACGAAGATGCCCGCCTTGTAGCCGAAGGTGTGGAAGAACGGGTTGATCAGCAGGTAGCGGTCGCCCGGGCGCAGGCCCACGACCTCGGCCCACACCTTGAAGGTCCGCATGTTCTGCTGGTGGGAGCTGAGCACGCCCTTGGGGCGTCCCGTCGTGCCGGAGGTGAAGATGATGTCGCAGATGTCGTCGGGGGAGACCTCGGGCAGCGGCTCGGATTCCGCTGAGCAGGACAGGGCGTAGTCGTCGACCATCACGGTCTGCTTCAGGTCGGGCAGGTCCTCGCCCTTGAGTAGTTCGGGGTAGTCCACGCCGAGGAAGCCGGTGACGGTGTAGAGCGCGACGGCCTTGGAGCGGCGCAGGATGTCGGCGGCCTCCGGGCCCTTGTACCGGGTGTTGAGGGGGATGAGGGTGGCGCCCGCCAGGGACAGGCCGAGGGCCTGGACGATCCAGTGCCGGCTGTTGGGGGCCCAGAGGCCGACCCGGTCGCCGGGGCGGATGCCGCGCGAGGCCGCGGCGCGGGCGGCGCGCCGGATCTCGGCGGCGAGTTCGGCGAACGTCCAGCGGACCTCGCCGTCCACGAGGGCCTCGCGATCGCCGTGGGTGGCGGCGGCGTACTCGACGAGCGCCGGGACCGTGTTCGGAACCATCCGGCCTTCTCTCCTTCGTCCGATGTGTCCCGATCACGGGACACGCGGGTGTGCCTGATCGGATGCCGCTATATGACAGGGACGCGCACGCCGGGGGCAACGCCGGTCCCGTGGAGTGGGATCGTAGCCGATTCTTTCTAACAACTGTTTGGTAGAGTTCGCGGTATGAACGAAACGCCCGAGGACAAGGCCTTCCGCGAAGAGGTGCGCGCCTGGCTCGCCGAGCACCTGAACGGCGACTTCGCCCACGCCCGTGGGCTGGGCGGCTCCGGACGCGAGCACGAGGCCTTCGAGATCCGGTTGGAGTGGGAGCGCCACATGGCCGCCCACGGCTGGACGTGCGTGGGCTGGCCCGTGGAGTACGGAGGCCGGGGCGCCTCGGTCGAGCAGCAGGTGATCTTCCACGAGGAGTACGCGCTGGCCAACGGCCCCGGGCGCGTCAACCACATCGGCGAGAACCTCATCGGCCCGACGATCATCGCCTACGGCACCGAGGAGCAGAAGAAGCGTTTCCTCCCGCCGATCGTGGCCGCCACCGAACTGTGGTGCCAGGGCTACTCCGAGCCCAACGCCGGCTCCGACCTGGCCAACGTGCAGACCAAGGCCGTCCTCGACGGCGACGTCTGGAAGGTCTCCGGCCAGAAGGTCTGGACGTCGCTGGCGATGGAGGCCGACTGGTGCTTCGTGGTCTGCCGCAGCGAGCCCGGCTCGTCCCGGCACCACGGCCTGTCCTACCTGCTGGTCCCGATGGACCAGGCCGGCGTGGAGATCCGGCCGATCGTCCAGATCACCGGCACCAGCGAGTTCAACGAGGTCTTCTTCGACGACGCCGTCACGGACGCGTCCCACATCATCGGCGCGCCCGGCGAGGGCTGGAAGATCGCGATGGCCACGCTCGGCTTCGAGCGCGGCGTCGCCACCCTCGGCCAGCAGGTCGGGTTCCGCCGCGAGTTCGAGGGCGTCGCCGAACTGGCCCGCAAGACCGGCGCCGTCGACGACCCGCTGCTGCGCGACCGGCTCACCCGCTCCTACATCGAACTGGAGGCGATGCGCCTCAACGCCGTCCGGATCATGGAGGGCGTCGCGGCCGGCGCGCCCGGCCCCGAATCGTCGATCTCCAAGCTGGTGTGGGGCACCTGGCACCGCGAGCTCGGCGAGATCGCCATGGAGGTCCTGGGCGCCGCGGGCATGCTCGCCCAAGGTGAGCCCTACGACCTCGACGACTGGCAGCGGCTGTTCCTGTTCTCCCGGTCCGACACGATCTACGCCGGGTCGAACGAGATCCAGCGCAACATCATCTCCGAGCGGGTGCTCGGCCTTCCGCGCGAGGCACGGCCGTGAGAACTTCCCCGAAGGTTCGGGCCTCCCGCGTCGGTCGGCACCGGTAGGAGTCCCATGTGCGCACGTCGGCGTGATGCCGAAGGCACCGCCGCCACGCGGGCGACGCGGAGAGCCGAGCTGCTCTCCGCGATCGCCGAGGTCTTCGCCGCCCGCGGCTACGCCGCGACCACCGTCCGGGAGGCCGCGGAGGCCGCCGGAATCCTCGGCGGCAGCCTCTACTACCACTTCGACTCCAAGGAATCGATGGTCGACGAGATCCTCTCGACGTTCCTGGACGAGATGTGGACCGACTACGAGAAGGTCCTCGCCTCGGGGCTGGACGCGACCCGGACGCTCCGGGCGCTGGTCGCGTCCTCCTTCAAGAGCATCGAACGGCACCGCGCGGCCGTCGTCATCTACCAGAACGAGTCCAAGCACCTGGTGGAGAACGAGCGGTTCGGGTACCTGACGAAGTCCCAGCACCGGTTCGAGAGCACCTGGAAGGACCTCCTGAAACAGGGCGTCGAGGAAGGCGCCTTCCGCTCGGACCTCAACACGGGGCTGATCTACCGCTTCATCCGCGACACCGTCTGGGTGGCCGCGTCCTGGTACCAGCCCGGCGGGCGGCTCGACGCCGAGGAGATCGCCCAGCAGTACCTCGCCATGGTCCTCGAAGGGATCCAGGCGAACCAGCACCCCGCGACATAAGGAGAACCCCATGGCCGAGGCCTACATCGTCGACGCCGTCCGCACCCCCGTGGGCCGCCGCGGCGGCTCGCTGTCCGGCGTGCACCCGGCCGACCTGGGCGCGTACGCCCTGAAGGCCCTGATGGAGCGGACGGGCGTCGACCCGTCCGCCGTCGAGGACGTCGTGTTCGGCTGCGTCGACAACGTCGGCCCGCAGGCCGGCGACATCGCCCGGACCGCGTGGCTGGCCGCCGGCCTGCCCGAGGAGGTCCCCGGCGTGACCATCGACCGCCAGTGCGGCTCCTCCCAGCAGGCCGTGCACTTCGCCGCCCAGGCCGTCCTGTCCGGGACGTCCGACCTCGTGGTGGCGGGCGGCGTCCAGAACATGTCGCAGATCCCGATCTCCTACGCGATGCTCGCGGGCGAGCCCCTCGGCTTCACCCAGGGCCCGTTCGTCGGCTCCAAGGGCTGGGTCGCCCGTTACGGCGACGGCGAGGTCTCCCAGTTCAACGGCGCCGAGATGATCGCCTCCCAGTGGGACCTCTCCCGCGAGGAGATGGAGGAGTTCTCCTACAACTCCCACCAGCGCGCCATCAACGCCATCGACAACGGCTACTTCTCCCGCGAGACCGTCGAGGTCGAGGGCCTCACCCAGGACGAGTG
Source organism: Actinocorallia sp. B10E7 (assembly GCF_039871655.1). Classification (NCBI taxonomy): domain Bacteria; kingdom Bacillati; phylum Actinomycetota; class Actinomycetes; order Streptosporangiales; family Thermomonosporaceae; genus Actinocorallia; species Actinocorallia sp. B10E7. The sequence continues at coordinate 246,661 of NZ_JBDPLZ010000004.1, forward strand.
CCCCCGCCGCGACACCAGCCTGGAGAAGATGCGCGGCCTGAAGACCCTGGTCGAGGGCGGCCGCCTGACCGCCGCGGTCTCCTCCCAGATCTCCGACGGCTCCGCCGCCCTGCTGATCGCCTCGGAGGAGGCCGTCCGCACCCACGGCCTGACCCCGCGCGCCCGCATCCACCACATCAGCGCCCGCGGCGAGGACCCGATCCGCATGCTCTCCGCGCCGATCCCGGCCACGGCCTACGCCCTGAAGAAGACCGGCATGACCATCGACCAGATCGACTCGGTCGAGATCAACGAGGCGTTCGCCTCGGTCGTGCTGGCCTGGCTGAAGGACACCGGCTACGACCCCGCCAAGACCAACCCCAACGGCGGCGCCATCGCCCTCGGCCACCCCCTCGGCGCCACCGGCGCCCGCCTCATGACCACCCTGCTGCACGAGCTCGAGCGCACCGGCGGCCGCTACGGCCTCCAGACCATGTGCGAGGGCGGCGGCCAGGCCAACGTCACCATCATCGAACGCCTCTGACACAACCGGCTTGAGGAGGCGGTCCCGGCGCGGGGACCGCCTCCTCTTGTTCCTCCACCGGCCTGAGCCGCCCCCGCAGGGACGCGGGCCTTCGTGGTCTGCTCGACAGAGCGGGCGCCCGGGCGCCCGGCGGCCGTTTTCAGGAAGTCGCGCTCGGGCTGAGGAGCATCTCCCTGCACGCGGCCCGCACCGCCTCATCGACGGCGACCTCCCGAAATTCGCGGGGGCGGCGTTCGGCATGGACATACTTCATGAGCCGGGCGCGTGCCTTCGGTGAGAGGCGGCGGACTCCGATCTCGGACAGGACGGCCAGCGCGTTCCCGACGTCGCCGGGATCGTCGTAGATGCTCTGCAGTAGCGCCCCGGCTAGCTTGCGGTCGGTCCGGCCACGCGGCCGATCCGCGTCCTCGGGGACGGCTGCACGCAGCGCCCGGACGATCTCGGGCATCGCGTAGGAGCGTTTTCCCGCATGGCGGGCCAGGAGATCGGCGAGGGGCCGCGCCGCCGGACCCATCTCCCTCACCAGCTCGAGCGCGGGGAACCGGTCGAAGAAGACGCCCCGCACGGCCCGGCGCAGGACGGGCAGGACGGGTTCCGGGTCCCCGGTCAGACGCCAGACGGCCGTCGCGAGGAGCGCGGGCCATATCTCCTCCTCGGCCTCTGCGATGGACCGGGAGAGAACGGTCAGGAGCAGCGGCAAAAGCGGACGGGCGGTTTCCCCGAGTTCCAGGCAGGCTTGCGCGGCCGCCATGCCGTGCAGCGTGCCGGGACGCTTCCGGAACACCGCGGTGAGCTCCGTGAGCGCCGGCTCGGCGTCACCGGCGAGCCGGAACAGCGCAGCCGCGGCGTGGATTCGTGTGTTGCGTCCACCTGTCGCGAGGGCCTCCCGCAACGCCTCGACCGCGAACGCCAACTCCTGCGGCTCGACCGGAAGGACGGCGAGCAGGTCTTGGGTCTCGTAGTGGTCGCGCCATGCCGCGTACACCTCGGGTGTCGCGGTATGGGCGTGCGAACCCCAGGAGCGCAGCAGGTCCAACAGGCCTTCCTGTCGCTGGTAATGGTGGTCGACGGGGTCGCGCAGCTGCGCCCGGACCGCTGCCAGCAGCACGGGGTCGCAGGGCAGCCCGTGCTCGCGCGCCGCGAAGACCGCACCGGGACATTCGGGGAGATGCCGCGCGAGCAGCCCTGCCGCCCTCGCGTCGCCGATCTTCACCAGGGCGGTGACGGCGCAGTCGAGCGAGTCGAGGTCGTGCAGTCTCGTCACGATGGCGTCGCCCGCGGGCGCGCCCAGCGGACCGAGGTCGCCGATCAGCTCCATCACCCGCTCGGGCCCACGGGTCCAGGAACGGGGGTCCAAGGGGAAACCGTCCCAGCCGAGCATCACGATCAGCGAGGGCAGCAGCAGAGCGGGCGCGGACCGGAACGTGCCGCACAGTTTCTCAACCGTCGCGAACAGCGCTCCCCGCGACGGCGCGTCCGCCGCTCCGCGCTTCACGGCCTCGACGACCAGCGCGCACGCGTCCTCCCATGAGCCCCTGCGGCACAGCTCAGACACGACGGCACAGAACTGGCGGGGATCGTTCTCATAACTTCCGAGCAGTGCGTGCACCGGCTCGGGAGCCCAGGCCTCACCCGCACCCACCGCCACGACGACCGCCCGTGCCCGAACCGCGCCGTCCGCGACGACCCGTCCCGCGATCACCTCCCGTGCGAGCGCCACGCCCTCGTGCGGATCGATCTCGGCCAACGCCGCCAGCACCGCCGCACGTACGAGTGGCTCCGTCTCGACGGCCCACCGCTCCCGCAGCACCGGAAGGACGGCCTCGGGAGCCCCGAACGCCGGGCAGGCCGAGATCACGACCTCCCGCGTCTCCGTATCCGCCTCACCCGCCAGTCGCAGCACATCGGGCAGCCCCGCCAGCACGGCCTCCCGCGCCCGTCCGCCGTGATCCGCCGCGGCGACCTCGGTGAGCACCCGCATCAGCGGTTCCACCTCGATCCCGGCCACGACCAACCGCACCAGATACGGCACCGCGTACGCAGCCGCGGCTCCGACCATGCCGCCCTCGACGATCCGCCACGAGCCTTCGGCCAGTTCGAATCCGAACTCGTCGCCGCCACCCTCGATGAGGAGCCGGAACCAGTCCAAGACGACCCGCCGATCCTCTCCGGGCACCCCCGGCCAGACGTCCTGCGTGACTTCCTCCAGCAGCCGTGCCAGATCGGCTCCGGAACGACACGGAACAGCGGGCCTCGTCATGGAAGGGATCATGACAGCCGGTACCGACGAAAGCGGATGCCCGGCATGCGGTAGAACACGGGTGAGGAACGATGTACAAGATGCCTGTGATGGAGGAAGGCAAAGCCTGGTGGGAGACGGTGACGCCGGTACTCCCGTGGAACGCCCCCGGGCTCGGCCACTATCCGGGCCCCTTCGACAGCGATGAGGCGTCCGACGACCTGGCGGGAATCGCCGAAGCCACCGACGTCCAAGCCGCGCTCACGGCGTTCCTCGCGGACTTCGGCCGCACGTCGGACCGGATCTACTCCGACGACACGGACGGTCCCGTCGCAGCGGCCTGCCTCGTCGCCGCCCGCCTGTCCGGCCGAGCCCTTGACGAAGACGCACAACGACACCTGGAGGAAATCCTCTTCAGCGTCACCGAGGACCTGCGGGCCTTGGCGGCCGCTGCCCTCGACCGGGTCGTGCGCCCTGGGGACAACGAGTACTACGAGTGGTGCGAGGACGATCCCGCGGCTCTCGCGGACTGGCTGGGACAACTCGCCTGGTACCGCGCTTTTCTAAGCCGGTAGCGTCAGGCCGCCGATGCCGCCGATGCCGCCGATGCCTCCGGGCCGGGCTCTCCCGAGGTCGGTCGCTTCACCTGCGGTAGGTGCGTGTTCTTCCGTATGGGCGGAATCCCGTTCCCCGGTACAGCTGCTGAGGCACGGGGTAGGCGGCGTCGCCTCGCGGACAGACGATCGCGCGTTCTCCGCCCGCCTCGGCCAGGGCGTGCAGGGCGGCGAGGCAGACGGCGCGGGCGAGGCCGAGGCGGCGGAACTCCGGGTCGGTGCCGACCGGTTCGATGAGGCCGACGCGGTGGACGTCGTCGTACCAGACCAGGCAACTGCCGGCGAAGCGTCCGTCCGGGGATTCGACCACCCAGTCCAGGTCGGGCCGGTAGGGCCAGGTCGTCATGAGCGTGCCGTAGGACTCCTGGGTCATTCCAGGCGGCCTGGTGCACGGCGACCCGCCGGTCCAGGTCCTCCGCGCCACGGACGGCCCGTGCCGTGAAGCCCTCCGGCAGCACCGGATCCGGCAGGTCGTCGAGTTCCCGGACGTGATGGGCGAAGAAGGGCGCGTCGTCGTCCAGCGGCTCGTACCCGCGCCGCAGCAGCGCCTCCCGTACGTCGTCCTGCGCGTCCAGCGGGTTGACCTCACGGGTTCCGCCATCGGCCAGTCCGTCGAACCAGTCCAAGACCTCCGCCGGCAACTCCGGGTACGCCGGATCTATCTGCAGCCGCAGGTCGTCGGGGAGCTGTGTCCAGCCCCAGGCGACGACCCGGCCGTCGTCCTCCCACAACGCGATCGGCCAGTCGGCCTGCTCGACGGGGAACATGAACCGTCCCCAGGCGAGGTCCCCGACATGGTGAGGGGCGGCGGTGGACCAGAGCCGCTGCGTCAGCCCCTGCATCGCCCGCAGATCATGGACGCCTTCATACCTCCGCATGGTGACCGCCATACCGGCCGACCCTTCCACGTGGGATCGTTCCGCCACCAAGTCATTTCTGCGGGTGTCAGCTTCTTTGCCCGTAGCCGGAGCATCCGGACGAGGCCAGGGCGGTCTACGGCGGGATCGCCGAGCCGGTGCGGGGACGGGGAACCCGCGGGCGGCCGACGTCGGGTGCGGGCCGAGGCCGGTTGCGAGCCGGTCAATTCAGTCAGCTTCTCGGCCTTGAAGGGCCAAGCTTGCAGCTCTTCACCACACCTGGCCGGTGTGGTTCAGGCCGCGTCGTCGGCAGCGTGACTCACTGCCCAGACCGCCACACCGCGCCTGGCGATGGTGCGGCCTGCGTTCACATCGGCGTGCTCAGCGAAGCCACACGACGTGCAACGGAAGGTGGACTGGTCGGGCCGGTTGCCCCGGCTGACATGCCCGCAGGCGGAGCAGCCCTGCGAGGTGTGGCGGGGATCGACGAACACCACCGGCACCCCCGCCAGGGCGGCCTTGTAGGAGACGAACGCGCCCAGTTGCGCGAACGACCAGGAATGCAGGGTGACCCGCTGGGGCTTGCGCAGCCGTACCCTGTCGCGGATACCGCCCAGATCTTCCAGGGCGATACCGCGGCAGGTGCGTTGAGCCTCGGTCACCAACTGCTTGGCGATGCAATGGTTCGTGTCGGCCGCGAACCGCGCCTCCCTACCGGAGAGTTTGCGCAGCAGCCGCTTGGCGGACCTGGTGCCCTTCTTCTGGAGCTTGGCGCGCAGCCGCCGGTTCTTGTGCCGGACCTGGTTGAGGTGCCTGCCGGCATACCGGGTGCCGTCGCTGGTGGTGGCGATGTTCACGATCCCCAGATCCACACCCAGGAAGCCGACCGGGTCGCCCAGGTCGGGTTCGGGGACCTCACAGACCGCGTACAGGTACCAGTTCCCGCCCCGCAACACCAGGTCGGACTCCCCGCGCCGGTGCTCGGTGAGCATCTTCCACTGGGACGGCGAGCATTGGAAAGGAATACCCTTCAGGCGGCCGCAGACGGTCCAGATCGAGACGGTACGGGCCTCCAGCTGCCAGGACAGGCACCGGTCGTCGAACGGCTGGGCGGCCTCCTTGCGGAACCGGACCGGCTTGCCCTCCACCGCCTTGCGCCGCTGGGAACCCTCACGGCCGTAGTTCCCGGCCTCCAGGTTCGCCTTCAAGGTCGTGTAGGCCCCGGCGACTTTGCGGATCGCGTGGATCGCGGGCTGGGCGGACAGGCCCATCGCCTTCACCTCTGCGTACACCAGCCGCTGGAGCGGCATCTTGCCCTGAACGCCTGTGGCGAACGCGCGCCGGGAGGCGTGGTTCGCTGCCCGGTTGCAGGCGTGCAGCGTCTCCCGAAGAGCCGCCCGAGCGGCCTCGTCCGGCAGCAGCTTCACCTGCACCACGAGCTTCACACCCGCAACGTAGCGTATTGCCCCCGTCGCCGAGAGAGATTCGGTGACCCCGAGACACGCAAGGGAACGGAGTATCGGCCACAGCCTGCATGTTTATTCTGTCTTCGTCACCAGGTACCGGCGTGGCATCCTCACCGACGCCCTGCTCACCCGCTGCGAGACGGTCATGCGGGACATGTGCGCCCGGCTCGGCGGAGAGCTCCGGGAGTTCAACGGCAAGGACGATCGCGTGCACCTCCTGGTGCACTATCCGCCCAAGCTCCCCATCTCCACCCTCGTCAACCGGCTGAAAAGGGTATCGGTGCACTACCTGCGCAAAGAGTTCGACCAGCACGTTCGCCACCACCTGCAGGCAGATCACTTCTGGTCGCCGTCGTACCTCGCCACCTCCTGCGGCGGCGCACCACCGAACATCATCAAGGACTACATCGAACAGCAGAAACGCCCCGACTGACCCGGCGCGCGGCGCTTGACCCCGCTCCGCGGGGAGCAATGCCTCCCGGCCGTGAACGGCCGGGATTCCTCGCCAGATCCTGTTGAAGAGTGAACACCTGTCGCATGGATTGATGTATATGGCAGGATATTTGACGTTTTCATATATGTTCTGTTCGGCGTTCGGTGTCAGTGTGGTCCTAGAGTGGTAGGCGGAGTTCTCTGATCGAATCGTCGCCCGGGTCTCCTCGCTGGGAGGGAAAACGGATATGAGCAGACGGATTCTTCGTGTCAGTCCCGCGTCGGCCCTCGCCGCCGCAGCGGTCCTGGCGTCCTGGTTCGCGCCTGTCGTGAGCGCACCCGCTCACGCCCTGCCCGCCGGATGGTTCCACATCCGGGGAACCGTCAAGGATTCGAAAGTACCTTTCGCCCTTCGCTCGATGGATACGCAGTGGGCTCCTGACGGCAGGATCACCGGATTCATCCGGATGAACGCGAGCGGATCTCCGAAGGACTCGCAGTTGTGGAAGGCGGTGTTTCCCGCGCGGGGCAGCATAGGCCAGATAAAATTGCGGAATAAATTGACGGGAAAATGTATCTCGAGCAGGATCGCCAGGACATCGGACGGTACCTACGCGCCGGTCCTCTCATCGTGCGACGGCAGTCAGGTCATCTGGGTCACCCTGCCGCAGGGCAGCGCCGACAGGGTGGTCTTCCAGGAGGCGTTCCATTCGCCCGGCCTCCCGAAGCGGTGCCTCACCAAAGGCTCGCTGGGCGACCTGGAGTACCTCAGGACGGAGGCCTGCGAGGAGAAGATCCACAGGAGAATGGTCTGGGAGGCGTACCAGGGCGGCTGAGGCGGACCCAGGGCGCCTTCTTCCGCCGGTACCGTGCCGGCGGCGTCCGGCGGCGGGAGGCGCCCATGCCGACCGATCCTTCCACGCGGGATCGTTCCGCCACCTACGTCATTTCTGCGGGTGTTAGCTTCTTTGCCCGTGGTGAAGCATCAGGATGAGACCAGGGCGGCCTACGACGGGGTCGTCGAGCTGTACGCGTCGATGTTCGCCGACCGGCTGGAGGCACGGCCGTTCACGCGGGCCATGCTCGGCAGCTTCGCCGAGCTGGTGCGGGAGACGGGGAACCCGCGGGTGGCCGACGTCGGGTGCGGGCCCGGACATCTGACGGCCATGCTGCACGACCTGGGGCTGGACGCCTTCGGGCTCGACCTCTCCCCGGCCATGGTCGACCACGCCCGGCGGGCCCATCCGGCGCTGCGGTTCGACGAGGCACGGATGGAGGCCCTGCCGGTCGAGGACGGCGCGCTCGGCGGCGTGCTGGCCCACTACTCGATGATCCACACTCCGCCCGGGGAACTACCCGCGCTGCTCGCCGAACAGGCGCGCGTCCTGGCACCGGGGGGCCTGCTCCTGGTCTCGTTCTTCGCGACCGATGGACTGGAGCCGGTCCGCTTCGACCACAAGGTGACGCCCGCCTACAGCTGGCCGGTGGACCGGCTCGCCGAACTGCTGGCCGGGGCCGGGCTCGTCCCGTTCGCACGGCTCCTCCACGACCCGGCTTCCGAGCGGGGCTTCCTCGACGCCCACCTGATGGCCCGCCTCCCCGGGACGGTCTCTAAGCGTTCTTGATCCCTGCGACGAGAGCGGCGAACGCGCCTCGCGTCACCTCCTGGTGCCCGGCACCGGGGTTCTTGGAGTCACGAAGACCGACCAGCCCGGAGCCGAAGTCGGCGACCTCGACGCATTCGCCGCCCTGCGTATTGCTGTAGCTGGATTTACGCCAGTTGGTCATCACGTTCCGCATCTCCGATCATGTCTTCTATCAGCCGTCTGGTTGCCCCGACCGATAGGGCATGATCGCTCACCAATTCATAGCGGGCAACCAGATCACGCACTCTGTCCGGGTCGGTGACGACACTGCCGACACCGGGGGTCTCCATGAAGCCGACATCGCCTGTCGGAAGAGTGATGATCTTGATCGGGCCGTCGACCCCCGGATACAGCGGCTCCCCCTTGGGGACCACTCGAATGCTGACATTTTGTCGATCGGCCAATTCTGCGAGCCAACGCAGTTGGTTGAGGCGGACACCCTGCGGACGTATCGAGCGATCCAGGACGGCCTGGTCCACGATGGCTCTGATCATCGGAGGCTCGGCCCGGGTCAGGAGCTCCTGCCGTTTCATTCGCCGCTTGAGCGCCTGCGCTACGTCGGGTGTCCGCCCTGCCACCAGAGCGGCGCGCGCGTAATCCTCGGTCTGCAACAGCCCCGGTACCAGAGTCGGATGAAAGTAGCGAATCGCCAGTGCCTGCGCCTCGTGCTGGAAATGCTGATCCAGCCAAGCCGGATTGTGCAGCACCTTTGAGAAATGCACCAGATAAGCGAGCAATCCGCCGGTTTTCCAGTGCCGGTCCAGGGCTGCCGCCTGCGCGCTGCCGATCGGCTGCCGAGCGTGTTCGAGCTTGGAAACCTGGGCCTTGCCCACGCCGATGATCCGCCCGACCTGTTCGCCGGTCTCTCCGGCACGGAGTCGGTAGAACCGCAGCATGAAAGCGATGAGCGTGCCGAGTGAATCCTTCGGGTCCGGGTTCTCTCGCATGTACATGAAGCCACCTCCAGGTTTCCGCGGGTTTCCCAGCCCCCGAGTAACTCGTGACAATCACGCCTGGCACTGGAAATCTCGGCTGTCGAACAACCCTGGCAACCTACACAGAGAGGTGAAGCGGCGTGGCGATACTCACCATTGTTCTCTGGGTCGTGATCCTTATCATCGCCCTGTTCATCGGAGTGCTTAATATTAGAGAAACGCGCGGAAATCGGCACAAATTCTAAGGAGTCGCCGACCCTCACCGAAAACGACCGAACGGAGAAGAAAGATGCCGCAACACCGCTTCGAAGGCACCCTGGACCAACTGGCGGAGGTCCGACGGTTCGTCAGGCTCGCCGCGGGTGGACACGAGGCGATGCGCCTGGCGGAACTCGTGGCCAGTGAACTGGCGGCCAACGCCGTCCTGCACAGCGACAGCGGAAAACCCGGCGGATGGTTCACGGTGGAGACGTGGTTCACCCCGAGCGAAGTGGCCGTCGCCGTCACCGACATGGGCGCCGAACAGGAACCGGCGGCCTGCACCGTCGACACCGACGCCGTCAGCGGCCGCGGACTGTGGATGGTCGAAACGTTGTCCCTGAAATGGGGTTGCGAACCTGCGGAGCCGGGCCGAAGAATCTGGGCGGTGCTGCACTCCTCGGACCGCCCGTTGTTGTTCCTCGACGTCGACGGCCCCCTCATCCCGTTCGGGGCGCCCGCGCCGCACCTCGGTGAGCGATCAGCTGATCTGTCGGCGCCGCCCCCGCCGCCGACGGGAGCGAACCCGCTGCTGGCCAGGATCGATCCCCGGCATGGAACACGATTGTCGGCGCTGCCGTGCGATCTCGTGTGGGCGACGACCTGGATGGCCGACGCGAACGAAGTGATCAGCCCGTTGCTCGGTCTGCCCGAGCTGCCGGTGGTGGACTGGCCGGACTCGGACGACGAAGGACCGTTGCACTGGAAGACCCGCGGCCTGGTCGGTTGGGCGGCCGGACGCCCGTTCGTCTGGGTCGACGACGAGATCACCGACGCGGATCGCGCCTGGGTGTCCGCACACCACCACGGACAGGCGCTCCTTCACCGTGTCGACCCCCGTCGTGGTCTCACACACGCCGATTTCGCCACGATCACTGACTGGTTGGCACAGCTGTAACCGATCCAACCGCAGGTGCCATTTCCCCAGGCTTTTCGAGAGGCAACGCAGGAAGCCTTCAGGCACGTCTTAACGGTATGAAACCGCGTGGCACGATTCTGCTGGCCCTGACCGTTCTCGGTCTCAGCTTGATTCCGCTGGCCTCACCCGCAGCGCCCGCCTGGGCCTGCTCCTGCGTTGCCGGTGGCCAGGACGAACGGGCTGATCTCATCGTCATCGGCACCGTCACCGAGGTCACGAACACGGGGATCCGGCTCGCAGTCGAGTCGACCGAAAAAGGCAGCCCTGGGGAAGGACCCACCCTCGAGCTGAAAACGAACCGCGACGAGAACACCTGCGGCTACGGCTTCCGCGTCGGTACCCGGTACCGGGTGAATTCCATCGGCGGCGCCACCGGCCTGTGCGCAGGAGTCCGCCGGCTACCCGACGTGGCACCCCCGCCACCAACGGATTCAACCTCTGCCAAGGCCGAACCCACACCCGCGCAGTCACCAGGCTGGTGGTGGCTCGCGGCCAGCGCGACGTTGACCGTCCTCACTCTCGGTACGACCGTGGTCCTGCGGCGGCGTAAGACCGGTTAGCGACGAATCCGTGACCGTCATCATCGAAGAGCCTGCCGCTCCGAGAACTCCCAGATCACCGTTCCCAGGCCGTGATCTCGGATCCTGAGCGTCCCGCTCAGGAAAGCAGATAGCCGACGGCGAGGGCGAGGGCGGCGAAAAGGATGGGAAAGACCATGGTGCCGAGGACGAAGCCGCGGAAGCCGCCCATGGGCTCGGCTGTTCGGGGAGCGCGCACGGGCGGGAAAGGACGGCGTTCCAGGAGGATGTAGCCGATCATGCCGAGAGGCGTGGACAGGAACATCCAGAACCAGGCCCAGCGGTTGGCGTAGTGGTGGTCGCGGGTGCGGAGCATGAGGATGGACAGGGCGATGGCGATGCCGGCGGCGGGGGCGGCCCACCAGCCGGGGAAGAGGTCGAACGCCCAGAAGGCGCTGTCCGACTGGCGGGAGTAGGGTTCGACGCGGACGTGCCCGGCGCTGTTGGCGGCGTCGAAGTCCTTCGGGAAGGTGTGGCCCTGCGGCCCCGCATAGTGCTCGGGGAACGCCTCCACGAGTTCTGGGGAGACGCCGTCCATGCTGCCGCCCTCGGAAAACTGGTACCAGGAGAACGGCCCGGTGGCCCAGCGCACCATGAGGTCGTAGTTCTCGCCGTTCTGCCTGAAGCGGTGTTCGACGACATCTGCTCGGCCGGACCGGGTGTCGGCGTAGAGCTGCGCGAGCGATGCCCGCTTCTCCATTCCGTACTCGTTGCCGGCCAGCCCGGCGAACAGCAGGAACGCGCAGATCAGGCTCCGCCAGAGCCATTCGAAGTCGATGAGCCGGCTCTTCACGGCGACGATGGCCACTGGTGCCTCCAGAGGAGAGGGAGGCCACCGGCGATCCCCGTGCGTTCAACGGGACGATTGTGGCAAAACGGGAGAATCGCACAAGGCGCGGTAGCTGCGAAACGCTTCAACATCAGAGCGAACCGGCTGATCGCGGTGGCGTCATGCCTGACGCATGTCCCGAGGGTCGCGGGACAGCGGGCCCTTCCGGCGGGAGCGCGCGCCGCCTACCGTCCTGGCATGTTCCTTGAGCGGGTGACGCTTCCGGGCAGGCCTCTGTGGCTTCGGATGGCCTTCTTCACCACGCTGGTGGCGGCCAGTTGGTGCTTCGTGGGGCTCATGTCCGCGTGGGGCGGGGTCGCCATATTGTTTGCCGGCCCGGCGATGCTGATACTCCTGCTGTTCCCGCTGGGCATGGCGCTCGTGCTCGAGCGCGGAGGGCCCGAATTCGGCGCCATGGTGGCGGTCGGCCTCGCGCTGACGTTCACCGCGTTCACGGTGCCCGGCGACCTCTACCTCAAGATCTTCGGCGAGTCCCGTGAGGCGGTCGTGGTGGAGGAGATCTGCTCCCGCTCCAAGGGGAGCTGCTCCTGGTCCTACGATCTCGCGGGGAAGGACGATCGGCCCGTGGCAGGCTCCTTGCGCCATGGAGATTTGGACGTGGGCGACGAGGTCAGGGTCGTCGCCGATCCCGTGGGAGTCGTCCCTCCGCGCCGGCCCGGCGACGTGTCCTTCGACCTCTTGGACCTGGTGGCGCTGGCGGCCTGGCTCGGCTGCGCCGCGGTGCTCTACCAGGGTGCGCAGGCCGTCCGCAGGCCCGAGAAGGAACCGCATCCTCCCGTGACGGCACCTCGCGAGGAAACCGAGGAGTGAGGGACGATCCGGGACACCTCCCAGGCGTGTGAGCGCCGTCGGCCGGGCTCAGCGCCGTCCGTGGCGGTAGACCCTGCCGGGGACGGGGGAACCGAGGAGTTCGGAGACGGTGACGAGGGTGTAGCCCCTGGCCTTGGCGGTGCGCAGAATGCGGGGGACGGCGGCGATGGTCGTGGGGTGGGTGTCGTGCATGAGGATGATCGCGCCGCGGTGCAGGCCGCTGATGGCACGGCGGGCGACGATCGAGGAATTGCGGTCGCGCCAGTCGCGGGTGTCGACGTCCCAGAGGATCTGGGCGAGGCCCAGGCGCCGGGCCTCGGCGGCGACCCTGCGGTCGGTCGCGCCGTACGGCGGGCGGAAGAGAGCGGGTCGCGTGCCGGTCAGCTTGGTGATGGTCCGGCGGGTGCCGCTGAGTTCCTGGCGGATCCTGCCGGACGACAGCCCGGTCAGCTGCGGGTGGCGTTCGGTGTGGTCGCCGATCTCGTGGCCGTCGGCGTGGGCGCGGGCGACCAGGCCGGGACGGGAGCGGGCCTGCGGGCCGACGACGAAGAACGTGGCCCGCGCACCGCCCTGCTTGAGTAGTTTGAGTAGACGGGAGGTGCCGGAGGAGGGCCCGTCATCGAAGGTCAAGGCCACACATTTCGCTTTGGCGCAGTTCACCCGGGCATGCTGCCGGTCGGCGGCCGGCGCCGTGGTCGTTCCGGGAGCCGCCGTGGCCGGGACGCAGAGCGAGAGCCACGTCGCGACTCCCAGGAAGGCTGCTCCCACGGGTTTCATCCGCATCGCGTGACTCCTTGAAAGTGCTGATATCGGAGAAGCATAGGGAAGCGATGATCAATAACCGACAAGCCTGGTATATCGCTCTCCTCTTTTCGTGGGATTCCCGGCGGTACCGGCACGGAACGGCGAAAGGGCCGAACCGGCGCCGTCCGAGCCGGTAGCGGAGACAACGGATAAGGTCGGCGCATGCCAGCGTCCCGGACCCGAGCTCCCCGTCCCCCGCGTGATCCCGTCGCCCCGAAGTTCCCGGCGGAGCTCGCTTCCGCGCGGCCGGCGGAGGGTATCGCGGACGACGGAGTGTTCCTGTCTCTGGAGTTCGGGCAGGACGACCTGTCGGGGCAGGTCGCGGAGGCCGTGGAGTTCGAGCGCTGCAGGTTCGACGGGACCAGGTTGTCGGGCCTGTCGTTGCGCCGCGGCCAGTTCTCCGACGTGGAGTTCAAGAGCGCCGACCTGGCCGGTTCGCGGTTGGCGGACTCGGCGCTCGTCAACGCGGCGGTGTTGCAGTGCAGGCTGACGGGCTCGGCGTGGACGGACTCGGGGTTCCGCGAGGTGCTGTTCGACGGCTGCCGCTCGGATCTGGCGTCGTTCCGGTTCTCGCGGTTCAGGAACGTGGTGTTCCGGGGCTGCAACCTGGTGGAGGCGAACTTCCAGGGCGCGGACCTGACGGGTGCCCGCTTCGAGGACTGCAGGCTGGAAGGCGCCCAGTTCAGCGGCGCGAAGACGGCCGGCACCCGGTTCTCCCGCTGCGACCTGTGGGGAGTGTCGGGCGTGGAAAGCCTGCGCGGTTCGGTCGTGAGCAGCGCCGACGCGCAGAGCCTGCTGCACACCCTGGCGTCGGCGCTGGGAATCAAAGTCGAGGACTGAACCGCAGAGCTCTGTCCCGGATCAGGGCGATTTCAAGCGAAGGGAACGGGAACGGATCATCAGTTGCGATCAAGGTCGGCTTCCAGCTTCGGTGCGGTCCGATATCGTGGACGTAACGTGCGTCGAAGCAGGGAGGCGGGATGCCGACGAATGCGTCTGACACGTCGGGCATCCATGTACCCGAGTTTCTGAGCTGGGATCAGCTTCAGCGACTGCCGGAAGACATCGCCGCGGAGATCGAGTTGTGGGACCGGCGCGTGGTGTGGAATCGGCGTGGGCCGCTGGAGCACCAGCAGTTCTCAGTCCGCATGCGCAACGCGTTGGAGTCCCATGCCCGCCGTGCCATGCGTGTCCGTGGTGACGACGGGGATCAACCGCCGTGCTGGCAGGTCGGAGTGGAGACGAACGTGTTCTTCTCCGACGACAAGTCCAGCTACCTGACCCCGGACTTCCTCGTCCGCAGGTGCCTGCCCCGGGGGGCGGACACCACCGCGGCCGACGTCGTCGTGGCGGGTGAGGTGCTCTCCGGTTCCGATACGCCGAAGCGGCGCGTGTGGAAGATGGACCGGTACGCCGAAGCCTCGATCCCCTGGTACTGGGAGATCGAACTCGATTCTGAGGCTTCGTGGGACATCTCCGTGGTGCGCGCGTACGAGTTGGCACGTGTTCCCGCCGCCGGGCTCACGGTGAAGCCGCTGCGGCCGGCGGTTTACGTCCCGGTGGGGGAATGGGAGCCCGAAGGCCCCGGAATCGACTTCCCCGAGCCCTTCCCCCTGGAGATCTCCTGGGACGACCTCGCCTTCTGACCACCGGGTCAAAGGCGAGGTCGGACAGATCCGGGCTCCCCACACGCCAGGGCCTCAACCGCAGGGCGTCAGACGGTCGGTCAGTTTGTCGGGCATCTTTGCGAGTTCGGCCCGACGGTGTGCCGGAATGACGTCGTCAATGGTTCTGTCGGCCGTCAGCAGCGCGTTGAAGAACACCGAAGCACGGGCCACCTCCAGGGCAGCGTGGTCCACGTCGCCGAGCTTGTTGCGGACCAGCCAGTCCGAGACTTGGGCCCAGGAGAACAACTTCGCCCGCACCGGTGCGGGAAAGCCGCCCGGCCCCCGTACACCCGACACCCAGTGGCGGACCGCGTGGACCGTCACCTTCGCCCTCGTGGCGATGGCCTCGACGGGCACGAGATCGCCTCCGTCGACGCCGGTGACCGTCATGCCCGCGGCGCGGACGTCGGAGACCGCGGACAGGATCGCCTCGGCGACGTCCTGGGCCTCGCGGGAGAACATCACCATCCCACCGCGTTCGTCGGCCTGGACGGTGGCATCGATACCGTCACCGCGGTTCTCGACGATGACCTCGGCCAGCCGGTCGACGTGTTCGTCGGTCACCGGTCCGGCGACCTCGAGGTCGAACCAGTACACGTTCACGTCTCACTCTCCTTCACTTGCCGGCGGGGCATGAGGCGATGGCCCGGTAGATCTTCGCCGCCTCATGCTCCGGTACTCGCGGCGTTCCGTACACGTTGAGTTGGGGACAGCAACCTCGGCCTCCCGGACAGCGCAGCTTGCGGTACACGTGCGCACTCCCTCCGGATGGTCGGTCGGGTTCTTGCCGCCCGGCCATGATCGCAGCGTGGAGGGCGGCGATGATCTCCTTGGCAGGCATGTAGCAAAGCCTAAGCCTCCTGTACTAATAATTAGTACAGAATCTCGAGAGAAAATCAAGCCCGATCGAGATCAGGCTCCATTCGAGCTGCGAAATGTCGGGAGACGGGCTTATAGGCCGTAGCGGCCGAGGACGTCGCGTTTGCTGGGGATGAGGAACTTGCGGGTCATGCGGCCGGTGGTGAGCCAGGCGATGGCGTCGCCGTTCCTGGTGCTGGCCAGCATTCTGTCGACCAGGTGGGGGGCGACGTCGTCGACGTGGTCGCACAGGATGTTGAGGAGCCTGCGCTGCTTGGCCACCTGGTCCGGGGCGGCGGCGGCCTCGCGGAGCCAGCCCTCGGTGATGAGGATGCCGGGGCTGATCTGGCCGATCCGCACGCCGGTGCCGGCGACCTCCTTGGCCAGTGCCCTGGTGAAGGAGTCCAAGCCGCGTTTGGTGGCCGAGTAGACGCCCATGCCGGGGCGGACGCGGCCGTCGCTGCCGCCGCCGAGGACGTTGAAGACCTGGCCGCCGTGAGCGAGCATGCCGCGGACGGCGACCTGGGAGCCGTAGATGGTGCCGAACATGTTCGTGGTGACCATCGCGCGGACGTCGTCGGGGGTGGTCTCGACGATGGGACGGGTGGTGTGGGCGACGCCGGCGTTGTTGATCCACAGGTCGACTCCGCCGAGCGCGTCCACCGCGGCGCTCCACAGCTCCTCGACCTGCGCGGCGTCGGTGACGTCCACGACCTGCCCGTGGACCGCGGCGTCTCCGGCGGCCTCCGGACGCAGCCGTTCGAGGGTGTCGTCCACCGCCGTCCGGGTGCGGCCCGAGACGACCACGGAGTGTCCGCGGCGGAGCAGTTCGCGGGCCATCGCGAAACCGATTCCCTTGGTGCTGCCGGTGATGACTGCCTTTCGCATGGGCGTCGATCCTACGACGTAACCGTGTTTTTGGATACGCGGTTTACTCAGTGGTAACGGGCTTCTTCGACCGGGCACGCCGTCCCTGGAACCTGGCCGTGGAACAGGACGTTCCCGCCGTGTTCACCCCGACCGTCATCACCCGCCTCCAGGACATCGAACGCCGCCGCGACCCGCACAACGTGATCCGCGGCGACCACCCCTCTTCCCCGAGGGCTCCGCCTCGGGGAAGAGGACGGTGGTCAGGCCTTCTTCCAGAGAATCACCTGGATGTTGTTGGTGATGGGCGCCTGGACGTAGCCGAGGACGTCGCCGTTGTCGTTGATGTCGACGGCGAAGGTCCGGCCCTCCACCGAGGGGCGGGGAAGGAACGCGGCGGCGGCGCCCTCGTCGCTCCAGACGGCGGCCTGGGAGAGGTCGGTCTGGGTGCCCTGCGGGCAGGCGAGCTGGCCGGCGATGTCGCCCGCGTTGTTGATGGCGGCCGGCTTGGCTTCGCCGCCGAAGTCGGCGAGGCGCTTCATGCGGGTCTCGACGCTCCAGTAGAAGGCCGCGCCGTTAGCGCCCTGCGGCCCGGCCGCGGAGTAGCCGATGACGTGGCCGTCGTCGTTGAGCGCGACGGCCTCGCTCCAGCTGCCGCCGAGGGTGCCGAGGTCGAACGCCGAGTCGCCGTGGGTGATGAACGCCCGCTGAACCCGGTCGTAGGGCGACTCGACCACGGCTTTGGAGAGGTTCTGGGTGCCCGTGATCTCACCGACGCGGTTGATGCCGACGGTCGTGCTGCCCTGGTCGGCGTCCAGGTCGATCTGGGTGCCGTTCAGGCCGAAGCGGATGGCTCGTTTGCGGGCGTAGGCGTCGGCGGTGCCGTCGTCGGCGTCGGCCGTCGCCGCGATCTGCCCGTTGCTGATGGCGTTGCCGATCGACTCGGGCCCGAAGAATCCGCCGAGTTCGGTGACCTTGCCGTCCTTCCACACGACCGCGTGGGTGCGGCCGCCGAGGTTCTTGCTGGAGCCGGTGATCCGGCCCTGGTCGTCGATGTCGGTGGCCTTGCCGTCGGAGCCGCCGAACAGCGCCGGAAGGTCGGTCAGCCCGCCGTCCTTGTAGACCACGCCGTGCTGGCCGTATCCGGGGCCGCCCTTGTAACCGACGATCTGCCCGGCGTTGTTGATGGCGGTCGGCCGGAACTCCGCCCTGGTGAGCACGGGCGCCGACCACCGGTCTGTGGTCGCGGCGCAGTCGGCCGCGTGCGCGGCGGAGGGAGGGCCGAGAACGGCGGGCACCGCGAGAGCGGCACCGACCAGCACGTTCAGGGGAGTACGCATGGAGACCTGCTTTCCACGGGAGCTTGATGATGCGAAGCGGGCCCGGCCTCGACATGATCGAAACTAGTCCCGATCCCGCAGGAAAGATCTTGCGAACCCCTAACGTCCCGGTCGGTACCTCCTGTTCGGAGACGGCCTTCTCGACCCGTTCCGTCTTGCGGATCCACTGCTGGGTGCGGCCGAGGCTTGGGCGAACTGGTTCATGGACAGGCCGATGCGGTTCACCGAGGAGCAGGGCGGTGCACGGACGGTCGGCGGAAAGGCGAAGGGCCCGGAGGGATTCCGGGCCCTTTCCGTGCAGCGGGTTACCGCAGATCGATGGAGCGGATCTGCTTCTCGGCCTGGGTGACGATGCTCTCGATGAGCTCGGCGCACGTCGGCAGGGAGTCGATCAGGGCGACGACCTGGCCGGAGGCCATGACGCCGAGGTCGGGACGGCCGTCGACCATGGCCGCCTTGAGCAGCATGGGGGTGTTGGCGGCCATGAGGACCTGGGACCAGGTGAGGTCCTTGCCGTGCTTCATCGCCAGGCCGTCCTGGATCATCGTCTTCCAGGACTGGCCGGAGATCTTCTTGAAGCGGGCGGCGTTGCGGACGGCGCGGAGCGTGCGGGAGAGGGCGTTGGTCGACTCCAGTTCGGTGACCAGCTCGCTCTGCAGGACGCGGTGGGGCATGCCGTCGACCTGGCGGGTGACCAGGGTGTCGGTCTTGCCCAGGTAGACCTGCTTGACGTCCTCGGGCACGGAGCTGTCGGCCGTCAGCAGGAAGCGGGTGCCCATGGCGACGCCCGCGGCGCCGTACATGAGGGCGGCGGCCAGGCCGCGGCCGTCGTAGAAGCCGCCCGCGGCGATGACGGGGATGTCGACGGCGTCGACGACCTGGGGGAGCAGGACGGTCGTGGCGACGGCGCCGGTGTGGCCGCCGCCCTCACCGCCCTGCACCAGGACGGCGTCCGCGCCCCAGGCCGCGACCTTCTCGGCGTGGCGGCGGGCGCCGACCGAGGGGATGACGACCAGGCCCGCGTCCTTGAGCTTGGCGATGAGCTCCTGCTTGGGGGCCAGGGCGAACGACGCGACCTTGACGCCCTCGCGGATCATGAGGTCGATCCGGGCTCCGGCGTCCGTGGCGTCGGCGCGGAGGTTCACGCCGAACGGGGCGTCGGTGCGCTCCTTGACCTCGTGGATGGCGCTTTCGAGCTGCTCGAGCGTCATCGTCGCCGAGGCCAGGATGCCCAGGCCCCCGGCGTTGGCGACGGCCGAGACCAGCTTGGGACCGGCGACCCAGCCCATGCCCGTCTGGACGACGGGGTGCTCGACCCCGACCAGCTCCGTCAGCGCGGTGCGGATCATGAGCGGACCTCGCGGTCGCGCAGGCCGCGCGGGTCGAGGACCTCGCGCAGGACCTTCAGCTCCTCCTCGGAGGGGGTGCGGGACTCGGGGACCTCGTCGGGGACGACCAGCTCGAAACCGGTCTGCTCCACGACGGTCTCCACCGAGACACCGGGGTGCACCGAGCGCAGCCGCATCCGGCGGTCCTCGGTCTCGAAGTCCAGGACGCACAGGTCGGTGATGACACGGCGGATCTCGTGGGCGCCGCGGTCCCAGCCGATGCCGGAGACCATGTCGACCTTCTCGGTGAACACCCGGGTGGAGTGCTTGGGGATCCAGTACGACGTCGGGTTGCAGCGGGTGTTGCCCGGAGCTCCCCGGACGCCCAGAAGCTGGGACTTCGGCTGGGCCCAGTCACCGACGCACGAGATGTTCGTGTTGCCGAACTTGTCGATCTGGGACGCGCCCATCATCACGTGGCGGCGGCCGTTCAGCACCAGCCACAGGTGATCGCGGAACGGCATCCAGCCCTCGACATCGCCGGCCTTGGCGCCGAACGGGATCGGCTCGGCCGTCAGCAGCGGGCCGCCGTCGGTGGTGAGCAGGTCCGGCTCGAACGTCGAGCGGGCCAGGCGCGCGCCCAGGACCGAGCAGGTGCCCATGGCGGCGGCGAGGATCTCCCCGTCGCCGCGCCAGGCGTCGGCGCAGGCGGTGACGCAGATCTCGGCTCGGGTCACGGTCACTTTCCGGCCTCCTCGACGTAGGACTTCTGGCGGGCCTCGTCGCGGGGGTAGTCCGGGAGGCATTCGGTGAATCCGGCGCCGCCGGGCACTTCCACGACCCCGGCGGTGTGCATGCGGCTGATCAGCAGCGTGGAGGGGTGGCCCTCGAACCGCTCGACGATCTGCTCGCACGAGACGTACGCGCGGGTCGCGGCCTTGACGAACAGGTCGTCCATGTACGGGTCCATGCCCAGGTACTGGCCGTTGCCGCGGGCGTCGGCGCGGTTCATGTGCACGAACGCGACGTCGAGCTTCAGGGCGGGGACGGCGACGAGTTCCTCGTCGCCGTACGGGTCGGTGATCGTCTTGAGCTGGGGGGCGTACTTCAGCACGTCCGAGCCGATGCCGACGGGGGTGGGCAGGAACGGCAGGCGGTGCGCGGCCGCGTACAGGCCGAACATGAACATGCCCTCGTCGTACTCGGTGAACTCGATGGCGCCGCTCTGGCGGGCCTTGCGGAAGTGGGGCTCCAGCGCGATCGAGTCGAGCGTGACGAACGGGGCGACGACGCGCTTGACCTTCCCGGCCGCGCACAGCATCCCGACGTCCGGGCCGCCGTAGGACACGACGGTCAGGTCGCTCACGTCGGTCTTGCACAGCGCCTCGACCAGGGCCATCGGCTTGCGCCGCGACCCCCAGCCGCCGATGCCGAGCGTCATGCCGCTCTCGACGCTGCCGACGATCTCCTCAACTGAGACGAGCTTGCTCATTTGCCCCCCACGAAGGCGTCGCGGTGCCGGTCGCCGGCACCCTGGAGATTGAGTTCGAAGGTGAAGCCCTGCTCGAAGCGGTAGGAGCGGTTGACGTCGACGGGGTCGATGCCGTTCAGGCACTCCTTGGCGCGGCGGATCACGAACGGGTCCATGACGGCGATCTGCCCGGCGACCTCCAGGGCCTTGTCACGCAGCTCCTCGCGCGGGACGACGGCGTGCACCGAGCCGAAGGCGTGCAGCTGGGCGGCCGTGGCGGTCTGCGTCGTGTAGACCATGGCGCGCATGAGGTGCTGGGGCACGAGCCGGGCCAGGTGGGTGGCCGCGCCGAGCGCTCCCTGCTTGACCTCGGGGAGGCCGAAGGTGGCGTCGTCGGAGGCGACGATGACGTCGGCGTTGCCGACCAGGCCGATGCCGCCGCCCAGGCAGAAGCCGTGGACCGCGACGACGACGGGGACCTCGCACTCGTAGACGGCCTTGAACGCCGCGTAGCAGCCGCGGTTGGCGCCCAGGAGGGCGTCGAAGCCCTCGGTGCGCTGCATCTCCTTGATGTCGACGCCGGCGTTGAAGCCGCGTCCTTCGGAACGCAACACGACCACGCGGACCTCGGGGTCGCGGCCCGCGGCGGTGACGGCGTCGGCCAGGTCGAACCAGCCCTGGACGGTCAGTGCGTTGACGGGCGGGGCCTCCACGGTGATCTCAGCGAGCCCCGCTATCCCGTCAGAGCCCTTCGTGGTGGTGAGGATTCCCATAAGCTACCTTCGTTCAATCTAACATTTGTTAGAACGTAGCAGGAGGGCCCCGCGGCCGTCACGCCGGAGTCTCACTGGATGGAGCTGTCATGATCTGCAAGGACCGAGTGGTCATCGTCACCGGAGCGGGCCGCGGCCTGGGCCGGGCCCACGCGCTGGAGTTCGCCCGCCAGGGCGCCAAGGTCGTCGTCAACGACCTGGGAGTGAGCCGGGACGGCGCCGGGGAGCAGACCGAGGGACCCGCCGCCGAGGTCGTCGCCGAGATCAGGGCGCTGGGCGGCGAGGCCGTGGCCAGCCCGCACGACATCGCCACCGACGACGGCGCCAAGGCCCTGATCCAGCTCGCGCTCGACACCTTCGGCCGGCTCGACGTCCTGGTCAACAACGCCGGCTTCCTGCGCGACCGCATGCTCATCAACCTCGGCGAGGACGAGTGGGACGCCGTCATGCGCGTCCACCTCAAGGGCCACTTCCTGCCGCTGAAGTACGCCGGGCAGCACTGGCGGGCCGAGTCCAAGGCCGGACGGCAGCCCGACGCGCGGATCATCAACACCTCCTCCGGCGCGGGCCTGCTGGGCAGCGTCGGGCAGGGCAACTACTCCGCGGCCAAGGCCGGCATCGTCGGCCTGACCCTCGTCGCCTCGGCCGAACTCGGCCGCTACGGCGTGACCGTCAACGCGATCGCCCCGGCGGCGCGCACCCGTATGACCGAAGAGGTCTTCGCCGCGACGATGGCCGCCCCCGGCGAGGGCGAGTTCGACGCGATGGCGCCGGAGAACGTCTCCCCGACCGTCGTGTGGCTCGGCTCGCCGCTGTCCGCGGACGTCACCGGCCGGGTCTTCGAGCTCGAAGGCGGCAAGATCACCGTCATGGAGGGCTTCCGGCACGGCCCGACCGTGGACAAGGGTGAGCGCTGGGACCCCGCCGACGTCGACCCCGTCGTGCGCGAGCTGCTCGCCGAATCCGCCGCTCCTGAGCCTGTTTACGGAGCATAGGTCGAATCACTCCCATCCAGCGGGATGGGAGGAGGCACCGGCCGCTCACCGGTACGTACCGTCTTGGGCATGCTGACCCAGGACGACCGGCGAGCGGCCGCCGAAAGGCTGTACACCGCCGAGCTGGAGCGGGCACCCATCGCCCCGTTGACCGAACTCTTCCCCGGCGTCGACGCCGTGGACGCCTACGAGATCCAGCTCATCAACATCAGGCGCAAGCTCGACGCGGGCGCCGTCATCAACGGCCACAAGGTGGGCCTCTCGTCCCCGGCCATGCAGCAGATGATGGGGGTGGACGAACCCGACTACGGGCACCTCCTCGGCGACATGGAACTGCGCGAGGACGTCCCCGTGGAGATCTCCCGCTTCTGCTACCCGCGGGTCGAGGTCGAGGTCGGCTTCGTCCTCGGCAAGGACCTGCCCGGCGAGGACTGCACCGAAGAGGACGTCCTGGAGGCCACCGAACGGGTCGTGCCGTCGCTGGAGCTCATCGACAGCCGCATCCGGGACTGGAAGATCACGATCGCCGACACGATCGCCGACAACGCCTCGTCCGCCGGGTACGTCATCGGCGAGGGCGTCTCCCCGGCGGGGCTCGACCTCAAGGCGATCGACGCGACGCTCACCCGCGACGGGGAGTTCGTCGTCTCCGGCCGCTCCGACGCCGTCCTCGGCAACCCCGTCACGTCCGTCGCCTGGCTGGCGCGCAAGGTCGCCTCGTTCGGGGTCCGCCTGCACGCCGGACACGTCATCCTCCCCGGCTCCTGCACGCGTGCGATCGACGTCGCCGCCGGTCAGACCTTCACCGCCGAGTTCACCGGCCTCGGCTCCGTCTCTCTCACCTTCAAGTAAGGGGTGATCATGGCAACCGCCGCCATCGTCGGTCCGGGCAACATCGGCACCGACCTGCTGTACAAACTCCTGCGCAGTGAGCACATCGAACCCCGGTACATGGTCGGCGTCGACCCGGAGTCTCCCGGGCTCAAGCGCGCCGCCGGGCTGGGCCTGGAGGTCAGCCACGAGGGCGTCGACTGGCTGCTGTCCCGCGACGAGCTGCCCGACCTGGTCTTCGACGCGACCAGCGCCTACGTGCACCGCGCCGACGCCCCCCGCTACAAGGAGGCCGGCATCCGGGCGATCGACCTGACGCCCGCCGCCGTCGGCCCCGCGGTCGTCCCGCCCGCGAACCTGCTCGAGCACATCGGCGAGGACAACGTCAGCCTCATCACGTGCGGCGGCCAGGCGACCATCCCCATGGTCTACGCGGTCTCCCGCATCGTCCCGGTCGAGTACGCCGAGATCGTCGCGTCCGTGGCGTCGGAGTCGGCCGGCCCCGGCACCCGCGCCAACATCGACGAGTTCACCAAGACGACCGCGCGCGGCGTCGAGACCATCGGCGGCGCCCGCAAGGGCAAGGCCATCATCATCCTCAACCCGGCCGACCCGCCGCCGCTGATGCGCGACACGGTGTTCTGCGCGATCCCCGCCGACGCCGACCGCGACAAGATCACCGAGTCGGTGGTGGAGATCGCCGCCGCCGTGCAGGAGTACGTGCCCGGCTACCGGCTGCGCGCCGAGCCGCAGTACGACGACCCGACGCCGATCAGCGGCGGGCTCGCCCGTGTCGCGATCTTCCTGGAGGTCGAGGGCGCCGGTGACTTCCTGCCGCCCTACTCCGGCAACCTCGACATCATGACCGCCGCCGCCACGAAGGTCGGCGAAGAGTTCGCCAAGCAGATCGCGGGAGCCTGACGATGCCCTACAACGACGAATGGGACATCCGCATCACGGACTCGTCCCTGCGTGACGGTTCCCACCACAAGCGCCACCAGTTCACCGTCGACGAGGTCGTCTCGATCGTCGAGGCCCTGGACGACGCGGGCGTCCCCGTCATCGAGGTGACCCACGGCGACGGCCTGGGCGGCTCGTCCTTCAACTACGGTTTCTCCAAGACGCCCGAGCAGGAGCTCATCAAGGCCGCGGCGAAGACCGCCAAGCGCTCCAAGATCGCCTTCCTGATGCTGCCGGGCGTCGGCGTGAAGGACGACATCCGCGAAGCCGCGGACAACGGCGGCTCCATCTGCCGTATCGCCACGCACTGCACCGAGGCGGACGTCTCCATCCAGCACTTCGGGCTCGCCCGCGACCTGGGCCTGGAGACCGTCGGCTTCCTGATGATGTCGCACACCCAGCCGCCGGAGGTGCTGGCCAAGCAGGCCCGCATCATGGCCGACGCGGGCTGCCAGTGCGTCTACATCGTCGACTCGGCGGGCGCGCTCATCCTCGAGCAGACCTCCGACCGCATCTCCGCGCTCGTGGCGGAGCTCGGGAACGACGCCCAGGTCGGCTTCCACGGCCACGAGAACCTGGGCCTCGGCGTCGCCAACAGCATCGCCGCCGTCCGTGCGGGCGCCCTCCAGATCGACGGCTCCGTCCGCCGCTTCGGCGCGGGCGCCGGCAACACCGCCGTCGAGGCGTTCGCCGCCGTCTGCGACAAGCTGGACATCAAGACCGGCATCGACGTCATGAAGATCGTCGACGCAGCCGAGGACGTCGTCCGCCCCACCATGCCGTCGGAGTGCAACCTCGGCCGCATGGAGATCATGATGGGCTACGCCGGCGTCTACTCCAGCTTCCTCAAGCACGCCGCCACCCAGGCCGAGCGCTACGGCGTCTCCGGCGCCGAGATCCTCCTGCGCGCCGGCCAGCGCAAGCTCATCGGCGGCCAGGAGGACCAGCTCATCGACATCGCCCTGGAGCTCGCCGCCGAACAGCGGGCCTGACCTCCGCCGCCGGTCCCTCCCTCTCCCAGGGGAATCCCGGCCCCGTCTCCGGCCACGAGAAGAGATCCTTCTCGTGGCCGGAGGCATGAGGAGCCCGGAAACGATCCACTCGGTGGTGAAGGACCGGCGCGCCACCGCCCGGTGCAAGCAGCCCGCCGCCACCTCCGCCATCTGGCGCTTCTTCGCCGGTGTCAGTCGAGCCCCTGATCGAGGTCCTCCCAGGTGATGAGGACCTCGACAGGGTCGACGACGTCCACGGCGGGCCCATGGGAGCGCAGGCCGATCCCGTCGGTGACGTAGGCGCCGTCGGACATCAGCCGGAGGCGCTCCACAGAGACGGCGGGCCCGTCGTCCTGTGCCATGCGCACGATCCAGTAGTGAGGGATTCCCAGAGCGGCGTATTCGGTGCGTTTGTCACGCAGGTCCGCGGTGATGGTCCCGGGTGAGACGACCTCCACGACCAGCAGTGCGTCAGCGGCCGTCGGTTTCGTCTTCCACCGGCCGCGTGGCTCCTCGACGCACCGGTAGACGATCGCGTCCGGCCGTCTGAAGCTGAACGGCACCTCGGAGACGAGCATGTCCAGATCCCCGCTGGCCTTCAGACAGGGGCCGCGCCCCTCCTGCTTCGCCACCCCGTTGCGCAGTGCCATCTCGATCGTCCGGGAGATCGCGATGTGGTTCGGTGACAGCGATTCGCAGTAGAAGATCAGGCCGTCTTTGATCTCGATCAGCCGGGACAGGTCCTCGGGCATCTCCGAGTACACGGCCATGTCGACGACGGGCGGCCGTACGTTGAGAAACGACCAGTCAAACGCTTTGCCCATCGCTCCTCCTACTCGGAATCCGTCCTTCCGACTTTATGGTCTTCCGGAGGCCGGACGGAGCGGAACCACGGCTCGGTACGGGAAAGGTGAGGAACCAGAGCGCCTCTCCTGCTGTCTCAAAGAAGAGGAAGACACAAAGGAGAGGCGGGTCGGCGGTGGACGCGGTGAAGAAAACGCTCGGGTGGCTCGTCGCCCTCGGCCTGGTCTACCTGTCCTTCGTCCACGGTCTGCTGGCAGTCGAACCGACTCTGGACGCGGTCCGGGGCGGGGGCACTCCGGGCGTCTTCCAGATCGAGTCACTGAGCCGCAACGCCAAGACGGGGGCCTGCGGCTGGGAGGGGACCTTCACGTCCCGGACCGGCGAGGTCCGGCGAGGCGTCTCCTACGTCGGGGACGAGTACTGCGGCGACGTGGAGGGGGAGCTGCATTCCGCGCGTGACACCGGCGCGCGTGATGAGGTCTTCGGCGGTGAGAAGACGGGAATCAGCAACCTGGTCTTCGTCGTGTTGTTCTCCCTGCCCGCGCTGTTCGCCCTCCTCATTCTCGCGCTCTGGGGCTGGATCGGCGTGTCCTGGGTGGTGTTGCGGGCACGGGGCCGGAAAAGTCCAGGGGGAGTCGTGCCCGTGAGGGGGCGGAGCATCCGCGAACTCCGGGACGACCCGAGGCTGACCTCCGCCCAGCGGGAGATGCTCCGCCCCCGACCCCGGACGGCGGAGCCGTCTCCCCGATGGGCGCCGGAACCTCTCTCCGCCCTGCCGGAGGAACGGCGGAGAGAGGATGCAGGGCGATGAAGAGGCGGTTCTCCGCGCCCGCCGTCGCCGCTTGGCGGCGATCCGCGGCGTTCTCGCCTTCCGCCGCGGCGGACGTTCGGCCGTTAAGAGGCCGTGGCGGTGAGCGCTTTGGCCGCGTCGCCCCCCGGCCGGGTCAGGTCTGGCGGGTGCCCGCCAGGCGGAGGGCGAACTCGGCGTAGGAGTCGGCGACCTGGTCGGGGGTGTAGGGGGTGTCGGGGCCGTACCAGTTGGCCACGCGCATGCCCATGCCGCTGATGGCGGTGAGGGCCAGGTAGGAGTCGGGGACGTCGAAGACGCCGCGGGCCAGGCCGTCGTCGAGGATGCCGAGGAGGAGGCGGCGTCCGGTGTCGCGCAGGCGCATGATGGGCTCGGCCAGTTCGGGGGAGAGCGAGTGCAGCTCGTTGTCGGCGACGATGGCCAGCAGGGGGTACTGGGCGTGCGCCAGGACGTGGGCGCGGACGACGTCGCGCAGGCGGGAGGCCGGGTCGGCGGCCGCGGTGGCGGCCGCGGTCAGGCGGGCGTGGTGCTCCTCGTGGCCGATGCGCGCGAGCTCGGCCAGCATGTGCTCCTTGGTGGGGAAGTGGGAATAGAGGCTGGCCGAGCGGATCCCGCAGGCGTTCGCCAGGTCCCGGATGGAGGTCCCCGCGAAGCCCTTCTCCGCGAAGAGCAGCAGCGCCTCGCTCAGGATGCGGCCCGCCGTGCCCTCCAGCCGGACGTGGGGCGGTAGCCGCGCCTCGAAGGCCGCGATGCGGCGCTGCCCCTCGGCGACGGCCGTTCGCTCGGTGCTCATGCCCTCATTCTGCCGCCCGGCGGCGGGAACCCCGACCAGGCTGTGGAAGGCCGGGGCCCTTCCGCCGCGCCGGCGGCCTCCGGCTTCCCGGGCGCCGCTCTGTGGGTTCACGGCCGGGTGAGCCCGTTCCACGGGTGGCCGGAAACGGTCACTAGTTATGACATAGCAAGGTTTGTTAGAAAACTTCTAATACATGATTTTTGCGATAAAAGATCGCTATGTTTGATTACCTCGTGGTGGGAGCCGGCTCGGCCGGCTGCGTCCTGGCCAACAGGCTGTCGGCCGACCCGAAGATCAAAGTGCTGCTCGTCGAGGCGGGCGGGCCCGACACGGGCTTCATGTTCACCATGCCCAAGGGCTTCGGAAAGCTCATGGACGACCCGAAAGCCTCCTGGCAGCACCCCACCCGCCCCTTCGGGCCGGGGAACAAACACGAGATCTGGCCGCGAGGCAAGGCCCTCGGCGGCTCCAGCGCCATCAACGGGATGGTCTACAACCGCGGCCAGCGCACCGACTACGACGAACTGGAGCGGCTCGGCAACCCGGGCTGGAACTGGGACACGCTCCTGCCGATCTTCCGCGCGATCGAGGACCACGCCCTCGGCCCGTCCGACACCCGGGGCTCCGGCGGCCCCCTCCAGGTCGGCCCGCCCGGCCGCGCCGAACCGCTGTGCGACGAGATGATCGCGGCGGGCGCGTCCCTCGGCCTGACCGTCACCGAGGACGCCAACGAAGCCGACGTCGAGCGCATCGGCTACGCCACCGCCACCATCAGGGACGGCCGCCGGGTCAGCGCCGCCCGCGCCTTCCTGCGGCCCGTCATGGACCGTCCCAATCTCACCGTCGTCACGCACACCGTCGTCACCGGCCTGCTGTTCGAGGGCGACAAGGTCGTCGGCGTCACGGGACGTTCCCGCGGCGGCGCCCCCGTCGAGTACCGCGCCTCCCGCGAGGTGCTCCTGACGCTGGGCAGCCTCGCCACCCCCAAACTCCTTCAGCTCTCGGGCATCGGCCCGTCCGACGTGCTGCGCGCGGCGGGCGTCCCGCTGCGCCTGGACCGCCCCAACGTGGGCGCCCGCCTGCGGGAGCACCGCTGCATGGTCCTGAAGTTCCGCCTGCGCGAGAACATCGGCTACAACCGCATGCTGAGCACCCCCGGCCGCCAGGCGGTGACCGCCCTGAAGTACCTCCTCGACCGCTCCGGCCCGCTGTCGACGCCCGCCTACGACGTCATCGCGTTCCTCAAGTCCCGCCCCGGCCTGGAGCGCCCCGACGCCCAGCTCCTCATGGGCCCGATGTCCCCGGGCACCTACCAGGCGGGCGAGACCGTCGGCGTCGAGCGCGAGCCCGGCCTCTCCTGCGTCGGCTACGTCCTCGACCCGACCTCCGAGGGCTCCCTGGCCATCACCTCGGCCGACCCCGACGCGCCCCTCGATCTCGACCCCGGCTACCTGCGCTCGGACTCCGACCGCGAGACCAGCGCCGCGATCTTCCGCCGGATGCGCGACCTCTTCGCCGCCGAGCCCATCGCGTCCCGGATCGAGCACGAGACCCTTCCCGGCGCCGACGTCCGCTCCGACGACGAGATCATCGACGCCGCCCTCGACCGCGGCTTCTGCGGCTACCACACCATCGGCACCTGCGCGATGGGCCCGCACGAGGAGGACGTCGTCGACCCGAGCCTGCGCCTGCGCGGCTTCGAGGGGGTCCGCGTCGTCGACGCCTCGATCCTGCCGACCATGGTCTCCGGCAATCTCAACGGGCCCATGATGGCCATGGCCTGGCACGCCGCCGACCTCGTCCTCGCCGACCGCTGACAGGACGGTCCGAACGGGCCTCGAGGATGTCGCCGTCGGGGCCGGCGAAGCAGAGCGTCTCGGGGGCGTGGCCCCGGGCCCCGAAGGAATTCCTCAGGGAGCCCAGGACCGCGATGCCGCGCTCCATCCTCGCCGTGGAGTCGCCGCCCGCCGGGGCGGGATCAGGGCACCAGGGAGTTGCGGCGCACGTCGGACCAGGTGGCGGTGTCGGTGCAGATGCCGCAGCCGGGGCCGTGGAACACCGGGGCGGCCTGGGCGTCGTCCATGAGGTGGAGGCGGAACCAGGCGGTGGTGGGGGCGGCGAACGGGCCGGGGTCGCCGACGATGGTGAAGTGGTCGGCCTTCCGCAGCTCGCCGTAGATCGCGGGGATGTGGGTGGCGTCGTAGTAGAACGCCTTCACCAGGAACGGGTGGACGATGTCGTCGTACTGGCCCGCCATGAGGAAGGCCGGGACGTGCACGTCGTCGATGTCGGCGAGCGGGCCGGGCTGGATCGGCAGGATGACGTCGACGCGCGGGTCGGCTCCCACGACGATCGCGGCCGCGCCGCCCTGGGAGTGGCCGGACGCGCCGATGTTCGCCAGGTCGACGCGGTCGTGGAAGGCGCTGGACGGGTCGTCGTCGCGGGCGGCGAGTTCGTCGATGCCCAGCCGCATGGAGATGCCGAGGTTCGACATGGGCGTGTTGGCGGCCGAGACGATGAATCCGTGGCTGGCCCAGTGCAGCATCAGGTCGCGGTAGACCAGCGGGGCGCCACCGGTCCCGTTGCCCCACACGATCACCGGGTGGCGGCGGGAGCTGGAGGCGATGTCGCGCGGGTAGTAGAGGGTGTTGACCGCGCCGATCTCGACGGCGGTGGCGTACGGGCCGGGCGCGCCCCAGTTCCCGTTCACGGACGGGAACGCGGTCTGCGCGGAGGCGGGCGCCTGGAGGGGGAGGAAGGCGGTGGCGGCGAGCACGGCCGTCAGCGCCAGGCGGGTGAGACGTCGGCGGTGGGACATGGGGGGCTCCTCGATACGGGGGGTGGGGAGGAGCGTCACGACCAGGCTTGGAGCTCGTCGTGACGCGGGGCCGGGACGACCCGGGACTCGGGGTGGTCGAAGGTCATGACGGGACGGGTCTCGTCCCAGAGCGGCCAGCCCGGGTCGCCGTGGGCGGCGAAGGCGACCCAGGCGCGGTGCACGGCGTCGGCGAGCGGCTGGGGCGCGTCGGGGCCGGCCAGCTGCTCGCCGGCGGCGAGGGTGTCGAAGACGAAGCCGATCTCCAGGGCGTGGCAGGCGCCCAGGTCCCGGACGGGGGAGCGCCAGGCGAACTCGTAGACGTGGGCCCGGGCGGCGGCGTCCGCGAGGCGGTGGGCGGGAGCGCGCAGCAGCATGTCGGTGGCGATCTCGCCGAGCACTTCGCCGGGGGCGGCGTCCGGCCGGTTCGCCCGGTACAGCCTGGCGATCCGGCCGGGGACGCGGAACTTCAGCAGGGCGAGCCGGAACGTCAGCCGGTTGATCCTGTCGACGACGCCGGTGGGCACGAACCACAGCCGGTACTCCTCGCGGTTCGTGCCGAGCAGCAGCGCGACGTCCTCCGGGGGAGCGATGCCCTCGCGTGCGCCTGACGGGACGACCTGCCCGTCCTCGACGATGAAGAAGCCGGGTCCGCCGCCGAGGGGGCTTCCCTTGGCGGAGGCCTCGGCCTGGGCGTCGAGCAGGCGTTCCCGGTCGACGGAGGCGAACGCCTCGGCGGTCGGGGGGACGCCGAGGCTCTCGGCCATCAGCTTCACGATCGCCGCGCCCTCGTCCCGCGTCATGATCTGCGGCGGGCCGCTCTGCATCGCTGCGCGCTTGAACAGGCCGCGCGCCCGCGGGGAGGCGAGCAGCGCCGCGATGCTGATGCCTCCGGCCGACTCCCCGAACACCGTGACGTTGCCGGGGTCGCCGCCGAAGGAGGCGATGTTGTCGCGCACCCATTCCAGGGCCGCGATCTGGTCGAGCAGCCCCCGGTTGTCGGGCGCGTCGGGGAAGACGCCGAAGCCCTCGACGCCGAGGCGGTAGTTGAGGGAGACGAGCACGACTCCGTCACGGGCGAACGCCCGACCGTCGTAGAGGGGAAATCCAGAGGAGCCGTTGCGGAACGACCCGCCGTGGATCCACACCATGACGGGACGGCGCCCGTCGTCCAGGGCGGGCGTCCATACGTTCAGGTTGAGGCATTCGTCCCCGGGGATGTCCTCTTCGGGGATCAGTTCGTCCAGCGGCGGCCGGTAGGGCCGCTTGGGCGCGGTGGGCCCGAATTCCAGCGCGTCCCGTACGCCCTCCCAGGGCTCCAGCGCTGCGGGCTCGGCGAACCGGTGCTTCCCGAACGGCGCCGCCGCGTAGGGGATGCCTCGGAAGACGGCGATCCCCTCCTCGACCCGCCCCCGGACCCCGCCCAGCCGTGTACTCACCACGATCTCCATGCCAAGGAGCCTACCGATCGATCGGTAGGTTGCAAGGCCCGATTTCCCGCGCGGTGAGCGCCGCGACGAGCCGTGCGCCCATCGAGAACCCCGCTCTTCCCGTTGCGCGCAGGCCGACTCGGAGAGCTTGACCGGTTGAGGCACTAGTGATGCCGGTTATGTCAGGGGATGATCGGACTTGTGGATGCTGATGGTGCGGTGAAGACCAGGGTGTTGCGGGCCGGGCACCTGCTGCTCGTGGTGGTGCTCGTCTCCCTGGCGATCTGGGCCTTCTGGCGGGTGCGGACCGTGTCGATCCCGGTCCTGCTGGCGGTGTTCATCGCCTCCATGACCGTTCCGCCCGCGCGCTGGATGGTGCGCCGGGGGCTTCCGGCGGCTTTGGCGACCGCCCTGGTCTGGCTCGGCGTCCTCGGCGGGGGGACCCTCCTGGTGACGGGGCTCGTCCCGATCATCGCCGCGGGCGTCGACGACCTGAGCATCAGCGTCGACCGGTTCGTCGTGAACCTGCAGGAGGCCGCCGCCGGCTTCGGCGTGAACGAGACCCGCTTCACCGACCTCACCGAACAGGGCAGGGAATGGCTGTCCCGCCAGCGGGGCGACATCACCGACGGGGCGATCACCGGCGTCATCACAACCGGCGAGATCCTCGTCGGAGCCGTGCTCACCCTCGTGCTGGCCGTCTACTTCACCCACAGCGGCTCGAACCTGTTCGCCTGGCTCACCGGGCTGGCACCCGAAGCGTCCCGCGAACGCCTTCGCTCGGGCGCCTCCGTCGTCTTCCGGGTCATCGGCAGATACATGCGCGGCGTGGCCGTCGTGGGCCTCATGGAGGGGCTGCTCATGGGCCTGGGCCTGTGGCTCCTCGGTGTCCCCCTGGCGATACCCCTGGCCGTCCTGACCTGGATCGCCGCCTTCTTCCCCATCGTCGGCGCCTTCCTCGCCGGCCTGCTGGCCGCGATCGTGGCCTTCGCGGACGAGGGCTGGCTCATCGCCCTGGTCGTCGTGGCCCTCGCCGTCGCCGTCCAGCAGATCGAGGGCAACGTCCTGGCCCCCCAGATCTACGGCCGGGCCCTCGAACTCCCCGGCGCGATCGTCATCATGGCCATCGCGCTGGGCGCCACCCTCGCCGGCATCGCGGGCGCCTTCTTCGCCACCCCCCTCACCGCGGCGGTGGCCGCGCTCATCCACCACCGCTCCGGAGACGGCTCCCTCTCCAGCGGATCCCCCCGAAAGGCCGACCCCGTGCCCTGACCCGGCCGCACGGGGCTGAGATCCCGCGACAGGGGAAGGTGAGCCGTATGGACGAGATGCGGACCGAACGGTGCGGCAAGCGG
The DNA here is from genome assembly GCF_039871655.1 of Actinocorallia sp. B10E7. NCBI lineage: Bacteria > Bacillati > Actinomycetota > Actinomycetes > Streptosporangiales > Thermomonosporaceae > Actinocorallia > Actinocorallia sp. B10E7. Next base: position 279,679 of record NZ_JBDPLZ010000004.1, read on the forward strand.
GTCAGGGCTTTCCTGGGAGGAGAGGCGGTGGCGGACTCCCGCCGGACGCTGCTGGTGTGGGAGCGGCCCTACTACCCGACCTACTACTTCCCGGAGGACGACGTGCGGGGGGACGTGCTCGCCGCGCGGGCCGTCGGGCTCAGGAGGCACGACGGGCATGTGGCGTTCGACTGGGGTGCCGTGGACTCCTGGTTTGAGGAGGACGAGGAGGTCTTCACCCACGCCCGGGACCCGCACAAGCGGGTGGACGTCCTGGCCGGTTCGCGGCATGTCGTCGTGGCGTTCGAAGGGGTGACGCTGGCGGAGTCGCGCAGCCCGAGGCTGCTCTTCGAGACGGGGCTGCCCGCCCGGGTCTACCTGCCCAAGACCCATGTCCGGATGGACTTGCTCAAACCGTCGCAGACCATAACGCACTGCCCGTACAAGGGGCAGGCCGAGTACTGGTCGCTCGAGTCGAGCGCTACCTCCGTCCCTGACGTCGCCTGGTCCTACCGGGCGCCCTTCGCCGAGTCGCAGAAGATCGCCGGACTGCTCTGCTTCTATCCCGACAAGGTGGAACTCCAGGTGGACGGCGAGCGCTGGACCTGACCGTCTCCGCACGCCCATCCTCGGACAAACGTGCGGAGACGCCCCGGTCACCCCCGGAAGATGTCAGACTTGCGGAAGCCGAACCGAGAGGGGACAGCCGTGACCGTCCGTCTGGACCACGTCGTCTTGTGGGTCTCGGACCCGATCCGCTCCACCCGCTTCTACCAGGACGTCCTCGGGCTTCAGCCCCTGCGGCTGGAGGAGTTCCGCGCCGGCGCCGTGCCGTTCCCCAGCGTCCGCGTCACCGACGAGAGCATCATCGACCTCATGCCGAGGACGATGGCGGAGTCCGTGAGCTCGGCACCCGGCATGGAAGGCAGCGCCGGGCACCCGGTCAACCACCTGTGCCTGTCCTTCTCCCGGGACGGCTTCGAGGAGCTCCGGGCCCGGCTCGAGGAACACGGCATCGCCGTCCCGGTGACGATGAAGGACTCCTTCGGCGCCCAGGGCCACGCACCCGAGACGTTCTACTTCACCGACCCCGACGGGAACATCCTCGAAGCCCGCTACTACGACTGACCGGAGCCCCGCCGGCTCATCGGACGACGCGCAGGCGGTGGTACGTCGGATCCGAGGAACCGGTCGGGATGCGTTCGAGGGCGATGCGGGTTCCACCCGGATGGTCGAAGACGCGGGTGCCGTCGCCGAGCAGGACGGGGGCGACGAACATGAGGATCTCGTCGAGCACCCCCGCTTCGAGGCACTGCCGGGCGACGTTCGCGCCCAGGACGCCGACGTATTTGTCGCCCGCTGCGGCCTTGGCCGCTGCGATGCCCTCGCGCAGGTCGCTTACGAAGGTCACGCCCGGCACCGGGGTGCGCGGCGGGTTGTGGGTGAGGACGAACTGGTGGCCGTCCCACCCTCCGCCGTACGGTTCGCCCTGCTGAGGCGTGTCCGCGTAGGGGTCGTCGCCGCGGAAGGTGCGGTTGCCGACCAGGAGGGAACCGGTCCGCTCCATGGTCTCGGCGACCTCCGGTCCGTGTCCCAGCGAGCCCTGCAACCAGGACATGTCGCCTCCCGGCCCGGCCATGAAGCCGTCCAGGGACATCGTGAACTGCCACTGCAACCCGGACATGATCTACCTCCGTGCGTCTCTGCTCGGTCTGTCCCCGTTGAGACGGAGGACCGCGCGGAAACTCATCGGTCTTTCGGCGGCATCTGCGGGGGCAGGCCGAACGCGGGGAACAGCGCGGGGTCGTGGAAGCCGGTGAGGTCGACGATGAGGCCGTCCTCGATCCGCAGGACGGCGATCGCGAAAGCCCGGTGGACGGTCTCGCCGGGGCGCCGGAGGTAGGCCGCGACGGCCGGATGCCCGTTCGCCCGGGTCGCCGCGGTCCGGAACCGGCCGACGTAGGACGGCGAGGCGGGATCCCAGCTCGAGGCCAATGCCGCCATGACCGCCTCACGCCCCTGGAACCACATCGGGTAGGGCGGCATCGTGGTTCTGACCTCGTCGGCCAGGAGCCCGGCCATCGCGGCGAGGTCGGCTCGTTCGAGCGCGTCCATGTACCGGCGCAGCATCTTCCGCTCCTGCTCGGTGGGCTCCGCGGCCGGAGCCCACTCCCAGCGGTCGGCGGGGAGGTGCTCTCTCAACGTGGTCCGGGCCCGCTGCAGTGCGCTGTTGGCCGAGGCGACGCTGCCGTCGAGCAGAGCCGCGGTCTCCTTGGCGGGCCAGCCGAGCACGTCGCGCAGGATCAGCACCGCCCGCTGCCGGGGCGGCAGGTACTGGATGGCGGCCAGGAACGCCAGCTCGATCGTCTCCCTTGCCAGTGCCGCGGACTCCGGTTGTGCGCCGTCCTGTTCGTACGGCCTGTCCGGGAACGGCTGCAGCCACGCGAAGTCGGCACGGGCCGGTCGTGCCGCATCCGGCTGCGACGGAGCCTCCACCTGGTGCGGGAGGACCCGCCGTGCCCGCCCGTCGAGGAAGTCGAGACACGCGTTCGTGGCGATCCGGTACAGCCAGGCGCGCAGCGTCGAGCGGCCCTCGAAGCCGGGGAGGTTCTTCCAGGCCCGCAGGAACGTCTCCTGCACCAGGTCCTCGGCCTCGTCGAACGAGCCCAGCATCCGGTAGCAGTGCACCCGCAACTCGGCCCGGTATCGCTCGACCAGTTCGGCGAACGCCTCGCCGTCACCCGACCGCGCGGCGGCCAAGCCCCCGGCATCCTCCGCGCCCAAAGCCGTCCTCCGTTCCCGGCCGCTCTCGCCGAGCACACTACGACAGGGCCACGACAGAACGCGGCGTCCGGCCACGCGCGGGCGCGGTCCGCCTCCGAGAGGGGCTCAGTAGCCGCGCCGGCGGCAGTCGTACCGGAAGTTCGCGGCCTCGGACAGGACGGCGTTCGGGGTGAGGATCTGCACCTTCTGCCAGCCTGCGTAGTCCCGGCCGCCCATCCTCCACAGGCTCCGTCCCACGGGAAGGGTCTGCGGTCCCGTACCGGTGAACCGCAGGGTCCCGACAGGGCCGGACGCGCCGTCGCTGCGGATCCAGCGGTACGTCACGGTGACCGGGCCCCGGGAGACCGAAATCGACCCTGAGAACGTGAAGGCGTAACCCGTGTCGCAGCGGGCGTACGCGGTGGGCGGACTGACGTACGCCGCCGCCGAGAGGGTGAGGGGCGGGGCCTTGGCGATGTAGACGGTCACCTTGGATCCGGCCTTGACGGTGCTCCCGGCGGGAGGGTCGGTTCCGACGGCTGTGCCTTCCACGGCATCCGAAGTCTCCCTGACGGCGTGTTCGGGAACGAGACCGGCGCTTCGCAGTACCTGCGCGGCGGCGTCGTAGGACGAACCCGCGACGTTCGGGACGGCGACGTCCCGCACCGGCGGCGCCTGCGCGACATACAACGTCACGGAGGTCCCCGCCGCGACCCGTACCCCGGCCTTCGGATCGGTCGAGACGATCTGCCCCGGAGGAACATCACCGGTCCGGCGAGTAGCGATCACCGGCTTCAGACCCGCGTCAAGCAGGGCTTGTACGGCTCGGTCCTGAGGCAGAAGCGCCACGTTCGGGACCGGAACCGTCTTGTTCGCCGACGCCTTCGCCACGTAGACCGTCACCCGTGAGCCTCTTTCGACCTCAGCGCCGGCCTCTGGGGAAGTGGAGACGACTTCTCCCGGCGTCATCCGCTGCTCGTCCGAGATCTCCTGATCCACCCGGTGAGGAACCAATCCGACGCCCCGGATGGCGATCTCGGCTTCGGTGTAGGAGCTTCCCCGGACATCGGGGACGACCACTGCGTAGACCGGTGTCCTCTGCGCGACGACCAGCCCCACCAGCGTGTCACGGCCGATGCTCGTACCCGCCGCAGGATCGGTCTCGATCACCGTCCCCGGCTCGTGCTTCAGGGACTGCTTGAACAAGATGTACGGGACGAGCCCCGCGGCCCGGACCTTGTTCTCCGCATCGGCGTGCGCGGCCCCGACGACGTCCGGGACGGTGACCGTCGCCGCTTCCGCGGAGAGGATCGCCCCCGGCTTCACGGCGGGCGTCCTTCCGTTCTCCCGATCATCGGACGACCGCGTCACCACCGCGATCAAGCAGGCGATCAGGACGAGGACGAGGGCCGCACAGGCGAGAACGGTCCTCCTGCTCTTGGCCGACGGCAACCGGTGTCTCCCCGGCCGGTTCGCCTCGGCGGCAGTGGCGACGGCGGCGGATTCCTCGTCGTCCTGGACGGATTCGTCCTCTGGAGGATCTTCGTTCGCCGAGACCTCGGCCACCGGCGCTTCGCCCTCCGACAGCGCGAGCACGGCGATTTCGGCCACGGCCATGGCGAGGAGTCTCAGCCCGCGCTGCTCCCAGTCCTCCCCGTATGAGGCAGCCGCGGCGGCTTCGAGTTCCGCGGCGAACTCCGCCCCGCTCGCACGGCTTTCGGCGAAGTCCTTCGCGAGCCCCCGCCGGAGCAGACCACGCACCGCCTCGGGTACGTCCTCCAGCGGGATGGGCGCCTGAAGATGCAGCTCCGCCAGTGCGGGGACCGAGTCCGCCTGGTACGGCGTCCGTCCGGTCAGGCACTCGAAGAACACGGCCGCGGCCGCGTATATGTCGCCCGCGGGCAGGACGAGGCCGTGCTGCCATCGTTCGGGCGGCGTGTAAGCGGGTGTGCCGCCGTCCTCGATCCGAGCACCGGAGCGGACCGCGATCCCGAAGTCCACCAGGGTGGTCACACCCTCGGCGGTGATCAGGACGTTCTCGGGCCTGTGGTTCCGGTGCACCACTCCCGCCTCATGCGCGGCGGACAAACCGAGCAGCGAGCCCTTCAACACGGCCAGCGCCGACTCGGGCTCCAGCGGGCCGCGTGCCGCGAGCACCTCCCGCAACGAGACCCCGTCGACCAGGTCCATCACGACGGCGGCGCCGTCGGAGGCCTCGACGTACTCCCTCACCCGGACGACATGCTCGGACCGGAGCCCGGCGAGCAGCGGCGCCTCGTTCCGGAACTCCTCCCGGAACCGTTCGTCGCGCACCAGCCCTTCCGGCAGGTACCTCACCGCCACCAGGGAGTCGCCGTCCTCGTCCACCGCCATCACGACGTGTCCGAAGGCCCCCGCCCCCAGTTCACGCAGATCCCGGTAGCCCGGGACCCGCCAACCCACCGCAAGGTCCATCCGTATCCCAGTCTCAGTCGCACGAAGATGTGCGGGTCCAGTCACCCCAGCGGCAGTAAACCGCACAAAGAAGCTACGAAACGACGAGGACGGACAACATTTCTGAAACTAGATCAAGTATGCGAAGGACCGGCATGCGGCGGCCGCGGGGCGGCTCGCCGGATGCCGGGCGCAGGGGCGTTCACCGCAGGACCGGGAACTTCCGGACGAGGCCGAGTCGGCTCCACCAGGCGCCCAGGCCGAGGGTGTCGCCGGCGTGGACCAGCGCCAGGCCGATGAGGACGAGCGCGTAGACGAGGTGGTCGTCCATGAAGATGTTGTTCTCCGGGGGCAGGACGGCGCTCCACATCATGACCAGCATCAGCGCGCCGGCTCCGGCCGCCACCCGCATGGCGATGCCGAGGATCAGCGCCACGCCGATGCCGAGCAGTCCCACCATGAAGATCCAGTCGATGATCGTGTAACCCGCCAGGCTGTTGTAGAAGCTCTGGAACGGGCCCTTGGCCGCTTTGCTGAGGAATCCCTCGGTGGGGTGTCCTCCTTCGAGCCAGGCGTTCGCCTCGGGGGTCTCGTGGCCGAGGCCGAAGGTCTTGTCGAGGAACGCCCAGAGGAAGACCCAGCCGATGGAGAGCCTGGTCAGCGCCCAGACGAGGCGCGCCGCGGGGGACTCGGTGAAGGGTCCGGGGCGGGCGGCGGACGTGCTGCGGGGGTCGACGTCGTGAGATGAGCTGAAGGTCATTTCTGCTCCTATACGGCGTGGTTCGTCTCCATTACGACGATCCACTTTCCGGAGCCGGAGCGCTGCGGACGGAGGTCACCATGTTCGAGGGACGTAGGTCTCGCCACGGACACCGGGACCGGTTAGGGCGGTCGCGGGCCGGGGAGGCTGAGCTTCGTGGATCTCGAGGGGGCACTGCGGCGCAAGACGCTGAGGGCCGGGCACCGGCTGCTCGTGGTGGTGCTGACGGCCATCGTGATCTGGGCGGTCTGGCAGGTGCGGACCGTGGCGATCCCGATCCTGCTGGGCGTCTTCATCGCCTCCATCACGATTCCCCCGGCGAACAGGCTGGTCCGGCAGGGAATGAGCCGGTCGCTCGCGACGACCGTCGTCTGGCTCGGGATGCTCGCGGTGATCTCGCTCCTGGTGCTGCTGCTCGTCCCCGTCACCGCGGACGGCATCGGGGAACTGCGCACCAACCTCGACCAGTTCACCGTCTACCTGCAGGAGGCCGCGGCCAAGGTCGGCCTGGGCGAGAGACGCGTCGCCGACCTCACCGCGCAGGCCAAGCAGTGGCTGTCGGACGAGTCCGGACGGCTCGCAGGGGAGGCGCTCACGGGCGTCCGCACCACCGGTGAGATCGCCATCGGGGCGGTGCTCGCGCTCGTGCTGGGCGTCTACTTCACCCACGGCGGGTCGCACCTCTTCGGCTGGCTCGTCGACCTGGCCCCCGTCGCGGCCCGCGCGCCGCTCCGCTCGGGGGCGTCCGTCGTCTTCCATGTCATCGGCAGATACGTGCGCGGTGTGGCGGTCGTCGGTTTCGTCGACGGCTTCTTCATCGGCCTCGCCCTGTGGATCCTCGACGTCCCGCTGGCGATACCGCTGGCCGTCCTGACCTGGATCGGCGCCTTCCTGCCGATCGTCGGGGCGTTCCTCGCCGGGCTGCTGGCCGCGATCGTGGCCTTCGTCGCCAAGGGCTGGCTCGTCGCTCTGATCGTCGTCGCCGTCACCATCGCGATCCAGCAGCTCGAAGGGCACATCCTGGCCCCGCAGATCTACGGTCGCGCCCTCGACCTGCCCGCGGCCGTCATCCTCATCGCGATCGCCCTCGGCAGCACCCTCGCCGGCATCGCGGGCGCCTTCCTGGCGGCGCCCCTGGTCTCGGCGGCGGTGGCGCTCCTGCAGCACCGCACCGTCCCCTCCGACCAGGGGAGTTGACATTGACGCGGCGTCAACGTTTCTCATGGGGGCATGCGGATCGGTGAGCTCGCCGCGCTGGTCGGGGTGTCGACCCGGACCGTGCGGCACTATCACGGGCTGGGGCTGCTGCCCGAGCCCGAGCGGCGGCACAACGGGTACCGGGAGTACCGGTTGCGGGACGCCGTGCTGCTGGCCCGGATCAGGAGGCTGGCGGAGCTGGGGGTGCCCCTGGAGGAGATCCGCGAGGTGACGGCCGGGGACCGCGGGCGGGAACTGCGCGAGGTGCTGCTGGAGCTGGACGCCGACCTGGCGCGTCAGCAGGAGGCCATCGCCGCGCGGAGGGAGCGGCTGGCGCTGCTGCTGGCCGAGGCCGAACCGCACCCCGACTCCGCGGTGTCCCCGGAGATGGGGGCGGTTCTGCGGGGCCTTCCCGCCGGAGGATCGAAGTTCGCCGCGTTCGACCGGGAGATGCTGGCGCTGGTCGACACGGCCGCCGACGAGAGGCAGCGGGCGCAGTGGGCGGAGATGATGAGGCCGCTCACCACCCCCGAGGCGCTGGCCCGCAGCCATGAGCTGTACCGGCGGCTCGACGAACTGGACGAGGCCGAACCCGGCGATCCGAGGGTCGCCGTGCTGGCGGCGGACCTGGCCGCGCACCTGCCGGAGGAGATGGCGGCGGCGATGGCCGCGAACACGGACCCGCCCGAACGGTCCTGGCAGTGGCTGGAAGAGATGGCCGTCGAGGTGAGCCCCGCGCAGGCCGAGGTGTTCCGGCTGCTCGTGGCCCTGCTGAGGGAGAAGAGATGATGCTCCGGATCGCCCGTACCGTGCTCTACGCCGTCGTCCCAGCCGAGGCGCTGCTGGCGGTCCTGCTCGTCTCGGGGGTTCGGCTTCCCGCGCCGGCGCTCGTGGCGGCCGAGGTCCTGGTGCTCCTCGCCCTCGCCGTCGAGGCCACCGCCGCCGTTCGGCTCTACCGGGCGGCACGCCGCGAGGGGGCGGGACGGCGGGCGGCGGCGCGGGCCGTCTACGAGGGGCTGGTGCCCGTGCGGGTCCGCCGGATCATGGGCTTCGACCTGAAGGGGCTGGCGAGTCTCGTGCTGTGGGCGGCCCGCCGCCGCGACGTGCCGGCGGGGGCCGTCCCGGTCGGGTACTCGGCGGAGCAGACGACGACCATGCTGATGTTCCTGTTCGCGATGGTGGTGGAACTGGTCGGCGTCGAGTTCCTGCTGCGGGCCCTGGAGTGGCCTGAGCCCCTGCGCGCGCTGGTCTTCGTCATCGACCTCTACTCGATCCTCATCGTGCTCGCGGTGATCGCGGCCTGCGTCACCCGCCCCCATCTCGTCTCTCCGGGCGAGCTGCGCCTGCGCTACGGGGTCTTCTTCGATCTGCGCGTCCCGCGAGAGCTGGTCTCGTCCGTCCGCGTGGCCCGCGACTACGACGAGAAGCGCCTGGTGACGCTGGAGGACGGGCTGCTGGCCTTGGCCGTCGGCTCCCAGACCAATGTGATCGTCGAGCTGGACGGACCCGTCGCCGTCACCCGACCCCTGGGCGGCCGGGGGCAGGCGACGACCCTCCGCTTCTTCGCGGACGATCCGTCCGCCGCCGCGCGGGCACTCCAGCCACTCAAGGACGAGGATCCCTGCCCGGCCTGAGTCGAAAAAATCTTGGCCGAACGGGAATTGAGTCCACTCGACTCACGTTTTCTCAGTCGAGACCCGCAAGGCGGGGTCGAGGGACAAGGAGAAGATCATGAGCACTGTGTCGCTGTGGCGGTGGGACCCGTTCGCCGAGTTCGAGAGCCTGGTCCGGCAGACGCGCGCGCCGTACCGGGCGGAGGCCCGGGAGCGCGGGTTCGTGCCCGCGGCCGAGGTGACCCGTGAAGGGCACGACGCCGTGGTCAGCGTCGAACTGCCCGGCCTGGACGTCGAGAAGGACGTGGCCGTCGAGGTCGACGCGGGACGGCTGATCGTGCGCGGCGAGCGCCGTGACGAGCGGACCGGCGGGCGCGGCCGCCGCGAGCTGCGTTACGGCTCGTTCCGGCGCGAGTTCGCGCTGCCCGACCACGTGACCCCCGACGCGGTCAGCGCCGACTACGACGCGGGCGTGCTGCACGTCCGGGTCGCGGGCGCCTTCGCCGAGACCGAACCGCACCGCGTCGCCATCGCCACCGGCGGGCGTCCCGCCGTCGAGAAGGGGGAGCCGGCCGCCTGACCCGCGCCCGCGATCCCGTGCACAGCGGCCCGGCTCCGTCTCACGGAGCCGGGCCGCCGCGTGCGGGGGGTCTCTACAGCTCTCCGGAGTGCTCGGCGTCCCAGCGGGCGCGGGCGGCGGCGATGGGGTCCTTGTGGGCCCGGGACCAGTCGGCGAGGGCGGAGACGGCGCCGGCGAGGCTGCGTCCGGTCTCGGTGAGGCGGTAGTCGACCTGCGGAGGGATGGTCGGGTAGGCGTTCCTCTCGACGAGCCCGTCCCGGCAGAGCCGCTTGGTGGTCAGCGTCAGCATCCGCTGGGAGATCCCCGGGATCGCCCGCTCCAGCTCGCGGAACCGGCGTACTCCCTTGGACAGCTCGACGATCACCAGCACGGTCCACCGGTCGCCGAGCCGGTCGAGCACATCCCGGATGCCGCAGTCGTCATCGCCGCACGGCCCGGCGGGGGCGGGCGCGCTGGCCTGGGGGGTTACAGCCGTGTTCGTCGCTGACATGAAAGTGCCTCCTTATGCTCCCGGCGATCCCCGGGAATCCTCGGACTCGTCGCCCATCAGACCAACACGAGGAGGACCCCGATGATTCTGGTAACAGGCGTTTCTGGAGCGCTGGGCGGCCTGGTCCTGGCGGGCCTGTCCGCGATCGACGGCCTGGAAGTGGTGCCCGGCACCCGTTCCGGTGACGGCGAGGCCGCGCGGCGGATCGACTTCGACGACCCGGCGACGCTGGCGACGGGCTTCCAGGGCGCGGACGTCCTGGTGTTCGTCTCGGCCGGATACGCCGAGGACGACGTGGTGCTCGCCCGTCACGGAGCGGTCGTCGAGGCGGCCTCCGCCGCGGGCGTACGGCATGTGATCTACACCAGCCTGGCGGGCTCCGGTGACCTGATGTCCATCGCGCTCCCGCATCGCTGGACCGAGGCCCGTCTGGCCGCCGCGCCCTTCGACGTGACGGTTCTGCGCAACGGCCTGTACGCCGAACTGCTGGCGGGCTTCGCCGCCATGGCCGCCGAACAGGCCGCGGCCACCGGAGTCTTCACCGCTTCTCTCGGTACGGGCAGGGTCTCGGCCGTGGCCAGGCAGGACCTCGCGGATGCGGCGGTCCGGGTGGCGGCCGAGACCTGGCGCGACCTTTCGGCAGGAGGCCGGAGCCGCCACGCGGGCAAGACGTACGACCTCGAAGGCGTCACCGCGCTAGGCGGACAGGACCTCGCCGACGCCATCACCGGCGTGTCCGGCCACAAGGTCGAGTACCGGCCCGCCTCCCTCGCCGACACCCGCGAGGCCCTGACGGGCATCGGTCTGGAGCCCTACCAGGTCACCCACACGCTCTCGCTGCTCTCCAACATCGGCGCGGGCGTCCTCGAAGCACACGGAACGGACCTGACCGCTCTCCTGCCGGGTGAGCCCCGCTCCGTCCACGACCTCATCACCGAGACGCTCCTCTCGCTGAAGCACTCGGCCTGACCTCGCGGTGGACACCGCTAAACGCAGGGGGTGGGGCCGCAGAGGGTGGAGTAGCCCTTCTGGGCGAGCAGCCGCCTGGTGGGCTCGGACGTCATGTGGCGGATGAAGAACTCGGCCAGGGTCCCCTTCTCGGGGAGGCCGTAGGTGTAGAAGTAGGCGACGGCCCAGAACCTGTACTTCTGCTGGGCGATGTATTTGGCGTCCGGGCCGTAGCCGTCGAGGTCGACGTAGCCCACGTTGAGGAGGTCGGTGTTGCCCTGGAGGCCGGCGAGTTCGGCGTAGCCGATGGCGCCCTCGGTCTGGTCGACGGCTTCCAGCAGGGCTTTGGTGTCCACCTGTTCGCAGCGGACGACGGGACTCTCGGCCCTGCGCTTGGTGTGGCAGTCGTCGGAGGTGTAGGGCGGCTCCTCGGCGCCCAGGACCTCTTGCTCGAAGATCCGGCGGGTGCCTGACTGGGAGTTCCGGCCGATGAGCTTGATGGACTTGTTCTCGCCTCCCACCTCGCTCCAGTTCGTGAACGCGCCGGAGTAGATCTGCTGGAGCTGCTGCCGGGTGAGGTTCTTGACCCCGGTGCTCTTGTGGACCACGACGACGAAGACGGTGGTGCCGACCGGCCAAGGGTTCAGCGTCGGGTAGGTTCCGGCGGCCTGCTTGTCGTCGGACATCGCCAGCCGTGACCTCGCCTGCCGGGGGTCGCTGTTCAGGCGGCTGATCCCGGCGAAGCTGCCTATCCCGCGCACCTCGATGGACGCCTTGCCGCATTCCTTCTCGTAGGCGTCGGCGACCGTGCGCACCACGGGGGCGAAGGCGCTGGACCCGGCGATCTCGATCTCGCCGGCGACGCACGGGGTGCCCGCTTTCCCGGGGAAGAGGATCCAGACCGAGGTCGTGGCCACCGCGGTCAGCAGCGCGAGCCCGCTGTAGAGCAGCATGCGCCTGCTGGGACGCCCGGCCTTGGTCAGGTCGCGGACTATGGCGCCGCTTTCGACGGCACCCCGGTGGGTGACGCCAGGGCTCCCGTCGGACGGGCCCGACAGCAGGACCTGCAGGGCGAACTGCTGCCCCCGGTTGAACAGGAACCGGGGCAGGATCAGCTCCTTGGCGTCGTCGCTGACGGTGATCCTGTCGTTGCCGTCGCCGGTGCCGTTGAGGGCGTCCGCCAGAGCCGGTTCGCCCGGTTCGCTCACCGCGTGGCCGACCACGGCGCGGCCGTTGAACCGGAACCGCACCCGGTGGTCGAAGTGCCGGGACTCCAGGGCCTCGATCCCGGTGTTCCTGATGCGCAGCAGCGCGAGCGAGGGCTCCGGGATCTCCTCCTCGCCCAGATGGAGGGTCACCTTCAGGTCGGCGAAGTCCCGCACGCTCGGCGTGAGGTCGACGGGACCGTCGGAGACGACCCGGTAGGTGAGCCGCCGCCTCCGCAGGAACATGCGGTCGGCCAGCCACAGTCCCCCTGTGAACAGCACGCCGAGCACACTGGCGATGATCGTGGCGATCGATTCGTCCATTCCGGCCCCCCTGAAGCGGCTAGGGGCAAAAAACATAAATGATGACGAAGTCGTATCCGGTCGATCAGCGAGATGTTCGCTTTCTGTTCGTTCTGGTGTCATCTAGCGAGAAGGGCGATTCCGTCGGCCGAGGATCTGCGGCCCTGCAAGGGGGCGGCGCGGTTCGATCGTGTCGGGGCGTCCGAGAGATTCCTCTGGCGGAGACGATGCCCGGAAGTTCTCGGTGCGGAGGACGTCATTGTGATGATCGACCCGTCTACCAGGATGTTCCCCGTCTTCGGGAACGAAAAGCCGGGTCATGATCATGCTGTGATCGGCGCACCCGGGCGGAGGATGAAAAGGCTCACCGTATGGGGAGGCGTCGACACCGACTCTTTTCGGATGTCGCGAGCCGGATGTATTTTGTCACGGCACATTGGTCAAGATGGTGAGCGTCTTGTCCTCGATCGGTAAAGGAAGGAAGGGCCGCACGGCCGGGAACGGCTGTACGGCCCTTGTTCTGCGGTCGATCTCGGTGGATCAGGTCGCGTTGATGACCGGGGCGGTGCCGCTGATGGTGAAGTCACCGCTCAGCGAGGCGCTCTGACCCACGCTGATGACCCCGAAGCAGCCCCAGCTGACGCTCTTGATCTTGATGTTGCTGGAGCCGGTGGCGTGGATGATGCCGGTGCTGTTGTCGTAGCTGCCCTCGATCTGGCCGGTCTGGGAGTTGGCGCCGCCGGGGCCGTCGGCCTGGACGGTGCATGCGCCTCCCAGCGCGGTCCCCTTGACGGAGACCCCGGTGATCGCGCCCGGCGTGATGCCGCCGGCGGTGGGGGCGGTGGCGTAGAGCTCCCACGCTCCCTTGGACGTGTTCGGCGTCAGGGTGAAGCTGAGGCCGGCACCGGTGCAGCCGCTCGTCGCGACGGCGAGGGTGGCGACCGGGTCATGCTGTCCACCGGAGGCGTTCGGGATGTTGCCGGTGGCGGTGCCGGAGGTGCAGTTGGCGGTGACGCTGGGAGTCGAGAAGGTGATGCTGGAGGAGGTGGCGGAGACCGCACCGGTGGTCGAAACCGTCCACGCGGTGTTGGTGGGGAGGGGGCTGGGGTGGAAGTTCCCGGACGCGGAGGCGGGGCTGCCGAGGAGGAGGGTGAGGGCGCCCGCACTGGCGGCGGACACGGCGATCTTGCGCAGCATGGGGGGTGGGCCTTCCATTCGGGGTGGGATCGTGAGCGACCCATTACTGGCCGAGTAAAGAGCAGCTCACCGGGGGAGTAATCGACTACCTGGGGATGAGATTAGGTCCGGGATTTCAGTGCGACAAGACGTCAGCAGGGCTCCGTTGGAAGTCTGTCAACGGATGAGTAATACCCGTGTGGTCTTCGTATCACGGTGATGATCCAGAGCCCTGCCCTTTTCTGGCCTCGGGGGATTGCTGAATCTGATCGCGGTTGCGGTTACCCTCCTGTCGGGAGCCATCGGCGGACGCTCGACGGGACGCTTCGTGCAGCTTTTGGGAGGACCGGAACTCGAACCCGCGGGATGGCCACCGGCCGGCAGGGAGGGAAAGGACGGAGCGTGCGGCGAGAGCACGGGAGACTGCAGTCTCCGCAGCTCGCGGAGGTATTGCGAGCCGGACTGTCGGGGATCGTGGAAGAGATCTATGCCGAGATCGACGCGTCCATTCCCGACTATGCGATCGCTGATTCCAGCCCGCCCGCGATACCGGTCGTCGTGCGCGAGGCGTTCACCGTCTTCATGGCCCGTATCGCCGGTCCGGCGGTCCCCACGGACAGGCTCGTCGGGCTGCTCCGCGCGCTCGGGCGCAGGGAGCTGAACAGCGGCCGGAGCCTGGACCCCCTGCACACCGCGTTCCACATCGCCTTCCGCGCGTCCTGGCAGCGCATCGCCGAGGTGTGCACCCGCCACCGGTTCTCCGGTGATGTGCTCGCCGAGCTCGCCGAGTGCCACATGGTGTACATGGATGAGCTCATCGGCCCGGTCGTGCAGGGCTACCTGGAGGCGGAACGCCGGCCGCAGGAGGAACGGGCGCAGCTACGGCGGCGTCTGCTGCACCGGCTGGCCGAAGGGGGAGGGGGCTCCGGCGACGTCGCCGAGCTGGCCGACCGGGCCGGCTGGCCCCTGCCGGCCGTGGCCACGCCCGTCGCCGTGCGGCCCGGTGCCAGATGGCCGCGCGCCGCGATGGCCGGGGACGTGCTCTTCGATCTCGACGACGCCGAGCCTTGGCTGCTGTTCCCCGGTCCCTTCGACGGCGACCGGCGGACGGCGCTGTCCGCACTGGCCGGGACCCGGCTGTCGGTCGGGCTGGCGGTGCCGCTGGAGCAGCTCCCGGACTCGCTGCGGTGGGCCCGCCGGGTGCTGGCGCTCGCGGAGAACGGGGTGATCGGCGCGTCGCCCGTGCTGCTCGGCGAGGACCATCTGCTCGACCTCTGGCTGACCTGTGACCCGGCCCTGCTGGACGAGATAGTCGAGCGGCGGCTGGGCGGCCTCATGAACCTGCCCGAGGCCAAGCGGGCCGCGCTCATCGAGACGCTGAGGGTGTGGCTGGAGAGCTGGAGCACCGCGGCGGACGTTGGAGGGCGGCTGCACGTCCACCCGCAGACGGTGCGCTATCGGCTGCACCAGATCAAGGAGCGGATCGGCGACCAGTTGGACGACCCCGAGGCGAGGTTCGGGCTGGAGGCCGCGCTGCGCGCCCTGCGGCTGCGCGACCGCGGGCGTACCGCGTCCGGCCCGGGCGGTCGGCGCCTGGTCTCCTGACCGCTGGGATTCCGGGTATTGCCGGGACGGGATCCGTGATTTAACGTCAACGTGGCGCGAATCACAGTGATGTAGAGAGCTTTCTGGAAGGCCCCCTGGAAGGTCTGCCAGGAGACCCTTCTTCGCAGAGGGACGATGGGCGCGCAGAGACTGTTTTCCGACCTTCTCCCCGACCTGATCGAGCTCACGCCCGGGCTCGTCGGTGAGATCATCGACGGCATCCGCGCCGCCATCCCCGACTACGACCGGCCGCAGGGCAGCCCGTACAACGAGGTGATCCGTTCTGGAGTGGAGCGGAACGTCCTCAGCTTCGTCGCATGGCTCGCCGACCCGGAGCAACCGCTCGACCAGCGCGACGAGCTCTGCCGCAAAATGGGCGCGTTCGAGGCGATGGAGGGGCGCCCGCTGGCGGTGCTGCAGTCCGCGTACCGGATCGGGGCGCAGCTCGGCTGGGCCCGTATCCGGGATCTGCTGACCGGGCGCGAGCTGTCGGCGGTGGCGGTGTCCGCGCTCGCCGCCGCCCTGTTCGGGTACATGGACGACGCGGCTGAGCTGTCCCGCGAGGGGTACGACCGGGTCAAGGGAGAGGGACACGAGAAACGGGACGCGGCAAGGCTGCTCCTGCTGCGCGGCCTGGTGCGCTGTTCGGACGCCGACTGCGCCGCCCTGGCGGCGCTCCACCCGGCCGCCGAGTGGGCGACCCCGGACCAGGTGACCCTGGTCGCCCTCCAGGCGAACGCGTCCGTCGTGCGCTCGCTGCTCGATCCCGACCTGCTGCTCGACCTTCATGTCCCCGAGCCGTACCTTCTGATGCCCGGTCCGCTGACCGGCTCGCGCAGGAGGATGATCGAGGCGGCGCTGGCCGACGGCCGGGCCGCGGTCGGCCTCACGGTGCCGCCCGCACGCGCCGCGGACTCCCTGCGCTGGGCCAGGCGGGTGCTCGCGCTGGTCGCCGAGGGGATCCTCGACGACGGCACGCTGACCTTGTGCGAGGACCACCTGGTGAGCATGTGGCTGCTGGCGGACGGCCCGTTGATGGACCAGATCGTCCGGCGGCGGCTCGCCTTCCTGACGCGGGCGGACGAGCGGCGGCGGCAATGGCTCGTCGACACCCTCCGGGCCTGGCTGCGCACCCGTGGCCCGGCCGGCCGGATGAGCGAGGACCTGGGCGTGCACGTGCAGACCGTTCGTTACCGCATGCGCGTGATGGAGGAGATCCTCCAGGAGGAGCTCACCGATCCCGACAAGCGCTTCGCCACCGAGACCGCGTTGCGCGCACTGTGGCTGCGCGGCCGTTCCGGACGGGCGGGCGGTGCTCGACCGTGAGAGCCGACCGGCCACGAGGCCGCGAGGAGAGGTCTTCGCGGCCGGTCCGATCACGATCAGGGGCGGTGGCGGACCGCCTCGGGGAAGTGGGAGGCCAGGAGGTCGGGGGACTCCTCGCGGCCGTCCAGCACCCGGTTGGTGCGCCTGACGGTCCTCCAGCCGGAGGGGGTGCGGCGCAGCTCCCAGCGGTTGGCGGTGGCGCGGCGGACGGTGAAGCCGTCCGGGGTGTTGACGATCATCAGCGTGTAGCAGACCGCGGTCGCCTCGTCCCCGTCCAGCGTGATGTGCGGCGGTCCGGCGAAGTGGGCGCAGCCTCCGCTGATCCACGCCTGGTGCGCGGACGAGCGCACCATCGCGGAGAGCTGCTCGCGCCCTTGCATGAAGATCTCGTCCACGTCGTAGACGCCGTCCTCCTCCCACAGGGCGGCGACCTGCCGGTCGCAGCCGCTGTCGACGAGGGGCGCGTAGGAGAGGATCAGCCGGGTGATCTCCTGCTCGTCCTCCAGGCGCCGGAGGCGGGTCTCCATGGAGGCGAGCCGCTGTTCGAGGTCGCTCACAGTCTCTCTCCGAAGGTCAGGTCGAAACGGCCGGCCAGGTCGCGCAGGGCGGCGAGCTGGTCGCGGTAGTGGTCGGCCGAGTCGGCCTTGATGCGGACGCCCGCGACGGTGGCGCCGGCCTCGCTCAGTTCGCGCAGCGCGGAGCCGGCGGCCTCGGGGGAGGCCAACGGGTCCAGCGGGCGGGCGGGGGAGAGCACCACGTCGAAGTCCTCGGGCAGCTCGACCTTGCCGAGCATCTCCGCGAGGGCGTCCATGGGCAGGCCGAAGGGCACCCAGCCGTCGGCCTCGGCGGCACGGCGCAGGGAGCGCAGGGTGCGCCCCCCGATCCACAGGGGGACCTTCTTCTGGACGGCGTGGGGTTCGACGACCAGGCCGGAGAAGGAGTAGTACTCGCCCTGGTAGGAGGGCTCCCGCCGGGAGAGGGCGGCGCGCAGGGCGGCGAGGGCGTCGTCGGCGCGGGCGCCGCGGTCCTTGAACGGGGCGCCGAGCAGGTCGAACTCCTCCTCCAGGCTGCCCACTCCCAGGCCGAGGACGACCCGGCCGCCGCTGACGACGTCCAGGGTGCCGTAGCGCTTGGCGATCTCCAGCGGGTGGTGGTAGCCGAGCACGAGGACCTGGGTGGCCAGGCGGATGCGCCGGGTGCGGGCGGCCAGGTAGCCGAAGGTGGCCAGCGGGTCCCAGTAGACGCCGCCGCGCTGGGCCGCGGCCTCGGCGGGCACGGCGACGTGCTCGCTGCAGGTGAGGTGGTGGTAGCCCAGCCTGTCGGCGGTCTCGGCGATCAGGCCGAGCTCCTCGACTCCGGCCCGGGCCTCCCAGGTCCCGTGGCCCAGGGGTGGCTGGGCCACCACGGGGGTGATGATGCCGATCCGCATCCGGATTCCTTCCTCGTCAGCCGGGCTCTGTAAGCCAGGTATGAGAAAACGTTCTAGTCGACCTGAGGTGCGACAACGCGGCCTTGAACCGCTCAGTGGAATGTGCCGGCACGAAGATGAGCAGGGGAGACGGCCCCCCTTCCCAAGCAACCGGCTGATTGCTACATTCTGATTAACAAGAATTCATTTCAGTCGCTTTGGAGGTGCGGTGAGCGAGCAGACCGCGGAGACCATGGTGCGCAACGACCCGCCGCCGTCGATGGTGGAGCGGATGACCCTCATCCTCGACGCCTTCAACGGGCGCTCGGCCCGACTGACGTTGGAGGACGTGGCCCGCCACACCAGGCTGCCGCGCTCCACCGCCCACCGGATCCTCGACCAGCTCGTCCGCCAGCGCTGGCTGGAGCACAACTCCTACGGCTACGCGCTGGGGCAGCGCGCGCTCGGCCTCGGCGGGCAGGACCGCGGGCACGGCAAGCTCCGCGAGGCCGCGGCTTCGCTGCTGCACGAACTGCAGGTCACCACCGGCCTGGTCGCCCATCTTGCGGTCCTGGACGGCTCGGAGATCTTCTACCTGGACAAGGTCGGCGGCCGTTTCGCCTCGTCCGTGCCCTCCCGGGTCGGCGGCCGGGCCCCGGCCTACTCCACCGCCCTGGGCAAGTCGATCCTGGCCTGGCTGGAGCCCGAGGAGGTCGACGAGAAGATCGGCGGAGGGCTCGACCGGCTGACCAACCGCACCATCGGCGAGCTGGGCACCCTCCACCAGGAGCTCTACCGGGTGCGCCAGCGCCGCGGCCTGGCCTTCGAGCGGGGCGAGACCTTCCCCGGCATCGCCTGCGTGGCGGCGGCGATCCGCGGCCCGGAGGGGCCGGTCGCGGGCATCTCGCTGGTCGGTACGCTCAACACCCCGCTGGAGAAGGTGGCACCACTGGTGGCCTCCGCCGCCCGCGAGATCTCCCAGACCCTCTTCCCCAGCGCCGCCTCCCCACGCCGCGGCGACCCCGGGCGCACCCCCCGGAGCCGGGCCGCCCAGGACAGCGGCACCTGGTCCGCCGAGACCATGAACCGGCTGATGGCACTGGACGGCCGCGGCGACTGGATGTGAGCTCAGCCCCACTGCCCGCTCCCGAACCACAGTTCGGGCGTGAGCGGCGGGGCCGGCTCGTCCAGCCCGAAACGGCTGCGGAAGAAGACCATCGGACGCCCCTGCGACACGTGCTCCAGCGAGAGCACCCGGCCGAGCACCACGTCGTGGTCGCCCGCCGTGTGGACGGCGTGCACCGCGGCGTGGACGCGCACCAGCACCCCGGGAAGGGACGGCGTGTCCCACGGGGAGAGCTCCCAGTCCAGTCCCTCGTACCGCAGGCCCCTGCTCGACCCGAACCTCGCGCACAGGTCCTGCTGGTCCTCGCCCAGGACGTTCACACAGAACCGCCCCGAATCCCGCATCCGTGGCCAGGAACGGCCACGGTGGTCGGCGCAGAACAGCACCAGCGGCGGCTCCAGGGACACCGACGCGAACGACTGGCAGGCGAAGCCCACCGGCTCCTCGCCGTCCATGCCGGTGATCACGGTGACGCCGGTGGCGAACTCCGCCATGGCGTGCCGGAAGTCGGCGGGGGCCGGCGGCCGGTGGCCGGTGGTCGCGGCGAGCGAGGGCTCGGCTGTCATGGAATCACCTCGGGTCTTCGTGGGGCTGGACCGGTGAAGGCTCGGTGCCCCGAACGTAGGACGGGTCCGGGGCCACGGGGAGAGGGGGATCCCGATGAGTGGAAGGAGCCCCGGAACCGCCGCGTCGAGGGCCGCGGAAGGCGCGTATCCCGCTCATCGGGATCGGTGCGGGCACCACGGCGGACCGCTCATCTACGTTCCGAGCAGCCTGAGAACCGGAGGACCGAGGGACGATGACCACAGAGCCGACCTATGAATCCACGTTGCGCGAGCTCCCCACAGACCAGGGTGTGCTGCGCTACCACGAGGCCGGTGAGGGACCGCCCCTGCTGATGCTGCACGGCTCGGGTCCCGGCGTCACCGGCTGGCGCAACTACCGGGGCAACCTCGCCCGGTTCGCGAAGCACTTCCGCTGCCTGGTCCTGGAGTTCCCCGGCTTCGGCGTGAGCGACCCGACGGAGGAGCACCCGATGGTCGCCGCCTCCGGGTCGATCACGCGCTTCCTGGACGGCCTCGGCCTGCAGAAGGTCGACGTCATCGGCAACTCCATGGGCGGCATCGTCGGCGCCCAGTTCGCGCTGGCAAACCCCGACCGGGTCGGCAGGCTGGTGACCATCGGCGGTCTGGGCACCAACATCTTCAGCTCCGCGCCGGGCGAGGGCATCAAGCTGCTGATGGAGTTCACCGACGACCCCAGCCGCGAGAAGCTCGTCCGCTGGCTCAGCTCCATGGTCTACAACCCCGCCCTCGTCACCGAGGAGCTGATCGAGGAGCGCTGGGCCCAGGCCACCGACCCCGAGACCCTGGCCAGCGCCCGTCGCATGTACGGGAGCAAGGCCATGGCGGCCCGCGCCAAGGCGATGGCCGCCGCCGACATCCCGCCCTACTGGGCGATGTTGCACAAGCTCAAGGCCAAGACGCTGATCACCTGGGGCCGCGACGACCGGGTCAGCCCGGTCGACATGGCTCTTCTCCCCATGCGCACCATCCGCGACGTCGAGGTGCACATCTTCCCCAACTGCGGTCACTGGGTGATGATCGAGCAGAAGGAGGCGTGGGAGAGCGTCGTCCTGGCCTTTCTGGCCCGTGAGGAGCAGAAAGCATGACGGACACGCAGAACTGGGACGCCGAGTACGACCTGGTCGTGGTGGGCAGCGGCGGCGGCGGCATGGTCGCCGCGCTGACCGCCGCCGACGCCGGGCTGAGCGTCCTGATCATCGAGAAGGGCTCGAAGTTCGGGGGCAGCACCGCCATCTCCGGGGGCGGCATCTGGATCCCCAACAACCCGACGCTGCGCGCCAAGGGCCACGACGACAGCCGTGAGTCCATCCGCCGCTACCTCGACCTGCTCACCGAGGGCAAGGTGCCCGCGGCGCGGCTCGACGCCTACGTCGACCAGGGCCCGCCCATGATGGAGCTCATCGGCAAGAGCAAGTGGGTCAAGTTCTTCTGGACCAAGGGCTACGCCGACTACCACCCCGAGCTGGAGGGCGGCCGGCCGCTGGGCCGGTCCATCGAGGCCAAGCCGTTCGACACCCGCAAGCTCGGCGAGGACGAGAAGCACCAGCGGCCCAACAACATGAAGGGCCCGCTGGGCCTGTGGATCACCGCCAAGGACTACCACGACCTGGCGATGGTCAAGCGCACGTGGGCGGGCCGCCGGGCCTCGCTGGTCGCCGCCTGGCGGGTGGCGTCGAACATGGTCCTGCGCCGCCACATGTCCACGGGCGGCCGGGCGCTGGTCGCCCGCCTGCGGATGGCGTTGAAGGACGCGAACGTCCCGCTGTGGGTCCGCACCACGATGACGGACATCGTCACCGACGAGAACGGCGCCGTCACCGGTGTCGTGGCCACCGAGCGCGACGGGAAGACGCACCGGCTGCGCGGCCGCTACGGCGTGCTGCTGGCCACGGGCGGGTTCGACCACAACCTGGAGATGCGCAAGAAGTACCTGCCCGAGGGCGGCCAGGACGACTTCGCCATGGGTGCGCGCGAGCTCACCGGCGACGGCATCACGCTGGGCGAGAAGCTCGGCGCCGCCCTGGAGTTCATGGACGACGCCTGGTGGATGCCGGCCGTGCGCCACCCGCTCGGCGCGGTGATCCCGCTGGTGTCCGAGCGCGCCATTCCCCGGCAGGTGATCGTCGACAAGACCGGCAAGCGCTTCACCAACGAGGCCGCGCCGTACGTCAACTTCGTCCACGACCAGCTCGAGGGCGACCACGTCCCGGCCTGGTTCATCATGGACGCCAAGACCCGGGCCCGGTACCCGTTCGCGCAGATCCTGCCGGGTGCCCCGATCCACAAGAAGTTCTTCGAGGCCGGGATCGCCTACAAGGCCGACACGCTGGAAGAGCTCGCGGAGCAGATCGACGTCCCGGCGGACGCGCTGACCGAGACCGTCCGCAAGTTCAACGGGTACGCCCGGGACGGCAAGGACCCCGAGTTCGGCCGGGGCGAGAGCGCCTACGACCACTACTACGGCGACCCCACGCTGAAGAACCCCAACCTCGACGTCCTCGAGACCGCCCCCTTCTACGCCTTCCGCCTGGAGGTCGGCGACCTGGGCACCAAGGGCGGCCTGGTCTGCGACGAGCACAGCCGGGTGCTGCGCACCGACGGTTCGGCGATCGAGGGCCTGTACGCCACGGGCAACACCTCGGCGTCGGTGATGGCCAACGAGTACGCGGGTCCGGGGGCGACCATCGGCCCCTCGATGGTCTTCGGATACATCGCGGCCAAGCACGCCGCGGACAAGCGCAAGGCAGAACCGGCATGACGGGATCCCTCAAGGTCCGGGTCGTCCAGGTCGTCCGCGAGATCCGGGACGCGCATTCGCTCGTTCTGGAGCCCGCGGACGGCCAGGAGGATCGTTTCTCCTACAAGCCCGGACAGTTCCTGACCATCCGGGTGCCCGCCGGCGACGGCTGGGCAGCCCGCTGCTACTCGCTGTGCAGCTCGCCGGCCGTCGACGACAGGCTGAAGGTGACGGTCAAGCGGGTGGCGGGAGGCCTCGGATCCAACTGGATCTGCGACCACGTCACCGAAGGCGACGTGCTGGAGGTGCTGCGTCCCGCCGGGACGTTCACGCCCTCCTCCCTGGACGGGGACTTCCTGCTCGTCGCGGCGGGAAGCGGTATCACCCCGGTGATGTCGATCCTGAAGTCGGCCCTGGCCCAGGGGAACGGGAAGACCACCCTGCTCTACGCCAACCAGGACGAGCAGTCGGTGATCTTCGCGGAGGAGCTGCGCGAGCTCGTCGCGGCGCACCCCGGCAGATTGTCGGTGGTGCACTGGCTGACATCGGTGCAGGGGCTGCCCACCGCGGAGGCCTTCGGCGACCTGGCAGCGCCCTACACCGACCGCGAGGCCTTCATCTGCGGCCCGGGGCCCTTCATGGACCTGGTGACCCGGGCGCTCACCGGCCTCGGCATGCCCTCGGCCCGTGTGCACGTGGAGAAGTTCTTCTCCCTCGGCGGCGACCCGTTCGCCGGATCCGAACCCGAGGCGGAAGCCGAGGACGCGAACGGCGCGGAGAACGCCGTCAAGGTCGAGGTCGACCTCGACGGGCAGACCAGCACCGTCACCTGGACGGGGTCCGGTCACCTGCTCGACGCGCTGCTGCGCGCCGGTCTGGAGGCGCCCTACTCCTGCCGCGAAGGCTCCTGCTCGGCCTGCGCCTGCGTGGTGCTGGAAGGAGAGGTCTCCTTGGACGCCAACACGGTCCTGGACGACCAGGACCTCGCGGACGGCCTCATCCTCGCCTGCCAGGCGAGGCCCCTCAGCGACAGACTCAAGATCAGCTACGACGGCTGATACGTAAAGAATTCTCACGGGAGATCAGGCGATGAGCGACAGCGTGCTCGACAAGATCATGGAACACGCGGAGGAGATCCGCGAGCTCGGCCCCGTCAACGAGTCCCTCGGCAGGCTCGATGACAAGGCGGCCAAGGTGCTGCGCGACTCCGGGGTGATGCGGATGCTGCAGCCCAAGATCCACGGCGGGCTGGAGGTGCACCCCCGGGAGTTCGCCGAGACGGTCATGGGGATCGCCTCCCTCGACGGCTCCACCGGCTGGGTCGCCGGCATCGTCGGCCTCCACCCGTGGGAGATGGCGTTCGCCGACCCGAAGGTGCAGGAGGAGATCTGGGGCGAGAACCAGGACACCTGGATCGCCTCCCCCTACGCCCCGCTGGGCGTGGCCCGCCCCGTCGACGGCGGCTACGTCTTCAACGGCCGCTGGCAGTTCTCCTCCGGCACCGACCACTGCGACTGGATCTTCCTGGGCGGCATGCTCGGCGACTCCGAGGGCAAGGTCGCGCAGCCGCCGACCGCGCTGCACGTGATCCTGCCCCGCTCGGACTACGAGATCGTCGAGGACTCCTGGAACGTCGTCGGCCTCGAGGGCACCGGCTCCAAGGACATCATCGTCAAGGACGCCTTCATCCCCGAGTACCGGGTGCTGAAGTACACCGAGGTCATCGACGGGACCGCGGTGCGCAGGGCCGGGCTGACCAACCCGCTCTACCACGTGCCCTACACCTCGATCTTCCCGCTCGGCATCTCCTCCGCGGTGATCGGCATCGCCGAGGGCGCCCTGGCCGCGCACCTGGCCTACCAGCGCGGCCGGGTCCAGATCACCGGCACCAAGATCAAGGACGACCCGTACGTCCTGTACGCGATCAGCGAGGCCGCCGAGGAGATCAAGGCCTCCCGCGTCATGCTGCTGGACTACATCTCGCGTATGTACGACAAGGCCGCCGCGGGCAAGGAGATCACCTTCGCCGACCGTGCCGCGGCCCGCCGCACCCAGGTCCGCTCGACCTGGCGGGCGGTGCACGCGATGACCGAGATCGTGGTGCGCTCCGGCGGCAACGGCCTGCGCAAGGACAACCCGATCCAGCGGTTCTGGCGCGACGCGCACATGGGCCTGGCCCACGCCATCCACGTGCCCGGCGCCGTCTACCACGTCTCCGCCCTCACCCAGATGGACATCGAGCCCCCGCAGGGCCCGCTGCGCTCCATGATCTGAGTCCCGAGCCCGCGAAGGCCCCGTTCCCGATCCGGGGGGAACGGGGCCTTCGCGTACTCGGCGTCAGGCGGACGGCCCGTCGAGCTTCGCGACGAGCTTCGGGGTCCAGACGACCCTGCCGAGGAAGCGCTCGGCCTCGGGGGAGGAAGCCAGCCACACCACGGCACGGGCCGGGGCGTCCTCCGGGGTGGGCTCGAAACCGCTCGCCGCGATGGCGGCGGTGCCGCCCCGGGCCGCCCCCGCCTCGGTGACGACGAAGCCGGGATCGAGGTTGAAGGCGCGGACGCCGCGGCCGAGGTACTCGGCGTTGACCGCGCCCGCCAGCCGCCCGAACGCCGCCTTGGACGCCGAGTAAGCCACTCCCCAGCCGCCCTCGCCGGGCGGTGCGGGCGGGTCGGTGGTGGCCGAGCCCGAGCACAGGTTGACGATAGTGCCGCCGCCCTGCTCCAGCATGGCGGGGACCACGGACTGGATCAAAGCGAGCTGGTGCAGGTAGTTGCCGGTCATCGTGCGGGCGGCGACCTCCAGATCCAGGTCCAGAATCCGGTCGTGGTTGCCCGGCAGGTGCGCCACGGCGTTGTTCACCAGCAGGTCGATACGCCCCCACTGCGCCAGCACGGTCCGGGCCGCCGCCCGCACGCTCTCCAGGTCGAGCAGGTCCATCCGGACGGGCAGGGCGCGGGCCCCGAGCGCCTCTATCTCCGCCCCGGTCGTCTCCAGGCTGCCGGGCACGGCGAACCCCTCGTTCTCTCCGCTCCCGTAACGCGGGGGTATGCGGCCCTGGCCTTCCGCGACGGTACGCGCGGTGAAGGCCACGTCGTAACCCGCCCGGGCCAGCGCCAGTGCCACCGGCCTGCCGATGCCGCGGCTGGCCCCGGTCACCAGGGCGACCGGCCGGGAGTCGCTGGTCGATGACATCAACGGATCTCACTTCCTCTTCTCGCGCATGTTCGCCGACGCCGTCGATGACATCGCCGGGAAGGCGGGGAGGAGTGAGGACTCTCACTGAGCGGGAAAGCCCACACGGAGAACCGTGTGCTTTGACAGCTTGATCCTGGCGGGCGGAGGTTCGGCCGCGAATCGCTAAGGATGGGATCGAGGACGTTACATGACGCAGATCCGAGGACTCGGCTATCTGAGGGTCCAGACACGCCACATCGAGCGCTGGCGTGAGCTGACGATCGAGGCGCTGGGGTTCGCCGAGGGATCCGGGCCGGATCCCGAAGGCCTGTACCTGCGCATGGACGAACGCAAGTGCCGCCTGGCGGTGCTTCCCGGCGACGCCGACCGCGTGCTTGCCGTCGGCTGGGAGGTGCGCGACCAGTACGCGCTGGCCGCCGTCCGCGAGGCCGTGGAGAAGGCCGGCATCGAGGTCGCCGACCTGTCCGCCAAGGAGGCCGCCGCGCTGGACGTGGAAGCCGCCATCACCTTCAAGGACCCGGCCGGAACCCCCGTCGAGGTGTTCTACGCCCCCGTCCTGGACCACAGCCCGCTGGTCACCTCCATGGCGAACAAGTTCGTCACCGGCGCGCAGGGCATGGGCCACATCGTGCTGCCCACCCCGCGTTTCAAGGAGACCCTCGCCTTCTACTGCGAGGTCCTGGGCTTCCTGCCGCGCGGCGCCATGAAGGTCGGCGGCGGCCCGATGCGGGTGCGGTTCCTCGGCGTCAACCAGCGCCACCACAGCCTGGCGATCTGCCCCGCCCCGCACGACGGCGACCCCGGCCTGGTGCACCTGATGGTGGAGGCCGAGGACCTCGACACCGTCGGACGGGCGCTGGACAACATCAACAAGCGCGGCTTCTCGCTCTCCTCGACGCTGGGCCGCCACACCAACGACAAGATGGTCTCCTTCTACGTCCGGGCCCCCGGAGGCTGGGACATCGAGTACGGCTGCGACGGCATGCTCGTCGACGAGACGTACTACACCGCCGAGGAGATCACCAAGGACAGCTACTGGGGCCACGACTGGTCCGGCTCCGAGCCGCTGGCCGCGTTCACCCCTCCCGGGAAGTGACGCCCATGTCCTCAGTGGAACCCTTCGACCTCGGCGAGATCGACTCCTTCGACCACGAGTGCGACGTCCTCGTCGTCGGCTTCGGCGCCGCGGGCGCGGCCGCCGCCTACGAGGCCGCGGCCGCCGGCGCGGACGTGATCGTGCTGGAGCGGGCCAGCGGCGCGGGCGGCTCCTCCGCCCAGTCCGGCGGCGAGCTCTACCTCGGCGGCGGCACCTCCGTCCAGAAGGCGTGCGGCTTCGACGACACGCCCGAGGACATGTACGCCTTCCTGGAGGCGGCGCTCGGCCCCCACGCCGACACCGAGAAGCTGCGCCTGTACTGCGACGAGAACGTCGAGCACTTCGAGTGGTTCGTCGCCCGCGGCGTGGAGTTCAAGCCGACGCTCTTCACCGGCCACGCCTGGATGCCGTTCACCGACGACGGGCTGATGTGGCTCGGCGAGGGCGCCTGGCCGTACAACACGCTCGCCAAGCCCGCCGCGCGCGGGCACCGCCCGGCCGCACCCGGCTTCGCCGGGAAGGTCCTCATGGAGAAGCTCGAGGGAGCGGCCACCGCCGCCGGTGCCGTCACCCACACCGACACCGTCGCCACCAACCTCGTGCTGGACGGCAAGCGGGTCGCCGGGCTGGTGGCGCGCAAGTTCGGCGAGCGGGTCACCTACCGGGCGCGCAGGGCCGTCGTCCTGACCACCGGCGGGTTCGTCGACAACGAGGAGATGCTGGCCGACCACGCCCCGGTGCTGCTCGGGCACGGCAAGGTCAGCGACGGCCTCGACGACGGCTCCGGCATCCGCATGGCGACCGCGATCGGCGCGGCGACCCGGCGCATGGGCGTCGTGGAGATCTCCATGACCGCGCTGCCCGCCCTGGTCGCCCGCGGCATGCTGGTGAACGGTCTGGGCAGGCGGTTCGTCAACGAGGACGTCTACCCGGGCATCTACAGCACCCACGCCATCCTCGACGAGCCCGGCCCGTACTGGGGGATCATCGACGAGGAGGGCTTCGAGGACATCCCTCCGGGCGACCTGTGGCAGGTGCGGCCCAAGTACGTGACCGAGACCCTCGCCGAACTCGAGGAGTCCCTGGGCATGGTGCCCGGTTCGCTGGAGCACACCGTCGAGGTCTACAACCGGTACGCCGAGAACGGCGAGGACCCCTACTTCCACAAGGACCCGCGCTGGCTGCGCCCGCTGAAGGCCCCGTTCGCCGCGGTCGACCCGCGCGACGGGTTCTTCGGTTCCGGCGCCGGCAAAGGCAGCGGCGCGGCCGGGTTCACCCTCGGCGGCCTGCACACCACCGTGGACGGCGAGGTCCTCAACAACTCCGGCGAGCCGGTATCCGGCCTCTACGCGGCGGGCCGGGCCTCGTCCGGCATGCACGGCGAGGGCTACATCAGCGGTACCTCCCTGGGCGACGGCACGTTCTTCGGCCGCCGCGCGGGCAAGGCAGCCGCACGGAAGGAATAGCACGTGAAGTACGCGGTTCTGGCGCCCGTCGCGGCGGGCGTCACCGCCGACCCCTCCTGGATCGGCCCCTACACCGAGCACGCCGAGGCCTGCGGGTTCGAGTCGATCGTCGTCGTCGAGCACGTGGTGGTGGCCAGCGGCTACTCCAGCGTCTACCCGTACGACAAGTCCGGGAAGATGGAACTGGCCGACGACCTGGACATCCCGGACCCGCTGGACCTGCTGGCCTACCTGGCCGGCCGCACCAGCCGGATCCGGCTCGCCACCGGCGTCCTCGTCCTGCCCAACCACCACCCGGTGGTGCTGGCCAAGCGGGTCGCCACCCTGGACGCGCTGTCGGGCGGCCGGGTCCGGCTGACCGTCGGCATGGGCTGGATGCGTGAGGAGATCGAGGCCTGCGGCGCCGACTTCGAGACCCGCGGCCGCCGCGCCGACGAGCAGCTGCGGATCCTGCGGGCGCTGTGGGCCGACACCGCTCCCCAGGGCGCCTCGTTCGACGGGGAGTTCTTCGGCTTCCAGAACCTGATGAGCTACCCCAAGCCCGTCCAGGAGGGCGGCGTCCCGATCCACATCGGCGGGCACACCAAGGCCGCCGCGCGCCGCGCCGGCCGGTACGGCGACGGCATCCAGCCGCTCGGCCTGGTCGGCGAGGAGCTGCAGGGCGTGCTGAAGCTGATGCGCTCGGAGGCCGAGAAGGCGGGCCGCGACCCCGAGGCGCTGGAGCTGACGCTGGGCCACTCGCTCTCGGTCGTCACCCCGGAGAAGGCCGGGAAGCTGGCGGAGATGGGCGCCGACCGGCTCGTGCTGCGCGCCACCCCCACCAAGGACCTCTCCGAGGCGAAGGACGAGCTGTCGGCGTGCGCCGAGCGGCTCGGCCTGGGCGGGGCATGACGCTGTCCGCGGGCGACCGGGTCGAACTCGCCGACCTGGTCGCCCGGTACGCGCTGTACGTGGATCGGCGGGAGTTCTCCGCCCTGGCCGGGCTGTTCACCTCCGACGCGGTACTCGCGCTGCCCGACCCGCCCAAGGCGCTCGCACCCGTCCTGGAGTACTCCGGGCGGGGAGAGATCCAGGAGGCGATAGGGCGGGTCGAGTTCTTCGCCGTCACCTCGCACTTCCTCGGCGGGCAGGTGTTCGATCCGGGCCCCGAAGCCGACACGGCCGAGGGCTGGGTGAACTGCGCCGCCCACCACATCTCGGTGCGGGAGGACGGCACACCCGCCGACCTGGTGTGGCACGTCCGCTACGCCGACTCCTACCGGAAGGAAGAGGGCGCCTGGCGTTTCACCGGCCGCGCCCTGCACATCGACTGGATCGAGACCGGGTCCGTCCGCCGCGTGCGCGGCTGACCCGGCCGGTGAGGAACGTTCCATGAGCACCCCGTCCCCCTCTCCCCGCGTCAGCGTCGTCACCGGCGGCGCGCTGGGCATCGGCGGCGCCACCAGCCGCCGCCTCGCCGCAGACGGAGACCTGGTCGTCCTCAACGACATCGACGCCGAGGCCGCCGAACGGACCCGTTCAAAGATCGAGGCCGCCGGCGGACGCTGCGTCACCGTCGTCGGCGACATCGTCGAGGACGAGACCGTCAGGCGCGTCACCGAGACGGCCCTCGAAGCCGGGAACGGCCGCGTGGACGTCCTGGTCAACAACGTCGGCGACTTCCGTCCCGCCGCCAGGACGTTCCTGGAGAGCACTCCCGAGCATTGGCAGCGCCTCTACGAGCTGAACCTGCTGCACGTCTTCAAGCTCACCTACGCGATCCTCCCCACGATGCTGGAGCAGCGCGGCGGCAGCATCGTCAACAACTCCACCGTCGAGGCGTTCCGCGGCATCCCCGCCCACGCCGTCTACTCGGCGTTCAACGCGGGCGTCTCCGCCTTCACCAAGAGCCTGGCGGTGGCCGTCGGCAACCAGGGTGTCCGCGTCAACGCCATCGCACCCGACCTGGCCGACACCGAGCAGACCCCGGCCGCCTGGATGCTCCGCGACTACGACCCGGGCCTCATGCACACCTGGGTCCCCCTGGCCCGCTTCGGCGAGCCGGAGGACTACGCCTCGGTCATCGCCTTCCTCGCCTCAGACGCCGCCGCCTTCGTCACCGGCCACACCATCCCCGTGGACGGCGGCACCCTGGCCGCCTCCGGCTGGTTCGCCCGAGCCGACGGCCTCGGCTGGACCAACCGCCCCCGCCGCGCCTGACCTTCCCCCGGCTCCCCAAGATGGTTTCGCCGAAGAAACTATTGAGTCAGACAGTGTCTTCGCTGAAACCGTCTTCTCGGGGGAGTCATGCGCGGGTCAGGCGGCCGGGGCCAGGCCGGAGCGGCCGTGCCGGGGGAGGAGCGGTGCGGAGAGGGGGAGCGGGGTGTCGAGGTCGAGGACGACGCGGCGGGGGTCGTGCGGGTGGACCTTGGCGGAGAGCAGGGCCAGGCCGTCGGGGTGCTCGAGGTAGAGCTCGGGGATGCGCTGGCGGACCAGGGTCCGGTAGGAGGCGCCGTCTTCCAGGGTGATCTCCACGAGGAGTTCGCAGACGCGCTCGACCACGCCGGGGGCGACCCGCACGGCCGTGGTCTGCGGCGTGATTCGGAGGAGCTCCGCGCGTGCCGGGCGTCCGATGCGCACGACCTCGGAGTCGACGCCGCCGACGATCTCGTTCAGAGCCTTGCCGATTCTGTTGAACAGCCCCATGTCCTGCTCCTGCGCTCTTCGTTCCTCTGGTGGGGAACGCGTGGTAAGACGCCACTTTCTCCGGGCTGGTTCGGATATTAGTCATACGAATTACCAGATCTTGATCTGGGGTCCCGTCTCCGGGAGGCTCCGTCGGGATCAGGCGCCGCCGGGCTCGGCGAACGCCCGGCGGCCGTGCGCCAGGAGCGCGCGGAGCGCGGGACCGCGGGTGTCCCGCCAGACCAGGGCGAGCAGGGCGGGGGACCGGGCGTCGTCGATGGGCAGCGGAGTGAGGCGGTCGCGGTGGTGCGCGGCCATCGACTCGCTGAGGACGGCGACGCCGAGGCCGCGGGAGGCGAGGTCGGCGATGGCGTCGGCGGCACTGGCCTGCAGCGCCATCCGCGGCCTGACGCTCCGCGCGGCGCAGGCCCGGTCGAAGACCGTGCGCAGGCCGGTGCCGGGCGGCATGCAGATGAGCGGGTGGGCGCACAGGTCGTCCAGGGTGACCTGCCGCCGCTCCGCCAGGGGATGCGAGGGCGGGACGGCGGCGACGAGCCGCTCGCTGACGATCGTCAGCGACTCCAGCCCCTCGGGGGCGGCCGCGGCGCCGATGAGGGCCAGGTCGACGGTTCCGGCGCGGACCTCCTCGACGAGCCGGTCGGAGTTGTCCTCCAGCAGCGAGAGCTCGACGCCCGGGTGCGCCCGGTGGAACGCGGCCAGGGCGTCGAAGAGCGGCGTGACGGTGCAGCCGATGACCATCCCGACGGTGAGCCGCCCCCGGATCAGGTCGCTCACCTCGCCCACCGCCTGCCCGACCGCCTCGGCGGCGGCGAGCGCGGCCCGGGCGTGCTCGAGCGCCGCCTTCCCCGCGACGGTCAGGGTGGCGGTGCGCGCGGAGCGGTCGAACAGCTCGGCCCCGAGCTCCCGCTCCAGCTGCCGGATCTGGGCGCTGACCCCGGACTGGCTGATGCGCACGCGTTCGGCGGCCCGGGTGAAGTTCCGCTCCTCGGCGACCGCGACGAAATACTCCAGCTGCCTCAGTTCCATGACTATGGATTCTAGCTTCTAGAAGAACTATCTGTTGGACTTCTGGATTGCTCTCGACGAAGCTGAAGAGCGCAAGATCCGTTCCGAAGATCGAAGGGAAGACCCGTGTCGGAATACGACGAGTACGAGAAGGCCATGCGCCCGGAGGACATCACCCGCCTGTTCGTCGAGCGCTCCAACGCCGGCGACGCCGCCGGAGTCGCCGCCCTCTACGAGGAGGACGCCGTGATGGCCTACCCGCCCGGCGGCCGGACGACGGGCCGCGAGGCGATCCGCGAACTGTGGGAGAAGGTCCTGTCCCACAACCCCCGCTTCGAGCAGGAAGAACCCCTCCCGACGCTGATCAGCGGCGACATCGCCCTGACCTCCACCCCGCCCCGGGACGGCAGCGGCGCCCGCGCCCAGGTCGTCCGCCGCCAGCCCGACGGCAGCTGGC
Organism: Actinocorallia sp. B10E7; assembly: GCF_039871655.1. Classification (NCBI taxonomy): domain Bacteria; kingdom Bacillati; phylum Actinomycetota; class Actinomycetes; order Streptosporangiales; family Thermomonosporaceae; genus Actinocorallia; species Actinocorallia sp. B10E7. The sequence continues at coordinate 311,819 of NZ_JBDPLZ010000004.1, forward strand.
TCCGACTCCTCGACCAGCCCGAGTTCGTCTCTCCGTCCGCAGGGTCGTAGAAGGAGCATCCGGTGGGCCTATGGTCATGGGCTCATGAAGCCCCGTCTAACATCGGCGGGTGTTTAAAGTCGATCTTCTGCTTTCGGTCGGGTTCAGCGTGCCTGCGGCTCTTCTGACCTTGTTCGCCGACGCGATGTTCTGGGATGTGTCCCTGGCTCTGGCGGCGCTGGGCATGTGGGCCGTGGCGGCCGTCTGCTGGATGATCCTCGCGCTCCGCTACGCCCTGCAGAAGGCGGAGGTGGAGACGCCCGTGCTCGCCGTCATCGCGCCCGTCCTGCTCGTGGTCGTGCTGACGGTGGCTTCCACCGACCTGGCCTCGCGCGCGGCGCTCTCGGTCTCCCGCACCCAGTTGGAGGAGATCGCGGCCTCCGCGCCCGCGGGAGAGCACGACACGAACGTCAGGGCGGGGCTCTACCAGATCACCTGGACTTCCAAGGACGAGGACGGCACGCGCCTGAGCGCGGACCTGTTCGACCCGGACGCGGACGGCGTCCTCGGCCTCCTCGGCGGCGCTGATTCCCTGTTCGGCGACGACTGCATCCTGATCCGGCTGGACGAAGCCCAGCGGAAGAAGTCCGGAGACCGGTTCAACCACCTGTCGGGCGACTGGTACTGCGACTGCAAACCCGAGATCTTCCTCGACTGACCGCGCGGTTCCCGGCCGGGCGCGTCGGGCGCGGCCGGGCCCGCGTCGTCTCTTTGCGAGGCCGCCCGGTCCGGGTCTCGGTCTCCGTCGTGGCTCAACCCGCCTCGCGGAGCGGTTGGAACTGGACGCTGAGCCGTAGTTCCAGCGCTTCCGCGAGCCGTTCCAGCATGGGGATGGTGGGCATGGTGCCTCCGGCTTCGAACCGTGCGACCGCCGGCTGCTTGAGCCCCGCCCGTTCGGCGAGTTCCGCCTGGGTCAGGCCCAGTTCCTCGCGCCGGAGCCGCACCGCCTCACCGAGCTCGAAGCGGATGCGAGCCGCTTCATAGGCCGCACCGGCTCCCGGACGACTCATGAGCTCGGCACGCTTGTCGGACCACGTCTTGCGCTCGCCCATGTTCTTCACTCCTCGATCACCGTGTGGGCCTCCGCAACGCATCGCTTCATGGCCCGCACCGCCCGTTCGATCTCTTGTACCTCTCGCATCCGCTGCTTCCTGAACACCGTGAGCAGAATGATGCGTCTCCCTGAGGCGATCCAGTAAATGATGCGCACCGCCTCACGCGAGAGATGGAAACGCAGCTCCCGGAGCTTGCCGTACAGCTGTCTGGTGTACGGCTCGTCCAGTAGGACGCCCCGCTCGGCCAACAGGTCCACATAGAAGGCGACCGTCTCCTGGTCCTCTTGGCTGAGCGAGTCGAACCATTCGTCGACCTCAGGTTCCAGCTCTACCTCTCCCTAAGTCATAACACGGACGTTATAAGAAAAGTAAGATCGATTATTGTGAAACGAGTGATCGGATGACTCCTCTTCGTCCCCGCGGCCGTCGACTGACCGCGCGGTTCCCGGCCGGGTGCGTGGGGGCGACCGGCCGGGAACCGGTGACGGTCAGGGAGCCGTCGAGACGTATTCGCGCAGGTGGCGGGCGGTGAGGGTGTCGGCGGTGCCCACCAGGTCGGCGGGGGTTCCGGTGAAGACGATCCGGCCGCCGTCGTGGCCTGCGCCGGGGCCCAGGTCGATGATCCAGTCGGCGTGGGCCATGACGGCCTGGTGGTGCTCGATGACGATCACGGTGTTGCCGGCGTCGACGAGGCGGTCCAGGAGGGCCAGGAGTTTGTCCACGTCGGCCAGGTGCAGGCCGGTCGTCGGCTCGTCCAGGACGTAGGTGCGGCCCTGTTCGGCCATGCGGATGGCGAGCTTGAGGCGCTGGCGTTCGCCGCCCGACAGGGTGGTGAGGGGCTGGCCGAGGCTCAGGTAGCCCAGGCCGACGTCGTTGAGGCGGTCGAGGATGGCGCGGCTCTGGCCGGAGGGGAAGAAGTCGCGGGCCTCGGAGATCCGCATGGCCAGGACCTCGCTGATGTCCTTGCCGCGCAGCTTGTACGTCAGGACCTCGGGGGTGAAGCGGCGGCCCTCGCACTGCTCGCACACCGAGGCGACGCCCGCCATCATCGCCAGGTCGGTGTAGACGAGGCCGATGCCCTTGCAGTTCGGGCAGGCTCCCTCGGAGTTGGCGCTGAACAGCGACGCCTTCACCTTGTTGGCCTTGGCGAACGCGGTGCGGATCGGGTCGAGCAGGCCGGTGTAGGTGGCGGGGTTGCTGCGCCGCGAGCCGCGGATCGGCGACTGGTCGACGGTGACGACGTCGTCCCGGCCGCCGAGCGAACCGTGGATCAGCGAGCTCTTGCCGGAACCCGCGACGCCGGTGACGACGGTCAGCACGCCCAGCGGGAGGTCGACGCTGACGTCCTTCAGGTTGTGCAGGCTCGCGCCGGTGATCGGCAGGACGCCCTGGTGCAGGCGCACCCGCTCGCGCAGGCGGGCCCGGTGGCCTAGGTGCCGTCCGGTCAGCGTCCCGGACGCGCGGAGCCCGGCGACGTCGCCGGTGTAGCAGATGTGCCCGCCCTCGGTGCCCGCTCCGGGGCCGAGGTCCACCACGTGGTCGGCGATCTCGATGACCTCGGGCTTGTGCTCGACGACCAGCACGGTGTTGCCCTTGTCGCGCAGGCGCAGCAGCAGGCCGTTCATCCGCCGGATGTCGTGCGGGTGCAGGCCGACGGTCGGCTCGTCGAACACATAGGTGATGTCGGTGAGGCTGGAGCCCAGGTGCCGGACCATCTTGACCCGCTGGGCCTCTCCTCCGGACAGGGTGCCGGACTCGCGGTCCAGGCTGAGGTAGCCGAGGCCGACCTCGACGAGGGAGTCGAGGGTGCCGCGGAGCGTGGCGAGCACGGGCCCGACCGACGGGTCCTCGATCTTGCGGACGAATTCGGCGAGGTCGGTGATCTGCATGGCCGAGCACTCGGCGATGTTGCGGCCGTCGATCCGGGACGCCAGCGCCGCCTCGTTGAGCCGGGCCCCGCCGCAGGACGGGCAGCGCGCGAACTTCACCGCGCGGTCGACGAACGCCCTGATGTGCCCCTGCGTGGACTCCCGGTCCTTCGACAGGTACAGGCGCTGCACCTTCACCACGAGGCCCTCGTAGGTGACGTTCATGCCCATCTGCTTGATCTTCGTGGCGGGTTTGTGGAGGAAGTCCTGCCACTGTTCGGGCGTGTAGTCGCGGAGTTTGACGTCCGGGTCGAACAGGCCGGAGTCCACGATGGTCTTCCAGTACCAGGAGTCGACCGCGAAGTTCGGGACGGTGACGGCGCCCTCGTTGAGCGACTTGTCCTTGTCGACGAGTTCGTCCACGTCGATCTGGGAGACGCGTCCCAGCCCTTCGCACTCCAGGCACATGCCCTCGGCGTTGTTGAAGCTGAACGCGCTGGACGTGCCCGCGCGCGGCTCGCCGAGCCTGCTGAAGACGATGCGCAGCATGGTGTGCGCGTCGGTGGCGGTGCCGACGGTGGAACGGGAGTTGGCGCCCATCCGCTCCTGGTCGACGATGATCGCGGCGCTCAGGTTGCGCAGCGCGTCCACGTCGGGGCGGCCGAGGCTCGGCATGAACGACTGGACGAACGCGGTGTAGGTCTCGTTGATCAGCCGCTGGGACTCGGCGGCGATCGTGCCGAACACCAGCGACGACTTGCCGGATCCGGACACTCCGGTGAAGACGGTGAGTCGCCGTTTGGGCAGGTCGAGTGAGACGTCGGCGAGGTTGTTCTCGCGGGCACCGCGGACCTCGATCAGGTCGTGGCTGTCGGCGGGCGTGCTGCCGAGCTGGGTCATACCGGTACGCCTCCGAATACTTTAAGCCGTATAGAGTTCTCAGGGCGGCACAGTACCGGAGAGGTGCGACACTTTATGCCATAAGGAGTTTTCTTTGGTGGTCTACGCGGCGCAGGGCGACCCGAAGCGGTCGATGGCCCTGCTGTGGGGCGTCGCCGACCCCGGCAGGAGACCCGGTCCCAAGCAGGGCCTGAGCGTCGACCTCATCGTGGAGACCGCGATCGCCGTCGCCGACGCGGACGGCATGGCGGCGCTCTCCATGCGCGCCGTCGGGGAACGGCTCGGCAGGACGGCCATGGCCCTGTACACCTACGTGCCCGGCAAGAACGAACTGGTCGACCTCATGTACGACCGCGCCCACGCCGAACTGCCCGTCGAATACGACCTGCGGGACGGCTGGCGCGCCGCCGTGACGGCCCGCGCGAGCGACCTGTGGGAGTTCCACCTGCGCCACCCGTGGACGCTCCAGGTGTCGCAGGCCCGCCCCGTCCTGGGCCCGTACGAGTACACGGCGTTCGAGACGTCCCTGCGACTCCTGCGCGAGACGGGCCTGCCCGCGCCCATGCTGCGCCGCACCATCTCGGTGCTGTACCACTTCGTACGCGGCGCCGCCCAGACCGTCGCGGAGGTCAGGCAGGCGGCCGCGGCCACCGGCGTCTCCGACGAGGAGTGGTGGCACGCCCGCTCCGCCGTCCTGGAAGAGGTGGCCCCCGACTTCGCCTCCCGCTATCCCACCCTCGCCTGGATGGAAGGCGAAGGCGGCTTCCGGATGGAGGACGAGACCGTCCCCTATCTGGAACAGGAGGCCCGCGAGACCTTCACGACCGGCCTCACCGTCATCCTCGACGGTGTCGAAGCCGCTCTGCGCGAACCCGGCCCGGCCGGTCCCGCTCAGTAGGACCGGTGGCGGCGGCGGGCCGCTCTCTCCCGGTTCTCTGGGCGGGGACGTCTCGGGAGGAGTGGTATGCCGCAGGACAGGGGTTCGGGTGGGGCGCTGGCCGATGACCGGCCTGCCGGGGACGTGACCTTCGCCGGGTTGATCGAGGCCAGGGCCGAGGACGACCGGATCGGGCTGTGGTTCGAGGAGCGGTGCTGGACCTGGCGGGAGGTCGTCGCCGAGGCGCGGTTGCGCGCGGGTCTCGCCGAAGGAATGCGGCGGCCGGGGGCCTGGCACGCGGGGCTCTTCCTGGAGAACGGGCCCGAGCATCTGTTCTGGCTGCTGGGCGCGGCCCTGGCGGGGCTGCCGGTCGTCGAGTTGAACCCGACGCGGCGGGGCGCGGAACTGGCGCGGGACATCACGTTCACCGACTGCGGGGCGCTGATCACCGAGACGAGCCGGGCGTCGCTGCTCGAAGGGCTCGTACCGGACGTTCCGCGGCTGGTCGTGGACACCGAGGACTACACCGGGACGTTGGGGAAGGCCGAGCCGTCCGCCTGCGAAGCCTCGGCGGTGAAGCCGGAGACGTTCTTCTCGCTGGTGTTCACCTCGGGGACGACGTCCGCGCCCAAGGCGGTGATCTGCACCCAGGGCAGGCTCGGCCGGATCGCGGTCCAGCAGCAGAAGCGCCGGAACCTCACCTCAGAGGACGTCTTCTACGTCGTGATGCCCATGTTCCACTCGAACGCGCTCATGGCGGGCATCGCTCCGGCCGTCAGTACCGGAGGGTGCGTGGTGCTGCGGCGGAAGTTCTCGGCCTCGGGCTTCCTGCCGGATGTCCGCCGCTACGGCGTCACCTTCTTCAACTACGTCGGCAAGCCGCTGAACTACATCCTGGCCACCCCCGAAGGCCCGGACGACGCCGACAACCCGCTGCGGATCGCCTTCGGCAACGAGGCGGCCCAACGCGACATCGAGGAGTTCTCCCGTCGCTTCGGCTGCGCGGTGTTCGACTCCTATGGCTCCAGCGAGGGCGAGATCCGCATCGTGCGCGTGCCCGGCACCCCACCCGGCTCCCTGGGCGTGGCCGAGGAGGGCACGGTCGTGGTGAACCCGGAGACCCTGGAGGAATGCCCCCGCGCCCGCTTCGACGAGCACGGCGCCCTGCTCAACGCCGAGGACGCGATCGGAGAGATCGTCAACAAGGCCGGGGCCGCCGTCTTCGAGGGCTACTACAACAACCCGGAGGCGTCGGCGAAGCGGATCCGCCACGGCTGGTCCTGGTCCGGTGACCTGGCCTACCGGGACGCCGAGGGCTTCTGGTACTTCGCCGGCCGCGACAGCGACTGGCTGCGCGTGGACGGGGAGAACTTCGCCGCAGCCCCCGTCGAACGCCTCCTGTCCCGTTTCGAGGACTTCGCGGACGTGGCCGTCTACGCAGTCCCCGACGAGCACGTGGGTGACCAGGTGATGGCGGCGGTGGTGCTCGAACCAGGCCGTTCCTTCGATCCCACGGCTTTCGCTACTTTCCTGGACGCCCAGCCTGACCTAGGAACGAAATGGGCTCCCCGGTATGTACGGCTCATCGAAGAACTCCCTCGAACGGCCACCAGCAAAGTGGTCAAACGTCCGCTGCGCGACGAGGCCTGGCACACCGCTGACCCCCTCTACCGGAGGGAGGGCGAGGCCTACCTCCGGTGGCGCGCGTAGCGAGGGCCGCTCAAGATGATCACCCTTGCATCACTTTGCTTGTGCCGAGGCCTCGGAAGAGTGTTGGCTTTCGCAGGTGGATGAGCAGATGATGCGCGGGGGCAACACGCTGGGCCTGGTGCGGGTCGGGGACACGGTGCGCCGTCCCGCCCACGAGAGCAGCCCCTACGTGCAGGAGGTGCTGCTGCACCTGGAGAAGGCCGGTTTCACGGGAGCCCCCCGCTTCCTCGGCGTGGACGAGCACGACCGGGAGATCCTCACCTACTGCCCAGGCGAGGTCGTGGAGGACCCCGCGAAGCTGACCGACACCCGGCTGGCCTCGGCCGCACGCCTCATCCGCGCCTTCCACGACGCCACCGAGGGCTCCCCGGTCGCCGACGGCGGCGAGGTCGTCTGCCACGGCGACCTGGGCCCCCACAACACCGTCTTCTCCGGCGAGGACGCCGTCGGCCTCATCGACTGGGACGACGAGCTGCGCCCCGGCTCCCGCCTGGCCGACCTCGCCCACGCGGTCTGGTGCTTCGCCGCCGTCTCCGAACCCGTCTTCGACATCCCCGAGCAGTCCCGCCGCACGGCTCTCTTCTGCGCCGCCTACGGCTGGGACGACCCCAGGGCCGTCCTCGACGAACTCGCCGCCCGCTTCCGCCGCACCCGCGACGAGGACCACGGCCCTGCCCGCCTCGTCTTCGCCGACCTCGCCTCCTGGATGGAGACCCACGGCCCGTCCCTCAAAGCCGCCCTGTGACCTTTGCCGGGTGGGACTGAATCCCGGCGCGATCGGGCGATTCACGATCCGCCATGGTGTCCGTCGGGACGGGTGACGATCAGCGGTAGGTCCAGAAGGCGGGAGGGGGGAAGGCCGAACATGGCGTGGAAGGTGCTCGTGGCATGGGAGGGGCTGGAGAAACCGGCTTCGGCGGCGATGGTGGTGAGGTCGTGCCCCTGGGAGATGAGGTCGGCGGCGCGGAGCATCCGGGCCCACAGCCGGTAGCGGCGGAAACTCGTGCCGGTCTGGGCGCTGAACAGGTGTTGGAATCTGGAGACGGACAGGCCGCACCGAACCGCGAGCATCTGGGCGGATACTTCGGAGCCGGGCGATGCGAGGAGCAGGCGCGCGGCCTCGCGGATCCGGTCGTCGATCGGAGCCGGTGCGGTGGGAGCCGCCTGCCGGAGCCACTGCTCGGGATCGTCGAGCCGGATCAGCCTGGCCTCGGCGACGTGGTCGAACCCGATGCCGCGGGCATCCTGCCGGGCCATCTGGGCGCGGCATGCCTTGGCGCGGGACGAGGCGGGGTCGAGATAGCAGAACACCATCCGGTCGCCGCCCGCGACCAGCTGGTGCCGCAGCCGGGCGGGGATGAGCGCGGTACGGGCGCTGACCGGCTCGGCTCCCGGCGTCGCGACGGTGAACGGGGCGTCGACCCCGACCGCGAGGCAGGCCACCGAACCGGAATGCATACCGATCCTGAGCGAGGGTCCGGCATAGAGTGCCTGGCCCGGCCAAATCCAGAGTGTGGCCCCACTCACCTCAGGTGAGCACGTTTGTGAAAGTGCACGGGTCACGGTGTCACGCATCCTCTCAGGACGGCCCGTTCTAGGAGGTTCTCGTGTCCGACATTCTGATCATCACCGCCGCGATGTTCTTTCTCGCCATGGGCTCGCTGGGCCTGCTCTCTCCCCAGCGGCTCGGCAAGCCCCTCGGCATCGTGCTGACCTCCGGCGACGCCCGTACGGAGGTGAGAGCGGTCTACGGCGGCTATGGCGTGGTGATGGCCGCCCTCCTCACCTACGCCGCGCTCACCGACTCCGCCACCGGTGACGGCATCACCCTCACCGCCGCCTGTGCCCTCACGGCGATGGCCGTCACCCGCCTGCTCAGCTACCCCGTCGACCGCCCCCAAGGCATCTTCCCCACCTGGGCCGCCGTCGGAGCGGAACTCGTCATCGCCGCGGCCCTGGCCATCACTCTCTGACATGACAGAGCACCATGAGATCGTGATGTCGAAGCTCGGGGTCGGGGAACCCGGAGCAGCGGTTGGGGCCCTTTTGCGCCGAGACGGGTACGGTCGCCGGATGAGAATGCGTGCGGTGTTCGCGGCCCTGGGGCTGCTCGCCCTGTCCGCCTGCGGATCTCAGGTGCTCAGCACCGCCCAGATGGAGCGGCTCGAGCGGGACGGGGTGGATCTCGTGCTGGTCTATCTCGTGGAGCTCCCCGGCTACACCCTCGCCGAACAGTCACTCGGCGTCATCGGCGAGGACGGCTTCGGCGCCTCGTACACGGGCGCCGGCGGCAAGGTCGCTCATCTGCGCGTCGAGCGTGCCGCCTCTGCCGATGAGGTCTGCGCCGGGCCGCTCCTGGACGCCCCGCCCGACGCCCCCGTCACCTGCGTCCGCGACGACACCGGTTGGTACCGCACCTCGAACGGCCGTCACGAGTACGTCGCCTTCTCCGGCGACCACCGGCTCAGCCTGAACGCCCCCCTGGACGATCCGGACCGTGACGTCCTCGGTCGGGCGCTCGCCGAAGCTGAGGACCGGTTCGGCTCCAAGGCACGTTTCGGCACTCCGCCGCCCGTGCGTCTCAACGATCCGACGCCGACCACCCCGGCGCCGCGGGGCGACCTCCCGACGATCGGCGACGGCGCGCCCGTCCACCCGTCCGGCCCGGGCGGATGACGGTGACTTCGTCTTCGGACGGGTGAGAAACGAGGAGGAGGACGGCCAGGGCCGTCCTCCTCCTCGGGGTGTGAACCGGCTCAGCTCGCCGGGGGAAGCATGCGCTTCATGGCGGCATGGGCCTTGGAGACCAGCTCGGAGCGGGGGAAGCCCGCCCGCTTCTGGACTGCCTCGTAGTTGCCGCCTGCGACCCAGATGGGGCCGTCGGAGAGGTGTTCCAGGCCCTCGCGGGCGACGTCGTCGGGGTCGGCGACGTTCAGGCCCGGCATGTCCATGTTGAGGCCGGCGCGTTCCATGGCGGGGGTGCGGGTGACTCCGAGCACCAGCTCCAGCACGTCCACGTCGTACTCGCGCATCTCCAGCCACAGGCCCTCGGCGAAGACGCGTCCGAAGGACTTGACGGCGGAGTAGATGCTGATCTGGGCCTGGCCCATGTAGCCCGCCATCGAGCCGACGAGGATGATGCCGCCGCGGCCGCGCTCCTTCATGAACCCGCCGAAGTGGTGGGTCAGGGCCAGCTGGGCGGTGATGTTGAGGTCGATGACGCCCTGGAAGCGGTCCAGGTCGCCGGTGACGAACTCGTGCCCGTAGGTGTTGGCGCCCGCGTTGAAGACGAGCAGGCCGACCTCGAGGCCGTCGGTGACCTCGCGGACCGCCTTGAGCGGGTCGGGCGCCACCAGGTCGAGCTGCAGGGTGCGGACCTCCACGCCCTTGGCGCGGACCTGCTCGGCGGTCTCCTCCAGGGGGCCGGGCTTGCGGGCGATGAGCACCAGGTTGACACCCGCGTCCGCGAGCCGGTGGGCGAAGGCCGAGCCGACGCCCTCAGAGCCTCCGGCGATGACGGCCCAGGGGCCGTAGCGGTCCTTGTCGATCATTGTTCTCCGTCCAGGTCCGGGATCCAGGCGACTCCGTTGATATGGGAGCCGCCGTCCACGAACAGGGTGTTTCCAGTCAGGTAGCGGGCTCCCTCACCGGCGAGGAAGACCACCACGGGGGCGATGTCGGTTTCGGGATCGCCGAGGCGACCCATGGGGTTGGCGCGGTCGGCGGCCGCCTCGATCTCCGGGTGTTCGGCGGCCATGCGGTGGAAGGCCGCGCTCTTGGCGCCGGGGCAGACCGCGTTGACGACGACGCCGGTGGGCGCCCATTCGCGGGCGGCAGTGCGGGTGAGGGTCCGCAGGGCCTCCTTGGCGGAGTTGTACTCCAGGGTCCCCATGTGGGCGTTGACGCCGTTCAACGAGCACATGTTGACGACCCGGCCCCAGCCGTTGGCCTTCATGTGCGGGAAGGCCGCCTGCATCGCCCACAGCGGGCCGTAGTAACCCATGGCGAAACCGCGCTGGAGCTGCGCGTCGGTCTTGGTCTCGACGCGGCTGACGCTGCCCGCCCCCCAGGCGTTGTTGACCAGGACGTCCACGCTGCCCCAGGTCGCGACGGCCAGGTCGACCATCGCGTGGACCTGGGCCTTGTCGGTGACGTCGGTGGGGACGAACCGGGCTTCGGCGCCGAACTCCCGTACCAGCTCCTCGGCCGTGCGGGCCCCGGTCTCGGTGTTCAGCTCCGCGACCAGGACCCTGGCGCCCTCGGCGGCGAAGCGGCGGGCGACGCCGCGTCCGATGCCGTCGCCCGCGCCCGTCACGATGGCCGTCCGACCGGCCAGCGCGCCATCATTCATCGACGACCTTCACCAGGCCGTCGAGCGTGGCCTGTTGGATCGAGGCACGCAGGTCGGGGCAGGTCTCGTACCGGTCGGTGACCAGGTTGGGGCAGGCGTCCATGGCCTCCTCCGACCACTGGATGCTGGTCTGCTCCCAACTGGACTTGCGCACCAGCACCCGGCCGGCGCACCGCCCGCACTGCACGGGCTGCATCGGCGCGTCGGCCAGGCGGTTGTCGGGACGAACCGTCATGACTGCCCTTCCGCAGCCCGGGCGAGGTTGTCCTGGCACTCCTTGGTCCAGGACTCGACCGGCCGGGTGGTGTCGATCTCGAACTCGAAGCGTTCGGTCATCTCCGGCTTGACGTCCGCGGCGTTCACGTAGAACTGCTCGTACCAGCGGCGCAGCTGGTAGACCGGGCCGTCCTCCTCGCACAGCAGCGGGTTGTCGATACGGGCCTTGTTCTTCCAGATGTCGATGTCCTGCTGGAAGCCGTTGAGGATGAAGCTCGACAGCTTGCCGGCGAGGACCTCGGCCGCCTCCTTGGGCAGCTGCTCGCTGTGCTTGGCGATGATGCCCGAGTGCAGGACGAAGCGGTTCTCGTCGATCGGGTAGTGGGAGTTGATGAGGACCGAGTGCAGGTCGAAGCCCTCGTAGTGGTACGTCAGCTCGTCGATCATGAAGGAGGGGCCGTGGTAGGTCGCCACCGAGGTGTTGCCGAGCATCGTGTTGCCCTCGGCGTCGGGGCGGGCGATGTCCGGGCGGGTCCTGCCCTTCATGATCTGGGTGGCGGTGTGGCCCTCGAAGATGTTCTTGAAGTAGGTGGGGAAGGAGTAGTGGATGTAGAAGAAGTGGGCCATGTCGACGATGTTGTCCATGACCTCGCGGCAGTTGGTCTCGACGATCGTCGAGGTCCAGCGCCAGTCGGTCCAGCTGTCGCTGGTGGCGCCTTCGATACGCGGGATGGTGACGTCCGCGGGGGGCTGCTTGCCCTCCGGGTCGTTCCAGATGAACAGGAGGTGGTCCTGCTCCATCGTCGGCCAGGCGGCGGTGCGGGCTCGCAGCGGCACGCGGCGGGAGTAGGGGATCTGCTTGCAGCGGCCGTCGCCGCCCCAGCGCCAGTCGTGGAACGGGCAGGCGATGGTGTCGCCCTTGATGGTGCCCTGGGAGAGGTCGCCGCCCATGTGCCGGCAGTAGGCGTCCAGGACGTTGATCTTGCCGTTCTCGCCCTGGAAGACGACCAGCTTCTGGCCGAAGGCGTTGACGGTGTGCGGCTTGCCGTCCTTGAAGGACTCGGCGAGTCCCAGGCAGTGCCATCCCCGGGCGAAACGGTTGGGGATCGCCTCCACTTCGATGGCGCGGATGGCTTCGGTCTCGGCTGCAGCCACGATGATCATCCCTTTCGAGGGGCGGGTTTGATGCAAAACGCACGCTATGTCGCAGGTCACGCACCGGAACCGCCCAGTCTCATTGGCCGGGACGTCCTGCTTGGGCGATCTCGAGCACGTGGTCTGCTGCTTTGAGAGTACGTACGGCAAGAGGAGAACGTCCGCATGAGCAACGAGGTCCTGGAGGCGGTACGCGCGCTGCTGCCGAAGATCGCCGAACGGGCCAGATCCGTGGACGAGAAGGGGCGGATCCCCGCGGCGACGATCCGGGAACTGACCGAGGCCGGAGTCTTCCGGATGCTCCAGCCCGCCCGGTACGACGGCATGGAGAGCGACCTGGTCTCCTTCTACCGGGTGGTGCGGGAGATCTCCGGCGCCTGCGGCTCCACCGGCTGGGTCTCGGGAGTGCTGGGCGTGCACTCCTGGCATCTGGCGCTGTTCCCCGAGTCGGTGCAGCGCGAGGTCTGGAGCGCGAACCGCGACACGCTGCTGGCCTCCTCCTACGCCCCGATCGGACGGCTGACCCCGGTGGAAGGCGGCTACGAGCTGTCCGGCCGGTGGGGGTTCGCCTCCGGCTGCGAGTTCGCCTCCTGGATGCTGCTGGGCGGGCTGGTCGTGGGCGCCCAGGGCAGGCCCATCGACTTCATGACGGTGCTGGTGCCCAAGACCGACTACACGATCGACCGGGTCTGGGACACGACGGGCCTGCGCGGCACCGCCAGCGACGACATCGTGGTGGAGCGGGCCTTCATCCCCGACCACCGGGCGATGCGCAACTACGACCAGGCCCAGCTGCGGGCACCCGGAATGAAGGCCAACACCGGCTCGCTGTACCGGATCCCGTTCGGCACGGTCTTCACCACCACCGTCGCCTCCGCCGTGATCGGCGTGGTGGAGGGCTGCTACGACTCCTACGTGTCGTCCATGCGCGACCGCATCCGCCTCAGCCTGGGCGGAGGCCGGTTCGTGGAGGACCAGTTCGCCCAGGTCGCCGTCGCCCGCGCGGCCTCGGAGATCGACGCCGCCGTCCTGCAGATCGAACGCAACCTGAACGAGATCCACGAGCACACGGCCAGGAACACGCAGATCCCGATGGAGCTGCGCCTGCGCTCCCGGCGGGACCAGGTGCGCGGTGCCGAACGGGCCATCGAGGCGGTCGACCTGCTGTTCAAGACCGCCGGAGGCAACTCCCTGCGGCGCGGCAACGTCATCGAACGGGCCTGGCGCGACGCCCACGCCGGCGGCGTCCACGTGGCCAACGACCCCGACCGCGCCCTTTCCATGTACGGCCGGGGGGAGTTCGGGCTGAAGGTCGAGGACAACCTCGTCTGACCGTCGGCCCCGTTGACGAGCGCGGCCGAGCGCGGCCGAGCGCGGCCACGGTGACCTGGAACACTCCTGCTCAGAGGCCTCGCGTATGGTGACTAAGGGCGCGTTGGATGTACGAGAAGGAGTGTTGCAGGTGGGAGCCTACGCCGATGCCTACAGACGGAGCCTGACCGATCCGGAAGGGTTCTGGCTGGACGCCGCGCGTCTCATCGACTGGAACGTGTCCCCGACCCGCGCGCTGGACGACTCGGCCGCGCCTTTCTACCGCTGGTTCCCCGACGGGGAGCTGAACACCTCCTACAACGCCCTCGACCGGCACGTCGAACGCGGTCACGGCGACCGGGACGCGCTGATCTGGGACTCGGCGATGGTGCCGGCCAAGCGCCGCTACACCTACCGCGAGCTGCGCGACGAGGTCGCGAAGGCCGCGGGCGCGCTCGCCGGGCTCGGCGTCGGCAAGGGCGACCGCGTCATCGTCTACATGCCGATGGTGCCCGAGGCCGTCATCACCATGCTGGCCTGCTCGCGGATCGGCGCCGTGCACTCGGTGGTGTTCGGCGGGTTCGCGGCCAAGGAACTGGCGGTGCGCATCGACGACGCCCGCCCCAAGGTGATCGTCGCCGCCTCGTGCGGCCTCGAGCCGAACCGCGTCGTGTCCTACAAGCCGATCCTCGACCAGGCGCTGGGCATGAGCTCGCACCGCCCGGACCACGTCCTGGTGCTGCAGCGCGACGCCCAGCGCGCCGACCTCGGCCCCGGCGACCTCGACTGGCAGGACGTCGTCCCGAACGCGGCCCCCGTCGACCCGGTGCCGGTCGCCTCCACCGACCCGCTCTACATCCTCTACACATCCGGGACGACCGGGAAGCCCAAGGGCGTGCTGCGCACCGCGGGCGACCACGCCGTCGCGCTGGCCTGGTCGATGGGCGCGGTCTACGACATCGGCGAGGGCGACGTCTGGTGGACGAGCTCCGACGTCGGCTGGGTCGTCGGCCACAGCTACATCGTGTACGGGCCGCTGCTCGTCGGCGCGACGACCGTCGTCTACGAGGGCAAGCCCATCGGCACCCCGGACGCGGGCGCGTTCTGGCGGGTGGTCTCCGAGTACGGGGTGAAGAAGCTGTTCTCCGCCCCCACGGCCCTGCGGGTGATCAAGAAGGTCGATCCGAAGGCGGCGGAGCTCTCCAAGTACGACATAGGCTCGCTGACCGGGCTGTTCATGGCGGGTGAGCGCCTGGACCCGGAGACCTACCAGTGGGCCACCGACGTGCTCGGCGTGCCCGTGGTCGACCACTGGTGGCAGACCGAGACGGGCTGGGCCATCGCCGCCAACCCGCGCGGGCTGGAGCCGATGCCGATCAAGCCGGGGTCGGCCACGGTCCCGATGCCCGGCTGGGACGTGCGGATCGTGGACGCCGCCGGAGACCCGCTGCCCGCAGGGCGGGAGGGCGAGATCGTCATCAAGCTGCCGCTGCCTCCGGGCGCGCTGGCCACCCTGTGGGGCGACGACGACCGGTTCGTCGACTCCTACCTCAGCCGCCACGAGGGCTACTACACCACCGGCGACTCCGGTTACCTCGACGAGGACGGCTACCTCGTCGTCATGGGCCGCGTCGACGATGTGATCAACGTGGCGGGCCACCGCCTGTCGACCGGCGCGATCGAGGCGGCCCTGGCCTCCCACCCCGCCGTCGCCGAATGCGCCGTGATCGGCGTCCCCGACACGGTCAAGGGCCAGATCCCCTACGGCCTGGTGGTCCTCAAGGCCGGCGAGGACAGGGACGAGGACGAGCTGCGCACCGAGCTGATCGCCGCGGTCCGCCGCGACGTCGGCCCCGTCGCCGCCTTCCGTGACGTCTCCGTGGTCCCCGCCCTGCCCAAGACCAGGTCCGGCAAGATCCTCCGCAAGACCATGCGGGGCCTGGCCGAGGGCCGTGAGGAGTCGGTCCCCCCGACCATCGAGGACCCCGCCGTCCTGGAGGCGCTGAAGCCCCTCCTGCGCCTGCGCGACTGAGCCGGGCGGCAGGAGGGGCGCGCCGTCAGACGCCGAACGGGGCGGGGTAGGCGATGGTGCCGCTCGGGACCGGGAGGGTCTCGTCGAACACCAGCGCCATCATCGCCTCGTCGGGGACGTCGAAGGACGGACGGATGCCGCGATCGGAGGCCGGGGTGAAGCCGAACCGCGGGTAGTACTCGGGATGGCCCAGCACGAGGACGAGGTTCTCGCCCAGGTTCCGGGCGGCTTCGAGCCCGGCGCGGATCGCGGCGGCTCCCGCCCCCTGCCGCTGGCGGGACGGCAGGACCGCGCAGGGGCCCAGTGCCAGGGCCGGGGCGTCGCCGACACGGCAGCGGGTGAGCAGGGCGTATCCGGCGAGGACGCCGTCGGGGCCCTCGGCCACGATGGACAGGCCGGGGATCCAGGCCGGGTCGGCGCGCAGCGCGTCGACCAGGTCGGCCTCATGCGGGGTGGGGAAGGCGCCGAGCACGATCTCGCGGACGGCGGTCCGGTCCCGTTCGGTCTCGGGCCGGGCGGTCCAGGAGGGAGAGGCGGAGGACAGAGAGGACAACTGTGAGGATCCTTGCTGTGAGGGGCCGGCTGAACAGGTCAGCCGGGGGCCCGGAATATGTGGACGGATCGGATGCTGCGGACGGCAGCCGACGTCGCGGTCATCAGCATTACCTCCTTCAGAAGTCGTGACGAGGCGTGTCCGCCTCGCGAATCGCGCCAGCCTAATGCGACGGTTCAAGGCCGTCGAAGGATTAAAAAGCCGAGGCCCGCGCCGTGGGGCGCGGGCCTTTTGTTGCGGCGGCTCCGGTCAGCAGGTGTTGCGCGGGGCGCGGCCGGCGCGCAGATCCTCGACGAACGAGAAGGAGTCCTCGAAGGAGGCGTTCAGGACACCGCGGTGGTCGGCACCCTCGTAGACGTCGTAGGCGACCTCGCCGAGCTCGCACAGGTCGTCGACCAGCAGGTCGGTGGTCGGCTTGCCGACCAGCACGTCCGCGGTGCCCTGCGGGACCTGGGTGGGGACCCGCAGGTCGAGGCCGACCGGCTCCTGGGAGCGCAGGTAGGAGGTCAGGCCGGTGAGGTCGGCGCCGGGCCGGAAGACCTGGTCCAGCGGGAAGGTCAGGGCGATCTCGCGGTGCTTGGCGGTGCACTCGGTGCGGCCGGCCTTCAGCAGCGTGTCGGACGCCGCCTCGGTCAGCAGCTCCTCGGGCACGATCGAGGGATCGGCGGCCTCGGCGCCGGTGATGAGGGTCGGCAGGAACGCCAGCGCGTACTGGGCGCCGGGCAGCCGCGACTGGATGTAGTCGACGGTCTGGCTGAGGCCGTAGCCGCCGGGAGCCAGCGCGACGGCGCCCTTCAGGTTCAGCTGACCCGTCCGCGGCTGGGCGGCGGCGGAGAAAAGGGCGGCCTGGCCGCCCTGGCTGTGGCCGATCGCGAACCAGTCCCGCCCGATTCGGTGGTCCAGCGCGCGGGCGGCGTGCACCATGTCCACGACGGTGTTCGCGGCGCTCTCCCCGTTCATGTACGGGTGGCCGCCCTCGGTGCCCAGGCCCTCGTAGTCGGTCTGGACGACGGCGTAGCCGCGTGCCACCCACCTGTCCAGGTAGGCGGCGGTGATGGAGACGTAGTCGTGGACCGGCCCGCCGGGGGTGTCGGCGGAGGGGGCGCACACGTCGGCGGTGCCGGTCGTGCCGTGCGCCCAGCTGATCACCGGCCAGCCTCCGCGCGGGGCCCGGCCCTCGGGGACGGACACGGTGCCCGACACCTTGATCTTCTTGCCGCCCACTCCCTGGGAGGTGTAGGTGACCAGCCGGTTGGCGGCGGCGCTGGGCAGCGCCGCCGAGGTGGTGAGCGGACGGTCGGACAGGATCCGGCCGCGCTGGCCCGGCGGGACGTCCTTCGGCCCGGCGGACGCGGGGACGGAGACGGCGGCCGTCACCCCGGTGAACACGGCCGCCGTCGCGGCGATCACGGACGTGCGCTTGCCTGCGGATCTCAAGACTGCTCTTCCTTCATGTGGTGGACGGCGCGGTAGGCGAAGACCATCGCGGTGCCGATCGGGATGCCCGGCCCGGGGTAGTAGGGGCCGGTGAAGGAGGCGCTGCTGTTGCCCGCGGCGTACAGGCCGGGGATGGGCGCGCCCTCGGTGTCCAGGACGCGTCCGTCGGTGTCGGTGCGCAGTCCGCCCTTGGTGCCCAGGTCGCTGAGGACGATCTTCGCCGCGTAGTAGGGCGGCCGGTCGACGGGGACGAGGGAGGGGTTGGGGCCCTTGCCGACGGAGAAGAACCGGTCGTAGGGGTCCTCCCCGCGGTGGAAGTCCTCGTCCACGCCCTTCTCGGCGAAGGCGTTGAAGCGCTCGACGGAGGCGACGAGGGCGTCGGCGGGCAGGCCCAGCTTCTCCGCCAGCTCGGGGAGGGTGTCGGCCTGCACCCAGGTGCCGGCGGCCAGGTGCTCCTCGGGCACGGCGGGGGGGATGGAGATGGCGGGCAGGCCGCCCGACCGCGAGTCGAAGATCAGATGGGCGGGCACCCGGCCGGGGGCCTCGGCCATCTTGCGGCCCATCTGGTCATACGGCAGGGACTCGTTGGCGAACCTGGCGCCGGAGGCGTCGACGATCAGGCCGCCGCGGAAGCCCAGGGTGAAGGCGGCGCCGCCGCCGGGGCAGGCCAGGCCCGGGCACCACCAGCCCTGGTCCATCGAGCCCAGAGCCGCGCCGACCTCGGTCGCGGCGGTGATCGCCGCGCCGGTGTTGGAGCCGGCCGGGGCCATGGTCCACTCGGCGGAGCCGGGCAGACCGTGCTCCTCGCGCAGCGCCGGGTCCCGCTCGAAGCCGCCGGCGGCCAGCAGCACACCGCGTTCGGCGCGGATCCGCACGGTCCCGTCCGCGGTCTCGGCCTCCACTCCCACGACCCGGCCGTCCTCGACGACCAGCCGGGTCACCGCGGCGCCGGTGCGGACGGTGCCGTTGCCGGTGGCGGTGAAGGCCAGCAGCAGCCGTGCGATCAGCGCCCGGCCCTGGACCAGCGGCGCGTCGGGGTCGTGGCCCAGCCCGGCCCGGTCCCGGTCGACCGGCGGACGCACCAGGGCCGCCGACTCGCCGATCCGCTCGTGGGGCAGGACGCGCGGGATGAAGGAGCGGCCCATGTCCAGCCGACCGGGGGCGTTGAAGTAGTCGGGGAACGGCTGCCACTTGAACTCGATGGCCGGGTCGCTCTCCAGGAACTCGACGACCTCGGGGGCGGTGGCCAGGAAGGCCTCGCGGTGCTCGGCGTTCTCCTCGCCCAGCAGGGCCTTCAGGTAGGCGCGCGCCGACTCGGTGGAGTCGCCGGCCCCGTCCCGCTCCTGCACCCGGCTCCCGGGCAGCCAGATGGCGGCTCCCGAATAGGCGGACGTGCCTCCGAGCAGAGGCGTCTTCTCCAGGACGGCGGTCCGCAGCCCGCTCGCCGCCGCCGTCAGCGCTCCGGCCATGGCCCCGGCGCCAGATCCGGCCACGATCACGTCGAAGTGGTCGTCCCAAGAATCCCCGGCAGTCCCCATTAAGATGTCCTTTCACGTTGCGGCCCGTCCAAGGCAAGCGCACCGTACGAGGCGGCGAACCTCCCATCCCACTCACCGGTACGCGTCGAGCGGTTGCGGCGTGTCCAGGCCTATGTATTGTCTGGTCATCACCGCAGGCGAAAATGGGAGAGACCGTGCCGAGGATCGCGTCCGCCCGGCCGCCGGCCGAGCCCAGCTCGCCCGAGCAGCACGACAGGCGTGAGCGCATTCTCCGTGCCGCCGTGCGCATCGGCGCCGAGAAGTCGCTGGAGCGCGTCCAGATGCACGAGGTGGCCAAGGCCGCCGGAGTGGCCATCGGCACCCTCTACCGCTACTTCCCCTCCAAACTCCATCTGTTCACCGCGGTCATGGCCGCGCAGGTGGACCGCTTCAAGGAGGGCATCACCCCGCCCGAGCCGGGCATCGAGCCCGAGGACGAGGTGAGCCTCCTGCTGGTGGAGGCCAGCCGGCAGCTGCTGCGCCGTCCGGTGCTGGCGACGTCCATGCTCCAGTCGTCGAACACGGCGAACGTGGCGACCGTCGGCGACGCGATGAAGATCGACGCCACCTTCCGGTCGATCGTGCTGGAGGCCCTGGGCATCGAGACGCCGACCGTCCAGGACGTCACGCTGATCCGGCTGCTGATGCAGTGCTGGTACGGCGTGCTGCAGTCCAGCCTGAACGGGCGCAGCTCCATGGCGGATGTCGAGAACGACATCCGGCTGGCCAGCAGGCTGCTGCTGGCCTCCCGCTCCAACGCCCCCAAGGGGGAGTGACCCGGGCGTTCCCGATGAACGGGACCTCCGGAAAGATGCCGGTCACAGGCCGGTACGGTCCCGGCATGAATCGTTTTGACGGTGTGAAAGTGCTGCTCACCGGTGCGGCGTCGGGGATCGGCAGGGCCACGGCCGTCCGGCTCGTCGCCGAGGGCGCGGAGATCTTCGCCGTCGACCTGTCCGAGGAGGGGCTGGCCGGCACCGCCGAGGCGGCGACCGGACCCGGAAAGATCACCACCAGGGTCGTCGACGTCACCGACGAGCCCGCGGTGATCGCCGCCGTGGAAGCGGCGGTGGGGGCGCTCGGAGGCATCGACGTCCTGGTCAACGTGGCGGGCGTGCACCGGACCACCCCGATCGACCGGCTGACGGTCGAGGACCTGACCTTCCTGTTCTCGGTCAACGTCGTGGGGACCGCGCTGTTCTGCCGGGAGGCGCAGCGGCACCTGCCCGACGGCTCCGGCGTGATCGTCAACGTGGCCTCGCTGTCGGCCACCCAGGGCAACCCCTACATGAGCGCCTACTCGGCGTCCAAGGGCGCGGTGCTGTCCTTCTCGCTGAGCCTGGCCGCCGAGCTGAGTTCCCGTCTCATCCGGGTGGTGCCGATCTCTCCCGGCAGCACCGACACCCCGCTGATCCGGCGGCCCGACATGCTGCCCCCGGGCCTGGACTACAGCTACTTCGACAAGGTCCGCGCGCCGTTCGGCGCGGCGACGCCCGAGCAGATCGCCGCGGTGATCGCGTTCGCGGCCTCGTCCGACGCGAGTTACGTGACCGGCCTCGACCTGCGGGTCGACGGCGGTTCCCACACCTGAGAAAGAGGAGTCGAACATGGGACGCACCATCGCGGTGAGCGGATCGGCGTCGGGCATCGGCCGGGCGGTGGCCGCGCTGCTGCGCGAGCGGGGCGACGAGGTGATCGGGGTCGACCTGCGCGACGCCGACGTCCTCGCGGACCTGAGCACTCCCGAGGGCCGCGCCCGTGCGGTGGAGGGAGTGCTGGAACGTTCCGGCGGGACGCTGGACGGCGTCGTGGCCTGTGCCGGGGTCGCCGGGGCCACCACCCTCACGGTGAAGGTCAACTTCTTCGGCCTGGTCGCGATGCTGGAGGGGCTGCGTCCGGCGCTGGCGCGGGCCGGGAAGCCGCGGGTGGCCGTGGTCGGCTCGATCTCCGGCACCCAGCCGCTGGACGAGGCGGTCCTGCGGGCCTGCCTGGACGGCGATGAGGAGGCCGCGCTGGCGGCGGCCGACGCGGCGATGGAGAAGGGTGCGGGCCTGCGGCTCTACCCGTCGTCGAAGTCGGCGCTGGCCCAGTGGATGCGCCGGGTGGCGGTCGGCCCCCAGTGGGCGGGCGAGGGCATCGCCCTCAACGCGATCGCGCCGGGCGTCGTGCGCACCGCGATGACCGAGGCGCTGTTCGCGGACGAGGCGATGGTCAAGGTCATGGACGAGGCGGTCCCGATGCCGTTGAACGGGTACGCCGACCCCGAGGTGATCGCCGCGGCGCTGTGCTGGCTGGTCTCCCCGGAGAACTCCCACATGGCGGGGCAGATCATCTACGTGGACGGCGGAGCCGAGGCGACCCTGCGGGGCCCCGAGGTGTTCTGACGCCGCACGGACGCGAGGGCCGTCCCTTCCTGGGAGGAAGGGACGGCCCTCGGGCTTCGCGCGGCTCGTTCAGCCGCCGAACTTGGTGGTCCCGGTGTCGTCGAGCGAGGCCACGCTGTAGGCGGCGTAGGTCTGGTAGGGGTCGCGGCCCTCGAAGTGCGGGGTGATCTGGGAGCTGATCTCCTCGACGGAGAAGATGCCGTCGGCGGCGGTGAACTTCTTCTCCACGGTCGGGGCGGCCATCAGGGCGACCATGTCGCCGTAGACGACGAAGACCTGGCCGCTGATGCCCTCGGAGGCGGGGGAGGCCAGGTAGCCGACGAAGGTGCCGACCCGCTCGGGGGCCATGACGTCCAGGCCGCCGGGGGCGGTGCCCTCGGCGAAGGAGTCGGCGGTCATCGCGGTGCGGGCGCGCGGGCAGATGGCGTTGGCCTTCACGCCGTAGCGGGCCAGGCCCTGGGCGGTGGACAGGGTGAGCGCGACGATGCCGGCCTTGGCCGCGGAGTAGTTGGGCTGCCCGGCGCTGCCGAACAGGAACGCCTCGGAGGAGGTGTTGATGACCCGGCCGTAGACGGGGCCTCCGGCGGCCTTGCTGGCGCTGCGCCAGTACACGGCGGCGGCGCGGGAGACGGACGCGTGGCCCTTGAGGTGGACGCGGATGACGTCGTCCCAGTCGGACTCGGTCAGGTTGAAGATCATCTTGTCGCGCAGCACGCCCGCGTTGTTGACCACGATGTCCAGCGAGCCGAACGAGTCGACGGCCGCCGACACCAGTGTCTCGCCCAGCGACCAGTCGCCGACGTCGCCGGTGACCGCGATGGCCTGCCCGCCGCCGGCCTTGATCTCGGCGACGACCTCCTCGGCCGCCGGCCCCATGTCGTTGACGACGATGTTCGCGCCCTGGGCGGCCAGGGCCAGGGCCTCGGCGCGGCCCAGTCCGGCGCCCGCGCCGGTGACGAGGGCGGTGCGGCCCGCCAGGGAGAGGTCTTCGTTCATCGGTTGCTCCCGCTCTACAGGTCGAAGGACTCGAGGAGACTAGTACGAATTCTAGTTTTTTCGCCGTGGGCGGTCTCGCTGAGCGGGCAGCCGACCGCTTTACGGGAATCACCACTGAGTGGGACTTCGCTCCCCCTGAAACGAGAATCAATTCTAGATTTCGCGCATGACGACGCTGAATCTGGCGAGCCTCTTCGAGGCGGTGGCCGCGGCGGTGCCTCAGCGCGAAGCCGTGGTCTGCGGCGAACGCAGGCTGACCTTCGCCGAGCTGGACGAGCGGGCCGGCGCTCTGGCGCACGGGCTGCACGCGGCCGGGATCAGGCCGGGCGAGCACGTGGGGCTCCACATGCTCAACGGAGTGGAGTACGTGGAGGCGTTGCTGGCCTGCCTGAAGATCAGGGCGGTGCCGATCAACATCAACTACCGGTACACCGACCGGGAGCTCCAGTACCTCTACACCAACGCGGACCTGGTGGGGCTCATCCTCGACGAGGAGTTCCTCCCCTCCGCCGCGCGGGTGGCGGCCGACTGCCCCGGGCTTCGTCACGCCGTAGTGGTCCGCTCGGGCGGAGGGCCCGAGGAGCCGCCGGCCTGGCCGTCCCAGGTGAGCGTCACCGAGTACGAGCAGCTCATCGAGGGACGGCCGACGACGCCGCCCCTGGCCGACGAGCGCACCTCCGACGACCTCTACATCCTGTACACGGGCGGCACCACGGGCATGCCCAAGGGCGTGATGTGGCGGCACGAGGACTTCTACATGGCGGCCCTCAAGGGCGGGAACCACTACGGGGACCCGTACCTGACCGTCGAGGCGCTGGTGGAGGCGGTGAAGAACGGCGCCGGGATGATCTACCTGATCTCCGCGCCGCTGATGCACGGAGCCGCGTCCTACACGCTGTTCTCCGCGCTCTTCTCCGGTTCCAAGGTGGTCCTGACGCGCCGCTTCGACGCGCTGGAGACGCTGCGGCTCATCGACCGGGAGAAGGTCAACATCATCGCCATCGTCGGCGACGCCATCGCCAGGCCGCTGGCCGACGCGCTGCGCGAGCACCGCTCGGAACTCGACCTCGGCTCGTTGTTCGTGCTGGGCTCGGGCGGGGCGATCCTCTCGCGCAGCATCCAGGCGGAGTTCCGGGAGTTGCTGGGGGAGAACCTCTTCATCAACAACAGCTTCGGCGCCTCGGAGTCGGGCGTCGACGGGGCCATCCAGGTCGGCGAGGACGGCCTGATGAGGCTGTCGCCCAGCCCGCAGGTCACCGTCATCGACACCGGCTTCAAGCCCGTCCAGCCCGGCTCGGACGAGCTCGGCACCGTCGCCCGCGGCGGGCACGTCCCGCTGGGCTACTACAACGACCCGGAGAAGACCGCCCGCACCTTCCCCGTCATCGACGGCACCCGCTGGGCGATCCTCGGCGACATGGCCCGGGTGGAGGCCGACGGCACCATCGTCGTGCTCGGCCGCGGCTCGGGCTGCATCAACACCGGCGGTGAGAAGGTCTTCCCCGAAGAGGTCGAGCAGGCCCTCAAGGCCCACCCCGCCGTGCTGGACGTGCTGGTGGCGGGCGTCCCCGACGAACGGTTCGGGGAGCGGGTCGCCGCCGTCGTGGAACTGCGTCCCGAGGCACCGGTACCCGGCGTCGAGGAGCTGCGCACCCACTGCCGCGAGCACCTGGCCGGCTACAAGGTCCCGGCCCTGATCACGTTCACCCCGTCCGTCATGCGTTCACCCAGCGGCAAGGCCGACTACCGCTGGGCCAAGCAGGTCCTGACCAGCGAAGCCTAGAGAAGAGGAACCACCATGTCTGAAGCCGTCATCGTCGACGCCGTCCGCACCCCGGTCGGCAAGCGCAACGGAGTGCTGGCGGGCCTGCACCCGGCCGAGCTGCTCGGCCTGACCCAGAAGGGTCTGCTGGAGAAGGCCGGCGTCGACCCGCGCCAGATCGGCCAGGTCGCCGGCGGCTGCGTCACCCAGGCGGGCGAGCAGGCCAACAACATCACCCGCAACGCGTGGCTGACCGCCGGCCTGCCCTACCAGACCGCCTGCACCAGCATCGACTGCGCGTGCGGCTCCGGCCAGCAGGCCGTGCACGTGATCGCCGGCCTGATCGCCTCCGGCGCCATCGACGCCGGCATCGGCTGCGGCGTGGAGGCCATGAGCCGGGTCTTCCTGGGCGCGGCCGTCACCCCCGAGGGCGGCAGCCCGTTCCCGGCGAGCTTCACGATCGACATGCCCGACCAGTTCCTCGCCGCCGAGCGCATCGCCCAGAAGAAGGGCATCACCCGCGAGATGGCGGACGCGCTCGGTCTGGCCTCCCAGCAGAAGGCGGCCCGCGCCTGGGCCGAGGACCGCTTCGCCGGGCAGATCCTGCCGGTCGAGGCCCCGGTGATCGGCCCGGAGGGGCCGACCGGCGAGACCGCCGTCGTCACCCGTGACCAGGGTCTGCGCGAGACCACCATGGAGGGCCTGGCCAAGCTCAAGCCGGTCTACCCCGACGGCATCCACACCGCGGGCAACTCCTCGCAGATCAGCGACGGCGCCGCGGCGGTGCTGCTGATGAGCGCCGAGAAGGCCGCCGAGCTGGGCCTGCGTCCCCGAGCCCGGATCGTGGCCTCCGGCATGGTCGGCTCCGACCCGTACTACCACCTGGACGGCCCGATCGAGGCGACCAGCCACGTGCTGGGCAAGGCCGGGATGAAGCTGTCGGACATCGACCTCGTCGAGATCAACGAGGCTTTCGCGTCCGTCGTCCTGTCCTGGGCGCAGGCCCACGACGCCGACATGGACAAGGTCAACGTCAACGGCGGCGCGATCGCGCTGGGCCACGCCGTCGGCTCCACCGGCTCCCGCCTGATCACCCAGGCCCTCTACGAGCTGGAGCGGACCGACAAGTCCACCGCGCTGATCACCATGTGCGCGGGCGGCGCGCACGCCACGGGCACCATCATCGAACGGATCTGAGAACCACCATGACCATCGGACTGACCGAGGAACACCGGGACCTGCGCGACGCCGTGCGGACCTTCACCTCCCGCGAGGTGACCCCGCAGGTCCTGCGCGCGGCCGTGGAGGCCGAACGCGACGAGGTCCCCCCGTTCTGGAAGGACCTGGCCGAGCAGGGTCTGCTCGGCCTGCACCTGCCCGAGAGCGCGGGCGGCGCCGGCTACGGGCTGGTCGAGCTGGCCGTCGTGCTGGAGGAGCTGGGCCGCGCCCTCACCCCCGGCCCGTTCCTGCCCACGACGCTGGCGGGCGCGGTGCTGCACCGCGCCGGGCACGGGGCGCACCTGGAGTCGCTGGCCGAGGGCGGCGCCATCGGCGCGGTCGCGCTGCGTCCCGGAGGTCTGACGCTGACCCGCCGTGACGGCGGGATCACCCTGGACGGGGAGTCCGAGCCGGTGCTCGGAGGCCAGGTCGCCGACCTGTTCGTGCTCCCCGCCCGCGACGGCGAGGAGACCGTCTGGGTCGTGCTGCCGCGCGACGCCGTCGAGCCCTCGGACCTGCCCAGCCACGACCCGACCCGGCGCCTGGCCGCCGTCAGGGCCGAGGGCGTGGCCGTCGCCGAGGACGCCGTCCTCACCGGCCTGGACACCCGGGACGTGCTGGACCTGGCCGCCGTGCTGTTCTCCGCCGAGGCCTCGGGCCTGGCGGACTGGGCGACGGCCACCTCCGCCGAGTACGCCAAGGTCCGCGAGCAGTTCGGCCGCCCCATCGGCCAGTTCCAGGGCGTCAAGCACCGCTGCGCCCGGATGCTGGCCAGGGCCGAGCAGGCCCGCGCCTGCGCCTGGGACGCCGCCCGCGCCCAGGCCGACGGCAGCGCCGCCGAGGCCTCGCTGGCCGCGGCCGTCGCCGGCGCCACCAGCGTGGAGAACGCCTTCTCCGCCGCCAAGGACTGCATCCAGACCCTCGGCGGCATCGGCTTCACCTGGGAGCACGACGCGGGCTTCTACCTGCGCCGCGCCCAGTCCCTGCGCCTCCTGCTGGGCTCCACCGCCCAGTGGCGCCGCCGAGTGGCCCGGCTCACCCTGGACGGAGTCCGTCGCGAGCTGAGCGTCGAGCTGCCCGAGGAGGCCGAGCAGGTCCGCGTCGAGATCCGCGCTGAGCTGGAGCCAGCCAAGGCTCTGGAGGGCCAGGAGCGGCTGACCTACCTGGCCGAGCGCGGCTACACCTCCCCGCACCTGCCCAAGCCCTGGGGCAAGGGCGCGGACGCCGTCACCCAGCTGGTGATCGCCGAGGAGATGCGCGCGGCCGGCCTGCGCGCCACCGACATGATCATCGGCAACTGGGTGGTGCCGACCCTCATCACGCACGGCTCGCCCGAGCACCACGAGCGCTTCCTGCCCGCCTCGCTGCGCGGCGAGCTGCGCTGGTGCCAGCTGTTCAGCGAGCCCGGCGCCGGCTCGGACCTGGCGGCGCTGTCCACCCGGGCCGAGAAGGTCGAGGGCGGCTGGAAGATCAACGGCCAGAAGGTCTGGACGTCCATGGCCCTCGAGGCCGACTGGGGCATCCTGCTGGCCCGCACCGACCCGGAGGCCCCCAAGCACAAGGGCCTGTCGTACTTCCTGCTGGACATGAAGTCCCCCGGGATCGACATCCGGCCGCTGCGCGAGCTGACCGGCGAGGCGCTGTTCAACGAGGTCTTCCTCGACGACGTGTTCATCCCCGACGACCTGCTGGTCGCCGGCCCCGGCGACGGCTGGAAGCTGGCCCGCACCACCCTGTCCAACGAGCGGGTCTCGTTGTCGCACGACTCCTCGCTGGGCAGCGGCGGCGAGGCCCTGCTGGGCCTGGTCGCCGCCGAGGGCGGGCGGATCGACGACGAGCGCCTCACCGTGCTCGGCCAGATCCTGTGCGACGCCCAGTCCAGCAGCCTGTTCGGCCTGCGCACCACGCTGCGCTCCCTGTCGGGGGCGCAGCCGGGAGCGGAGGCCAGCATCAGTAAGCTGATCGGAGTGGAGCACATCCAGCAGGTGTGGGAGACCGCCATGGACTGGGCGGGCCCCGCGGCTCTGGCCACCACCGGGCGGAGCCTCTCGAGCGGGAGCCCCGACGCCACCTGGATGTTCCTGAACTCGCGCTGCATGTCGATCGCCGGCGGCACCACCGACGTGCAGCTCAACGTGATCGGTGAGCGGCTGCTGGGCCTGCCCCGCGACCCCGAGCCGGTCGGGAAGGCCTGAAGGAGATGACGATCGAACTCTCCCGTCCGTACCGGGGGACCGGCGTGGACGCGGCCGCGGCCGCGGCCCGCCGGGTGATCGACGGCCTGGTCCGTGCCGGGGACATCTCCGGCGCGGACCTGGCCGGCATCACCGACCGCCTGAACACCATCGCCGACGAGTTGGACGCCACCGCTCCCGACCTGCGGGAGCGGCTGGTGGACATGTGGCGGGGCGACGACGTCACCAGGCACGACGCGGTCGCCGGATCGGAGAACCCGATCGCCCCGCCGCTGGAGTACACGGCGCTGCCGGACGGCTCCATCGAGGCCGTGACCGTCCTCGGGCTGCCCTACCAGGGCCCGCCCGAATGCGTCCACGGGGGGGTGTCGGCCCTCATCCTGGACCACACCCTGGGCGTCGCCAACGGCTGGGCGGGGGTGTCGGGCATGACGGCGGAGCTGGTCCTGCGCTACCACCACCTCACCCCGCTGTTCGAGCCGTTGACGATCAGGGCGAGGCAGGTGTCGGTGGAGGGAAGCAAGATCCGCACGGTGGGTTCGATCTCGGCCGGAGGCCGGGAGTGCGTCACCGCGGAGGGCCTGTTCATCGCCAAGTTCAAGCCCAGGCCGCGCTAGCGGGAACGCTCCAAACCCGCCGTCCCTCCGGGGGCGGCGGGTTTTCGCGTCGGCCGCCCGTACGCCGTGACCCGGACCGCGACACGGGAACGCCCCGGCCGTCCCGGTCCTGGAGACAGGGACGGCCGGGGCGTCGGCCCGGATGTCAGTCGGGAGAGGCGGCCGAGGTGTCGGAGGAGAGGCCCACGCTGTTCTCGACCTCGCGGCGGATCACCTTGCCCGTGGCGTTGCGGGGCAGGGGCGACGTGGTGATCTCCCAGCGCGACGGGACCTTGAAGTAGGCCAGGCGCTCCCGGGCGAAGTCGGTCAGCTCCTTCTCGGAGGCGGGCTCGCCGGAGAAGACGACGACGGCCATGACCTCCTGCCCCAGGTCCGGGTGCGGGGCGCCCAGGACGACGCACTCGTGCACCCCGGGGTACTCGGTGAGGGCGTTCTCGATCTCGACGGGATAGACGTTCTCGCCGCCGCGGATGATGAGGTCCGAACGGCGGGTGGTCAGCCGCAGGCGGCCCTGGTCGATCATGCCGATGTCGCCGGTGCGCAGCCAGCCCTCCGGGTCGATCGCCGAGGAGGTGGCCTGCTCGTCGTTCCAGTAGCCGAGCATGACGTACGGGCTGAGCACGCAGATCTCGCCCTCCTTGCCCTCGGGCAGCGCCCTGCCCTCGGCGTCGCGGATCTCCAGGCGGACGCCGGTGACGGGGCGTCCCAGCGTGCCCGGGGCCTGCTCGAGGTCCATCGGAGAGGCCACCGCGATCGCGGTGCAGGACTCGGTGAGCCCGTAACTGTCGACGAGGGCGCCGCGGGCGGGCGGGAAGGCCTCGCTCAGTCGCGCCTTGAAGGCGGGGGAGGAGGGCGCGGAGGCCAGCGCGAACGCGGTCAGCGACGAGAGGTCGTACTTCGAGACGTCACCGTGCTCGAGGATCCGGTGCGCCATGGTCGGCACGGCGCCCCAGTTGGTGACCTTCTCCTTCTCCACCAGGCTCAGCGCCCGGTCGACGTCGAACGCGCCCTGGTACATGACCACCGTGCTGCCGGTGGCCAGCCGCGGCACGGCCAGGTTGTGCAGGCTGGCGATGTGGAACAGCGGCAGCGCCAGCAGGTACCGGCGGTCCTCCGGCCGGCTCTCGATCCCCCACTTGGCGGCCATCTCGACGATCATCGCGTCGTTCAGCCGGTGGTACTCGATCACCGAGGCGAGGTTGCGGTGGCTGTGGACGGCGCCCTTGGGCCGCCCGCTCGTCCCGCTGGTGTAGAGGATGACGGCCGGGTCCTCGGGCGCGGCGTCGTGCACCCGCAGCTCGGCGCCCCGGTGCCGCTCCACCGCGGCGGGAACGCCCTCCTCCAGGGTCAGCACCGTGGCCCGGTCCCCGATCTGGGCGGCCCGCTTGGCGTCGGCGATGACCAGCCTGGGCTCGGTGTGGCCGAGCGCGTACTCGATCTCTAGCGGCGCCCACCAGGCGTTGTAGCCGACGGCGACGGCGCCGACGGCGACCGCCGCCCAGAACGAGACGATCCAGTCCGGGGCGTTGGCGGCGTCGATGGCGACGCGGTCGCCGGGCCGCACACCGTGCTCCTCGCGCAGCGCCTCGGCCAGCGCGGCCACCCGCTCGGCGTGCTGGGCGTAGGTGAGGCGCTCGGAGGCGGTGACGATGTAGTCGCGGTCCCCGTACGCCACCGAGGCGGTGAGCACCTCGCCGAGGTTGCGCGCTGCGCCGACGAAGCCGGGCGAGAGGCGGCCCGGCTCCTCGACCAGGGAGAACTTCCCTCCGGGTCCGGTGAGCCGCCCCATGATCTCAGCCATCACCACCGTCGGATCGGTGCTCATCGGTTCTCCTCTTCACTGCATGACGCAGATCACTTTTCTCTCTCGCGCCCATTCTGGACACCTGCGGGTTCTCCGGCGCGAGGGTCCCGATGAGCGGGACGGAGGCGAACTCGCCGACCTCCTGCAACTCCATTCCGCTGAGTGGGACTGGCTTCGTCAGGTGGTCCGCGTCACATCACTATGGCGATTCGTTGTGACCTGGACAACTAGGAGAACCATTGCGAAGCCTATCCGGGCAGGTGGCGATCGTTACAGGCGCAGGTCAGGGCGTCGGACAAGGGATCGCGCTGGCTCTCGCCTCCGAGGGGGCCGAAATAGCGGTTCTGGGCCGTACGCTCGCCAAGCTCGAGACGACCTGCGAGCTCATCCGCGAACGGGGCGCCCGCGCCGAACCCTTCGCCTGTGACGTGCTGAAGACCGAGGAGATCCCCGCGGTCGTCGACCGGGTCGTCGAGACCTTCGGCGGCGTGGACATCCTCATCAACAACGCCTACTCCGGAAACTACGGGACGCTGCTGTCGCTGAGCGACCGGGCCTTCCAGAAGGGCTTCGTGAGCGGTCCGTTCGCGGCGTTCGCCTTCATGAAGGCGTGCCACCCGCACATGAAGGCGCGCGGCGGCGGCAACGTCGTCAATCTGGTCACCTCGGCGATGGTCCGCTGGGACCCGACCACGTACGGCGCGTACGCGGCGGCCAAGCAGGCGCTGAAGTCACTGACCCGCACCGCGGCCGTCGAGTGGGGGCCCGACGGCATCCGCGTCAACGCGGTCGCGCCGCACGCCCTGTCGCCGGGGCTCAAGCAGTGGACCGAGAACTTCCCCGAGGAGGCCGAGGAGTTCCGCAAGACGATCCCGCTCGGCTACATCGGCGAATGCGAACCGGACATCGGCCGCGCGGTGGCCGCGCTCGTGGGGCCCGACATGCGGTACCTCACCGGCGCGACCCTGCCTCTCGACGGAGGCCAGGCCTACTTCGGCTGAGTCCCGCGGTCCGGTTCCCCCAGACCCCGCTCTCCCCACACCCCACCCTGCCGGCCCGTGTCTTCCACGGTCCGGTGAAAGGAGCACCACCCCATGAAAGCCAGCAAGTTCGGGCGCCTGACCGCGGGCGTCCTGTCCCTGATGCTGCTGGGCACGGCGTGCGCCGGCCAGCGCTCCGGCACGGACGGCTCGGACAACGGGTCCGAGACCAAGGCGTCCGACACCATGTTCGGCACGCTCGCCTCTCCGTGCGGCGCGGGCGACGCCAAGGGCGCCACCGCCCAGGGCGTCACCGACGGCGAGATCGTCATCGGCTACGGCGACGACCGAGGCTTCGCCCAGGCGCCCGGCCTGAACAAGGAGATGGGCGACGCCGTCAAGGCGATGATCGACTGGTGCAACGAGCAGGGCGGCATCAACGGCCGCAAGCTCAAGGGCAACCAGTACGACGCCGCCTACATGCAGTCGGTCAGCGTCATGCAGAAGGCCTGCAAGCAGGACTTCATGCTGGTCGGCCAGGGCTTCGCCATGGACGAGGCGGCCGAGCAGTACCGCGTCGCCTGCGGGCTGCCCACGGTCGCGGGCTTCACCGTCGGCCCCAACGCCACGATGGGCCCGAACAAGTTCGAGGCCGTGCCCTACCCGGTGGACTACTACAACGCCGCGAACCTGATGCTGGCCCAGGAGAAGTTCCCGGAGATGAAGAAGGGGCTGGACGCGATCAACTCCACCTCTCCGGCGGTCACGACCGGCACCAAGAAGATCGAGAGCGTGCTCAAGGGCATGAACATCGACTTCAAGAAGTGCGGCGTCCAGCTCAACGTCAAGGGTGACGCCAGCTTCGTGCCGTTCGCCGAGAAGTTCAAGAAGTGCGACGTCACCTCGCTGTGGACCTCCAAGACCCCGGACGCCGCGGCCATGGGCATGCTCGAGGCCCTGGACCGGGTGGGCGTCAAGGTCCCGTTCCTCGGCGAGTCCACCTGGTACAGCGACTACGTCGCCAAGTGGAACACCAGCGGCCAGGGCGACAACATCCACCTCGGCATGATCTTCCAGCCGTTCGAGAACGCCGAGAAGGTTCCGGCGGTCAAGAAGTACCTGGAGATCGCCAAGGACGCGAACAGCAAGACCGGCATGATGGGCATGCAGTCCACCTCGTCGTTCCTGCTGTGGGCGACCGCGGCCAAGGCCTGCGGCTCCGACCTCACCCGCGAGTGCGTCACGACCGAGCTGTCCAAGGTGCACGAGTGGACCGGCGGCGGCCTGCACGCGGCCACCGACCCCGGCGCCAACATGCCGGCCAAGTGCGCCCTGATGATCAAGTTGACCGGCTCGAAGTTCGAGCAGGTCGCCCCGGCCGAGCTGGGCGAGTTCTCCTGCCCCGACAACGCCGTGGTCGAGATCGACGAGGCGCTGTGGGGCACCAAGCTCAACAAGGACCGGATCGCCACCACCTTCCTGAAGTCCTGATGTGACCGTGCCCCGCGCACGGTTCCAGCGGACCGGCCGCCTCGGCGGCCGGTCCGCCCGCCCCTCTCCCTCATCTCCACAAGGGCGACCATGACCACCTTCCTTACCTTCACGATCCTCGGGCTCGTTCTGGGGTCGGTCTACGCCATCGCCGCCTCCGGTCTGGTCCTGACCTACAACACCTCGGGCATCTTCAACTTCGCCCACGGCGCCCAGGCCATGCTGGGCACCTTCGTGTACTGGCAGCTCTCCGTGGGCTGGGGGCTGCCGGTGTGGCTGTCCCTGCTGCTCGTGGTGGGCGTCTTCGGTCCGCTGATGGGCCTGCTCCTGCACAAGCTGATCATGGGTGCGCTGCGGGACACCGCCGAGGTCGCCAAGATCGTGGTGACCGTCGCGGTCATGCTCGGCATGGTGTACCT
Organism: Actinocorallia sp. B10E7; assembly: GCF_039871655.1. NCBI lineage: Bacteria > Bacillati > Actinomycetota > Actinomycetes > Streptosporangiales > Thermomonosporaceae > Actinocorallia > Actinocorallia sp. B10E7. The sequence continues at coordinate 344,727 of NZ_JBDPLZ010000004.1, forward strand.
GTCCCAGTGGATCTGGGACCCGGTCGAGCCCCGCACGCTGACCATGTTCTTCGGGGCCGACGCCTCCGTCGAGATCGCGGGCGTGGTCGTCCGGGTCCACGAGATCCTCTGCCTCGTCGTCGCCCTGGCCATCGCGCTGGGCCTGCGGATGCTCTTCCACCGCACCCGGGTGGGCGTGGTCATGCGCGGCACCGTGGACTCCCCCGACCTGCTGCGGCTCAACGGCCACGACCCGGCGCGCGTCGCCGCCTTCTCCTGGGCGCTGGGCTCGGCCCTCGCGGTGCTCGCCGGCATCCTCATCACCCCGGTCAGCGGCGGCTCGCTGGAGGCCAACGCGCTCACCCTGCTGGTGATCGACGCCTTCGCCGCCGCCATGTTCGGCCGCCTGCGCAGCATCCCGCCGGCCTTCGCCGGAGCGATGGTGCTCGGCCTCCTCGGCGCGTACGTGACCGCCTACTTCCCCAGCGAGTGGAGCTGGACGGGCAACTTCCGGGTCTCGCTCCCGATGATCCTGCTGTTCATCGTGATCATCGTGCTGCCGCAGGACCGGCTGCGCGGCGCCGCCACCCGGACCCGCGAGCGCTACCGGGTGCCGAGCGTGCGCGCCGCGGCGGCGTGGGGTCTGGCGCTGGTCGGCATCGTGTTCCTGTACTCGTTGCTGCTGGCCGACTCGGGCATCACCACGCTCGGCCTGGGCATGGCGTTCGCGATCATCGCGCTGTCCCTCACCGTGCTGACGGGCTACGCGGGCGAGATGAACCTCGCTCCGCTGTCCTTCGCCGCGATCGCCACTGTCATCGTCTTCCACTTCGGCATCACCGGCACCGGCCTGGACGCCACCCTCAACCTCCCGGGCATCGTGCTGGCCGTCCTGGCCACCGCGGTCGTGGGCGGCCTGGTCGCGCTGCCGGCGCTGCGGCTGCGCGGCCTCTACCTGGCGCTGGCCACCCTGGCCTTCGGCGCGCTGCTGTCGAACATGGTGCTGCGCGACACCGTCGAGCACACCGTGGCGGGCTTCACGTTCACGCTGTTCCCCGACGGCACGCTGATCATCCCCAAGCCCAGGTTCGGTCCGGTCGACATGGGCGAGCCGCTGACGTTCCTCCTGGTGGCCACCGCGCTGTTCGCGCTGATCTCGGTCGGCCTGGCCGCGCTGCGCAACAGCGGCTACGGCCGCCGGCTGGCCGCCATGAAGGACAGCCCGGCCGCCACCGCGATGCTCGGCCAGAACCTGGTCAAGCTGAAGCTGAGCGTCTTCATGCTCTCGGCCGCCATCGCCGGCCTGGGCGGCATCCTCATGAGCTCCGGCATGGGCTCGGTGGACGGTGAGCACTTCGGCATCATGGCCAGCCTCGCGCTGGTGATGCTGGTGGTCGTCGGCGGCATCGGCTACATCAGCGGCGCCCTGTTCGGCGGCGTGATGTCCGGCATCGGCTTCACCCTGCTCGTCGGCACCTTCAACGATCTGGCCATCTCCCAGCCGCAGGCGGCGACGTTCTTCCAGCTGCTGGGCAACGTGGTGATGGTCGGCACCGCCCTGATCGGCATGGGCGTCGGCAAGACCCCCAGCGGCTCGGTCCAGGGGATCATGGACGGCTACCGCTCTCTGCGGCACGCCAGGCCCGTCCTGATCGGCGGGGCCGCGCTCGTGGCCGTGCTGTACGTGCTGGCTCTGGCCGGCGTCTACGGCAGCTGGACGTTCTCGCTGCTGGCCATGGTCGTGGTGATGGCGCTGCCGGCCGTCGGGCACAAGCTCATGCCGCACGCCGTCACCGCCGTCGAAGGCCACGGGCACTCCGGCCAGGACGAGATCCGTGACGACGAGCCGTTCACCGACGCGCTGCGCGACCGGCTCGACCTGGCGTTGGGCCTGCCCGCGCGGGTCCCCGGCGTCCGGGCGGCCGCCCCGGTCCTGAAGAAGGGAGAGGAAGTCAATGCCCCTGCTTGAGACCCAGGGAGTCACGGTCCGCTTCGGCGGCAACACCGCGGTGAACCAGGTGAGCATCGGAGCCGAGGAGGGCCTGATCACCGGGCTTATCGGCCCGAACGGCGCGGGCAAGACCACGCTGTTCAACACCGTCACCGGGCTGCAGAAGCCGACCGAGGGCAGGGTGCTCATCGACGGCACCGACGTCACCGGGCTGTCTCCGGCCAAGCGCGCCAAGCTCGGACTGGCCCGCACCTTCCAGCAGCTGGAGCTGTTCCTGTCGCTGTCGGTGCGCGACAACGTCAAGGTCGCCGGGGACATCCTGCGGGCCACCACCCGCAAGCGCGTCGACCTGGACGCCGAGACCGACCGGATCCTGGAGCTGACCGGGCTCACCGACATCGCCGACCGGGACGTCTCCGACATCCCCACCGGCCGGGCGCGGGTGGTGGAGGTCGCGCGGGCGCTGATGACCTCCCCGCGGGTGCTGCTGCTGGACGAGCCGGCCTCCGGCCAGACCGAGCAGGAGACCGAGGCGTTCGCCGAGCTGCTGACCGGCCTGGCCGAGGGCGGGCTGGCGATCTGCCTGGTCGAGCACGACCTGCCGTTGGTGATGCGGCTGTGCACCGTCATCCACGTGCTCGACTACGGCTCGGTCATCGCCTCGGGAACCCCGCAGGAGGTCCAGCAGTCCCCCGAGGTCATCGCGGCCTACATCGGAACCGAGGAGGTGGCATGAGCACGGACACCGGGGCGCGGGGCGCCGCCGTGGAGGCGGAGCACCAGACGCCCGTGCTCGAACTGGTCGGAGCCCGCGCGGGCTACGGCGCCATTCAAGTGCTGCACGGCGTCGACCTGGCCGTCCACCCCGGCTCGGTGGTGGCGCTGCTCGGCCCGAACGGCGGCGGCAAGTCCACCACCATGAAGGTGTGCACCGGGCTGCTGCCCCTGAACGGAGGCGAGCTGCGGCTGGCCGGACGCAGGGTCAACGGCCTGTCGGCGCAGGAGATCGCCAAGCTCGGTGTCTGCGCCATCCCCGAGGGCCGCGGCGTCTTCCCGAACCTGACGGTCCGGGAGAACCTGTGGATCGCCACCGGCACCGGCACCGACCTGAAGAAGATCGAAGAGGTCGCCTACGGCCGGTTCCCCATCCTCGGCAAGCGGCGCGACCAGCTCGCCGGCTCGATGTCGGGAGGCGAGCAGCAGATGCTCGCCCTGTCGCGGGCGCTGGCCACCGACCCGGCCGTCCTGCTGCTCGACGAGCTGTCCATGGGCCTGGCTCCCATGATCGTCAGCCAGATGTACGAGACGGTCGCCGAACTCGTCGCCGGCGGGCTGTCGGTGCTGGTCGCCGAGCAGTTCGCCCGCGTGGTGCTGCCGATCGCCGACACCGCCGCCCTCATGCTGCACGGCCGCATCGTGGACACCGGCAGGCCCGATGAGATCGAAGGCCGTCTTTCCAGCGAATATCTAGGAGGTTGACCCCCATGACCACGACCCACAGCGAAGAACGCCGCGCGAAGTTCGCCCAGGATGTGGCCGCCCAGAAGATCGGTGCGGGCAACGCCTCCGCCGTCGACGGCAAGTTCCGGATCATCGGCCTGGTGGTCATGATCCTCGGCGTCGCGGGGACCTTCGTCTCCTACAGCAACTCGCTGGCCCTGGACGACAACCGGGACATCGCCTCGACCCAGATCCTGGCGCTCGCGTTCGTGTCCGTCACCCTGCTGGGCGCGGCGCTGTACGTGGCCGCGGCCGTCACCCGGGTGCTGCGCCTGTGGCTGATGCGCCAGCTGGCGGAGTCCCAGTCCCACACCGAGGCCATCACCGAGGCCCTTTCCCGGCGTTGACCGGCGGGTAAGCCCGCCGCTCCCGGTCAGCGGGATGCCCTCCTACCGGGGGCATCCCGCTGACTTAGTTTGACTGCGCGCCCTCTGCGGGTGCTTGTTCACGATCTACGGCGCGAAGGGCGCGCACTGCGTGCTCCCCGGATACGCCGCATAGAGGAAGCGAAACGTGCGCAACGAGACGATCGCCGAACTGCTGCTGGCCCGCGCCGGGGACGACCGCCCCGGCCTGCTCAGCGGCGACGACGCCTGGACCTGGGACGAAGTGGTCAGGGAAAGTGCGGCCCGCGCCTCCCTGGCCGCGGAGCTCCGCCAGGACGGCCCCTTCCACATCGGGGTCCTGCTGGACAACGTGCCGGAGTACATCCTGTGGCTCGGCGCCGCGGCGCTGGGCGGGGCGACCGTCGTCGGGATCAACTCCACCCGGCGCGGCGCCTACCTGGAACAGGAGGTCCGCCACACCGACCTGCAGCTGGTGATCACCGACCGGGCGGGGCTCGAGCTGCTGGACGGCCTGGACATCGGGGTGCCCCGCGACAGGTTCCTGCTGGTCGACGACGAGAAGTACCCCGCCCTGGTCGCCGGGCACGTCTGCGAACCGGCCGCCGACCCGTCCGTCGACCCGAAGACGCAGCTGCTGCTGCTGTTCACCTCCGGGACGACCGGCGCCTCCAAGGCCGCCCGCTGCTCCCAGGGCCGGCTCGCCGAGCTGGGCCGCAACAACAGCGCCAAGTACGACGTCAAGCGCGAGGACGTCTGCTACTGCCCGATGCCGCTGTTCCACGGCAACGCGCTGATGGCCCTGTGGGCTCCGGCGCTGGCCGCGGGCGCCACCGTCGTGCTCACCCCGAAGTTCTCCGCCTCCGGCTTCCTGCCGGACGTGCGGCGCTTCGGCGTCACGTTCTTCACCTACGTCGGCAAGGCCATCGGCTACATCCTGGCCACGCCCGAGCGGCCGGACGACGCGGACAACACCCTCACCCACGCCTTCGGCACCGAGGCCTCGCCCGAGGACAGGGCCGAGTTCCTGCGCCGCTTCGGCTGCAGGCTGGTGGAGGGCTACGGCTCCAGCGAGGGCGCCGGCATGATCAAGCAGACGCCGGACACCCCGGCGGGCGCGTTCGGCCGCCCCATGCACGACGGCGTGCGGATCGTCGACCCCGAGACCCGCGAGACCTGCGTGCCGGCCGTCCTGGACGAGCACGGCCGGGTCCTCAACCATGAGCAGGCGATCGGCGAGATCGTCGACGTGAACGGCGCGGAAAAGTTCGAGGGCTACTACAAGAACCCCGTGGCCGACACCGAACGCGTCCGCCACGGCTGGTACTGGACCGGCGACCTCGGCTACCTCGACGAAGCGGGCTTCCTGTACTTCGGGGGCAGGTCGGGGGACTGGATCCGGGTGGACTCGGAGAACATCTCCGCCCTGCACACCCAGCTCGTGCTGCGCCGCCACCCCAAGGTCATCGACGCCGTCGCGTTCGCCGTCCCCGACCCCCGCTCCGGCGACCAGGTGATGGCGGCGGTCGAGGTCCCCGAGGGAACGGCCTTCGAGGACCTCGACCTGCCGGGGTTCCTGGCCGCCCAGCAGGACCTGGGCACCAAGGGCGCCCCCCGCTTCGTGCGCTTCTCCCACGCCCTGCCCACCACGGGTTCGGGCAAGCTGGCCAAGAAACAGCTCCAGGTCGAAGGCTGGCGGACCGAAGAGCCCGTCTACCGGTGGGTGGGACGGGGCACACCCGACTACACCCTGATGACCGAGGCCGACAAGGAGGCGCTGCGCGAGGAGTTCGTCGCCAGCGGCCGACTGCGCTTCCTGCCCTGACCATCCAGAGAGAGAGTGCCCATGGATCTGCGTGAGTCCGCAGCGCAACAGGAACTGCGCGCGGAACTTCGTTCCTATTTCGCGAACCTGCTGCCCGAGGACGTGCGTCGCCGGGTAGGCGAGGAGGGCGTCGGCGGGAGCCGGTTCCGCGAGGTCGTGAAGATGCTCGGGAACGACGGCTGGCTGGGCATCGGCTGGCCCACCGAGTACGGCGGCCAGGGACGGTCCATCTCCGACCAGTACGTCTTCTTCGACGAGGTGCAGCGGGCCGGCCTGCCGTTCCCGTTCGTCACCGTCAACACCGTCGGCCCGACCCTGATGAAGTACGGGACCGAGGAGCAGAAGAAGCAGTTCCTCCCGGGCATCCTCGCCGGGGACATCGTCTTCGCGATCGGCTACACCGAGCCGGACGCGGGCACCGACCTGGCGTCGCTGCGCACCCGCGCGGTGCGGGACGGCGACGAGTTCGTCGTCGACGGAAGCAAGATCTTCACCAGCGGCGCCAACACCGCCGACTACGTGTGGCTGGCCGCCCGCACCGACCCCGACAAGCCCAAGCACAAGGGCATCTCGATCCTCATCGTGCCGACCGACGCCGAAGGGTTCTCCTGGAGCCCCATCCAGTGCGTCGGCGGCATGGTCGTCACCGCCACCTACTACTCGGACGTGCGGATCCCCGCCGGGAGCGTCGTCGGCGAGGTCGACGGCGGCTGGGGCCTGATCACCACCCAGCTCAACCACGAGCGCATCGGCCTGGCCGCGCTCGGCGGCCGCATGATCCGTCTGTGGGAGGACGTGCGGGACTGGGCGAAGGACAACGGCGTGATCGACCTGCCGTGGGTGCGCCGCGACCTGGCCCGCACCTACGCCAGGCTCGAGGCGATGGCGCTGCTGAACTGGCGGATGACCTGGTCGGTGGAGACCACGGGCGAGCTGTCCGGCGCCCAGGCCGGCGCCACCAAGACCTACGGCACCGAGACCCACATCGACGTGCAGCGCACCCTCACCGGCATCCTCGGCGCGGCGGGCCGGATCCGTCCGGAGTCGCCGGGCGCGGTGCTGTACGGGCAGATCGAGCAGCTGTCCCGCCAGGGCATCGTCAACACCTTCGGCGGAGGCGTCAACGAGGTGCTGCGCGACATGGTCGCGGTGCAGGGCCTGGGCCTGCCGAGGGCGAGGTCGGGACGATGAGCGAGCAGGACTACGAGGCCAGGCTGCAGGCCTGGGCCGGCCGCGAGCTGGTCGCCGAGCGGCGCGGCCAGGACCCGGTGAACGTGCCGATGATCCGCCACTGGGTCGAGGCCATGGAGGACGCCAACCCGGTCTACCTGGACGACGAGGCCGCCAAGGCCACCGGCCGTCCGGGCGTCGTGGCGCCCGCGTCGATGGTCCAGGCGTGGACGATGCGCGGGTACGCCGCGACGGTGAACCCCGTGGACGACGGATCGTCCTCCGGGTTCGACGAGCTGGTGGCGCTGCTCGCCGAGGGCGGCTACACCTCGGTGGTCGCCACGGACTCGGAGTTCGAGTTCCACCGCGAGCTCGTCCCCGGCGACCACGTCAGCGTCTCCGAGACGGTCGAGTCGATCTCCCCGGAGAAGAAGACCGGGCTGGGCACCGGCCGGTTCGTCACCACCGTGAAGACCTACCGCGACTCCGGCGGCGAGATCGTGGCCACCCAGCGCTGGCGGACCCTGCGGTTCAAGCCCGCCGAGAAGAAGAAGCCGAAGGCGCTGCGGCCCAGGCCCGCGATCAACACCGACAACGCGTTCTGGTTCGAGGCGGCCAAGGAGCACCGGCTGGTCATCCAGCGCTGCTCCGCCTGCGAGTCGCTGCGGCACCCGCCCGGCCCCTGCTGCCCGGTGTGCGGCTCCTTCGAGTGGGACACCGTCGAGTCCACGGGAGAGGGCACCGTCTACAGCTACGTGGTCGCCCACCACCCGCGGCACCCGGCATTCGACTACCCGCTGCTCATCGCGGTGATCGAGCTGCCCGAAGGCACCCGCCTGACCGCCAACCTCACCGGCGTCGCGCCCGAGGACGTCGAGATCGGCATGCCGGTCTCGCTGGAGTGGCTGGACGCCGACCCCGACCTGACCCTGCCGGTCTTCCGGCCCGCCGTCCCGAAGAAGGAAGACTGATGGACTTCACCCTTGGCGAGGAACTCGAAGAGGTCCGGGGACTGGCCCGGCAGATCTTCACCGACTACGCCACCGCCGACCGGCTGCGGGCCGCCGAGCAGAGCGAGAACGGCGTCGACGAGGAGCTGTGGAAGGCCCTGGTCGAGTCCGGGCTGCTCGGCATCGCGCTGCCCGAGGAGGACGGCGGCGCCGGCCTGGGCGTCGGCGGCCTGTGCGTCCTGCTGGAGGAGCAGGGCCGCACCGTCGCGCCCGTCCCGGTGTGGCCCGCGCTCGTGGCGGGGCTGACCATCGCCGGCCACGGCACCTCGGAGCAGCGGGAGAGCCTGCTGCCCGGCATCGTGGAGGGCACCGCCCGCGTCACCGTCGCGCTGGAGGAGTTCGCTCCCGCCGACCCGGCCGGCCCCGCCTGCTCGGCCACCCCTGACGGCGACGGCTGGAAGCTGACCGGCGTCAAGGCCGTCGTGCCCTCCGCCTTCGGCGCCCGGTACGTGCTGGTCACCGCCCGTACCGAGGACGGCCCCGGCGTGTTCGTCGTGGAGACGTCCGCGCCGGGCATGGTGTGGGAGCGGGCGGAGACCACCAGCCGTGATGTGGCAGGAAGCCTCACGCTGGAGGGAGCGCCCGCCCAAGCATTGGGAGAGGGCGCGCTGCGCACCGTCCTCGACCTGACCCGGGTGGCGGTCACCGCTGTGCAGGCGGGCGTCGCCGACGGCGCGATGCGCCTCGCGGGGAGCTATCTGAGCGAGCGCGAGCAGTTCGGCCGCCCCCTGGCGACCTTCCAGGCGGCGCAGCACCAGCTCGCCGACTGCTACATCGAGATCGAGGCGATGAAGGTCTGCCTGTGGAAGGCCGTGTCCCTGCTGGACGCCGGTGAGGACGCGACCACCGCCGCCCTGACCGCCAAGTGGTGGGCCGACGAGGGCGGGCTGAACACCGTCCACCGCGCCCAGCACCTGCACGGCGGCATCGGCGTCGACGTCGACTACCCGGTGCACCGCTACTTCCTGTGGGGCAAGCAGCTGTCGGGCACCCTCGGCGGCGCGTCCGCCGACCTGGCCGAGCTCGGCGACGTCCTGGCGGGAGCCGCGTCATGAGCCGCGCCTACCAGGACGTGACGGTGGGGGAGGAGCTGCCGGAACTGAGCATCCCCCTCACCCGCACCATGATCGTGGCGACCGCGCTGGCGAGCCGCGACTACCAGGACGTGCACCACGACCCGTCCCTGGCCCTCGAGCGCGGCTCCAAGGACGTGTTCATGAACATCCTGACCAGCAACGGGCTGGTCGACCGGTACGTGACGGGCTGGGCCGGACCCGCCGCCGTGGTCAAGAAGATCAAGATCCGGCTGGGCGCGCCCAACTACCCCGGCGACACCATGGTGCTGACCGGGACCGTGTCGGCCAAGGACGACGACGGCCGCAGGGTCGAGATCTCCGTGAAGGGCGTCAACTCGATCGGCCCGCACGTCACCGGCACCGTCGTGGTCCAGCTCCCGGAAGGAAGTGACGCATGACCGTGCTGCCCGGAGCCGCCGCCATCGCCGGCATCGGCGCCACCGAGTTCTCCAAGGAGTCCGGCCGCAGCGAGCTGCAGCTGGCCTGCGAGGCGGTGCTGGCCGCCATCACCGACGCGGGCCTGGAGCCCTCGGACGTCGACGGCATGGTGACCTTCACCGCCGACACCTCCTCGGAGATCCACATCGCCCGCAACCTGGGCATCGGCGAGCTGACGTTCTTCTCCCGCATCGGGCACGGCGGCGGCGCCGCCTGCGCCACCGTCCAGCAGGCCGCGATGGCCGTCGCCACCGGCATCGCCGACGTGGTCGTCTGCTACCGCGCCTTCAACGAGCGCTCCGGCGAGCGCTACGGCCTCGGCCAGGCCGAACGTCCGATGGACGTCAGCGCCGACCGCGCCGCCTACTCGTGGATGACGCCGTTCGGCCTCTCCACACCCGCCCAGTGGGTGGCGATGTTCGCCCGCCGCTACATGCACGAGTACGGGGCGACCAGCGCCGACTTCGGCCGCGTCGCCGTCGTGGACCGCAAGCACGCCGCGACCAACCCCAAGGCCTGGTTCTACGAGCGGCCGATCACCCTGGAGGAGCACCAGGCGTCCCGCTGGATCGCCGAACCCCTGCACCTGCTGGACTGCTGCCAGGAGAGCGACGGCGGCCAGGCGATCGTCGTCGTCTCCGCCGAGCGGGCCCGCGACCTGCCGAACCCTCCGGCCGTGATCTGGGGCGCCGCCCAGGGTTCGGGCCCCGACCAGCTGATGATGACCAGCTACTACCGGCCCGAGATCTCCGGCCTGCCGGAGATGGGGCTGGTCGGCAAGCAGCTGTACGCCCAGAGCCGGCTGACCCCCGCCGACATCCAGGCCGCGATCATCTACGACCACTTCACCCCGCTGGTGCTGCCGCAGCTGGAGGAGCTCGGCTTCTGCGGCAAGGGCGAGGCCAAGGACTTCATCGCCGACGGCAACCTCGAACTCGACGGCCGGCTGCCGTTCAACACCCACGGCGGCCAGCTCGGCGAGGCCTACATCCACGGCATGAACGGCATCGCCGAGGCGGTCCGGCTGGTGCGCGGCACGTCCGTCAACCAGCCGGGCGACGTCCACAACGTCCTGGTCACCGCCGGGACCGGGGTGCCGACCAGCGGCCTGATCCTGGCCGCGGACACGTGAGCGGGAAGGAAGAGACCGTGAACTCGGGAGAATGGCGCGGACGCGACCTCGGCACCCGGACCGAGCGCTACGAGGAGACCGACGCGATCCTCTACGCGCTGGCCGTCGGGGCCAAGGCCACCGACCTCGACCTCGTCTTCGAGGAGAAGCTGAAGGTCCTGCCGACCTTCGCCCTCACCAGGGCCCAGTGGGCGCCGGACGTGCTCGGCTCGGCGGGCGCCTTCGACACCGGCACCGCCGTGCACGGCTCGCAGCGCCTGCGGGTCCGCAAGCCGCTGCCGCGCTCCGGTGACCTGGAGATGACGGCCCGCGTCTCGGAGGTCTGGGACAAGGGCGGCGCCGCGGTCTTCGAGGTCGCCGTGGACACCGAGTACCTCGAGGCCACCTGGTCGATCTTCGCGCCCGGCTGCGGCGGTTTCGGCGGAGAGCGCGGCCCGTCCGCGGCCCGCCGCCCCGAGCGGGAGCCCGACCACGAGTTCACGCTCCGCACCGGCACCGAGCAGGCCGCCCTCTACCGCCTGCTCGGCGACCGCCACCACATGCACATCGACCCGGAGGCCGCCAAGGCCGCCGGCATGCCCAAGCCGTTCATGCACGGCCTGTGCACCCTGGCCGCGGTCACCCTGCCCCTGGCCGAGGTGGCCGGTGCCCACCCGGCCGACCTGGTCGAGTTGGACGGCCGCTTCGCCTCCCCGGTCTTCCCCGGCGACGTCCTCCAGGTGAGCGCCTGGCGCGAGGACGACGGCGCCCTGCTGTTCGAGGCCGCCGTCGACGGCAAGACGGTCCTCTCCGCGGGCCGAGTGCTCTTCGGCACGCCGGAGTAGACCCGGACTCGCTCTGCGGGGCCCGCCGATTCGCGGATCGGCGGGCCCCGTCCTTTCACCGGATCCTCACTGACCGGCTTCGGCGACGTGGTGAACCGGTGTCTCCGCGAGAGGATCTTTGAGGCGGGACAAGGGGGCGGCATGGGAGAGGGCCCTGTCCCCGCAGGGCGGTGAAGAGACGCCATCGCCTCTCTTTAGGATAGAAGTAAGTGGTTACTTATGTCCTGAGGAGAGGAATCCGCCATGGCCGCCCCGAGTCACGGATCCCTGCTGCGGCGCTACGTCAGCGACCGCCGCTACAAGCTGGCCATGCCCCGCGCCGCAGCCCTGCAGCTCCTGCACCCGGCGATCGCGGCCGGGGCCGCGCAGCACTCCCAGTTCCCCGACGACGTGTGGATCCAGCTCGACCGGGCCCTGCCCCTGACGCTCGCCACGGCCCGCGGGTCCTCCCGAACCGGACGCCGAGTCCGGGACCTGCACGGCCATGTCACGGGCAAGGACGACCTGGGCCGCCGTTACCACGCCCTCGCTCCCGAGATCTTCCACTGGGAGCACGCCACCTTCGTCGACGCCCTCTTCACGATGATCGACGTGTTCGACCGCCCGCTCGGACCGGCCGAACGCGAGCGCCTCTACCAGGAGTGCTGCGACTGGTACCGCTCGTACGGCGTCAGCGACCGCCCCCTGCCCCCCGACTGGCACGCCTTCACCGAGTACATGGACCACATGTGCGAGACCGAACTCCGGCTCACGCCCAGCGCCGAAGCCCTCACCGGCCGGCTGCTCGAACCCTGCCCCTGGAAGTTCCGCCGGATGCCCGAGTACGCGGTCCGCGGCATCCTCCCTCCGCGCGTCCGCACCCTGCTCGACCTGCCGTGGACCGGCGACGACGCCCGCCGCTTCCGCACCTACGCCATCGCCGTCCGCACAAGGCACCGCCTCCGCCTCGGCCTGTGACTTTCAGCCCTTGGGCGCCGGACGCGAGTCGTATCGAACGCTGGTCGTATCGGATGCTCTGCGGACCCGACGGCCCCGGGATCGGCAGGCCCGTCTTTTCACCTGCCTCAGCGGAGGATTCTGGGAGGTCGACGATTGAGGCGTCATCGGTGGTTCAGGCGGAGGAGGCGCACCTGGCCCGTGGTCGAGGGTCGACTCGGGGTGGGAAGGGGAGACATCAAACAGGTGGCGCCGGAGTGGCTCGACCGGATCTTCGAGCAGGTGAACGCGCGGAACGAGCGTGGCCGGAGTCATCCGCGCTGGCTTCGCGAGCATCGCGGATCGGTCTGCGAGGTCTTCGTGACCTTCCTCAGCGAGGAATTCGAGGATCGTTTGCGGGGCTCCGTCACCGTCATCCTGTCGAATGGAGAGGGAAGGCATTTCTCCCTCTACATGACCTCCGCGGAGTTCGATGAGCTCCCGGACCTGGACGAGAAGGCCGTCGTCCTGCTGGCCCACCGGTTCCTGAGGAAGTTCAAGCACATCCCCCTGGACGGGGAGCCTGAGCCGTGGTCTGAGTGATGACGAGAGCCGAAGGTCCGCACGCGTCCTGCAGGTGAGCGCTTGGCGCGAGGACGACGGCGCACTGCTGTTCGAGGCCGCCATCGACGGCGAGATGGTGCTCTCGTCGGGTCGTGTTCTGTTCCGTACGGAGCCCTCTCCGGCGCGGGCTCCGTACTCCGTCCAGGACTCGGACCGGCCGGTCCTCGCTGATCGGCCGGTCCGAGTCTTTCTTCACCGCGGACTTTCCGGTCGTGCTAATTGACGCATCCGGGGACCGGGGTGGGGGAGCAGTTGGTGGGAGCGTTGCCGCGTACGTTGGATCTGATCAACGTGACGGCGTTCGCTCCGGCCTCGTTGTCGATTCCCCCGGGCGCGTTGTCGGCGGTGTTGTTGTTCACCGTGCTCCGGTTGAGGATCGTGGTTCCGCCGTTGACGTTGGCGATTCCTCCTCCGACGTTGCCGGCTCTGTTGTTGTTGACCATGCTTCGAGTGACTCGTAGCGTGCCGTCGTTCGCCAGGCCTCCGCCCTTTTGGCCGGCGGTGTTGTTGTTGATGACGCTGTCGGTGATGCTCATCGTCCCGTCGTTGGCGGCGCCCCCACCATTGATCGTCGCAAAATTGCCCTGAATTCTGCTGGACGACACTATGAGAGTGGTTCCGGCGAGGGAGCCGATTCCTCCGGAATAGGTGGCGGTATTGTTCTTGATGGTCATTCTGTCGAGGTGAGTGGTGCCTCCGAAGACCGCGACGGCCCCTCCGAAGCTCCCCGGCGAGTTTCTCGCGTCGCCTCTCGTGAGAACCACCCGATCGAGGCGGAAGTCGGCGTTGACGGTGAAGATCCGGAATGGGGGAGCTGACGGATCTCGTTTGATCTTGCTTCCGTTCCCGTGGACGGTCAGCGGCACGTTGATCGGGGGAAGCGGACCGGTGGAGCCGTCCAGCAGGTAGACGCAGTCGTGGTCGAGGTTGAGCGTATCGCCTGCCCCGGCGTCGTTGATCGCCGTGATGAGGGCGGTGCTGTCACATGGCACATTCGTCGTCGCGGCCGCGCCGGCCGCCGTCGGCGCACTGATCGAGGCCATCGCGAAAACGCCGAGCGCGGCGAAATAACGGATCCTGAATATGTCCACGATTTCCCCTAAGGAGGATTTTTCTGGTGGATTCGCTCATGCGAGGAAGCCGATGCGAACTGTCCGGAGGGGAATTCCCCGGCTTGATCGACTTGAATCTCGCACATCGCGCTGCAGCATGCGGTAATTCTCGGCTCGCCGCCGCACCGCAGCCCGACCAGAATTCCTCAAGGCGTATTTCTCCCGGCAAAAGCGGCGGGAGAGCGTCCTTGGACGCGAAATTTCGCCCAGAGCGAGTGTCCGGGGCCGTCGGCCTTCAGGCGATCAGTCCGACGCCGGCGAGGACGCCGGGGAAAGCCGTCCCGCCGGGGAGTGTCGGGCGCGCTTCGGCGGGGTCGGGCCGCCAGTCCCAGGTGGGCACCACGCCGGGCTCCAGCAGGCGGGTGCCGTCGAACAGCGTCTCGATCTCCCGGGCGCCGCGGAGGTACAGGCCGGAGGAGGTCTTCTGGTAGGTGGAGTCGGCCTGCCGGGTGCGGTCGGCGTCCAGGCCGTCGGCGGTCCCATGGGCCAGCGCCAGGTGGGAGCCGGGGGCGAGCCGGTCCAGGTAGGCGCGCATCAGGTCGGCGAGGTCGCCGGGCACGAAGTGCAGGACCGCGACCATCATCAGGCCGATCGGCTGCTCGAGGTCCAGCAGTCCGGTCCGCTCCGTCTGCTCCCAGACCTCGCCGGGTTCCCGCAGGTCGGCGGTGATGACGCGGGTGGTGGCGTCGTCGGCCAGCAGGGCGCGGCCGTGGACCAGGACGATGGGGTCGTTGTCGACGTAGACGACCCTGGAGCCGGGCGCGGTGCGCTGGACGACCTGGTGGAGGTTGTCGGCGGTCGGCAGCCCCGAGCCCAGGTCGAGGAACTGGCGGATCCCGCTCGCCGCCATGGCCGCGGCGGCCCTGTGCATGAAGGCGCGGTTCTGGCGGGCGATCACCCGGGTCTCGGGAAAGCGGCCGAGGATCTCGTCGGCGGCCTCCCGGTCGGAGGCGAAGTTGTCCTTGCCGCCGAGGTAGTAGTCGTACATGCGGGCGGGGTGCGGACGGGTGGTGTCCAGGCCGGGAACGGCGGCTGGGGTCACGGATGCGCTCCTGGATATCGACTGCTTTCGCCGGTCGAAGCCTGTCATGATCGGAAACTCTCGGGGGAGCCTCACCATCCGACCGGTTGTGGCCGCTCTCCCCCCCGCTCGGCGTGAAACCAACGCCGGATGTGAGTTGCATCGAATGCCGGTCGCGTTGGATGTGAGTAGCAAAGGATGTTGGTTTTCAAAGATGGAGAGATTCATCGGGCGGGTCGAAGAACCGGCTGCGCTGGGGAGCTGGTGGGAGGCGGAGACGCCCCCTCGGCCGGAGGGGCCGTCCAGGCCATGGCCATGGCGAAGCCGAGATCGTCGAACCGGGCACCGGGAAAACCTCCGCGTAGAGATCGCGGAACTGCTCACGGGACAGGTATCGATCGCTGAGCAGGTGGGCCGGCCACCGGCGGTCATGCCAGAACCGCAATTGGAACCAGGCTGCCTTCCTCTCCGGCCACGTCGTCGAACGCCAAGCCGCAGCCGACTCGCCGGGTCGGCTGGAACTCCGCCGGGTCGAGTGGGACCCGACAAAGAGGTCCTCCGCCGTACGGCTCCAACATAATGAACGATCTGTTTAAAACGAATAGTTGACAACGGTTTGCATATTGTGGACGCTGATCGTATGCCTTCGACTCCAGAGCAGCCCGTCGACCCGTTCACGCCCCTGAACCCGGCCCAGGCGCGAGCGCACCGCGAATACGCGTCGCTCCTGCGCATCACCGAGCGGCACGCGGCCACCGAGGAACAGCGCCGCCGCCAGGCGCACCCCTCGGTCCTCGGGCCGCACGAGGCCGTCCGGATGGTGTCGTTCCTGCTCAGCGGAGCGATACCGCCCGACGACGGCGAGCCGGAGGTGGACCGGGCCGACATCGTCGCGGCACTGAGCCTCGTTCCCCAGGCCCGCGCACAAGCCGATGATCTGGAAGCGGGACTCATCCAGATGGCGCGGGGCCGCGGCATGACGTGGCAGGAGATCGCCTTCGGTCTCGGACTCGGCACCCCGCAAGCCGCCAGGCAGCGCTACGAACGCCTGACAGAACGGACCGCCTCCGGCGTGCAGGACGAGCGGTCCCAGGTCGTCGATCGCTGACGCGCTCGTCAGGTCTCATGGCCTGCTCGGGCGCTTCAGGGGAGGCGGTGGCGGGAGACGAAGTCCCAGATCACCTCGTTGGCGTCGATGTCCCGGGTCGTACCGCCGAGGAACGGGCCGAGGAAGGGAGTGCCGCCGGGCCAGTTATGGCCGCCTCCCTTGATCTGGTAGAGGACGACCGGCCCGTCGGAGGGGCAGCCGGGGTGGTCGTGGCGGACGACCGTGGTGTTGTCCTCGGGGTCGAGGTCGGGAAGGTCCGTGGAGACCGGCGTGGTGCCGCAGCCGTTGTTGCGGGCCCAGAACTCGGCGGCCGGGGGAGCCGTGGTGTAGGGGACGATGAAGTCCCCGTCGCCGTGGATGAGGACGATCGGTATGTTCCGGCCGGGATCGCAGGAAGCCCGGTCGCTGAGCTGGCCCGCGACCGGGGCGTAGGCGGCGAACCGCCCGTTGTCGCAGGCCATCTTGCTGGTGAAGAAGCCGCCGTTGCTCATGCCGGAGGCGTAGAGGCGGCGGGGGTCGGCGTTGAAGCGTTCGACGAGGATGTCCTGGAGGCGTTCCACGAACCCGGGATCGTCCAGGTCGGGTGAGGGCGTTCCGGCCGGGACGCCCTGCCATCCCCGCCCGTGATGCTCCGGCGTGATCATGATGAATCCGCGGATCTGCGCGTAGTCGGCCATCCGCCCGAACAGTTCCGCCATCCAGGGGGCTTCGTACAGCCCGGGGAAGTGGAACAACACCGGCCGGGGCCCGCCGTCGTAGTCGTCGGGAAGTCGCAGGATCGCTCTGCGCTCCTGCCCCGCGTGGGTGATGCGGACGGCGTGGTCGCCGGGGTCGGGCCGACGGTCCCGGAGGGTGAAGGCGACGGTCCGACGTGAGGACCGCCCGTCCCGTACGACGGTGCCGGGCCCTTCCCACGCCACTGTCCCATCGCTCGGGACTTCGACTTCGCCGACTCTCGCGGAGACCTCCACATCCCCGTCCCGGAGGGTGAAGGTCCCCGACAGCCCGAGCACACTCCGCTTGATCTGGAAGGAGACCTCCGCGGTTCCGCCGTCCGGTCCCGGAAGCGTCCCCTCTCCTTGGATCCGGTCGGTGCGGTAGTCCGCGACGGTGTCGGTGACGGCGATGGCGCCCGAGGAGAGCTCCCCTTCGAGCCGGTAGGCCGGAGAGCCCGCCACGGTGATGGTCAGGTGGTCGTTGGAGGGTGCGGCGGCAGGTGCGGCGCCGCCGGGCACGACGACCAGCGCCGCGGCCGTCACCGGTACCGCGAAAAGAACGGCGATACGCGCTCGGTGTCTTGGGGGGTGGGGTTGCATGGAGGTCCTTCCGCTGGGGGCGCTGCGGGCGGACACGACGGCGGGCGACAGGGGAGTGGCGCCAACGTAACCCCGCCCGTGACGCGGGTCAACGGCTGAGGCGGGCGTTTTCTCCGGGAAACCCTGTGGCGACCACCATGGCTCATCGCCACTTCGCCGGAGCGGTTCAGCCGGTGTGCTCCAGGAGTTCCAGCACCCGGCGCGGGCCGAGCCGTTCGCCTCGCCGGAACTCCTCGTCGAGGCGGTCGTCGCCCAGGACACGCCGCAGCTCCGCGGCGTCCTGCTCCCAGGAGCGGGTGAGAAGCTCGAAGCCCCACAGGTGCACGGTGCCCGAGAGCCGCCATGAGGACTGGACCGCGCCGAGCAGCAGCGCCGCCGTCCCGGTGTCGCCGCGGCGCACCAGCAGCCGGGCGAGCGTCACGCTCACGGTGGCCTCGCCGAGCCGGTCGTCCAGCGCGCCCTTGAGCTCCAAGGCGCGCCGCAGCGTTCGTGCGGCCAGGTCGTCCCGGCCGTCCTCGATCTGGGTGATTCCCAGCGTCCACAGCAGGTAGGAGCGGTGCCAGATCTCGCCGCAGGATTCCGACAGCTCCAGCGCGCGGGCGAAGAACGCGGTGGCCTCCTCCAGTTCGCCGCGGACCGAGTGGCACAGGCCGACCTGGGTCAGCGCCTGCTGGGCGGTGAGCAGGCCCGGCAGGCGTCCTGGAGTCCGCGCCGCCTCCAGGGACAGGGCCTGAGCTTCGGCGAGGTCGCCGGCGAACAGCGCGGCCAGCCCGCGCAGCTGCACGACCGCGGCGGCCAGCTCCGTCCGTTCCGGATCAGCGGTCCCGGGCAGGTGCTCCTGGACTTGGTCGAGCAGCAGCGCGCTGCCCTTCCTGTCCCCGTGCAGCAGCAGGACCATCGCGGCCGACCAGGCCATCCCGCACCAGGCCCCGGCCAGCGCGGGGCTCGGCGGGAGAGGCCAGAGCGTGGTCAGGCCCCGCATCCACAGGGCGCATTCGCCCATGTTCGGGGAGAGCGGCCAGTACATCCACAGGCCGCGCACGGCCTCCATGACGAGCCGGGCATGGGGCTCGCGCACCGCCTCCGGCCGGGACGGCAGAGAGGTGAGGGCCTGTCGCAGGTCGGCGTGCTCCGCCCGGAGCCGCAGCAGCCACTCGCGCTGGCGGGGGGAGGCGTACTCCCGCTCGGCCCGGACCACCAGCCCGAGATAGTGCTCGCGGTGCCTTCGCCGCGCCTCGTCCTGCCCGCCGGAGGCGGCCAGGCGTTCCCGCCCGTACGTCCGCACCGTCTCCAGCAGATGCAGCCTGGTGCGTCCGCCGGACTCCACCCGGGTGAGCAGCGACTTGTCGACGAGCCCGGCGAGGGCCTCGAAGCAGGCATCAGGGGACAGGCCGCCCGCGACGCCCAGCGCCTCGGCGTCGGCCAGCGCCACCGTACCGGCGCACACCGACAGCCGCTCCCACAGGAGGCGTTCCTCGGGGGTGCACAGGCCGTGGCTTCCGTCCAGCACCGCCCGCAGGGCGCGGTGCCGGGCGGGGGCGGTGCGTTCGGCGCCCGCTCCGCCCAGCAGTTCCAGGTCGAGCCGCTCCAGCAGCTCCTGCGGGCTGAGGAGGCGCAGCCGCCGGGCGGCAAGCTCCAGCGCCAGCGGCAGTCCGTCCAGCCGCCGGCACACCTGGCGTACCGCCTCCCGGGCGGCGGCGTCGGGCCGGAACTCCGGCACCACCTCCGAGGCCCGCTCCAAGAACAGCTCCATGGCGGACGACTCCCCGCCCTCCTCCGGCAGGGGCAGCGGCCCGAGCGCCAGCACCCTCTCCCCTGCGAGGTTCAACGCCTGCCTGCTGCTGGCCAGCACCCGCAGCCCGGGCACGGCCCGCAGCAGCGCCCGCGCCAACTCGGCGCTCGCGTCGAGCAGGTGCTCGCAGTTGTCCAGCACCAACAGCGTCCGGAACTCCGCCAGCGCCGCGGCGACGGCCTCCAGCGGCCCCCGCCCGGCCTCCACCCGCACGCCCAGCGCCGCGGCCACGGCCTGCCGCACCGACATCGACGGATCGAGTTCGGCCAGCTCCACCAGCAGCACCCCGTCGGAGAACCGCCCCGCGACCCGCTCGGCCAGCTCCAGCACCAGCCGGGTCTTGCCGACCCCGCCGATCCCGGTCACCGTCACC
This sequence comes from Actinocorallia sp. B10E7, assembly GCF_039871655.1. Taxonomy (NCBI): domain Bacteria; kingdom Bacillati; phylum Actinomycetota; class Actinomycetes; order Streptosporangiales; family Thermomonosporaceae; genus Actinocorallia; species Actinocorallia sp. B10E7. The sequence continues at coordinate 364,237 of NZ_JBDPLZ010000004.1, forward strand.
AACCGGGAGCCCTCCAGCAGCCGCTCCCCTTCGGCTAGTTCCGCCTCCCGCCCCACGAGTCTGCTCACCGCCGTCGGAAGCCCGCCGCGCGCGTCCCGGCCAGGCGCACCCTCCGGATCCCGCGGGGGCTCCGGAGGGAGGCCGATTTTCCGTTCGGGCGGCCGCAGGGCGGGAACGGGAGGATCGGAGCCGTCGGGGAAGGAGATCTCGCGCCAGCGGACCGTCCAGAGGGCGAGGAGGTCCTCGGTGTTCCAGCGGAGGGCCGAGGGGTGGGCGCGGCGGGGATCGCGGCGGGCGAACTCCACGCAGGCGCGGATGAAGGCCTCGGTGACGTTCCAGGACGGGAGGGAACGGCCCGAGGCGGCGGTGCGCAGCGAGGTGGCGGAGTAGGGGAGGCCCAGGCGCCTGCTCTCCCTGGCGAGGGCTTCGTACCCGGGGTCTCCGGCCTGGTCGCGCAGGTCGCGCAGCCCTTGGGCGAAACGGCCCAGGGGGCTGCCGGGGTCGGGCACGGGCGCGGCGCGCCGCCCGGGGCGTGCCAACCGGCCCACTCCGCCTCCGCCATGACCGTCTGTCAGCTGTCAGTAGCGGATTTTAACCGTCGGGCCGGGCGGAGGGGAGGCGGTGCGGAAAGTCTCAGTCCTGTGTCAGGGGGGCCACCGCACCTCCGCGACGCTGCCCGTGCCCACCCATGGGGGCTCCCAGGCAGCCGGGAGCTCGTCGTCGGCGGTGCTGCTGTCCGAGGCGGTGTGGTAGGTGCCGGGTTTGGGAGGGGTGAAGACGAAGGGGCCACAAGTGGTCTTGTCGTCGGCGGAGTCGAAGGAGAACCGGCATTTGTGGAGGCTCCCGCGGTACTTGGTGATCTTCGTGTCGGAGATCCAGGTCCACAAGGAGACGGCCCCGTCGGTGGCCTCTCCCGCCGCGCGGGCGTACACGATGTAGCCCACCCCGTCCTTCTCGAGCCGCACGCAGGGCTTGGCCTCGATGTTGGACTTGGGGAAGTACTCGTAGGACCCGCGGCAGCGCCACGGCTTCGGCTGGGAGGTGTTCTCCGGCGGATCGGGGTCGGCTTCAGGGCCGGGGTGCTCGCCAGAAGGAGGGGAGGCCGTGGGCGTTCTCTTCGATGGTTTCTTCTCCTCGGCGGATCCGCTCGGGGAGTCCGAGACGGGCTGGGCGCTCGGCACGACCGTTTCGGTGGCCGACGGCGCCGCCGTGTCCTGCGCCGCGGGCCTGCTCCCGGACAGGGTGGGGGCGGTCGGCCACCAGAACGCCGCGGCTCCCACCGCCGCGAGCGGGAGCACCGCCGCGGCCGGCAGGAGCCGCATCAGCCGCGAGCGCTCCGAAGCTCCCGGGGCCTTGGGCTCCGTGGTCTGCGCGGAGGGGGGCTCGAGGGTGGTGGCGGAGGGCGGCGTCGTGCGGAGGGAGGCCACGGCGGCTGAGCGTTCGGCGACCATCGTGGCGAGAGGGGCGGGGAGCCAGTCGGCGGTGGAGGGCTGGTGGGAGGCGAGGCCGCCGAGGACGTCCTGCGGGGTCGGGCGGTCTTCGGGGCGCTTGGCGAGGCAGGCGGCGACCAGGCCGCGCAGGCTCTCCGGGAGGCGGCTGAGATCGGGTTCCTCGTTCAGGATGCGGTGGACGGAGAGGGCGGGGGCGTAGGAGTCGAACGGGCCGCGGCCGCAGGCGGCGAAGTACAGGACGCAGCCCAGGGAGAAGACGTCGCTCTGCGGGCCGATCTCGTCGTGGGAGCGGGCCTGCTCCGGGGACATGTAGGAGGGGGTGCCCAGGAACGCGCCCGTGGCGGTCAGTGAGGAGGCGTCGGCGAGGTGGGCGATGCCGAAGTCGATGATGAGGGGGCCGTCGGCGGCCAGGATCACGTTGCCCGGCTTGAGGTCGCGGTGCACCAGGCCGCAGGCGTGGATCGCGTTCAGGCCCTCGGCGAGCCCGGCGCCGAGGGTGGCCACCGCTCTCTCCGGCAGCGGGCCGTGGGCGGGCACCGCCTCGCGCAGCGAGGGGCCGGGGACGTAGGCGGTGACCAGCCAGGCCGGGTCGGCGCCGGGGTCGGCGTCGACGACGGGGGCGGTGTGGAAGCCGCCCACCAGCTGGATCGCCTCCACCTCGCGGGCGAACCGGGCGCGGAAGCGGGGGTCGGCCGTCAGCGACGGGTGGATCACCTTCACCGCCACGGCTCGCCCCCCGGGCGAGCGGCCGAGGAACACCTGCCCCATGCCTCCGGCGCCGAGCCTGCCGAGCAGTTCGTAGGAGCCCACCCGGCGCGGATCGCCGCTGCGCAGGTCTTCCATGTCCAGCCCACCTCCCGGTCGGTTCGCTGCTTCTCCGTATCCGATCACCCGTGTGCCGTCTTCTGGGCGTTCTGCGGAAAGACCGCGCATCCTCCGCGCATCCGCGGCGCTGAGACGCGCTTTCCGTCGCGGACGTCGGCGGACGGGTGCTCGGCAGAGGGGGCGGCGATACGCGCTCGGTGTCTGGGGAGCGGGGTTCCATAACGAAACCAGGCATATTTCCAGGTCTGCGGGCTGGAAGGCGATCTTCGCTATTCGCCGTCATTATCATCCCTCGGGTGATCAACGGACGATGGTCCGCAGCCGTCTTCTCGCGTATGTCGGTTGCCCTGGCCCTATTCAGCGCATTGGCTCTCTTCGGCGCGAGACCCGCCTCCGCCGACGAGCTTCCCGTCCAGGAGCCTCCCAGGGTGGAGCTGCTGCTGGACGTCAGCGGATCGATGCGCATCGCCGACCTCGACGGACGCACCCGGATGTCGGTCGCCAAGCAGGCGTTCAACGACGTGCTGGACGCGATACCCGCCGAGGCCCACGTGGGCATCCGGCTGTTCGGCTCCCAGCACCGCTTCCCCGGTGCGAGCAAGGCCGTCGGATGCAAGGACACCAGGCAGCTCGTCCCGGTCGGTCCGGTCGACAAGACCGCGGTCAAGACGGCGATCGCCACGCTGCAGCCCACCGGGTGGACTCCGATCGGGCTCGCGCTCCGCGCCGCCGCCAAGGACCTGGGCACCGGTGAGACCACCCGGCGGATCGTCCTCATCAGCGACGGCCAGGACGAGTGCGGCTTCCCCGGCCCGTGCGAGGTCGCGAGGGAACTGGCCGCGCAGGGCACCCACCTGGTGGTCGACACCCTCGGGCTCACCCTGAACGCCAAGGTGAGGCAGCAGCTGACCTGCATCGCCGAGGCCACCGGCGGCACCTACACCGCCGTCCAGAGCCAGGATCAGCTCACCGCGCGGCTCGGGCAGCTGATGCGGCGGGCCGCCACCACCTACCAGGCGACCCCGCGCCAGGTGGCCGGTGACGCGAGGTGCGCCACCGCCCCGATCCTGGCCTCCGGCGTCTACACCGACCGCCAGGTGTTCTCCGACCACCGCTGGTACCGGGTCCAGGTGCCCGCCGGGCAGGAGCTGCGCGCCTCGGTGAGCATCTCGCTGGACCGGAAGCTGAACCCCGACTACGGAGTGCTGCTGCGCGCCACATCCCAGCAGGGCCGGGAGCTGGTCCGAGGCACCGACGCGGGCAGCGGGCGCACCGACGTGCAGTCCGCCGGGCTGCGCTGGTCCGACCAGCGAGCCCCCGGCTCGGACGACGAGGACGCGCCCGCGCCGAGCACCGTCTGCCTGGAGGTCAGCAATTCCTTCTCCGCACCCGGAGCCGTACGGAAGGAGCCCGGCATGCCCCTGGAACTGACCGTCGGCCTGGCGCCCTCCTCACCCGCGCCGAGCGGCCCCGACCTGGGGCGAGGCTGGCAGCTGCTGCTCATGCTCGCCGTGACCGGCCTGCTCACGGGTCTGGTGGCCGGCTGGCTCGCCCGCTGGCGGATCGCCGTCTGGAAGGAGAACTGACGATGCGCTCCAAGACGCTTCTGGGCCTGACCGGCGCCGTCCTGGCGGCGGTCGCCGGACCGGCCGCCGCGGACGACGCCACGCCGACGCCCCTCCCCACGGTCGACACCGCCGGCACGTCGTTCCTCACCGCGACCACGGTGCGGGCCGGGCAGCCGGTGCGGGTCCCGGCCTCGACCGGCGACTACCTGTACTGGTCGTTCGCCGCCGCTGCCGGGCAGACCGGCCGGATCACCGTGAACGTCACCCTGCCGGACGCCGCGAGTCGGCACGGTGCCGCCACCTGGACCGTGGACGTCTTCGACGGCCTGCGCCGCCGCCAGTCCTGCACGGCGGGCGCGCAGACGGCCACCGCAGAACCCGGCAGCGCCGCGATCTCGCTCGGCTGCGTGCTGCGGCGGATCCGCTCCTGGGCCGAGCCCTGGTCGTCCGACCCGCTGCCGGGCACCTACTACATCCGCCTGGCCGCGACCGCACTACCGGAACAGGATTTGGGCCTGCCGATCCAGACGTCCCTGGACCTCGCCCTCCGCGACGGCACCGCCCAACCCGACGGCGCGGCCCTGAAGGCGCCCCTGTCCCCGCCCGTCAACCCCGGCGCCACTCTCGCCCCGGACACCGACCCCTCATCGTCCGCGGTGGACGTCGTCTCCGCTCCCAAACCGGCCGCGCAGGCCAGGAGCTGGTTCTCCCGATTCTCCACCCGCTGGGCATGGACCGCGGCCGGCGGCGTCCTCGCCGCCCTCCTGGGCGTCGTCGGCTACCACCTGACCCGCCACCCGCGCCGCCGGCTTCCCACCCCCCACTGAGAAGAAGGACGGGCGGCCCCGACGGAAGGGGCCGCCCGCGGCGTCAAGCGGACGATGCCGGACGATCGCCGGACGGCCGCCGGGGGGCGAACAGCCAGTCGGTGGGCGGCTCCATGAGCCGCCGGAAGAGCAGGTACGTCGGTCGGCTGCACAGGAGGGCGCCGAGCACGAACGAGAGGACGACCACGATGGAGGCGCCGAGCCACCCCTCCGGCAGCGGCTCGAACCACCCGAAGTGCTTGCCGAGCTGGATGAAGGCGTAGTGCAGGACGTACATGTACAGCGACCGGCTGCCGAGCGCGGAGATCCGGCCCGCGCGTTCGGGGATCAGCGCGAGCACGGCGGCGCCGAGGACCAGGGCGGTGACCATGAAGAACAGCCGCACCCCCATGCCGACCGGGGCCGCCAACCCGGACTCGGCGTAGGAGGCGACCCAGGCGTTGTTCAGCACCCCCTTGCCGGAGATGTAGCGGGGGACGAGGAAGAAGAACGCCGAGTAAGCGGCGGCGAGCACCGCGACGCCCGCGATCCGGTGGGCGGGCCGCTCCCGCAGCGCGGCGAGGTGCCGCCGTTCGAGCGTCAGGCCCAGGACGAAGAACGGGAGCATCGACAGGATCCGGGTGAACGCCTCCAACTCCACCAGGCCCGAGGTCAGCGACACGAACACCGACACGGCGAACGGGTGCCTGAGCTGCGGCCACAGCGGGGCGGTGCCGCGCCAGACCAGCATCGCGACGAGGAACCACAGGTGGTCGTAGGGGTCCAAAGGGTTGAAGGTGAACGCCCCGCCGGTGAGCCGCCATTCCAGGAGCCGGTACAGCAGGTCGAAAAGCAGGTAGGCGATGGCGACCTTGGCCACCAGCCGCCGGGCCCGGCCGGGCGAGCGCAGGAAGCCCTGGCTGAAGTAGCCGACCAGGAAGGCGAAGACGGGCATCCGGAACGCGGTGCCGACGATCTCGGCGACCTCGAATCCGTGCGGGAGCACGATCGGGTCGAAGGCGTGACCCGCGACGACCAAGGCGCCGATCATGAACTTGGCGTTGTCGAAGTACGCCTCGCGGCTGCTCACCCTCTGCACGACAACCCCACGCTCCCCGCGGTCGAGACGGTCCGGAAACCGGGCAGAGCGCCGGGCGCCAGCACTGGTGAGGAGAGGTCGGCGAGGACGCACGCGACGCCGTACCGGCCGGTGACCTCGGCTCTCCGCGCGGGTGCCGTCCCGGAGCCGAACAGGACATCGCTGTCCGCGCGGCGGGCGGCCTCGGCCCCGGTGCCGTCGGCTCCGGTCTCGGCGAAGGGGTAGGGCCAACCGGGGACGAGGGAGTAGGCGCCCCTCTCGTTGACGACGCGTCCCGCCCACTCGGTCTCGGCGGCCACCACCTGGCCCGGCCGGATCCGCGAGACGAGGTCCTGGTAGCCGGTGGCAGGGTCGCGGGACTGCCATTCGGCCAGGGTCGCGGCCCGCACCGGCGCCCACAGCGGCCGGGTGAGCCCGCCCTGGTTGCCGACGAGGCCGACCGCGCAGGCGGTGGCCGTGACCGGGTACATGATCCTGCGGTGCCTCCCGGCCTCGGTGAGCCAGGCGGCGGCCGAGAGGTGCAGCGGGAGCACGGCCACCGGGATGACGCGGGCGAAGCCCCACGAGCCGAAGGCGGACGCGACGCAGAGCACGGCGGCCGCCAGCCCGAAGAGGAGGAGCATCTCGCGGCCGAGCGGCCGGGCGCGGCGCGCGACCAGCGCGGGGAGCCCCACCAGCGCGAGCCCGTAGTGCGCGAACCCCAGGTCCGCCCAGAGGTCGTCGACGAGGGTCCAGTGGATCTCCGCCATGCCGGAGGGCGCGCCGAGCAGGGACGTCACGTTCGTGAACGGCCACAGCAGCGCCAGCGCCACGGCCCCCGCGGCGGCGGGCGCCAGCCGCCACCGCCGCAGCACCGCGCGCGGCGCGGCCAGGGCGAAGGCGGCGAGACCGAGGACGGTGTTGACGGCCGTGAACGGGTGGATCAGGACGAGTAGCGCAAGGAGCAGGGCCAGTGCGGCGGGAACGCTCCAACCTGGGCGCTCGTCCCTGAGGTCGAGGAACAGGTCCCAGGCCAGGAGCATGAGCGCGGTGGCGAACAGGCTCGGGTAGGCCATGGTCCAGGACAGCGAGTACAGGCCGACGAAACCGCTCCAGGCCTGCGGCTTCAGCCCCCACAGCAGCAGGCAGAAGAGCACCGCCGAAGCGAAGACCGCCCGGCCTTCGCCGAGCCTGCGGCAGAACCGGCGCAGGGCCCAGAGCCAGAAGGCGATGTTGAGGACGCCCGCCGCCCTGAGCACGGTGAGCGGTTCCAGGTCGCCGATCCAGCCGGCGAAGGTCAGGACGTAGGCGTAGGGGGAGAAGTAGGGGCTGCCTTCCGAGACGCCCATCAGCGGGTCGACGGGGCTCCAGGGGTCTCGCCGGAGCGCGAACAGGGTCGCGACGTGCAGGCGCATGTCCCCGCCCCAGGGCGCGGAGAGCGCCATGACGACGGCCCATGGCACCAGCGCGTACGGAAGGAGCAGCGCAAACCGACGAGTCAAGGGTTCCGTTCCGCGGTGAGGGGGGCCGAGCGGGCGGGTTCGCTGACCCGTGGAGGCCGGGCACCAGCTTAGACGGGCGGGGCGGTCCCGAAGGGATCATGTAACTTTCAACTTCATATCGGCTTCGTATCGCCGGAGGGACCGGGCGGCCGCCCGGTCCCGCGAGGCGTCAGGCGGGGAAGCCCCCGGCGCGGCCCAGCAGGGCGGGGGCGGGGGTGCCGAGGAGGCCGCCGAGCCAGGTTCCCGTGGCGGCGACGGCCGCCATGTCGACGCCCGTCTCGACGCCGCTGCGGTGCAGGGCGTACAGGAGGTCCTCGGTGGCGATGTTGCCGGTGGCGGCGGGGGCGAAGGGACAGCCGCCGAACCCGCCGGCGCTGGCGTCCAGGACGGTGACGCCCTCGTCGACGGCGGTGAGGGCGTTGGCGTAGCCGGTGTTGCGGGTGTTGTGGAAGTGGAAGCGCAGCGTCGTGGAGGGGGCGGCGTCGCGGACGCGGCGGGTCAGGTCGCGGACCTGGGCGGGGACGCCGACGCCGATGGTGTCAGCGAGGGCCACCTCGAACGCGCCTGCGGCCTCGGCGCGGCGGGCGATCTCCGCGACGCGTTCGGGCGGGGTCTCGCCCTCGAAGGGGCAGCCGAAGGCGGCGGCGATCGTCATGGCGGCGGGGACCCCGGCGTCGGCGGCGGCCTTGGCGATGTCGTCCCAGGCGTCGAGGGCCTCGTCCGTCGTGCAGCCCTGGTTGCGGGAGCAGAAGGTGTCGGAGGCGACCACGACGACGTTCACCTCGTCCACCCCGGCCTCGAGGGCGCGGTCCAGGCCGCGGCGGTTGAGGACGAGACCGCTGTAGGAGACGCCCTCCCGCCGGGGCACGCCCGCCATGACCTCCTCGGCGCCCGCCATCTGCGGGACGCGCTTGGGGTTGACGAACGAGACGGCCTCGATGCGGCGGAGCCCGGCGTCCACGCAGCGGGTGATGAACGCGATCCGGTCATCGGGAGAGAGAGCGCGGGCTTCGTTCTGGAGGCCGTCACGCGGACCGACTTCCAGCACTGTTGTATGCAACTTGACTCCCACCTCTGCACTCTTGCTTGGTATTCGCCTGATCTGTCGGCTATCTTGCATGCAATATAGCCGAGGGGGAAGCCGATGTCCGCTGGGCGGCGTGCCGCCGACACCGCCTACGAGGCGGTGCGCCAGATGATCCTCTCCGGGGAGGTCTCGCCCGGCGACCGGCTGGGGGAGAGCGAGCTCGCCGAGACGCTCGGCCTCTCCCGCACACCCGTCCGGGAGGCGCTGCAGCGGCTCGGCGCCGACGGGCTCGTCGAGGTGCTGCCGCACCGCGGGGCCCGCGTGGTGGCGTGGACGCCCGCCGACCTGACGGAGATCTTCGAGCTGCGTTCGCTCCTGGAGCCCTACGCCGCGGCCCGCGCCGCCCGCGTCGGCCTGGACGCGTCGGCCCTCGCCGAACTGCGCGGCCTGTGTGCGGACATGGAGGAGGCGGCGGCCCGCAAGGACATGGCCGAGGTCGCTCGGCTGAACTCCCGCTTCCACGCCGTCGTCATCGACGCCTCCGGCAACAGCAGACTCCCCGGCATGCTGGCGTCCGTCATGCACGCCCCCCTCATCCTCGGCACCTTCCACCGCTACGAACCCGCCACGATGGCCCGCAGCATGGGCCACCACCGCGAGGTCGTCGACGCCATCGCCGCCCGCGACCCCGAATGGGCGGCCTCCGTCATGCGCTCCCACGTGCGCGCCGCCGCCGCCACCCTCAAGGAGGACCAGTGACCGACACCCCCCGCGCCCTGGACGACCTGCGCGTCGTCGAGATGGGCCAGCTCCTCGCCGGCCCGTTCTGCGGCCAGCTCCTCGGCGACTTCGGCGCCGAGGTCATCAAGATCGAGCCGCCGGTGACGGGCGACCCGATGCGCCAGTGGGGCCGCGAGAAGCCCCACGGCCAGTCGCTGTGGTGGCCGATCCTGGCGCGCAACAAGAAGTCGGTGACGCTGAACCTGCGCGAGCCCGAAGGCCAGGACCTCGCCCGCCGGATCATCGCCCAGGCCGACGTGCTGGTGGAGAACTTCCGGCCCGGCACCCTGGAGCGCTGGGGCCTGTCGCCCGAGGCCCTGTGGGAGCTGAACCCCGGCCTGATCATCACGCGGGTCACCGGGTACGGCCAGAACGGCCCGTACTCCCCGCGCGCGGGCTTCGGCTCGATCGGCGAGGCCATGGGCGGCATCCGCTACGTCACCGGCGACCCCGGCAGCGCCCCGGCCCGCGCCGGGATCTCCCTGGGCGACGAGCTCGCCGGCACGTTCGCGGCGCTGGGCACCCTGGTCGCCCTGCACGCCCGGCAGCGCACCGGCAAGGGCCAGATCGTCGACTCCGCCCTGTACGAGGCGGTGTTCGCCCTGATGGAGTCGCTCGTCCCCGAGTGGGAGCTGGCCGGCTACCAGCGCGAGCGCACCGGCTCCGTCCTCCCGAACGTCGCCCCGTCGAACGTGTACCCCACCAAGGACGGCCCCGTCCTGATCGCCGCGAACCAGGACACCGTCTTCCGCCGCCTGGCCGAGGTCATGGGACGGCCCGAGCTGGCCGACGACGAGCGCTACGCCACCCACGGCGCGCGCGGCGCCAACGCCGAGGAGCTGGACGAGCTGATCGGCGTCTGGACCGCTTCGCTCACCAGCGACGAGGTCCTGGAGAAGATGCACGCCAACGGCATCCCCGCCGGCTTGACATACCGGGCCAAGGACATGCTCGCCGACCCCCACTTCAAGGCCCGCGAGGCCATCATCAGGCTCGCCCACCCCGAGTTCGGCGAGTTCCCGATGCAGAACGTCTTCCCCAAGCTCTCCGGCACCCCCGGCCGGGTCCGCTCCGTCGGCCCCGAACTCGGCGCGAACAACACCGAGATCTACGGCGGCCTCCTCGGCCTCACCGAAGCGGAACTGGAGAAGCTGCAGGCCGACGGCGTCGTCTGACCACCCGGCACACCCGCCCGTACGGCGGCCGCCTGACAGCGCGGCCGTACGGGACGGGGGGATTCACCGGAGGATAGGGGCACACTCCTGGACCACGTTTTCCGGTCCTTACCCACTCGCCTATATCGATTTTTGTATAGTCGGTGCGTGGGCGCACTGTGGCAGATCGAGATCGAGCCAGAGGTCCGGCACTGGCTGGAACTCCTCACCGACCGGCACTACGACAAGGCCGAGCGGGCCGTCGACATGCTCGCCGCCCAGCCGACCACTCTCGGCGAACCGTACTCACGTCACCTCGGCGGCAAGATCCGCGAGTTGCGCTTCATCCTGGACGGCAACGCCGTCCGCATCACCTACTGGCTCGCGCCAGAACAGCGGATCATCCTTCTCAAGGCGTTCCGCAAGACCCGGCAACGTGAGGAAGCAGAGATCGAGCGGGCACGACAAGCATAGAAGGTCTGTGAAACCGAGCACGGCCCCGCAGAACACACCTACGACAGGACGAAGGAGGACACGCCGTGAACCACTCCCAGTGGAAGACCCGACGGACCAAGAAGCTTCTGGGGGAGACGGTCGAGGAGTCCCCCGCCTACGTGGAGGCCGGATACGCCCTGGCACTCGGGCAAGCCGTCTATGACCGCCGCACCGCCCTCGGCCTCTCCCAGACCGAACTCGCCCGCCGCGCCGGCATGACCCAACCCCAGATCTCCACCATCGAAGGCGGCGACTCCACTCCCACCCTTCCCCTGCTCACCCGCCTCGCCAAAGCCCTGGACGCCTCCCTGACCATCCAACTCGACGACGACAGCTCAGCCTTCGTCTTCACGCCCCACCAAGGACCCCGATCCGGCAAACCGTCCACTGACGGCCGCACCTCAGCAGCATGAACCGGCCAGGGCGGCTTCTGATCCGCGACTCCAAGAATCCGGAGCTCTCGGCCCTGGAGCTCACCGGTCCCGGTGCCGAGAGTCTGCTCCGGAAGGTCCGCGCCATCGGCTGACGACCTGGCTGGGACGGGAACCGGAGAAGAACCCGGTTCCCGTGTAGGCCCTCCTTCAATCGCTTCGTCGCGTGGTCCAACCGGCCCGTCGGTCGACGATGATCCGTGCCGCACCCACGCCGCACGCACCCGGTTCGGATGCGGCCCCGCACCGGCCAGACGGTACCCATACGGCGGACGACCACCCTGATACCGGCCCTGTGTCCTCACCTGGGCGGCCATCGCGACCATCAACCGCTCATGCCCCTCGGCCTGGAAGTCGACCCTGCCTCCGGCAACCGCAGCTGAACCCCCGTAATGCTCGAAAAGCAGGCCCACCAGACTGAAGTTTGTGTCACTAAGCGATCTTTGTGGGACAGTGCCTGGCATGTTGGAAACCAGTGCCGGACGCCTCTTGGCCGCGGTGTTCGCCTCGGCCGTCCTGATGGTTCCGGCCGGTGCTTCCACCGCCGCGGAAAGAGACCCGCTGACTCCCGTCTGGACCAGCCCGCTCAAGGGCGACAACGGCTTCAACGCCATCGTCGCCCCGGACGAGAAGAACATCTGGGCGTTCGGCTCGACCCGTTCAGCGGGCAAGGAGAAGCCCCTCGTCTACCGCAAGAGCGGCTCCACCTGGAAGAGAGCCCGGCTCCCGAGCGGATTGAACGGCGGGATACAGGCCGCTGACGCCTCCTCCGCAAGCAACATCTGGGCCGTGGGAGGCGGCTCGTTCGACGGGAAAGGCAGTGCCTACCTGCTGCACTGGAACGGCGAACGATGGAAGCTCGCCAAACGCTGGAAATCGGCCTTCCCCCTGACCATCGCCGCCACCAGCGGGCGCGGAGTCTGGGTGTTCGACTTCTCACAGCCCCGCGCGCTGCGCTTCAACGGACGGCGATGGCACAAGGTCAAGACTCCGGTCCCCGTCTTGAACGCCGCGGCCCGAGGGAAGACGACCTGGGCCTCAGGCCCCGACGGATACGGCAAGGCCAAAGTCATGCGCTTCGACGGCCGCCGCTGGAAGATCTCGAACCCGGACGCCCTCCTGCCGAAGCACACCGAGGGGTCCATGACCCTCTTCGGAGAACCGGCCTTCGCGGGCAAGGACGTTTGGATGGTCGCCTACCGCATCGCGAACCGCAACGACGACGACTCGAAGATCGAATCTTTCCTCCTCCGCCACAGCAACGGCAGATGGCGAAAGGAGAAGACCGGCCCCGCCTCCACGATCAGCCACACTCCCGTCCCCGACGGCAGAGGAGGCCTCTGGCTCCTGGCCTCGGAGAACATGTCAGACCAGGACGGCGACCCGGCATACGGCCTGGTCCTCACCCACCGCACCGCCACCGGCCGCTGGAGCGAACGCCTCCTCGGCCACGTCGACGAGACCAAAGGCGTTTTTGAGGTCGTCCGCCTCCCCGGCACCCAGCGCCTCCTCGGCGTCGGCAGCGTCGAACCTCCAGGAAGAGACGAGGACGCCGCGATCTTCGAACTCTCCTGAACCCCGGCCCATACGGCAGCGGATCGCCGCCCCTGAGTCCGGTCGAACCTCTCCTCACGGCGAGGACACCGGTGGTGTCCGACATTCGGATCACACGATGGTGCGCGCACCATGGGCATAGGGGTTCATATCGGTGAACCCATCGCTTCAGGTCGGGCGCATAGGTGTTCGGCTTCCTCTCCGGGTTACGGCATTCACCCATGGACCGCATCGGGATGGTGCGCACGCAGCCTTCGCCAGGTCGTGATCGACAAGCGTCCCTGACCGCGAACCGGCTGTCCGGAACCTCCGAGGCGCCTCAATCGGGCCGCCTCACTGGTTCCGGCGTCTGCGCGTCCGCCGGCAGACCCATGACGACGATCACGAAACCCTCCACTTCCGGCCACGGTACCGCCCACGCCGCGACGTCCTTCCGCAACCCGGCGGACAAGGGTTCCCAGCTCACGCGAGAGTGTCTGTTTTAGGACGGTAGGAAGATTCTCGGAATCATACAAGACTGTTGACATGGCCTCGATGTGTCCTTCATCATGCTAATCAATCAAGCGATCAATTATCTCCGGCCTCCTATGTAGAGAACATGGACACCCCGGCCCATCAAGGGCACCATGTCCGCTCCTGCGCCTGCGATACAGGCGTTCTCGGCCTGTCTGAAGAGGACGGGAATTCAAGAAGTGTGCCCAGTGGAATTCCCATGTCTTTTACCAGGCGCATTTCAACATCGCCCCTGCCATAGACGAGGAGAACGAGGTCCATGTCATCAGCCAAACCGGGTGAATGGGTCGACGGAACGGGATTGAGCCTGGCGGACATCCCGTCCGGCAGGTACCGCATGCACATCCCGACCGACCGCTACACGTCACGGGAGTTCGCGGAGAAGGAGCGGGACCTGATCTGGACGCGGATCTGGCAGGTCGTCGGCCGCGTCGACGAGCTGCCCGAGGTCGGCGACTGGAAGGAGCACCGGCTCTTCGACCAGTCCTACGTCATCGTCCGGGGGAAGGACCGCGAGATCCGCGGGTTCGTCAACGCCTGCAGGCACCGCGGCAACCCGCTGTGCACGGGCAAGGGGAACTCCAAGCGCGGGTTCCTGTGCCAGTACCACCTGTGGTCGTACGACCTCGACGGGAAACTGCGGGGCATCCTCAGGGAGAAGGTCCTCGACCCGATCGACAAGGACGAGAACTCGCTCCTCCCGGTCCGGGTCGAGTGCTTCGCCGGGTTCATCTTCCTCAACCCGGACCCGGACGCGGAGCCGCTCGCCGACTTTCTGGGCGACGAGATCCCGAAGCTCCTGGCCCCCTACCGTCTCGACGAGATGGTCACGGTGCTGGACGTCCGGGAGAGCCTGGACTGCAACTGGAAGGTCGTCGTCGACGCGTTCTCGGAGGGTTACCACATCTCGGGTATCCATCCGGAACTCCTCAAGGTGATCGACATCGATCCGTCCAAGAGCCGGCACCTCTTCCTCGGCGACCACAGCGTGTCCGTCGCCCCGTTCGAGGTGGCGAACGTGTCGGTCTTCGGCCCGGAGGACCAGGTCGAGGGCATCAGGGAGCTGCCCGGGACCTTCCCCACGGTGGCCACGGTGCTGCCCCGTTTCGAGGAACTCGTCTCCGCTCACCGCGACGAGGACGGGAAGCTCGACTTCCCTGAGGGCGTGACCGCTCGCACGCTGCTGCAGCGGGCCACGCGCGACACCCTGACCGGGATGGGGCTGGACGTCAGCGGGCTGACCGACGCCCAGATGAGCGACAACCACGGCTGGGTGCTCTTTCCGAACTTCTTCATGACGATCCGCGCGGGCGAGGCCACGGTCATCCTGGCCTTGCCGGACCCTGGCGGCGACCCCGGAAAGTGCGTCTGGCACATCAGCAGCTACATGTGGCTGCCTCCGGAACACCGGGAGGCGTTCCGGGCGGAGCTGACCGAGGTCGAGGAGCCGGGAAGCTTCCCTTACTTCCTCGCCCTCCAGCAGGACTACGAGCAGATGCCGCGGCAGCAGCGGGGTCTGCGCAACAAGCGGCTCGAACACATGACGCTGGTGAAAGAGGAGATCGTCATCGCCCACTACCACTCGGTCGTGGACGGGTACCTCTCCGCCGGCGCGAACGGCGAGGTGTGATCCATGGGAATGCGAGAGCTCAGCGAGGTGGTCGGGGAGCACACCGGCCTCTCCCGCAAGGTGCTGGAATACGGCCTGACGACCAAGCGCCTGGTGGACAGCGCTAAGAACCCCGGCTTCTCCGCCGCGGACTGGGCGCCTCTGGCCGAACTGGTCGCGGTCGACGAGTTCGAGCGCGTCGGCAACTTCAAAGAGGTCATGAACTGGGCGGAGTACGTCGAGTTCCTCACCGGTTGGGCGACCTCCGCCGAATGGGAGTGCTCTTTCAAGCGGATCACCGAGAAGCCTGGCCTGGTCTTCCTCGAACTCGAGGAGCGCAGCGAGGTCGGAGACTACAAGAGCGTCGTCAATTCGGTCTCGGTCTACGAGTTCGACGAAGCCGGCAAGATCCGGCACATCGACGTCTACCTGCAGATGGCGCTGCCCGAGAACGACATGCTCAAGAGCTACGAGGGCGTCCGGATATCGGAGTGAGTGGAGACCAGATGACCGACATCGATTCCGTCGACTTCTTCACGGACAACGCGCTCCTGCACGACCCGTACGCCTACCTCGCCGCATTGCGCGAGCAGTGCCCGGTCCGCAGGGAGCCCCATCACGACGTGGTGATGATCACCGGGTACGAGGAGGCCGTCGCGGTCTACAACGACACCGAGCGGTTCTCCTCGTGCACCTCCGTCACCGGCCCGTTCCCCGGCTTCCCCGTCCCGCTCGAAGGCGACGACATCTCTGAGCTGATCGCCGCGCACCGCGACGAGTTGCCGATGAACGACCAGCTGCCGACGATGGACCCCCCGACCCACACCGTTCACCGAGGCCTCCTGTCACGGATGATCACACCGAAGCGTCTGAAGGAGAACGAGGAGTTCATGTGGCGGCTGGCCGACGGCCAGCTCGACAGGGCTCTGACCGGCGACCGCTGCGAGTTCAACGGCGAGTTCGCGTCCCCGTTCGCGATGCTCGTCATCGCCGACCTCCTCGGCGTCCCGGAGCCCGACCACGCCGAGTTCCGGGAGGCGCTGCTGAGCGGGAGCGTGCTCGGCAGCAGCAAGAAGGGCGACACGCTGGCGCATTCGCCCCTGGAATACCTCTACGGCAAGTTCACCGAGTACATCGAGGACCGCCGCCGCGAGCCTCGCGACGACGTCCTGACCGGCGTCGCCTCGGCGACCTTCCCGGACGGGAGCGTCCCGGAGGTGATCGACGCGGTGTGCGTCGCGGCCAACCTGTTCGCCGCCGGACAGGAGACCACGGTCCGCCTGCTCGGCACCGCGGTGATGCTGATCGCCGAGGATCCCTCCCTGCAGGCGAGGCTGCGCGCCGACCGCTCTCTGCTCCCCAACTTCATCGAGGAGGCCCTGCGGTACGAGAGTCCGATCCGCGGCGACTTCCGGCTGTCCAGGGTCCCGGTCACCGTCGGCGGCGTGGACCTCCCCGCCGGCACCACGGTGATGCTGCTGAACGCGGCGGCCAACCGCGACGCTCGCAAGTTCCCCGAACCCGACGTCTTCGACATCGAGCGCAAGAACGCGCGGACCCATGTCGCGTTCGGCCGCGGGGTCCACAGCTGCCCGGGCGCGCCCCTGGCCCGGGCCGAGGCCCTGATCAGCCTCCAGCGGCTCCTCGACCGCACCTCCGACATCCGGATCGACGAGGAACGGCACGGCCCCGCGGGAGACCGGCGCTACCGGTACATCCCGACGTTCATCCTCCGCGGGCTCACCGAACTGCACATCGAATTCAGCCCGGCCGGGAGGACCTGAGCCATGCCCTTCGAGGGAACCACCGCGATCGTCACCGGCGGGGCCTCCGGCCTCGGCCTGGCGATCACCGAGGCGCTCGTCGCACGCGGGACCAAGGTCGCCGTCTTCGACGTCCAGGCCGAGTTGCTCGACGCCGAGGTCGCCCGGCTGCGCAAGGAGGGCGCCACGGTCAACGGCTACGCGGTCGACGTCTCCGACCGCTTTCTGGTCGAGGCCGCCGTGGAGCGGGTGCGGGCCGAGCTCGGCCCGGTGCTGATCCTGGTCAACAACGCGGGCATCGTGCAGTTCGGCAAGTTCTCCGAGATCACCGACGAACTATGGGAACGGGTCATGGCGATCAACCTGCGCGGGCCGTTCCTCTGCACCCAGACGGTGCTGCCCGATATGAAAGCCGCCAAGTGGGGCCGGATCGTCAACATCTCGTCCTCGAGCGCGCAAGGCGGCGAGGCGTACATGTCGGCCTACGTCAGCTCGAAGACGGGGCTCATCGGGCTCACCAAGAGCCTGGCGCTCGAACTCGGCCCCAAGGGGATCACCGTCAACACGATCCCACCCAGCATGGTGGTGACCCCGATGCTCGAGAAGTCGGTCGCCGAAGGCAGTTTCTACGACTCGCTCGAGCATTTCATCAGCATCACCCCGGTGCGCCGGGCCGGCCGCCCCGAGGACATCGCCAACGCCACGGTCTTCCTGTGCGAGGACTCGTCGTCGTACATCACCGGCCAGGTCCTCGGCGTCAACGGCGGCCGTAAGACCTGAGCGCCAGGGCTCCTACGCCAGTTTCGTGTAGTCGAACAGTGAGCCCCGGATGAGGAGTCTCAACGCGCGCCCGGTGGCCTGATAGACCTCCGGCGGCGTCGCGGCCGTGTGCTCGCACAGGCCCAGCATGATGGTGTAGATCGCGTTCGAGGCACTCTCGACGTCGACCTCCGGCCTCAGAGCCCCTTCTTGCCGGGCCTGCTCCATGATGCCGACGACCACGTCACGGATTGCCGTGAAGATCGTGTCGCTGTCCTCCGCCAGATGGAGATCCGCAGCGCTCTCCACCCGGATCGCACGATCGAACGCCACCGCGAAGGGATAGTCGCGCAGGAGCCGATCGCCCTCGTCGAGCACGGCCATCAGCTTGTCCAGAACACCGTCCGCGCGGTCCGCGGCCGCGGCCAACCGAGGCAGAGAGATCCCTGAGAGCTCGAGGAAAGCGGCCTTAACGAGCTCCGACTTGTTAGGAAAGTAGTGATAGAGGCTGCCGCTGGTCATCTCGGCCACACGGGCGATCTCCCGAATGGTCGCTCGCGAGTAACCCATTTCCGCCACGCAGCGCATAGTGGCCTCGATGACGCGCTTCCTGGTCTCTCCGCCCTTGGCGGCGACCGGCCGGCCCAGAAGCGGCGGAGTGGTCGACACGGTAACCCCCGGTTCGGCGAGAACGTCCCTGAAAGCACTCTACTCGGCGCGAGATCATCACCATGGACGTGTCCGGCGACGCATCTCGCTTTCATTCGGCCGGCAACCGCAGCCTGAGCTGCATTCCCAGCTCACGGAACCCCAGGGCCCGAGCTACTCGCCGCGACGCTTCCACTCGCGCTCGCCACTGCGGCACCAGGCCGCGCTCGAGCGCGTCGGCCGCGGCCGCCGAAGCGGCCACCCGCGCGTGCCCCTTGCCCCGCCCGCGCGGAGCGGTCAGCACCGACAGATGCGCCGCCGTATCCGACCACGGCTGGTAACCGCAGCCGGAGACCGCCTCGGCCGCGTCCCTGACGACGAAGGCGTCCGAAAGGATCGCATCCAGCCGAGCTTCGTCCGCGTCCGTCTGGTCCACGCCGGCGATGAGTTCCTTGACCGCCGGATGCTCGACGGGCAGCCGCTCCACCCGCCCGCTCACGGGGACGAAATCGGCGCGGTCGAGATAGGGCAGCCAGGCCGGCCCCACTGTCTCCGTCGGCTGAAGGACGGCCACGGGATCCCCCTGCTCAAGGGCGTCCCGCACATGATCCACCATCCCGGCCTCCGGAACGGTCGCGAGTGTCGCCCCCGCGAGCTGCACGATGCCCACCCAGCCCGGCGGGCACAGCTGCGACTCGGGCGAGACCACGACACGGATCTCACCCGGCCGGGGAAACCCGATCGGGACCTGGGCCATGCCGGCCCACAGCGACCAAACGCGCTTGATCATCATCAAAGCGTGATCCCGCCCCCCGGCCTCTGATGGGACGGGAACCGGAGAAGAGCCCGGTTCCCGTGTTCTCGGGTCGTTCGGGTCAGCTCTGCTGTTGCTTGACGAGGTAGCGGGCCGGGACTTCGCCGCCGCCGTGGACGGCGAGGTCGGCGCCGGTCACGTAGGCCGACAGGTCGCTCGCCAGGTAGAGGCAGGCGTTCGCGACGTCCTGGGGGTCGGCCATGCGGCGCATGGGGATGAGTTCGGCGGTGGAGGCGCCGCCGTCCTGGCCGTAGTTGTGGGCGGCGGCCTCGGTCATCACCAGGCCGGTGGTGATGTGGTTGACGCGGACCTTCGGCGCCCACTCCATGGCCAGGGCCTTGGAGAACATGAGCAGCCCGGCCTTGGCGGCGCTGTAGGCGGCGGTCCCCGGCTGCGGGTCGATGCCCGAGACGCTGCCGATGTTGATGATCGATCCGCCGTTCCCGGCCTGCATGATCTTGTTGGCGGGCTGGGCGACGTAGAACGGCGCGAGCAGGTTCAGGGAGACGATGCGCTCCACGAACCGGGGGGAGACCGTCGCGGAGTCCGCGTCGGGGGAGCCGCCCGCGTTGTTGACCAGCACGTCCAGGCCGCCCAACTGCTCCGCCGTCCGCTCCACCAGCGCGGAGGCCTGGGCCGCGTCCCGGATGTCGGCGGGCAGGAACCGCGCCGACCGGCCGTCGGCCTCCGGCAGCGCCTCGGGCTCGTTGCGCCCGCACACCATCACGTCGGCGCCCGCGAGCAGGAACGTCCGCGCGATCACCGCGCCGATGCCCTTCGTCCCTCCGGTGACCAGCACCGCCCGGCCCTTGAGGTCCACCACCGTGTTCATCGCCCCTCCGCCTCTCCTCGCCCGGCAACCACGGTCGCGCGGACCTTAGCAACGGACCCGCCTGCCCGGACGCCGCCCATACCGTTCACCGGGACGGTCCCTTCGGGCGGGAAAGGGGGCGGCCGGGCCCCGATGGCCGGGGCCCGGCCGCGAGGGGGAAGGTCAGTTGTCGCCGGTGACGGTGACGTCGGGGTCGGCGGCGTCGCCGGTGTTCCAGACGTAGTCCGCGGCGGCTTCGTCGCCCATGGCGGCGAGCAGGAACTTCGCGGCCCAGCGGGCGGCGATCTCGATGCTCTGACCCTGGCCGAGGGACTGGGGGCCCACCTCGGGGTCGGCGCCCGCGGGGTTCTGGGTGTCGGTGATGCCGTAGTGGTTGGTTCCGGAGACCCGGACGATCTGCTTGGGGTCGTGGATCATTTTCGTGTAGGTCGTCTCGGCGTCCGCGGGGAGGGCCACACCGTCCTGGACGCCCTGGACGAGCTGGGTCGGGACCTGCAGGTCGATGGTCGCGAAGGTGCCGGTCAGCGGGGACTTGTTGTTGGCGCCGAAGAAGGAGGCGCCCTTCACCTGCGTCGGCATCTCGTACGTCAGGCCCGTGCAGAACGGGAAGGTGCACGTCTCCCCGACGATCGACAGTCCGGTCGCGCCGCCGAAGGAGTGGCCGAGCAGCACCAGCCGGGTCGTCTTGACGAGGTCTTCCAGCGGTGAGCCGTCGCGGTAGTTCTCGTCCTTCATCCACGCGACGGTGTCGGCGGCCTGTTTCTGCTCGGGGTAGTAGTCGTTGTCGAAGAACAGCAGGCGCCTGTGGTCGGGCACCACCACGATGAATCCGTGGGCGGCGACGGCGCGGGCGTAGGCGGAGTAGTGGGCGCGGCCGACCTGCGCGCCCTGCAGCATGAGCGCGACGGGCAGACGCTCGCTGATGCCGGTGGGGTAGTAGACGTCGGCGGGGTCCCCGCTGACCGTGCTCGTGTAGGTGGAGACGGGGCCGTCGGCCCGCGCGGGGCCGGGGGCGCCCGTCAGGAAGGCGGCGGAGAGAACGGCGGGAAGGGCGAAGCGGAGGATGCGGCGAAGGCCCACCAGGGCTCCTTTCGTAACGCACAAGGAAACATTGTTCCGCTCAGGCAGACACAGTTTCATTCACGATCGGGCATGGGTCAAGAGCCGGAACCGCCGCGGTGTCCCCGCTGATCTCCGGTGTCATCAAGGCGTAAGGTCCTGCGGGCTCCGCGCGCAATACGGTGCTTCGTATGAGAAAGCTGATTTCTGTGCTGGTCATGACCGCGCTCGCCGCCACCGCGTGCGGAAGCGAAGAAAAGGAGGAGAAGCCCTCGGCGGCGTCCTCGACCACGGTGACGGCCTCCGCGGAGCCGGAGAAGTCCTCGGCGGCGGAGACGCCCGCGCTGTGGAAGTTCCAGGCGACGTCCCTCGACGGGAAGCCGTTCGACGGGAGCAGCCTGACGGGCGAGCCGGTGGTGTTGTGGTTCTGGGCTCCGTGGTGCCCCACCTGCCAGGGGGAGGGCCCCGCCGTGGCCGCGACGGCGAAGAAGTACGGCGACAAGGTGAAGTTCGTGGGCGTGGCCGGGCTCGACAAGAACAAGGAGCAGATGGACGCGTTCGTCTCCCGGACCGGGACGTCGAACTTCGTCCACCTGGACGACCGCACCGGTGAGCTGTACAAGCACTTCAAGGTGACGTCGCAGTCCTCCTACCTGCTGGTGAACCCCGATGGAGGCACCCACTCCGCGGTGGGGCCGCTCAGCGAGTCCGCCCTGTCCGAACTGATCGACCAGTTCGCCCTGTAGATGGACGACCTCGCACTCGCCCTGGCCGCCGGCCTGGTCGCCGCGTTCAACCCTTGCGGCTTCGCCCTTCTCCCGTCCTACCTGGCGCTGCTGCTGGCCGGCCCCGGAGGACTCTGGCGGGCCCTGCGCCTGTCGGCGGCCATGACGGCGGGTTTCGTGACGGTCTTCGGCGCGTTCGGCCTGGCGATCTCACTCGTCGCGGCCCCGCTCCAGCGCTACCTGCCCTGGGCGACCATCGTCATCGGCCTGGCCCTGCTCCTCCTGGGGATCTGGCTGTTGGCGGGCAGGGAACTGCTCGTGCGCGTACCGCACCTGAAGACGGGAGGCCCCGCGGGCTCCTTCACCGCTCTTTACGGCTACGGAGCCTCCTACGCGGTGGCCTCCCTCTCCTGCACGATCGGCCCGTTCCTGGCCGTCACGGGACTGGCCTCCGGCTCGGGGAACGTCTTGGACGGCCTGGCCGCCTTCATCGCCTACGGGCTGGGCATGGGCCTGATCGTCGGAGTGCTCTCCCTGATGGTGGCCTTCGCACAGGAGGCCGCCGTCCGGAGACTCCGCAGGATCCTCCCGTACGTCTCACGGATCAGCGGTGCCCTCCTGCTCGCGGCCGGCCTCTACGTCACCTACTACGGCTGGTACGAACTGCGCGTCCTGGACGGTGCCGCCGCCGACGACCCCGTCATCAGGGCGTTCACCGAGGTGCAGGGAGCCGTCACCGGCCACCTCAACGACCTCGGAGCCCTCCCGGTGGCCGTGGCCTTCGCCGTCCTGGTGCTCCTCGCCCTGCTCGTACGCAAGGCCGGGCGTGTTCGGGAAAGGCGGTGACCGGAGACCGCGTGCGGATCGGCCGGGCCCGGTGAGCGGACCCCTGGTGGCTAGACTCCGTGGAGTGAGCCAGCCGAACTCCTCGATCCCGACCGCGACGACGAAGCGGGAGGCGGGAACGCGGAGGCGGATGACGCCGGGCCAGCGGCGGGCCAACCTCATCGAGGTCGCGTTGCGAGTGTTCGCGGAGAAGGGGTACCGGGACACCTCCATGGGCGACATCGCCCTCGAGGCCGGTGTGAACCGCTCGATCCTCTACGACAGGTTCCCGACGAAGAGGGTGCTGTTCCTGAACGTGCTCCAGGAACAGCACATCGCCGTGCTCATGGCGATGGGCGTCGCCGTCTCGGCGCGCACCGGGATGGAGGACAGGCTGCGGGCGGCCGTCGACGGCTACCTGGAGTTCGCCGAACGCGACCCGGCGGCCCGGCGCCTGCTCTTCGACTTCTCCGCGGAGGAGGACCCGGAGATCAAGGTGGCCCGCCGGGGCATCAACGAGAGCAGGACCCGCGTGCTGACGCTCCTGCTCGGCGGGGAACTGCGCGACCTCGGGCTGGACCCGGCCTCCCCGGACGCCGCGCTGCACGTGGAGATCCTGCTGTCCGGGCTCGACGGCCTCGCCCAGTGGCGGGACCACAATCCGCACGTCCCCCGCGCCGAACTCGTCGACACCGCGATGCGGGTGTTCTGGACCGGCCTCGGCGGAGAGGTCAGGCCGGAAGCCGTCTGAACCCGATCAGCAGCGCCCGCAGCACCGCGCCGACCAGCTCGTCCACCGGCGTCTCCGGATGCCGCTCCCACCAGCGGGTCGCCCCGTCCAGCGCGGAGACCATCACCTCGGCGATCACCGTTCCCGCCGCCGTGCCGATGCCGGCCCGCTCGAAGTCCGGCTCGAGCAGCCGCCTGACCACCTCGATGGCCGCGCTGCGCACCTCCCAGCGCAGCTGCTGCACCTCCGGGTCGCCCTCTCGGCTCCGGTCGAACAGCAGCCGCCAGGCCGCCGGGTTGTCCACCGCGTACTCGAAGTAGGCCGCCACCGCGGCCTGCATCCGTGAGTCCGCGGGTCCCGCCGCCGTCACCTTCGGCCCGACATAGGCGATGGCGGCCTCCGTCTGGTACTTCAACACGTCCAGGAACAACGCCTTCTTGGACGGGAAGTACTCATACATACTGCTCCGCGTGATCCCGGCGGCAGCGGCGATCTCCCCCAGTGAGGCCGCCGCGTACCCCTTCGCGGAGAAGACCCGCATGGCCTCCTCCAGAATCACGTTTCTGCGCCGCGGCTTCCCCATGTCCCGAGACTACCTTCGCCGGTCCCGCCCGAGCCGGGTCCCCCGACGGGCGCTACCGCGAGCCGCCGTCCTCGGGCCCGGGGCGTCGTCGGCGGCGGGGACGGCGGGCCGGCCGGATCCCGCCCAGGACGGTGCGGGGCTGCCAGTCGAGGGCGTTGGGCAGGTTCCAGCCGCGCCAGGCGGCGAGGACGCGCAGGACCGCGCCCGCGAGGATGCCCAGGACCGTTCCGGTGAGGGGCGAGCCGAGTTGCGTGCCGAGCACCTGGATGGCGGAGACCATCACCGCGACCGTCGCGTACAGGGCGTTGCCGCCCAGCACGGCGGGGATGCGCTGGACGAGCAGGTCGCGGCAGGCGCCTCCGCCGACCGCCGTGATCGTGCCGAGCAGGACCGCCGGCATCCAGCCCAGCCCGACCGCCAGCGTCTTCTGCGCCCCCACGGTGGCCCACAGGCTGAGCGCGGCGGCGTCGAGCACGGTGAACACCCGGTCCCAGTCCCGCTCGGAGATCTGCAGCACGAACGCCAGGCCCGCGCCGGCCAGCGCGGTGGGGATGTAGGCGGAGTTCGTCAGCGCGACGGGCGGCCCGTTCTGCAGCAGCACATCGCGGATCAGCCCGCCTCCGAGCCCCGACACCAGGCCGATCACCACGAACCCGAACAGGTCGAGCCCGTACCGGCGCGCGACGGCACCGCCCAGCAGACCGCTCGCGAACACCCCGGCCAGGTCGAGTCCCGTGGTGATCGTCTCGATCCGCACGCCGATCATTGTAGGGACCGCGCGGACGAGAGGCCCGCCCGGGCCGAGGGCAAGGCCGCCTCTTACCGCAGGATCCGGTGACCCGCCCCTTCGAGGGCCTCGGCGACGGTCTTCTGGAGCCTTTCCGGGGTGAGGACGAGGTCGCCGTGGAAGGTGGACAGGACGAACACCGGGACGTCCGCCTCGGCCAGCGGGGAGACGACGGAGGAGAGCCGGGTGGGGGAGTCGAGGCCGTGCTCTGTGCCGTAAAGGCCGGTCCAGCGTTCGGCCTCGGTCCAGGGGGTGGCGTCCCGGACGACGGTGAGGCCCTCGGGGGCGCGGACCAGGGCGACCCAGTCGTCGTCCTCGGGGAGCGTGGCTTGGGGAAGGTGCTCGATCACGAAGGAGGACGGGACGGTGCCCAGGGTCAGCGCGGTCATCGGGACAGTCTAAGAGGACGTGCCGACAGGGGAGCGGAGGACCAGGAGGGTGATCTCGCTGGGGGCGAAGACGCGGAAGGGCGGGCCCCAGAAGCCGGTGCCGCGGCTGGTGTAGAGCTGGGTGCGGTCGGTGCGGCGGGACAGGCCGGCGACGGCGGGCTGGTCCAGGCGCACCAGGTAGCGGAACGGCCAGATCTGACCGCCGTGGGTGTGGCCGGAGATCTGCAGGTCCACGCCCGCGGCCTCGGCCTGGCCGATCTGCTTGGGCTGGTGGGCCAGGAGGAGGACGGGCAGGGACGGGTCGGCGCCCGTCAGCGCCGCCTCCAGGTCGGCGCGGTGGCCGGGGTGACCCGAGTGGTGGGCGGTGGCGTCGTCGATCCCGGCGAGCACGAGACGGTCGCCGCCGCGTTCGACGACGACGTGGTGGTTGCGCAGCGGCTCCCAGCCGAGTTCCCGCATGTGGTCGAGCCAGCCGAGGGCGTCCCCGTAGTACTCGTGGTTACCCGTGACGTAGACGCGGGCGAGCCGCGCCTCGATGTCCGCCAGGGGAGCGGCCTGCTCCCGGCGCTGCCTGACGCTCCCGTCGGCGATGTCACCGGTGTGGCAGACGACGTCCGCGCCGAGCCCGTTCACCACGCCGGTCACCTTCCGCGACCACGCGGCCCGGTCGGTCGGCCCGTAGTGCGTGTCGGTCAGCAGGACCACGCGTGCGCCGTCCAGGCCGGGGCCGAGCCGCGGCAGCGTCACCTCGACCTCTTCGACCCGCGGCACCCGCATCGCCTCGAAGTGCCCCCAGGCCAGCAGCGCCCCGGAGACCGCGAGGACGGCGACGGCGGTGATCCTTCCGGCCTGTTCGACTCCGGACGCCGACAGGGCGAGCCGCAGCACGTTCCCGGCCACCGAGCAGGTGAACAGCACCCACCCGGCCCCGAGCAGCACGTCTCCGGCCACCGACAGCCCGTCGTGGTCCCGCTGACCCAGGATCTTCAGTATCGGGAGGGCCAGCGCCGCGCCGCCGAACACGGCCGACCCGGCGGCGAGACCCGCGGGGCCCCAGCCCGCGGCCGCCACGACCGTCCACCAGGACGTTCCGAAGAGCAGCCCGAGGACGGCGATCAGCACCAGAGCCACCGTCAGCGGCCGCAGGAAGCTCGGCCGCGCCGTCGTGTCCACCGCCATGGAGCACCCCCTTCTTCGTCACGGACGGGCTGAGAACGAACCGGTCCGCCGGGCCGTTCCCGCGCCCGCGGGTTCAGCTGCCGGGGAGGGTGACCTGGAACCTTTCGGTGTGCTCGAGGATGTAGGGGGAGACGTGGATGCCGGAGGAGATGCAGAGCACCACGATGAGCGCGGGGAAGACGACGCGCTTCTCGGTCTTGTCGCCGGTGCGGAACCACTTCGGCCCGTGCATGGTCTGGGACCAGGGCCAGCCGAGCGGGCAGCCGCCGAGGGTGATCATGTCGCCGATGATGTGGATGACGACGCCGACGACGACCGCGTAGGGCAGCACCGACAGGTCGACGTGGAACCACAGCAGCGCGAACGTGATCGGGATGGGCGCCAGGTCGTCCCAGACGCCCTTGATGTTCAGGGGCCGGATCGCGGCGGCCAGGATCAGCACGAGGACGGCGCCGATGAGCACGACCCCGGCGTCCTGCCCGTACCAGTAGGTCCCGGCACCGATTCCGGCGGCCGCCAGCGCGCACGCCATGATCGCGAGGAAGCCGTGCCAGGGCCTGCGGTAGGCGGCCCTGCCCCGCCCCTTGGACAGCAGCCCGATGAACAGCCCGACGACCAGCATCGTGCCGGTGATGCCGCACCCGATCCAGAACGTCACCTCGTCCTGGACGTAGACGGCCGAGGCGAAGAACACCACGGCGGCGAGCAGCCCGACGCCGAGCGCGGAGTGCGTGCCGTTGCGGTGCCCGCCCGAGACCTTCCCCACGCCCCAGGCGAACCCGCGCGTCAGCGGCCCGAACGTCCGCGCGATGTGGGAGCTGTGGTGGTCGATGTCGGGAAGCACCGCGGCCCCGGCGCACGCCACCGCCCCGATCAGCACCTGGTGCCAGGGCAGCCCCAGCGGGATCGTCCCCGCGCTGAAGAGTGCCGCTCCGGACAGGGCATGCGTTCGGCCCATCATCAGACGGGTGCTCCTTAGGACTTCGGGGGATCTTGCATGCCGAATTGTGACACCTCCGGGCCGTGTCCCCTAGCCCTGAGGGGGATACGGGTTGAACCCGTGGCCGGACGGAGGTTGACCGGGGAGCCCTCCGGGAACTGAACCGGAGTGGAAGCGTGGAGCGTGGTGTGGCCGGGTCCTCTGGAGACGGGGCCGCTGCGGCGGGTCGAACGCGAGGTCGGGGAGCCGGGCGAGGGGGAACTGCTCGTCCGGGTGCTGGCCTGCGGGGTCTGCCGGACGGACCTGCACGTGACCGAGGGGGACCTGCCGGCGCACCTGGAGGGGGTGACGCCGGGGCACGAGATCGTGGGCGAGGTCGTCGCGGCAGGGCCGGGCTGCAGCCACGGCGCGGGGGACCGGGTGGGAGTGGCGTGGCTGCGCTCCACCTGCGGTTCGTGCGCGTACTGCCGGCGGGGCTCGGAGAATCTGTGCCCGTTCTCCCGCTACACCGGCTGGGACGCCCACGGAGGGTACGCCGAGTACACGATCGCGCCGGACGCCTACGTGTACGACCTTCCCGAGGGGATGCCCGACGTCGCGCTCGCGCCGCTGCTGTGCGCCGGGATCATCGGCTACCGGGCGCTGCGGCGGGCCGAGCTGCCGCAGGGAGGCAGGCTCGGGATCTGGGGGTTCGGCGGATCGGCGCACCTGACGGCGCAGATCGCGCTGGCGCAGGGGGCGTCCGTCCACGTGTTCACCCGCTCCGCCGGGGCCCGCCGCCTGGCCTTGGAGCTGGGCGCCTCCTTCGCGGGCGACTCCTTCGACCCCGCCCCGGAGCCCCTGGACTCGGCCATCGTCTTCGCCCCGGCGGGGGAACTCGTCCCCGCCGCGCTGGAACGGCTGGACCGGGGAGGCACCCTGGCCGTGGCGGGCATCCACCTGACGGACGTACCGCCCCTGGACTACCAGCGCCACCTGTTCCAGGAGCGGCAGCTCCGCTCGGTCACGTCCAACACCCGCGCCGACGGCGAGGAGTTCCTCCGCCTGGCCGACAACCTCTCCCTCACCGTCACGACGAGGCCCTACCCCCTGTCGGAGGCCGACCGCGCCCTGTCCGACCTGGCCGCCGACCGCTTCGAAGGTGCGGCGGTCCTCATCCCCTGACCACGCGGACTATCCGATCTTCGGGGTGGCCCGTTCGATGATGGTGCCGAAGTCCACGCCCGGGGGGAGGGTGCCGAAGGCGGAGCCCCAGTCGCCGCCCAGGCGGGAGGCGCAGAAGGCGTCGGCGACGGACGGGTGGCCGTGGCGGACCAGAAGGGAGCCCTGGAGGACCAGGGCGAGGCGTTCGACGACGCGGCGGCCGCGGAGCTCGAGGGTGGAGGCGTCGGTGAGTGAGTCCTTGATCTGGCGGACGGCGGCGTCGAGGCGGGAGTCGGCGCCGGAGGCCTGCTCGACCTCCTCGAAGAAGGCGGGGATGCTCGAAGGCTCCTTCATCATGGCGCGCAGGACGTCCAGGGCAGCGACGTTGCCGGAGCCCTCCCAGATGGAGTTGAGGGGGGACTCGCGGAAGAGGCGCGGCATGCCGGACTCCTCGGCGTAGCCGTTGCCGCCGAGGCATTCGAGGGATTCGGCGGCGTGGGCGGGCCAGCGCTTGGTGACCCAGTACTTGCCGACGGCCAGGGCCAGGCGCTTGAAGTCGGTCTCGCCGCGGTCGACGGCGCCGGCGAGGCGCATCATGAGGGTGGTGGCGGCCTCGGACTCGACGGCGAGGTCGGCCAGGACGTTGCGCATCAGCGGGTGCTCGGCGAGGGTCCTGCCGAACGTGCTGCGGTGGGCGGCGTGGTGGGCGGCGACCGTCACGCCCTGGCGCATGCCCGCAGCCGCGCCGATCAGGCAGTCCAGGCGGGTCATGTTGACCATCTCGATGATGGTGCGCACCCCGCGGCCCTCGTCGCCGACGCGCCAGGCGTGGGCGTCGTGGTACTCGATCTCGGACGAGGCGTTGGACTTGTTGCCGAGCTTGTCCTTCAGCCGCATGACGCGCAGCGGGTTGAGGGAGCCGTCTGGCAGGACGCGGGGGACCAGGAAGCAGGTCAGGCCACCGGGCGCCTGGGCGAGGGTGAGGAACACGTCCGACATCGGAGCGGAGGTGAACCACTTGTGCCCGACGAGCCGGTAGGCGCCGTCCGCCTGCGGGGTGGCGGTCGTGGTGTTGGCGCGGACGTCCGAGCCGCCCTGCTTCTCGGTCATCGACATGCCGGCGATGAGGCCGCGCTTGCCGAGGGGCGCGCGCAGCCCGAAGTCGTAGACCTCGGACGTCAGCAGCGGTTCGTACCGCGCGGCCAGGTCGGGCTGCTGCCGTAGGGCGGGGACGGCCGCGTACGTCATCGAGATGGGGCAGCCGTGCCCGGCGTCGGTCCGCCAGGTGTAGAACTTCGCGGCCCGCGCGACGTGCGCGCCGGGGCGGGGGTCGCTCCAGGGGCGTCCGTGCAGGCCGTTCTCGACGGCGGTCCGCATCAGGTGGTGCCAGGACGGGTGGAACTCCACCTCGTCGATCCGGTTGCCGTACCGGTCGTGGGTGTGCAGCACGGGCGGGTACTCGTTGGCCAGGCGTCCGTGCTCCTGGGCCTCGTGGGTCCCGGCGAGCCGTCCCAGGGCGTGCAGTTCCTCGGCGGCCCAGCCGGCCCCCTCGCGGTGCAGCCCGTCCAGCAGGGCCGGGTCCTCGGCCAGATCGTGATCGACCAGCGGGGGAACCTGGTTGAAGACCTCGTGCGTCATGTCTCGCACGGTACATGACCCGCCAGTAACTACCAACGGGCCATGTACCGGACAGATCGTCTAAAGCGTGACGGGCAGGGTCTGCGGGCCGTTGGAGAAGAACGACTCCAGCGGGGTCAGCTTCTCGGCGGGGACGGCCAGGGCCAGGGAGGGGTGGCGGGCGAAGAGCGCCTCCAGCGCGATCCGGGTCTCCATCCGGGCCAGCGGAGCGCCCAGGCAGATGTGCGGGCCGCCGCCGAACGCCAGGTTCTTGGCCTGGGCGCGGGCGAGGTCGAAGACCGACGCGTCGTCGCCGTGCTGGGCCTCGTCCCGGCCGACGCCGCTGTAGGGGGCGAGGATGGCGTCCCCGGCGGGGATGGTGACGCCCTCGACGACCAGGTCCTCCAGCGGGTAGCGGGCCATGAAGTTGCCGATCGGGGCGTCCCAGCGCAGGGTCTCCTCGACCACGGCCTCCCAGGTGGCCTCGCCGCCGTCGACGAGGGCGCGCTGGTCGGGGTGGGTGAGCAGGGCGCGGACGGCGTTGGTGATGAGGTTGAGGGTGGTCTCGTGCCCGGCCGCCAGCATCAGCCACAACGTTCCGGCGAGCTCCTCGTCCGACAACGCCTCGGGGTCGTCGGCGCGTGCGGCGATCAGCGCGCTGGTGAGGTCGTCGCCGGGCTCGGCCGTGCGCAGCGCGATGAGGTCGCCGAGCAGCCGGAAGATGTCGGTCTGCACCTGGACGACCTCCTCGGGCGGGGTCGTGGTGCGGAAGATGCTGTCGACCAGTTCCCGCAGCCTGGCGCGCTGCTCGCCGGGCACCCCGGTGAGCTCGCAGATCACCTGCATCGGCACCTCGACGGCGAAGTGCGCCCGCACGTCCACCACGCCGTCGGCGTCGGCGTGCTCGGGCAGCCGGTCCAGCAGCTCGGTGACGATCTCGGTGACGCGGGGGGCCAGCGCCTGCACCCGGGCCGGGGTGAGGGTCTGGGTGACCAGCCGGCGCAGCCGGTGGTGCTCGGCCCCGTCGGCGGTGACCATGTTGGTCACCGCGACCATGCCGATCAGCGGCCAGCCGTCGGGGATGCGGCCTTCCTTGATCTCGTTCCACCTCCGCCAGTCCTTGCTGACCAGCGGGTTCTTGACCAGGTCCGCGACGAGGTCGTGGCGGGTGACGGCCCAGGCGGGGACGTCGCCAG
Organism: Actinocorallia sp. B10E7; assembly: GCF_039871655.1. Lineage (NCBI taxonomy): Bacteria > Bacillati > Actinomycetota > Actinomycetes > Streptosporangiales > Thermomonosporaceae > Actinocorallia > Actinocorallia sp. B10E7. Next base: position 395,019 of record NZ_JBDPLZ010000004.1, read on the forward strand.
GCAGCACGATCCGCACGACCGGGCCGAGCTCCCGCATCCGGGCCGCCTCCCCGTGGTGGTCGGCGCCGGTCGGGTCGAGGACGACGGTGGGGACTTCGGAACCGAGAGCTGTCATGGGTTTCCTCCGGAGGGTGCGGTCAGGGGGTCAGGTCCGGGAGCCGGTGGAAACCGGCACGGAGAAGGAGACGGGCAGGGAGGCCGGGCAGCGCGTCCACGGCGACGGCGTCAGCGGAATGCTCTCGGCGGGGACGGTCAGGGAGAGGCCGGGCAGCCGGTGCAGGACGGTCTCGACGGCGGTGCGGGTGATCAGCCGGGCGGGGACGCGTGCGGGGCAGGAGTGCGGGCCCGCCGACCAGGCCAGGTGGGACCGGTTGCCGGTCTCCCTCTCCCGGTGTCCGGCGTGGACGCGCGGGTCGTGGCCCGCGGCGGCCAGGCCGAGGATGAGCGCGTCCCCCCGCTGGATCCAGCGTCCGCCCAGCTGGGCGTCGCGCAGCGCGTACCGGGCCGGCATGTTGCACATCGGCGGGTCCCGCCACAGGACCTCGTCGAGGGCGTCGTCGACGCCGAGCCGCCCGCCGCGGATCCGGGCGGCGAACCGGGGGTCGGTGAGCATCAGCCGCAGCGACTGGGCGATCCAGGAGATCGTGGTGTGGTAGCCGGCCGACACCATCACCACCATCGACTGCAGCACCTCGGAGTCGCCGCGCAGGTCGGGGTGGCGCAGCAGCGCGGTGGTCAGGTCGCCGGCCGGGGCCCGCCTCCGCGCCCGCAGCGCCCCGCCGAGCAGTTCCTCGAACCGGCGGTTGCCCTCCTGGGCGTCCTCGGCGGAGCCGAACAGCGCCTGCATCGCCACGAGCAGGTCGTGCCCCTGCATGGTGTCCAGGCCGAACAGGTCGGCGATGGCCAGCATCGGGACGATCACCGCGTAGTCGGCGACGAGGTCGGCGCGCCCCCGGACGGCGAAGTCGCCGATGAGCAGGCCGCAGATCTGCTCGACGGAGCGGCGCATCCGCCGCTGGTCGATGGCGGAGACCGCGTCGTCCAGCGGGCGCCGCAGCCGGGCGTGCCCGGCGCCGTCGTAGCCGATGACGTTGTCGCGGAAGAACATCATCGGGCCGAGCGGCGAGTCCGGCGGGACGGTCCCGTTCTGGAACAGCCGCCAGTTGCGGGCGTCCCGGGAGTACAGGCGTTCCTGCCGGGTGATGGTGAGGAGTTCGTCGTAGCCCATCACGAGCCACGCGCCGACGCCCGGCTCCAGCTCGACCCAGGCGACGTGGCCCTGCTCGGCGCGCAGCCGCGCGAACACCGCGGCCGGGTCGGCCGTCATCGTGGTGTCGGACAGCGGTGTGGGGGTGGGTGGGGTCACGAGAGCGCCTTCCGCGAGGCGAGCACACGCATCGCATGGTCGGTGAGAGTGGTGAGGGCGGCCAGGGACGTGACGCGGTCCGGGGCGACGCAGTCGACGATGGGGATGTGCGGGGGCAGGTCGAGCGACTCGCGCAGTTCCTCGGCCGGGTAGGCACGGGAGTCGGGGAAGTGGTTGACGGCGACGACGAACGGGAGCCTCTCCATCCGTTCCAGCTGGTCGAGCACGTCGAAGGCGTCTTCCAGCCGACGGGTGTCGACGAGCACCAGCACTCCGAGGGCGCCTTCGGCCAGCCCCTCCCACAGGTCCCAGAACCGCTGCTGGCCGGGCGCCCCGTACAGGTAGAGGGCGATCCGCCGGCCCAGGGTGATCCGCCCGAAGTCGAGCGCGACCGTGGTGTGGGTCTTGCGGCCGACGCCGGTCAGGTCGTCCACGCCGACGCCGGCGTCGCTCATGACCTCCTCGGTGCACAGCGGCGGGATCTCGCTGACCGAGCCGATCAGCGTGGTCTTGCCGACGCCGAAGCTCCCCAGGACGAGGATCTTCACCGAGCGCTGGACGGTGTCCGGCAGGTAGAGGCGCTCAGCCGAGGTCGCGGAGCCCACTGAGCACCTCCTCGAGCAGCGCCATGTCCGGTCCGTCGGCGGTACGCGAGCGGGTCTGCAGGTGGCCGGAGTCCATCAGGTCCGAGGCCAGCACCTTCACCACGCTGACGGACAGCGCCAGGTGGGCGGCGGCCTCGGCCACCGACAGGAGGCCGCCGCACAGCCTGAGCAGGGAGATCTCCTGCCGGCTGGCGGTCACCGGCAGCGGGGCCGCGCCGGGGGCGGCGATCAGGAGGGTGTCCACCCCGATCCAGTTGCGGCTCGGCTGGGCCCGGCCCGAGGTGAGCACGTAGGGCCGCAGCGGCTGGTCGCGGTAGTCGCCTTCGGTCACCGACCGAGGTCTCCCCGCGCGGGCGTGGCCAGCGTGCTCTCGCCGATCTTGCGTACCTGGACTGCCATCTGCTGGGAGATCAGCGCCGGGTCCACACCCGCGGTGGTGACGACCGCGAGCTGCGAGCCCTGCCCGGCCGCGCGCAGGAACACGAACCCGCCGTCGATCTCCACGACGACCTGTCTGACGTTGCCCGTGCCGCTGCCGTACTGGCCCGCCAGGCTCCGGCCCAGCGAGTGGAGGCCGGAGCACGCGGCGGCCAGCCGGTCGGCCTCGTCGCGGTGCAGTCCCGCGGAGGTGACCTTCACCAGCCCGTCGGAGCTGAGCACCATCGCGTGCCGCACGTTGGGGACTCCGGTGACCTCGGCGAGCATCCACTCGTCGTCCTGCGTCATCTACTGCACTCCATCCTGGCCTTCTGGGGTCTGAGCTCCGGGGTCGGTGAAGAACGCGCCGGCCCAGCGGGCGGCGTCCTCGGGGCTCTGCGCGGCCCGTTCCGGGGCGGCCGGCGCGGACGGCTGTCGCTCTTCGCGGCGGTGGCGCCGGCGGAGCGGCAGCTCCGAGGCGGTGGTGGCAGGGGGCGGCGGTGCGGGCGCGGCGGGGGCGGCCGGGCGAGGCGCCTCCGGTGGCTCGAGCGCCTGCCGGGTTCCGGCCGGTTCCAGAGCCCGGACGAGTTGTTCGGGGACGAGGAGGACGACCCGGATCCCGCCGTAGGGGGAGGGCGCGAGGTCCACCATGAGCCCGTGCCTGCGGACGTAGTGCCCGATCACCGGCAGCCCGGTCTGCGGGATCTCGCCGACCTGGCTCAGGCCGATCTTCCGCTCCCCGGCGGCGATCTTCCTGGCCTCCTCCAGGCGGTGGGCGTCCATGCCGACCCCGCCGTCGTCGATCTGCACGACCACGCCGCGCTCCACGGCCCGCACCGCGACCGTCACCATGCTGCTCGGCGGCGAGGACTGGGTGGCGTTGGCCAGGGCCTCGGCCAGCAGGTGGATGAGCGGTTCGACGACCGGGGCGGCGGCCGCGAGGTCGGGGTCGCCGGTCACCTCGATCCGGCGGAACGCCACGATCCGGGCCGCGGCGGACCGCACCACGTCCACGAACGCCAGCGGCTCCTGCCACTGCTGGCCGGGCCACTCGCCGCACAGCACCGCCAGGCTCTGGGCGTGCCGTCCCTGCTGCGCGGCCTCGTGGTCGACGACCATGCACGACTCGACGACGTCCGGGTCGGCGGAGTGCCGTTCGGACAGCAGGGAAGCGGCGGCCTGCACCCGGTGCGCGGCGGCCTGGGCGCGCCGGGCCAGCGAGACGACCACCAGCCGCAGCGACTCCTCCCGGTCGGCTCCCCGTTTGGCCGCGCCCACCGCCATGGTGACCGCCTCGTCGAGCAGTTCGGCCAGCACGGGGTCGGAGGGCTTGCGCGCGGCGGGCGGCATCTCCCTGCCTTCCAGCACCGACGGCAGTCGCTCCCTGACCAGTTCGGTCGCGGCCGCGCGCAGTTCCGACCAGGCGTGGCCCCACTGCCGTTCCCTGAGGTCCGCCTGCTCGCGGTCCGCGTCCTGCCGGCGCTGCTCCGCGGTCAGCGCCGCGGCGAGCCCGGCGGCGATCAGCACTCCCGCCACGGCCGTCATCCGCGGCGCCGTGTCCGCCGCCAGGGCGATCTGCGCGCCCAGGAGGAGGACCAGTCCCGCCACCAGCGTCCGGATGAGGAGCCGGTTGCGGCGGGAGGCCGGCGGTGGGGTCAGAACGGGAAGCATCAGGTCTCTCGGTTCCTAGGGCGGCTCGGACCGTCCCTCGGCTCCGGCGTGCCGGGCCGGACCTGGGGGGCGGCCCCGATGTCGATCAAGGTTATAGAGATCATCTGACCTCGGTGGATCAAACTCCGCAACTTTTATCCGAAATTCACAGTGATGACTCATATGCCGATAATCACCAGTCGAATATCTCGAAACAGGAGAAAATGGTGTTATCAGTGTCACGGTGTGATCTGCTCTTCATGCTCCCGAAACCAGAGGCCGTTAGCGTGCCGCGCATGGACAAGATGCGGGCGATGGAGCTCATCCTGATGGCCAAGGCCGAGAAGGGGCTGACCTTCTCGCAGATCGCCGAGGCCGTGGACCGGCACCCCGTGTGGACGACGTCCGCGCTGCTGGGTCAGCAGCAGATGAGCGTGTGCGAGGCCGACGCGGTGACCGGCCTGCTGGGCCTGGACCCGGAGGTCGCCCGGGCGCTGCAGCGGCCCGCCCCCCGGGGCTCCGTCGACGCGAGAGCCGCGTCCTTCACCCGGTGGTGAACGCGTAGTCGTCCAGGTCGAAGTGCTTGGAGGCCCACCACAGGCGGGCCCCGGACTGCGAGCGGATGAACGGCACGTCCCCGTGCCGGTCGAAGTAGTAGGAGTTGGAGGTCGCGCAGGTCGGCCGGGCGAAGATCGTCCCTGAGATCCGCTCCCGCATCGTCGCGGTGTAGGCGTCGTGAGGCTCCTGCCGGACCGCCACCCGCGTCGCCCCGCGCCTGCGGGCCTCGGCGACGCACCGGACGATGTGCCGGGTCCCCGACTCGATCATGGTGAACCAGGACGCCCCGGTCACCGAGTAGGGCCCGTTCATCAGCCAGAAGTTCGGCGTCTGCGGCATCGCGACCCCCTCGTAGTTCTGGTACCGGTGGGTGTCCCAGAACGCGCCGAGTTCGATCCCGCCGAGCCCGTGCACCGGGAAGGCCGGCATCGCGCCCGGTTCGAGGATCTTGAACCCGGTCGCCAGGACGAGGGAGTCGATCTCCCGCAGGGTCCCGTCGGAGGTGATGATCCCGGTCTCGGTGATCCGCTCGATCGGGGTGGTGACGAGCTCGACGTCGTCGCGGTTGAAGGCGGACAGGTAGGTGTTGGAGAAAGAGGGCCGCTTGCAGCCGAAGCCGTAGGACGGAGTGAGCTTCCGGCGGGTCTCGGGGTCTTTCACCTGCCGCCGCAGGTGCCACCTGCAGATCCGCTCGATGGCGCGGGAGAGGAACGGCAGCCTCTTGTGGTGGATCACCCCGAGCACGAAGACCATCTCGGTCAGCGCGGTGGTGACGGCCCGGACGCCCCACATCAGCGGAGGGAACGCCCGGAAGAACAGCCGCACCGGCCGGGGGACGGGGAAATCGAGCTTGGGGAAGACCCAGATCGGCGTGCGCTGGTAGACCTCCAGCCGTGCGGTCTTCGGCGCGATCTGAGGGATGACCTGCAGGCCGGACGCGCCGGTCCCGATCACCGCGACCCTCTCCCCGGACAGGTCGTGGGAATGGTCCCAGCGCGCGGTGTGCATGATCTTGCCGCCGAAGGTCTCGATGCCCGGGATCTCGGGGTTCTTCGGCTGGTCGAGCGGTCCGACCGCGCCGACGAGGAAGCGGCAGGTCAGTACTTCCGTGTCGGTGTGCACCTCCCACAGGTCCGACTCCTCGCGGAACACCGCCCGCCGCACGAAGGTGTTCAGCCGCAGCTTGGGCCGCAGCCCGTACTCGTCCGCGACGTGCTCGGCGTAGGCGAGCAGCTCCGCGCCGGGAGCGAAGGCCCGCGACCAGCCGGGGTTCTGCTCGAACGAGTAGCTGTACGTGGCCGAGGGGATGTCCACGGCCACCCCCGGATAGGTGTTGTGCCGCCACACGCCGCCGACGCCGTCCGCGGCGTCCAGGATCGCGAAGTCCTCGACGCCCGCCTCCCGGAGCTTGATACCGACGCAGAGCCCGGAGAACCCGGCGCCCACCGCGATGACCTCGAAATCCATCGGTGCCTCCCTCGCCCGATCTGGGATACCGAAGGTATTTGGGGGCTTCTGGACTGTCAATGGGTATCTGGATACCATTGGTATCCATGCCGAGACGGACACGCGCCGAGAGCCAGGCCCGCACCCGCGAACTGCTGTTGGCCACCGCACGAGAGCTGTTCCTGCGCGACGGCTACCACGCGACCAGCCTGGAGAAGGTCGCCGACACCGCCGGATTCTCCAAGGGAGCCGTCTACTCCAACTTCAGAACCAAGGACGAGCTGTGCGAAGAGGTCATCGCCCAGGTCAGGGGCGAGCACGTCCAGGCGGTCGCCGCGCTGTTCGGCGCCGGCGGCGAACTCGCCGAGAGCCTGAAGGCGTTCGACGTCTGGGCGGAGAACACGATCGGGGATCCCGGCTGGACGCTCCTGGAGGCCGAGTTCGCCATCCACGCCGCGCGCCGCGCTCCGGATGTCCGGGAAAGGGTGGCGCAGGGCGCCCGTGAAGCGGCCGGGGTCCTGACCGCGCTGCTGCGCGCGGAGCTCGACCGCGCTCCGCGCGAGCTGCCGCTGCCCGTGGAGGAGCTGGCCGAGGCGATCCTGGCCCTGGGCATCGGGCTGGGCCTGCGCCGCGCCGTCGACCCCGAGCTGTCCTCCCGCCCCCTGGGCGACCTGATCCGGCTGCTGCTGGACTAACCGGCGGCCCTGACGGACGGACGGGCCAGTGCGGCGAGATAGCGCTCGACGATGATCTCGGCGAGTTCGGGGGCCGCGCCGAGCACGGGGGAGACCGCGCGGGCGCCGGCCTCCTCGGCGGCGGCACGGACCTTGTCGGCGAAGTAACCGGGCGCCAGGAAGTAGGACGCGACCACCACCTCGGGCGCACCCGCCTCATGCAGGGAGCGGACCGCCTCGGCGGGCGTCGGCGCGGCGGCCGAGGCGTAGGCGGGCCGCACGTCGTACCAGCCGCGCCGCCGCCAGTCGCGGGCCGTCGCGGCGATCGTCGCGTTGGCCGACGGATCGGACGACCCCGCGGCCACCAGCACCACCCCCGTGCGGGGGGAGGGCCGGACGCCGGTCTCGGCGAGCCGCCGTTCCAGGGCGTCGAGCAGCAGCGGATGCGGACCGAGCGTCGCGGTCACCCGGGTCGACAGCCGCGGGTCGCGCCGCCGGGCCTCCGCCAGCACCCCGGGAAGGTCGATCTTGCTGTGGTAGGCGGAGGTGAGCAGCAGCGGCATCACCACCGCCTCCGCCAGCCCGTCCAGCGCCTGGACGGGAGAGGGCGGCGCGTGGTCGAGGTAGGAGGTGCGCACGTCCAGGCCGCGGGCGCGCACCAGGTCCAGGAGGGACTCCACCGCCACCAGGGGCGGCCTCGCGGAACTCAGAGATGAATGCCGCATTCGACCTTGCCCAGCCCCGCCCACCGGCCGCTGCGGGGATCGTCGCCGGGCGAGACCCGCGAGGTGCACGGCTCGCAGCCGATCGACGGGTAGTCGTCGTAGTGCAGCGGGTTCACCAGCACGCCGTTGTCGGCGATGTAGTTCTCCATGTCCTCGTCGGACCAGTGGAGGATCGGGTTGATCTTCACCATCTCGCGCTTGCGGTCCCACTCGACGACCTTCATCGCCTTGCGGGAGCCGGTCTCGTCCCGGCGCACCCCGGTGAACCAGGCCATGTAGCCCTGCAGCGCGCGGCCGAGCGGCTCGACCTTGCGCAGGTGGCAGCACAGGTCCGGGTTGCGTCCGTACAGGCGCGGCCCGAGGTCGCGTTCCTGCTCGGCCACGGTCCGGCTGGGCGTCACGTTGATCACGTTCACCGGGTACACCGCCTCGACGGCGTCCCGGGTCCCGATGGTCTCGGCGAAGTGGTAGCCGGTGTCGACGAACAATACGTCGACACCGGGCTTGACCTTGGAGACCAGGTGGATCAGCGCGGCGTCCGACATCGAGGACGTCAGGCAGATCCGGTCGCCGAAGGTGGCCGCCGCCCACCGGATGATCTCCAGCGGAGAGGCGTCCTCGAGCGCGGCGGCGGCCGAGTCGACGATGTCCTCCAACGACAGCGAGGGACGCGCCATCTCCGATCGATCCGTACGTGCCGTGTCCAGCAGGGTCACCGGGGGGCTCCAATCCCGAGGAAAGTCACACGGAACTTGCGGGCACAGGCCCGGCAGTGCCAGGTCCCGTCCCCCTCGTAGGGAACTAGGTCTTCGTCTCCGCAGTACGGGCAGTAGAACGGGACGGCGCGCTCGCTCATGTCGGCCTACTTGAGGTCGGATTCGTCGGCGCGGCCCACCCACTGGGCGAAGGTCTCGCCCTCGACGCGCTGCTCGTCGTACCTGCGCACGACGCGCTCGACGTAGTCGGTGAGGTCGGCCGAGGTGGTCTTCAGGCCGCGGACCTTCTTGCCGAAGGTCTGCCCGAGCTGGCCGCCCAGGTGGATCTGGTAGCCCTCGACCTGGTTGCCGTCCTCGTCGACGACGAGCTGGCCCTTGAGGCCGATGTCGGCGACCTGGACGCGGGCGCAGGAGTTCGGGCAGCCGTTCATGTTGATGGTGAGCGGCTGGTCGAACGTCGGGAGCCGCTTCTCCAGTTCGTCCGTGAGGTCCATCGTGCGCTGCTTGGTCTCGACGATCGCGAGCTTGCAGTACTCGATGCCGGTGCAGGCCATGCTCTGGCGCCGGAAGACCGACGGGCGGACCTGGAGGTCATGCTTCTCCAGTTCGGCGGCGAGCGCCTCGGTGTTCTCCTCCGGGACGTCCAGGATGATCATCTTCTGCTCGGTGGTCAGCGCGGTGCGGCCCGAGCCGTACCGCTCGGCCAGGTCGGCGATCGTGTTCAGCTTCTCGCCGCTGACCCGGCCCACCCGCGGGGCGAACCCGACGTAGTAGAGGCCGTCCTTCTGGCGGTGGATGCCGACGTGGTCGCGCTGGGCCTTGGGCGCGGCGGGCGCGGGGCCGTCGGGCAGCTCGTAGCCCAGGTACTCCTTCTGGAGCACGTCGCGGAACTTCTCCGGGCCCCAGTCGCTGATCAGGAACTTGATCCGGGCGCGGTGCCGCAGCCGCCGGTAGCCGTAGTCGCGGAAGACCGAGATGACGCCCTTCCAGACCTCGTGCGCCTGCTCGGGGCGGACGAAGACGCCCAGCCGCTTGGCGAACATCGGGTTGGTGGACAGGCCGCCGCCGACGAACAGGTCGTAGCCGACCTCACCGGCCTCGTTGACCACGCCGACGAAGGAGACGTCGTTGATCTCGTGCACCGTGCAGTGCGAGGCGCATCCGGAGATCGCGGTCTTGAACTTGCGCGGCAGGTTCGAGAACTCGGGGGAGCCGATGTAGCGCTCGCGGATCTCGTCGGCCTGGGGCGTGGCGTCGAGGATCTCGTCCGCGTCGATCCCGGCCAGCGGGCAGTTGAGGAAGGCGCGCGGGGAGTCGCCGCAGGCCTCCATGGTGGTCAGGCCGACCTTCTCGAAGGCGTCCCAGATCGCCGGGACGTCCTCGATGGCGATCCAGTGGTACTGGATGTTCTGCCGGTCGGTGATGTCGGCGGTGTTGCGGGCGTACTTGACGGAGACGTCCGCCAGGACGCGCAGCTGCGCCAGGCTCAGCTGGCGGCCGTCGATGCGCACGCGCATCATGAAGTAGCGGTCGTCGAGCTCCTCCTCGGGGATGGAGCCGGTCTTGCCGCCGTCGATGCCGGGCTTGCGCTGGGTGTACAGCCCGTACCAGCGGAACCGTCCGCGCAGGTCGGCGGGGTCGATGGAGTCGAAGCCGGTCTTGCTGTAGATCTCGACGATCCGACGGCCCACGTTCAGTGGGTCGTCGTTCTTCTTCGTCTCTTCGTTCTTGTTCAGCGGCTCTCGGTAGCCGAGGGCCCACTGGCCCTCACCTCGCGTACGGGGCGGCACGGCGCGTGTCCTCTCCAGAGGGTGAAGCTTGCGGAGGGCAGCGTGGCGGGACGCGGTGCTCCACTCGTCTGAAAGGCTCGCCGATGAGCTCAGTGAACGTGGCCACGCCGTGTCGCCACGCGCCCGGAAAACGTCGGGGGCATGGTCGGGGCGTTACCGACAGATGGCGCTGCGGACCCGGAGAAGGTCCACGTGCCGGCGCATCACCAGCAACGGGTCACAGGCAGCGGTCATGTCTCGACTCTGACACGGCGTAGCGGCCGTTGTCCAGTCACGTCCGTCATGTGGACACCCTCCGGTCAGCCCTGCCTCACCCAGTTGAGGGGCTCCTCGTCGACGGGCTCGGCCGGGGGCTGGTGCTGGCAGTCACACCAGGTCCCGCCCCTGCAGTCCTCATGGTGCCGCTCCCGGCACGCAGCACAGATCATGACTCAGTGTTACCCATTGGTAGAGATGCCCCGAACCTCCGGGGTGTGGGCAACCTCATATCAGGTGAGGGGTGGCGGGCCCGCCGGGACGGCACGCCGGAGATGATCTATCGATTCGCGCAAGGTGGCATGATCCGGGCAGGCAAGGCTCTACGGTGGTCGTCGTGACGACTGCTTCCCCGCAGGTCGCGGAGTCCCCCGCCAGCACGGCCACCCGGAGGGTGGGCGCGCTGTGCCGTGTGTTCTGGGCGCTGACGAAGGGCACGGCCGTCACCGCGTTCCACTACCGGATCACCGGTCTGGCCGCCGAGGCGGCCTTCTGGGCCCTGCTCTCCCTGCCTCCCCTGTTCCTCGGCCTGGTCTCCAGCGTGGGCCATCTGAGCGGCCTGCTCGGGCCCGACCTGGTCCAGGAGCTCAGCGGCTGGATCATCGCCAAGTCCCGGACCTTCCTCACCGAGCCCGCCGTGGACAAGGTGGTGCGGCCGCTGGTGGACGACGTGGTGCGGGGCGAGCGGATCGGGATCATCTCGGTGGGCTTCCTGATCTCGCTGTGGGCGGGGTCGCGGGCGCTCAGCGTCTACGTCGACACGATCACGATCTCCTACGGCCTGGACGGCGTGCGCGGCGTCATCCGCACCCGTCTGAAGTCCTTCCTCCTCTATGTCGTGGGGCTGGTCGTCGCGGTGGTCGTCATCCCCCTGATGATCGCCGGTCCGGCCCTGGCGCGGGAGACGTTCCCCTCGACCGCCCGGCTGGTGTCGATGCTCTACTGGCCGGTCCTGCTGACCCTGTCGATCCTCTTCCTGAGTCTGCTGTACCACCTGAGCGTCCCGGTACGGACGGCCTGGTGGCGGGAGACGCCCGGCGCGGTGGTGGCGATGGTCTTCTGGATCGGCGGCAGCGTCCTGCTGCGGGTCTACCTGTCGGAGTCGCTGACGGGCGTCTCGGTGAGCGCCTCCCTGGCCGCCCCGATCGCCCTCATGGCCTGGCTGTACGTGACGGCCTTCGCGGTCCTGGTGGGGGCCTGCCTGAACGCCGAGGTGGACCGCAGATGGCCCGCGGCGGGGACGTCGAGGGCCAGGGCGGTGGCCCTGCTGAAGAGCCACGAGGCCTGAGGGGCGTGGCACGGGGCCTGGTAAAGAATCCGAACGACTTGCACTAATTCCGGCAAAGTTCACGTAACCTCGCCTTATATGACAGCCCCTGCCACTGACGCCCGTATCCGCACGGTGACGGGCCCGCTGCCGATCTCCGCCCTGCGGGGGCGGACACTCGCCCACGAACACCTGCGGATGGACCTGCGCTGGCCGGTCCGCGCGGAGTCGGACCCGGGCCGCTGGCTGGACGAGGAGATCCACGTCTGCGACGAGCTGACCCGGCTGCGGGAGCGGCAGGACCTCGGCCTGGTCGTCGAGCTCACCTGCCTGGGCATGGGCCGCGACGCCTCGGCCCTGGCGCGGATCAGCGCGGCCAGCGGGGTGGCCGTCGTGGCGGGCACCGGCTTCTTCTGCGAGCCCTTCCACCCGGTGAGCACGCGGGGCGTGGACGCCGGCCGGCTGGCCGAACGGCTGGTCGCCGAGATCGGCTTCGGCATGGACGGCACCGGCGTCCTGCCCGGCGTCATCGGCGAGGTCGGCTGCTGGGACGAACAGCCCACCCCCGCGGAGGAGGCGGGGCTGCGGGCCGCGGCGCTGGCCTCCCTGCAGTCGGGGCTGCCGATCGCCACGTACGGCCGTTCCGGGCTGGCGCAGCTCGAACTGCTGATGGAGACCGGAGTGGCCCCCGGCAAGGTCGCCGTGGGGCAGCAGAGCCTGACCGGCGATCCGGGCGTGCACCGCAAGCTCGCCGAGCTGGGGGCCTACGTCTCCTTCGGACGGCTGGCCGCCACGGGGAACGACGCGATCCGGCCGGTGCTGGAGCTGATCGAGGCGGGCCACGCCGACCGGCTGCTGCTGGGAGGCGGGATCTGCCGGATGGAGCAGCTCGTCCACTACGGCGGTCCGGGCTACGGCACCGTCTTCGACGACTTCGTGCCGGCTCTGCGCGCCTGCGGCGTGGACGAGGCGGCGCTGGATCTGATCACCCGGGAGAACACCCTCCGCTGGCTCGCGGTGTAAGCGGATGCCTAACACAAAAGGCCCTCTTTCGAGGGCCTTTTGTGTTTTTCGTTTTTGTGAACGCAAACGGCCCCGTGGAACCGGGGCCGTGAACGTTCGTCGAAGTGCCGGGGTCCGGCGGCCGATCGTCAGGCGGCGTTGGCGCGGCGCATGCGGCGGCGACGCTCGGAGGCGCGCTCGTCCTCGTTCAGGCCGCCCCAAGTACCGTATTTCTCCGGACGGGAGACGGCGTAGTCCAGACAATCCGTGCGGACGGGGCAGCCCATGCAGACCTGCTTCGCCTTGCGCTCGCGGATCTCCCGCTCGGGCTGACGCTCGCCGTCAGGGCCGAAGAAGAGCACAAGGTCTTCCCCCCGGCACGCGGCGGCGTCCTGCCAGCCCCAGCTGGGACGGGGGAGGTTAGCCTGCCGACGTACCTGAGCCATGAAACACCCACCTCAGTTGATTTCTGAGCAATTTCGGACAAAGACGTTGCTAGCGCTCAGTAGCGCTGAAATTTACAACGTCTGGAGTTGCCGCTGTGTTCCCTATGATGGGTAAGCTCGCGGCGCAGCATCCCCGACTGGGGCCTCCGAGAGGTTACACGAGGGCCGCTTCGGTGTGAAGGGCCAGCCCCCGCATTTGGTATGTCTGAACGCTCACATCGCACTCCTGCCCGCAGAAACTGGGGCTTTCTACCAGTTCGATGGTGCCGGACCAGAGCTCGCCACCCGCTGTGACTCTGGTCATATAGGGGCCGGTCCCCGTGACGGAGATGACACGCACGTCGTTTATGCCCAGTAGGCCGGTGCGCTCGCGGACGAAGTGCTCGGCGGCCTGGGCCGCCTCCGGCATCCCGGCCCGGCCGCGCAGCCGCTCCAGGGAGACCTCACCGCGCAGGCAGGCGTCGACGGCGTCCTGAGCCGAGGCCGCGTCGAGCTGGCCGTAGTAGAGGGCGTGCGGCATGCAGACCATGTTCGCGGCGAAACGGTCGCCGCCCACATGAGTGGTCTCCCAGATGAGGTCGCCGTACCGTTCGGCCAGCCCGCGGGCCAGGGGCGCACCCGTACGGGCGCAGCAGACGTTGCGCTTGCCGTGCGTGCACACCAGCACGACCGGATCTTCGGCGGGCTGCCCGAAGCGGGGGCGCTCGCCCCGGGCGACGGCGGCGAGGTCGAGTTCGGCGAACTCCGCCGGATCGGCCACCTCGCGCGTCTCCATCCACGGGTCGTCGCCCGACCAGACGACGTAGACGCGGGTCGGGGGAGCGGCCCGGCGCCGGCCCGGGCGGCGGATGAGCTGGGGGCGCACCCCGTGCCGCGCGGCCTCGGCGACGATGGGGATGCCCATCTTCTCGATCTTGGGCGCCCACGGGCCCGGGTGCTCCAGCAGCAGCCAGCCGCGCGGCTTGGTGGTCGCGCTGGCCAGGCAGGGGCGCTCGCCCGTGTGACCGCCAGGGCAGTGCTCACAGGATGGCGAATGCGCCACTGCCGTCACTCCTCCCCGAAAAAGTTAGTTAGGTCACCCTAACCTAACCTGGCCTGCCCGGCCAAGGAAGGAGGCAAGCCTCAAAGACCGTGTGAACTCGACCTCACCTCGGCGACCATGGCCTCGGCCCTCGGGAGCGCCGCCGCGCGGTCCGCCTCGACCAGGCCCACCCGGGTGCGGCGGTCCAGGAGGTCGCCGGCGTCCAGCGCGCCCTCATGAGCGAGCGCCCAGGCCCACTCGACGGCCAGGTAGGGACGCCCGGGCAGCACCGGCTCCAGCAGCGACGGATCCGCATCGGCCAGAGCCGCCATGAGCGGGGCCTCGGCGCCGTAGCGGCGGGCCAGCCGGAGCGGGACCCTGCGCGGGGCGGAGGAGGGGACGGTGCCGGGGGCCCCGACGAGGGGGATTCCGGCGGTCGGCGAGGGGCCTGCGGCCAGGTTCAGGGCGTCCACGGCGTCCTGGGCCATGCGCCGGTAGGTGGTGAGCTTGCCGCCGACGACCGTCACGATCCCCTCGGGCGAGGTGAGGACGGCGTGACGCCGGGAGATGTCGGCGGTGCGGCCTTCGGCGTCGAGCAGAGGGCGGAGGCCGGCGAACGCGCCCAGGACGTCGGAGCGGCGGACAGCCGTCTCCAGGACGGTTCCGAGCAGATCCAGGAGGAAGCCGATGTCGCTCTCGGGGGCGGTCGGAACGTCCGGGATCTCATCGACGGGCTCATCGGTGAGCCCCACGTAGACGCGCCCGTCGTCCTGGGGAAGGACCAGCGCGAACCGGTTGACGCTGCCGGGAACGGGCAGGTGAAGGCCCGCCTTGAGGGCGGCGAGCGGATGCTCTCCCATCGCGTTCCCGTCGAGGACGAGATGCGTGCCGCGCGACGGGCGCAGCGTGATGCCCGGGACCAGCCCGCCCGCCCACACGCCGGCGGCGTTGACGACTCTGCGTGCGCGCAGGTCCTTGACCTCGCCGGTCAGCTCGTCCCGCACCCGCGCGCCTTCACCGGTGACCTCGATCGCTCTGCAACGGGTGAGGATCCGTGCTCCGTATCCGGCGGCCGTACGTGCGATCGCGGTGACGAGACGGGCGTCGTCGCACAGTTGCCCGTCCCAGGACAACAAGCCTCCGCGCAGACCGTTCTCGCGCAGTCCGGGCGCCAGCCGCATCGTCTGCGCGCGCGACAGCCGCAACGGGCCGGGCAGCACCTTGCGGGGGGTCCGCGCGGAGGCGCGCAGCAGGTCTCCCGCGCGCAGCCCGACCATCGCGAGCGCCGCGTTACGGCGTGACATCAGCGGGGTGAGAGGCATCACGAACGGCATCGCGCGGATGAGGTGAGGGGCGGTGCGCGTCATGAGCGTGCCGCGTTCGACGGCGCTCTCGCGGGCGACGTCGACTTGCCCGGACGCCAGATAGCGCAGGCCGCCGTGAACGAGTTTGGAACTCCACCGCGACGTGCCGAACGCCAGGTCCTGCGCGTCGATCGCCGTCACCTTGAGCCCCCGTGCCGCCGCGTCGAGTGCGACTCCGGCTCCGGTCACACCCAGTCCGATGACCAGAACGTCCGCGACGTCGTCGACGGAGGCCGCGAGTTCACGGGCACGTCTTTGCGCGTTGAGAGAAGTACCCGGGCCGGCGTGGGTGTTCAATGCGGGTTCCCTTCGGAGTGTTCAGGGGTGAGGAATCGTTGGAGGAGGAGGCGGAGTTCCTCGTCGAAACACTCCGCGGACAGGTCGTCCTCGCCGAGCATCGTGGGCAGCGACAGCGCGAACCCCTGGACGACCAGCAGTACGGCGCGCGCCTGGCGGGCCGGCGCGTCCCTCCGCACGGTGCCGTCTTCGTGGCCCCGGGCGAGTTCGCGTTCGATGAGGTCCAGGAAGGCCTCCTGGCTGGCCCCCGTCCGGGTGAGCAGGTAGGGGAGCAGCAGTTCGGGATCCACTTCCACGATCTTGCGCAGCAGCGGATGCGCGCGGAAGGCGCGCGTGCCCCGTACCAGGGTGTCGACCAGGCGGGCGCGCGCGTCGCCGCCGCTTTCGGCCATGACGGACTCGGCCAGGAGGAGCCATTCCCTGGTCATCAGGTCGCCGACGATCGTCTGCACGTCGGGCCAGCGGCGGTAGAGCGTCATCCGGGAGACGCCGGCCCGGCGGGCGATGTCGGTGAGCGTGGTGCGGCGGACGCCCACGGCCAGCACGCAGTCGCGGGCGGCGTCGAGGACGTTGTCCTCGTCGGTGCGGCCCGCGCGATTCCCTGGTCGGTGGTTGTGACGAATCGACGTCATATGTCACAGTGAACCACAAGAAATCGATACAGCAAGAGCTGGGAGGAACCGCGGTGCCCGTACAGATGTCGTGGTCGGGCTGGGGAGACCCGGCGAAGGCCACCCCCCTGTCCGAATCGATCACCACCCTGCTGCGGGAGCTGCTCGGGGTAGAGCCCCGGGACGAGGCCCCCGTCGCCCTCGCCGACATCGCGCCGCCGGCGCCGCGGCTGGGCGAGGACGTGCTCGCCGCGCTCGGGAAGGTCGCCGAGGTGAGGACGGACGCCGAGGCCCGGATCCGCCACACCGGCGGCAAGTCCACCCCCGACCTGCTGCGCATCCGGCGGGGGGACACCTCCCAGACCCCCGACGCGGTGGTCCTGCCCGCAACCCACGAGGACGTCCTGAGCGTGCTGGAACTGGCCACCGAGCACGGCTTCGCGGTCGTGCCGTTCGGCGGCGGCACCTCGGTCGTCGGCGGCCTGGCCCCGCAGGCCCCCGCGTTCGTCGCTCTGGACCTGCGCCGCCTGGACGAGGTCCTCGAAGTGGACGAGGTCAGCCGCACCGCCACCCTCCAGGTGGGGCTGCGCGGCCCGCGGGCCGAGGAGCTGCTGGCCGGGCGCGGCTACACCATCGGGCACTTCCCGCAGTCCTTCGAGTGGGCGAGCATCGGCGGGTTCGCCGCCGCCCGCTCCAGCGGCCAGTCCTCCGCCGGGTACGGCAGGTTCGACGAGCTGGTCGTCGGGATGACCGTCGCCACGCCGACCGGCACCCTCGTCCTGGGCCGGGCGCAGAAGTCGGCGGCCGGACCGGACCTGCGGCAGCTCATCCTCGGCTCCGAGGGCGCGTTCGGCGTCATCACCTCGCTGACCGTCCGGATCCGCCCCGTACCGGAGGTCAAGCTCTACGAGGGCTGGCGCTTCCCCGACTTCGCCGCCGGCGCCGCGGCTCTGCGCGTCCTCTCCCAGGACGGCCCGATGCCCACCGTCCTGCGCCTGTCGGACGAGACCGAGACGATGGTCGGCCTCGCCCGCACCGAGAGCATCGGGGAGGGCGACTCCGGCTGCCTGGCGATCGTCGGCTACGAGGGCCAGGCGGGCGAGGTGGCGGTCCGCCGGGACAGGACGCACGCCGTGCTGGTCTCGCTCGGCGGCACCGCCCTGGGATCCGAGCCGGGCGAGAGCTGGGAGCACGGCCGGTTCGGCGCCCCCTACCTGCGCGACTCGCTGCTGGACGTGGGCGCCTTCGTGGAGACGCTGGAGACGACGACGTTCTGGTCGAACGTCCCCGCCCTCTACGCGGCGGTCAAGGCGGCGCTGCCCGGCCATCTCGTCATGTGCCACATCTCGCACGTCTACGCCTCGTCGGCCTCCCTGTACTTCACTATCGTCACCGCGCGGATCGACTGGGACGAGGCGAAGACCGCCGTCAACGAGGCGATCATCGCGGCGGGCGGCTCGATCAGCCACCACCACGGCGTCGGCACCGAGCACAAGGCCGCCTACGCCGAGGAGATCGGCCCGCTGGGCGTGGAGGTCCTGCGCGCGGTGAAGCGCAGCCTCGACCCCGCCGGGATCCTCAACCCGGGGATCCTGGTCCCATGAGGAGCTTCACGGCGGTCGTGAACCCGACCGCGGGCGGCTCCTCCTCCGCCCGGACGCTCTTCGCGCTCGCCCGCCTGCTGCGCGAAGGGGGCGCCGCCCTCCAGGTCGAGTACAGCCGCGATCTCGCCCACGCCGGGGAACTCGCACGCGAGGCCGCGGGGCGCGGCGACACGGTGCTGGGCGTCGGCGGAGACGGCATCGTCGGCGGGGTCGGCGGGGCGCTGGCCGGGCTCGACGCCGAATACGGCATCGTCCCCGCCGGGCGCGGCAACGACTTCGCCCGCCAGCTGGGCCTGCCGACCGGGGTCTCCGAGCTGGCCGAACTGCTGCTGCACGGCGAATCCCGCCCGGTGGACCTCATCGAGGTCGACGGGCGGGCCGCGCTCGGCAGCGTCTACGCGGGCGTGGACGCCCTGGCCAACCTGTACGCCAACGAGACGAAGCTGCTCAAAGGAAGAGCGTCGTACACCTTCGGCGCCGTCCGCGCGTTCACGTTCTGGAAGCCGGTGACCTACACCGTGACGGTGGACGGCCGACGCCTGGAACGCCGCGCGTACACGGTCGTGGCGGCCAACTCCGGCTACTACGGATTCGGACGGCGCATCGCCCCCGGCGCGTCCGTGGACGACGGCCTGCTCGACGTCGTGATCATCCATCAGGCGTCCCGCAGGCTGTTCGTCACCGTGATGAACGAGCTGGAGACCGGTGCGCACGTCCACCGGTCCGAGGTCGAGGTGCTGCGCTGCGAGGAGATCCGCATCGAGGCCTCCCGCGACCTGCCCTACGGCTGCGACGGGGAACTCCCCGGCAGGCTTCCGGTGAACGTGCGGGTCCTGCCAGGAGCACTCCGCGTGATCCGCCCGTAGGCTCGAAGCATGCGCACGATCCTGAACCTGATCTGGTTCTTCCTCTCCGGCTTCTGGCTGGCCCTGGGGTACTTCACCGCGGCCGTCCTGTGCTTCATCCTGATCATCACGATCCCCTTCGGGGTCGCTGCCTGGCGGATCGGGGTCTTCGCGCTCTGGCCGTTCGGCAAGAAGGTGATCGCCAAGCCCACCGCCGGGGTCGGTTCGGCGGTGGGCAACGTCATCTGGATCCTCATCGCGGGGATCTGGCTGGCGCTGGGCCACCTGGTCACCGGCGTGGCGCTGTGCGTCACGATCATCGGCATCCCGCTGGGGATCGCCAACTTCAAGCTCATCCCCGTCTCCCTCACCCCGCTGGGCAGGGAGATCGTCTCCACCGACGACCCGCGCGGCTTCGGGGTGGGCTGAGCGCCGGGTCTGGACATGCCGCTCCGGGCGGGGAGATCATGGCGCCATGTCTGGATACGCTCTGCCGCGCTCCGGTGAGGTCTTCTTCGACGCCCGCGGCGAGGACCGCGCGCTGCGGCTCTCCTGGCACCCGGACGTCGACCTCATGGTGTTCAGCCTGTGGGACCGCGGCACCTGCACCGCCACGTTCAGGCTGCCCGCCGCCGAACTCGGCGGGCTCATCGAGATGCTCTCCCACGGGCTGCCGCAGGGCGGGCCGCCGGACCCCGGACCGGAGACCACCCCTGACCTGGTGCCCGGCCAGGGCGAGGAGGTCCCGTTGACGGGGCAGCACCGACACCCCGGCTGAGTACTTGTCTTCGCCGCCCCGGCATGATCGTCTTGACGGGTGAGGTCGTCCCCCCGAAGTTCACATCAGTCACCGGCGGGCGCGGGCTGGGGGTGCCGGGAGCCGGGCACCTTCTGGACGCTGAATCCGCAGGCGCCGCTGTCGTGGCTGCGCCCGTCCGTCCTGTGGCGCTCCCGCAACGACGTGATCGCCCGCTGGTTCGGCGACCCGGTGGACGACCTGCGGCGGCGCTGGGTCGGCGCCCCGGGCGACCAGCTGCTGCGCACCGAGGAAGGGGACTTCTCGTTCCTGCTGCTGGGCGACACCGGCGAGGGCGACAGCTCGCAGTTCGCGGTGGTGCCCCCGATGCTGAAGACCGGCGCCGACACCGACTTCATGGTGATCGCCAGTGACGTCATCTACCCGGTCGGCAGCATCAACGACTACCCGCACAAGTTCTTCCACGCCTACCAGGGCTACCAGGGTCCCATCTACGCGCTGCCCGGCAACCACGACTGGTACGACGGGCTCGAGGGCTTCATGCGGGTGTTCTGCGACCGGCGCGGCGACGGCTCGCCCGGCGGATGGTGGAAGGGCGGCCCGGGCATCCTCGCCCGCAGGCTGTGGCGGCGGCCCGAACCCGCCGACGAGGGGGCGCTGGCCGAGGCCCGCAAGCTGCGCTCGGCTCCGGAGCAGCAGGGCGTCCAGCCCGGACCGTACTGGGTGATCGACGGCCCCTCGCTGCGGATCGTCGGCATCGACACCGGGATCAGGGGCAGGCTCGACCGGGAGCAGGGGGAGTGGCTGCGCCGCGTGTCCGCCGACCCCCGCCCCAAACTGCTGATCACGGGCAAGCCCGTCTACCGCAACGACCAGTACCAGCCGTGCCCGATCGAGGGCGGCGGCACCGTCGACGAGATCGTCCGCTCCTCGAACTACGTGGCGGTCATAGGCGGCGACATCCACAACTACCAGCGCTACTCCGTCGCCGTGGAGCCCGGACGGAAGATCGAGTACCTGGTCGCGGGCGGTTCGGGCGCCTACATGCACGCCACCCACATCATCGGCCGCACCACGGTCGTGGAGGAGGAGGACTTCACCTGTTACCCGCTGCGCGGCGACTCACTGGTCTACTACAGCCAGGTGTACGGGCGGCGGTTGCGAAGGCTGGGGCTCGGGAGGTTCTTCGACCTGTCCTACCCGCAGGCGGCGGCGGCCATCGCCGAACGCCTGGGCCTGGAGCCGTCCCGTCCGGAGGGCAGGAACGTCAAGGCGGGCCGGAGGGCGAAGCTCATCGCGTTCCTCCTGGGAGTGCCCAGGGGCGGCGGCACGTCGCCCCGCAGGTTCCGCCTCCCGGTGGGCCAGGCGTACCGCAAGCTCTTCTCCGAGACCTCCGACAGCGACACCCCGCCCTTCTTCAAGAGCTTCCTGCGCCTCGACGTCACGTCCGGCGAACTGCGCATCCGCTGCTTCGGCGTCTCGGGCTGCCGCGAACACGAACTGTCCCCGCCGGTCGAACACGAACTGCGCATAAGTCTTCACTGACGTGGGAGGCGTCACGTCCTCCTACGATCGCGTAGGTTTCTGTGCATCCTGCATGCTTGGCGTCGTGAAAGAGTTCCAGTCCTATGTCGCGCTCGGAGACAGTTTCACCGAGGGCCTGAACGACCACCTGGGCGACGACCGGTTCCGGGGATGGGCCGACCGGCTCGCCGAGCACATCGACGCGGCCCGCCCCGGCCTGAGGTACGCCAACCTGGCCGTGCGCGGGAAGCTGCTGCGCCAGGTCGCCGAGGAGCAGGTGCCCCGCGCGGTCGAGATGGCGCCGGACCTGATCACCTTTTCCGCCGGCGGCAACGACATGCTGCGCCCGGGGGCCGACCCCGACGCCATCGCGCTGCTCTACATGGACTGCGTGCGCAGGTTGAAGGCCACGGGCGCCGAGGTCGTCGTCTTCACAGGCTTCGACCCCAAGCAGTGGAACGTCAACGGCCGCGGCGGCGGCGACGGCAAATGGCGCGGCAAGGTCGCCACGCTCAACCTGCACATCCGTTCCATCGCCGACCGGTACGACCTGACGGTCGTGGACCTGTGGTCCATGTCGGTGCTGTCGCACATCGCCGCCTGGCACGAGGACCGCCTGCACCTGACCTCCGAGGGGCATCGCAGGCTCGGCCTGGCCGTCGCCGAGGTCCTCGGCGTCCCCGCCGAGGGCGACTGGCGCGCCCCCTGGCCGGCGATCCCGCCCAAGACGTGGCAGGAGGCCAAGCGGGAGGACCTCTACTGGGCCAGGACGTACTTCCTGCCCTGGGTGGAGCGCCGCGTGAAGGGGCGGTCGTCGGGGGACGGGCGCCTGCCCAAGCGGCCCGACCTCCATCCCCTGTGAGGACGGGACGGCGGGCCCCCCGGAGAGGGAGGCCCGCCGCCTGACGTCAGGGCCGGTTACGGCCCCGCATCGACCTGTGGATGATCTTCCACTGGCGGGTGCGCTCGGCCCGCAGCCGCGCGTCCGTCCGGGAGGCCGCCCACGCGGCCTCCTTGCGGAGCTTGCGCCAGGAGGCCAGCCGCCGTTCGGGCAGCTCGCCCGCCGCCACGGCCGCCAGGACCGCGCAACCGGGCTCGTCCTGGTGCGCGCAGTCGGAGAACCGGCAGTCCTCCGCCAGCTCCTCGACGTCGGAGAAGGCCAGCGCCAGCCCTTCGTCCGCGTCGTGCAGGCCGATCCCGCGCAGTCCCGGAGTGTCGATGATCATCCCGCCGCCGGGCAGGAGCAGCAGCTCCCGGTGCACGGTGGTGTGACGGCCCCGCCCGTCGGCTTCGCGGATCTCTCCGGTGGCCATGAGCTCGTCCCCGGCCAGCGCGTTGACCAGGGTGGACTTACCGGCCCCGGACCGTCCGAGCAGCACCGCGGTCTCGCCGGGGCCGGGCCGCAGCGCGTCCAGCCCCTCCCCGGTGGAGGAGGAGACCGCGCGGACCTCGGCGCCGGGGGCCGCCGCGGCGATCCGGTCGAGGTCCACCTCGGCGAGATCGGCCTTGGTGATGACGACGACGGGTCGGGCGCCGCTCTCCCACGCGAGGGTGAGCAGCCGCTCGATCCGCCCGAGGTCGGGCTCGGGCACCGCGGGCTCCACCACGTGGACCACGTCCACGTTGGCGGCCAGCACCTGCCCGTGCGAGTCCCCGGGGCGCACCCCGGCGCGGACGATGCTCGTCCGGCGGGGCAGTACGGCGCGGATCGCGGTGTCGAACGCGACCCAGTCGCCCACGCAGGGCAGCGCGACCGGATCCTGGGAGGAGGCGCGCGTCAGAGCGCCGCTCCAGGGGATCCGGAGCTCGCCGGCCTCGGTGAGCACGTCGCAGGATCCGCGGTCGACCCGGGAGACCCTCCCGGCGGTGAACCCCGGCTCGAGCGCGGCGGAGAAGAACGCGTCGAAGCCGAGTGAGGAAAGAGAGAAGGCCACTGAGGTGGCGCCTTTCGTGGAACGGCGCCGGCCTGAGCCTCAGAGGTTCAGGCGGACGCCTTGGTGAACAGGGTCCGGGAACGGCCTGCCACAACGACGATCATCATCCGGACTCACCTCTCACTGGCGCCGCGCCTCTCGCGGCCTGCTCCCACGGTAGTGCGGAGGGCCCGGGGAGTCGAAGGAATTAATGTGCCGATCTTGTGGCACGAAAAGGGCTTTCAGTGCATAGTCGGACGATGCTGAAGTTGGCTCCGGTGTCTCCCGACCCGTTCGCGCTGCGCCGGAAGACGGGGGACCTGGCCGAGGGCGCGGCCAGGCTGGCACAGGATCTCGAAGCGGCGCCGGTGGCGAAGGTGCTCGCCGACGCGAACCGCACCGCCGTCCGCAGGGGGGCGACGACGGCGTTCGGGCAGATGAAGCCCCAGCCCGTCGACTGGTTCACCTTCGAGGACTCCGACGACGACACCCGCGACTGGTACCCGCAGGGGCTGACCAGCTCCTCGGACGCCGGATCGGGTCCCGACGCCTTCATCGCGAGCTGGTACTGGAAGCCGGAGCTGGCCACCGAGGAGCGCGGCATCCGGCTCACCTTCCTCGACCCGGAGAAAGGGCGGTACCGGCACGTGCTGGCCGTCACCGCACGGCCCGACGGCGGGTACTCGGCGATCGACATCCACGCCGGAGGTATCGCCTGGTACCGCCATTACCTGTACATCGCGGACACCGTGCGCGGGCTGCGGGTGTTCGACCTGCGGAAGATCCTGGACCTGAGGTCCGTCCAGGACGGCACCGGGGACCGCGACCGGGTCGGCCGCAAGGGCGGCAGGTTCCACGCCTACGGGTACCGCTACATCCTGCCGCAGTGCGACTCCTGGCGGCTGGCCGCGCTCGGCGCCCGGTTCTCCTTCGCCTCGGTCGACCGCACCGCCGACCCGGACTTCCTGGTCTGCGGCGAGTACGTCGACGGGCCCGGAGAGACCGGCAGGCTGGCGCGCTGGCGGCTGGCGTCCGACGGGACGCTGGAGCACCGGGACGGGGTGGCCTCCGCCGCGGACGCCTACCGGGCGCCCGTCGGCAAGATCCAGGGCGCCGTCTCGCACCGGGACACCTGGTACCTCAGCCAGGCCGGGACCGGAGCGGTCCGCGGCAACCTTCTGGTCGGGCCGGCCGGCGCGGCGCCGGAGAAGCGCGCCTACCCCTTCGGGCCCGAGGACCTCACCGTCTGGCGGGCCAGGAGGCAGCTCTGGAGCATCACCGAGTTCCCGCGCCGCAGGGCCCTGTTCGCCGTCCCGCTGTGACGCCTTCCCCGGGCTCGCGTGGTCGGGGCCTGGAATGTCCGTGGCACCCGCCACAATGAACACATGTTCTACGCGGTGGCGCCGTCGGGGGAGAAGGGCGGGGCCCTCCGCGCGCTGACCCGTGACGGGAGCCCCGCAGGGGACGTCGAGCACGTCGACGACCTCGCGGCCGCCGTCGCCGAACGGGAACGGCGCTCGGCCCCGCGCTGGGTGTGGGCCTCCACGGCACGGCTCTACCCCCGGCTGCTGCGGGCGGGCGTCCGGGTCGGCCGCTGCCACGACCTCGAGCTGACCGAGGCGCTGCTGCTGGCCTTCGACGGCCGGACGGGGGAGTCCAGGTCGGTGACCGCCGCGCTGGCCAGGCTCCGCGGCCTGCCCCCTCCCGAGGAGGAGCCGCAGGAGGCCGAGGGGGAGCAGCAGCTCCTCTTCGGAGCGCGGGTCGCGCCCCCGGTCGAGACGGTCGTGGAGGTGTACGCCGCCCAGGCCGCACGGCTGGAGGGCCGGCTGCGGCTGCTGGCGGCGGCCGAGTCCGCGGGCGGGCTGATCGCCGCGGAGATGAGCCACGAGGGCCTGCCCTGGCGGGCCGACGTGCACGACGAGCTGCTCACCGGCCTGCTGGGCCCCCGCCCGGCGCACGGGCTGCGCCCCCGCCTGCTCCAGGAGCTGGCCGACCGCATCTGTGCGGAGTTCGGCCATCCCGTGAACCCGGACTCCCCGCAGCAGCTGGTGAAGGCCTTCGCCGGAGCCGGCTTCCCCGTCTCCTCCACCCGTGCCCATGTGCTGAAGGGCGTCCCCCACCCGGCGGTGCCCGCGGTGCTGGAGTACAAGGAGCTCTCCCGGCTGCACACGGCCCACGGCTGGAGCTGGCTCGACGCCTGGGCGAAGGGCGGCCGGTTCCGTCCCGAGTACGTCGTCGGCGGCGTGGTCTCCGGCCGGTGGGCGACCAGGGGCGGCGGCGCCCTGCAGATCCCCAAGGTCCTGCGCCGCGCCGTGGTCGCCGACCCGGGCCACGTCCTGGTGGTCGCCGACGCCGCCCAGCTCGAACCCAGGGTCCTGGCCGCCCTCGCGGGCGACGCCGCCTTCGCCGAGGCCGCCGCCCAGGGCGACCTCTACGCCGCCCTGGCCGCGGTCTTCTCCGACACCCCCGGCGGGCCCTCGGCCCGGGACAAGGCCAAGATCGCCATGCTGTCCGCGATGTACGGCGGCGGCACGGGCGAGGCCGTACAGCTCCTGTCCGCCCTCAAGCAGCGCTTCCCGGACGCCTTCGGGTACGTGGAGTCGGCCGCGCGGGCGGGGGAGCGGGGCGAGCTGGTGCGGTCCCTGCTCGGCCGCACCTGCCCTCCGGCCTCCCCGGAGTACCGCGACCTCATCACCACCGAGGCGGGCCGCGCCGCCGCGGCCTCGCGGGGCCGCTTCACCCGCAACTTCGTCGTCCAGGCCACCGCCGCCGAGTGGGCGCTGGCCTTCATGGCGCTGCTGCGCCCCCGGCTGCCCGCCGGGGCGCACCTCGTCTTCTTCCAGCACGACGAGGTGATCATCCACACCCCCGAGGCCTCCGCCGGGGCCGTCACCGGCGCGCTGCACGCCGCCGCCGCCGAGGCCGCCCGCCTGCTCTTCGGCGACACCCCTGTCGTCTTTCCCATGGAGATCGCCGCGGTCCCGTGTTACGGCGACGCGAAGTGACGGCAGGGGCGTCCGGGGCGCCCGGGGAACCCGTGGAAGGTTGTCGGATCTGTTACGGTCTGGGGTGGAGGAAGGCGGGTAGGAGGCGGGCATGGGGCTGAACCAGGAGAGACTCGAGGACCTCTCGTCGGAGGAACTGCACGACCGGGCGGTGAAGCTCGCGCTGCACCGGAGGGACGCCGGATTCTTCTGGCGGCTGCTCAGCGACATCCCGGCGGCGGAGGCGGCGATCGGGAACATGAAGCGCAGCGAGACCGACCTGATGCGGGTCTTCGGCCTGGTCACCGACTTCCTGGGCTCCGGAGAGGGCGAGCTGGCCGACGCCCTGCGCCCGGTCTACCTGGACTACCTGCGCGCCCCCGAATAGAGCCGTCTCAGCCGCTCTTTCGCGTCCCGGACCCGGGGAGCCAGGTCTCGATGCCGTCCAGGACGCGCTGGAGCCCGTACTCGAAGTTCTCCTCGGGCGTCATGTGCGGCTGCTCCGCCTCCAGCATGACCCGTTGCATCAGGGGGTAGCGCCCGGTGCCCATCAGGGAGCGGACGTACGCGGAGTGCGCCCGCATCCACTCCTCCTCGCCGGCGCCTGACGCCGCCGCCCGCCGCTCGGCCGCCAGTTCCTGGCGGACCGCGCCCTCGGCGTAGGCGTACACGAGGTTGATCGCGCGCATCATCTCGTCGATGTCCAGTCCGATGCCGTCGACGATGCCGTAGAGGTACTCGAGGAACTCGATGCCGTTGGGGCCGAGGAAGAAGTACGGGGCGTCCACCTGGGCCGCCCACGGGTGCCGCAGCGCCCGCGCGCGGATCTGGTGGGCGAGCCAGTGCAGCCCGCCGCGCCAGTCCGGGTGGGCGGGCCGGTCGATCTCCTCGAAGGTGAGGTCGACCATCAGGTCGATGAGGTCGTCCTTGGACTGCACGTACCGGTAGAGGGACATCGTCCCGGTGCCCAGCTCGGCGGCGAGCCGGCGCATGGTCAGCGCGTCCGGTCCCTCGGCGTCGCAGAGGGCGACGGCGGCCCGGGCGATCCGGTCGAGCGTGAGGGCGGGCTGCGGCCCCCGTGCGGAGCGGGGCGGCCTGGCCCAGATGATCGGTCTCGCCTTCTCGTCGCTCACCCTCCCATCCTCCCACTTGCGTACGTTGTACTCATTAAATTAGGGTCCCTATTACTGCGTACTACGTACCCATTTGGAGGGTCGATGGGAGAACCGATCGTCATCGCCGAAGGACTGCACAAGCGGTACGGCGAAACCCACGCGCTCCGCGGCCTGGACCTGGAGGTCGCCCGCGGCAACGTCTGCGGAGTCCTGGGGCCCAACGGCGCGGGCAAGAGCACCGCCGTGCGGATCCTCACCACGCTCGCCGACCCGACCGAGGGGCGTGCCACGGTCGCGGGCTTCGATGTCGTCCGGCAGGCCGGGGAGGTCCGGCGGCGCATCGGCCTCGCCGGGCAGAGTGCCGCCGTCGACGAGTACCTGTCGGGCCGCGAGAACCTGCGCATGTTCGGCAGGTTCCACCACCTGGGCCGTAAGGAGGCGCGCCGCCGGGCCGACGAGCTGCTCGAACGGTTCGGCCTGGCGAATGCCGCGGACAGGCCCGTCTCCGGCTATTCCGGCGGTATGCGCCGCAGGCTCGACCTCGTCGCCAGCCTCGTCGTGGACCCCGAGGTCCTCTTCCTGGACGAGCCGACGACCGGCCTGGACCCGCGCAGCCGCGGCGAGATCTGGCAGGCCGTCCGCGACCTGGTCCGGAACGGCACCACCGTCCTGCTCACCACCCAGTACCTGGACGAGGCCGACCAGCTCGCCGACGACATCGCCGTCATCGACCACGGCCGCCTCATCGCCCGGGACACCCCCGGCCGGCTGAAGGCCCAGATCGGCACCCGCCTCGACGTCGTCCTGGCCGACCCGGCCGACACCGGGCGCGCCGCCGGCCTGCTCGCCCGCAGGGCGGGGCGGGGCGAGCCCGACCTCTCCGGAGCACGCTTCAGCCTCCCGGTCGGCGACGTCACGCTGCCGGAGATCGTCCGCGAACTGGACGCCGCGGGGTTCGGCGTCCTCGACGTCTCCCTGCGCCGCCCCACCCTCGACGAGGTGTTCCTCAAGCTCACCGACCACGCGAAGGAGTCCGTGTGAACACCCTCACCTGGGCCGTCTCCGACGGCCTGACGATGTTCGGCCGGCACCTCACCCAGCTCAGGCGCCGCCCCGGCGAACTCGTCGGCGCGCTGATCTTCCCCGTCGTCATGGTGGTGATGTTCGGCTACGTCTTCGGCAGCGCCATCCGGGTCCCCGGCGGGGGGAACTACCGCGAGTACCTCATGCCGGGACTGTTCGGCATGATCACCTTCAGTGCCGTGATGGCCCAGGTCATGAGCACCGCGGCGGACGCGGAACGGGGCGTCATGGACCGTTTCCGCTCCCTGCCGATCGCCCGCTGGGCGATGCCCTTCGGCCAGTCCGCCGCGGACCTGCTGACCGGCCTCCCCGTCCTGGCCCTCATGGTCGCCTGCGGGCTCGCCGTGGGCTGGCGCCCGCACGAGGGGGCGGCCCGCACGCTCGCGGCCTTCGCCCTCATCCTCCTGATGCGCATGTCCCTGGGCTGGTTCGGCATCTGGATCGGCCTGGCCGTGAAGGACGAGAAGACCGCCGACGCCTTCGTCCCCCTCGTCCTCCCGGTGACGATGTTCTCCAACAGCTTCGTCCCGACCGGGGGAATGCCCTCCTGGCTGCGCGCCGTCTCCGAGTGGAACCCCGTCAGCGCGCTGGTCACCGCCCTCAGGACGCTGTTCGGCAACCCACAGGCACCCGGGGACGCCTGGCCGCTGCGGCATCCGGTGGCGGCCACCCTCCTGTGGTCGCTCCTGCTGACCGCGGTCTTCATGCCGCTCGCCGTCCGCGCCTACACCCGCAAGAACCGCTGACCGCCCGTACCCGTCCCGTGAGGGCGGGTCCGGGCGGCCGCAGAGGGCTAAAGGTACTGGCCCATGGGGATCTCGGCGGGCTTGGGCGGGGTCTCGGGGAGGTCCTCGCGCAGGAGGAGGCGGACGGCGGCGTCGTCGGCGACGGCGCCCTCGGCGGTGATGCGGCGGGCCTGGAGGGAGCGGGCGCGGTCCAGGATGTTGCGCACCAGGCGGGCGTTGCCGAAGGAGATGCCGCGCGGGACGCCCCGCAGCAGGTCGCGGACGGCGTCCTCGGCGCCCTCGCCGAGGGTGAAGCCCGCCTGGTCCGCCATGAACCGGAAGATCTCCACCAGTTCGTCGTCGCTGTAGTCAGGGAAGCCGAGCACCGTCGGGAAACGCGAGGCGAGACCCGGGTTGAAGTCCAGGAACCGCAACATGTCGCCCTCGTACCCGGCGACGATCACCACCAGGTCCGAGCGGTGCTCCTCCATCAGCTTGAGCAGCTCGGCGATCGCCTCGTAGCCGTAGTCCCGCGCGGCGTCGGCCGGAGTGAGGGCGTAGGCCTCGTCGATGAACAGCACGCCGCCCAGCGCCCGCTCGACCGCGGCCCGCACCCGGGGCGCGGTGTGGCCGATGTACTCGCCGACCAGGTCGGCCCGGGAGACCTCCACCAGGTGCCCCGACGACAGCAGCCCGAGCTGGGCGTAGACGGCGGCGATCAGCCGGGCGATGGTCGTCTTGGCGGTGCCGGGGTTGCCGGTGAAGACCATGTGCCGGGTGGGGGAGCCGATCGGGATGCCGGCCTCGCGGCGCAGCCGCTCGGCCCGCGCCTCGGCGACCAGCAGCCGCACCTCGTGCTTGACGTGGTCGAGGCCGATGAGGGCGTCCACCTCGGCCAGCGGGTCGCCCGGCAGCTCCACCCGTCCGGTGGCCGACAGGCTCGTCGGCAGGTCCACGGGCAGGATGAGGTCGAGCGCCTCGTGGTCGTCGACGACGCCGTCCTCCAGCACCCGGCGCGACTGCAGGGCGATGGCCCGGTCGAGCAGCCCCGTCATCAGCCGCGCGTTGGTGTGGCGGGAACCGCCGCGCAGCAGCGCCCGCACCCGCTCCAGCACGCCCTCGCCCAGCTCGAACCCGCTCTCGGCGGCCTTGGCCCGGAACACCTCGACCAGCTCGTCCTCGGTGAGGTCGGGGAAGCGCACCACCTTGGGGAAGACGCGGGCGAGGTCGGGGTCGCCCTTGAGCATGCCGTTGACCGCCGCGTCGGGGCCCGAGAGCACCACGACGAGCTCGTCCTCGTGCGCCTGCAGCGTGGCGAGCAGGACGTCGAGGGCCTCCCGGTCGCGCGGCGAGTCGGAGTCGGCGAGGGTGTGCGCGTCGGCGATCACCAGCACGCCGCCCAGCGCCCGCTCGACCACCCGCCGGACCTTCGGGCCGCTCTCGCTGGTGTACTCGCCGACCAGGTCGGACCGGTCGACCTCCAGCAGGTGCCCGGTCGACAGCACCCCCAGCTCGGCGTAGATGCGGCCGAGGATCCGGGCGACCGTCGTCTTGCCGGTGCCCCGGTTGCCGGTGAACACCAGGTGCCGGGGCCGCGACGGCACCGGCATGCCGGCCTCGCGCCGCAGCCGGGCGGCCTTGGCCTCGGCGACCAGCGCGGAGATCTCCCGCTTGACCGGCTCGATGCCCGCGCAGGCGGCCAGCTCGGCCAGCGGGTCGGCCGAACGCGCCGGGTCGCCCGGCACGAGCCGCGCCGGAAGGTCCTTCACCAGCACCTTGATCGCCCGGGGGGTCCTGGCCCTGGCGGCGGCCGTGCACTGATCGGCCAGGAACTCCACCAGCCGGGCGTTGCGGAGGTTCAGCACCGGCGCGGTCCGGGCCAGCAGCGCCCCGGCCCTGGCCGCCACCGTCCGGGCGACGTTCAGGTCCCGGGCCCGCACGGCGCGGATGAACAGCTCGGTGTAGTCCTGCTCGCCGAACTCGCGGGTGCGGGTGACCCGCAGGCCCTGGACCAGGCCGGGGTTGGCGGCGAACAGCCGGTCGTCCCCGCCGGGCCGGGCCAGCGCCACCATGTTCAGCTTGTGGTTGCGGGCCAGCAGGCGGCGCAGCTCCTCGACCACGGCGGGCCCGCAGCGCTCATAGGTGAGGATCTTGTCGAGCCCGTCGACGACCAGCAGCTGCCGGCCCTCCAGGCACTCCTTGACCCGGGCCTGCAGCCACAGCACCGCGTCGGACAGGTGCAGCGAGGCGAAGACCTGGTCGGAGACCCACAATACGTCCCGGATCTGGCCCGTCTCGGTCAGCGCCCGCTCCAGCACCTCCACGCCGGTGCCCTTGCCGGTGCCCTCGGGCCCGGCGACCAGCAGCCGTACCGGCCCTGCCTCCTTGACGGCCCGGTCGATCTCGCGGACCAGGTCGGGCTGGCCGAGCAGCGCCTCCCCGGCGAGCCCGGACGGCTCCTCGGCCTCGTCCTCCCCGGCGGCCGGGGCGGTCTCGTCCCGCCTGAGCCGTTCGGTCAGCGGGTTGGGCACCAGGCGCCGCCGCCCGAACAGGCGGCGCAGGTCGGCCTGGAACCAGCGGATCGGGGTGTGCATCGCCGGGTGGGCGGCGTTGTCGGGCAGGCCCTGGACGCAGCCGGTGACCCGGACCGCCATGTCCAGCCAGGCCCGGCAGGCGTCGGCCTCGCCCGCCACCAGCAGCCGCGACAGCCAGCCGCGCAGCTCCAGCTGCCAGTTCTCGGTCGACCAGCCCTCCCGCAGCGCCTCCATCCGGCTCACGACCGTCTCGTAGACGGCGCTGCCCAGCACCACCGCCAGCTCGGCGGGCGGGACGTTCTGCCCGGCCTGCAGCAGGACCTTGGCCAGCGCGGTCTCCGAGGCGTCGGCGGCGATCGTGCCGTGCAGCCTCTGGTTGGCCGCGACGAACCCGTCGACGGACCACTGCAGATAGCCCACGGCGCCGGACAGCTCCGGCAGGACGGCCAGCTCCTCGTCCGTCGCGCGGGCCGCCCACCGCTCGCCCAGCTCGGCCATGGAGACGGTCAGGTCCTGCTCCTCCCGGCGCTCGTGCAGGGCGATCAGGGCACGGCGGCGGGCGTCCAGCGGCTCCAGGCCCTCGAAGACGTCGAGGGCCTCGCGGGCCAGCCGGAACATCAGCTCCCGCTTGGCGGGGTCGTTCGCGGCGGGGTCGGCCATCCACAGCGAGGGCGGGCGCCACCGGCCGGACTGGCTGAACCAGGAGGTGGTGTCCCGGACGGCCGGCTCGGGGTTGGCCAGGAAGGACAGCAGCAGCTCGTAGTCCATGTCGCCGCGGCTGCCGGCCCGCACCGCCGAGGCCCCCATGAGGAAGGTGAGGAGGGAGAACAGCTCGGCGCCCAGCACCGAGGTGCTCTCGGCGTAGAAGCTGGTGAGGGGCTGGCTCAGCTCGGCGGCCCGCTCGTCTCCGGCGAACCGCAGCGCCCGCTCGGTCAGTTCCTCGATCAGCCCGTCCGGGACCCGCCAGGGCCCCTGGCCGTAGACGTCGAAGACCGGTTCGTCGGTCAGCAGGATCTCAAGGTGTTCGGGAAGCCGGGGGGAACTCACCGCAACACCTTATGCGCGGGAGCCGCGCGCTTGTAACAGCCGTGGAATCGGTGCTTAACGCCGGGGGTGTGGGCTACCGGAATGAGCCGGCTCCTGCTGCGAAACTGGCGTGTCTGGCAACGCCTCGTGGCGCTGATCCTCGTCCCCACCGCGGTCGCCGCGGCCCTGTGCGTCCAGGAGTTCCAGGACGCCGCCGCGCAGGCCCGCCAGTACCACCGTACGGAGGCCCTGGTCCGGCTGTCCGGGGCGGTGGCCGACCTCGGCTACGAGCTGGCCGCCGAACGGGGGCTGAGCAACGGGTACGCCTCGTCCGGGCGCAGGCGGGCCGATCTCCTCGAGCCCGTGAAGGCGCAGCGGGCCAAGACCGACGCCGCGGCCGCGGAGGTCCGGAGGCTGGCGGAGGGCTCGGGGGTGGACCCCGAGAGCACGTTCGGCTACCGGGTCCAGACGGTGCTGGGCCTGGTCGACACGATCGGGGTCCAGCGCGACGGGGTGACGGGCACCACGCCTCCGATGACGGTCTTCACCGGCTACACGACGCTGATCAGCGAGCTGTTGTCCTTCCTGGACGTGATCGAGCAGAGCGGCGGGGACCCCGAACTGGGCTACGGGCAGCGCCTCCTGAGGGCGCTGGCCCTGGCCGCGGAGAACGCCGGACAGCAGCGCGGCATGCTCAACGGGGTGCTGCGGCGGGGCAGCGGCATCCGCGGCGACGAGCTGACGGTCGTGCTCGTGGCCCGCCAGCAGCACCTGGACCGGGTCGCGGACTTCAAACTGTCGGCCGGCGGCGACGAGATCCGCCTGTACGACGAGACCGTCACCGGGACCGAGGTCGCCCGCGCCTACGACATCCTGCGGGAAGTGATCGAGGCGGTGCGGCAGGCCTTCTCCAGGGGGAGCGACGCCTCGCGGCTCGACCGGGTGTTCCGGGAGAACGCCGGGGACTGGTTCGCGGTGATGACCGTGCTCGTCGACCGCATCCACCAGGTGGAGGAGCGGATCATCGAGGACCTGGTCGGCTACAGCGAGCGCCGGGCCGCCGAGGCCGAGTCCTCGCGGCTGCGGCTGGGCGGGCTGCTGTCGGCGGTCATGCTGGTGGTGCTGGCGTTCACCCTCGCCGTCGCCCGGTCCCTGGTGGTCCCGCTGCGCGCCCTGCGCGGGGAAGCCCTGGACATCGCGGCCCGGCGGCTGCCCGGGACGGTGCGGCGGCTGCGGGAGGAGGGTCTGCCTCCAGGAGAGCCGCTGGAGAGCGTGGCCGCGGCCGTGGTCCCGCCGCGGGCGCACAACGACGACGAGATCGGCCAGGTGGCGCGGGCCTTCGACGAGGTGCACCGGGAGGCGGTCCGCCTCGCCGCCGAGGAGGCCCGCCTGCGCGGCGACGTCAACACCATGTTCGTGAACCTCTCCCGGCGCAGCCAGACGCTGGTCGAGCTGCAGCTGAAGCTGATCGAGCGGCTGGAGGACGACGAGCCGGACGCCGAGCGGCTCGGCCAGTTGTTCCGGCTGGACCACCTGGCCACCCGCATGCGCCGGAACGCCGAGAGCCTGTTGGTGCTCGGCGGGGTCGAGCAGGTCCGGCGGGCCCAGCGGCCGGTCGCGCTGATCGACGTGGTCAGGGCGGCGGTCTCGGAGGTCGAGCAGTACGCGCGGGTGCGCCCCCGGCTCCAGGAGGGCCTCGTCATCGCCGGGCCGGTCGTCGGAGACCTGGTCCACCTGCTGGCCGAACTGGTCGAGAACGCCCTCACGTTCTCGCCGGACACCGCGAAGGTGGAGGTGACCGGCCAGTTGATGTCCGACCGCAGCGCCGTCCTCCAGGTCATCGACCACGGTGTGGGCATGACGGGGGAGGAACTGCACGAGGCCAACCACCGGCTGTGCTTCCCGGGAGAGGCGGGGATCTCCGTGGCCCGCCGGATGGGCCTGTTCGTGGTGGGACGGCTGGCCGCCCGGCACGGCATCCGGGTCGAGTTGCGCCCGGTGGAGTTCGGAGGGGTCGGCGTGATGATCGTCCTGCCGCCCGAGGCCCTGGTGGAGAGCACGGGCCTGGAGCCCGTCGCCTCCGGGCCGGACGGTTCCGCCCCCGCGTCCGGGCCGGTCGGCCCCTCCGCCCCGCAGCCGGCTCCGTCGGCTCCGTCGGCTCCGTCGGCCGCCGAGGGTACGGGCGCGCTCCAGGTCCTCACCGTCGCGGAGCGCTCACCGATCTTCGCGGCGGTGGAGTCGGAGTGGTTCCACCGCGGCGCCGCTTCCTCCGCGGGAGGGCCTCCGGCCGATCCCGGGTGGGAGCGGGCGGCACAGGTGTCCCAGGTGCCGGCCGTCGGGGGAGTGACGGGCAAGGGACTGCCCAAACGGGTTCCGGGAGCCAACAAGGTCCACGGCGGGGCCACCCCCCCGACGCCCGCCGCCGGTCCCGTCAGATCGGCCGATGACGTCGCCTCCCGGCTCGACAGCCTGCAGCGCGGGGTGCGCAAAGGCCGCCATTCCAGCGAAACGAGGGAGCCATGACGCAGGATCTGAACTGGCTGGTCACCAACTTCGCGGCGCGGGTCCCGCCCGTCGCCCACGCGGTGGTCGTCTCCTCCGACGGGCTGCCGGTGGCGCTGTCGGACGGCTTCCCCGCCGAGCGCGCCGACCAGCTCGCCGCGATCGCCTCCGGCCTCACCCACCTCACCCAGGGCGCCGCCCGCATCTTCGACGGGGGAGGGGTCTCGCTCACCATGGTCGAGATGGAACGCGGCATCCTGCTGGTGATGGCGGTCTCCGACGGCTCGGCGCTGGCCGCGCTCACCTCCGCCGACGCCGACCTGGGGCTGGTGGGGCACGAGATGGCGCTGCTGGTCGAGCAGGTCGGCCGGGTCCTCACCCCGGCCGTGCGGACCTGGTGACCGGGATGTACGACTACGAGATGGACGGGGCCAGCTCGCTCGTCCGTCCGTACGCCGTCACCGGCGGGCGTACCCGGCCGCGCTACGAGTTGGCGCTGGAGTCCCTGGTCTTCTCGGAGCGGGGCCGTGACGGC
This sequence comes from Actinocorallia sp. B10E7, assembly GCF_039871655.1. Classification (NCBI taxonomy): domain Bacteria; kingdom Bacillati; phylum Actinomycetota; class Actinomycetes; order Streptosporangiales; family Thermomonosporaceae; genus Actinocorallia; species Actinocorallia sp. B10E7. The sequence goes on from NZ_JBDPLZ010000004.1 coordinate 430,376, forward strand.
GTCCCGCTCACCCCCGAGTGCCAGGCGATCCTCGGGCTCTGCAAAGTGTGGCGTTCGGTGGCGGAGGTCTCCGCGCTGACCCGGATGCCCCTCGGCGTGGCCCGCGTGCTGATCGCCGACCTCCTCCACGAAGGGCTGGTGCAGGTGCAGCAGCCGCAGGGCGGCCCCGACGGGCGGCCCGACCTGGCGTTGATGGAAAGGGTGCTCAGTGGTCTCCGCGGCCTTTGATCCGGCGGTCCCGTCCCGGGCCCGCCGCCCCAGCTCGGCGAAGATCGTCGTCGGCGGCGGCTTCGGGGCGGGCAAGACGACGTTCGTCGGCGCGGTCTCGGAGATCGAGCCGCTCACCACCGAGGCGGTCCTGACCGAGGCCAGCCGGAGGGTCGACGACCTGTCGCGCGTCCCCGGCAAGCGGACCACCACCGTCGCGATGGACTTCGGCCGGGTCACCCTCGAGGGGGACCTGATGCTGTACCTGTTCGGCACGCCCGGCCAGGCGCGGTTCTGGTTCATGTGGGACGACCTGGTGCGGGGGGCGGTCGGCGCGGTGGTGCTGGTCGACACCCGCAGGCTCGAGGACGCCTTCCCCGTCGTGGACTACTTCGAGGACTCGGGTGTGCCGTTCCTCGTCGCGGTGAACGGCTGGAACGGCGAGTTCCCCTACCTCCCGGAGGACATCAGGGACGCGCTGACCCTCCGGGAGGAGGTGCCGATCCTGAACGTGGACGCCCGGGACCGCGCGTCGGCCAAGGCGACGCTGATCGCCGTGGCCGAGCACGCGATCCGGCTGCGGGCCGCCGAGACGGCCCGGGGCGGTCAGCGGTAGGCGGAGGCCTGCAGGGTGTACAGCTCGGCGTAGAGGCCGCCCGAGGCCATGAGGGACTCGTGGTCGCCGTGCTCGACGACCTTGCCCTGGTCCAGGACGTAGACGCGGTCGGCGTGCCGGACGCTGGCCAGCCGGTGGGTGATGAGCAGGACGGTCCGCCCGTCGGCGTGCGCCCTGATGCGTTCGAACAGGGCGTGCTCGGCGCGGGCGTCCAGGGCGGCCGAAGGCTCGTCGCAGATGAGCAGCGGCTCGTCGCGGTAGAAGCCGCGGGCCGCGGCGAGGCGCTGCCACTGCCCGCCGGAGAGCTCGGCGCCCCCGTCGAACCGCCGGTCCAGCAGGGTGTCGTAGCCGTGGGCGAGTTCGGCGATCACCTCGTGGGCTCCGGAGGAGACGATCGCGGCGTCCACCGCCTCGGGCAGGTCGGGGCGGCCCATGATGACGTTCTGCCGAGCGGTCATCGGCCAGTGCGTGTGGTCCTGGGCGATGACGGCGATGCGCTCGCGCAGCAGCGCCGGGTCCACCCGCCACAGCGACACGTCGTCCCAGAGCACCTCTCCGGCCTCGGGGTCGTAGAGCCCGGCGAGGATCTTGGCCAGGGTGGTCTTGCCCGAGCCGTTCTCGCCGACCAGCGCGACCACCTCGCCGCGCCGCAGCTCCACGCTGACCCCGCGCAGGGAGGGGGAGTCCGCGCCGGGGTAGGTGAAGGTGACGTCCTCGGCGCGGACGACCTCGAACCTTTCGGGCGGCGCCAGCAGTTCCTCCGCCCGTTTCGGGACGCGTCCCTCCGCCTCCTCACAAAAGTGGAGGTAGTCGGCGAAGTACAGGCCGTTCTCGTAGCAGCGGTTGACGGCGTAGACGAGGTTGGCGAGCGACGTCTTGCCCGTCCGGATCGCCAGGACCGCCGCGCCCGCGACGGCCAGCGGCACCTCGCCCCGCCACAGCAGGTAGCCCAGCGCGACGTAGACGGCCACGGTGGCCAGGCCCTGCAGCGCGTCACCGGTGGCCTTGGCGATGCTCTGGCGGCGGGCGAGGGCGAGCTCGACGTCGCGCTCCCGCGAGGCGAGCTCGTCGTACTGGCGCAGCAGCAGGTCGCGGACGGTGAAGGAGCGGACCTCGGCCGCCTGCTGGCGGCTGGTCATGAGGTCCGACAGGATCCAGCGCCTGCGGCGTCCGGCCGCCAGCGAGAGCTGGGTGAGGTAGCCCATGCGCGCCGAGCGCACCGACGCCCAGCACAGCGGCACCGCGGTGAGCAGCAGCAGCGGCAGCAGCACCGGGTGCAGGACGCCCAGCACGCCCGCGGCCGCGGCGAGACCGACGAAGCCGGTGAGCACGTCGATGGTGTGGACGACCATCAGCGGGGCCGACATCATGCCGCGGCCCTCGGCGCGCTGGAGTTCGTCCAGGAAGTCGGAGTCGTCGAGCGCGGCCAGTTCGACCGCCGTGGTGAGCTCCAGCAGCCGGTTCTGCACGGTGCGTTCGATCTGCGGGTCCAGCCGGGACTGCGCCCAGCCCGCGCCGGTCTGCAACGCGCCCTGCAGGGTGTAGGCGGTCCCGACGAGGAGGAGCGAGGGCAGCGCCTCGCGTACCCGGTCGGGGGTGGGCCCCTCGGCGAAGAGGGCGTACAGGACCTCGGTGGTGGCGAGCAGGCCGAACGCGGTGAAAACGCCGGCCAGCAGGTTGAAGACGACGGCGATGAGGGTGTCGCGCGGGTTGGCCCGCCAGGCCAGCCGCAGCGACTGGGCGACGAGCGAGGGCAGCCGTCGAGCCACCGTGCTCATCTTGGTTCCGGCGAGTTCGGCCGAGTGCGCCATCCAGGGGCGGTCGGTCAGCCTGGGGAGGTTCTCCTCCGCGGCGGCCTTCCGGGCCTTGCTCGCGCGCCGGAACGGGTTCGGGATTCTCGACCATGCGATACGCGGCATAGTCCTCCTGACCTCTGATGGTGAGTCCGCTCCCGGCAGTCTCACCCCGCGGCACGACATTTTCCGTGTCCCGTCGTACGACAGAGGGTTATATGGCTGATGCGTTAGGCCGATGCGTCGGCCGTCGGTATCTCATAGTTTGTCTTCAGCTTGCCGTGCGGGCCCCGCTCTCGCCGGCCTGACCGCAGGATGGAGTCGAGATGGCGCACACGCGCACCGCGGAGTCCCCCGCGTACGACGAGGAGCCTCCGAGGCGGCGCCGTCGCCGTCCGGGCCGGGTCCTGGCGGTCGTCCTGGCCGTCCTGCTGGCGGGTTCGGTCGCCGGCTACCTCAGCCTCGACGGGCGGCTGCAGCGGGAGGGCGCGCTGGCCGACTACGAGGGCCGGGTCGAGGACACGCCCGGCACCAACTGGCTCATCGTCGGCTCCGACAGCCGCGCCGGGCTGACCAAGGACGACCGTAAGAAGCTGCGGACGGGCAGCGCTCAGGGCAAGCGCACCGACTCCATCATGCTGCTGCACTACGGCGACGGCGGCACCACGCTGCTGAGCATCCCGCGCGACTCCTACGTCGCGATCCCCGGCCACGGCAACAACAAGATCAACGCCGCCTACGCCATCGGCGGTTCGGACCTCCTGGTCCGGACGGTCGAGCAGGCGACCGGCATCCGCGTCGACCACTTCGCCGAGATCGGGTTCGGCGGCTTCGTCGGCGTGGTCGACGCGGTGGGCGGCGTGAACATCTGCGTGAAGAAGCCGCTCAAGGACCCCAAGGCCGGGCTGGATCTCAAGGCGGGCTGCCAGGACCTGAACGGCGCGCAGGCCCTGGGTTACGTCCGCACCCGCCAGTACGCCAACGGCGACCTGGAGCGGATCAAGAACCAGCGGCAGTTCTTCGCCGCGCTCATCGACAAGGCGACCTCGCCCGCGACCCTGCTCAACCCGTTCCGCGGTATCCCGCTGGCCTGGAACTCCACCGGCAACTTCACCGTGGACGAGGGCGACTCCCTGTACGACCTGGCCCGGATGATGCTGGCGATGCGCGGTCTTTCCGGCGGGGACGGAACGACGCTGAGCGTGCCTTTCGGAAGTTTCGGCTCCTCCGGCTCCATCGGCTCCTACGTGGTCTGGGACAAGGCCAAGTCCGAAAAGCTGTTTACGGCGCTCCGTAATGACGAGCCCCTGCCCGGGGACATCAAGTGACTTTCTTTTACCCTTCGAGGTCCCCCGATCGTCCGCGACCGGGGAATCACTCTCAGTAACCGAGAGTGCATCCCGAAGGTTGTGGTCAGTCATGTCCAAGAAGTGGCTTAAGTGGGGCGGTATTGCGTTCGTCGCCTGGTACATCCTGAAGCGACCAGACGGAGCCGCCAGCGTGGTCCAGGGGACGCTCAACGGACTCGGTGGCGCGGCGGACTCCCTGTCGACGTTCATGACGAGCGCCATCCCCTGAGACGGAAAGAACGTGCGAGCCCCGGTCCTTTTGGGCCCGGGGCTCTCAATGCGCGCCGTGAAGTCTTACGATGGAGCCGACCGGAGTGGCGATGAAGCCACATGAAAGTCTCTTTGCGGGCTATCAACGGTGGGCACAACTGAATCGGGTCAGTGTGTCACTGCGTACTTGATGAGGGACGGCGCCTGATGAATCAAAAGGTCCGCTACGTGGCCATCGCCTTCGTGATCTTCTATCTGATCAGCCAGCCGAGGGCCGCCGCCGACGTGGTGAACAACGCGTTCTCCGCCATCGGGGACGCGGGCAACCAGCTCGGTCTGTTCGTCAGCTCCCTGGGCAGCTGACGGCGGCTTCACGACGCTTCGGACGGGCGGCGAAGAGGCCGTCCAAAGAAGGGACTCACTAGGATCTCCGTATGTCTGTTTTCGATGTGGAGATCGAGTCCCTGCAGGGTGGACCGGCCGACCTGGCCCAGTACCAGGGCAAGGCCGTGCTCGTGGTGAACGTCGCCTCGAAGTGCGGTCTGACCCCCCAGTACACCGGGTTGGAGGAGCTGCAGAAGAAGTACGCCGAGCGCGGTTTCACCGTTCTCGGCGTTCCCTGTAACCAGTTCCTGGGTCAGGAACCCGGCACCGCCGAGGAGATCGCGCAGTTCTGCTCGACGAACTACGGCGTCACCTTCCCGCTCACCGAGAAGATCGAGGTGAACGGCCCCGACCGCCACCCCCTCTACCGGCAGCTGGTCGACGTGCCCGACGCGACCGGGCACACCGGCGACATCCGGTGGAACTTCGAGAAGTTCCTCATCGCACCCGACGGCACCGTCACGCGTTTCGACCCGCGGACCGAGCCGGACGACGAGGCGCTCGTCTCGGCCATCGAGGCCGCGCTGCCCCGGAGCTGAACCCGGGCCCTCCCGCCCTTGCCCTTCGTTGGACGACCGGTCTACATTCGCGTGCAGATCATCGACGAGGGGTGCTGACTCATGGGCTGGACCGCCGCGGACATCCCCGACCTGACCGGCAGGCGGGCCATCGTCACCGGGGCCAACAGCGGCCTCGGCCTGTACACCGCTCTGGAGCTGGCCAGGCGCGGCGCGGACGTGGTGCTCGCCTGCCGTGACGCCGAGCGCGGCAGGGAGGCGCGGGAGCAGGTCGCGGCGGTCGCGCCGGATCCGGCGTCGGTCACGCTCGCCCCGCTCGACCTGGCGGACCTGTCCTCGGTGCGCTCCTTCGCCGCCCCGCAGGCGAAGGAGCCGCTGGACCTGCTCGTGAACAACGCCGGCGTGATGGCGATCCCCAGGGCGACCACGGCCGACGGCTTCGAGACGCAGTTCGGCGTCAACCACCTGGGTCACTTCGCGCTGACGGGGCTGCTGCTGCCCGCTCTGCTGGAACGGCCGGGCGCCCGCGTCGTCACCGTGTCGAGCTTCGCCTCCTGGATGGGCCGGATCGATTTCGACGACCTCCAGTGGGAGAAGCGGTACTCCCGCTGGGGCGGTTACAGCCGTTCCAAGCTCGCCAACCTGCTGTTCGCCAAGGAACTCGACCGCAGGTACGAGGGCCTGGACAGTCTGGTCGCCCACCCGGGGTACGCGGCCACCGGCCTGATGACGTCGTCCGTCCGCCTGGGCGGCAACCCCGTCGAGGCGGCCGCCTACTGGCTCGGCAGCCGTACCGTCGCGCTGTCGAGCGAGTTCGGCGCCCTGTCCACGCTGCGCGCCGCCACCGACCCGCAAGCCCGGGGCGGCCAGGTCTACGGACCCCGCTTCGTCATGCGCGGCGCTCCCGCCGTCGGCGGCCTCAACCCGAAGGGCGACGACGTCGAACTCGCCCGCCGCCTGTGGGACGTCTCGGCCGAACTGACGGGCGTGCGCTACTAACGGGGCGCGTAGGTGAGGCAATCGACCTGGTTCTCCACGTAACCGACGTTGATGCCCTCCGCCTGGCATTCCAGGTCGCGGTTGTGGCGGCAGCCGGCCACCTTGCAGGCGCCGACGCGTCCGGTCTCGGTGGCCACGCCTCCCTTGGTCCCGGCGGAGATGAAGGTGTCGCAGTGCGGGTGCGCGGCGTCCCCCACGGTGATGGCCCCTGCGTGGCAGGTGCGGTCCCTGTTGTAGGCGCAGGCTTCCGCTTCGCAGGTGTTGATGATCGGCAGTTGCATGAGAGAACCTCCTTGTTCCTCTCTCACGCTGCCCGCGGCATCCGGGGGCAAGCCCGGCGCGTCGCAAAGGTTGGGGCTCGGGTCGTTCAGTCGTCGGCGATCCGGCGGGCGAACAGCAGCAGCGTCGCCATCGGCAGCGCCAGCAGGAGCAGCAGCGCCGACAGGGCCGCGTAGGACAGGGTCGCGACGATCAGGCCCGCGACCACGCCGGCGAGGGCGGCGCCCCCGTTCATCAGCAGGTCGGACAGGCCCTGGACGGACGGCCGCAGGTCCACCGGGACGGACTCGGTCAGCAGCGCCGACCCCGCCACGATCCCGCACGACCAGCCCAGACCGAGCAGGACCAGTCCGATAGCCGACTGCACCACCGAGTCATGGGACGCCAGGCCCGCGACGACCGCGGCCAGGGCCAGCAGCACCTGGCCGGCCAGCAGGACCGGGACGTGCCCGAACTGGTCGGCGAGCCATCCGACCAGGGGCGAGAGCGCGTACATGCCGGCGATGTGCAGGCTGATGACCACCCCGACGGTGCCGAGCCCGGCCCCGCCGTGGTCGAGGTGGACGGGGGTCATCGACATCAGCGCCACCATCGCCGCGTGGCTGACCACGATCGCCATGACCGCCACCCGGGCGCTGGGGGAGCGGCCCAGCACCCGCACCCCGGTCCGCAGGGAGCGGTCCGGCGGGATCTCACCCCGGGTGCTGCCCAGATGCGCCACCTGCAGCGGGTCCGGGCGCAGCCCGACGAAGATCCCCAGCGTGGCGAGGACGAAGACCGCGGCGGCCAGGGCGTAGATGCCGGTGTGGCCGCCGATCGCGTCGGTCTTCCCGGCCAGCAGCGGGCCCAGGACCGAGCCGCCGGTGGACGCCCACACGATGATGCTCAGGTCCCGTGCCGCGTGGCCGGGGCGGGAGAGGTCCGTGGCGGTGTAGCGGGCGGCGTACCCGGCGGCGGAGGCCCCGCCGAAGAGCAGCAGGCCCGCCAGGAACAGCGGCCAGGAGCCGAGGGCCACCGCGAGGACGGTCATGAGCGCGCCCGCCGCCCCCGAGCCGTAGCCGAAGGTGAGAGCCGCGCGGCGTCCCCGTCCCGCGGCCAGGCGCGCGGCGGGGACGGCGATCAGCGCGGCGCCGAGCACCGCGCTGGTCTGGGCCAGCCCGCCGATGGCGTCGCTGCCGGAGAGGTCCCGGGCGACCAGCGTGCTGGCCGCCACTCCCAGCCCGACCCCGATGCCGCCCAGCACCTGGCTCGTGGTGAGGACGGACAGGACCCGGCGCTGTACAGCCGCCCGGTAGGCGCTCTGCTGGGCCGTCCAGGCCTGCCCCGAACTGACGGTCGTCATGTGCAGCCTCTGGATGTACAGAAATGCCGGTTAAGTGCACGTCAGCATAGTCAGGCGGCTCTCCGCGGCGCGAGTGTTCGTTTCCTGTTTTCCACGATGGTTCCGCCCGGCGGTTTCGTGGTCGTTCCGGATTGTCAGCCTCACGCCCGTGAAGGTCGCAATCGTGGCGGAATCGTTTCTGCCCCGCGTGAACGGCGTGACCAACTCGGTCTGCCGGATCCTCGATCACCTCGCCGCCAGGGGGCACGAGGCCGTCGTCATCGCGCCCCGTCCCGGCCCCTCCGGCTACGCCGGCGCCCCCGTGACGCTGGTGCCCGGGATCTCCCTGCCCGTCTACAGGTCCTTCGTCGTCGGGGTCCCCGGCCGCCGGGTCGAGCACGTCCTGCGGGACTTCCGGCCCGACCTCGTCCATCTCGCCTCACCCGTCGTGCTGGGCGCGGCCGGGGCCTCCGCGGCCCGGCGCCTGGACATCCCCTCGGTCGCGGTGTTCCAGACCGACGTGGCCGGATTCTTCCGCCGGTACGGCTTCCGGGGCACCGACGGCCCGCTCTGGTCGTGGCTCCGGCACGTCCACGCCAAGGCCGACCGCACCCTGGCCCCCTCGCGGCCCACCCTGCGGGAACTGGAGGAACGGGGCTTCCCCCGCCTGGCCCTGTGGGGAAGGGGAGTCGACCAGGAGGCCTTCCACCCCCGGCACCGCTCCGCCCCCCTGCGCGCCCGCCTCGCCCCCGGAGGGGAACTCCTGATCGGATACATGGGACGCCTGGCCGCCGAGAAACAGGTGGAACTGCTGGCCGAGGCCGCCGGCATCCCCGGCACCCGCCTGGTCGTCATCGGGGACGGGCCCGCCGCGCCGCGGCTGCGCTCCCTCCTGCCCGACGCCGTCTTCACCGGGTTCCAGACGGGCCGGGCCCTGTCCGAACTGCTCGCCTCCCTCGACGTCTTCGTGCACACCGGCGCCAACGAAACCTTCTGCCAGGCGCTCCAGGAGGCCCAGGCGTCCGGGCTCCCCGTCGTCGCGCCCGCCGCCGGAGGGCCCCTGGACCTCGTCAGGCCCGGCGTGAACGGCCTGCTGTTCCCGCCCTCGGACGGAGCCTCGCTGCGGGCCGCCGTCACGGCCATAGTGACGGACGGCCCGATGCGCTCCCGGATGGGGGAGTCCGCCCTGAGCTCGGTCCGCTCCCGCACCTGGGAGGCCGTCTGCGACCGGCTCCTCGCCCACTACTCAGAGGTCGTCCATGGTTCCCCGCTACACCGCGCGGCATGAGGCGGACTTCCGCCTGGTGGTCTCCGTGCACGACGTGGCGCCCGCCACCGCCGAGGAGACGGCCGCCTGGCTGTCCGACCTCGACGCGCTGGCCGTCCCCGCCTCGCTCCTGGTGATCCCGGGAGCGTTCGGGGGCGGCCCCTCCCTGGCGGACGACCCCGGTTTCGCCTCCTGGCTGCGCTCGCTGTCCGGGCACGAACTCTCCCTGCACGGCCTGCACCACGAGGCCGTCCCCGGAGGCCCTCCCTGGCGGAAGGCGGTCGACCACGTCATGGCCAGGGGAGCCGGCGAGTTCTGCGCCCTCACCGAGGACCAGGCGCTGGAACGCCTGACCGCGGGCCTGCGGGTCATGCGGGACGCCCGGCTGCCCGTCACCGGCTTCACCCCGCCGGGCTGGCTGGCCTCCCCGGGGTCCCGGACGGCGCTGCGCTCCCTCGGGTTCACCTACTGGACCAGCCAGCTCGCCGTCCACGACCTCGTGGGCGGCCGCGCCCACCGCATGCCCGCGCTCTCCCACCGCCCCGGCGGCCGGGGCGAACGCACCGGAGCCCGCCTCATGACCAGCGCGGCAAGGGCCTTCGCCCGCACCCGCACGTCCTTTCGCATCGCCCTCCACCCGGCCGACCTCTCCCGCCCGGGGCTGCGCGAGGCGGCCCTCTCCGCCCTGCGGACCGCGCTCGGCGCCGGGGCCAGGCCCCTCACCTATGAGGCGTTGGTGGGCGAGGCATGAGGATCGTCCAGCTGGCGAACCTCTACAGCCCGGTCTCGGGCGGACTGCGGACCGCCGTGGACGCGCTCGGACGGGGATACGTGCGGGCGGGGCACGAGAGGGCGCTGGTGTTCCCCGGGCCGCGCTTCACCCGGAGGGAGACGGAGAACGGCACCGTGATCACGGTGCCGGGCCCCTCGATGGCCCCCGGGTACCGGTTCGTGCTCGATCCCCGTCCCGTCCTGAGGGTCCTGGAACAGCTCGAACCGGAGGTGGTGGAGGTCTCCGACAAGGCGACTCTGACCGTCGCGGCGCGGTGGGGACGGCGGAACGGGGTGAGATCGGTGCTCTTCTCCCATGAGCGGCTGGACGCGATCCTCTCGACGCGGGTGCCCTTCCGGAGGGCGCTGGAACGGGGGAGCGACCGGTGGAACCGGCGGCTCGCGGACTCCTTCGACGCCGTCGTGGCCACCTCGGAGTTCTCGGCCGCGGAGTTCCTGCGGACGGGGGCGGAGAACGTGCACCTCATCCCGCTGGGGGTCGACCTACGGGTGTTCCGGCCCTGCTTCTCCCGGCCGGGGCGACCGGTGCGGCTGGTGTACCTGTCCCGGCTGTCCCGGGAGAAGCGGCCCGACCTGGCCCTGGCGGCGGTGCGGGAACTGCTGCGGCGCGGTCTGGACGTGCGGCTCGACGTGATCGGGGAGGGCGGTCTGCGCCGGTCGCTGGGGCGGGCCGCGTCCGGGCTGCCGGTGACCTTCCACGGACACCTGGGCTCCCGGGACGAACTGGCCCGGCTGCTGGGAACCGCCGACGTGGCCCTGGCCACCTGCCCCGTCGAGTCGTTCGGGCTCGCCGTCCTGGAGGCCCTGGCCTGCGGGACCCCCGTCGTCACCGCCGACCGGGGAGCGGCACGGGAGCTGCTCGCCCCCGGCGCCGGAGTGGCGGTCCCCGCCTCCGGAACCGGCTTCGCCGACGGCGTCGAGGAGGTGCTCTCCCTGCCCGTCGCCGACCGGAGGGCCGCCGCCCGCCGCCGCGCGGAGGCCTACCCGTGGAAGGCGACGCTCGAAGGGATGATCCACGTGCTTTCCGGGGGCGGGTACGGACCCTCCGCGAGCGGCGGTACCTTTGAGCCGTGAGACGGTTCTTCACTCCCGGCTGGCTGGGCCTTCACCTGCTCGCCCTCGTCCTGTTCTGCGCCTTCCTGTGGTTCGGCTGGTGGCAGTTCGAGCGCGCCTCGAGCGGCAACGCCCGGAGCTGGGGCTACACCTTCGAATGGCCGTTGTTCGCGATCTTCGTGGTCGTGATGTGGATCAAGATGATCCGCGACGAGCTGAAGGGCACCGGCAAGGACCAGGACGAGCCCGCCGAACCCGTCGTCCCCAAGACCGAAGCAGAACTGATCAAGGAAGCCGAGAAGGAGGACCCGAGCCTGGCCGCCTACAACCGCTACCTGGCCCGGCTCAACTCCCCGCGGCGCTAGAAGGCGAGAGACTCACGTGGAAGCGGCCATCAACCGGTACCGCATCTTTGCCACCATCGTCGGCGTCATGCTGATCCTGGTGTGCTTCGTCGGCCTGCCCATCCGTCTCATCACGGGCAACGAGACCCCCTCCGCGATCATCTCGCCCGTCCACGGCCTCCTGTACATGGTCTACCTGGTCATCTCCTTCGACCTGTACACCAAGGCCCAGTGGCCCCTGAAGAAGATGGCGATCATGGTCTCCGCCGGCCTGATCCCCTTCCTCGCCTTCTTCGTCGAACGCAAGATCGTCTCCGAGGCCAGGGAAGTGGCCGCCTTCCAGCAGGCCAGGGCCTGATCCCGGCCGGTTCCGCAGCCTCCGACCCGCGCCGACGGGAGCCCGTCGGCGTTCCCGACCTTCGTCCCTGGCGCATGCGCGAAGAGAAGGTTTTACTCTTCGTCGGGAATTGCCGCATAGCGCTGAACAGGACGTGGAATGAGCCAGGTGGCGGAAACGGCGACCGGAGGTACGCGGGTGGCGGGGAGCACGGCTCGGCTGGCGACGACCCGGGTGCCGGTCGCGGCCCCCGGCGAATCCGCCGGGCGGCTGCTGGAGGACCTGCGCGGGAGGGACTACGACAGCGTCGCCGTCACCGCCGTGTGCGAAGGGGAGCGCCTCGTCGGCCTGGTGACGATGGAAAGGCTGCTGAAGGCCTCGCCTGACGCCGCGGTGTCCGAGGTGATGGACACCGACCCGCCCACCGTGCACCCGGCCACCAGCCAGGAGCGCGCCGCGTGGAAAGCCGTCCACCAGGGCGCCGTCCTGGCCGTCGTCGACGAGGGAGGCCGTTTCCTCGGCCTGCTCCAGCCCCAGCGGCTGCTGGGGGTGCTGCTGGAAGAGCACACCGAGGACATGGCGCGGCTCGGCGGCTTCATGGCCACGGCGAACTCCGCGCGCACCGCCTCCACCGAGAGCGTGTCCCGGCGGCTGTGGCACCGGCTGCCCTGGCTGCTGGTCGGCCTGGTCGGGGCGCTGGGCTCGGCCCTGATCGTCGGCTCCTTCGAGAGCCAGCTGGAGCAGACCGTCCTCATCGCCTTCTTCATCCCCGGCGTGGTCTACATCGCCGACGCGGTCGGCACCCAGACCGAGACGCTGGTCATCCGCGGCCTGTCGGTCGGCGTCCCCGTCGCCCGCATGGTGGTACGCGAGATGATCACCGGGGTGCTGCTGGGCGGGCTGCTGTCCGTCCTGGCCTGGCCGCTCATCATGCTCGTCTGGCACGACGCGGCCGTGGCGCTGGCCGTCTCGGTGGCACTTCTCGCGGCGTCCTCCATCGCCACCCTCGTCGCCATGCTCCTGCCCTGGGCCATCACCCGCCTGGGCCGCGACCCCGCCTTCGGATCCGGCCCCCTGGCGACCGTGGTCCAGGACCTCCTGTCCGTGGTCATCTACTTCGCGACGGCGACCGTCATCGTCACCTGACCGGCCTGCGGCCCCGCCACCCGGACGGACGGCGACGGTCAGGGCGATTCGGGCGGGGGAGGGCCGTCGAGGAGGGCGGAGAGGCGCCTGGGCGCGATGAGGCGGTAGCTGTCCTCGAGGAGCTCGGCGAGTTCGTCCCAGTCCTGGGAGGCGTCGAGACGGACGCCGACCCAGCCTTTGGAGCCCACGTAGGGCGGGACGAAGAAGCGGTCGGAGTCCGAGGACACCAGGGCCTGCTGGACGCCGGGGGCGGCCTTGAAGGTGAGGGCCGTGCCGTCCTCTCTGGTGATGGCGAAGAGCTTGTCCCGGACCCTGAAGGACGGGGCGGTGTGGCCGCCGAAGGGCTTCTCCGTCGCCTCGGGGAAGGACAGGCAGATCTCTCTCAGGCGGGCGGCCTCGGCTTCACCGATCAAGGGGTGGTCCTTCCGTGTCCGGCGGGTGGTCGCTGCGGACAGCTTAAAGAGGAGGAAGGACAGAAGACATGATGCCGGCCCGGCGGGTGCGCGTGGCACGGGCCGGGCCGGCGGTGGGCTCGGCGTCTCGGGGGATACGGGCACGCCGCGCCCGGCTTGTGGGGTGCCCGCCCTCGGCGGTCCGAGAGCCCGAGGTGTGTTCCCGTGTTCTGTACCGGTCGTCGGGGACGCGACCGGTACAGGTGCGGGAGGGAACGCTCTCGGGCCGCCGAGGGCGGGCTGCGCAGGATTTCTGGGTTCTCTAGACCGGCCCCTTTCTTCACTAACTCCGTGTCATCGCCACGTGACTTTAAGTACCCAGGGTCAAGCCGAGGGTAAACGTGGATCACCGAACTTTCCCGTGCAGGTCATCGGCGAGGAGGGGATGTCTGCGGACGAGTTTGCGCCGGCGGCGGTGGCGGTGACGGCAGAAGAGCCCGGCGACCCGAGCCGCCTCGAAGACGAACTGACCGCCATGCTCATGCGTTACCTGACGGGCCTCACCAGCGCCAGACCAGGTCGCCCCCCTCGGGGATGCCGGCCCACAGTTCGGCCGCCTCGCCGATGGCCTCGCGCGCCCGGGCCCGTTCGTCCTCGTCGAGCGGGCCCGGACCGGGGCTGGGCTGGGGGAGGCCGCGCCAGTCCCGGTAGGCCCAGTTGACCTTGATCTCGGCGTCCATCACCCCGTTGCCGCCCCGGCGCAGGAGGGCCTCCCGCGCCGCCGCTCGGCGCTTCTGCTCCGTCGCGGCGCGGTCGTCCAGCCCTTCCTGTGGAAGATCTTCCGGCGGAGGCTCTTCCTGCGGAGGCTCAACCGGTTCGGCCGCTTCGAGCTTCGCGCCCCGGGCGATCGAGCCCCAGAACCCGTCCTCCAGGCCGAGGCTCCGTTCGACGGCGGCGTGCACGAGGTCGTGCGGCAGCAGGTGTCCCACACGCACGGCGGGCAGCCGGAAGTCCGGGCCCTTCCGGCCGGTGACGCTGATCTCGCACCTGTCCTCGGGCAGCCGGGTGAACCTGATCTCCATGCCTTCCACGATAGGAAACCCGGATCCAGCCAGGTGGACCCGGCCGAGGGCCGGATTCGGTTCGGGTGCCCGGCTCCCATGCCGCCGGGAGCGAGAGGTCCGCTTCGGGATGATCGCTGTGGGCGAACACGGGAGAGGAATGAAACCCCGCTCCGTTTTCTTGAGTGCTATTGACTCAGGAACTATGACTGGGGAGTGGAATGAGCGAGAAGCTGACGGTGCCCGTGCTGCCGCTGGACGACGCGGTCGTGCTGCCCGGCATGGTCGTCCCGTTGGAACTCGGCGAGGGTGAGGTCCGTGCGGCGATCGAGGCCGCGAGGGCCGGGGGCCGGGAGAAGAAGCCCCGGGTGCTGCTGGTGCCGCGGATCGACGGGAAGTACGCGGCGGTCGGGGTCCTGGGGGTCGTGGAGCAGGAGGGAAGGCTGCCCGGCGGGGAGCCGGGAGCCGTCGTGCGGGCGGTGTCCCGGGTGCGGATCGGCACCGGGACGACAGGGCCAGGCGCGGCGCTGTGGGTCGAGGGGACGGTCGTGGAGATCCCCGACGCGACCGGCGCGGAACCGCTGGCCAAAGAGTACAAGGGGATCGTCCAGGCGATCCTGCAGCACCGGGGGGCCTGGCAGCTGGTCGACATCATCCAGCAGATCGAGGACCCGTCGATCCTGGCCGACCAGGCCGGCTACGCGCCGTACCTGAGCGTCGCGCAGAAGGTCCAGCTGCTGGAGACCCCCGACGTGCTGGACCGGCTCAACCTGGTGATCGTGTGGACCCGCGACCACCTGGCCGAACTGGACGTCGCCGAGACCATCCGCAAGGACGTCCAAGAGGGCATCGACAAGCAGCAGCGCGAGTTCCTGCTCAAGCAGCAGCTCCGCGCCGTCCAGAAGGAGCTGTCTGAGCTCAACGGCGACACCGAGGGCGAGGAGAAGGACTACCGCGCCCGCATCGAGGCGGCGGACCTGCCGGAGAAGGTGGAGAAGGCCGCGCTCAAGGAGGTCGACAAGCTCGAACGCGCCAGCGAGGCCTCACCCGAGGGCGGCTGGATCCGCACATGGCTCGACACCGTCCTGGAGATGCCGTGGAACGAGCGCACCGAGGACTCCTACGACATCGCGGGCGCGCGTGAGGTCCTGGACGCCGACCACGCGGGCCTGGACGATGTGAAGGAGCGCATCATCGAGTACCTGGCCGTGCGCAAGCGGCGTGCCGAGCGCGGCCTGGGCGCCGTCGGCGGACGCCGTTCCGGCGCGGTCCTGGCCCTGGCCGGCCCTCCCGGAGTCGGCAAGACGTCGCTGGGCGAGTCCGTCGCCCGCGCGATGGGCCGCTCGTTCGTGCGGGTCGCGCTCGGCGGCGTGCGCGATGAGGCCGAGATCCGCGGCCACCGGCGCACGTACGTCGGCGCGCTGCCCGGCCGGATCGTCCGCGCCGTCAAGGAGGCCGGCTCGATGAACCCGGTCGTCCTGCTCGACGAGATCGACAAGGTCGGCGCCGACTACCGGGGCGACCCGACGGCCGCGCTGCTGGAGGTGCTCGACCCGGCGCAGAACCACACCTTCCGCGACCACTACCTCGAAGTCGAGCTCGACCTGTCGGACGTGCTGTTCCTGGCGACGGCCAACTCCCTGGAGACCATCCCGGGCCCGCTGCTGGACCGGATGGAGCTGGTGACCCTCGACGGCTACACCGAGGACGAGAAGGTCACCATCGCCCGCGACCACCTGCTGCCCCGGCAGCTGGAGAAGGCGGGCCTGGAGGAGGGCGACGTCGTCCTGCCCGAGGAGTCGCTGCGACTCATCGCCGCCGAGTACACCCGCGAGGCGGGCGTGCGCTCGCTGGAGAGGGCGATCGCCCGGGTGTTGCGGAAGGTCACCGCGAAGGTCGCGCTCGACGAGGTGGAACTGCCCGTCACCGTCGACGACCTGGTGCCCTACCTGGGCCGTCCCCGGTTCACCCCGGAGGTCTCCCTCTCGGAGTCCGAGCGGCGCACCGCCGTCCCCGGTGTGGCCACCGGCCTGGCCGTGACGGGAACGGGCGGCGACGTCCTGTACGTCGAGGCGTCCCTGGCCGACGCGGAGACGGGCGACACCGGCGTGACGCTCACCGGACAGCTCGGCGACGTCATGAAGGAGTCGGCCCGGATCGCGCTGTCCTACCTGCGCTCGCACGGCGGGGACCTGGAGCTGCCGGTCGGAGACCTGAAGGACCGCGGCGTGCACGTCCACGTCCCCGCGGGCGCGGTCCCCAAGGACGGCCCGTCGGCGGGCATCACGATGACGACGGCCCTGGCGTCCCTGCTGTCGGGCCGGCCCGTCCGGGCGGACGTCGCCATGACCGGCGAGGTCTCCCTCACGGGCCGCGTCCTGCCCATCGGGGGCGTCAAGCAGAAGCTGCTCGCCGCCCACCGCGCCGGCGTCACCACCGTGGTGATCCCCAAGCGCAACGAACCCGACCTGGACGACGTCCCGGCCGAGGTCCTGTCCGAACTGACCGTCCACACCGTCTCCGACGTCCGCGAGGTCCTCGAGATCGCCTTGGAGGGCTCCGCGGCCCGGGCCGAGGCCGCCTGACCCGCACCGCGCCGTCTCCCCGGGAAGCCCCGCCTCACGGCGGGGCTTCCGCCATCGGGCGGAGGGGAAGGCGGGCGGTGCCCGAGGTCACCGGGGAGTGAGGCGGAAGATGCGCAGTTCGCGGTCGACGCGGGCCTGGTAACGGTAGTAGACGGGCCAGACCTCGGTAAGCCGCTGCCAGACGCGGGCGCGTTCCTCGTCCGTCAGGAGGTCGCCGGTGACCTTGTGGACTTTCTTCTCATACTCGACCGTGGCCTCGGGGGTCTTCAGGAGGTTGCCGGTCCACGCGGGGTGCTTGTCCTGACCGAAGTTGCTTCCCACGACGATCCACCCGCCGCTCTCGGGCATGCACAGCAGGGGGGAGATCCGTTCCTCGCCGCTTTTGGCCCCGATCGTCGTGAGGTACAGGGTCGGCACCAGCAGCTGCGACAGCATGACCCGTCCCCCGGTCACCTTGTGCAGGGTCCGGTCCAGTCCCGGGACCACCTTGGGCCCGACCTTGCTGAACCACGGAGCACCGGAGATCTTCTGGAAGGGCGGCCCGAACACGCGCTGGATCAAGGGCGATTGTGTGGACATGGGTCCTCCTGGCGGAACCGGAGACAACGGAAGAAAAACTAACGCTTGGTATGTATCCCTGTCATCTCCTCTGATCAGGTCAGACCACGACGGTGACCCTGGAACCGGTGCGGGACTTGTGGAGGCGGAGCTGGGCGGGGATGCGGGTGCGGAGTTCGGCGACATGGCTGACGACGCCGACGGCGCGGCCGCCGTCGCGCAGGGAGTCCAGGACGGTCATGACCTCGTCGAGGGTGTCCTCGTCCAGGGTGCCGAAGCCCTCGTCGACGAAGAGGGTGGCGATCTCGGCGCCGCCCGCCTCGGCGGTGACGACGTCGGCCAGGCCCAGGGCGAGGCTGAGGGAGGTGATGAAGGATTCGCCGCCCGACAGGGTGGCGGGATCGCGTTCCTGGCCGGTCCAGCCGTCGATGACGCGCAGGCCCAGGCCGCCGCTGGCGCGCTTGGTGTCGCCGGCGGACTTGTCGATGGTGTGCTTCAGCAGGTAGCGGCCCGAGGACATGGTGGTGAGGCGTTCGTTGGCGGCGGCCACCACCTGCTCCAGCCTGGCGGCCAGGACATAGGCCGACAGCCGCATGTGCAGGGCGTTGGGCGGCTGGCCGTTGACGAGGTTGGCCAGACGGGCGCAGATCGCGTGCTCCCGGGCGGCGGGCTCCCACTCCCGGAGCCGCGCGCGAAGTTCGGCGTGCAGCTCCATCAGGCGGGTGTGGCGCTGGGAGGCCCGGTCGCGGGCGGAGACCAGGGCGGTGTGGGACTGCTCGGCCCGGTGGGCGGCCTCCTCCAGCGCAGCCAGGCCGGGCGCGGGCAGCGCCGCGGCGGCGACGAGGTCGGGGGAGGACAGGAGGTCGCGCACCGCCGCCTCGGCCGCGTCGTACTCCCGGACCTGGGACTCCAGCCGGGCCCGGACGTCCGGGGCGAGAAGGGAACGCGCGGCCTCCTCCGCGGAGGCGAAGCCCTCGGCCGTCCACGCCTCGGTCAGCGCCTGTTCGGCCGCCGCCAGCTCCGAACGGGCGGCGGCGGCGCGGGCGTCCGCCTCGATGGCGTCGGTCAGCAGGTCGGCCTCCCCGGACAGGCGGACGGCACGGGCCTGGAGGGAGAGGTCCCCGCCCCGGGCGGTGTCCAGCTCGGCTCGCAGCCGGATCTCCTCGCCGTCCAGGGCGGTGAGGGACGCCCGGGTCTCGGCGAGCCGGCGGCCGGTGTCGGCATGGGCCTGCCGGGCCTCCTCCAGCTCGAGCCGGACGGCCTTCAACCGGGGTTCGAGGGTCTCGGCGCGGGCGGCGGCGGCCTGGCGCGCGGCGAGTTCCGTCCTGACCTCCTCCAGTGCCTTGGCGAGGGTCTCGACGGGCAGGTCCGTGCGTTCCAGCAGCAGGTCGTACTCGGCGCGCAGGCCTTCGACCCGCCGCCCGGCCTCCTCCCGGTGCTTCTGAGCGGCCTCGTCCTCCCTCGCGGCCCGCGCCTCCTCCTCCTGGGACGGGACGTCGGTGGCTCCGACGGCGGGCGCGGGATGCTCGGCCGAGCCGCAGACCTTGCACGGTTCGCCGGGGACGAGGTCGGCCGCCAGCGCCGCCGCCATCCGGGTCAGCCGCAGCTCCCGCAGCTCCTGCACCCGGTCGCGGGTCCGCTGGGCCCGGTCGACCGCCTGACGGGTCTCCTCTTCGGCATGCGCCAGCCGACGGGCCACCAGGTCGCGTTGCCGTGCGCCCTCCACGGCCTTTTCGGCGTCGTCGACGTCCTTCTGCGCCGCCTCGGCCCCGGCCGCCTGGATCCGGGCCTCTTCCAGCAGCGTCTGCTGCTCCTCGACCTGAGCGGGCAGCTCCTCCAGCCGTGCCCGGAGGCGTTCCTCCTCGTCCGCCCATCGCCGCTCCTGCTCGCGGTGCCCGGCGAGTTCCCGCAGCACCTCGTGGTGCCGGACCTCCCGTCCCCGCAGGGCCTCCAGTCGGGCCAGCTCCGCCCGCCAGACGCGCTCCGCCCGTCCGAGCGCCTCCACGGGCGCCTCGACGGACAGCGGCGGGCACACATGCCCCTCCGAGGAGGAGGCGTCCGCCTCGGGGGACGGACCACCGGATGACGCGGCCGCCGGGGAAGACGCGCAGACGCAGGAGGGCGGGACGAGGTCGGCCGCACGGCGGCGCAGGCCGGCGGCCCGGCCCATGGCCTGGGAGAGCGCGTCACGGCGGTCGGCGGCGGCCCGCGCGTAGGGGAGCACCCGGGTGGCGCGGTCGGCCAGGCCCAGGAGGCCGGCCCAGCCCTCGCGTTCACCGGCGCGTGCGGTGAGAGCCTCCCGCCTCTGGACGGCCTGGACGTGGCGGGCCTGGCGGGAGGCCAGCTCCCGGCCCTCGTCGAGACGGAGGCGGGCGGCGCCCAGCCGCTCTTCGGAGGCGGTGAGCATGCCGGACGCCACCGTCAGCAGGTCGTGGTGGTGGGCGGCGAGCTCGGTGGCCCAGGGCAGGAGCGCCTCATCGGGCCGGGAGGCGGCGGTGATCTCCGCGACGCGGTCGGCCGTCGCCAGCGCCGCGGCGCGCAGCTCCTCGGCCTCCCGGCCCGTCCTGGCGCGCTCCTCGGCGAGCCGTTTCTCGACCGAGGCGTAGATCTCGGTGGCGAAGAGCTTCTCGAGGACCTTGCGGCGGTCCTCGGCGCCCGCGCGCAGGAAGGCCGCGAACTCCCCCTGGGGGAGCATGGCCACCTGGTTGAACTGGGGGGCGGTCATCCCCAGCAGGCGCTGGACGAGGTCGCCGGCCTCGTCCAGTCGGTTGGTGTGGCCGATCCACTCGCCGTCGGCCCACTCCTCCACGAGGACCTTCGACTGCTCCATGCGGGTGCCCGAGCCGCGGAGTTTGGGGCGTTCCCAGGCGGGGGAGCGGGTGAAGCGGAAGCGGCGCCCCCGGATGTCGGCCTCCAGCACCACCCCGGGGGCCGCCCCGGGGGCGGCGTGGTCGCTGCGCAGCAGCTTCACCGCGTTGCGCGCCCCCGGCACCTGGCCGTACAGCGCGAAGCACACCGCGTCGAGCACGCTCGTCTTGCCCGCGCCCGTCGGGCCGTTGATGAGGAACAGGCCCGCCTCGCCGAGCGCCCGGAAATCGATCTTCTCCGTGCCGGAGAACGGGCCGAAAGCGGTGACTTCCAGGTGGAGCAGTCTCATCGGGGCGTTCCCCTCTCCCCGGCCCGGGGGGCCGGGATCCGGACGCGTTCCTCCTGGCGGCAGTGGGTGAACGCGTCCTCCAGAAGGGCGCGTTCCTCGGGCAGGGCCTCCTCGCCGCCCACCTCCTTCAGGAAGTCGCAGGCCAGCTCGACGCCGGAGCGCTCCTTGACCTTCTCGGCCCAGGTGCGTTCGCCCTCCGTCGCGATGGAGGGCTCGAACCCGAGCACCAGCGTGTGCGGGAACCGTGCCCTCAGCCGTTCCATCGCGCCCGCCGGGCGTTTGACGTCCGTCAGCGTCACCTTCAGCCAGTGCCCGGTGTAGGCCTCATGGCGCGGATCGGACAGCAGTTCCTCCAGCGTGCCGCGCAGCTGCGCGATCGGCCGGGGCACCGGCGCCGCGACGAACGAGACGTCCCGCAGCCCCCCGGAGCCCACGTCGACCAGCCACGAGCCCTTCTCGTGGTGCTCCTCGGAGAAGGAGTAGGCGATCGGCGAACCCGAGTAGCGCACTCCCTCGCGCAGGGTCTGCCGTCCGTGCAGATGTCCGAGCGCCGCGTAGTCGACGCCGTCGAACACGTTCGCAGGGACCATCTGCACCCCGCCGACCGCGATGTCGCGTTCGCTCTCGCTCACCACGGGCTCGACGTTCCCGGACGTCACGAACGCGTGCGCGAGCACGACGCGCGCCCCGGGCGTGCCGTCTTCGCAGATCCGGCGCATCGCCTCGGTGAGCGCCGCCGCGTGCGACCGCTCCGTCAACTTCCACTCGGACCGCACGAAGTCCGGCTCCAGGTAGGGGATCGGGTAGACGACCACGTCCTCCAGCACCACCGGCCGGCCCACCGAGCGGGGAGAGGTGCGCACGTGCACCCCGGCCGAGTCGAGCAGTTCGGAACCGACGCCGAGCCGCACCGCCGAGTCGTGGTTGCCGGAGATGAGCACCACCCGGGTGACGGCGGCGAGCCGCCGCAGCGTCTCGTCGTAGAGCCGGACGGCGTCGACCGGCGGCAGCGCCCGGTCGTAGACGTCGCCGGAGACCAGGACGCAGTCGACCCGCTCGTCGCGGACGGTTTCCAGCAGGTGGTCGGCGAACGCGGCCTGCGCCCCGAGGAGGTCCTCCCGGTGGAAGGAGCGGCCCAGGTGCCAGTCGGAGGTGTGCAGAAGTCTCATGACGCTCAAGACCATAAGCGTCCCCCACCGACAATTTCCGGCCCGCAACGCCCCCGGCGTATCAACGACACCGGATCGGTATGGACTCCGCCGCGCGAACGCCGCGCGGGCGTTGTGCGGCGGCACAGTCGCGTGTGCTCGCGCTGTGCGGCGGCAGCGTGCCGCTTCCGGACCCTGGACGGCGGATACGGCTCATGTTGTAGTGAGCGCCGGCTCCGGGAGGTGCGAGATGGCCGTCCATGGGCGTGATCGGGAACTCGATCTGCTGGACGAACTGGTGGTCAGGGCCAGGACGGGTCATGGCGGCGCGCTGGCGGTCAGGAGCGGGCCCGGGCTCGGACGCAGCACCCTTCTGCGCTGGGCGGCGCGCCGGGCCGCCCCCGACTTCCGGGTGCTCAGCCTTCCCGGAATCCGTGCCGAGGCGAGGCTGACCCGCGCGGGGCTCGGCCGCATCCTGTCCGAGATACCGGACAACCCGCACGAGGTGCGCTGCTCTCTGGCCGAGCTGGCCAAGGACCGTCCGCTGCTGTGCGTCGTGGACGACGCGCACTGGCTCGACAGGGAGTCCCTGGAAGCGCTCGCGTACACCGCGCGCAGAGTGGGCGGCGAACCGATCCTCATGCTGTTCGCCGCGCACAACGAGCACATCCTGATTCCCGAACGCGACCGCCTCGCCTCCATCCCGGCCCTTCCGCTGCCGCCTTTGGACGACGAGACGAGCCGTCTGATCCT
Organism: Actinocorallia sp. B10E7; assembly: GCF_039871655.1. Lineage (NCBI taxonomy): Bacteria > Bacillati > Actinomycetota > Actinomycetes > Streptosporangiales > Thermomonosporaceae > Actinocorallia > Actinocorallia sp. B10E7. The sequence continues at coordinate 452,645 of NZ_JBDPLZ010000004.1, forward strand.
GCGCGAATGCGCCGAGGACATCCCCGAAGAACTGGAATCGATCCTGGTCGACCTGGCCGGAGGCAATCCCCGCGCCCTCCTGGAACTGGGCCGTTCCCTCACCCCGGGCCAGCTCTCCGGCACAGAACCGCCCCCGGCCACCCTTCCGGCCGGCAGCGGACTGCGCGCCGTCTACCGCCGCCGTTTCTTCCGGTTGTCGGAGACCGCGCGGCTCCTGCTCCTGATGGCCGTGGTGGAGGACCGCCTGGACACCGTCACGCTCGGCCGTGCCGCGGCCTCGGCCGGTCTGGACCTCGCGGAACTGGAACCCGCCCGCGCCCTGGGACTGATCGCCGTCGACGGGGACCACGTCACGGTCCCCGGGCTTCTCATCCGCAGCGTCCTGTACGCCGACTCTCCGCTCGCCGAAAGGCAGACCGCGCACCGGCTGCTGGCGGGCGTACTCGAGCGCCCGGACCAGAGCGCCCGCCGCCTCTGGCACCGCACGGCGGTCACCAGCAGCCCCAGTGACGCCGGCCGCCTTCGCGTCGCGGCCCTGAACGCCGAGCCCACGGAAGCCGCCCGCCTTTGGACACGCGCCGCCGAACTCTCCGGAGACCCGGACGACCTGCTCGGCGCGGCCGGAGCCTTCTGGCGCTCCGGTGACCCCGCGCGGGCGCGCATCCTGATCCGCCGCGCGCAGGCCGACCCCGCCGTCCCTCCCGGGGAGGCCGAACTCCTTCTGGGAGAGATCGAGCTGTTCGACGGCCTGCCCGGACGCTCCCGCGCCCTCTTCCAGACCGCCGCCGAGTCCCTGCCTTCCGAACGCCGCCTGGACGCCCTGGTCCGCGCGGGAGAAGCGGCCTTCCTGGCCGGAGACATCATCGCCTACCTGGAGCTGGCGGCTCAGGCGAAGGACGTCCCCGGCCCGGAGCTCCTGGTCCTGCACTTCAAAGGAACGTCCGCGGCCTTCGCCAACGGCGATTTCACCACTCCGCTGCGAAGGCTGCTCACCCTGCCGGTGAGCTGCCTCGACCACATCTGGGCCAGTACGGCCGCCGCGCTGCTGGGCGACGACACCGCGGCACACGAACTCGCGGGCCGCGCGGTACGCACCGCCCACGGCGGCTACTCCACCCTGCGCCCCGCGGCCCTCCACCTGCTCTCGCAAGCCGACGCATGGCGCGGGCGTTTCACCGAGGCGACGGCCTGCTCCCTGGAGGGCCTCGCTCTGGCGAGATCGATGAGCCAAGGCAACGTGGCCACCGACCATCTGGCCCTGCTCGCGCTGCTCGCGGCTCTGCGAGGGGATAGGGAGAACTCCGAACGCCATGCCGTCCAGGCGATCCAGACGGCTTCCACGCGGGGCCTCAACCGTTCCGAAGCGTTCATCTCCTGGGCCCGTGCGGCTCTGGATCTGCTCGAAGACCGCCCCGCGGAAGCAACGGCACGCCTGGAAGTCATGACCGTCCATCCGGTCGTACGAGTGATGACCACCCCGCTGTACGTCGAAGCCGCCGTGCAATCGGGGAGACGCGACGCGGCCGCTGGAGCGCTGCATCTGTTCGACCGCTGGGCCCAGACCACTGCCAACCCCGCCCGAATGGCTCTTTCCCGGCGCTGTTACGCGCTGCTGGCGGACAAGGACGCGGAGGAGAACTTCACCGCGGCTCTGGCATTGCACCGTCTGGGCGGCTCCCCGTTCGAGCTGGCCCGCACCCAGCTGCTGTACGGAGCCTGGTTGAGAAGGGCGAGACGCCCCAGCGACGCCCGGACGCACCTGCGTCAGGCGCTGCACATCTTCCGGCACTATGACGCGCCGGGATGGGCCGAACGCGCCCGCGCCGAACTGCGTGCCGCGGGGGAGAGCTGCGCCGGCCCGGAAAGCCGCGAACCCGCCGCGGGGCTGACCGCCCAGCAGGAGCAGATAGCGCGTCTGGCCGCGGAAGGATCCACCAACCGCGAGATCGCCGCCCGCCTGACGCTCAGTCCCCGCACCGTCGAACACCATCTGCGCAACGTCTTCGCCAGGCTGGGCGTGCGCTCCAGGGTCGAACTGGCCAGGTTCTTCTCCTGAACGAAGATCCGGTGCCATGAGCCCCGCGAGCCGCCGGCGGGGCGGGGGGACGTACGCTGGCATGGTGAGTGATCGCCCTTACGTCCTTCTCAGCTGCGCCATGTCGGTGGACGGTTACATCGACGACCTGACCGGCGAGCGGCTCACGCTCTCCAACGCGGCGGACCTGGACCGGGTGGACGCCGTCCGGGCCACGATGGACGCGATCATGGTGGGGGCCAACACCGTCCGCAGGGACGACCCGTCCCTGCTGATCAAGTCGCAGGCGCGCCGGATCGACCGGGTCTCCCGGGGGCTGCCCGAAGACCTCCTCAAGGTCACCGTGACCAGCGGGGGCACCCTGGACCCGGGCTCCCGCTTCTTCACCACCGGCACGTCGCCCAAGCTCGTCTACGCCGGCGAGGACGTCGCCGAGGACCTGGCCGCCAGGCTGGGCGCCGCCGCGACCGTGATCGACATGGGGGCGCGCGTCGAGCTGCCGGTGCTGCTGGCCGACCTGTCCGCGCGGGGGGTCCGGCGGCTCATGGTCGAGGGCGGCGGCGCGGTGCACACCGCGTTCCTCTCCGCCGGGCTGGCGGACGAGCTGCACCTGGCGGTCGCCCCGTTCCTCATCGGGGACCCCGGGGCGCCCCGCTTCACCTACCCGAGCGTGTTCCCGCAGACCCCGGAGCACCCGATGCGGCTGGCCGAGGTCCGCAAGATCGGCGAGGTGGCCCTGCTGCGCTACACGATGGGACACCATGAGCGCTGACGACCTGGCCTGGCTGGCCCTCGCCTGCGACCTGGCGCGGGAGTGCCCGCCGTCGGAGACCGCCTTCTCCGTCGGCGCGGTGGTGGTGGACGCCGGGGGCGTGGAGCTGGCCCGCGGGTATTCGCGCGAGACGGACGAGAAGGTCCACGCCGAGGAGTCGGCCCTGGCCAAGCTCGCCGGGCGGGACCTGTCCGGCGCGACGGTCTACAGCTCGCTGGAGCCGTGCGCCCGCCGGTTGTCGCGGCCGAAGCCGTGCGCCAGGCTGATCATGGAGCGGGGGATCGGGCGGGTGGTCTTCGCCTGGCGCGAGCCCGCCCTGTTCGTCGAAGGCGACGGGGTGGAGCTGCTGGAGGCCTCGGGGGTGGAGGTCGTCGAGCTTCCCGAGCTGGCCGAATCGGCCAGGGAGCCCAACCGCCACCTGCTGGGGTGAGACTCAAGTCTAGGCTCAAGTATCGACAATGACGCCGGGCTTGTGGAGAATCGGGGCATACGCGAGATGCGGTCGAAGGGCCCACAAGCCGACGGCCGCCCCCTCCGGACGTCCACCCCTGGTTGGAGGAACCCCTTGCACGAGCACAACCGCTTCTTCATCGGCGGAGACTGGGTCGAGCCCGCGGGAACGGGCACGATCGAGGTCGTCTCCCCGCACACCGAAGAAGTCATCGGACGGGTGCCCGAGGGCACCAACGCCGATATCGACAGGGCGGTGGCCGCCGCGCGGCAGGCCTTCGACCACGGGCCCTGGCCCCGGATGACCCCGGCCGAGCGGGCCGAGGCGCTGGGCCGCCTGTCGGCCATCTACGCCGCCAACAGCCAGGCGATGGCCGACCTGGTGGTGGAGGAGATGGGCTCGCCCGCCTTGTTCGCGGTGTTCGCCCAGGCGGCCATCCCGCAGATGACGCTGCAGTACTACGTCGACCTGGCCTCCTCCTACACCTGGGAGGAGGAACGCCCCGGCATGCAGGGCCCGGTGACCGTCACCAAGGAGCCGGTCGGCGTCGTGGCGGCGATCTACCCGTGGAACGTCCCGCAGTTCACGCTGATGATGAAGCTGGCCCCCGCGCTGCTGGCGGGCTGCACCGTGGTGGCCAAGCCCTCCCCGGAGACCCCGCTGGACGCCTACCTGCTCGCCGAGTGGGTCAAGGAGGCCGGCATCCCCGACGGGGTCGTCAACTTCGTGCCCGGCGGCCGCGAGGTCGGCGCCCACCTGGTGGCCCACCGGGGCGTCGACAAGGTCGCCTTCACCGGCTCCACCACCGCCGGACAGCAGATCGGCGAGGTGTGCGGACGCCAGCTCAAGCGCTGCACCCTGGAGCTGGGAGGAAAGTCCGCCGCGATCATCCTGGAGGACGCCGACCTCGCCTCCACCATCGAGGGCTTCAAGCTCGCCGCGCTGATGAACAACGGCCAGGCCTGCGCCGCGCAGACCCGCATCCTGGCGCCCCGCAGCCGCTACGACGAGGTCGCCGACGCGTTGGCGGCCATGGTCGGGAGCATGACCGTGGGAGACCCCGCCGACTACGGGACCGAGGTCGGCCCGCTGGTGGCCCGCCGCCAGCAGGAGCGGGTGGAGAGCTACATCCGCATCGGCCAGGAGGAGGGCGCCAAACTCCTCGTGGGAGGGCTCGAGCGGCCGCACGACCGCGGCTGGTACGTCGCCCCCACCGTCTTCGGCAACGTCACCAACGACATGCGCATCGCCCGCGAGGAGATCTTCGGTCCCGTCCTGGCCCTCCTGTCCTACGACGACGAGGAGGACGCCGTCCGCATCGCCAACGACAGCGACTACGGCCTGGGCGGCTCGGTGTGGACCGCCGACGTCGACCACGGCATCGAGGTCGCCCGGCGCATCCGTACCGGAAGCTGCGGCGTCAACCTCTACAGCATCGACCCCAACACCCCGTTCGGCGGCTACAAGAACTCCGGGCTCGGCCGCGAGTGCGGCCCCGAGGGCCTGGACGCCTACCTGGAGCACAAGTCCATCCCGCGTCCCGCCTGAGAAACATGGAGAAGGGGGCCGGACATCCGCGTCCGGCCCCCTTCCGCATGCTCAGAAGCAGGGTGACCGTCAAAGATAAAGGCCGGTGCCGTGCTCCGGGCGCTCGTTGGCGATCGCGTGGAGATCTCGCTCGCGCATCACCAGGTAGGTGGTGCCCTGCAGCTCCACCTCGAACTGGTCGTCGGGGTGGAACAGGACCCGGTCGCCGACCTTGACGGTCCGCACATGGTGTCCGGTGCCGCAGACCTCTCCCCAGACCAGCTGGTTGGAGGTGTCGGAGGTGGCGGGGATGACGATGCCGCTGCTGCTGGTGCGCTCGGCTTCCTTCTCAGGCTTGATCATCACCCGGTCGTGCAGCATCTGGACTTCGAACTTCGGCTCGGACACGTCGTAGATTCTACCGACTGAGGAGTTAGAGCCGTTTCCCGAGGACGTCCTGGAAGGCGGAGACCTCGGTGAAGACCCCGGGACGTCCGTTCTCGGCGCAGCCGTCGGCCCAGGAAGCCAGGCCCACGACCCGGGTCTTCGTCTTCACCTGGACGACCAGCGGCCCCCCGTCGTCGAACCGGCAGGCGGCGGCCTTGGTGGAACCCGCGCAGATCATGCCGGAATCCAGGCTGTCCCCGTAGGCGGCCCTGCACTCGGACTCGCCGACCAGAGGCACGGCGGCTTTGCGGAGAACCGCGTTCGTCGGCTTGGTCTCACTGGTGGAGCCCCAGCCGAGGACGAACCCCTTGTCGCCGGTGACTCCGCCCAGCTTGACCGGCTTGATCTTCTTGACCTTCCTGGCGAGGGTGAGGACCGCGAGATCGTTGTGCTGGACCTCCACGCCGTCGAACTCCGTGACCCGGTAGCCGGGGTGGACCCAGACCTTCTTGACCTTGTAGGTCGTGCCGTTCTTCTTCTTGAGGTTCGTACGGCCGAACGTCACGTCGAGCTGCTTGGGCGTGTACTTGAACTGGCGGGCGCAGTGCGCGGCCGTCAGCACCTTGTCGGCACGCACCAGCACACCGCCGCAGTGATGGCCGTCGGGCCGGAAGAAGGCGGCGGGGGAATGCAGCGCGCCCAGCCAGGGGTAGGCGGTGGCCTTGACCGCGGTGCCGCCGACGACGGCGGACGCCGGGGCGCCGGCCAGCACCACGGGCAGGGCGAGAGCTGCGATGAGGGGGGTGGCTATGCGCATGACGATCAGTCGTACCGTCTTCCGGTCTTGGAGGAGAGCCTTCCGGCGAGATTGCGGGGCACGAACTTGCCCAGCCCGACGATCGCCTTGTACTGGGGACCGGGAACCGAGACCTGCACGCCCTTCTTCAGGTCCTTGAGGGCGGCGTCGACGACGTCGTCGGCGTTCAGCCACAGCGCCTCCGGGATACCGGAGACGTCCATCTTCGCGCGCTCGTGGAACTCGGTGTGCACGAAGCCCGGGCACAGCGCCATCACCTTGACGTTCGGGTCCTTCACGTCCTGGGCGACGGCCTGACTGAAGCTGACGACCCACGCCTTGGACGCGCCGTACGTCCCGCGGGAGAAGAAAGCGGCCACAGAGGCGACGTTGACGATGCCGCCCTTCCGGCGGTTGCGCATACCGGGAAGCGCGGCGTACGTCAGGCGGAGGACGGCTTCGCAGTGCACCTTCAGCATGCGCAGCTCTTCTTCGACGGGGACGTCGAGGAAGGTTCCCTGGTGCCCGAAACCGGCGTTGTTCACCAGCAGGTCGACACCCTGCCGGAGCCGGTCCTCCACCCTGCTGATGCCCTGGTCGTCGGCCAGGTCGGCCTGGAGGGCCTCGACGGCCACGCCGTAGTCCCCGCGCAGGCGGTCGGCTGTCTCGGCGAGATTCTCGGCGTTACGGGCGACGAGGACCAGATCGAGTCCGTCCTTGGCGAGACGGCGGGCGAAGGCGGCGCCGATACCCGCCGTCGCCCCGGTGATGAGTGCGGTCGGCATGCACCTACCCTACGGAGAAATCCCGCGGGTCCGGGCGTCGGGTGGCTCTGCGGTACGCAAAGGTGAAGCCCGGCCAGTTGTTGACGTGCTTGCCGTCCTCCGTCTGGTACCAGCTCCTGCATCCGGCGTTCCAGATGGTTCTGCGCATACGTTCCTGGAGGTCCTTGTTGAAGGCGTTCTGCGTCTCCTTCTTCACCTCCAGCACACCGCCGGTCTCCAGGCAGCCGAGGATGTACCGGAACTGGCTTTCCAGCATGTAGACGATGCTGTTGTGGCCGAGATTCGTGTTCGGACCGTAGAGCAGGTACAGGTTCGGGAAGCCGTGGACGGTCAGGCCGAGATGCGCCTCGGCGCCGTCGGCCCAGGCCTTCTCGAGGGTGAGGCCGTCCCTGCCGGTGACGCGCATGGGCGCCAGGAACTCCGTCGCGCGGAAACCCGTGCCCAGGACGATGGTGTCGGCCTCGCGGAAGGTGCCGTCGCCGGTGACCACGCCGTTGCGTCGTACCTCTTTGATGGGATCGGTGACGAGGTCGACGTTCGGCCGCTGCACGGCGGGCAGGTAGTCGTCGGAGATCAGGACGCGTTTGCAGCCCAGGGGGTGGTCCGGGGTCAGCTTGCGGCGCAGTTCCGGATCGGCGACCTCCTTGCGCAGGCGCCTGCGGTAGGAGCGCTCGATGGGTTTGAGCAGGACGGGGTGGCGGACGAAGCCCAGAGCGCGGGATTCGAGCAGCAGGTAGGTCCGCAGCCGGTCCAGGTCCTGCAGGAAGGGGAGCGCGGAGTAGACGCGCCTGGCCAGGGGGCCGTAACGGCGGTCGGGCTTGGGGATGATCCAGGTGGCCGAACGCTGGTACACGTCCAGGTGGGCGGCCTTCGCGGCCAGATGCGGGACGAACTGGATGGCGCTGGCCCCCGTGCCGATGACGGCGACCTTCCGTCCGGTGGCGTCGTGGCCGTGGTCCCAGCGGGCGGAGTGGAACACGGCGCCCTCGAAGTCCTCCAGCCCCGGCAGGTCGGGGATCGCCGGACGGTTGAGCTGGCCGCAGGCCGAGACGAGCACCTCGGCCGCGATGGGGCCCGCGGAGGTGTCGAGCAGCCAGCGCCCGTCCTCGAAGGCCGCGGAGCGGACCTCGGTGTTCAGCCTCGGCTCGAGGCCGTACTCGTCCACGCAGTGCCGCAGGTAGTCCAGGATCTCCGGCTGCTCGGCGAACCGCCGGCTCCAGTCCGTCTTGCGCGCGAAGGAGAAGGAGTACAGATGGGACGGCACGTCGCAGGCCGCCCCGGGATAGGTGTTGTCCCGCCAGGTGCCGCCGACCTGAGCGCCCTTGTCCAGCAGCACATGGCTGATGCCCGCCCGCTTCAACAGGATCGCGAGCCCGATCCCGCCGAAGCCCGCACCGATGATCGCGACCCGAAAAGTATCCACTTATCCATATTGGGGCGGCCCTCACGAACAGTCCAGGGCTGTTGCCCGGCCGCGGGGATCCGGGATCAGGTGTCGGGGAACTCGCGGGGGACCATGACGCGCAGGGCGTTGGGGAGCAGGCGGACGCTGACGGGGGTGCGCGCGCGGAGCTCGCCGTCGACGTCCACGGCCATGGGCGGGTCGGTGGCGACCTCGACGGCGTTGGTGGTGAGGAAGGAGGGCTCGGCCAGCGTGCGGAAACGCCCGGTCGCGGCGTGCCGGGCGGTGGCCGACATCAGCCGGAGCCGGGCGTCGTCGCCGAGCTGGTAGACGGCCAGCAGCCGGTCGTCGGGGCTGGCGTCCTTCGCGATCACCCGCCCGCTGTGGTGGCTGCCGTTGGCGATGTTCAGCTGGTGGGTGGTCAGCTCCTGGACCTCGCCGCCGATGGTGAGGGTGGCCTTGAACGCGTGGTGCCGGGGGAGCTTCCACAGCGCGGTGAGCAGGTAGGCGAGCCGGCCGAGGTAGCGCTTGAGCAGGTGCGGGACGGAGCCGGCGACCTGGACGGACATGCCGAGGCTGACCATGTTGGCGAACGTCTCCACCGGCTCGCCGGTCCGGGGGTCGAACTCCCCGAGGTCAACGTCCGCGACCTTCCCGGCGCGGATCACCTCGACCGCGCCCCTGAGGTCGAGCGGCAGCCACAGGCCGCGGGCGAAGTTGTTGGTGGTGCCCAGCGGCAGCAGACCCAGCGCCACGTCCTGGTACGCCAGATGCCGGACCGCCTCCTTGAGCGTGCCGTCCCCGCCGCCGACCACGATGAGGTCGGGCTTCAGCTCCAGGGTCTCCTCGAAGATCTCCGTCAGCCGGGCCGGGTCGCTCACCGGATGGAGCTGCACGAACCCGATCCCCGCCTTGATCAGCAGTCGCAGCGCCTCCGCGTAGCAGCGCCGCCCCCGGCGGGACCGGGTGTTGACGATCAGAACGGCCCGTCCCCCCGAGCGGATCGAGTCCTCCAGTTCGGCCTTGCTACGCATGGAGCGCCCATCCCGTCCAGAAGTGCCAGGCGTGACCGGGCGAGACCCGCGCACGCGTAGCCCCATCCTATGAAGGAGAACCCGGCTCTCCGTCCCCGCCCGGGTCCTGACACCAGGGCTTTCCCGTCCGGACACGTCCCGCACCCTTCGAGCACACATCACCGGGGCGGCGCGGGCGGTCGCGGAAGGCGGCTCTCAGGTGGAGGGGCGGTTCAGGAGGCGAAGGGAGCGAGGTCTCGGCGTTCTATGGCGGCGGCCATGAGGTCGGGGAAACGGTCGGGGGCGCAGGCGAAGGCGGGGATGCCCAGGGCCGCCAGGGCCGCGGCGTTCTCGTGGTCGTGGGCGGGAGCGCCTTCGTCGGAGAGCGCGAGCAGGGCGATCACTTGGGTGCCGGCCCGGGTGAGGTCCGCGGCGCGGCGCAGCATCTCCTCGCGGGGGCCGCCCTCGTACAGGTCGCTGATCAGGACGACGATGGTGTCGGACGGCCGGGAGACGAGCCGCCGGCAGTAGGCGAGGGCACGGTTGATGTCCGTGCCGCCGCCCAGTTGCGTCCCGAACAGCACCTCGACGGGGTCGTGGAGCCGGTCGGTCAGGTCCGCCACGGCGGTGTCGAAGGCGACGAGTGACGTCCGCAACGACGGTATGGAGGCGAGGACCGCGCTGAAGACGCCCGCGTACACCACGGACGCGGCCATGGAACCGCTCTGGTCCACGCACAGGATCACGTCCCGCTGCACGCCCTGCCGCCGCCGCCCGAAGCCCACCAGCCGTTCGGGAACGACGGTGCGCTGCTCGGGCAGGTAGTTCCGGAGGTTGGCGTGCACCGTCCGCCGCCAGTCGACGTCTCCCTGCCGCCGTGGCCGCGTCACCCGCGCCGACCGTTCCAGCGCGCCCCGCACCGCCGACCGGAGCCTCTGCTCCAGCCGTCCCTCCAGCTCCCGCACGACCTGCCGCACCACCTGCCGCGCCGTCTCCCGAGCCCGCTCCGGCAGCACGGAGTTCAACGACAGCAGCGTCCCCACCAAGCGCACGTCGGGCTCGACCGCCTCGAGCATCTCGGGCTCCAGCAGCAGCCGCCCCAGGTCCAGCCGCTCGATGGCGTCCTGCTGCAGCACCCGCACCACCGAGGCGGGAAAGTATTCCCTGATGTCCCCCAGCCACCGCGCCACCTGCGGCGCCGACTCCTGCAGCCCGCCCCGCCGCTTACCGGCCCTCCCCCCGTACAACGCCTCCAGCGCCGAGTCCATCCGCCCGTCGGCCCGTTGCAGCGCGACCCCGACCCCGGCGTCCTCCCCCAGGACCATCCGCCACCGCCGAGCCCTCTCCGACTCCGCCTCGGCCTCCGCCCCGGCGTCCTTCCCGGACAGGACGTCCGGCATCTCCTCGTTCACAAGGCCTCCTTGGAACCGCGCCCCTGCGGCGGACACGGCGAGCGCCGGCACCTGGCGCGGTGCGCCGCGAGCGGACGCGGAACCGGGTGCGACGTGCTGACGTCCGGGTCGGGTGCGGTGAATGCATGGTCTCGGTCAGTGCTCGTGCGGTGTACGGCGCGCGGGAGTCCGCGGCCGGTGCGTGGTGCCGGAGCGGCGTTGTGCGAGCTGCCCGGTCGGGGTCGGGGTCGGGGTCGGGGTCGGGTGCGGTGAAGGCGTGGTCTCGGTCGGTGCTCGTGCGGTGTGCGGGAGTCGGCGGCCGGGTGCGGTCGGCGCGTGGTGTCGGAACAGGGCTGTGCGAGCTGCCCGGATCCGGCGCCGCGGGCAGAAGGCGGTGAAGGTCCGCGGGCCGGAACAGGGCTGTGAGCTGTCCGGACGGGATCGGGAGTGGTGTGGCGGCGGGTCCGGGGAGGGGTTCAGGGGCGGGTGGGGAGGAACGAGAGGACGGTGGCGACGGCGGGGGCGGCTCGGGCGAGGTCGAGGTCTTCGGGAGGGGCCGGGACGGGGGAGGCCAGGTTGCGGAGGCGGGTGGCGAGGGTGCGGCGTTCGGGCGGGGTGTGGGTGCTGAAGGTGCGGCGGAGGAGGGGGAGGACGGCGGTGAAGGTGTTGGAGGGCAGGGCGGTGAGCCAGGAGTCGACGAGGGCGAGCAGGGCGGTGTCGTGGATGAGGAGGAGGGCGCCGTCGGCGAGGAGGCCTTCGAGCCAGGCGGCGGTGCGGGCGGGCGGGGTTCCGGGGGAGACGGCGCGGGACATGCGGGCGGGCAGGTCGGTGAGCCGGCCCGCGTCGTGGAGCACGCGGGTGAGACGCCCTTCCAGCAGGCCGTGCAGGGAGGGGGTGTCCGCCAGGGCGGCCAGGGCGTCCAGCCAGCGGGCGGTGTGCGGCGGTTCGTCGAGGAGGGCGAGGGTCTCGTGGACGGTCTCGAGCCGCTGGAGCAGGGCGCGGGCCGCGTCGTCGTCCAAGGAGGCCGCGGCCCGGGGGAGACCCAGGCAGACGCGGACGACCAGTCCGTCGACGACGGTGCGCAGCGGGCCGGTCGGGGTGCCGCGGACGTCGCCGTAACGCAGCGCCCGGACGAGCGGGGGAAGCGCGGCGATGAGCCGGACGGCGTCGCCGTCGGCGGTGGCGCGGTCGGCGAGGGCGCGCATCACGGAGGGCAGCGCCTCGTCCAGGTCGGCGAGCAGGGCCCGTTCCGCCAGTTCGGTCAGTTCGGGGAGGTCCTCGGCTCGGTCGGCCTCGGCCTGGATCTTCGCGGTCGCGGCGTCGCGCACGGTGGTGCCCCAGACCCCCGCCTCGATCAGCCGGACGTCGAACTCAGGGTGCCAGACGCGGGTCCACGTCTCCTTGAACGTCCCCTGGGAGCGGCCGGCGCGGCCCGTGACGGGGGCGCCCCACGCGACGTCCAGGACGCGCAGGCGGTGCAGCAGCCTGCTGCGTTCCAGATCGACGGGTCTGCGCAGGTCGAGGGTGTCCTCCTGGGGTTCGGCGGACGGCTTCAGGCGCAGCCGCTTCTGCTGGGCGATCAGGTCCCTCTGGAGCGGCACCATCGGGGTGGAGTCCGGCACGGAGCCGAGCTCCTCGCCCACGACCATGCGGTGCCGGATCAGCTCGAGCGGCGGGTCGGCACCCTCGCACAGGACGGCGCGGGTCGCCTCGGTGACCTCGTCGAGTCCGGCCAGGGGCCGTCCGCGCAGTGCGGCGAGGGTCTCGGCCAGCCGCACCGCCTCGATCACGTGGGCCGACGAGACGGGCAGCCCCTCCTGGCGGAGCAGCCTCGCGCTCTCGGCCAGCCAGCGTTCGACGGGCCGGTCCCGCGCCTGGAACAGGTGCCGGTACCAGCCCGGCGACCGCACCCCCGCCCCGTAACCGGAGTCCTGGGCCAGCCGCCCGTGCGTCCACGGCACCCAGGTGGCCGCCACCTTGGCCTTGGGCAGCCCCTTCAACGTCGCCACGTCCCGTGAGACCGGGACCGCGGCTTTCAGCGCCGGCGCATGCCAGGCCCCGCACACCACTGCGATCCGCTCGAAACCTTCCCGGGCGGCCTTGCGGACCGCCTGCCGCATCCAGGCCTCGCGCTGCTCCTCCCGCTCGGAGGAGGCCCGCTCCATCCCCTCCCGCAGTACTCCCATCGCCTCGGCGACCGCTCCGAACACGTCCTCCCGTCCCCGGAGCTCGATGACGTCCTCCCACCACCGCTCCGCGTCCTCGTATCCCGCCGTCTCCGCCAGCACCCCCAGCGGGTCCCGCCGGGCCCTCTCCACCAGCCCGTCCGCCTCCGCGCCTCCCCCGGCCTCGGGTTCCCCGGGTGCGGGGGGCCGGGGGGCGGCGAGGGTGTGGGCGGCGGGGAGGTCGATGAACCGGACGGGAAGACGGCGGGCGTGGGCGTGCTGGAGGGCGGTCCATTCGGGGCTGAAGGAGGCGAAGGGCCAGAAGGCGGCTCGCTGGGGGAGGCCGAGGGTGTGGACGAGGAGCGCGACCGGCGGGGTCATGGTGGGGTCGGCGGACAGGGGGAGGAGGGGGTCGGCTTCGGGAGGTCCCTCGATCAGGACGATGCCGGGGCGGTAGGACTCCAGGGCACGGCGCAGGGCGCGGGCCGAACCCGGGCCGTGGTGGCGGATGCCGAAGACCTCGACGGTCAAGCGGACCTCCGGGTGTGAGCGGGCGGGAGAAGGGGACGGGGCGGGGCCGCGCGGGTCAGGGGGCCGTCTCGCGGCAGGCGCGGTAGAAGTCGCGCCAGCCGGGGCGGTCGCGGACGACGGTCTCCAGGTACTCCCGCCAGACGACGCGGTCGGAGACGGGGTCGGAGATGACGGCGCCCTGGAGGCCGGCGGCGATGTCGCCGGGGCGCAGGGCCCCGTCGCCGAAGTGGGCGGCCAGGGCCAGGCCGCTGGTGACGACGGAGATCGCCTCGGCGGTGCTCAGGGTGCCGCTGGGGGTCTTCAGCCGGGTGCGGCCGTCCTCGGTGAGGCCGGAGCGCAGCTCGCGGAAGACGGTGACGACCCGCTGGATCTCCGACAGGCCCGTGGCGGGGTCGGGGAGTTCCAGGGCCCGGCCCAGCTGGGCGACGCGGCGGGAGACGATCTCGACCTCCTCCTCCGCGGTGGCGGGGACGGGCAGGACGACGGTGTTGAAGCGGCGGCGCAGCGCGCTGGACAGCTCGTTGACGCCGCGGTCGCGGTCGTTGGCGGTGGCGATCACGGTGAAGCCCCTGCGGGCCTGGACCTCGGTGTCGAGTTCGGGGATCGGCAGGGTCTTCTCCGACAGGATCGTGATGAGGGCGTCCTGCACGTCGGAGGGGATGCGGGTGAGCTCCTCGACGCGCGCCACCGCGCCCAGCCGCATCGCCCGCATCAGCGGGCCGGGCACCAGAGCCCGCTCGGAGGGGCCTTCGGCGAGCAGCCGCGCGTAGTTCCAGCCGTAGCGGATCGCCTCTTCGGGAGTTCCGGCCGTGCCCTGAACGAGCAGGGTCGAGTCCCCGCTGACCGCCGCCGCCAGGTGCTCCGACACCCAGGTCTTGGCGGTGCCGGGGACGCCGAGCAGGAGCAGCGCGCGGTCCGTCGCCAGGGTCGCGACGGCGACCTCGATCAGTCGCCGCGGGCCGACGTATTTGGGCGTGATGACCGTCCCGTCGGGAAGCTCCCCGCCGAGCAGGTACGTCGTGACGGCCCACGGCGAGAGCTTCCAGCCAGGAGGGCGGGGCCGGTCGTCCAGCCCGGCCAGCAGGGCGAGTTCCCCCGCGTACTCCTGCTCGGCGTGCGGGCGCAGGACCTCGCGGTCGGCCTCGCGCGTGCCGTCGGTCATCGTTCGTCTCCTCGGGTCGTCTGCGGTGCGGTGGGGGAAGTCCGGTCAGGGGAGCGGCGCCAGCTCCTGGAGCATGTCGCGGCGGAACCCGAGGGTCTCGGCGAGTTCGAGCAGCGGCCATTTGCCGTGCCGGTCGGCCAGGGCGCCCAACCCGGGCGCGGCCTCGGGCGTGAGCCGCTCGTCGGCCAGCCGGCACAGCCGGGCGACGAACCGGGTGGACTCGGGATCCTCGAGGGAGGACTCCAGTACGGACAGGACGGCCTCGGCCATCGGCCCCGTCCACGGCGAGGGGAGCCGGGACAGCAGCCGCAGCAGATGCGCGTGGTCCGCGGCGGCGCGGATGAGCTCGGCCGCCGCGGCGTCCCGCTCGTCCTCGGGGAGCAGTTCCAGCAGTTCGGCCGGCGCTTCGGCCTCCTGAGCGACCGCCCCGGCGTCGAGGAGACAGCGCGCCCATCCGGCGGCGCCCTGCCGCAGCGCGGCCCGCGCCCAGCCCAGATGCACGTCGTGGGCGAAGCCGTCGGCGACGGGCAGCGCCACCACCTCGCCGTGGGTGAGGCCGAAGGCCTCGGTCCAGCTGTCGAGCGGGGTGCGGGCCAGGATCTCGCGCAGCCAGGCGGCGCGCACCCCGATCCGGGCCGCGGAGGGGGAGAAGGACCCCGGCGGGTGGAACGGGATGCCGTCGCGCGCCATCGCGTCGTCGTGCTCCTCGGGGAGCTCCACGACGAGCCGGTACCGTTCGCGGGCCCTGGCGCGCCTCTCCGGCCGCAGCAGCCGGTGGGCCCGTTCGGCCATGCGCAGGGCGTAGGCGGAGCGGGGCAGCCGGGCCAGGAGGTCGGCGGCGTGCTGCCGGACGTCCTTGCCCCGGTCGTCCAGGGACCGCTCGAGGAACTCCTCGTCGGCCTCGGACAGCCCGTGCTCGAAGGTGGCGAGGAACGCGGCCCGGTCGGGCGCGGCCTCCCGGGACCAGCTCGCCAGGAGCTTCTCCCGGGCCGCGGCCGGGTCGTCCAGGCGCAGCGCCGTCAGGTAGGCCACCCGCTGCGCCCGCGTCCCGCTCTCCCAGTCCGCGACGGCCTCGACGGAGGCCTCCGACTCGGTCAGCAGGTAGGCCCAGTCCGGGTTCTGCAGCGCCAGCCAGACCCCGCGCCGTCCCGCGGTCCGCGCGATGGAAGGCCGGATGCTCCGGTCTCCGCGTCCTTTGTCCAGCAGGTCCGGCAGGCTTCGCGCGGGCACCCTGTACCCGTGCGCCGCCGCCGCCGCGAGCCATTCCGGCAACAGCCGGGCCCGGTCTCCGCCGAGCAGCAGCTCCAGCCGCCTTCCCGCCGCGGACGGCACCACCGGCAGGGTCTCCGACGGCGCCGGAGCCACGGCCTCGGCCTTTCCCGGCCTGCGCCCGGCCCGCCGCCGCACCGCCAGCAGCCCGGCCTGGTCCAGCAGCCGGGCCGCCGCGTCCTCCTCGGCCAGCGGCACCTCCTCCAGCTTCGGCGCCTCCTTCCGCTGGGTCCCCAGCAGCGCCGCCGTCACATGCTCCTCCCACACGCTCACGCCGGCTCTCCTTGCGGCCCGACGCCGTCGCAGCCCCGGATCCCCGTCCGAACCGTGTCGCGCCGCCGCGGAGAACGAGGCGGGACCCCGAACCCGCCGGGGTGCGGGACGTCACCTGAGCCGGCGTCGCGGGGCTCGGGCGTCCGCCCGGAGACGGCGCCGGCCGAGGCGGAGTCCGCGTGGTCCCGGGCCCGCGCCCGGAGCACGTCGTGCCGCGGAGCGGAGCGGCGCACCGGGTCGGGGCCGGGGACGCCGGAGTGCGGGCGTGCGATGGCGGAGGGCTCGGGGGTGTGGAGGCCTACGTCGGTGAGGGCCGCCGGCCAGGGACGGGACAGGGGCGTGAAGGTGACGCGGGGAGCGGGAGCCGGGCGCGGGGGCGGGGTGGACGGGCGGGAGGGGGACGGGGTGCGGGGGGTCATGGGAAGGTCACCAAGCCTTCGGTGGGGTGCCAGGCGGACAGGGGGCGCAGACCGGAGGGGGTCCATTCGCCGGAGACGGTCAGGGGTGCGCCTCCGGAGACGGCCAGCAGGCGCCAGGGGTCGTGGGTGTCGAGGGGGAGGGCGTCGCCGGACGGGTCGACCAGGTGGAGGCCGCCGGAGCGGGCCGGCCGCACGGAGGAGAGGTCGGCGGGCCAGCGGTCCAGCCAGGGGTCGTGGGAGACGGCGGCGGCGTATTCGTCGAGGAGCTCCATGACGGTGGTGCCGGGAGGCTCGGCGGGCTCGGGCGGGGCGTGGCGTTCGGCGACGGCGGCCCGCAGGGGCGGGGCGTCGGGGTAGAAGGCCAGGGAGGCGTCCACGGCGGTGCCGGGGCGCAGGTCGGGAGGGTCCAGCGGGCGGGAGGGGACGCCGTAGGCCAGGAGCAGGGCCGGACGGCGGCCGGACAGGCCGCGCAGCCAGGTGCGGCGGGTCTGGAGGCCGTCTTGTTCGGACTCGTGGACGCCTGAGACGTACCAGGCGTCGCGGACGCGGGGGGCGGCCAGCACCTCCTCGCGGGAGGTGGTGAAGCCGACGCGGGTGCGGACCGTGGCGCGCAGCCCGGCCGGAAGGGAGTCCTGGCGCTGGTAGGCGCGGACCAGCAGGTGCAGCAGGCCGTACTCCTCCAGCAGGCGGGACGGCCAGTGCTCGCCGCGGCGGGGGACGGCGGCCAGGGGCCTCACCCGGTCGGCGAGGGCCTTGGCCTGGGCGTCGACCAGGCGCCGCGAGGCCTCGTCCCACAGGGAGCGCGGGGCGCGTTCGGCGCTCGCCAGGCCGTGGGCGACCTGGTCGCGCAGCCACCGGCCGAACTCCGCGACCCCGGCGTCGACGAGCCGTGCGCGCCGTTCCGCCGTGCGCGCACGGGCCTCACGCTGCTTCTCCGGGGGCGAGTCCGCGGAATCCGCCGAGCCCTCCCGCCAGGCCGAGGCCCATGGCGCCGCGGGGGCCTCGGGTACCTCGCCGTCGCTCCACAGCGGCAGGGCCGGGGCGTGCTCTCTGCTCTCTCTGGGGATGCCCGCTCGTTCGCTCACATAATCGAATGTAGTGATGCCCCCCGACAAAATCCGGCCCCCGCTATCCTGGCCCGCTGGGGGTGGGCGATGGGCGCGGGGCACGGGCACGGACACGGGTTGGGGCACGTCGGAGGGCATGTCCCGCGGACCCGGGCCGACCACCGGCGCCTGGGCGCGGCCCTGGCGCTGATCGTCGTCTTCATGGCGGCGGAGGTGGCGGCGGGTCTGGCCGCCGGTTCGCTGGCGCTGCTCACCGACGCCGCGCACATGCTCACCGACGCCGCCGCGATCGCCTTGGCCCTGCTGGCGATGCGGATCGCGGCGGTCCCGCCGAAGGGCGGCTACACCTACGGGCTCAAACGCGCCGAGATCCTGTCGGCCCAGCTCAACGGCCTCACCCTGGTGGTGCTCGCCCTCTCCTTCGGCTACGAGGGCGTCCGCCGGTTCCTGTCTCCGCAGGAGGTCGAGGGCTGCCTGGTCCTGGGCACCGCGCTGGCGGGTGTCGTGGTGAATCTGGCCGCGACCTGGCTGATGAGCCGCGCCGACCGCTCCAGCCTCAACGTCGAGGGCGCCTACCAGCACGTCCTGAACGACCTGCTCGCCTTCGCCGCCACCGCCGTCGCGGGCGGCGTCGTGCTGCTCACGGGCTGGAACCGGGCCGACGCGGTGGCGTCGCTGGTCGTCGCGGTCCTCATGGTGAAGGCGGGCTGCGGCCTGGTCCGGGACGCGGGCCGGGTGCTCATGGAGGCGGCGCCGGCCGGCATGGACCCCGCCGAGATCGGCGGGACGATGGCCGAACTGCCACGTGTCCTGGAAGTGCACGATCTGCACGTCTGGGAGGTGACGTCGGGTCACCCGGCCCTGTCGGCGCACGTCCTGGTCGAACCGGACGGCGACTGCCACGCCGTGTGCCGCGACCTGCGGCGGATGCTCCGCGAACGCTACGAGATCACCCACGCCACCCTCGAGGTCGAGCATCTGGACGAGGACGGCCTTCACTGCGAAGAGGCCCACGGCCCGCGGCACGTCCCGCGCCGGGTCCTCGTCCCCCGGCAGGGCTCCGGCCGTCACTGACCGGACGTCACCGGCCTCTTCGGCCGCCCGCGCGCCAGCGCCAGCAGCAGCAGCCCGATCACCAGGAGCGGGGAGAGGACCTGCAGGACGACGGTCTCGGTGCGCGGCGGCACCTGGCCCAGCGTCGCCACCCACACCGACACGCGGACGATCCGCACCACGATGATCGTCCAGACGCCGGAGGCGAAACCCCGCCAGGCGGCCGCGGCCCCGAAGAGCGTGATGACCGCCAGCGAGGTGTAGACGAGGGACAGCACGAGCGCCCACTGCTGACGGAGCTCGGTGACGGCGCCGCTGGAGAGCACCGACAGGGAGGCCATGTCGAGCAGCGACACCAGGAGCACCAGCGCCAGCCCCAGGAAAAGGGGGACGGTCCGGCGCAGCGTCCCCCGTTTCGTGCCCTCGCCGGTGGGCCGGCCGAAGTCCTCAGTGCGGTCCATGTCGGTGACGGGGGTCCCGAAGGGCACCGGCTCGATTCGGGTGGACGGGTCGTCGACCGAGGTGACGTCGTCCTCCCCGCCCATGGAGGTCCCCGGCAGCGTGATCTCCGGACGCTCGCCCAGCAGCCGCCACAGCAGCTCGTCCGCCGTGGGCCGTGCCGCCGGGTCTTTGGACAGGCAGGCCAGGACGAGAGGGACCAGCTCCTCGGGCAGCCCGCTCACGTCCGGTTCCCCGCTGCGCATCCGGTTGAGCATCGCGTAGACGTCCCCGGTGCCGAACGGGGTGCGTCCGGTCGCGGCGAACACCATGGTCGAGCCCCAGGCGAACAGGTCGCAGGGCGGCCCCACCACGTACTCCGTGAACTGCTCCGGCGCCATGTAGGCGGGTGTGCCGACGAGCTGTCCCGTCATGGTGTGCTCGACGCCGTCGAGGGCCTTGGCGATCCCGAAGTCGATGACGCGCGGCCCGTCGGATCCCATGAGCACGTTCGGCGGCTTGAAGTCGCGGTGGACGACCCCCGCCTGGTGGATCGCGGTCAGCGCGGTGGCCGTGCCGACGGCGAGCCGCATCAGCGCTCCGTCAGACCGGGGCCCCTCCTCGCGCACGAGCTGCTGGAGGGAGGGCCCGGGCACGTACTCGCTGACGATGTAGGGCCGGTCGCCGTCGAGGTCGGCGGCGTGGACCCGGGCGGTGCAGAACCCGGCGATCCTCTCGATGGTCGTCAGTTCCCGGACGAACCTGGCCCGGGCTATCGGGTCGTGGCTGAGCCTGGCGTGCAGCAGCTTCACCGCGACCCGCCCTTGAGGGCCCTCGCCCAGGAACACGGTGCCCTGGCCGCCTTCGCCGAGTCTGCCGAGCAGCGGGTAGTCGCCGAGCCGGTCGGGATCTCCTGGTTCCAGCGGAAGCACGCGGCCCTTCCCCCTCATCGAAAATCTCTCGGGAATTGTGCACTTTTCTTTTCCATGAGACATCAAAGTGGAGAGGAGTACCAATCCCGGACGGGGGCTCATGATGAGCACGAAGACACCGGCGGCGATCACCGCGCTTTTCCTCGTACTGATGTCCGTGACGGCCTGCGGGGAGGCCGCCACGACCATCACCCGGCTCGCGGTCGGCGATCCCGGCCCCGATCCCTACACCCTGGCGGCCAACGCCGACGACGACGCCGAGGTCGCCCGCAGGGCCGCGGCGGGCGGGGAGGTGAAGGGCGACGCCCCCGGCCTCTACGGCGGCACCCGCAAGGCCTCGTCCTGCGACAAGACCGCGCTGGTGGAGTTCCTGCAGGCCAACGCGGACAAGGCGGGGGCCTGGGCGGGGGTCCTGGGCATCGCTCCCGGGGAGATCCCCGGTTTCGTGGGGGCCCTGACGCCCGCGGTGCTGCGCGTCGACACCCTGGTCACCAACCACGGTTACCGGGACGGGACGGCGACCGCGGTCCCCGCCGTGTTGCAGGCGGGGATCGCGGTGCTGGTCGACCGGAAGGGCATGCCGGTGGTGAAATGCAACTGCGGTAATCCCCTGACAGCTCCCGATGAGGAAATCGATCCGGCGGAAAGTGATTTCCGCGGGGCTTCGTGGCCACAATTCAATGGCGATAAGGTCACGGTGATCGAAACCCCCGAGCAGGAGGTGGAGGCCCTGACCCTGGTCGACTCCGCCTCGAAGACGGCCTTCGAGCGTCCGGTGGGAACGGGGGGAGACGACGACGGCGCGCCCGAGCCGATCCCGCCCGCCGCCCGCTCCGAGGCTCCGGTGTCCACAAGCGGTCAGCCCACCGGCGGCCCCTCGGTGGACGGGCCCGGCGGCCCGGACGGACCGGACGGGCCCGGCCGGGACGAGACTCCCGGCGCGCCCGCCGAGACGGGCGCTCCGACGGCCCCCGCGGAGTCCGCGGAGCCCACGGAGTCCGGGAACGGCATCACGGAGGAACCGGCCTCCGCCCCCGTGACGGCCGAGCCGGAGAAGAAGGAGAGCCCGGCCGTCCCGGTGGAGGAGAACTCCGGGAGCGCCCCCGCCGGGTCGGGGCGGACCGAGCCGGCGGAGGTGGCCCCCCAGCCCGTCGAGACCGAGCCGACGCGGACGGAGGAGCGGGCGTCCAAGGAGCCCGAACCCGGTCCGGGCCCCGAGGCCACCGGCGGGTGACGTTCAGGAGGAGGGTGTGTACCAGCCGAAGTAGGACGTCTCGACGGTCTCGGCGGGGATCATCAGCTTCCCGCCGAGCACCAGCGAGACCAGGGCGACCAGCCCGAACGCGAACACCCACACCAGGCCCGGCACGCCGGTGAGCTGGGCCAGCTGGTCGGCGTCGGAGCTCGGCGCCTGGTGTCGGGCGCGCAGCCGCTGCAGTTCGACCACCGGCCGCGCGCCCGCCAGCAGCAGGAAGGAGGCGCCGAAGTAGGCGAAGGCGGCCTGGACGTCGGTCGGCGCGAACCAGGAGACGGCGAAGACGATTCCGCCCGTGGTCAGCACCGAGACCACGCCGAAGACGTTGCGGATCATCACCAGCATCCCGGCCAGCAGGGCCAGCGAGAACCACAACATGAGGGTGATGCGCCCGACCTCCAGCAGCCAGGCGAACAGCAGTCCCAGCAGCGGGGGCGCGACGTATCCGGCGAGCGCGGTGAGCACCATGCCGGCCCCGTCGGGCCTGCCCCGGGAGACGGTGACGCCCGAGGTGTCGGAGTGCAGCCGGATGCCGTCGAGCTTGCGGCCGGTGAGCAGCGCCACCAGGGCGTGCCCTCCCTCGTGCGCGATCGTCACGACGTTGCGCGACACCCGCCAGGCCGGCCCGTAGGCCACCAGGAAGAGGGCGAGCACGGCGGCCGCCGCCACGATCCACAGATCAGGGTCGGCCTGCGCCTCCCACAGATCACTGAACTCCGTCATGTTTCGCATTCCGCCCTTCACGTGCGCTCAGGTTATGACGCGCCGAGCCGTCCGCGCGTTCAGATCCGGGCGGGACCACGGAAGACCTGCCGGGTGTGCCAGTCGACATTGCGGACATCAGGCCGGGCGAACCCCGTCTGCGGCGGGCTGACGGCCTTGCCGTTCAGCTCGGTCACCATCCGCCGGGAGGCCTCGGTGGTGCCGACGAAGTGCCGTGAGACCAGGATCTTCCCGGACGGGACGACTCCCAGCACGCCCTTGTCGAACAACCGGTGGTGCAGCGTGCACAGGCACAGGCAGTTGGTCAGGTCGTCCTGCCCGTCGAAGGCCCACCAGCGCAGCCGCGCCACCTCCAGGCCGATCACGCTGTTGCCGATCCACCCCTCGTAGCCGCAGAAGGCGCAGCGGCAGTCGTAGGCCACCAGGATCTTCTGCCGGATCGTAGGGTCCCGTTCGGCCCGGGGCAGGTGGTCCTTCAGATAGGGGGCGATCGCCGCGGTCTGTGCGAGCTCGGGCATGAGCCCGGCCGCCGAGCACAGGTCGGGGTGGAGGCCGGGCTCGAAGTTGGTGTCCAGCAGGACCCGGACGATCTGCGCCATCAGCGCAGGGTCGGTCAGCATCTCCTTGGCGAACTCCGGCATCAGCCTGCCGTGCACGTCGCCGGCGACCAGCAGTTCGCGGTCGGCTCCGGGGCTGGGCCTGCCGCCCGCCGCCGCGACCTCCCACAGGCCGTCCGCGGCCAGATGGTGGAAGGGGTAGGCGGGGCCCGCCAGTTTCGGCGGCCCGAACTCGGCGAAGAGCAGTTCCAGTGCCGGTTCCGCCTCACGGAAGCGGATCGGCTTGAAACCGGTCCGCTGCAGTTGCCCGATCGCGTAGAGAAGCAGGAGCGCCTTGTGGGGATCCCGTTCTCCGCCTCGGGTCCAGCGCCGCAACCTCGTGACGCGCTCCAGCCACTCCATTGCCGAATCGTAAAACTTTTCACGGCTATTGTCCCGGTCCATCAGGTTACAAGTGCACACTTCCTTAACTGATGCGAGATCAGTAGTCGGGGCCGCTGTCGGAGCAACCGGCCGCGGCGGGAAGCGCCCCTGCGATCAGGTAGTCGTCCACGGCCCGGTTCACACAGGCGCCTCGTCCGTAGACGCCGTGTCCCTCCGCCTCATTGGTGAGAAGGGCGGCGCCGGGGAAACGCTTGGTGACGGCCTCGGCCCAGGCCAGCGGGGTGCGCGGGTCGCGGGTGTTGTTGAGGAGCAGCACTGGCCCGGCGTCGCGCGGTTCGACCGCCTCCTGGGGGATCGACGCGGGTTTCCAGTACGAGCACGCGATGGTGCTGTTGACGTCGGCGAAGATCGGCGATCTCCCCGCCATCCGGGCGATCTGCCGGTCGGTGGCCCGCTCGCGGCGGATCTCCTCGGGGGTCTCCAGGCAGGTGACGGCCATCCACGCCGGGATGCTGGAGTCATAAAGCCCCCTCGGGGAACGTCCCCGGGCGGCGTCGGCCAGCCGCCGGAACAGCCGCCCCTCGCCTCGCGCCGCCTCGGCGAAGGCCTGCCGTCCGGTGCTCCACAACCGGGGTTCCATCGCCAGCAGGACGGACGCCGTGTGAATGTCGGTGTCGCTCACCTTCCGGCCGTCCGGACTGCGAAGACGCCGCTCGTCGGTCCTTCCCAGCAGTTTCCAGACGTTGGCACGGGCCTCCTTGAGGTCGGATCCGAGCGTGCAGCCGTGCCGGACGCAGCTGCCGAGGAACCGGTCGAACTCCTCGTCCAGGGCGAGCAATTGCCTTTCCTGCACCTCGCCGGCCCAGTACTTCGAGTCGACCACCGAGTCCAGCACCATCCGCCGGATCCTTCCGGGGAAGAGCCCGGCGTAGACCTGGCCGAGCTGTGTCCCGTAGGAGGCCCCGTAGTAGTTCAGCCGCTGTTCGCCCAGCACCGCGCGCAGGATGTCCAGGTCACGGGCCACGTTCCGGGTGCCCATGTGCGGCAGGAGCCAGCCGGACTTGTCCTGGCACTCCTCGGCGTAGCGGCGTGACATCGTCCGGAGCCTCTGCCGTTCCGCTCCGTTGTCGGGGGTGGAGTCGGTGGCGTGGTACCGGTCGAGCTGGTCGTCGTCCAGACAGCGGATGCCGTTGCTCTCGCCCACTCCGCGCGGGTCGAAGCCGACGATGTCGTAGCGCTCCCGGACCCGGGAGGTGAAGACGCCGCGTGCGGAGTAGGCGAATTCCACCCCGGACGCCCCGGGCCCGCCGGGATTGACCAGCAGAGAGCCGAGCCGGGAGCCGGTGGCCTTCAGCCGGGTCACCGCGATCCGCAGCGTCCTGGCCTCCGGGTCCAGGTAGTCCAGCGGTACTTCGACGTCGGCGCACCGGAACGCCTTGTGCCCCTTGCAGGCCCGCCACCCGGGCTTCTGCTCGTAGAAGCGTTCCAACGCGGCGGTGTCGACGGTCGGAGTCGGTTCGGGCAGGGCGGGCGCGGGCCTGCTCTGGCAGGCGGCGGCTCCGAGCAGGACGAGGGGCATCACCAGGGCCGGGAGCGAGCGGCTCGACCGAGACCCGACCGCCACGACGTGCACTGCCACTGTGGACCTCCCAGGAGTCGGGGCCCATTCTCAGACAAAAGACGCTCAATGCAAATCGCGGGTTTACCGGGCGCCACCCAGAACATCCCGGTTATCGGTAATTTCAAACTATCGCTAAGGTGATATAGCGCCTCGGCACTGTGATCTGTTAGGAGCTCTCTGACAGACCTCCTTTCGGGTGACATGTCATCCGTTCGGGTGATGACATAAGTCCAAAAGGTGTCTTTCGCCAAAGTCGGACAGTCTCCAAGCTGGGCCTTTGTCGGAGTCCGGGCGATGACCACGCCTGGGCGGTTTCCGGAAGGACCCCCCGAAATGATCAAGAAGGCAGTGATCCGCCTGCAGTTGGGCTACTACGCGCTCCGGGAGGCGAGGCCCGGAGACCTGCGGGACCGGGGCGCCACGGCGGTCGAGTACGCGCTCATCGTCTCCCTCATCGCCGTCGCGATCGTCGCCCTCGTCGCGACGCTGGGCGAGACCATCGCGGGCATCTTCACGAACACCAACAACCAGATCGTGAACAACCAGCCGGGCGGCGGTGGAAACCCCCCTCCGCCGGCCGGCTGACCGCACCCATGCCATCGGACCGGACGAGTGACCGCCGGGGCGACCGGGGTGCCACGGCGGTCGAGTACGCGCTGCTGTGCGCGCTGCTGGTCGTCGCCGCCGTCGGCGCGGCGAGGGCGCTGGGCGACGGCCTGGACGGGCTGGTCGACCGGCAGGCCGGCCAGGTGAGCGCGGAGGCGACACCCCCGTGACCGCGCCGGAGCACACCGGGCCGCTCCGAGGAGGCGAAGCGCGTCCCGCCGAGCGCGAGGCCGGAGCCGCCGCGGTGGAGTTCGCACTGGTGCTTCCGATGCTGCTGGTGGTCGTGTTCGGCATGATCGACACCGGTCTCTGGCTCAACCAGAAGATCACCGCGACGAACGCGGCCCGCCAGGGCCTGCGCGCCTACCTGCTGACCGAGGGAGGCCCGGCGGCCAAGGCCGAGGCCGGGCGCGGCGTCATCGGCCGGCTGGTGGGCCGGGACCTGCCGCCGGGCGCCGTCCGGTTCACCCCGTGCGCCCCCGCGGGCGAGAGCGGGCTGCGCACCGCGTCGGTGAGCTTCGCCTACGAGTCCGAGGCCGCCATCGGCTTCATCCCCGGCCTGGACACCCTGGAAATCGGAGGACGAGCGGAAGCGCCATGCGAGGACTGATGACCCGGCTGCGCGGGGATCGCGGTTCGATGACCCCGCTGGTGGCCGTCCTGCTCACCGGCGGGATCCTGCTCGGCTCGGCGGCGGTCGTCGTAGACGTCGGCCGGATCTACACCGAGCGGGAGGAACTGCAGAGCAGCGCCGACGCCGCCGCGCTCGCCGCCGTCACCGCCTGCGCCCAGCAGGAGGGCACCCGGCCATGCACGCCCGAGACGCTGCTGGATGCGGCCAGGCCGATCGCCGAGCGCAACGCGTCCGACGGCGCGGTCGACCTCCTGCCGATGTGCGGGAGGCAGCGCGGAGCCGCGCTGCTGGAGCGGTGCCGCCCCGCCCCGGAGAACCTCTCCGGCTGCGTGGGAGAGCGTCCAGAGGAGGGCGACTACCTCGAGATCCAGGCCAGCACCCGCCAGAAAGACAGCTCCCGGCTGCTGCCCGCGACCTTCGCCAAAGCCCTGGCCGGCGAGCCGGAGGGCACCACGGTCGCCGCCTGCGCCCGGGTCACCTGGGGCGCGGCGCTGAGCGTGCCGGAGGCGTTCAAGGTGATGGTCTCCGAATGCGCCTGGAAGGCGCTGACCGGCAACGGAGCCAGGGTCGCCGCCAAACCCACGCGGTTCCCCTGGGACCCGCCGGATGACGAGATCGTGCTCCGCAGCCGAATCGACGGCTGCGGCGACGGGAACATGGGCGTCCTCATCGGCCCCCAGGTGGTCACCTGCGTCGACGAGGTGGAGACGGGCCGCGACTACGTCGGCTTCGACCTGGACAATCTGCTGGGCGTCCTGGGCGCGGGCGGCGTCTCCGCGCTCTGCCGGTTCCTGGCCTCCCTGCAGGACCTCGTCACCTACCTGGAGCGGTTCCTCTTCGGCCTCGACCCCGAACTCCGCATCGTCTACCTTCCCGTCTACGACGAGTCGGACCCGTTCCTGCTGTTCGAGCGCTACCACGTGGTGGGTCTCGCGCCCTTCGTCATCACCGGCGTGAACTTCGGCCTCTACCGGTATCCGCCCCTGGAGGCGGGCCCCCCGCCCTGCACCCCCAATCCCTGCGTGGCCGGCCATTTCGTCAAGGACACGATCAAGGGTCCTTTCGGCGGGCAGGGCGGCTACGGCCTGAGCAGCCTCAAGCTGGCGGGCTGACGAACGAATGAAGGTCGCATGAACCGTCGGCTCATCTCCGTCATCGTCGCGCTGGTGCTGGCGGGCGCCGGGACCCTGGCCGTGCTGGCCTACGTGCGCGCGGCCGACGACCGGGCCGCCGAGCGCAGCAGTCCGGTGAGCGTGCTCGTCGCCGCCCGCGCCATCCCCGCCGGTACCGAGGTGGCGAAGCTGGAGAGCGGAGGCTACCTGCGGTTGCGCAACTACCCCGCGGGGGCGGTCCCCGACGACGCGCTCTCCCGGCTGACCGGGGACGACCTGCGGCTGGTCGTCAACACCGCGGTCGGCGAGGGCGCGCTGATCACACGGTCGCTGATGGAGGAGAAGGACGCCAGCCAGGCCTTCGCCATCCCCGAGGGCAGGATCGCGCTCACCGTGGAGATGGACGAGCCGCAGCGGGTCGCCGGCTACGCCAAGCCCGGCAGCAAGGTGGTCGTCTTCATCGCGCTGCAGCAGGTGAAGGCCCGCGGTTCGGGACGGTCCCGTACCGAGGTCGCCGAGCAGCGGGTGCGCATCCTCATGTCCGACGTGCCCGTCCTGGCGGTCGGCCCGGCCAGCACGGACGGCACCGAGCAGGACCCCCGGGGGAACCGGGCGCTGATCACCCTCGGCGTGACCCAGGAGCAGGCGGAACGGCTCATCCTCGGCGCCACCCAGGGCACGGGGGAGGGCGAGGGGAACGCGCTCTACATGGGTCTGCAGACCGATTCCTCGGAGCTCGACGTGAAGAGCCCGGGCATCAGCAACTTCACCATCGTCAAGTGAAACGGGGGAGGCATGCCGGTCATCTGTGAACCCGACGAGGCCGTCGCGCGGCGGCTGGCCGCCGGCTTCCGGGAGCACGGGCGCGTCGTCCGCACCCTGCGGGCCGTGGACGAGCGGCTGGCCGCGGACCCGGAGGAACTGGTCGTGGTCATAGGCCCGCACGTCGAACTGCCCGGTGCGATCGCCTTCGCCGCGGCCCGCCGCTCCGACCGCCCCGAGGTCGGGGTGGTGCTGGTCCGGGAGAAGGTCGACGTGGGCCTCATGGCCGAGGCGATGCGGGCGGGCGTCCGCGAGGTGGTGCCCGACCGCGACTTCCAGGCGCTGATGGACGCCTGCCGCCGCTGCTGGGAGGTCTCCCGGGGCATCCAGAGGGCGGGCCGCCCCGAGGCGCCGCCGTCGCCGGGCCGAGACGGCAGGATCGTCGTGGTGTTCGCGGCCAAGGGCGGCTGCGGCAAGACGGTCCTGGCCACCAACCTGGGCGTCGCGCTGGCCGGACGGGACGGCCTCCAGGTGTGCCTGGTCGACCTGGACCTGGCCTTCGGCGATGTGGCGATCATGCTGAGGCTGAGCCCGCAGCGCACGATCGTGCACGCCGTCCCGATGGCGGGGCGGATGGACGAGACCGGGGTGCAGTCGATGCTGGTCCGGCACGAGTCGGGGCTGGCGACGGTGCTGGCGCCGGTCTCACCGGGGGAGTCCGAACAGATCTCCGGGCCGCTGGTGACCGAACTGCTCGGCATGCTCAAACGCAGCTTCGACGTGGTCATCGTCGACACCCCGTCCCAGCTCAGCGAGCATGTGCTGGCCGCGATGGACGTCGCCGACCGGCACCTGCTGCCGGTCACCCCCGAGGTGACCGCGCTCAAGGGCCTGCGGGTCACCCTGGACATGCTGGACCTGCTGGGCTACCCGCCCGCGGCCCGTTCTTTCCTGCTGAACCGCGCCGACATCAAGGCCGGTCTCCCCGTCACCGACATCGAGAAGGTCATCGGAGCCCGCGCCACCGTCCACCTGCCGCACAGCCAGGACGTCCCCGCCTCGGTCAACCGCGGCGTCCCCCTGGTCAGGCAGGACCCGGGGCACTCCTTCAGCCAGGCCGTCGCCCGGGTGGCGCTGGCCGTCACCGAGGGGAACGAGGCAGTGCGGGATCCCGGCGGGCGCAAACTCTTCCGGCGCTCCAGGACGGTCCGCTGATGAGTTCGCTGAGCGAGCGGCTGGCCCGGCTCAACGCCACGATCAAGGAGACCGCCGACCCGGCGGAGCCCCGGCCCTCCGCCGCGCTGGCCGTCTCCCCGCAGGGGCGGACGGGCAGCAGGTCGGGCCGCCCCGTCGACCCGTTCGCCGGCCTGAAACGCCGGGTGCACCAGTCCCTGGTGGAGGCGCTCGGGCCCAAGCTGTACGACGCCAACCTCAGCCCGGGCGAGCTGGAGCAGCGGGTCCGCACCACGCTGCAGCAGGTCATCGAGCAGGAGCAGACCCCGCTCACCCTGCTGGACCGGGGCAGGGTGCAGCAGGAGGTGCTCGACGAGATCCTCGGCCTCGGCCCGCTGGAGCCCTACCTCAACGACCCCGAGGTCTCGGAGATCATGGTCAACGGGCCGGGCCAGATCTACGTGGAGCGCGGCGGAAAGATCCATCTGGCCGAGGGCGCGTTCGCCGGGGAGGGCAGCCTGCGCCGGGTGATCGAGAAGATCGTCTCCCGGGTGGGGCGGCGCATCGACGAGTCCAGCCCGATGGTGGACGCCAGGCTCCCGGACGGAAGCCGGGTCAACGCGGTGGTCCCGCCGGTCGCCATCGACGGCTCCCTGCTGACGATCCGCAAGTTCGCCACCGATCCGCTGACCGTCCACGACCTCGTCGGCTTCGGCACGCTGACCCCGCAGGTCGCCGAACTGCTCGCGGCGTGCGTGCGGGCCCGGCTCAACATCGTCATCAGCGGGGGGACGGGTTCGGGGAAGACGACGACGCTGAACGTGCTGTCGTCGTTCATCCCCTCCGACGAGCGCATCGTGACGATCGAGGACGCCGCCGAGCTCCAGCTCCGCCAGGAGCACGTGCTGCGGATGGAGGCCAGGCCCGCCAACGTCGAGGGCCGAGGCGAGGTGACCATCCGCGACCTGGTGCGCAACTGCCTGCGGATGCGGCCCGACCGCATCGTCATCGGCGAGGTCCGCGACGGCGCCGCGCTCGACATGCTTCAGGCGATGAACACCGGCCACGACGGCTCGCTGGCCACCGTCCACGCCAACGCCCCTCGCGACGTGCTCTCCAGGCTGGAGACGATGGTGCTGATGTCGGGCATGGAGCTGCCGGTGCGCGCCGTGCGGGAGCAGATGGCCTCGGCGGTCGACCTCATCGTCCACCAGTCCCGGCTGAAGGACGGCACCCGCCGTGTCACCCACGTCACCGAGGTGTCCGGGATGGAGGGCGAGATCATCACTCTGCAGGACCTGTTCCTGTTCGACATGCGCGCCGGGGTCGACCAGTCCGGCCGGTTCCTGGGCACGCTGCGCTCCACCGGGCTGCGGCCCCGCTTCCTGAGCAAGCTGGGCGACCTGGGCATCGCCCTGCCCCACGAGATCTTCGGCTACGAGCAGGCGCCGTGGTGAGCTGCGGGCGCGTGCTGTGCGCGGTGGCCCTCGCGGTGCTCCTGGCATGCCCGACGTCCGAGGCGTCGGCGGTGTCGGTGCCGACGCCCGCGCCGTCGGGAACCGAATCCGCCGGAAGCGTGATCGGACCGGGTCTCGGCGCGCTGCTCGGCCTGTGCTTCGTGGCGATCCTGGCCACGGTCCACCTCATCGGCGACGCGTTCTTCGGCCCGCGTTCGGACGTCCCGCACCGGATCGAGGAGTACCGTCCGGGCACGAAGCCGGCCCGTGGACGGGGAGAGCGCGGCTTCGGGGAGCTTCTCGGCGGTCTGCTGGAGTTCAGCCGGAGGCTGGTGCAGGCCACCGGACGAGGCGACAGGATCGCCGACCAGCTGGCCAAGGCCGGCTGGACGCTCGCCCCCCACGAGTGGGGGCTGCTGCGGGGCGTCGCGTGCCTGCTGGCGGTCGTCGGCCTGTGGCTGTTCACCGGCGGCCTCGTGGTCTCCCTGATCCTGGGCGTGGCCCTGCCCCTGGGCGTCGCGCGGGTGGCGCTGTCGAGCGCGCGTGACCGGCGGGTCCAGGCTTTCGCCGACCAGCTCCCCGACGCGCTGGCGATGATCGCGGGCAGTCTGCGCTCGGGTTTCACCGTGTCGCAGTCGCTGGAGCGCCTCGGCGCCCAGGAGGTGCGGCCGCTGGGCGTCGAGATGGGCCGCGCCCTGGCCCAGACGAGGATCGGGGTCTCCGTCGAGGACGCGCTCGACCAGGTGGCCGACCGCATGGACTGCCCCGACCTGCGCTGGGTGGTGATGACCATCCGGATTCAGCGGGAGGTCGGCGGCAACCTCGCCGACGTCATCGAGACCACGATGGAGACGATGCGCGAGCGCACCAGGCTGCGCCGCCACATCCGGGCGCTGTCGGCCGAGGGGAGGCTGTCGGCGCAGGTGCTCCTCGCGCTGCCGGTCCTGCTCTTCACCGGATTGATGATCTTCAGGCCAGACTATCTGCGGCCCATGTTCGACTCGCCCCTGGGGGTGCTGATGCTGGTGTCCGGAGCCCTTTTGATGGCCGTCGGCTGGTTCTGGATCAGCCGCATGGTCAGGATCGAGGCCTGAGATGGGCGCCTGGCTGCTCTACGGCGGGCTGGCCGGGGTGTTCCTCGGCGTCCTGCTGCTGGTCCTCACCCTGGTCTGGGGCGGACGGGACGGGCGGGAGGGCGCGGCGGGCGCCGTCCGCTCCATCGAGCGCGACTACGCCGGGCGCGGTCGCTCCCCGTTCGAGGGCCGTGCCGAATCCGCGCTCATGCGGAGGTTCCGCGGCCTGGCGCTGCGGTTGTCCCCGGCGGGCGTGGTCGGCGCGATGCAGGAGCGGCTGGACCGGGCGGGCAACCCCGGGGGCTGGACGCCCGAGCGCCTGCTGTCGTTCAAGGGTTGCGGTCTGGTGGCCGGAGGGGTGGTCGGCCTGCTGTTCATGCTCCGCGCGCCGGGCTACGGCCCGCTGCTGGTGCCGGCCTTCGGCGCGGCCGGCTTCTTCCTGCCCGACCTGCTGCTCTACAACGAGGGCCTCAAACGGCAGGAGAACATCGGCCGCACCCTGCCGGACATCCTCGACCTGCTGGTGGTCAGCGTGGAGAGCGGGCTCGGCTTCGACGCCGCGCTGGCGCGGGTGGGCCAGAACACCCGGGGTCCGCTGGCCGCCGAGCTGGTCCGGGTCATGCAGGAGGTGCAGATCGGCAAGTCCCGCGAGGAGGCGTTGCGGGCGATGTCGCACCGTTCGTCGGTGCCGGAGTTGCGGACGTTCGTCGGGGCGCTGGTGCAGGCGTCGGACCTGGGCATCCCGATCGGCAAGGTGCTGCGCGAGCAGGCGGGCGAGATGCGGGTGAAACGCCGGCAGAAGGCCGAGGAACGGGCGCAGAAATTGGCGGTGAAGATCACCATTCCGGTGATTTTCTGCCTATTTCCGGCGATCTTCCTGGTGCTCTTGGGTCCTGGAATTATCTCCTATTTGTCCGGTTCTGGATTCCGCTGAGCCGGGGTCGCGAGAGGATCACAGCTCGGTCACCAGCCGGGAACGTAGGGGCCGTAGCAGATATTTCGCTGTTTAATCTTGAAATGTTCGTTACGAGAGGTGATCGAAGGGGTCAGATGGGATTCCGGCTGGCAGTGATCGACGGTCACACGCTCTGCCGTCACGGGCTGGCCGGGGTGGTGCGGCACCACCCCGACCTGGAGATCGTCGGCGAGGCGTCCTCCCTGGCCGAAGGGCGGGCCCAGGTGGAGTTGCACCGGCCGGACACCGTGGTGCTCGCCGCGGCGCTGCCCGACGGGGACGGGCTCGGCCTGTGCCGGGAGATCCGGGAGCGCCACCCCGACACGGGAGTGGTGGTGATGGCCTCCTCCGACGACGACGCCCCGCTGTTCCGCGCGATGGACGCCGGGGCCAGCGCCCATGTCTCCCACTCGGCCGAACTGCCCGAGCTGCTGGCCGCGATCCGGCACGCCGCCGTCGCCCCCGGTTCCTTCACCGCCCGCGGCCTGGCCCGGGCGCTGACCCGGCGCGGTGAGCGCGAGCGGCTGCTCAGCCCCCGCGAGCTGCAGACCCTGCAGCTGATGGCCCAGGGCCTGTCCATCGCCGAGATCGGCCGCCGGATGCACCTGAGCCACTCGACCGCCAAGACCTACACGGCCCGGATCTACGACAAGCTCGGCGCCTCCAACCGGGCCCAGGCGCTGATGGCCGCGCTGCGCCTGGGCCTGGTGGAGGAACCGGTTCAGACGGGCGCGGCGCGCCGTCCCGCGGCGAAGGCCGCCAGGTAGAGGAGCGCGGCCACCAGCAGCAGGAAGTGGTAGCCGGTGGCCAGGCCCAGGTACTCCAGGCATCCGCCGAGCATGGCGCCCAGCAGGTTGGCTCCGAACGCGGTGGTCGCGTCCGCGGTGCCCTCGAATCTGCGGGCGAAGATGATGTTCGCCGTGAAGACGGGCAGGAAGGCGATGGCCACCGCGGCCACCGCGCGCAGCGGGACGGGAAGGGCGAGCAGCCACGGCTGCGGCACCAGCCAGGCCAGCGCCAAGCCCGCGAACAGCAGCCCGAACAGGACCGGCGGCGCGGGGGTGCGGAACCGGCGGGTCACCTCCACCGCGGCCAGCACCGCGACGAGGACCCCGGCGAACACCACCGCGTTGACCACCCAGGTGGTGCCGAACAGCAGCGCGAAACCGGTGATGCTCTTGGTCTCCAGCAGCATGAAGGCGGCGCCGAGCAGCACCAGGTCGCCGTAGGGGCGCATCTGGCGCAGCGGGCCGCCGAACATCCTGACCACCAGCAGCGACGCGGCGAGGATCATCCCGAGCACGGCCAGGTGCAACCCGGGGATCCGGGCCTCGCGAAGGTAGAGGAACGGGCGGTCGTCGGTGGCGGGCGCGACGGACGACCGGTCCTGCCAGCGCGCCTCGCAGGTCTGCCCTGCCTCGGACAACCCGACCGTCATCACCGCGAGCTGGCCGGCCTGCGACGGCACGTCCAGGCAGGGGGAGTGGCCGAAGACGGAGGCGGCGGTGCCCGCGAGCCGGTCCACCAGCCAGCGTTCCCGGTAGAAGTTGTACATGGCGAACGCGCCGCCCTCCCGCAGGTGCTCGCGCGCCGACTCGAACGCCTCCCTGGTGAACAGGTAGGACTCCAGCCGCAGCGCGCCCTGCCCCGGAACGAGGGTCAGCGAGTCGGGGAGGGCGAAGAGGATGAGGTCGTACTCGCGCGACGTTGAGGACAGGAACGCCCGGCCGTCGTCGACGTGGACGTGGACGCGCGGGTCGGAATAGGGATGGTCGGGGTTGCGCTCGTCGCCCAGTTCCTTGAGGCGGGGGTCGATCTCGACGGCGTCCACCCGGGTCGCGCCCTTGGCGAGCGCGATGGCCACGTCGGTGCCGGTGCCCGCGCCGACGATCAGCACGTCGCGGTGCGGGTTGGCGGGCGTCCGGGTGTAGGGGTAGCCGTAGAACGGCGACTCGGCCAGCCGGTACCCGGCGTCCCAGACGCTCTGGTGCGGCACCCCGTTGGAGGTGATGTGGGTGCCCTGGTGGCCGTACCAGGCGGCGGCCCGCCAGGTGAGCTTGCTGTAGGGGGACCACAGCGTCTGCGGCACCGACGACTCCGCGGCCAGCATCGCCACCAGCGCGAGCGCCGGGACCACCACCAGCATCCGGCGTAGCCACCCGCGGGGGGCCAGCAGCGCCGGGTAGACGACCGCGACGATCACTCCCCACACCACCGGCGGCGCGTACAGGAAGGACAGCGCGGTGAAGACCCCTATGCCCAGCAGGCTGCCGACGAGGTCCCAGCGGTAGGCGTCCAGCCGGGCGAGGTCGGCGAAGCACTCGGCGACCAGCTGCGCCGGCCCCATGAGGACGGCCGCGACGGCCAGGAAGATGACGGGCAGGACCGCCCAGGCGGGCGGGCCCTCCAGCGCGACGGCGGTGAAGTAGATGACGTCGCTGCCGGACCGGTTGATCGTCACCGGGAAGCTCAGCACGAACCACACCAGGGCGGTCAGCGCGAACAGCGACGCGTACGGGCGTCCGGGAGAGCGGCCCGCCCGCAGGAAACCCACCCCGATCCCGAGAAAAGAACCGAGAAGCACAAAATTGCTGAAATAAGCGAGATGAACGACGTTTGAGCCGGTCCACCGGATCAGCGCGAGCTCCAGGAAGAGCATCAGCGCGCTGCCGGCGACCAGCCGGACCCGCACCCGGGCAGGGGAGGGCCGAACCGGTGATTCCGGGGGTGGTTCCTCAAGGCGGATCATGGCGTTCTCCGGGGCCGAGGGACGGGGCCGAACCTATCGGGACAGGATCTTTCACCATGAACCGCCGGAGCGACAGGTAAACGAAATCCCAATTCGGCACACTCCCGCCGGGGGTGTTCCTAGCCTGACCGTCGATTTGGCAGATCTCAGAGAGGTCCCCACACCATGACGGACAGCGCAGCCCAGAAACGCCACAGGGAACTGGTACGGCTCTCGTATCTGATCCTGCCCGGCGGGGACTCCCAGGAGGCACGGCTGGCCCTGGCACGGCGGATCGTCGAGCGCAACCTCCCGCGAAACCCCCTCGGCCCCCAGGCCCACGCGGAGGCGAGGGTCAAGGTGTTCCGCCAGTCGATGCGGCCGCCGCGGCGGCTGCGGCCGCCGGTGCCGCGCCTGCGCGCGGGCAGCCCGCCGGGGAACGCGGCGCTGGCGGCCCTGACGCCCGAGGAGCGGGTGGCCTACGTCCTGAGCCGGGTGGCCGGCCTGCGCCGACACGTGGTGCGCGAGATCCTCGCCGACCTCGGCGTCCCCGGCAGCAGGGAACTGCTCGAGCGGGTCGACTCCATGGAGGACCTGCGCGTGGTCGCTCCGGCCGCCGCCGCCCGGGTGCGGGTGCGCCGGACCTCCCGGCTGCCGGTCCTCGCCGCCTGCCTGGCCACCTGCGCCCTGGCCACCGTGGCGATCGTGCAGGAGCGCGACGTCCCCGCGGCGGCCGTCCGCACCGCGGAGCCGTCGTCTGCGGCGTCGTCTGCGGCGGTTCCGCTCTCGCCGCCTCCCGAGCCGCGCGAGGTGCGCTACTGGAAGGGCAGGCTGCCCGGCGGCGCCGGCCCCGGCGAGTTGCTGTGCCGCCACACCCCGCTCCCCGGAGGCGGCTTCGAGCGGCAGGGGATGCTGGTGTGGCGCGGCGAGAGCCACCAGGCCCGCGACTGCTCCGACGGCCGGACCGGCCTGTGGTGGCGCTCGCCCGCCGGGCGCTGGTTCTACCTGGCGGCCTCCGAGCCGGGGACGGAGCTGTCGGTCGACGACGGGCGGCGCAGAGGCTCGCTGTGGACGGTGCGCGGGCCCCGCGGCGGCAAGGTCCCGGGCCGGGAGATCTCCCTGTTGAAGGGCTGAGCCCGCGCCCCCGGGCGGTGTCAGTCTCCACTTACGAGACGTGGCACACTGTCCTCGTCATCTGCTAGTCAAGGGAGGGTGCTCATGGCCGGTCCGCTGTCCGGAGTGCGAGTGATCGAACTGGCCGGGATCGGTCCCGGGCCGTTCGCGGGGATGCTGCTGGCCGATCTGGGCGCCGAGGTGATCAGGATCGACCGGCCCGGCGCCGGTCCCGGGGGCCCCGCCCTGGAGAAGGACATGACCAACCGGTCCAAGCGCTCGGTCGCGGTCGACCTCAAGAACGAGGCGGGCCGCGAAGTGGTCCTGCGTCTGGTCGAGCAGGCCGACGTGCTGCTGGAGGGCTTCCGCCCCGGCGTCACCGAGCGGCTCGGCCTGGGCCCCGAGCAGTGCCTGGAGCGCAACCCGAGGCTGGTGTACGGGCGGATGACCGGCTGGGGCCAGGAGGGCCCGCTCAGCCACACCGCCGGGCACGACATCGACTACATCGCCATCACCGGCGCGCTGCACGCCATCGGCCGGGCCGGCGGCCCGCCGCAGGTGCCGCTGAACCTGCTGGGCGACTTCGCCGGCGGCAGCATGTACCTGGTCGTCGGAGTGCTGGCCGCGCTCCTGGAGTCCAAGACCAGCGGCAAGGGCCAGGTCGTGGACGCCGCCATCGTGGACGGCACCGCGCACCTGACCACCTTCATCCACGCCTTCCTGGCCTCGGGCAGCTGGCAGGACAAGCGCGGCATCAACACCCTGGACACGGGCGCGCCGTTCTACGACGTCTACGAGACCGCGGACGGCGAGTACATGGCCCTCGGCGCCATCGAGTCGCAGTTCTACGCCGAGTTCCTCAAGCGGCTCGGGGTCTCCCCCGAGGAGGCGGGCCACTACGACTTCGTCAACTGGGAGAAGAACCGCGCCCTGTTCGCGGAGAGGTTCAAGACGAAGACCCGCGACGAGTGGACGGAGATCTTCGTCCCGTCCGACGCCTGCGTCGCCCCGGTGCTGAGCCTCAAGGAGGCCACCGAGCACCCGTGGAACACCGAGCGCCAGGTCTTCGTGGACACGGAGTACGGGGCCAAGGAGCCGGCTCCGGCGCCGCGCTTCTCCCGCACGCCCGGTGAGATCACCGGCCCGCCGTCGCTGCCCGGCCGCGACACCCGCGCGGTGCTGACCGACCTGGGCTTCAAGGACGTGGACGAACTCCTCGCCTCCGGGGCGGTCGCCGAACGCTGATTCCCGCGGCGGGCAGGGGGAGTCCGGAACGTCCTTGTATCGAGCACATTCTGTGAAGGAACCGGCTGTATAACTTGGGCGTCAGACTCCGGGAACGCCGTACAGGCTCCCGGCGTCGCGCTCCTCGGTCTGGAGGCCTTCGTTGTACACACCCCCGCCCGCCCCCGCCCCCTACTACCCGCCGCCCCCTCCCGCCCGCCGCCGCAGATGGCCGGTGGTCCTGGCGGTGGTGGCGCTGCTGGCGGGCATCGCCATCGGGGTGACGGCCGTCGTGGTGGTGCTGGACCCGTGGGGCAAGGCCTCGTGCGGCCCGGACGGGGTGACGCTCAACGTCGTCTCCTCGCCCGAGAAGTACGGGGTGATGAAGGACCTCGCCGAGGACTACAGCGGCCGCACGGTCGACGGCGTCTGCGTCGAGGTCGCGGTGGCGTCCAAATCGTCCGGCGAGGCGATGACCGCGCTGGCCCGCGGCTGGAACCCGGCGGCCGACGGCTCCGCCCAGCCCGACGTGTGGAGCCCCGCGGCCAGCACCTGGGTCGCGCTGCTGCGCCAGCGCCTCCAAGAGGAGAACAAGACCGACATCGTCCCCGCCGAGACCCCCGGCGTGGCCGTCTCCCCGCTGGTCATCGCGATGCCCCGGCCGATGGCCGAGGCGATGGGCTGGCCTTCGGCCGAGCTCGGCTGGGAGGACATCCTCCGGCTGGCCCGCGACCCCAAGGGCTGGGGGCTGTACGGGCACCCCGAATGGGGGAGGTTCAAGCTCGGCAAGACCAACCCGAACTACTCGACGTCCGGGCTGAACGCCACGGTCGGCGCCTACTACGCCGCCAGCGGCGAGGCCGACGGGCTCACCGCCGCCGACCTCGACCGCGCAGACGTGCGCTCCTTCGTCCGCGACGTGGAGAGCAGCATCGTCCACTACGGCGACACCACGTTGACGTTCCTGTCCGGCCTGCAGCGCGCGGACGACGCGGGGCAGGCACTGAACTACGTGTCGGCCGTCGCCGTCGAGGAGATGTCCGTCCGGTACTACAACCAGGGCGACCCGACGGGCGAGGCCAAGAACGAGCACGCGCCGCCGAAGGTCCCGCTGGTGGCGATCTACCCGAAGGAGGGGTCGATCGTCTCCGACCACCCGTACGTCGCGCTGAGCACGATGGAACCGCGCAAGCGGCCTCTGGCCACCGACTTCCTGCAGTACCTGCGCGGCACCGAGGGGCAGGAGCGCTTCGGCGAGGACGCCTTCCGCGGCTACGACAACCAGGTCGCCCCCGCCATCACCCGGGAGAACGGGCTGCTGTCCGACCAGCCCGCCAGGATGATCGCGGCGCCCGCGCCCGAGGTGCTGGCCAAGGCGCTGGACGGCTGGGAGTCGCTGCGCAAGCGCTCCAACGTACTGTGGGTGGTGGACGTCTCCGGCTCGATGAAGGAGCAGGTGCCCGGCACCGGGCAGACCCGGATGGAACTGGCCAAGGCCTCGCTGACCAAGGCCATGGACCAGTTCATCGGGGTCGACCGGGTCGGCCTGTGGGAGTTCGCCACCAGGCTGGACGGCGCTCGGGACCATCGGGAACTGGTGCCGATCGGCCCCGTCTCGGGCAACCGCTCGCAGCTGAAGGCCAAGGTCGGCGCCCTCAGCCCGGTGTCCGACACCGGGCTGTACGACACCGCCTTGGCCGCCTTCGAGAAGGTCCGCGCCCAACGGGTCGGCGGAGCCATCAACTCGGTCGTCCTGCTCACCGACGGGGTCAACGACGACCCCGGCTCGATCTCGCTGGAGACCCTGCTCGGCAAGCTGGACAAGGAGAGCGGCGTCCGCCTGTTCACCGTCGGGTTCTCCACGGGGGCCGACCACGCCGGCCTCAAGAGGATCTCCGAGGCGACGGACGCCCAGGCCTACGACGCCAGTGACGCGGCCAGCATCGACAAGGTCATCGCCAACGTGACCGCGAACTTCTGAGGCCTGCTCCAGCGATTTCGGAACGGACCTCAGTGGCCGTACGACTGGGGCTGCACCCGCTCGTCATCGCGGTCCGAGTGGTTCCGGTACACCGGGACCCGGTACACGGGGTAACCGTGGAATCGGGTCCCGTGGTACTCCCGGTCGTCGTACTCGTGGTCGTGGTCGCGCCCGTCATGATCCCGGTACTCATGATCCCGGTACTCGTGGTCCCGGTCGTCGTGCTCGTGGTGCCGGCCCTCGTGGTCGAGGTGCCGGCCCTTGTGGTCACGGGCGTGGTGGTCGTGGCGTCCGTGCGCGTGGTGCTCCTCCGCCCTGGGCCCGGGTGACGCCTGCTTGTCGGCTCTGGCGTCGTACTTCTCCAGAGGAACCTGCTTGATGTCCTTCCTGACGTCCTTCGACATGTCCTTGCTGGACTTGACCTTGTATCCGGGGACCTTGGCGTGGTCGGAGGAGCCGTGGAAGGGGACGGTGGTGCAGATGATGGGGTCTCCGGCCTCGCCGCTGGTCGGATGGGTCGGCTTGCCGTGCACGACCACCGAGTTGGCGGCGCCGGCCTTGATGGCCCAGGGGCGTTCCGAGCGGACATGGGCGTGTCCGTTCCGGTCGACGGTGAAGTCGAGCCACAGTTCGCGGTCCCGCAGCTTCCCCTTGCGGGAGTGCTGGTAGTGCTTCCCGGAGTCCGTGGGCTTGGCCCCGCACCTGTCGACGTGCACGTGGGCGCCGAAGGAGCGGCCGTAGGCGCTGGGCGGGAAGTTCGAGGCGTCCAGGGTGACGCTGGTGGAACGCCGGGTGGTGCGGACGGTCACCGCGGTCAGGACCTTGGAGTAGTCGTCGTCATAGACGAAGGAGGGTCCGAAGGTCCGCGGGTCGGGCCCAGCGGCGGCGGAGGAGGCAGTGGCCAGGGAGACCACCGCCCCCACGCAGGTCAGAGCCGTCGCCGCGCCGCAGAGTGCTTTCATTTTCGCTCCCGGATGGAGATGAGCAGGTGTGCCCTACTGGTCTCTCCCACCGGCCCCCACGGCAGTGTCACAGGGGGGTCAACCGATTTCCAATATCCCTGAGCCAGTCTGGAGGAATGCTGATTCATCTCAAGAAACTACGCAGGGGACTCGTCGCGGCGGTGGTGTTCGGAGCGCTGTGCGGAGCGGCCGCACGTCTTCTCATGCGCTTCTTCACCCTGATCGGCCGGCAGGTTCCGGAGTTCACCTGGGGCGGCGCGCTGGGCATCGTGGTCGGCGTGACGGTGCTCTACCTGCCCGGAGCGCTCGCCCTGTCGGTGCTGCGCGGCCGGTGGCGGCTGCTCGGCCACGCGATGGTGGCGGTGACCGTCGTCCCGCACGTGATACAGGCCAAGGCCTTCTACGCCGAGATCTTCACTTTTTTCTGGAGCACCCAGCGGTGGGCGGTGTACTGGGCGGTCCACGCGCTGTACCTGGCGGTACTCCTGGCCTGCTGGTACGGGATCGCCCGGATGACGCGCGAACACGCCTCGGAAAAAGACGAAAGGGCCTCCGACGCCGTTGGCGGAGACCCCGTCTTGGAAAGGCTCTGAGCGGTTAGAAGTCGTCGTTGAGACGCGCGATCAGAGCGTTGTACTCATCCCAGAGTTCCTTGGGCAGGTGGTCGCCGAAGGTCTCGAGGTGCGCCGGCATGAGGGAGGCCTCGCGCTTCCAGGTCTCCTTGTCGGCCGACAGCAGGACGTCCAGGTCCTGGCCGTCGATCTGCAGGCCCTCGAGGTCGAGCGCGGAGGCGGTCGGGACGTGGCCGATGGCGGTCTTCTTGGCGTCGGCCTTGCCCTCGAGGCGCTCCACGATCCACTTCAGGACGCGGCTGTTCTCGCCGTAGCCCGGCCACAGCCACTTGCCGTTCTCGTCCTTGCGGAACCAGTTGACGTAGTAGATGCGCGGCAGCTTCTCGGCATCGGCCGAAGCGCCCAGCTTCAGCCAGTGGCCGAAGTAGTCACCCATGTTGTAGCCGCAGAACGGCAGCATCGCGAACGGGTCGTAGCGCAACTCGCCGACGGTGCCCTCGGCGGCGGCGGTCTTCTCCGAGGCGATGTTCGCGCCGAGGAAGACACCGTGCTGCCAGTCGAAGGACTCGGTGACCAGCGGGACCGAGGTCGCGCGGCGGCCGCCGAACAGGATCGCCGAGATCGGGACGCCGTTGGGGTCCTCCCACTCCGGCGCGATGATCGGGCACTGCCCGGCCGGGGTGGTGAAGCGGGCGTTCGGGTGGGCGGCCGGGGTCTCGGACTCCGGCGTCCAGTCGTTGCCCTTCCAGTCGATCAGGTGCGCCGGGGGCTCGTCGGTCAGGCCCTCCCACCACACGTCACCGTCGTCGGTGAGGGCGACGTTGGTGAAGATGGAGTTGCCCCACAGCGTCTTGATCGCGTTGGCGTTGGTGGTCTCGCCGGTGCCGGGTGCGACACCGAAGAAGCCGGCCTCGGGGTTGATGGCGTACAGCCGGCCGTCCTCGCCGAAACGCATCCAGGCGATGTCGTCGCCGATGGTCTCGACCTTCCAGCCGGGGATGGTCGGCTGGAGCATGGCCAGGTTGGTCTTGCCGCAGGCGCTGGGGAAGGCGGCGGTGACGTACTTGGCCTCGCCCGACGGCGGGGTCAGCTTCAGGATGAGCATGTGCTCGGCGAGCCAGCCCTCGTCGCGGGCCATCGTCGAGGCGATGCGCAGCGCGTAGCACTTCTTGCCCAGCAGCGCGTTGCCGCCGTAACCCGAGCCGTAGGACCAGATCTCACGCGTCTCGGGGAAGTGCGAGATGTACTTCTCGGTGTTGCACGGCCACGGCACGTCCTCCTGGCCGGGCTCAAGGGGAGCGCCCACGGTGTGGACGGCCTTCACGAAGGAGCCGCGCTCCTCGATCAGCCGCAGCGCGTCGGCGCCCATGCGGGTCATGATCCGCATGGAGACGGCCACATACGCCGAGTCGGTGATCTCAACGCCGAGCTGGGAGATGTTGCCGCCCAGCGGGCCCATGCAGAACGGCACCACATACAGGGTGCGGCCCTTCATGGCGCCGTCGAAGAGCTCGCCGAAGGTGGCGCGCATCTCCGCGGGCGCGATCCAGTTGTTGGTCGGGCCCGCGTCCTCCTGCTTCTCCGAGCAGATGTAGGTGCGGTCCTCCACGCGCGCGACGTCGCGCGGGTCGGAGGCGGCGTAGAAGCTGTTCGGGCGCTTCTCAGGGTTCAGCCGCTTGAAGGTGCCCTGCTCGATGAGGAGGTCGGTCAGCCGTACCCACTCCTCCTCGGAGCCGTCACACCAGACGACCTTGTCCGGCTTGGTCAGCGCAGCGATCTCGCCGACCCACTCGATCAGTTCCTGGTTGCTGGTAGGTGCCGGTTTGAGACCGGGGACCTGGTCAGACACGCCTACTCCTCACACCTCATTGGGGTTGTACGCATCGTGAACGACAACTAGAGGTTTTGGCCAATTGGCCCAGACCAATGCGTTACTTTGCGGAAACATCATCTCACGCAGAAAAATCTCCAGACTTCTCTCGACGGACCCGCAACGACGCCGAAGCGCAGAGGTCATCCTGCGTTGTACGGGTGAAGAAGGCCATACCCATCTCTTCGCGTGGGCTCGCCGATGTGGCACAGATCTCATTGTCCGGACCGGTGTGGACCGGACCGACTCCCACCTGCGCAGACGGATTCCCGGCGGCGATCCGGTCGCGACTTTGTAATGGTGGTTTTCAAAAGTAAAGGGCTTTCCCTAAAAAAGTGGGTCCCGCCGGAAACGAGAAACACCGGCCCTTCCCGCCTTTCACCGAAGCCGTCAAGGGAGGAAAACCGGTGTCCTTCCGGGGCCGGATCCTGGGACCATGCGCGCATGAGTCGCCTGCACGTGTTCGACTTGGACGGCACCCTCCTGCGGGACACCACGGCGGGCCTGGAGATCGCCCGCCGTCTCGGCTGCCTGCCCGACCTCCTCCTGCTGGAGGACGCCTTCGCCCGGGGCGCGCTCGACACCCGGGGCTTCGCGGCCGGCCTGTGCCGCCTGTGGCACGACCTGGAGGCCGCCGTGGTGGCCGAGGCGTTCGCGTCCGCCCCGTGGATCGGCGGCATGCGGGAGGTCTTCGCCGACATCGCCCGTCGCGGCGAGCACGCCATCGTCATCACGATGTCGCCGGACTTCTTCGCCCGCCACCTCCTGGACCACGGGCCGCGGGAGGTCGTGGCGTCCCGTTTCCCGCCCCTGCCGCTGCGCGAGGCGGCCGACCCCGCCGGCATCCTCACCCCGGCCGACAAGGTCACCGCCACCGACCGGGTCCTGGCGGCGCTCGGACTGTCCCGCCGCGACTGCGTCGCCTACGGAGACTCGGGATCCGACATCCCCCTCTTCCGGGAGCTCCCGCATACCGTGGCCGTCAACGCCACCCCCGCCCTCCGCGCCCTCGCCCCGGAGCACTACGACGGAGACGACCTCCGCGTCCCCTACGAGAGGGCGCGGAGGCGTCTGGAAGCCGGTCTCCCCGGAGGGGAGGGCGTCAGCCGACGGTGACGGTGCCGTTGGGAAAGCGGTCTCAGGAGCGGCGGTGCCGTCCGCCCGGCAGGTGCTGCAGACGTTCCCGGGCCAGGGGCGCGTGGTGGGGGTGGCCGGTGGCGATCGCCAGCTCGAGCCAGTCGGCCGCGGCGCCGGGGTTTCCCGCCACCGCCTCCAGGACGCCGAGCTCGACCATGGCCCGCGGCGCCTCGTCGGGATGGCCCGCGGAGATGATCCGCTCGTAGCGGTGCCGGAGCTCGGCGAGCCGTTCGGGTTCGGCGGGCGGGACCGGCTCCGGCCGCGTCTCGGCCGCCCTGGGGCCGCGTGCCAGGACCAGTTCGGCGACCTTCTCCGGCAGCCTCCGCTGGGTCAGGCGCCCGGCGGAGGCCAGGGCGGTGTGCAGCTCCCGCAGGTTGGGGCGGTCGGCGGGATCCTTGGCCAGGCAGGCTCCGATCACCGACCGCAGGGACCGGGAGAGCGGGGACAGGTCGGGGGCCTCGCGCAGGACGCGGTGCAGCACGGCGGCGGAGGTGTCGGAGCCGAACGGGCTGCCGCCCGCGGAGTGCACCAGGAGGGCGCCCAGGGTGAACACGTCGCCGGCGGGGTCCGGCGCGCTCCCGCCGTCCAGCAGTTCGGGGGGCAGGAACGGCAGGGTGCCCATGGGGACGCCGAAGGCGCTCTGGCTGCCGGCGTCGAAGATCCCGGCGAGCCCGAAGTCGACCAGATGGGGGCCGTCCGCGGTGAGGATGACGTTCTTCGGGGTGAGGTCGCGGTGCGCCAGCCCCCGGTCGTGCAGGATCACCAGGCCCTGGGCGAGGCTCACGCCCAGGCTGCGGACCGTCTCCTCCGGCCAGGGCCCGTGCCGGCCGAGGGCCTCGGCGAGGGAGGGGCCGTGCAGGTAGGCCGAGGCGAGCCAGAGCCGGTCGCCGTCGAGCCGCATGTCCACCAGCGGGGCCAGCAGGGGGCCGTCGATCCGCTGGAGCATCGCGGCCTCCCGGGCGAGCCGCTCCAGGAAGAGGGGATCGGCGGCGAACACCGGGCGGACCATCCGGACGGCCACCTGCCGCCCGTCCGCGGAGCGCCCGTGGAACAGAACGCCCATCCGCCCGTCTCCCAGCCGCCCGTACAGCTCGTACGGACCGGCCGTCCTCGGGTCCTCCGGGTACAACCGCACTCTCACCGGCACCTCGTCTTTCGCGGTCGTGATCTCATCAAGCCCTTTGCGGGGGAGCTGTGTCA
Source organism: Actinocorallia sp. B10E7 (assembly GCF_039871655.1). NCBI lineage: Bacteria > Bacillati > Actinomycetota > Actinomycetes > Streptosporangiales > Thermomonosporaceae > Actinocorallia > Actinocorallia sp. B10E7. Next base: position 497,612 of record NZ_JBDPLZ010000004.1, read on the forward strand.
TGGGCCATACCTGCCGCAGGACGTGAGGAGGCTCACTTCCTGACGGGGAAGATATTGAGCTTTCAATCAGTTTCTGGAGGGTGACGCCACGCCGACAGAAAGCGATCTTCCCCCATGTCCCTCGCTCTCGACGCATCCGCCCAGAATCTGCTGTTCCGTGAGGCCCGCACCGCCAACTCCTTCACCGGCGAGCCGGTGACCGAGGAGCAGGTCCAGTCGATCTACGACCTCGTCAAGTACGCGCCGACCGCGATGAACTCCCAGCCGCTGCGGATCGTGCTCGTGCGCGGCCAGGAGGCGCGCGAGCGGCTGGTGAACCAGATGTCCGAGGGCAACAAGGCCAAGACGCTCTCCGCCCCGCTCGTCGCCGTCCTCGCCTACGACGTCGACTTCCACGAGGAACTGCCCAAGGTGTTCCCGCACGCCCCGGGCGCCAAGGACGGCCTCGCCGACGAGGCCGTACGGCACAAGCTCGGCTCCTTCAACGCCACCCTCCAGGCCGGCTACTTCCTCCTGGGCGTCCGGGCCGCGGGCCTGGCCGCCGGGCCGATGACCGGATTCGACGCCGAAGGCATCGACAAGGAGTTCTTCGGAGACGGCAGGCACAAGGTGCTCGCCGTGGTGAACATCGGCAAGCCGGGCCCCGACGCCTGGTTCGCCCGCAACCCGCGACTGGACTACGAAGAGGTCGTCACCGAGATCTGACGGTCCGCCGATCCAGCCGCGCCGAGAGCCCCGTCCAACGCCACAAGCGGGACGGGGCTCTCGCATGCGCGCGTGCGAGGCCGGCCGGAACCGAGCCTCAGCGTCTGCCCCACTTTCGAGAGCGTTTCCGCCCCGCGAGCTCCCGCAGGATCCCGATGGCCCTTTCGGCGTGCTCGGGATGCCCGGTGGCCGCGGCCTCCTCGAGCCACTCGAGCGCCTCGTCGAGGCTCCCCTGGGAGGCGTACAGCAGGCCCAGATCGGCCATGGCGCCCGGCGCCTCGTCGGGGTGGGCGCTCTTGACCGCGTGCAGGTACCACGTGTGGGCGGCGTTCGGGTCGCCCTGCGCCTCGGCCAGCGAGCCCAGAAGCCGCATGGCCTCCGGGGAACAGTCCGGGTCGTCCAGATCGACGACCTGCCGGTATCTGGCGTAGGCGGAGCCGAAATCGCCCCGGCGCTCCTCCAACATGCCGAGCTGGACCAACGCCATCGGGACGTACAGCGGGGAACCGGACCTGACGGTCAGCTCGTACCAGTGGCGCGACGCCTCGTCGTTCCCCTGAATGGTCTCCATCAGGCCGAGCTGGATCATCGCGGCGGGGCCGCGCAGGTCGTGGCCGGACTCGATCGCCTGCCGGTACCAGTGGCGGGCGGCGTCGGTGTTCCCCTCGTTCCGCTCCAGATTCGCCAGGTCGATCATGGCATCGGGCGCCGCGTCGGGGTGGCCCGTGGCGATCGCCTGCCGGTACCAGTGGCGGGCGACGTCGGTGTTGCCCTCCTCCGCCTCCAGTTCCGCCAGGTCCGCCAGCGCACCGGGCGCCTGGTCGGGGTCGCCGGTGGCGACGGCCTGCTGGTACCGGTGGCGGGCCGCGGCGAGGTCGCCGCGGGCGGCCTCCAGCCCGGCCAGGTCGCGCAGCGCCTCGGCGAGATGCTCGGGGCCGCCGGTGGCGATGAGCTGCTGGAGCCAGTGGTACGCGGCCTCGCCGTTCCCCTCCTCCTTCTCCAGGCGCGCCAGGTTCCAGAGAGTCTCGCGTGCCTGCGAAGGGTCCGCCACGGCGAGGGACCGCTGGTACCAGTGGCGGGCGGCGTCGATGTTCCCCGCCGAGCTCTCCAACAGGCCCAGAGCGTTCATCGCCAGGGGTGCGATGAGGTCGTCCCCGCTGGAGAGGGCGTGCTGGAACAGGGCGCGGGCGCCGTCCAGGTCGCCGTTCCGGAACCGGTCGAGCCCGTCCTGGAGCAGTTTGGGCCTGGCCTGGCGGACCTCGGGCTGCTGGGACGCGACCAGCTCGACGACCTGCGGAGGCAGCTGCTGAGAGGTCAGCGGTCCGGCGGAGGCCAGCGCGCCGTGGAGGTCGCGGAGGACGGGACGCGCCGCGGGGTGCTTGGCCAGGCAGGCGGAGACCACCCCGTGCAGGGACGGAGACAGGAGGGACAGATCGGGTTCCTCGTTCAGGACGCGCCGCAGCACGGCCGACGGGTCGCCGCCGCCGAACGGGCTGCCGCCGGTGGCGGTGTAGGCCAGGAGGAGGCCGAGGACGAAGACGTCGCCGGCGGGGCCGGTGTCGCCCTGCCCGTTGAACCGCTCCGGCGGCAGGAACGGGGGAGTCCCCATGGGCGTGCCTATGACGGTGCGGCTGACGGAGTCGAAGACCCCGGCTATCCCGAAGTCGACGAGTCGGGGACCGTCCTTGGTGAGGATGACGTTCCTCGGCGTGAGGTCGCGGTGCGCCAGCCCGCGGTCGTGGAGGACGGACAGGCCCTGGACGAGGCTCGCGCCCAGGCTCCGCACCGTCTCCGCCTGCCAGGGCCCGTACCGGTTGACGGCGTCGGCCAGCGAGGGGCCGGGCAGGTAGGTGGAGGCCAGCCAGAGCGGGTCGCCGTCGAACCCGGATTCCACCAGCGGTACGAGGGCGGGGCCTGTGACCTGGCGGAGCGCTGACGCCTCACGGGCGAGCCGCTGCCGGAAGGACGGGTCCGCGGCGAACTGCGGACGCACCGTCCGCAGGGCCACCTTCCGCCCGTCCTCGGAGCGCCCGAAGAACAGGACGCCCATCCGCCCCTCGCCCAGTCGCCCGTGCAACGTGTACGGGCCTACGCTCTGCGGATCCTCCGCGCGCAACTGCTCTCTCACCAGACCCCCCGTTCTTCCCCGATCAGTGATCACACCAAGCTCCGCGCGCGAGGTCTGTAGCACCTGACACATTTCGCTCCTTGCACTCCACAAGCCCCGCAGAACGCCATGGACACCACGATCGCGGGACGGTTCCGGCATGAAATGCTGGGCGCATGAGTGAACCCGTCTCGATCGGACTCGTCGGAGCCGGCCCGTGGGCGGGTCAGGTGCACGCCCCGGCCATCACGGGAGGGCCGCACACCAGGCTCGCCGGCGTCTGGGCGCGCAGGCCCGAGGCGGCCGCGGACCTGGCGGCGGCGCACGGCTCGGTACCCTACGAACGGCTCGAGGACCTCTTCGACCACTGCGAGGCCGTCGCCTTCGCGGTGCCCCCGGACGTCCAGGCCATGCTGGCGGTCCAGGCCGCCAAGGCGGGCAAGGCGCTGCTGCTGGAGAAGCCCCTGGCGATGGACCTGGACGGCGCCCGCGACCTGGTGGAGGCGGTCGGCGAGGCAGGTGTCGTCTCCCAGATGGTCTTCACGCTGCGCTACTCCGCCGCCGCCCGGGACTTCCTCACCCGGGTCTCGGCCATCGAGCCCTTCGGCGGCTACGGGCAGTTCGTCTCCTCGGTGCTGAGCGGCGGCCCGTTCGCCACCCCCTGGCGGCTCGAGCGCGGCGCGATCCTCGACCTCGGCCCGCACATCGTCGACCTCCTGGACGCCTCTCTCGGCCGGGTCGTCTCCGTCCGCGCCCACGGCGACCCGCTGCGCTGGGTGGGCATGCTGCTGGAGCACGAGACGGGCGCCGTCAGCGAGGCGTCGGTGTCCATGGCGGGCCACGGCACCCCGCCCCCCGCCCGCGTGGAGGTCTTCGGCCGCGGCGGCACGGAGACCCTCGACTGGTCCCTCCTGGGCGACGACGCCTTCGACCGCATGATCGCCGAGTTCGCCCACGCCGTCCGCACCGGCACCCCCCACCCCCTCGACGCCGCCCACGGCCTCCACATCCAGCGCCTCCTAGCCCAGGCCGAATCCCAACTGACCGAGGCCGGCGGATGACATGGGAGGCGGGCACCGGTCATTCGCTCTGAAGTGCCCGGCGGCGGGAGCGATCGTCCGACGTGAGAGGCTGGACGGTCGTGAGCAGGCTATTGATCGTCCACCACACTCCCTCCCCTGCTCTCCAGGAACTCCTGGAGGCCGCTCGCTCGGGAGCGTCGACCGACGAGATCAGGGGTGTGGAGACGGTGACCCGTCCGGCGCTGTCGGCCTCGGTGACGGATGTTCTGGAGGCGGATGCCATCCTGTTGGGGACTCCGGCGAACATCGGGTACATGAGCGGCGCTCTGAAGCATTTCTTCGACACGGTCTACTATCCCTGCCTGGAGGCCAAGCCTCGGCTTCCGTACGGGTTGTACGTGCACGGCAACAACGACGTCACCGGGGCCGTGCGGGCCGTCGAGTCCATTGCCACGGGGATGTCATGGCGGGCCGTGCGTCCGCCGGTCACCGTCGTCGGGCAGGTCGGCAAGGCCGATGTGGAGGCCTGCTGGGAGCTGGGGGCGTTGCTGGCCGCCGAGATCGGGGAGGTCGTGTGAGGCCGCTGACGGAGGCGCAGATGGCGGTCATCGACGCGGCGCTGGCCGAGGAGCTCACCGAGCTGCTCGACCTGTCCCCGGAGTTGCTGGAGAGGTACCGGGCGCAGGTCGCCGGGCGGCGGGGCGGGTCACGGCTTCAGCCGTAGGGTCGAGGCCAGGATGGCGGGGAACTCGGGGTCGCAGGCCGAAGGGGCGCAGAAGTAGACGAGGAAGGCCGCGGCGGGGGAGCGGGGGACGACCAGGGCGGTGAGGTCCAGGCGGGCGGGGCCGCCCTGAGGGTCGGACAGCGAACCCCGGTAGCGGGTGGCGTTCACGCCCGCTACCGGGACGGATGACGGCTCGTTCAAGGTGACCTTGCCGGGGAGCAGCGCGGGCAGGCTCACCGCGGCGGTCGCGGGGTCGTCGAGGGTGTCGCTGACCCCGGCGAAGACACCGACGGAATCCTCCGGGTCGAGTCTGGAGACCGCGCTCCAGTCGGCGAAGACGGGCGTCTGGAAGAGAGCCTCGAAGGCGTCGGCCGCGGGAGAGGCGATGACGTGCACGTCGGAGTGGGTGCGGGCGGACCAGGAACCCGGATGCTCGAAGCTGAAGGGCGCGGCGCTGCTTCCGGGATAGGTGGCGGTGCCGTCGCGGGCGAGCAGGACGGCGAGGGAGGCCGCGGCGACCAGCAGCGCGACGCCCGCGCCGATCAGCTGCAGCGGATTGCGTCCGCCGATCCGCGGTGAGATCGCGGTCAGCCGGGTACGCGCGGTCGGCCGGACGCGTGAGGGCGGGACGGTGTCGGCGTTCCGCGGCCAGGGGGTCGGTGCCGTCGTGCGGGCGGCCGGGTTCGAGTCCGGGACCGGCTCGCCGAGTGCCTCGTACAGGGCCCGCACGAACTCCAGGCACGACGGGTAACGGGAGCCCGGGGCCTTGGCCAGGCCGCGGGCGAGTACCGGGTCCACGGCGGAGGGCAGGTCGGGCCGGTGGGATGTCGGCGGCGGGGCCTCGTCGGAGACATGGGCGTACAGCAGGGCGAGCTGGCTGTCGCGGTGGAAGGGCGCCTCGCCCGTCAGCATCTCGTAGGCGACGCAGGCCAGAGCGTACTGGTCGCACCGGCCGTCCACGGGGTCCCCGGTGATCTGCTCCGGCGCGATGTAACGGGGCGTGCCCACGAACTGGCCCTGGCTGGTCAGCCCGGACATCGCGGTGGTGCTCTTGGTGAGCCCGAAGTCGGTGAGATAGATGTGTTCGGGGTGTTCGCCGGATCCGGTCCCGCCTCCGGCGACGAGGATGTTCGCCGGTTTCACGTCGCGGTGCACCAGGGCGTTCCGGTGGGCGGCGTCCAGCGCCGAGGCGATCTGGCCGAGCAGCCGGCACGTCCGGTCCGGGGACGGTGTGCGCCGGCCGGACAGCAGCCGCCGCAGGTCGGGGCCGGCCACGAAGCGCATCGCGATGAACAGCAGCCCGTCGGCCTCGCCCGCCTCGAAGATCGGGATGATGTGGGGGTGGTCGATGGCGGCGATGGTGCGGGACTCCCGGATGAACCGCAGCCGGAACCGGTCGTCGTACGTCAGGTGCCGGGCCAGGACCTTCAGCGCGACGACGCGCTCCAGCCTGCGGTCCCGCGCCCGGTAGACCTCGGCCATCCCGCCCCTGCCCACCAGGTCCAGGATCTCGTAGTCGCCGACGGTGCCGCCCGCCGGTCCCGGACGCGAATCGTCCCTGTCCACAGGGTTCCTCTCCTTCAGGAGGCGGGGTGGCCGCAGTAGCCGCAGAACCGGTGGCCGGGCCCCAGCCGGACGCCGCAGTGCGTGCAATAGGCCGGGCGCTCTCCGGGTTCCGGCTCGCGGGGGATGACGGGCCCGTCGGCGCTCCACACGGGGAGGCCGGGAGGCGGCTCTTCCCGGGGGCCGCCGCGGTCGAGCACGGTCGGCCCCGCTTCGGGGGACGGTCCGGCGGCGGGGGCGTCGACGGCCGGCTTCGCGGGTGCGGGCCTTCGCAGCAGGTACACCCCCGAGCCCAGGGCCAGGACCAGCAGGACCGCCGCGCCGATCGTCCACGCCGAGAACGAGGGGAAGCCCGCCTTCTCGTCGGCTTCCGTCCGCGTCCGCTGCCTGGCCTCCTTCGGCGTGCCTTTCAGCTTCTGCGCCTCACGCAGGTGGTCGATCGCGACGGCGTGGTCGGGCCGCAGCTTCAGCACCTGCTGCAGGACGGGGATCGCCGGGGAGTAGTACCGGTCGTGGTAGTGCGCCAGGGCGGTCTCGTACACGACGTCGACGGGGCCGCGGTGAGCCGAGACGCCCGCTTCGGCCAGGACGGCCTGGACGTCCTGGGCGGGGGAGACGTGGAGGGTCCCGTCGGAGGAGGTGACGACCCCGACGACTTCGCTGCGGGTGTCGTCGACGATCGCGGCGCCGTCCCCGTCCTGTTCGAGCAGCGCCAGGAGCTTCTCCCGGTCGTCCTTCAGCAGGGTGAGGGCGCCGGGCGGGTCGAAGTGCGCGATCTCCACGGTGGCGGTGACGTTCACGGAGGGGCGGTCCTTGAAGGTCAGCACGTCGGCGGCCTTGACCTGGGAGCCGAACGTGGTGGCGAGCGGGACGGTCGGCAGGGTGCCGCCGCCCTCGGTGACCTTCAGGACGGCCGGCGCGGCGGGGGAGTCGCCGGCCTTGAGGATCTCGGCGGGCAGCCCTTCGGGCGACGCCGGGTTCAGGAAGGGGAAGACCTTCACGACCGGGGTGACCGTCGCGATGCAGGTCGAGTTGCTGCCTTCGGGCGGGTAGCAGGACCGCAGCCGGAAGTCCAGGTCGCCCGTCCCGAGCGTGTGCCGGGAGAAGTCGGCGGGGATCTTCTGCTCGTAGTACTCGGCGAAGATCCGGTTCGCGGCGTAGACGGCCGGGTCGAGACCGCTGCGTACGACCTTCGTGGAGGTCACCACGACGCCCTCGGGAGAGACGGTGAAGCCGCTCCCGGAGCCGAGCCCGACCTCGTACGTGCGCTCGAAACGCCGGATCTGGGAGCGGTCGTCCAGCAGGATGATCTCGACCCGGGCGGAGGTCTCCACCCGGACCGCGCCGGGTGCGGCCCGGTCGACGGATCCGCCCGGATGCTCGTGGGCCCGGGCGGAGGGGACGGGGGACAGGAGCAGGATCAGCAGGAGCAGGACAGTGGGCACGGAACGCATCGGCCACCCGCCGGGAGGGAGGACTTTCTCTCCCTGTCAGCATTCCGCTGATCCGCTGGAAACGGGACGCGCCGGAGGTCACGAAATGCTGGAGTCAGTCGAGTGTCACCTTGATGGCACTGCCTCTGGCGACCTCGGTCCCCGGCTCCGGCTGCTGGGAGGAGACCCGTCCGCCTCCGGCGGGCGGGTCGAGCCGCAGCCCGAGCTGGCGGGCGACCCGCTGGGCCTGGAGGCCGTCCACCCCGAGGAGGTAGGGGACGGTCACCTTGTCGTGGGCCTGCTCGTCCCCCGTCCCGCTCGACACGTAGACGGTGACGGCGGTGCCCTCGGCGGCCGGGGACCCGGCCTCGGGAGTGGTCCGCACGACCTGGCCCGGCGGCAGCGACGACGGGATCCGGATGACCGACCCGATCGCGAGTCTCCGCGAGGCCAGCGCCGACGTCGCCTCCGGCAGGCTCCGCCCGGCCACGGACGGGACGGTCCCCGCGGCGTCCGTCCGGCCCGCCCGGCCCGTTCCCGTGCCGCCTCCGACCAGCAGCGTCAGCCCGAGGACCAGCGCGACGCCGAGGCTCATCACCGTGCCGAGCAGCACCATGGAGCGGAACGACATGGGTGTCGCGGGTTCGGTGACTTCTTCGACTGCCTCGGACCCGGAGGCGTGCGGAGGGGTCTCGGACTCGGAGGCGTGCGGAGGGGTCTCGGACTCGGAGGCGTGCGGAGGGGTCTCGGACTCGGAGGTGTGCGGAGGGGTCTCGGACTCGGAGGCGTGCGGAGAGGGGGAGTCCGGCTCGATCTCGGCGGGCATCGCGGTCCTCCCGGAGGAGTCGTCTTGGCGGGGTGCCTGGACCTTCGCTCAGTGTGACGCCCCGATGCCGCCCCGGGTTCGTGATCCGTCGCCCGGTTCTCAGATCGGCAGGTAGCGCAGGGCCGACAGCACCCCCGAGGCGGTCAGCAGGGCCAGCCCGCCCAGGATCGCCCAGCGGCCCGCCTGGTGGCCGACGGGCACCAGGCCGGGACCGCGCCCCTTGGGCCGCCACGGGTCGCGCATCGGCAGCACCGGCGGCACCGCGGTCAGGTCGGGCGGCAGGTCCGGGGGCAGGGTCGCGCCCCGGCCCGCCAGCGGCAGTCCGGCCACCCAGCCGACCAGTTCGGCCAGCCGGGAGGGCGGGGTGTCGAGCCCGGACGGGAAGACCCGGACCTCCTCGGCGAGCTGGTCCAGGATGCGCAGGGTGTTGCCCAGGCCGAGGGAGTCCAGCCAGGCGCGGGGGTCGGCGTGCAGGTCGCGGCCGATCGAGGTGCGGGCCAGCAGGTCGGCCTTGGTGACCACGACGGCGACGCGCCGCTGCCGTCCTTGGTCGGGACGCGAGCGCAGGTCGTTCAGCACCCGCTGCAGGGTGTCGGAGGGGTCCTCGTCGGAGGTCGCGATGGGGATGGAACGCTCGTTCTCGGTGAGCGTCCGGCGGACCTCGGGCAGCGCGAACGGGTCGAGCACGAAGACCAGGGCCTCGCTGTGGTCCAGGTAGCGCAGCGACTCGACCTGCGCGGCGCCGGTGAACAGCTCTCCGGCCGGGTCGAACAGGTACAGGATGCGGGGGCGTTTGCCGGGGAGCTCCACGTCCAGCATGGTCGCCAGCGGCAGCTCCGGGCCGGTCTTGGCGAGCTGGCCGCCCCGCGCGAACTCCGCGACCGCGCTCGCGTACGCGTGCTGGTGGCGCTGCTCGACGAACGCGAGGGCGCCCTCGATCTCGCGGGAACGGGCGTGCAGCGCCCGGATCGCCAGGAACATGAAGGTCGTCTTGCCGGCGGCCGGTCCGCCGATGAACGGCACCGGCTCCACCCGGACCCGGCCGATCCGGTCGGGCAGCCTCCCCCCGCAGTGCGGGCAGTAGGCGGTGAGCCGGTAGCGGCCCAGCGGCACCGTCGTGGGCAGGCGCGCCCCGCACTCGCACACGTGCCGGAACGCCCCGGCCGTCGACGGGACGAGCCGGTGGTGCCTGCGGCCGCACCGGGGGCAGGCGTAGACGGGCAGCCCGATGCGCCGGTAACAACTCGGATGGGGACAGGTCTGCAGGATTCGTCCGGAGACCATGAACAGGCGCTCGACGCCCGCCAGCAGCACCACGCAGGCCAGCCAGCCGGTGAGCCCGACCAGCGCGACCGCCCCGTACAGCAGGGTCAGCGCGGCGCCGAGCAGGGCCACCGGCACCGCCGCCAGCACGATCCCGCCGCACAGCGCCGCCCAGACGGGGAAGAGGAAGAACCCCCACCAGCCGGACAGGAGTTTGGCGGTGAGCTGCCGCACCGCCTGCTCCGCCCCCCGGTAGACGCGGGGGGCGACGGTCCGGGCCACCGCCTGCCAGTCCCGCCAGACCTGGCCGACGAGGTAGTGCCGGTACACCCCGTCCGACGGCGACACCGGGGACGGCCCGTCGGCGTTCGCCGGGAGCAGGGCCCGGCAGGCGACGACGTAGTAGTAGGCGGAGGCGGCGAGCGTCACGACGACGAGGGTGAGCCCGAACAACGGGGGGAAGAGGTAGACGAACCCCGCCCACATGATGAGCGCCCAGGCGGCGACGCCCAGCACCCACAAAACCTGCTGCATGCCTACTCCCGGAGCTCTCGGAGGGCCGCGCGGAGCTTCTGATCGTCCCGGAAGTAGGTCTCCAGCTGCAACAGGGTGAACCGTTTGCGCAACTGTTCGCGAACCCAGTCGTCAAGGGGCGTGCCGGGCGCGCGCAACGCCACGCCGACCAGCTCGAACCTCTCGGAGCGCTGCCGTGCGGTCTGGATCCAGCGGTGGACGAGCAGGTCGCGGACCCGCTCGTCCAGGACGGAGACGAGGGCGGCCCGGAAGGCCGGGGACCGTCCGGTGAGCGCGTCGGCCACGGCCTGGACCGCCGGACCGGCGAGCGCGCCGTCGACCCGCTCCAGCGCGCGTGCCGCGGCCTTCGGGTCCCTCTCCCCGGGGACGTCGCGGGCGGTGAGCAGCCCCTCCGCGGCGCTGTTCGGCGGGAGCGCCTCGGCCAGGCGGAGCGTCGGCTCGCCCAGGACGCCGTGGCGGGCGGCCAGGGAGCGCAGCATGTGCAGGCGCACTTCCGGTGCCAGCCGCAGAGGGCAGTCGTCGACGTGTTCGGCGAGCAGGTCGCACACCCGGCCCGTCATGACGTCCCGGCGGCGCTGCGCGCCTCCTCGCTCGAGCCCGTGGACGATTCCCGCCAGGAGCGTCCTCCGGGCCCTGCCGGTGAGCGTTTCGACGGCGGTGACGACGTCGTCGGCGGAGGCGAGCTTCTGCCCGTCGCGCAGGTACTCGGGGTTGACGAGGGCGAACGCGCCCCGCCCGATGGTCTCGCGTACGGGCGGGACGCCGAGCCGCTCGGCCACGACCGCCAGCTCGGCCAGCAGGGGCAGGCTCTGCGCTCGGGGCATCCGCCGGGTCAGGTCCGCCAGCAGCTCCGCCGGGTCCTCCAGGGCGAAGTCGTCCATCCTGGTCCGCAGCTCGGGCGTCGAGAGAACCAGCCGGGCGCACCGCTCCCCGGCCGCACGCGCCTGCTCCGCGTCGGGGGAGCGCCGGTTGACGGCCGCGGCGAGGTCGAAGGACAGCCCGTCCACGGGCAGCCGCGGCCAGACCCACGACGGCAGCGAGTCATGCCGCAGGAGCGGGAGGGCGAGTTCCTGAGCCTCCTGCCCGGCCTCCTCCTCGCGGCACAGCGACATCAGCACCGCCGCGCCCTCCAGCCCGTCCTCGACCACCTCGGCGAGTTCCGCCAGGCCGTCCAGGCCCTCCAGGTCCAGGGTCCGCCACAGTCCGGTGACGGCCTCGGCGTAACGGCTCGGCTCGTGCGGGGGAGCGGGGGCGTCGAGCGCATGGGCCGTGTGGTCGGTGCGCAGCGACGCCCACACGTCGGGGGTCGTGCCCGCGAGGCGGTGGGGGCAGGAGACGGGGTCGGCGGTGTAGGTGGTGAACGACAGCCGCGCCGCCCGCGCGACGGGAAGCGAGTACGACAGGACCGCGATCCAGCGGGCGATCTCCTCCCCGTCCCGGGAGACCAGGATGACGCGCTCGCGGGTCGAGCAGACGGCGTCGACGAGCGCGGCCAGCCGGGCGTAGGGGTCGTGGTCGAGCGCGGCGAGCCAGCGGCCGAGCGTCTCGGGGTCGAAGGCGTCCCCGGGCGGCGGGTCCTCCAGGAGGGGCAGGTCCTCGGCGGGGGAGTCCGCCCAGAACGGCGCGCCCCAGAACTCGATCGGGCGCAGCCCTTCCAGCTCGGCGGGGTCGGCGACCACGGCGTGGGCGAGGAAGTTGCCGAACCGCCCGGAGTAGTCCCTGCCGAGGTAGCGGGAGCGGACCAGGAGCCGCCGCTCTCCCGCCACGTCGACGACGTCGTAGCCGAGGGAGACGGGGAGGTCGGCCAGTTCCCGCGGGCCGGGGGAGGGCGGGGCGTCGGGCGGCGGCCGGTAGCCCAGGTAGGGGGAGACCACGGCCTCGGTGCCGGGCGGGAGCCCGGGGGAGACCGCGGTGAACTGGAAGCCCGAGCGGTTCGCCGAGCGCGCGGAGGTGTAGTGCAGTTGCCAGGCCATCAGCCGTCCAGCATTCCGAACCCATGCAGAAGCCACAACAGTGGATCTTCCACCCGGTGCGGGCGCACCCCGCCCGGCGCGACCTTGTCGTCCCTGGGCGCCCCGCCCAGCGCCGACACCCCGAACAGCGCGTACTCGGCGTAGTTCTGGTCCAGATACCGGTCCAGGTCGCCCGCGCCCCAGCCGTACAGCAGCGCCCTGACCTCGGCGTCCACCGCCGCCCTGTCGTCGGTGTCCAGGGCCCCGGCGCGGCGGCGGGTCCGGCGCAGCGCCGACTGGCGGGGCACGTCCAGTGCGTCGATCTTGGTGAGGACCGCGGCGATCGGCACCTTCAGCCGCTCCCGGGGGTCCAGCCCGTAGCGCTGGCGCAGCGGCTCGGTCACCCGCGCCAGCACGTCCAGGGGCTCGCTGTCGGCGGCGCCGCCGGTCGGCTCCAGCGGATCGGCCAGGAAGATGATCGCGTCGGCCGCCTCCAGGTACTTCAGGTGAAGGTCCCGCACCTCGCGGCTGCGCAGGTCCTCGCCCGCGGTGTCGAACAGCACCAGCGTCAGCGCCTCGGTCCGGCTGGTGAACCGGCCGCGGACCCGCCGCGACAGGGTGAACACCAGCGGCTCGCGCGGCGCCGTCACCGCGCTCGGCGTGGTCGGCAGCAGCCGCTGCTGGTCGAACAGCGGGTGGGCGAAGTCCCGCTTGTAGCGTTCTATGGTGCGGTCGTCGCAGGCCACCAGCGAGGTGTCGAGCTCGGTGCCCACCCGGTTGCGCAGCTCGTGCAACAGCACCGCGATGTAGGTGCTCTTGCCCGCGTTCTTCGCGCCGACCAGCGCGACGATCCGGCCCGGCGTGTCGCAGTAGGCGGGCGCCAGCTCGTGGTGGCACTCGGGGCAGACCCGCCGGCCGCTCTCCCTGCCGCAGTCGGGGCAGGCGGCCCGCGCCCCGCGGCCGTTGAACACCGGCGGCAGCACCGCGCCCGCCTGGGTGCCCAGGTAGGCGGCGAGCTCGGCGTCCAGCCGGGGGTCGCAGCCCGCGCCGCGCCCGGCCCGGCCAAGGCAGCGGTAGGCGATCCGCTGCCGGCCGAACACCGCGAAACAGTAAGGGCAGGTGACCGCGTCACGTCCGCGCGGCCTGATCCGGTGGAGTCTCTCGGTTCTCATCACGAGCCTTGCTGGAGTCTGCGGACGGGCGGATCGGCGAGTTCGACGTCCGACCCGGCGAAGCACCGCAACCAGAACGGCCCGGGACGCTTGGGCATCGGCACCCGCAGGACGGTCTCGTCCGGCAGGTCCACATCCTCCCAGATCTTCAGGAGCTCGCCGTCGGAGGACTCCCGCGGCATGACTCTGCCGTCGCGGACGACCAGCTCCAGCCGCCGCAACCGGACCGGCTTGTCGGGAGTGAGGGTGAGAGCCAGGATCCTCTTCCACAGGGGACCGGTGACCGCCACGTCGTAGCGGACGACCGGCAGGGCCTCGACGACGGCCGTGACGGCGGGGCCGGTGAGCACCGTGCCGCCGTGCTCGGAGGTGCCCGCGACGCTGACGCGCACGGGTTCGCTCTCGGGAACGGGCAGGTGCACGCCGCCGTCCGCGGTGTAGGCGGCGCGCGAGACGCCGATCCGCCTGGCCGGCCCGTCGGCGATCTCGTACGTGACGGCGACGGCGGCGGCGTCCCCCGGCCAGCCGAAACCGACCTCGACCTCGTCGCCCCGGCGCACGGTCGTCAGCCCCTCCGGCGCGGGCAGGTCGACATGGCGGCGGAACGCGCCGATCGCCGCGCCGGCGCCCGCCACCGTCACCACCAGCAGCACCCCGCTGGCCCCCGGCCGCACGACCAGGCCGCGCGCGTGCGGGGTGGACTCGACGCGGTGGGCGGGCAGCTCGTCCAGCGGCACCAGGGCGCCCGTCGGCCACGGCGGCTCCCTGTCCAGCAGCAGCGCCTCCACCAGCCCGTGCTGGGGGATCGGGAAGCGCAGCAGCAGCCTGTCCTGCGCGTACGGCTCGACATCGAACGCGGTGACGGCGTCGGGAAGCGCGTGCGGGGTGGCCGAGGCGAGAACCCCCGGGGTTGCGATCTCCTCCGCTCCGTCGATGTAGACGGCGTGGACCCGGTACCGGTGCGTCACGCCGTTGCGGACGTCGCGGTCGGTGAAACCCTCGCGCCCGGCGGGCACGGGCACGCCGTCGCGCAGCACGTCGACGCGCGCGGCCTCCGGGGGGCACTCCCACCGGCCCGTGACGATCCCGTCCCCGGCCGCCAGCTCCACCCGCGCAGGTTCGGGACGCAGCACGACCGGGCCCACCGGCACCGGTTCTGACGTGGCCTCGCCGCGGCGCGCGTACACCGCGTAGAAGAGCGGGACGTTCACCGGAGGCTCGGGGTCCACGGACGCGGCGGGCGTGCCGTCCGAAGAGTCCTGCGGGGGACGGCCCGGCCTGCGGACGACCTCGTGCAGGATCCGGCCCGCCCGGGACGGCGAGGGCTTCCACGACAGGCGGACCGACGTGCCGTCCACCTCGGCCTCCACGTCCGACGGCGGCAGCGGGGGCAGGCGCCGCTGGTGCTCACGCAGGCCCGGCAGGTCCGCCGCCAGCCGCAGCGCGTCCTCCAGACGGGTCCACGCGCCGTCCGGGTCGCCCTGGCCGGTCAGCTCCAGCGCCTCGTCCAGCAGCCGGGACGCCGCGGCGACCCGCTGCCTCGCCTCGACCGCCTCCGCGGACGGCTCCTGCTCGCCCAGGCCCTCGGCCAGCAGCACCGCGGCGTGCGCGTTCCCCGCGTCCAGCAGTTCCCGCATCCGGCCCGCCGGGCCCGAGGGCGCGGCCCCCTCCCGGCTGACGGCGAACACCAGCCGCCGCGCCTCGTTCGGCTCGACGCCCAGGCCGCGCACCGCGAAGTCCATCAGCGCCTGGTCGGAGGCACGCTGCTCGCGCCGCTCCCGCAGCCGGGCGATGAAGTCGTAGCCCAGCAGGTCGTGCAGGACGTCCTCGCGCAGCGCCGTGCGCAACGCGATGAGCACCGTCTCGGCGTGGGTGGCGCTGGTGTCGCGGGGGCGCCGCGCCCACTCGCCCGCGACCCGCTCCAGAGCGCGGCCCGCGCCCGCCGGGTCGATCACCACCCCGCCCGCGCTGACCCCGCCGAACAGCCGGATGCCGCCGATCCTGTCGCTGCCCAGCAGGAACGCCAGCAGATGCCTGCTGCCCAGCACCTCCAGCGACTCGCGCGCCTTGCCGTAACCGGGGTAGGGCGGGGCGGCCGGCAGCGGGTCGGGCTCGTGCACCTCCAGGCCGTCGATCCGCAGCAGCTGGGACAGCTCGGCCCCGAAGACCCCGCCCGTCCTGCCGATGGCCGTGCACTCGGCGGGGGAGAGCACCCGCAGCGGCCCCGCGGCGTCCAGCAGCCGGTTGCGCACCTCGGCCCTGCGCCGGGCGTTGCGCTCGTCCCCGCCGCGCAGCCGCTGCTCGAGCGGCCTGAGATCGCCCTGCTCGGCCGCGGTGAACACCGGGCCGAGCCCGCGGTGCTCGGCCTCCAGCCGGTCGATGAGCTTGCGGTACTTCAGCTGGCCGCGCGAACGCCGCCAGCACTGGCGGACCTCCTTGACCCGCGCGGTGACGGCCTCGGGCGTGAGCGGATCGGGCAGGGCGTACCGCGCCCGCAGGTCCTCGGGCGGCTGGTCCCCGGCCGCCCGCGCGGGTTCCAGCACCCGCTGCTTGTAGTCGTCGTCGAACGACACGCCCTCAGCTCACCTGAACACGCGAGAGCGCCGCCCTCGAGGCCTCGACGTCGTCCTCGGTCATGCCGCCGACCTCGACCTCCAGGTCCAGGCGCTCGCCCGTCTCCTTCTCCTCCGCCGTGACGTGCAGCAGCCCCGAGGCGTCCAGGGCGAACGTGACGGAGATCGGCCAGCCCGCCTTCTTGCCGGCCGGAATGCGCACCGAACCCGTCGCGATCTCGTTGTTGTCCGACGGCTCGGGCGACTCGACGGCCCCCGCCTGCTCCATCACCCGCACGTCGGCGGTGGCCTGGTCGTCGTGGACGGTGAAGAAGTCCGAGGACCGCCCGGCGGGCAGCTCGTCGTTGGCGTGCACCAGGTGGACGACCTCCTCGGCCTGGGTATCGCGGTTGAGCACCACGATCCCGAAGCCGCGCGAGGCGACGGTCTTGATGCGCCGGGCCGCGATCTGCCGCTGCTGCTCGGCCGACAGGCCGGCGCGGCTGGCCATCTCCTCGGCCTCCTCCCGCGCGCCGTCGGCCAGCAGGCGGCGGAAGGTCTCCTCGAAGGCGTAGAGGGCGGCGCCCTTGGCGACGGCCAGGTCGGGGTCCTGCAGCCTGGGGGTGAGCCCGAGCTCGGCCTCCAGTCGGGTGGCCACGGCGGGCATCTTGGTGGAGCCGCCGACCAGGACCAGGTCGCCGTAGTCGGTCACGCCCTTGGAGCGGGCGACCTCCAGGGTCCGGCCGGTGATCTCGACGGTGCGGTCGAGCAGGTCCTTGGTGATCTCCTCGAAGACCTCACGGGTGATCTCCAGGGTGGAGACCCGGCCGCCGTGCATCACCCGGACGGTGTGCTGGGTGCGCGAGGTCAGCGCCTTCTTGGCCTCCTCGGCGTCCCGGCGCAGCTGCTGCTCGGTCAGCCTGTCGTCCAGCGGGTCGCCGGCGTCGGGGTGCTCGGCGCGGAACTGCTCGGCCAGGTACTCCACCAGGCGCGCGTCCCAGTCGGCGCCGCCCAGCTCGTGGTCGCCGTCGGTGCAGATGACCTCGATGTGGCCGCCGCGCAGCGCGATGACCGTGGTGTCGAACGTGCCGCCGCCCAGGTCGTAGACGAGGATCGTGCGGTCGCTCTCGGGGTTGAGCACGCCGTAGGTGATGGCCGCGGCGATCGGCTCGGAGATGACGTCGATGACGTTCAGGCCGGCGATGCGCCCGGCCTTGCGGGTCGCGTCGCGCTCGGCGGCGCCGAAGTACGCGGGGACCGTGACGACGACGTCGCGGGCCACCTCGCCCGTCACCGTCTGCGCGTCGGTGGCGAGCTTCAGCAGGATGAAGGCCGACAGCTCTTCGGGGTTGTAGTTGAAGCCGTGGATCTCGCGGGGGACCTCGCGGCCCATGTCCCGCTTGATGAGGCTGACCACGTTGTCGGGGTCCAGGACCGCGGTGTCCTTGGCCGTCGCGCCCACGATGACGTTGTCGCCGGACTCGAAGTAGACCACCGAGGGCGTGGTGTCGGTGCCCTCGAGGTTGCGCAGCACGGTCGGCCGCCCGACGTCGTCGATGCTCGCGATGCAGGAGTAGGTCGTGCCCAGGTCGATCCCGTATACCGCCATGCCCTCGGTGCCCTCAGTCTTCCTGATACTTGCCGACACGGACTTGTGCTCTGCGCACGACGATCTCCCCGCGGGCGAACCCGTCGGCGCACACCTCGACGACCTTGCCGTCGAGCGTGCGATCGGTGACGGGTTCGGCGCCCAGGGGCCGGTGCCGTGCGGAGTCGTAGGGTTCGCCGAACTCGACCTCGAAGAGCTCGACCCCGGTGCGGCCGAGCGCCTCGGCGAGCTCGTCGCCGATCATCCTCAGCAGCGGGGCCACGTGGTCGCCGTCCGGCGGGTCCAGTTCCGCGCGCCGGACCAGGTCGTAGAGCCGGTAGAGCGCGCCCCGGACGGGCTCGTGTAGTTGCTGCAGCTCGCCCTGGCGCAGCCGCTGGTTCTCCCGGTGCAGCCGGTCGATGATCTCTTCCCGGTGTTCGGCGCGTTCGTGCTCGCGGTCCGTGCGCGCGGACAGCCCGAGCAGGGCGTCGCGCAGCTCGGCCAGGGTCACCTCGGACGGCTGGCCTTCTTCTGGGGGACCGGTCGTACTGGACACGTGGAGAAACCCTATAGGTCGGTTGACCCCGACGATAGGCCGACTTGAGGAAAAGACACGATCGGGTAACAGCGCCGAAATGTACATATGGCAACATAAAGGGACGGAACGTTTACAGGAGGTGCCCATGCTTTTGCGGATCCGGGTTCGTCTTCCCGACCGTCCTGGGTCGCTGGGCAGGGTCGCCCGCACTCTGGGAGCAGCCGGGGCCGACGTGGTCCAGCTGTCCGTCCTGGAGAACGAGGCCGGCCGCGCCCTGGACGACATCACCGTCTCCTGGCCGTCGGGCGCCTCGGCCGACCGGCTCATCGCCGGCCTCGACGCCGTCCCCGGCGTGAAGGTGGAGGGCCTGTGGCCCACCGTCGAACCCCAGGGCCTGCACCCCGACGTCGCCCTCATCGGCCAGCTCGCGGCCAACCCCGCAGACGGCCTCCTGATCCTCGCCGACGCTCTGCCCGGCATCCTCTCCGCCGACTGGGTCGGCGTCCTGCACGTCGGTCCGGGGAAGTTCATCCACACCAGCCCCGGCGGCGAGACCGCGGAGCCGCCCCTCGACCTCGAGCCCCTGCGCTACCGGGCGTTCCGGGCCGTCGACGGCACCCAGTACGGGCTGGCCCCCCTGGCGGGCGTCGATGTCGCCCTCCTTGTGGCGCGTTCCAACGCCCCGGAGTTCCACATGTCGGAGATGCTCCGCCTGGAACAGCTCGTCCAGGCCGCGGAATCCGTCCTGGGGGACCGCCTCGGCCTGCTGGTCTGAGGGCGGAATCTGTCGGATTCTGAGATTTTTGACGGCGAGGGGAGAAATCACCCCTCGCCTTACCTCTTTTTGATTCTCTGCTTTCGCCCTCCGTCAGGGACGCAGGCGCCAGGGCTCGGTGAGGGCGCCGGTCCTGAGCGAGTGCAGGCGGCGGGCCAGCTCGCGGCGGGAGAAGGGGTCGCCGGGGGCGTTGCGGACGTGGATGCCGACGGCGAAGACGTCGCGGATACGCATCAGGGAGTCGTAGCCGGACCAGGCGCGCAGGTCGTAGCCGTAGGCGTCGGTGAAGGCATCGACGTCGGAGGGGGTGAGGCCGAAGCGGCGGCGGCCGTGGTGGGTGTGGATGAGATCCCATTCGCGAGGGCCGGTGGAGACCGAGTCCCAGTCGCACAGGACGGGGTGGCCTTCGCGGTGCCGCAGGAGGTTGTCGATCCAGGCGTCGCCGTGGAGCGTCGTCGGCTGGGTGCGGAACGGCAGGGCCTTCCACTCCTGGTCCAGCTCGGCGATGAGGTCCATCAGCCAGGAGCGCTCCTCGCGGGTGAGGACGCCCGGCCGGTAGTGCACGTCGTGGCGGATGCCCCTCAGCGGATCGTCGAAGGCGGGCAGGTCGACGGGCGGGACGGGCAGGGCGTGCAGCCTGCGCAGGAGGGCGCCCAGGTCGGCGGCGCGCGGCGGGGACTCGCAGGCCGGAAGGTACCGCCAGAAGGTGATGGTCGCGTCGCTGATGTGCACGGGCTGCTCGACGTCGTCCAGGGGACGGACGGTGGGGAAGCCCAGCTCGTGCAGCCAGCGGGTCATCACCAGGACGGCGGGCAGCCGCTCGGGGGCGCTGACGGAGGTGGTGATCCGCACGATGACGGGGGCGCGGAGCTTGAAGACCGCGTTGCTGCGCAGGCGCAGCAGTTCGGCGTCGGAGGGGTCGAGCCCTACGTGGCGGCAGGCCTTGTCGAGGACGATCCTGGCTTCGGAGGCGAGGTCAGACATTGGGCGGATGGGATCCTTCTGGGTGCAGGGCGTCGCGGAGGCCCTCGAGGGTCTTCGGGCGCCGGCCGGAGGGAATGGCGGCGAGGATTTCACGGGCTTTGGCGTAGACGATGTCGGTTCGGTGACCGTGGGGTGTCTTGCGAAGGGTCTCCTCTCCGAGGCGGCAGGCGATGACGGCGTCGCCGGACCGCGCCAGCGTCACCGCCTGGTCGAGCCGGATGAGCACCGGGTCCAGGACGGAGCCCTGGCCGGGCTGCAGGGCCAGGGCCTGCCCCTGCACGTCCAGGGCTCGGCCGGTGTCGGGCAGATGGGCGTGGACCCCGCTGAGGTACAGGAACAGCCGCTGCTCGGTGAAGTCGAACGCCCGGCCGGTCTGGCCGTTGAGCCGGGAGTAGATCTGCTCGGTGCGATCGAGCGCGGCGCGCGCGCCCCGGACGTCGCCGAGCCGGGCCAGCGCGCGGGCCTCGGCCGCGGCGGCCAGGGCGGTGGGCGAGCAGACGGAGCCCCTCGCGATGGCCTGGGCCTCCCGGGACAGCCGCACGACCTCCTCGAGGTCCCCGTAGTAGTAGGGGAGCATCGCCTCGTGCGCCCGGACCAGGGCGCGCAGCCGCGGCTCCTCGGTGTCGTCGGCGGCGGTCCGCGCGGTGCCGTACCAGGCGTGGGCCTGGCGGATGTCGCCGAGCTTCATCAGGCTGTCGGCGGTCAGGACCGCCAGTGCCGCGGTCATGCGGGACAGGCGCCGCTGGACGCTCGCCGGCTGGCGCCGCGCGCAGAGCGCCTGGAGCTCGGTGAACTCGCGCATCAGCCGGTCGAGCATCGGCAGCGGCGGGGTGGCGGGGTACTCGCGCCGGTACCGCAGGAGCGACTCGTCCAGCAGGTCCAGCTGGCCCTCGGTGATGGTGCCGCGGGACAGGGTGCGGTCCATGCGCCGGCGCATCTCCTCGACCTCGGCGAGCAGCCTCCGGCTGCCGGAGTGCGCGACGGCCGCGCCGGAGGGCTCGTCCCCGTCGTCCTCGCAGTAGTCGGCGGCCAGCCCGAGCCTCACCGCGTTGGCCCTGTAGAGCCTGGCGAGCAGGTCCTGGGAGTCCGGGCGGGGCCTGGACCGCCCGTTCTCCCAGGCGTTGAGCAGGTCGATGTTGACGTGCGGAGCGCCGAGCCCCTCGCGGCGGCACAGCTCCTCCAGGTGCGCGACCGCCACCCTGGCCGTCCAGCCGCGGGCCAGCCGGTGGGCCTTGAGCGGGCTCACCCCGCAGCAGTCCTTGATGGCCTGGACGGTCCTGCGGGCGGGCCAGCCTTCGCGGGCGGCGCGTTCACGCCACTCGCGCGCACAACTGGGACGATGTTCGCCACGGGCCATGAAGCCCTCCGATACAGGGGGAGACCATGGGGTTCTACGAGCCATTCGGGGGCTCTCAGCGTAGACACAATCGTCACTCGGTGTAGGTGCTTTGTGATTTTCCGTGATCGAACCGCGAAAGACGCGGTCCGGAGCCCGCCCCGCACACGATTCCGTGTTCCGGCCGCGATTGGCGCCGCGGAGGTCCTCCTGCACCGTGGTCCGGTCAGGATCCCCGTGCAGATCGGATTCTCCCCATGCCGTCAGCTCCCCGCCCGCTGGAGGGCGGTCCCACCGTGGAATCCGACGGGTTCCGCGCGGTCCCCCGCCCCTCCGCGGTCCCGCAGGCCCGCCGCCTCGCCCGAGCCCGCCTCCCCGAGTGGGGCCTGGCCGACCTGACCGACGACTGCGCCCTGGTCCTCAGCGAGTTCGTCACCAACGCCCTCCTGCACGCCGCTCCCGAACCCGCATCCCCTCTCCGGGTGGAGCTCCGCCTCACCTCCACCCACCTGCTGGCGGAGGTCCACGACCCCTCGCCCGCACCCCCCGCCAGGCGCACTCCCGCCGCCGACGACGAGGGCGGCCGCGGCCTGGAACTCGTCGACCACATCGCCCACGACTGGGACTGGTACACCACCCCCACCGGCAAATGCGTCTGGGCCGCCTGGCCCCTGCCCTGACGACGGCTCCCGGCACGAACCCCCGTCGAAGAGCCGCAAGGCATCCGGATCGCTCCGCAGAGTCGGCCGGACTTCTTGGAGGCGGCGGAACGCCGGTCGGATCCCATTCGCTACACGCCGACTTCCGTTACGCTGGATTTACGTGATCGGGACGATACCGAGAGTGATTGATTTCCGTGGTGAGACCATCAGCTCGACGACCAGCGCGGAACACAGGTGCATCTCACGGAAGCAGGCCTCGCCGCCGGTGGTGGACCATCGGAGCGGGTGTGCTCGCGGTCGTGGTGTCGGTCGTGGGCGCGGTTCTCGGCAACGTGCTGAGCAAAGGGGCCGAGAGGAAATTCGGCTGGGACGTCCCTCGGGAGTCTCCGACGGATCCGCCCACGGGAGAGTGGGTGCTGGTCGACTCGGTGGCGCCGCTGCAGACCGAGGAGGAAGGCTTCTCCTGGCTGTTCCCCGAGCCGTTGAAGTTGGACGAGGAACAACTGGCCCAGGCGAACCGATTCGCGAGAAGCGATCCGGACGCTCTGGCCCAGTGGTGGCGTCGGCTGGGAGGCGTCGACCCGGGTAACACCCACGCGAAAATCGCCCTTCGGGGGAACGCGGTCAAACCGGTGCGCATCATGGACATGCGTGCTTTGAACGAGTGCCGTTCTCCGCTGACCGGGGCGCTGGCCCTGTCTCCGCCCGCGGGTCTGGAGTCGGCGGTCAAGGTGGGTTTCGACCTGGACCAGCCTCAGCCCCACGCCCGGACCGTCGATGAAGACGGCAGGTGGGGAGGTCCTTACTTCTCCGACCAGACCATCACGCTGGAGCGGGAGGAGACCCTTGTCCTTCACATCGTCGGCGCCGTCAAGGCCCGGTACTGCGAGTTCCGGCTCGAGGTCAGGCTGTTGATGAACGGACAAGAGAAGGTCCAGGTCATCGACGACAACGGGGTGCCGTTCAAGGTGAGTTCCTTCGTCTCCGGCAGCAACCCGAACGCGGGAGAAAACCTGGACGTCTACCGCGAGCTCTACGTAGGGGGCATCGCGAGTCCACCGCACGGCGCGTGGGTAAAGGCCGATCCCGAGACGTGGAAGTTTCCCTCCTCTGAAGACTGGTCCAGGACTCCCTGACGGAGGAAGGGGCAGGGGCTGGCGAAGACGGATGGGAAGACGCAGTCGCGGAGACGGCGAGGGCCGCATGTCCCATGCGGCCCTCGTCGCGGTGAGGACGTGACCCGAGCAGTGTCGGTCACCTGGTCCGCCCTCCACGCGGGCGCCTTCAGGATTCCTTGATGCCCCGGACCAGGCTCTGGAAGCCGCGAGATGTGAAGCGCAGGCGGGTGCCGTCCGGGTTCTTGCTGTCGCGGACGAGGACGGTGTCGGGGCGGGTGGAGAGTTCGATGCACGCTCCGCCGTTAGAAGTACTGCGGCTGGACTTGCGCCACGCGGTTCTGCTCAGGGCGTCCATTTTGTCTCCGCTGTTGCCGTCGTGCTCTCCGCGAGCGGGCACCACCTGGACGGTGAGGCGGCCCGACATCTCCGCAGAGGCTTCCAGCAGGTGTTCCAGTTGTTCGCGCATGGTCGTCGCGCCGGCTACCTCGCGGACCAGCGTCGCCTCGTCGAGCAGCAGCGCATAGGACGGTGGCGGCGGATCGTCTCGGGTCAGGATCGTCTGGCGTCTGAGCCGGGCCTCCACCGCGTCTTTGTCACCTCGAAGAATCGCGGAGGCGTAGGCCGGTATCTGGAACAGGCCATCGATGACGGACAGGCAGTAGGACGTGATGTGAACGGCTTCGGCTTCGATGTTGGGCCAGTCGAACCAGGTGGGGAAGGCGGAGTCGAGGACGAGGTCGTCCCACAGTTCCAGGAGCCTGCCGCACGCTTTGAGCTCGGCGTCCATGGTGGAGGCGAACTCGCGGGTGCAGCGGGTGCGGCCGCTCTCGACCTGGCCGACGTACTGGCTGGTCACTCCCCGTCCTCCGTTGGCGCGGCGTCCCGCGCTCTCCTGGGAGAGTCCGGCGGCTTCGCGGTGGCGGCGGAGCTGGCGGCCGAACGCCGGCAGGGTCGGCGATACGGAGCCTCTCTTGCGCCGAGCGGCCATTCCGGCGTCCTCCTTGTCGGTGAAACCGGCTTGAGAGCGGGGAAACAGCGGTGAAAGCAGGAGCGGCCGTCCCCGTCCGGTTGTAAGGCTTGTCACGCGCTTTGTGACGCACGGTATCGTTCTGGTGGCTCACTGGTGTGCGGAACGAGAATCAACGCTCGAACGAAGGCCATGCCCATGACCGACGACCGGTGCAGCATCGCGATTGATCACCTGCTCCTGCCCCTGCTCGCTTCTCCCGCCTCCGCCGGTTTGGCGCGCACCTTTGCGGGACAACGGCTCCGCCGGTGGGGCGATCTCGACATCCTGGACGACGCTCTGCTGGTGATCACCGAACTTGTGGCCAACGCGGCCAAGGAGACGCCTGGCGAGGAGATCCGCCTCGAACTCGTCCGCGACGCCCGCGACGTTGTTATCGCAGTCTGGGATTCAAGCCCTCGGCTGCCTTGTCCGCGGCCTCCCGCCGAACTCACCCTGGAGGATTTCGACCTCTCGGCAGACTCCCTCGACGACAACGGAGGCCGAGGACTCCTCATCGTCCGCTCCCTCGCCGTTCGAAGCGGCTGCACGCCCGACCCTCGCGGCGGCAAATGGGTGTGGGCGGCCTTCTCGAGGAAGCGGTGAACGGCACCTGCCGGTCATCGAAAGTCGCCACCGCCGCGTAAGAATGTGTCGCCTCCGCGCACTACCCAGGACAGAACCGAGGAAAGGGGATGGGTTGCATTCCGCGGAGCGCTTCACTGACCTTTACGACGAGTGCCATCCGAAGGTCTTCGCTTACGCGGTGACGGTGGCGGGCCGAGGTCTCGCCGAGGAGGTGGCCGGCGAGACCTTCTGCATCGCCTGGCGGCGCTTCTCCGACCTGCCCGACCCGCCCCTTCCCTGGTTGCTGGGAGTAGCCCGGAACGTGGCCAGGAAGAACTTCCGGGACGAGGCGCGGCAGGAGTCCCTGGCCCGGGAGTTGAGCGGCTGGGCCGCCCCGGCGGGCGACATCGGCGAGCAGGTGGCCGAACGGGCCGATCTGCTGCAGCGGCTGGCCTCCCTGTCCGAGACCGACCGCGAGGCGCTCACCCTGATCGCCTGGCACGGACTCTCCGCCGCCGAGGCCGCCCGGGTCGTCGGCTGTTCCAAGGCCGCCTTCTTCGTCCGCCTGCACCGGGCCCGCAAACGGCTGGCCCAGCCGACCGCGCACGCTCTCACCGCTCTGATCCCCGAGGCCACCTGATGCCCGCCCGACCCGGGAGGACCCCGATGCCCGACGACCTGCTCCAAGCACTCGCCGCCACCCGTCCCGACCTCGACCCCGCGCCCGACCAGGCCCGGCGCGACCGCGATCTGGCCCGCGCCCTGGCCTCCCCGGCAACGGCCCACCCGGCGCGGCGGCGCGGCCGGTCCCGCTGGAAGGTCTTGGGTTTGGGCGTCGTCGCGGCCGGAACCGTCGTGGCCGTCGTCGCCACGACCGGTACGACACCGCCGACGCCGCAGAGCCGCCCGTCCGGGACCGAGGCCGCTCCGGCACCGCTGTCCGCCCGCGAAATCCTCCTCGCCGCGGGCGCGTCCTCGCTGAAGGCCCCCGCGAACGAAGGCGATTTCCTCTACACCCACTGGATCTCCGGACGGCAGCTCTCGATCCCCGGCAAGGACTACCTGCTCGACAGCCGTATGGAGCAGGAGATGTGGCGCGCGAAGGAGCCCGGCCACTACCAGTACATGATCAACCGGAGGCTGGGCACCACCCTCGCCTCCCCGGCCGACGAGGAGGCATGGAAGGCCGACGGCTCCCCCCGCAGTTGGACGTTCGAAGTCCCGCCCCTCATGTCCCCCTCCGGTGGCATGATCAAATCGATGGACCCGGTGCGCATCAAACTCGAACCCGCCGCCACCGCCCCGGACGTCTGGCGGCATGTCTCCGACTTCGGCGTCGGCCGCATCGGCTCCCGCCTCGCGACCCCGGAGAACCTCGCAGAGCTCCCGACCGACCCGAAGGCCCTCTACGACCGCCTCCTCCACGAGTTGACCGCCATGGCCGACGCCGCCCCGAAGGAGCACCAGGCCGACCTTGCCGAACACCGATACCTCTTCTCCTGGGAGATCTTCCGCTGGGGCGTTGACCTGATCGCCCGTTTCCCGGTCTCCCCAGCCCTCCGCTCGGCCGCCTTCGGCATGCTCTCCTACATCCCCGGCGTCGAATCGCGCGGCGAGACGACCGACCCCCTGGGCCGCAAGGGCCAGGCCATCGCCCTCACCGACCAGACCGACAGCGGCTCCGTTCAGAACGGCAAGCTGATCAAGGAAGGCACCCTCTTCGACACCGTCCTCATCATCGACCCGTCCACCGGCACCGCCCTCGCCACCGTCGACCAGATCTCCAAGCCCGTCTGGCCTCCCTCCGACAAACAGGGCCAGTGGCGTTCCTACGAAATCTTCAAGGAGTCCCGCTGGATCCCCGCCCTCCCCATGTCCCGCCTCAAGAACGCCGAGCACTCCCGCTGACCCGCCTCTCCCGATGGGTCGGTCGGATCCCGTCGGCAGGCCCTTGAGATGAGGGGAAAGGGTCAAAGGCGGCGGATGGCGTGGGTGGCTTGTTCGGCGATCGCGCGGAGTTCCGCGGCGAGTTCCGGCGGGTCGAGGAGGGTGTAGGGCAGGGGGAGGAGAGTGATGCGGTGGGCCAGGTATCGGGGGGAGTCGGGGGCGGTGTGCAGCAGGCATGAGGCGTCGTCGACCGGTTCCAGGGTGCCCTGCCAAGCGGGGATCTGTACGGCCGCCTGGTCGAAAGGGGCGTGCAGGAGCAGGCGGGCGCGGACGTCGCGGGACGGCATCGACCGGGTCACCCAGGTCTCGGTGTCGACGCCTCCGGGCAGGTCGCGGGCGGGGACGCGGACGCCGGTGCGGTGGACCTCGCTGATGCGGTCGGCGCGGAAGGAACGCCAGGCGGCGCGGTCCTCGTCGTAGGCCACCAGGTACCACAGGCGCTCTACGACGACCAGCTGGTGCGGCTCCACCAGGCGGCGGGTCGGTTCGCTGTGGGGCTTGGCGTAGGCGAAGCGGACCTTCTCATGGGCGGTGCAGGCCGCTGCCAGAGCGGCGAGGGCGGGGGCTTCGGCGGTGGGGCCGTCTCGGGGCGGGAGCACGACGGCCGCTTCCGACAGTGCGGTCACCCGGTGGCGCAGCCGTGAGGGGAGGACCTGCTCCAGTTTGGCCAGGGCGCGAAGGGAGGCGTCCTCGACGCCGGTGATCGCGGCGGTGGCGGCGGTGCTCAGGCCGACCGCGACGGCGATCGCCTCGTCGTCGTCCAGGAGCAGCGGCGGCATGGCCGTTCCGGAGGACAGGCGGTAGCCGCCGACGTTGCCCTGGACGGCGTGGACGGGGTAGCCGAGCCGCCGCAGCCGTTCCACGTCGCGGCGGATCGTGCGGGGGGTGACGCCGAGCCGGTCGGCAAGTTCGGGGCCCGGCCACTCCCGCGGGGTCTGGAGCAAGGACAGCAGGCGCAGCAGCCGGTCTGAGGGATCTCGCATGAGTTCCATCCTGTCGTCCTAATAGGACATTCGTTGACCTGTTGGCTTCCTACTGTCGGGGTGTCGAACGGAAACGAGTCGCCGGTTCGCGGCGGCGAAGGGAGCACGATGTTGCGAGGGTTCTCCACTGTCAACCTGTGGGCCGACGATGTGGAAGCGGCCGGGAAGTGGTACGCCGAGCTGCTGGGCGTCGAGCCGTACTTCAGGAACCCGGACGACGGTCGGCCGGTCGTCTACTACGAGTTCCGGATCGGTGACTACCAGGCCGAACTCGGCATCGTAGACCGGAGGTTCGCCCCGCCGGGGGCGTCCGCCACTCCCGGCGGCGCGATCCTCTACTGGCACGTCGACGACGTGCAGGCGACCTTGGACCGGTTGTCGTCCCTGGGAGCCGAGCCGTACATGCCGATCACCGAACGCGGCGAAGGCTTCGTCACCGCCGCGGTGATCGACCCGTTCGGCAACGTGCTGGGCTTCATGTACAACCGCCACTACCTGGAGGTTCTGGGCCGATGATGCACTTCGAGAACGCCGGAAGGCCCGGGGGTTCCCGGGCCTTCCGGCGTTCTCGCGGGTTCAGGCGGTGAGGACGACGGGTTCCTCGTCGGCGGAGGGCGCCGGGGGCTTGCGGAGGAGGGCCGCGGTCAGGAACGCCAGGCCCAGGAGGGACCAGGCGAGGAGGACCAGGAAGGGGACGAGGGCGGTGGCGCCATCGAAGAAGGCGACGGAGCGGAGGAGGGACGCGGCGGCGCCGGGCGGGAGGAGCTGGCCGAGGGCGCCCCACGGCTGAGGGAGGAGTTCGGGGCCGGTGGCGGCGCCGGACAGGGGGTTGCCCAGGAGGAGGAGGACGAGGGCGCCGACGCCGATGCCGGGAGGGCCGATGAGGGAGGCCAGGCCCGTGATGGGGGCGGCCACCGACAGGGAGGCCAGCGCGCTGACGGCGGCCACCTCCAGGTAGGTGCCCGGGGTGAGGGAGAGCCAGACCTGGGAGACCACGGGGGTGAGCAGGCCGCCGGCCACGGCGAAGACGGCGACGCCCTGGAGGCGGGCCCGGGCGGTGGGGGCGAGCAGGGTGAGCAGGGCCGAGGCGGCGATGCCGGACATGACCAGCGGAAGGATCATGGCGGCGAAGCCGGTGCCGCGCGGGTCGTCGGGGTCCGCGGCGACGACATCCTCGACGGAGATGCCGGCCGCGCCCGGGTTCTGCGCGGCGGCCTGCTGGCTCAGCGCCTGGGCGACGGCGGGGCTCGCGCCGGAGGCGACGAGGACCTTCCTGCCCTCGGGGGTGAGGACGATCGCCCCGTAGACGGAGCGGTCCTCGATCGCCGCGCGGGCGGCGGCCTCGTCGGGGAGGGTCCTGAGCTCGAAGGCGCCGGGCTGCGAGGCGTCCAGGGCTTGGACGACCTGCGCCGCGGCGGGGGCGGGGCCGGCGACGGCGAGGGGGACGTCGCGGGGGGCGGTGTTGGCCGACGGCCAGGCGAACGCGAGGACCATCACGGCCTGCAGGACCGCCGCCGCCAGGGCGAGGACCAGGGGGCTGGGCCGGGATCTCATGACCGGACTCCTAAAAATCGGATGTTCGTTCTCTTTATCTGGGGCCGATGCTACGCCGGGCCGGTCGTTTGTCAAGAACGAGCATCCGTTTTATTTTGGGTCGCATGCCGAAAGTGAGCCCTGAGCACCTGGAACGCCGTCGCGGCCAGATCCTCGACGCGGCGACCCGCTGCTTCGCCTCCAAGGGCTTCCACAGCACCTCGATGCAGGACATCTTCAAGGAGTCGGGCCTGTCGGCCGGGGCGGTGTACCGCTACTTCCCGTCCAAGGCCGAGATCGTCTCGGAGATCGCCACGGGGCGGAGGGGCTTCGTCGAGGCCGGGCTGCGCGAGATCCTGGAGCGCGAGCGGCTGCCCTCCCTGCCGGACCTGGTGGAGGAGTTCCTGGAGATCTTCCAGGAGCAGTTCGGCTCCGAGGTCCAGCTCAGGCTGCTGCCGGAGGGCTGGACCGCGGCCCTGCGCGACGAGGCCATCGGCGAGGTCATCTCGGCCATCTTCGGGGGGGTCAGGGAGGTCTGGACGGAGTTCGCCGTCCGCTACCAGGCCGAGGGCCGTCTCGCCGAGGACGCCGACCCCGCCGCGGTCGGCGCGCTCCTCACCTGCCTCGTGCCCGGCTTCGTCATGCAGCGGCTCCTGCTGGGAGGCGTGGACTCCGCGGTCCTGCGCCGCGGCTTCGAAGGGGTCATCGGCTTCTCCTAGTCCATATATTGATACGCATTTCTCAACTCTTGAGACGTCGGGCTAGAGTCGGCCCATGACGGACCACGAGAAGTACACCCATGGCCACCACGACTCCGTGCTGCGCTCGCACCGCTGGCGCACCGTCGAGAACTCCGCCGCCTACCTGGCCCCCCACCTGAGGCCGGACGACGTCCTGCTGGACGTCGGCTGCGGCCCCGGCAGCATCACGGTCGACCTGGCCGCGCGGGTCGCGGAGGTCGTCGGCGTCGACCTGGTGGAGGAGGTGCTGGCAGAGGCGCGCGCCAGGGCCGAGGGCGTCGGCAACGTCTCCTTCCAGGCGGCCGACGTGTACGAGCTGCCGTTCGAGGACGACACGTTCGACGTCGTCCACGCCCACCAGACGCTGCAGCACGTGGCCGATCCCGTCCGGGCGTTGAAGGAGATGCGGCGCGTGTGCAGGCCCGGCGGGATCGTCGCGGCCCGCGATTCCGACTACGCCGGGAAGGTCTGGTATCCGGTGTCGCCGGAGCTGGAGGAGTGGCTGGCGCTGTACGACAGGTGCGCGCGGGCCAACGGCGGGGAGCCGAACGCCGGCAGGCATCTGCTGGCCTGGGCGCACGCGGCGGGCTTCACCGACGTGCGGCCCTCGGCTTCGACGTGGTGCCACGCGACGGAGGAGGAGCGTCGATGGTGGGGCGAGATGTGGCGGGACAGGATCCTGCAGTCGGTGATGGCCGAGCAGGCCCTGGCGTCGGGTTACGCCACCCGCGCGGACCTGGAGCGCATCTCGCGCGGCTGGCAGGCCTTCGCCGACCACCCGGACGGGTGGTTCACCCTGCTGCACGGAGAGATCTTGTGCAGAGCGTGATCTAGATGTTCTGGAGTGTTTCCGGCAATCTTGTCCCCCTATGGGGAATCTGACACTGGATCATCTGACGAAATCGTACGGAGAACGCAGGGTCCTCGACGAGCTGAGCTTCGAGGTGGGGGAAGGCGAGCTGTTCGGCTTCGTCGGCAGCAACGGGTCGGGCAAGACCACCACCATGCGGATCGTCCTCGGCGTCCTGGCCGCCGATGCGGGGGAGGTCCGCTGGGGTGGCGCCCCGCTGGACGAGGACACCCGCCGAAAGATCGGCTACATGCCGGAGGAGCGCGGCCTCTACCCGAAGATGAAGGTCCGCGAGCAGCTCGTCTACCTCGCCCGGTTGCGGGGGTGGACGGTCGCGGCGGCGCGGCGCTCGGCCGACGAGTGGCTGGAGCGGCTCGGCGTCGCCGAACGCGGCGGAGACGAGGTGCAGAAGCTCAGCCTCGGCAACCAGCAGCGCGTCCAGCTCGCGGCGGCGCTCGTCCACGACCCGGAGATCCTCGTTCTCGACGAGCCCTTCTCCGGTCTGGACCCGGTGGCCGTCGACGTGATGAGCCAGGTGCTGCGCGACAAGAGCACCGCAGGCGTCCCCGTGGTCTTCTCCAGCCACCAGCTCGACCTCGTCGAACGGCTCTGCGACCGGGTCGGCATCATCCGCGACGGCCGGATGGTCGCCGTCGGCACCGCCGCCGAGCTGCAGGAGCACGGCGAGGCACGGCTGCTCTGCCGGGTGGAGGACGCACCGGACGGCTGGGCCGACACCGTGCCGGGCGTCCTGGCGCGGGAGGGCGACCTGTTCGCCCTCGCCTCCGACGCCGACGAGCAGGACCTGCTGCGCGCCGCGCTGGCGGCCGGGCGCGTCCGCGAGTTCGGCTGGCGGCGCCCGACACTCACCGAACTGTTCCGCGACGTCGTGACGGGGGATAAGGCGTGAACGCGCTGACAGAGGTACGGCTGATCGCGGCACGGGAGCTCTCCCGCCTGCGGACGAAGATGTTCGTCATCAGCACCGCGGTGATGATGGTCCTCGTGGCGGGGCTCCTCATCGGGATAAAGCTCCTGGGAGGCTCGGCGACGACGGTCGGTTTCGTCGAGGAGGGCTTCGGCGGCCAGGTCACCGCCGTGGCCTCGGCCATGAAGCTCGAGCTGGAGACCGAGAACGTCCCCTCCGAGGAGGAGGGCGAGCGATTGGTCCGCGAAGGCGAACTCGACGCGCTGGTGCTCGACGGCCCGCTGCGGATGGTGGTCAAGGGCGAGCCGGACGAGCGGCTGGAGGCGGCCCTGTCCGCCCTGGCCCAGCAGTCCGCCCTGAACGGCGAACTGGTCAAGGCGGGGGTCGACCCGGCGAAGGTGAACCAGGCGGTCGCCGGGGCCGCCGTCGAGGTGGTCTCCCTGGAGGGCGTGGACGAGCTGCGCGAACTCCGGCTGGGCCTGGCGATGGGCCTGGCGGTCCTGCTGTTCATCATGCTCCAGGCCTCGGGGATCCTGGTCGCCCAGGGAGTGGTCGAGGAGAAGTCCAGCCGGGTGGTGGAGCTGCTGCTCAGCTCGGTCCGCCCCTGGCAGCTCATGGCGGGCAAGGTGCTCGGGCTCGGCCTCCTCGGCTTCCTCCAGATGGGACTGGTCGTGGCGGCGGGTGTCGGGGCGCAGATCGCCACCGGGGCGCTCGACCTGCCGGTCGGCGACCTGGCGGGGACCGTCGTGTGGTCGCTGGTCTGGTTCGTCGCGGGGTACGCGCTGTACGCGCTGCTCTACGCGGCGGCCGCGGCCACGGTCTCCCGCCAGGAGGACATCGGCGGGGTGGGCGCGCCCATCCAGGTCCTGCTGATGGCCGGCTATGTCATGTGCTTCACGCTGGTTCCGAACGATCCGGACGGGCTCCTCGTACGGATCCTGTCGTTCGTCCCGCTCTTCGCACCGCTCCTCATGCCCGTCCGCGCGGTCTTCGGGGCGCCGGTGTGGGAGCAGGCGCTCGCCCTCGGCGTGTCCCTGGTCGCGGTCGGGGCGCTGGTGTGGCTCGCCGGGCGGATCTACTCCAACTCGGTGCTGCGCACGGGCGGCCGGATCAGCCTGAAAGAGGCTATGCGCGCGGGCTGAGGCCCGCTGCGGCGGGCCTCAGCGAAGGCGCCGGTTCGCCAGCGCGATGGTGTTGATGTACCCGAGGGGGCCGGACAGGTCGTACAGGACGCAGTGGCCGGAGGCGATGCCGTCGGCTGACAGGTGGCCTCCGGCCTCCAGACCGAGGACGTCCCCCTCGGGCATCCGGCTGAGGTTGATGGTGTAGTCGGCGTTGATGTAGTTGAGCCCGCGCGTGCTCCAGTGCGCGATCGGGCTGGCCAGGTCGGCGGCGAGCGCGACCCGGACGAACGGCGACAGCGGCTCGTCCTCCACCAGCGGCTGCGCCTCCCGCATCCAGACGCGGCGGCGCTGCTCCCCGTTCCAGTCGCCGTTCCCTTCGCCGATCCGCCACATTTCGAAGGTGGGCATGCCGCCGCCCTCGCGCGGGTTGGGCTCGCCCAGCTCGTCGGGGGAGGGCACGTCCCAGGGCTCGGGGGTCCAGGCGGTCCCCGGCGGGTGGCTTCCGGGCCTCAACATGACGCAGCTCGCGCGTGCGATCGTCCCGTCGGGGCCGGTGACGGAGGCGTCCGCCACCCGGATCCGCCGCCCGTCCCGCACCGGCTCGGTGCTCACCGTCAACGGTACGAGCTTGCTGCTGCGGTACAGGTCCACGGTGAGCCGGGCCGGCCGCAGCTCGTCCGTCCCGTGCTCCCGCTCGATCGCCCGCGCGAGCAGTCCGCCCAGCAGACGCCCGTGCAGCATGTCGGGGGCCCAGGGCCCGCGGGCGTGCGGGGCGGGGATCAGCTCGAAACCGGAGAGGGTGAAGAACGAGGGCATCCGCCCATCATGCACGCGGCTTCGCGGCGCCGTTTCCCCGGGTACGTTCCAAGAAGATCACGGCCTCCGGCACCACCGCGCCGCGGTGCCGGACGACCGTCAGGGTGGACACTATTGAGGCCGAGCGTCCAGAGAGGTTTCTGCGCCGTGAACTGTCCGTTAAGCGAATTCCTCAGCGGGCGGCGGCGCCGGTGAGGCCGGACGCCGCGGGGCGCCCGGCCGCCGGGATCAGCCGTAGCGCTTCATCTCGTGGAAGAAGCCGGGGATCGTCTGGAGGTCGCCGGAGGCGGTGACCTGGTCGTAGACGTAGCGGGCCACGGCCAGGTCGAGGACGCCGAGGCCGAAGGGGGAGAAGATCACGGGCTTGTCGGCCGGGGGCGTGGTCTTGCCGACGAGGACGTCGTAGAGGGTGCCATCGACGAAGTCGCGGTTGCCGGTCTTCTGCTCGGCCAGGTGGGGGGAGGTGCCGGCCTTCAGGCAGTGGTCGACGTCGTCGACGACGTTGTAGGCCGACAGGATGATCTCGGGGGAGAGGTCGCGCAAGGAGACGTGCAGGACGAGCGGGTTGTGCGAGAGCAGCTCGGGGTCGAGGATGTGCGGCTCGCCCGCGACGGTCGCCAGGACGATGAGGTCCGAGGAGGTGAGCAGGGACTCCACGGTGTCGTGGATGGTCACCCGGCCCTTCTCGGTGCGCTCGAGGTAGCCCTTGAAGCCCTCGGCGTGCTCGGGGGCCAGGTCGAAGACGCCCAGCTCGTCGAACTCCAGGCCGTTGCCCACCAAGTAGGTGTGCAGGTAGCGGGCGATCAGGCCGACGCCGACGAACCCGACCTTGCGCGGGGTGACGCCGCGCTTGGCGGCCAGGGTGACCGCGGCCAGGGCGGCGGACGCCGCGGTGCGGGCGGCGCTGATGATCGAGCTCTCCAGGCAGGCGAACGGGTAGCCGGTCTCGGTGTCGTTGAGGATGAGGACGGCGCTGGCCCGGGGGATGCCCGCCGCGACGTTGTCGGGGAAGGACGAGATCCACTTGATGCCGTGCACGTTCACGTCGCCCTTGACGCTGGCGGGCAGCGCGATGATCCGGCTGTTGGGGCGGTCGGGGAAGCGCAGGAAGTAGCTGTCGGGGTTGACCGTCTGCGCCTCGCCGTGCAGCCGGTAAGCCGCCTCGACCATGGCCGTCAGCTGCTTCTCGCGACCGTGGAGGGCGTTGTGCACCTGCTCCCCGGAGATGACGGAGAACGCGGGGGCCTGGGTCATGGACTGCTCCAAGAGATGTGTGAGATGCGTGAAGGGACGGGTGAACAAGGGCGGCGGACCCTGGAGAGGGTCCGCCGGCGAGGGGTGGGAGGGGTCAGCCGCGGCCCTGGTCCCCGAAGTGCTCGGCGAGCCAGTCCTCGTCGTAGATGGAGTCCAGGTAGCGTTCGCCCAGGTCGGGGGAGATGGCCACGGCCACCGGCTCCTCCCCAGGGTACTTCTCGTTCAGCCAGCGCTGGGCGCCGCTGATCACGGTGCCGGTGGAGCCGCCGAACAGGAAGCCGCGGGCCGCCAGGCGGTGGCAGGTGGCGATGGTGTCGGGCTCGGGGACGTGTACCACGTCGTCGATGTAGGACTCGTCGACCAGCGCGGGCCGGGTGCTGGTGCCCAGGCCGGGGACCATGCGCCGCTCGGGGATGCCGCCGAAGGTGACCGAGCCGACCGCGTCGATCGCCACGATCGTGACGGGCCTGCCGTGCTCCTTGAAATAGCGTGCGCAGCCCATGAGCGTGCCCGTGGTGCCCGCCCCGACGAACAGGACGTCGAGTTCGGGAAAGGCGCGGTCGATGGCCGGCGCGGTGTGGCGGTGGTGGGCCCGCCAGTTGTTCGGATTCGCGTATTGGTTGAGCCAGACATAACGCTCGCTGGAGGAGCAGAGTTCCCGCACGTGATTGATGCGGCTCTCCAGATATCCGCCGTTGGCGTCCTGCTGGGTGATGACCCTGACCTCGGCGCCCAGCGACCGCATGACCCGCTGGGAGGCGGTGTTGCAGCGCGGGTCGGTGATGCACACGAACCGGTAGCCCTTGCTGGCGGAGATCGTGGCCAGGGCGATGCCCAGGTTGCCCGACGAGGACTCCACCAGCACCGATCCCTCGGTGATCACGCCGCTGCGCTCGGCGGCGGCGATCATCTCGGCCGCGGCCTTGAGCTTCACCGAGCCGGCGAAGTTGAACCCCTCGCACTTCAAGTACAGCGGGGAATCGAGTACGGACCGTAGGTCGACGTACAGATCCTCGACGTTGAACTCTTGTGGGGAGCTAATAATAGGCACGTTGCCCGACACCCTCTGTACGACAACAACCGACTGACAAATAAAAGTTCAGAGAACCTGGAATCCGCCAAGGCGTAACGAAATGTTCCGCCACCTTTTCGGAATCCCGGCCGCACGCGCCTTCAGCCTGAATTCTCCGATTATCAACACCCCGTTGGCTGAAAGCTGAGGCCGCCCCGGAAACCTCGCTGCCCCTCCGAAACTCCTGTGGCGTGCTCCCTTACTTCTTCGGGTGATGAAGTGACCCCTATCACCGCAGCGCTGATTACCGTACAGTAGGGCATCTTGCCCTGCAAGCCCCGTCTATCATCTAAAGCACACATAATCGGCTAATCGCCGGAGGGTTGGGAGCGGATTCTTGACGATCTTGGATGGACTGCTCGCGCAAACCGCGCTGTCGGAGCTCGCCATCTCCGGCGAAGAGGTCGAGCGCGCGCGGAAGTTCGCCATGAGCCGTGTGCACGAGGTCGACCTGTCCGACGCGGTGATCACCCGGGTGGAGCGCATCGCCGCGGCGGGGGACCGCCCCGCCGTCCGCGACGAGACCCGTGCGCTCTCCTACGCCGAACTGGCGGACGAGGCGCGCCGGATCGCCGCGCTGCTGGAGCGCGAGGGCGTGCTCCCCGGCACGGTCGTGGCGGTCGGCGGTGTACGGAGCGTCACCGTCATCGCCGCGTTCCTGGCCTTGGAGCTGCTCGGCGCCGTCTACGTCCCGGCGGACGCCAACTGGCCGGCCAGGCGCGTCGCCGGAGTGCTGGAGCAGGCCGGCGCGGTGCTGCTGTTCAACACCGACCCCGGTGAGGTCACGCCCGAGCTGGTCGAGGGCGCCGCCGAGGCCGGGGTGCCGATCGTGCGGGCGCGCGAGGCCGCGGGCTGCCCGCGGTGGGAGGGCGAGGCCCGGCTCGAGGGCATCGACCAGCCCCGCTACATGCTCTTCACCTCCGGTTCCACCGGCAAGCCCAAGGGCGCGGTGGTCGAGCACCAGGGCATGGTCAACCACCTCTACGCCAAGATCGTCGATCTGGAGATGGATGATCGGGACGTGGTCGCCCAGACCGCCCCGCTGGGCTTCGACATCTCCATCTGGCAGATGCTCTGCCCGCTGGTCAACGGCGGCCAGGTGCACGTGATCAGCGATGAGGTCTCCTACGACTCGGTGGCCTTCGCCGACGCGATCGACGGGCAGCGGATCACCATCGTGGAGCTGGTGCCCACCATGGTCAGGCTGCTGCTGGACGATCTGGCCGCGCAGGGGGGCGCGCGTCTGTCGGGCCTGCGCTGGATGCTGGCCACCGGTGAGGAGCTGCCCACCGAGGTGGCGCGCCGATGGCTGCTGGAGATGCCGCAGGCGGGCCTGGTGAACGCCTACGGCCCCACCGAGTGCTCCGACGACGTGACCCATCACATCGTCACGCTCGGTGACCTGGAGCTGCTGCGCCTTCCGATCGGCACCCCGGTGATCAACACCGATCTGTACGTCCTGCGCAAGGAGGGCGACGACCACTGGTACGCCTGCGAGCCGGGGGAGACCGGTGAGCTGTTCGTGGGCGGCCACGGCGTGGGCCGCGGTTACCTCGGCGACCACGACCGCACCCGTGACGCCTTCTTCCGCTCGCCTTTCGGCCCCTCGCCGACCGGCCGCCTCTACCGGACGGGCGATGCGGTGAAGGTGCTGCCACAAGGGGCTTTGCAGTACCTGGGCAGGGTCGACCGGCAGGTGAAGATAGCCGGCGTCCGGATGGAGCTGGGCGAGATCGAGGCGGTGCTGCAGCGCCACCCGAGCGTCGGCGCCGCGGCGGTGGTCGTGCACGACTTCGCCACGGACCTGTAACGGGTCGATCGCCTTCTCGTGGGGTCGTTGTCACCGGGCGGAGGGCCGCCCGGTGACGGCGTGGTCACACATCCCGTTTCTTGTCACCTTGGTGAGTAATCACGCCCGTTAAGTTCCACTTATGGGAGGATTGCGAAGCATGTTGCATGCTGGTTGACTGTGACCCCGCTACACATGAGTAGTGGACCGGGGGCTTCACGGGCGGGACAGCGCTGCTAAACGGGCAAATAGCGGCGACCGTGCTGGAGTTTATAGACGTTGTGGGAAAGGGGCCGGGAATCCGCTTTCTTGATTGGTAACCCGTCGCGCACAGCTAAAATCACCCCGCCATCGCGAAAGCAATTCTTCATGTCGTCTTCAGAGCTTCTTCCGTTGTCGGCCGCGCAGCAGTCGGTCTGGTATTTCCAGCACCTGAATCCAGAAATCCCGTTCTGCGTCGCCCAGTACATCGAGATCGAGGGCCGCTTCGATCCAGAGCTGTTCGAGAAGACGGTGCGGATCGGCGCCCACGAGGGCGAGGCGCTGTGGTTCCGGCTGGTGGAGAAAGACGGAATCCCCTATCAGACGATCGACCACGCCCCGCCGGCGGCGATGCCTCTCATCGATTTCAGCGGTGAGGACGATCCCCGCGCCGCGGCGGCCGCCTGGATCGAGGCGGAGGTGCACAGCCCCATCGACCTGATGGGCGACGAGCTGTACGTCAGCCGCCTCCTGCGGCTGGCACCCGACCTCCACTGGTGGTTCATGCGCGGCCACCACATCATGATCGACGGGTACTCGGGCGCGTTCCTCAACCGGCGGGGTTCAGAGGTGTACGCGGCCCTGGCCCGGGGCGAGGAGTACGTCCCGCAGCGGCACGGCGACTACCGTGCCCTGCTGCAGGAGGAGGCCGAGTACCGCGAGTCCGAGCGGTACCAGGCGGACAGGGCCTACTGGGCCGAGCGGTTCGCCGACCGGCCCGACGCGGTCTCCCTCACCGAGAGGACCGCCGAGCCGACCGACCGGTACCTGCGCCGCACCGCCATGTTCGGCCAGGAGGAGACGCGGCGGCTGGCCGCCGGCGCCCGCAGGCTGCGCACCGCGACCCCGGGCCTGGCCATCGCCGCCTCCGCCGCGCTGGTCGCCAAGACCACCGGCGCCCACGACGTCATCCTCGGCATCGCGGTCTCCGGCCGGGTCACCCGGCTGGCCCGGGAGACCCCCACCCACATGGCCTCGATTCTGCCGCTGCGCCTGGAGGTGCGGCCCGAGATGACGATCGAGGAGCTGACCCGGCAGGCGGCCCGCGCCACCGCCCGCCTGCTGCGCCACCAGCGCTACCGGCGCGAGGACCTCATCCGCGACCTCAAGCTGGTCGGGCAGCGCATCCACGGCCCGGTCATCAACATCATGGCCTACGACTACACCGCCGACTGGGGCGGGTTGAAGGCCACCCAGTACCCGCTGAGCAACGGCCCGATCGAGGACCTGGCGATCGCCATCTTCGACGCCGCCGACGGCCGCGGCGCGCGCATCGACTTCGACGCCCACCCCGAGCTCTACACCGAAGCCGAGGTCGAGGCGCACCAGGAGCGCTACCTGCGGCTGCTCAAGGCCATGGCCGACACGGACCCGGCCACCCGGCTGTGCGACCTGGACCTGCTGGACGACGCCGAGCGAGAGCTGGTCCTGCGGACCTGGAACGACACCGGCCGGGAGGCCGCCGGGGACGGCGTCCCCGAGCTGTTCCGCGCTCAGGCGCGGCGCACCCCCGACGCCGTCGCCATCGGCGACGCCGAGGTCTCCTACACCTACCGGGAGCTGGACGAGCGCTCCGACCGGCTGGCCCGCCGGCTGCTCGAGCACGGTGTGAAGCCCGACGGGATCGTCGGGATCGGCCTGCCGCGCGACGCGCAGCTGGCCGTCGCGGCCCTGGCCGTCCTCAAGGCCGGAGCCGCCTTCCTGCCGCTCGACCCGGACCACCCGGCCGACCGCATCTCCCACATGGTCGCGGACGCGGCCCCCGCGGTCGTCCTCGCCACCGGGACCGGCCGCCTGCCGGACGGCGTGACGGTCCTGGACCCCCGCGACCTCCCGGAGGAGACCGGTCCGGTCGCGGTCGTACCGCACCGCCTGGACGCCGCCTACATCGGCTGCACCGCGGGCTCCACCGGACACACCAAGGGCGTGGTGCTCACCCACGCCAACCTCGCGGACCTCTGCGCCCGGGCCGCCGGAGCCTTCGGCCCCGAACGGCTGCGCCACGTCCTGTGGTCGACCTCGCCGAGTTCGGGCGCCTCGCTCCTGGAATGGCTGGTCCCGCTCACCCTCGGCGGACGCGTCGAAGCCGTCCGCGATCTGGCGGAGGCGGCCGGACGCGGCGGCTCGCTCATCAGCGGAGCCCCCACGGCGATGGCCGCGATGCTCTCCCGGAACGAGCCGGACCTGGCGGCCGGCGACATCGTCCTGTCCGGGGAGGCGCCGTCCCCGCGGCTCGTCCGCAGGCTGCGCGAGCTGGCGCCCGGCGCCCGGATCTCCAACCTCTACGGACAGGCCGAGACCACCGTCCACGCCATCGGCTGGTTCAGGGACGGCGACCCCGGGAACACCGTCCCGATCGGCCGCCCCCTGGCCGGCACCCGCGCCTACATCCTGGACGCCGGCCTGCGGCCTGTCCCGGTCGGCGTGCCCGGCGAGCTGTACCTGGCCGGTGAGGGCCTGGCCCGCGGCTACCTGGGCCTCCCGGACCTGACCGCCGAGAGGTTCGTCGCCTGCCCGTTCGGCGACGGCGAGCGCATGTACCGCACCGGCGACCTGGCCCGGTGGAACGCGGACGGGGACATCGAGTACCTCGGCGATCAGGCCCGGGTCCGCGGTTTCCTCGTCGAACCGGGCGAGATCGAGGCGGCGCTGACGTCCCACCCGGAGGTCGCCCAGGCCGTCGCGATGGTCCGCGAGGACCAGCCGGGACGGGTCCGCGTCGTCGGGTACGCCGTGCCGGTGCCCGGCGCGGACCCGGACGCCGGGCGGCTGCGCGAGTTCGCCTCCGGCCTGCTGCCCGAGCACCTGGCCCCCTCGGCGGTCGTGGTGCTGGACGAACTGCCGCAGGCCCCCGACGGCAG
Source organism: Actinocorallia sp. B10E7 (assembly GCF_039871655.1). NCBI lineage: Bacteria > Bacillati > Actinomycetota > Actinomycetes > Streptosporangiales > Thermomonosporaceae > Actinocorallia > Actinocorallia sp. B10E7. The sequence continues at coordinate 538,197 of NZ_JBDPLZ010000004.1, forward strand.
GCTCGAACGCGGGGCGCTGCCCGCGCCGGCCCTCCCCGCGACCGACAAGCGGCTGGTCGCCTACGTGGTGCCCGCGCCCGGCGAGACGGTCAGCCCCGAAGAACTGCGCGCGTTCGTGCAGGAGCACCTGCCCAAGGCCATGGTCCCCTCGGCGGTCATGGTGCTGGACGAACTGCCGCTGACCCCCAACGGCAAGGTCGACACCAAGAACCTCCCCAAACCGCTGCTGGTCCTGGAGAACGCCGCCTACCGGGCGCCCTCCACCGAGCGGGAACGCGTCCTGTGCCGGATCATCGGCGAGCTGCTGGGAGTCGCCGAGGTCGGCGTGGACGACGACTTCTTCGCCCTGGGCGGCAACTCGCTGCTGGCCATGCGGGTCGTCGCCAAGGCCAGGACCGCCTTCGGCGTGGAGATCCCCCTGCGGACGCTGTTCGAGCACCCGACCGTCGCGGGCCTGTCCGCCCGGCTGGAGGGGGAGGCCGCAGCCCCGGCGCGGCCCGCGCTGGTCCCGGCCGAGCGCCCCGCGCAGATCCCGCTGTCCTACGCCCAGCAGCAGCTGTGGTTCCTCAACAAGTTCGAGGGCCCCTCGGCGACCTACAACATCCCGCTGGCGCTGCGGCTGACCGGGCCGCTGGAGTACGCGGCCTTCGCCGCCGCCCTGGCCGATGTGGTGGAACGCCACGAGTCGCTGCGGACGATCTTCCCCGACTCCGGCGGCACCCCGCGCCAGCAGATCCTGGCCCCGGCCGCGGCCGCCCCGCGGATCGAGGTCGCCGACGCGACCGAGGCCGGGCTCCCCATGGCGCTGGCCCAGATCGCCGGGTACCCGTTCGACATCTCGGTGGACCCGCCGCTGCGCGCCCACCTCCTGCGCCTGGCCGACGACCTGCACGTCGTGGTGCTGCTCATGCACCACGTCGCGACCGACGGATGGTCGCTGGCGCCCCTGGCCAGGGATTTCATCTCCGCCTATGTCGCGCGCACGGCGGGCCGGGCCCCCGAATGGGAGCCGCTGCCCGTCCAGTACGCCGACTACACGCTCTGGCAGCAGGAGCTCCTCGGCTCCGAGGACGACCCGGACAGCCTGCAGTCCCGGCAGATCGCCTACTGGAAGGAGGCCCTCGCCGGGCTTCCGGAGGAACTGGAACTGCCCTCGGACCGGCCCCGGCCGGATGAGGCGAGCTACCGGGGCTCCACCGTCCACTTCCGCCTCTCGGCGGACGTCCAGCGCCGTCTCGGCGAGCTGGCCGCGCAGACCAACAGCTCCCCGTTCATGGTGGCGCAGGCCGCCTACGCGGTGCTGCTTTCGCGACTGGGCGGCGGTGAGGACATCCCGGTCGGCTCGCCGATCGCCGGACGCACCGACGAGGCCTTGGACGACATGGTCGGCATGTTCGTGAACATGCTGGTCCTGCGCACGGACGTCTCGGGCGAGCCCACGTTCCGCGAGCTGATCGGCAGGGTGCGGGAGACCGACCTGGCCGCCTACGCCCACCAGGACCTGCCGTTCGAACGCCTGGTCCAGGTGCTCAACCCGCCGCGCCACATGGGCCGCCACCCGCTGTTCCAGAACGGCCTCACCTTCCAGAACAACCCGGAGGCCCGGCTGGAGCTGGACGGCTTCACCGCGGAGCAGGAGCCGCTGCGGGGCGCCGTCTCCCGCTTCGACCTGCTGATGGTGCTCACCGAGCGGTTCGGTCCCGGCGGCGAGCCTGCCGGCCTGGACGGCGAACTGGAGTACGCGCTCGACCTGTACGACCCGGCCACCGCCCGCGGTCTGATCACCCGGTTCGAGCGGCTGCTCACCGGGCTGCTGGCCGACCCGGACGCCCCGATCGGCACCGCGCCGCTGCTGTCGGAGGACGAGCGCGCCGTGATCCTGGACGAGTGGGCGGGCGGCGCCCTCCCCGCGTCCGGGGAGCGGCGCACGATCCACGCGGTCTTCGAGGAGCAGGCCGCCCGGAACCCCGCAGCCCCGGCCGTCACCTACGAGGACGTCACGCTCACGTACGGGGAGCTGAACGCCCGCGCCAACCGGCTCGCCCGCAGGCTCGTCGAGCTGGGCGCCGGGCCGGAGCAGTTCGTCGCGCTGAAACTGCCGCGTTCGGCGGACCTGGTCGTCGCGGTGCTCGCCGTCCTCAAGACGGGTGCGGCGTACGTGCCGATCGACCCGGACTACCCGCAAGAGCGCATCGCCTACACGCTCCAGGACTCCGCGCCGGTGTTCACCGTGGACGCCGAACTGCTCTCCTCGTTCGACGGGGAGGCGTACCCGGCCGAGAACCTGGACGTGCGGATGTCCCCGGACAACCCCGCGTACGTCATCTACACCTCGGGCTCCACGGGCCATCCCAAGGGCGTCGTGGTCCCGCACCACAACGCCGTCCGGCTCATGACGTCGACGGAGCAGTGGTTCGGCTTCGGCCCGGACGACGTCTGGACGCTCTTCCACTCCTACGCGTTCGACTTCTCCGTCTGGGAGCTGTGGGGCCCGCTGCTGTACGGCGGCAGGCTCGTCGTCGTCCCGTTCGCCGTCAGCCGCTCCCCCGAGGAGTTCCTCGACCTGCTGGCCCGCGAGCGCGTCACCGTGCTCAACCAGACGCCGTCGGCGTTCTACCAGCTCATGGCCGCCGACGACGGCCGCGACCTGGCCCTGCGGTACGTGATCTTCGGCGGTGAGGCGCTCGAGCTCAAGCGGCTGGCCGACTGGTACGCCCGGGGACGCGACACCGTCCTGGTGAACATGTACGGCATCACCGAGACGACCGTGCACGTCTCCCACATCGCGCTCGACGAGGTGTACTGCCAGAGCGCGCCCGGTTCGGTCATCGGCGTCGGCATCCCGGACCTGCGCGTGTACGTCCTGGACGGACGGCTCCAGCCCGCCCCTCCCGGCGTCGTGGGCGAGCTGTACGTCGCCGGTCCCGGCCTGGCGCGCGGCTACCACGGCCAGGCGGCCCTCACGGCGTCCCGGTTCGTCGCCGACCCGTTCGGCGCGCCGGGAGAGCGCATGTACCGCTCGGGCGACCTGGCCCGGTGGCTGCCCGACGGCGCCCTGGAGTACCTGGGCCGCGCCGACGACCAGGTGAAGATCCGCGGCTTCCGCATCGAGCTCGGCGAGATCGAGGCGGTGCTGGCCCAGCACCCGGAGATCACCGACGTCGCGGTGATCGCACGTGAGGACCGTCCCGGCGACAAGCGCCTCGTCGCCTACATCGTGAACGCCTCGGCGGAGCCCGACGCGCGGCTCGACACCTCCGAGCTGCGCGCCTTCGCCAACCGCGACCTGCCCGACTACATGATCCCCGCCGCGTTCGTCGCCCTGGAGGCGCTTCCGCTCACCGGCAACGGCAAGCTCGACCGGCGTGCCCTGCCCGCCCCGGTCGTCCAGGTCGGAGAGGGCCGCGCACCGGCGTCCGAACGGGAGGAGGTCTTCGCCGATCTGTTCGCCGAGGTGCTCGGCCTGCCCGAGCGGCCCGGCACCGAGGACGGCTTCTTCGACCTCGGCGGCGACTCGATCATCGCGATCCAGCTGGTCTCGCGCGCCCGCCAGGCCGGGCTGGTCGTCACCCCGCGCGAGGTGTTCCAGCACCAGACCGTCGCGGCGCTGGCGGAACTGGCCCGCGAGGCGGGCGAGGACGACGCGGTCGAGGTCGAGCCGGAGGGCGCGGGCATCGGCCCCGTACCGATCACGCCGATCATCGCGTGGCTGCGCGAGCGCGGCGGCGTCATGGACGGCTTCCACCAGGCGATGCTGCTGCGCGTCCCCGGCGAGCTGGGCACCGACCACCTGACCGCCGCGCTGCAGACGGTGCTCGACCACCACGACGTGCTGCGGCTGCGCCTGGAGGACTGGCAGCCGGTCGTCCAGCCGGTCGGCGCCGTGCGCGCGGACGGGCTGGTGCACCGGGTCGACCTCTCCGGCGGCGACGCCCCGGCCCGGGACTTCCAGACGACCGTGGAGGAGCAGGTCGCCCTGGCCGCCTCCCGCCTGGACCCCGCCGCGGGCGTCATGGCCCAGCTCGTCTGGCTCGACGCCGGACCCGGCGTCCAGGGCCGGCTGCTGGCCGTGCTGCACCACCTCGTGGTGGACGGCGTGTCCTGGCGGATCCTGCTGCCCGACCTCGTCACCGCGTGGGGCGCGTCCGTCATGGGCCGGGCCCCGCAGTTGGAGCCCGTCCCGACGTCCTTCCGGCGCTGGGCGCAGCGCCTCACCGCGGAGGCCGCCGACCCCGCGCGCGTCGAAGAACTCGACACCTGGCTCGACCTGGTGGAGGGCACCAACCCCAGGCTCGCCTCCCGCGCGCTCGACCCGGCCGTCGACACCGCCGCGACGGTACGCGGCCTCGACCTCACCCTGGACACCGAGACCACCGAGGCCGTGCTCACCACGGTCCCGGCGGCCTTCCACGGACGGGTGGGCGACGTGCTGCTCACCGCCCTGGCGCTGGCCGCCGCGCACTGGCGCAAGCAGCGCGGCGGACGCGGCACCGGCCTGCTGGTCGACCTCGAAGGCCACGGCCGCGAGGAGATCGTCCCCGGCGTCGACCTGTCCCGCACGGTCGGCTGGTTCACCAGCATCCACCCCGTCCGCCTGGACCCGGGCCAGGCCGAGTGGACCGAGATCACCTCCGGCGGCGCGGCCGCCGGCCAGTCGCTCAAGCGGGTCAAGGAGCAGCTGCGGCAGGTGCCCGACAACGGCATCGGCTACGGCCTGCTGCGGTACCTCAACGAGGAGACCGCCGAGGAGCTCGCCGACCTGCCCGGCGCGCAGGTCGCGTTCAACTACCTCGGCCGCGTCGGCGAGGACGACGGCGACTGGAGCCCCGCGCCCGAGCGGCTCCCCTCCGGAGAGGACCCGCGCCTGCCGGCCGCGCACCTCCTGGAGGTCAACGCCATCACCCGCGACCGCCCCGGCGGCCCCGAACTGGCCGTCACCTGGTCCTGGCCCTCGGCGCTCTTCTCGGAGGAGGAGATCCGCGGGCTCGGCGAGGCCTGGTTCGAGGCGCTGCGCGGCCTGGTCGCGCACACGCGGGACGAGGGCGCGGGCGGCTTCACCAGCTCCGACCTGCTGGTCGAGCTGGACCAGTCGGAGATCGACAAACTGCAGGCAGCATGGAGGGCGAAGTGACGGCGGGCCGCGACCTGGAGGACATCCTCCCCCTGTCCCCGCTGCAGCAGGGATTCTTCTTCCACGCCAAGTACGACGAGCGGGACGTCTACACCGCGCAGCTGGCGCTCGACATGGAGGGGCCGCTGGACGTGGCGGCCCTGCGCGGCGCGGCCGAGACGCTGCTGCGCCGGCACGCCAACCTGCGGGCCGCCTTCACCGACCAGGACGTGAGCCGCCCGGTGCAGGTCGTGCCCCGCGTGGTGGACCTGCCCTGGTTCGAGGTGGAGGCCACCGAGGAGGAGGCCCGCGACCTCGTCCTGAAGGAGCGCGCGCACCGGTTCGACCTGATGGAGCCGCCGCTGCTGCGGTTCGTCCTGGTGAAGCTGGGCGCCGAGCGGCACAAGCTGATCTTCACCAACCACCACATCCTGCTGGACGGCTGGTCCACGCCCGTCCTGGCGACCGAGCTGTTCGCGCTCTACCTGTCGGGCGGCACCGACACGGGCCTGCCCCGCCCCACGCCCTACAAGAACTACCTCAAGTGGCTGGCCGGGCAGGACCGCAAGGCCGCCGAGGCCGCCTGGCAGGAGGCCCTGGCCGGAGTGGACGAGCCGACGCTCGTCGCGCCGCAGGCCGCCGAGCTGCCCGCCGTCATCCCGCACCGCGTCCTGACGGAGCTGGACGAGTCCGCCACCAAGAAGCTGACCCGTGTCGCCCGCCGCAACGGCGTCACCATCAACACCCTGCTCCAGGCCGCCTGGGGCGTCGTCATCGGCTCCCTGACCGGCCGCGACGACGTGGTGTTCGGCTCCACCGTCTCCGGACGCCCCGCCGACCTGCCGGGCGTCGAGCAGATGATCGGCCTGTTCATCAACACCCTGCCGATCCGGGTGCGCCTGAACCCGTCCGACAGCCTCGCGGAGCTGCTCGAGCGGCTCCAGGAGGAGCAGACCGACCTGCTGGCCCACCACCACCTGGGCCTCACCGAGATCCAGCGCGCGGCCGGGCACGGCGTCCTGTTCGACACCATGACGGTGCTGGAGAACTACCCGTTCGACCCGTCCTCGATGGACGGCACCCTGGGCGGACTGCGCCTGACCGGCTTCGACTCCTACGACGCCACGCACTTCCCGCTGTCGTTCGTCATCATGCCGGGGGACCGGCTGTCGCTGCGGGTGCACTACCGGCCGGACGTCTTCACCGAGGAGGAGGCCGGGCGGCTGCTGGACCGCGTCCGCCGGTTCCTGGACGCCGTGCTGGAGGACGCCGACCAGCCCCTGTCCTCCCTGGACCTGCTGTCGGACGGCGAACGCTCCCTCCTGGACTCCTGGACGGGACCCGCCGGGGAGCCCTCGGCGCCTTCGGTCGTCGAACTGCTCCAGGCGCAGGCCGCGCGCATCCCGGACGAGACCGCGCTGGTCGCCGCCGACGCCACCCTGACCTACGCGCAGCTGAACGAGCGCGCCGACCGGCTCGCCCGCGCACTGCTCTCCCGGGGCATCGGCGCCGAGCAGCGGGTCGCGCTGCGGCTGCCGCGCGGCGCCGACCTCGTCGTCGCGATCTTCGGCGTGCTCAAGACCGGCGCCGCCTACGTGCCGATCGACCCGGAGTACCCCGAGGACCGCATCGCCTACATGCGGGCCGACTCCGCGCCCGCCCTGGAGATCACGCCTCAGTGGCTCGCCGAGCTCGCCGAGACGGACCCGGCGCACCCCGCCACCGACCCGGGCGTGGCGATCCACCCCGACAGCGCCGCCTACGTCATCTACACGTCCGGCTCCACCGGACGGCCCAAGGGCGTCGTCGTCCCGCACCGGGGCCTGGTCAACTACCACGACGGCCACGCCGCCGGCTTCTGGGGACCGGTCGCGGAGAAGGCCGGACGGCGGGTGAGGTTCGCCCACACCGCGTCGTTCTCCTTCGACACCTCCTGGCACGGCCTGCTCGCGATGGTCCACGGCCAGCAGGTCCACATCGTCGACGACGCCACCCGCCGGGACTCCGAGGCGTTCGTCCGGTACGCGGCCGAACACCGCATCGACCTCGTCAACACCACCCCGTCGCACTTCCAGGCGCTGCGCGAACTGGGCGTCCTCGAAGCGGGCGTCTCCACGGTGCTGCTGGGCGGCGAGGCCGTCGGAGAGGCGCTGTGGGAGGAGCTCGCGGCACTGCCCTCCCTGGAGGCGCGCAACTTCTACGGGCCCACCGAGGCCACCGTCGACTTCTTCAACGGCCCGCTCGTCCCCGGGACGAAGCCGAACCTCGGCACCGCCTTCCGCAACAGCCGCCCGTACGTGCTCGACGGAGCGCTCCGCCGGGTGCCGGCGGGCGTGCCCGGAGAGCTGTACGTCGCCGGGCCGATCCTGGCCCGCGGCTACCTGGGCCGCCCCGACCTGACCGCCGAGAGGTTCGTCGCCTGCCCGTTCGGGGCGCCCGGCGAACGCATGTACCGCACCGGCGACCTGGTCCGGTGGCTGCCCGACGGCACCCTGGAGTACCTGGGCCGCGCCGACGACCAGGTGAAGATCCGCGGTTTCCGGGTGGAGCTCGGCGAGATCGAGACCGTGCTGGAACGGCACCCCGCCGTCGCCCAGGCCGCGGTCGTCGCCCGCGAGGACCGGCCCGGGGACAGACGCCTCGCGGGCTACGTCGTCACCCGCGACGAGACCACGGCCAGGGAACTGCGCGCGTTCGTCGCCGAGACCCTCCCGGACTACATGGTCCCGGCGATCGTGATCCTGCCCGAGCTGCCGCTGACCCCCAACGGCAAGCTCGACCGCAGGGCGCTGCCCGCACCCGACCTCGGCCTGGGCGCCGGACGCGGCCCGCGCACCCCGCGGGAGGAGATCCTCGCCGGGGTCTTCGCCGAGATCCTCGGCGCGGGGAAGGTCGGCGTCGACGACTCCTTCTTCGACCTGGGCGGCGACTCCCTCACCGCCACCCGGCTGATCAGCCGCGTGCGCTCGGTGCTCGGCGTCGAACTGCCGATCCGCGCGCTGTTCGAGGCCCCGACCGTCGCGGGCCTCGCCGCCCGGCTGGAGGAGGCGCAGGGGACGGCACGCCCCGCCCTCACCCGCGGGGAGCGCCCGGCGAACGTGCCGCTGTCCTACGCCCAGCAGCGGCTGTGGTTCCTCAACCGGCTCGAGGGGCCGTCCGCCACCTTCAACGTGCCGGTGCCGCTGCGGCTGCGCGGCGCGCTGGACGTGGAGGCGGTCCGCGCCGCGCTCGCCGACGTCGTCGCCCGGCACGAGCCCCTGCGGACGGTCTTCCCCGACACCTCGGGCACCCCGCGCCAGCTCGTCCTGGACGCCGCGGTCGCGGTCCCGCGCCTGAACGTCGTGGAGACCACCGAGGCCGCGCTGCCCGCCGAACTCGCCGCGATCGCCGGCCGGGGCTTCGACCTGTCGGTGGAGCCGCCGTTCCGCGTCGGGCTGCTGCGCCTGGCCGAGGACGACCACGTGCTGGTGCTGGTGCTGCACCACATCGCCGGCGACGGCTGGTCCATGGCCCCGCTCGCCCGCGACGTCGTCGTGGCCTACGACGGCCGCCGCAGGGGCGAGCCGCCGGCCTGGAGCCCGCTGCCGGTCCAGTACGCCGACTACACGCTCTGGCAGCAGGAGCTCTTCGGCTCCGAGGACGACCCCGAGAGCCTGCTGTCCCGGCAGACCGCGTTCTGGAAGTCGGCCCTCGACGGGCTGCCCGACCAGCTCGAGCTGCCCGCCGACCGGCCCCGCCCGGCCCAGTCGTCCTACCGGGGCGCCACGTTCGGCTTCGAACTCGACGCCGAACTGCACCGGGGCCTGACGGCCCTGGCCCGCGAGAGCGGCGCCAGCCTCTTCATGGTCATGCAGGCCGCCTACGCGGCGCTGCTCACCCGGCTGGGCGCGGGCACCGACATCCCGGTCGGCTCGCCGATCGCCGGGCGCACCGACGAGGCCCTGGACGACTTGATCGGCATGTTCGTGAACATGCTCGTCCTGCGCACCGACACCTCCGGCGACCCGTCCTTCCGGGAACTCCTCGCCCGGGTCCGCGAGAGTGACCTGGCCGCCTACGCCCACCAGGACATGCCGTTCGAACGGCTCGTGGACGCGCTGAACCCGGCCCGGCACATGGGACGGCACCCGCTGTTCCAGGTGGCGCTGTCCTTCCAGAACAACCCCGAGGCCAGGGCCGAGCTCGACGGGCTGACCGTCGAGGCGCTCGACCTGGGCGTCGGCGCGGCGAAGTACGACCTGTCGCTGTACCTGGAGGAGAGGCACGCGGCCGACGGCTCCCCGGCGGGCATCGCCGCGGGGCTGGAGTACGCGCTCGACCTCTTCGACCCGGCCACCGCGACGGAGCTGGCCGGACGGCTGGAGCGGCTGCTGGCCGCCGTCGTCGCCGACCCGGACGCGCCGATCAGCGCGGCCGGCCTGCTGACCGACGAGGAACGCCGCACGATCCTCCAGGACCTGGCCGTCAGCGGGACGGCTCCGGCCGCGCCCCGGACGACCATCCACGCGACGGTCGAAGCCCAGGCCGCGCGCACGCCCGACGCGGCGGCCGTCACCTGCGAGGGCGCGTCCCTGACCTACCGGGAGCTGAACGAGCGGGCCAACCGGCTGGCACGGCACCTGATCGCGCACGGCGCGGGCCCCGAGGAGTTCGTGGCGCTGGCCCTGCCGCGCTCCCTCGACCTCGTCGTCGGCGTCCTGGCCGTCCTCAAGACGGGCGCGGCCTACGTCCCGGTCGACCCGGACTACCCGGCCGACCGGATCGCCTACATGCTGGAGGACTCCCGGCCCGTCCTCACCGTCGACGCGGCGCTGCTGGAGTCGGCGGACCTGGACTCCCACGACCCGGCGAACCCGGACGTGCCGATGTCCCCGGACAACCCGGCCTACGTCATCTACACGTCGGGTTCCACCGGCCGCCCCAAGGGCGTGGTGATCCCGCACCAGAACGTCATCCGGCTGATGTCCTCCACCGAGCCGTGGTTCCACTTCGGCCCGGACGACGTGTGGACCCTGTTCCACTCCTACGCGTTCGACTTCTCCGTCTGGGAGCTGTGGGGCCCGCTGATGCACGGCGGACGCCTCGTCGTCGTGCCGTACCTGACGTCCCGGTCCCCGGAGGACTTCCTCAGGCTCCTGTCCGCGGAGAAGGTCACCGTCCTCAACCAGACGCCGTCGGCCTTCTACCAGCTCATGGCCGCGGACGCCGCGAACCCGGGCCTCGAGCTGAGCCTGCGGTACGTGGTGTTCGGCGGCGAGGCGCTGGAACTCGGCAGGCTCGAGGACTGGTACTCCCGCCACGCCGACGACGCGCCCGTGCTCGTCAACATGTACGGCATCACCGAGACGACCGTGCACGTCTCCCACATCGCGCTCGACCGCGCCTACTGCCAGGAGGCGCCCGGCTCGATCATCGGAGTCGGCATCCCGGACCTGCGGATCTACGTGCTGGACGACACGCTCCAGCCGGTGCCCGCCGGGACCGTCGGCGAGCTGTACGTCGCGGGCGCGGGCCTGGCGCGCGGTTACCTGAACCGCCCCGACCTGTCGGCGATGCGGTTCGTGGCCGACCCGTTCGGCGAGCCCGGCTCGCGCATGTACCGCACCGGGGACCTGGGGCGCTGGCGGCGCGACGGCGGCCTGGAGTACCTCGGCCGGGCCGACGACCAGGTCCAGCTGCGCGGCTTCCGGATCGAACTCGGCGAGATCGAGGCGGCCCTCGTCCGCCACCCGGCCGTCACCGACGCGGCGGTCATCGTCCGCGAGGACCGGCCAGGCGACAAGCGCCTCGTCGCCTATGTCGTCGGCGGGCCGGTCGACTCGGCGGAACTGCGCCGGTTCGTCAACCAGGACCTTCCCGACTACATGGTCCCGGCCGCCGTCGTCGCCATGGACGCGCTGCCGCTGACCGCCAACGGCAAGCTCGACCGCAGGGCGCTGCCCGCGCCTGACTTCTCCGCCAACGTGTCCGGCCGCGCGCCGCGCACTCCGCAGGAGGAGACCCTCGCCGCGCTGTTCGCCGAGGTTCTCGGCCTGGAGCGGGTCGGCATCGACGACGGGTTCTTCGACCTGGGCGGCGACTCGATCATCGCGATCCAGCTCGTCTCCCGCGCCCGGCAGTCCGGTCTGGTCGTCACGCCGCGCGAGGTGTTCCAGCACCAGACCGTCGCCGACCTCGCCGCGATCGCCCGCCCGGCCGACGAGGACACCGTGGAGGCCGAACCGGAGGGTGCCGGGATCGGCCCCGTCCCGGCCACCCCGATCATGCGCTGGTTCGAGGAACTCCAAGGCCCGACCTCCGCCTACAGCCAGCGGATGCTGCTGCGCGTGCCGCCGCGCCTGGACGTCGACGGGCTCACCGCCGCCTACCGGGCAGTGCTCGACCACCACGACATGCTCCGGCTGAAGGTGGACGGCGGCGTCTACGAGGTGCGGGAGAAGGGCGCCCGCGAGGCCTTCGTCGAGGTCGTGGACATCACGGGCCTGTCCGGCGAGGCGCTGGCCGAAACCCTGGCCCGCACCGGAGCCGAGGCCCGGGCCGCGCTCGACCCCGCCGCCGGGGAGATGACGCGGCTGCACTGGCTGGACGCCGGCGACGAGCCGGGCCTGCTGCTGTTCACCGCCCACCACCTGGTCGTGGACGGCGTCTCCTGGCGCATCCTCCTGCCGGACCTGGTGACCGCCCTCGGCGGGGCGGAGCTCCAGCCGGTGAACACCTCGTTCCGCCGTTGGGCGCAGCGCCTGACCGCCGAGGCGTCCGAGCCGGGCCGGGTCGCCGAACTGCCGTTCTGGGCCGAGGTCGCCTCCGCCCCCGACCCGCTGCTGGGCTCCCGGCCGCTCGACCCGGCACGCGACACGTTCGCCACCGCGGGGGAGCTGACCGTGACGCTCGGCGAGGACGTCACCGACCCGCTGCTGTCCAGCGTCCCCGCCGCCTTCCACGGCAGGGTGAACGACGTGCTGCTGACCGGGCTCGCGCTGGCCGTCGCCCAATGGCGCGCCCGGCACGGCAAGCGCGAGGGGTCCGCCGTGCTGGTGGACCTCGAAGGCCACGGCCGCGAGGAGATCATCCCCGGGGTGGACCTGTCCCGAACGTCCGGCTGGTTCACCAGCATCCACCCCGTCCGGCTCGACCCGGGGCAGCTCGCCTGGGACGAGGTCGACGCGGGCGGACCGGCGGTCGGCACCGCGATCAAGCTGGTCAAGGAGCAGCTGCGCGAGGCGCCCGACAGCGGCATCGGCTACGGCCTGCTGCGGTACGTCAACTCCGAGACCGCGGAGAAGCTGGCGGGGGCGGGCTCGCCGCAGCTGGCGTTCAACTACCTCGGCCGGGTCACGGCGGGGGACGGCGGCGAGTGGTCGCCCGCCCCGGCGGAGCTGAGCGACGCGCTCGGCGGCGGCCACGACCCCGGGCTCGCGCTGCCGCACGCGCTGGAGGTCAACTGCCACACCGACGACACCCCGTCCGGGCCGCGCCTGAGCGCCACCTGGTCGTGGGCCGGCGGCCTGCTGTCCGAGGCCGAGGTGCGGGAGCTGGCGGACCTGTGGTTCGCCGCGCTGACCGGACTGGTCCGCCACGCCGCGCAGGACGGCGCGGGCGGCTTCACCCCGTCCGACATCGACCTGGTGTCGGTCAGCCAGGACGAACTGGACGAGTTCGCATCGGAGCTGGAGGACTGGGACCTGTGAGCGGCAACCTCGAAGACGTTCTGCCGCTGTCGCCGCTGCAGCAGGGGCTGTTCTTCCACGCCCTGTTCGACGCGGACGCCGACGTCTACTCCGCGCAGGTCGTCCTGCGCCTGGACGGCCCCCTGGACACCGGTGCGCTCAGGACCGCCGCGCAGGCGCTCGTCGCCCGCCACGCCAACCTGCGGTCGGCGTTCCGCCAGCGCAAGCAGGGCGACCCCGTCCAGCTCGTCGCCAAGACCGTCAAGGTGCCGTTCGAAGAGATCGAGGCGCCCGTCGACGAGGTGGCCCAGATCGCCGCGCGGGAACGGGCGCGCGGCTGGGACCTGGGCCGACCGCCGCTGCTGCGGTTCACGCTGGTGCGCTCGGCGCCGGACGTCCACCACCTGGTGTTCACCAACCACCACATCCTGCTGGACGGCTGGTCCACCCCGATCCTGCAGACCGAACTGTTCGCCCTCTACCTCACCGGGGGCGACGCCTCCGTGCTGCCGAGGGTCACCCCGTACAAGAACTACCTGGCCTGGGTCGCCCGCCAGGACCGCGCCGCCGCCGAGGCCGCCTGGCACCGCGCGCTGGAGGGTGTGGAGGAGCCCACCCTGATCCGCCCGCGGCCCTCCGCCGGTACCGTCGACCCCGAGAAACTCCAGGTGGTGCTGAGCGAGGAGCTCACCACCGCGCTGACCGCCCGCGCCCGCACCGAGGGCGTCACCCTCAACACCGTGCTCCAGCTCGCCTGGGGCCTGGTGCTGGGCGTGGAGACGGGCCGCAGCGACGTGGTGTTCGGCGGCGTCGTCTCCGGACGCCCGCCGGAGCTGGCGGGGATCGAGCAGATGGTCGGGCTGTTCATCAACACCCTGCCGGTCCGGATCAGGGTCTCGCCCGGCGACACCCTCGCCGAGGCGCTGCGCCGGGTCCAGGGCGAGCAGGTCGACCTCATGCCCCACCACCACCTCGGCCTCGCCGAGATCCAGGGCCTCACCCGGCTGGGCGCGCTGTTCGACACCGTCACGGTGCTGGAGAACTACCCCTTCGACCCCGACGCCGAGGCGACCGACCTGAACGGGGTCAGGATCTCCTCCGCGACCATGCACGACGCCACCCACTATCCGGTCGCGCTCGCCGCCGTCCCGGGCAGGGAACTGACGGTCCGGCTGGACTACCGGCCCGACCTGTTCACCCCGCAGGAGGCCGAGCGCCTGGCCGGACGGCTGCGCGGAGTTCTGGAAGCCATCGCCGAACGGCCGGATCTGACGGTGGCCCGCCTGGACCTGCTCACCGACTCCGAACGCGAGCGGGTGAGGACCAGGCAGGGCCGTCCCAGCGGGCGCGAAGCCGTGTCCGTCACCGCCCGGTTCGCACGGATGGCCGCCGAGAGGCCGGACGCCGTCGCGATCCGCCACGACGGCGAGTCGATCACCTACGCGGAGCTGGACGAGCGGTCCGGACGGCTCGCCGGGCACCTGGCGGACCTGGGCGTCGGACCCGAGACCCCGGTCGCGATGCTGCTGGAACGCGGACCGCAGGTGCTGGTCTCGACCCTGGCCGTCCTCAAGGCCGGCGGCTACTACGTGCCGATCCACCACAGCTACCCGGCCGAGCGCCGGGCCTGGGCGCTGCGCGAGAGCGGCGCGCCCGTGCTGCTGATCGACGAGGCGTTCGCCGACCCCGGCTTCACCCCCGAGGCCCGGACCGTCCGGGTCGACCTGCCGGTCGACGGCCCGGTCCTCCCGCCCGCCCCGGTCACGCCGGACCGGCTCGCCTACGCGATCTTCACCTCCGGCTCGACCGGCCTGCCCAAGAGCGTCGGCATCGCCCACCGCGAGGTAGTCGACTTCGTCACCGACGACGAGGTCAAGGTCGGCGGCGACCGCGTGCTGGTGTTCTCCGCCCACGCCTTCGACGCCTCCACCTACGAGATGTGGACGCCGCTGCTGAACGGCGGCACCGCCGTCATCGCCCCGAGCGGGGAGCTGGACACCGAGGGCTTCGCCCGGATCGTCGAGGAGGAGCGCCTCACCACGGCGTTCGTCACCACGAGCCTGTTCAACCTCATGGCCGCGGAACGGCCGGAGGTCTTCGCCGGGCTCACCCGCCTCCACACCGGCGGCGAGGCGGGCAACGCCCACGCCATGCGGGCCGTCCTGGACGCCTGCCCAGGCATCGAGCTCTACAACGTCTACGGGCCGACCGAGGCGACGACCTACGCCACCATGCAGTCGATGCGCTCGGTGCTGGACGCCCACCACGCGCCGCCGCTGGGCGGGCCGCTGGACGACACCCGTCTGTACGTGCTGGACGAGGCGCTGCGGCCGGTGCTCGACGGGGCCCCCGGCGAGCTGTACCTGGCGGGCGCGGGCCTGGCCCGCGGCTACCTGCGCAGGCCTGCCCTGACCGCCGAGCGGTTCGTCGCCTGCCCCTTCGGGGAGCCGGGCGAGCGCATGTACCGCACCGGCGACCTGGTGAGGTGGCGCGGCGACCTGCTGGAGTACCTGGACCGGGCCGACCACCAGGTGAAGATCCGCGGATTCCGCATCGAGCTGGGCGAGATCGAGGCGGCCCTGGGCGGCCACCCCTACGTCGCGCAGGCGGCGGTGCTGGCCCGCCAGGACCGGCCGGGGGAGCGGCGGCTCGTCGCCTACGCGGTACCGCACGAGGGCTGCCTGCTGGACCCGGACGACCTGCGCCGCTTCCTGGGCGAGAGCGTGCCGTCCTACATGGTCCCGGCCGCCGTCGTGCTGCTGGAGGCCTTCCCGCTCAACGGCAGCGGCAAGCTCGACCGCGCCGCGCTGCCCGCCCCCGACCTCGCGCTCGCCGGACGGCCGCCGCGCACCCCGCGGGAGGAGGAGCTCTGCGGGCTGTTCGCCGAGGTGCTCGGCCTGCCGCAGGCGTTCGCGGACGTGAGCTTCTTCGACCTGGGCGGCGACAGCATCGCCGCGCTGCGCCTGGCGGCCCGCGCCAAGGAGGCCGGCTTCGACCTCACCCCCCGGATGGTCTTCACCCACCAGACCGTGGAGGGCCTGCTGGCGGCCGAGGACGAGCCCGAGGCCGGCCTCGGCGTGCTGCTGCCGATCCGGACTACGGGGGAGAAGGCGCCGCTGTTCTGCGTGCACCCGGCCTCCGGCCTGTCCTGGCCGTACTTCGCGCTGCTGCCTTACCTGCCGGGACGGCCGGTCTACGGCCTGCAGTCGCGGACGCTCAGCGAACCCGCGTACCGGGCCGGGTCCATCCGGGAGATGGCCGAGGACTACGTCGCCGAACTGCGCAAGGTACGGCCCTCCGGCCCTTACCATCTGCTGGGCTGGTCGCTCGGCGGCCTCATCGCGTTCGAGGCCGCCCGCGTCCTGGGCGAACTGGGAGAGGAAGTGGGAGTGCTGTGCATGCTCGACTCCTTCCACTCCCAGAACCTGGCTCCCGAGGAGCGCGAGGTCGTCCCCGAACTGCTGGAGGCGATCGGCATCGACGAGAAGGTCGCGGGCGACCTGCAGAACCCGGACGTCGCCGCGATCATCGCGGAACTCCGCAAGCGCGAGGACGCCTTCGCGACCCTGGAGGAAGAACAGCTGCTCGCCGTCTACGGCACCTACGAGAACGGGCTGCGGATCGTGGACGGCTACGTCCCCTCCGGCCCCGTCCCGGCGGACCTGCTGTTCTTCCGGGCCACCCAGGGGCTGCTGCCCGATTCGCCGGAGCCGGAGGTCTGGACCTCCTACGTGCGCGGCATCGAGCGGCATGACCTGGACGTCGAGCACCACTTCCTGATGGAACCGGAAGCGGTCGCGAAGATCGGCGCGGTCCTGGCGGACCGTTTGAAAGACTGAAAATCCCCTCACCCCGGTACGGAAGGACCCCCGATGGCCACCAACCCCTTCGAGAACGACGAAGCGACCTACCTGGTGCTGATCAACGACGAGGGCCAGTACTCGCTTTGGCCACAGTTCGCCGAGGTGCCCGCGGGCTGGACCGTCGCCAGGCCCGCCGGCACCCGTCAGGAGTGCCTGGACCACATCAACGAGCACTGGACGGACATGCGCCCCAAGAGCCTCATCCAGGCGATGGACTCCTGATCTTGCGGCAGGGAACCCGGGTGGAGGCGGAGCTGGCCGTCACCGAATGGACCTTGGAGATGCGCGACCCCGGCGCGCTCCGGCCCAGCCCCCTTCCCTCGGACGAGCTGACCTTCAGCCTCGCCGGGGTGCCGTCCCCCGACTTCAACCGCGCCATGTACGCGGCGGTCGGCGCCCGGGTCTGCTGGACCGACCGGTTCTCCTGGACGTTCGAGGACTGGGCCAAGTGGGTGGACCGCCCCGAACTGGCGACCTGGATCGCGCTGGCCGAGGGCACCGTCGCCGGGTACTTCGAGCTGGAGGCCCAGCCGGACGGCGACACCGAGGTGCACCTCGTCGGGCTGGTGCCGGCGTTCGTCGGGCGGGGCTTCGGCGGCTACCTGGTCGAGCAGTGCGTGCGCCGCGCCTGGCAGCGCGGGAGGCTGTGGGGTGAGGGGCTGGGGCCGACCGAGCGCGTCTGGCTGCGCACCAGCACCCTCGACCATCCCAACGCCAAGGCCAATTACCTGAGGCGCGGGTTCACCGTCGCGGCCGAGACGTCCGGCGCCAAACGGGTGCCCGACCCCCGGCTGGCGCCCTGGCCGCTGCCCGGCGACCCCCGCGCGTCCCGGCTGGAGCCGCAGGAGGGGCCGGTGGAGGACCTCGCGGGGGAACCCGCCGCGGAAGAGAACTGAGAAGGAACGAGGAACCCGTGAGCTGGCTTCGCTGCCCCGACCCGCGCCCCTGGGCGACCACCCGGCTGGTCTGCTTCCCGCACGCGGGCGGCTCGGCCGGCGCCTACCGGACCTGGGGCAAGGCGTCCAGCCCCGCGCTGGAGGTGCACGCCGTCCAGTACCCCGGCCGCGCCGACCGGATCCGCGAGCCGATGATGACCGACGCCCGGCAGGCGGCCCGGATGATCGCCGCCGCGCTCGCCCCGCTCACCGACCGGCCGCTGGCCTTCTTCGGCCACAGCATGGGCACGATCCTCGCCTACGAGACCGCCCTGCTGCTCCAGACCAAGGGCGTCCCCCCGGTCCACGTGTTCATGTCCGCCTCGCCCGCCGTCCACCTGCGCGGGGAAGGCGGCAACCCGGCCGACAAGGACGACGACGGCCTGGTCTCCGAGCTGGTCGAGCTGGGCGGCACCGACGCCGAGGCGCTGGCCGACCCCGAGCTGCGCGAACTCGTCCTCCCCTACGTCAGGGCCGACTACCGGCTCATCCAGAAGTACGAGCACCGGGCGGAGCCGCGGCTGGCCGTCCCGGTCACCGGCCTGGCCGGGGAGGCGGACCCGCACGGCACCGTCGAGAAGGTCTCCCGCTGGGCGGAGCTCACCGACGGGCCGTTCGAGCTGAGGGTCTTCCCCGGCGGCCACTTCTACCTCAACGACCGGCAGCCCGAACTGCTGGCCGCACTCCACGGGGCACTGGGCATCCCCGCCGCCTGACCCGCCTGCCGTCTGGGGGACGACCCCCCAAGCCCCCCGAGGTTGGGCCCTCTCAAGCCCGCGATCCCGGCGTACTTTCCGGTCATGGGAGTCGAGATCCGGGTGGAGGGGCTGAAGAAGTCCTTCGGGCGCCAGGTCATCTGGGAGAACGTGACGTTCACCATCCCGGCAGGGCAGATCTCCGCCCTGCTCGGACCGTCGGGAACCGGCAAGTCGGTCTTTCTGAAGAACCTCATCGGGCTGCTGCGGCCCGACAGGGGACACGTGTGGGTGGACGGCGTGGACGTCCCCGAACTGCACGAACGCCCCCTGCACGACCTGAGGCGGCGCTTCGGGGTGCTGTTCCAGGACGGCGCGCTGTTCGGGTCGATGAGCGTGTACGAGAACGTCGCGTTCCCGCTGCGCGAGCACACCAAGCTCAAGGAGCACCGCATCCGGGAGATCACCATGTCCAAGATGGAGATGGTGGGGCTGATCGGCGCGGAGAACAAACTGCCGGGGGAGATCTCCGGAGGAATGCGCAAACGCGCCGGTCTGGCCCGCGCGCTGGTGCTCGACCCCGAGATCCTGCTGGTGGACGAGCCCGACTCCGGGCTCGACCCGGTGCGCACCGCCTACCTCAACCAGCTCTTCACCGACATCAACGACGAGACCGGCGCGACCATCCTCATCGTCACCCACGACATCGGCACCGCCCGGGTGCTCCCCGACAACCTGGGGCTGCTGTTCCGGCGCGGGCTCGTGGCGTTCGGGCCACGGGAGATGATGCTCACCAGCCGGGACCCCGCCGTCACCCAATTCTTCAACGCCCGCCGGGAGGGCCCGATCGGCATGGCCGAGGAGAAGGACGCCGCCGCCCTCAGCCTGGAGGACTCCACCTGGCGGACGAGCGCCAAGCCCGCGCCCATCCCGCCTCAGCTCATGCCGAGCAGCGGCAGGCCCCGTCCCTTCCAGCAGCGTCCCGGACAGTGGCTGCAGGCGCACGGGCTGCAGGCGCCGCCCGGCTCGTTCATCGACGACGAGGGCAGGGACTGGCTCGTCGACTGGGACCGCCTGACGGCCCGCTGACCGCCTGACGGCGCCGCGACCGGGCGAGGACTCCGCCGAGCCCGGTCACCGGCGCGCCCGCGATTCGTGCGTCGAGCGGCACCGCGTCCTTCAGGGCGGGTAGCGTACGGTTTGGGTCATGATGTTGTACGGGTGCGCGGTGTGCTTCCTCCGTGGCGACATCGTGCGGGCCGTGCCCCCGTGCGGCCCCTGACGGCTCGCCCGCCCCCCGCGATGGAGGATCGATCCCGTGAGTGAACCCTCGACCGAACCGCTGGAGAGCGGCGATCCCGAACGGCTGGGCTCCTACCGGCTGCTCGGCAGGCTGGGCCGGGGCGGTATGGGCATCGTCTACCTCGGCGAGGCGCCCGACGGCAGCCGGGTGGCGGTCAAGGTGATCAGCCCGGACCTGGCCGATGACCCCCGCTTCCGGGAGCGGTTCCGGCGCGAGGTCAACGCGGCCGGACGGGTCCAGCGCTTCTGCACGGCGGCGGTGCTCGACGCCGAACTGGAGAACCCGCCGCTGTACGTCGTCACCCAGTACGTCCCCGGGCCGACGCTGGACCAGGCGGTCCGGGAGAACGGGCCGCTGCGCGACGCCGACCTGGAGGGCCTGGCCGTCGGCATGGCGACCGCGTTGTCGGCCATCCACGCCGCCGGGCTGGTGCACCGCGACCTCAAACCCTCCAACGTGCTGCTGTCACCGCTGGGCCCGCGGGTGATCGACTTCGGGATCGCCCGCACCGTGGACGGCGAGGGGCAGATCACCCGGACCGGGGCGATGATCGGGACCCCGGCGTTCCTGGCGCCCGAACTGCTGCGCCAGGAGCCGCTCACCCCCGCCGTCGACGTGTTCTCCTGGGGCTGTGTGGTGGCCTTCGCCGCCAACGGCCGCTCGCCCTTCGAAGCGCAGACCCTCCCGGAGATCATCTACCGGATCAGCCAGGGCGACCCGGTGCTGGACGGCCTCGAGGGCCGGCTGCGGACCATCGTCGAGCAGGCCCTCAACAAGAACCCCCGGCTGCGCCCCACCGTCCCGCAACTGCTGGCGTACCTGATGGGCCAGCCCGCCGTGGCGCCCGAGCAGGCCGTCCAGAAGGTCGAGACCATCTGGCAGCAGCACCCGCCCGCGCCCGTCGCCCCCTCGTCCACCTTCCAGCCGACCGGCGGGCCGGCGTTCACGCCGCAGCCGATGCGGCAGCCGGGCCCGGCGCAGCCCCAGCCTCCCCAGCAGCAGACCCCGCTGCCCTGGATGCAGCCCTCCCAGCCTTTCCAGCAGCCTCCGGCCCAGCCGCAGACCCCCTACCCTCCGCAGACCCCGGTCCCGGCGCAGGGCCAGTGGGGAGGCCCGGCGCCGTCCTCCTGGCAGCCGACCACGTCCGGTGGAGGCGGAGGCGGCGGCAAGGCCGTCCTGTACGGCGCGTTCATCGCCGTGGGCGCGCTGGTCGTCCTGATCGCCGCGCTGCTGGTGGTGCCCGCCAGCCCCCTGTACGTGTTGGGCGGCGGCGAGGAGGAGGAGACCACGAGGCGGTCGGCTCCTCCGGCGGCGCTGCACACCATCATCGGCCCCGACGACTTCAGCGACCGCTCGTCCGGCTTCCCCACGAACCTGGAGGCCGCCACCTACGACAACGGCAGGTGGCGTCAGCACACCCCGGACACGTCCGGCACGTACTGGGTGTGGCGCAACACCCTCAAAGACCCCGAGCAGGACCTCCTCCTGTCGGCCAGGATGCAGATCACCGAGGGTAACGAGGCGGGCAGCGCCGGTTTCCTGTGCTTCGGCGACGAGTCAGAGGGCGACAAGAACAACAACTACGAGCTGATGGTCGACCGCCAGGGCCACGCCCGCCTGGCCAAGACCACCACCGGCACCCGCGCCGTCCTGGCCCGAGGCACCGTCCCGCCCCTGGGCGAGAGCGAACACCGCCTCCACGGCGTCTGCTCGGTGGAGGGGGCGACCACTCGCCTGGCCCTGTGGGTCGACGGCGAACTCGCCTTCGACCACACCGACACCACCTCCCCCTACACCGGAGGCCGCGTCGGTTTCGTCGTCCAGCGCGACGACAGCAACTGGCCCGCCACCGTCGCCTACTTCGACGACTACCACCTCACCACCTTCGACCCCAAGGCCGGCCCCGCCGGCTGACCCGCCCCGCAAACGGGAACCGCCGGGCCGTCGCTATCGGGCGGCCTGACGTGTTCGTCGGGACAACAGGCGTCGGCGTTCTGGATTGATGTAATGATTGCATCACTCTATTATTGCGGCATGTTGTTTCCCACCCCGTCCCTGCGCGTCGAGGATCGCCGAGTGCTCGATGAGATCGAGGTGATGCGGTACGAGTTGCGGCATCAGGTGCGCTCGATCCCCGCGAAGTGGACGGCGGGCCTGCGGAAGTTCCTCACCGCGGACGCGGTGGCCGCCTCGAACTCGATCGAGGGATTCCGGGTCTCCACAGTCGACGTCGCGGACCTGATGGAAGGTGAACACGATGTCGAGGTGTCAGAGGAGAACCGCGAGGAGACACTCGCTTACCAGCGCATGATGACCTATATCCAGACCCTGCATGACGTGGAGGACTTCTCCTACGGCAAGGGGCTGTTGAACGGTCTGCACTGGATGCTGCAAGGGCACCGGCACAAGGCGGGAAAACTCGCCGGACAGTGGCGTAAGGGCCCCGTGTACGTCACCGACACCCGTGATCCGAGCATCGCCGCTTACACCGCGCCCGACGCACGTGACGTGCCCCGCCTGATGGCGGAACTCGTCGACTGGTTGAACGCCGCCGACGACGGCGCGCATCCGCTGGTGCGCGCCGCGATGGCGCACCTGCACCTGGTGTCGATCCATCCCTGGAGCGACGGGAACGGACGTATGTCACGCTCCCTGCAGACACTCATGATCGCCCGAGAGGGCGTCCTGGCGCCGGAGTTCTCCTCCATCGAGGCCTGGCTGGGCCGTCCGGGGAACACGTGGGAGTACTACCGGGAACTCGGTGCGCGAGGCCCGACCTACCGCCCTGATCAGGACGTCGCAGGATGGGTTCGTTTCAACCTCGTCGCCTATCACCAGCAGGCTCAGACGGTGCGTAACCGTCTGGAACGATCCGGCCGGGTCTGGACGATCCTCGCGGACTTCGTCGATGGCGAACCCTTCGACGAGCGCGTGGTCTCAGCACTCCATGACGTCGCGATGAGCGGCCGTGTGCGGCGCCTGCGCTATGAGAACGCCGAAGGACTGAGCACGCAGCAGGCGCAACGAGACCTCCGTGATCTCGTGGCGGCGCGGGTGCTCGAATCGGTGGGCCGCACCAGAGCCCGCTACTACACGGCAGGACCTCGCTTTCCACAACGAGCGCTGGAGTCGGCACGAACACCCATGAGCCTGGCCGACCCCTATCCGGCCTGAAAGGCGTCGATACGGTTCTCGGTGTCCAAGATCACGGAATTCCGTTTCCGCCTGCTTGGGGGGATTTGCCCACGCAGAAAGCGGTGTACGCCGCTGGAGGGCTGGGAGGGCTGTACCTGGTCGGGGCACTCGTGGCTTTCGTCGGGGCGTTCTCGCAGGAGGGACTCGCGGCGGGACTGCGGGCGTGATCGGCGCCGGCTTCCTCGGCGGCCACTGGCCCGGCCAGTCGCACTACAGCACCACCGACGGCACCGGCTACGCCAACTTCTTCAACGGCACGATCTCGGACGTCGCCCTCTTCGACCGGACTCTCACCCAGCAGGAGATCACCCAGCTGCACGGGGCGGCCACCCAGTCGGCGGGCGTGCTGACCTCGATCACCACCCCGGAGGGCAGGACCCAGGCGAGCGTCGTCTACGACACGGTCACCGGGACCGTCACCAAGGTGACCGACAAGCACGGCGGCGTCTGGGAGATCTCGGCTCCGACCATGAACGGTTCCAGCAAGGTGTACCAGGCGTCGGTGCTCGGCTCCGCGCCCGCCTCCTATTACCGGTTCCGCGACCCGGGCGGCTCGACCAACGGGGCCAACGAGGTCAACTCCGGCCCCGCCATCTACTCCGGCACGACCCTCGGCGGCGAGGGACCGTTCACCGACTCGACGGGCGCGGCCTTCAACGGCACCTCCTCCTACGTGCAGCTGCCGAACAGCAACCAGGTGCAGACCTCGCCGGGCTCCATCGAGATGTGGTTCAAGATGCCCTCCGGCAACACGGCGGGCGGCGTCCTGTACTCCGAGCAGTCAGACCAGCTGCCAGGGGCCACCACTGCGACCGGAAACCGCGTCCCCGCGCTGTACGTCGGCACCGACGGAAAGCTGCGCGGCAAGTTCTGGGACACCAACGGCACCGCGAACAGCACGATCACCAACGCCGCCGTCAACGACGGCAAATGGCACCACGTCGTGCTGGCGGCCAAGTCCGACAGCCAGACCCTCTACCTGGACGGCGTCGAACAGAACACCATCAATGCCACCCTGCAGACCACCCAGGTGAACTACGTGTACGTCGGCGCGGGCATGGCCGGCGGGACGTGGCCGCACGCGCCGACCAACACCCTGGGCTACTTCCCCGGCTCGATCGGCGAGTTCGCCTTCTACCGCTCCCAGCTGTCCAAGGAGGCGGTCGCCGCCCACTACGCGGCTTCGAAGAACGCCAAGGGCCTCGCCCTGATGAAGACCGTCAACGTGAAGGACCCGGGCAACAAGACGACCTCTTATGAGTACGACGTGGCCGGCGGCTACAAGCTGATCTCCACGGTCGACGTCGACACCACCGGGTACGACGTGCGCGGCAACAAGGTCTCCGAATCCTCCTGCCAGAACCAGGCCGCGAACATCTGCTCGACGAAGTACTACTCGTACTGGCCCGACGCCACCACCGAGCATCTGGCGCCGAACCCGAAGAACGACGTCCAGCTCACCGAGCGCGACGGCCAGTCCAGCGGTCCGACCGACGACCGCTACCTGACCGTCAACCAGTACGACGACAAGGGCAACCAGACCGAGATGGTCACGGCGCCGGTGCCGGGCTTCCCGGGCGGTCGGTTCACCAAGACCTCCTACACCGACGGCACCACCATCGCCGCAGCCGACGGAGGGTTCGCCCCGGCCGGCCTGCCCTACAAGGTGGTGCAGCCCAGCGGCGCCACCACGCTGACCAGCTACTTCAAGAACGGCGACATCGCCTCCACCACGGACGCGGCGGGGCTCGTCACCAACTACACCTATGACGGGCTGGGCAGGAAGCTCACCGAGACCGTGGTCTCGAGCGCCTATCCCGCCGGGCTCACGACGTCCTACAAGTACGACTACCTGGGGCGGGTCATCGAGGAGCTGAGCCCCCCGGTCCTCAACCGGGTGACCGGCGCGATCCACACCTCCAAGAGCGTCACGACCCACGACCTCGACGGCAACGTCATCTCCCAGACCGTGTCCGACACCACGGGCGGCGACGCCTCGCGCACCAAGTCGTTCGTATTCGACAACCGCGGCCTGCTCACCAGCGCCACGGACGCGCTCGGCAACGTCGAGACGTACGAATACGACGGCTACGGCAACAAGACCGGCGTGCACGACGAGATGGGCGACTACACCGTCCACACGTACGACGCGAACGGTAAGTTGCTGACCACGACGCTGAAGGACTACACCGGGAACCCGAACAACCCGTCACAGCCCCAGGACCTGGTGATGGAGTCCCGCGCCTACGACCCGGCGGGACGCCTGGCCTCCGTCACCGACGTGGAAGGCGTCACGACCTCCTACACCTACACCGACGACGACCTCGTCGCGACGGTGACCAAGACCGCCACGGGACAGGGCCCTTACGTAGAGAAGTCCACCGTCTACAACGCGGCCGGCCACGTGGTCGAGGAGACCATCAACAACGGGGCGACCAAGAGCACCCATGCGGTGGACGCGGTCGGCCGGGTCACCTCGACCACGGTCGACCCGGGCGGGGTCGGCCGGATCACCAAGGTCTCGTACACTCCGGACGACAAGATCGCGACCACTTCCAGCACCGACGCCGGCGGTTGGCCCATCACCAAGTCCTTCACCTACGACCCGATGGGCCGGACGACCAGCGAGTCGATCGCCAGCGACGACCCGGGCCACCCGGTCGGCTGGTGGAGGCTGAACCAGAGCTCCGGCACCACCGTGGCCGACGCCTCCGGCACCGGTTACACCGCCGGAATCAGCGGCAACGTCACCTGGGCCGACGACGCCGCGGTGTTCCCGGGAACGAACGGCCAGCAGATCGCCACGAACGGGCCGGTCGTGGACACCTCCCAGACGTTCCCGGTGTCGGCTTGGGTGAAGCTGAGCTCGATCCCGAACGGGAACGTGACCGCGGTGGCCCAGGACGGAAACCGGCAGTCGGGTTTCTACCTGCAGTACTCCCAGGCGCAGAACAAGTGGGCACTGGTACGCCCGAACTCCGACACCGACAATGCCTGGGGCACCGACGCCCGCGGCACGAGCACCCCGGCGGCGGGCACCTGGACCCACCTGGTCGGTACCTTCAACGCGGCCGACGGGCAGATGAAGCTGTACGTCAACGGCACGCAGGAAGGAACCGCGACGGCGACGACCCCGTGGAACGCCACCGGCCCGCTGACGATCGGCCGCGGCAAGTGGAACGGCGGGGCGGCCGACGCCTTCCCCGGTTCGGTCTCCAACGTCCAGGTGTACAACCGGCTGCTGTCCGGGACCGAAGTGACGAACCTGCACACCAAGGGCCGCACCAGCGGGACCACGGCGTCCTTCACCAAGGCGACCACCCGCTGGAAGCTGGACGAACGCGGCCTCGCCACCGAGATGACCGACCCAAACGGCAACGTCACCAACTTCGCTTATGACGAGGCCGGCCAGCTCACCACCACGGTGAGCCCGACGGTCAACGTTGAGACGGGGGGCGGCCAGCCGCTGCCGCAGCGCCCGACCGACCAGGTCGGCTACAACACCTTCGGCGAGGCCACCGAGCAGCAGGACGCCAACGGCAACACCATCACCACCGCCTACGACGCGGAAGGCAGGAAGGTCTCCGAGACGCTGCCCTCCTACACCGCGCCGGGTTCCAGCACACCGATCACGTCGGTCTCCACCTGGACGTACGACGACAGCGGCGCGGTGCTCACCGAGACCGACGGAGCCGGGAACACCACCACCTACGAGTACGACCAGCTCGGCCACAAGTCCAAGATCATTGATGCCGAGGACGGAGTCACCACGATGGTGAACTCACCGGACGGCGAGGTCCTGTCGCTCACCACTCCGGAAGGCGTCCAGACCCAGAAGACCTACGACCTCCTGGACCGGCCGCTCACCACGACAGTGCTGGAACGCCACCCGTCCCCGACCGCGGTGACCACGACGTATTCCTACACGGCCTCGGCGCAGAACCCGGGCGGCGCGTTCCTGGCGTCCGAGACGGCTCCGGGCAACCTGACGACCACCTACGCCTACAACAAGCTCGGTGAGCGGACCTCCGTGACCGATCCTTCCAACGGCGTGACCAGCACCGTCTACGACCAAGAGGGACGCGCCGTCAAGGTCACCAATCCGGACGGCACCGCCAGGACAGTCGGGTACGACGTGCTCGACAACCCGACGACGACCAGGCAGTTCGACGTGGACGGCACGGTGCTGACCACGGTCACCGCCACTTACGATGCCGCGGGCCGCAGCCTGTCGACGACCGACGCCAGGGGGCACACCACGACCCTGACCCGGGACGCCAACGGCCTGATCACAGCCCAGACCGAACCGGTCGACACCGGCGCCTCGATCACCATCAGCTACGGGTACGACGCGGAGAACAACCGCACCCGCTACACCGACGGTCGCGGCAACAACTGGATCTACGGATACAACGTGTGGAACCTGCGGGAGTCGGCGCTGGAACCCGCAACGACCGCCCACACCTCGACCGCGGATCGGCGCACCACCATCGCGTACGACGCGGCCAAGCGCGCGGTCACGCACACCCTGCCCGGCGGGGTGTCCACGACCACCAGCTACGACGGCCTGGACCGGGTGATCGGCCAGACAGGAAATGGTTCGGAGGCCGACACCGCGGAGCGCTCGTTCGTCTACGACGGCGACGGCCGCATGGTGGAGGCGTCTACCGACGGCCTCAGCCTGTCCGTCCCGGCAACGGAGGAGAACTTCACCTACAATGACCGCGGCCAGTTGCTGACCGCTACAGGCTCGGCCGGGAACAGCTCCTTCATCTACGACACGGGCGGGCGGATGACCTCCGCCACCAGCGCCGCGGGCACCGTCGGCTACACCTATGACAACGCCGGCCGCCTCTCGACCCTGAGCGACCCGGCAAGCGGCACCACCCTCACCTACGGCTACGATGTCCGGTCGCAGGTAACGTCGATCGATTACGGCACGTCGAAGGACCGCACGTTCACCTACGACCGCCTGCACCGCCTCACCGACGACACCCTCAAGACCAGCGGAGGCACCACCCTGGCCTCCGTCGCCTACGGGTACGACGCCAACGGCAACCTGACGTCCAAGAACACCACCGGCGTCACCGGAGCCTCGAACAACACCTACACCTACGACAGGGCCAACAGGCTCGCCTCCTGGAACAACGGCACCGCCACCACGGCGTACGAGTACGACGCCTCCGGCAACCGCACCAAGGTGGGTTCGAAGACCTTCACCTACGACGCCCGAGATCAGCTGACCTCGGACGGAACCACCACCTACACCTACACGGCCCGAGGCACCCTCCTGACAAGGAACGGCTCCGGAACGGCGAACTTCACCTCGGACGCCTTCGGCCAGCAGGTGACCTCGTCCTCGACCGGTGGAACGCAGACCTACCAGCTCGACGCCATCGGCCGCACCCTCAAGGCGACCGGCCCGAGCGGAGCGGTCTTCTCCTACAGCGGTCTGGAGAACGACCTGGCCTCTGACGGCACCTCCACCTACACCCGGGCCCCCGACGGTTCCCTGATCGCTTCCAATGCGGCGACCGGAACGGCGGGTGCCGGAGTCCTGGCCTTCACCGACCAGCACGACGACGTGATCGCCTCCTTCACCGGAACCGGCACGGCCCTGACCGCATCGGCCACCTACGATCCTCTGGGCAACGTCACCGCGGGCAGCGCCCCTCTCAGCCTGGGCTACCAGTCAGGCTGGACCGACCCGACCACGGGCCAGGTCAACATGTGGTCCCGCTGGTACAGCCCCGAAACCGGCCAGTTCCAGAACAAGGACACCGTCGAGACCGAAGCGGTCCCCAACTCCGCGGCCGCGAATCCCTTCGCCTACGTCGCCGGCAACCCCATGATCGGCACTGATGAGGACGGCCACTGCAGCTGGTGGAACGTCGCCTGCAAGGCCAAGCAGATCGTCGAGGCCGCCAAGCGCAAGGCGAAAGCCGAGCAAGAGGCCCGAGCCCGAGCCGAACGCGAGGCCCGCCAGCGCGCCGTAGTCGCCGCCGCAGCCTTGCGCGAAGCCATCCGCCAGGCGGCGGCCCGAGCCAGGATCCAGCAAGAGCTCCGCGTCCGCGCCGCCATCGGCCGCCGCATCCTCGACCTCCCCGCCGACTCCAAGGCCAAGCCCAAGCGGATTACCCTGGCCAAGCCAGGCTTGGTGAGAGACGTCACCAAGACTGCGACTGTCGTTGTTAAAAACGCACACAAAACAAATAATAAGATGGTGGTTGGAAAGCGGTCTAGTAACGCGATAATGCCTAAGCAGGGTAAGGAATTCGCGCAGTGTATGGCAACTGCCAAGACCATGAAGAAAGCGGGGCCCACGAAGGCGTCTACGATATGCGCGACCGTTGCTGAAATGGCGGTTTCTACGGTACAGGCGGTTCGCAAGGCATATGGGCCATGTAAAACGCAGGAGGATGACTGGAAGTGTGTCGACAATGGGACCTTCCAGAATGGACTGCAGCACGCCACCTGGATGGCGCTCATCACAATCCACTTCGGGCCAAAATTGCCCGACGGATCGGCGGGAATCATGAGAATCTGAACCCGAGCAAGAAAAATGCCGATGTTCATGAGAAGATGGACCTTGAAAACAATGAGATAGGCATCAAGTATGGGATTAAATTGAAGAAGGATTTCCGGTACAAGGACTGGAATAGATCGGCCGCTGAGGTTCTGAAGAGAATTCGATACGGCGATCCTGGCTCCTTCCAACCGGTGACGCTTAAGTGTGTCAAGAAGGGGAGGTTGGGTAACTGCAGGGAGAAATGGGTCTCCTAGGGTGTTCTGAACGAAGCGAGTGGTCGTCTCCGTAGGCGGGGTGTTAGAGAACGGTTTCTCAAATTAATTATTCCCGGAAACGACCGGTGAACGAATATGCCAGCCGTGCAGGAGGCGCAGGCCTGTGCCTCCTGCACGGCTGGCGTATAGAACTAGCTGTTGGGAAATTTGGACGACGTAAAATTTCCGAGACGACAGCTATGGATTGGGAATGAATTGTCGAGCATTCCGTGTCTGTGCTGTCTGGCAGGAAATCTGCTGTAGGGAAATTTCGTATGAACTGTGTGCGCTCGTTCACTGCCGGCATGTTTGCAGTTGTTGTGGTCTTGGGTCTAGCCGGGTGCGATGACGCCCCCGAAAAAGCGACAGGTCAATCCCCTGGCACGGTGCTGGAGGAAAAATTCGCTTGGCGGCACGTCGGGAAGCAGTGGGAAGATGAGTTCTTCCTGATTCCGATGGATCTGGGGGATGGGACGTCGCTGCGGATGGTGGACGGGGTGGCTGAGGTGAGCCGTAATGGTGTGACGGTGAAGGAACGGTTGTCGCCGGCCGGAGAAGGCTGGCCGACGGAGGTGGATGCCGCGGCGGGAAACGACATCTGGGCGGTGGTCGAGAGCGGGCTGCGCCGTTGGGATGGAAGGGAATGGCACGCCATCACGGCACCGGATGAACCGAGAGACCTGGCCGCCGTTTCTCCGGACGAGATCTGGACGCTGTCGGATGCGCTGACCGTGCCAGGGAAGAACATTAAGGCCGTCGTACGCCATTGGTCGGAGGGCGAATGGAGCGAGGTCGCGGCCGACGAGAAGCTGCTCGACATCGACGCTCACGCCGCACACGGTCTCTGGGCGGTCACTGAGGACAAGGTGCTGCACTACGCCGACGGGCGCTGGACCGACCAGTCCCCGAAGAACGACATCAGACTCACGGCGATCGCGGTCACCGCGGACGGCCGCGTCTGGGCCGGAACCGACAGTGATCGCCTGCTCGTCCGCGAGTCCGGTGCATGGTCCGAGACCCGGCTCCCCACACCGGAGCAAAATCCCATTCTTGAGGGGCTGCCCGCTGACTTCGCGTTGAAGCCGGATTGGAAGATCGAGCGCATCACGTCTTTCCCGCGCTCGCTCGAGGTGGTAGCGGCTTGGACCGACGACCTCGACGACCAGGACACGGTCAGAAAGGCCTACGGCTGGGACGGCTTCCGCTTGAACTTCGGATGATGGACAGGAGGGTGTCATTTCCCCGGCCGTCGGTCAGTGGTCGGCCCAGGCCATCCGCCCGGCCTGCGCCCGGAGATCGCGTACATGCTCGGTGAGACACCCGACCGGCACCCTGCCATGGGAGATGTGCGTCGGATGCTGACGTTGGAGGATCGGGAGGAGATTTCCCGAGGAATCGCCGAAGGGCTGGCGAACAAGGACATCGCGGCGAGGGTGGGTCGGTGCCCGAGCATCGTGTCGCGGGAGATCCGCAGGCACGGCGGCCGGAAGAAATACTGGGCATCGCGTTCAGAGCGGGCCGCGGCAGCGTGTCGGAAAAGACCGAAGACGCGGGGCTCTTCGAGGTCCGCTGCATCGATCGCAGTGAAGGTGTGACGGACCTCTATGTCCTTGATCGCAGTGACGCCTGGATCTTTCACCGCCCCGACTCCGGCGTGGATTCGCCTGGGGGACACCCGCTTGACGACCGGTGGTCGGTCGGCGCTTCATGGTCGGGAGCAGGCGGACTCATCCTCCCCTCCGGACCGAAGTGAGCAGACCCGTAGGTGTCCGCGGCCCGGGCCCGTATGCGGCGGGTGCGCAGTCGCAGCCGCAGACGTTTGGGTTCCCGGCGGAGGGCCGGGCGGCTGTTCAGGGCGAGCATCTGCATCCAGGTCAGGAGTTCGCAGGGCAGCGCGACGAGTTCGCATCAGATCTGGTTCTGCGTGAAGTCGCGCAGGGTTACGCAGGCCGCGTCATTGGCGCAGCGGATACGGTCTTTGCGACGCGCCCGGCGGCGGTGGCGTAGTTCGAGGTCGGCGAGTTGCCCGCGGCGGGTGTCGGTGACGAACACGGTGAGGCAGTGCCCGTCCAGATGGTTGAACCGCAGTTGCGCGCCGGGTCGCGGGCACTCACGGCGGACGGTGATCCGCGCCTACACCGACGCCTTGGCGGCTCCGCCGCCAAGGCGTCGGCCAGTCAGGAGATCGTCGGATCAGGGGTGATGGGCCCGAACAGTTCCGGCTGGGAGCGGCCGACGATCCAGTCCGCTGACCCGGATCGTCTCCGCAGCAGCAGGTCACCCACGCCTCAACCGATTCCGTTCACACTGAGGTGATCTCAGCGAATTCCCGGTAGGTGGCGGTGTTCGAAATGGGTGAGGACGAGTGCGGCGCGGGTGATGGCGCCGATTCTGCCGGGGCCGGCGGTGATGTGCTGGAGGGTGCGCCAGCGGCCTTTGAGCAGGGCGAATCCGCGTTCGCCCAGGCCGCGCAGGCCGCGCAGGAGCCGGTTGTAGGTGCGGTTGCCGATGCTGAGGACCTGTCCGTCGGAAGGGTTTTTGACGGGGGTGAGGACGCCGATTCCGGCGCCTTCGTATCCGCTGTCGGCGAGGGTGGGCAGGCCGTCTGCGGCGGCTTTGTAGAGGGCTGCGAGCAGGTGGGTGCGGGCGGCGGTCAGGTCGTGGACGGATCCGGGCTCGACGTCGGACACCCACAGTGGCAGGCCGGCCGGGCTGGACAGGGCCTGGACGTTGCCGACGTGCCGGTGGGCCTTGCTGGAGTACCACAGGTCGATCGGTTCGCCCTTGACGCTGAGGGTCTGCTCGGCGCACCGGTCGGCGGGCAGCAGGGTGCCGTCTAGGATCAGGTGGGCGAGGCCGTCGGCACGCGCCCGGTCAAGGACGTCGTGCAGATCAGGGGCTTGAGCTGCGAGGACATCGATGCCTTCGTCAACGTGGCGGTAGGCGGTGGCCCGCGAGACCCGGTGGTCGCGGCCGAGGCCGGGGACGTCCTTGTCCCCGCGGAACCAGCGCAGCACCAGGACCGCCTGCCAGAACGGGGTCAGCGCCCGGCTGCCCTTCGGGGTCTGCTTCCTGCGCCGTTCGGCACCCAGAAGCCGGGCAACATACAGACAAGGCCTTCTATGACATGGATCTCGTTCCGGGCACGACATCTCTGTGGGCCGTCGGCCGCTACGGCTTCTGAGGCACGGACGCCGTCTTCACCTCCGGAAGACCCCGCTGAGCGGGTACCCACTGTTTCCGCAGGTATGGATCATTGGAGCATGCCGCGTAGTCTGCGGTTTCTTCCGGGTTTTCCATGATCTGGCTGCTGCCCGGACCTCGTGGCAGGCAACCTCTGAGTGCGTGTTTGACAGGTGATCGTGATGGAGCAGTTGGGGTGGTTATGGGTGGTTGGTGCGTACTCCCACCTATCCGTCGGATCTGACCGATGAGCAGTGGGCGTTGATCGAGCCCCTGCTGCCTCCCGAGCACTGGGACGGCCGCAAAGAGGTGCATCCCCGCCGGGACGTCGTGGATGCGATCTTGTATGTGAACCAGACGGGCTGCCCCTGGCGGTACCTGCCGGCGGACTTCCCGCCCTGGCAGACCGTCTACTGGCACTTCCGCCGGTGGGAGGACCAGCACGTCACCGAACAGATCGTGGCTGTGCTGCGCAGGCGGCTGCGCCGGGAGTTGGAGCGCCAGGCCGAGCCGTCGGCGGCGGTGATGGATTCGCAGTCGGTCAAGGGCGCCGACACCGTCGGCAAGGACTCGCGGGGCTATGACGCGGGCAAGAAGACCGGTGGCCGCAAGCGGTTCCTGCTCACCGACACCCACGGGCTGCTGCTGGCGGTGATGGTGGTCTCGGCCGGAGTGCAGGACCGGGACGGGGCGACCACCCTGCTGCTGGGCATGGTGCTGACCCTGTCGTGCCGCCTGGTGTTCGCCGACCAGGGCTTCGCCGGCCGGCTGGTGGCCTGGGCCCGCGACGTGCTGGGCGTCGTGGTTCACATCATCGGCAAACCGCCCGGCCAGAAGGGCTTTGTGGTGCATCCCCGCCGGTGGGTGGTGGAGCGGACTTTGGGCTGGCTGATGCTGCACCGCCGTCTGGCCCGCGACTATGAGCGCGACCCGGCCACCTCAGAGGCCCTCATCCGCTGGGCCGCCATCGACCAGATGAGCCGCCGCATCGCCCGCGGCCGCCCCGCCACCCGCACCGGACCAAGGCCCCTGGAATACACCCGGTAGACCTCAACGATCAGCTCTAAAACACGCACTGAGCGGTCCGTGAAACTCATGATTGTGAAGGAGGCGTCGAGCATCGCTTTCCTGCGCATGCGTGAATCGACCAGCTCGTCAAGAGGCGCACGGACTTGACCTGCGTTCATGACGCCTCTCGCGTAAACCTCCGTCTGGAGGAGTCCGGGGAAGGCCTGGGTTTCGTAGGAGCGCATCGAATGCGCCTTGGTCTCGAGTTCTGCGTAGGTGGAGAACCCGGCGAGTGTCGCGGGTGTAGTCGTCCCGATTCTTCGCCGCGGGTTACCGCCGACTGGGGGGGTGTCGGTTCATAACCCGCAGTGACCCCGTCCTCTCGCGAGGGAGTGGTCTTCGACTGATTCTGGTGAGCGCGGTTGGCGGTGGTCGTCGTGTTATCGACCGCCGAAGACCGGACCGCATCCGTAGAGGGATGCCAGGTCGATCAGGAGCAGGTCGGGGCGGTGGGCTGCGGCGCGTTGGAGATCGGGATGGAAGCCGTGGAGAGAGTACAGGGCCAGGGTGGTGTCGGCGGTGTGGTGGCCCTGGGCCGCCAGCAGGTCCCGGATGTGTTCGAGGCGGGTGACATCGTGGGGGCCGCGTGGCTGGATCGTGGCTTTGGCCTCGCCGATGAGGGCGATGCGGGTGTGAGCCGTTCGGGGGCGTTCGCCGGGGGCCAGGGCCAGGACGTCAACCTCGTGCTTGGTCTTGGCGGACGGGTCGGGGACCTCGGTGGAGCCCACCGCGC
This sequence comes from Actinocorallia sp. B10E7, assembly GCF_039871655.1. Lineage (NCBI taxonomy): Bacteria > Bacillati > Actinomycetota > Actinomycetes > Streptosporangiales > Thermomonosporaceae > Actinocorallia > Actinocorallia sp. B10E7. The sequence continues at coordinate 572,732 of NZ_JBDPLZ010000004.1, forward strand.
CGGTGTGGAGGGGGGTTTCGTCGGGGACGAAGGCGCGGGTCCAGCGGCGGGCCAGTTCTTCGAAGTGGGGGCCGAGGATCTTGGAATGGAAGGTGGGGCGGGACTCCTCCCAGGCCTGGCGGGCGCGGTCGTGTTCGATCATGTCCACCAACGGGAGGGTGATCAGCTGATTGAAGCGGATCACCGGGTCGGCGACAGTGATCACAGGGTTGCGGGTTTTGAGGAGGTCCTGCTCTTTACGCAGGTAGCCGGTGGATTCCAGGACTTCGAGAGGGGCGGCCACGGCTGAGCGTTGGCGTTCCAGCAGCGCGCCGATCCGGGTCGGAGTGGATGCGCCCTGGGCCACGGCGGCGAGCAGGTCGTAGTAGAGGGTGCGGTGGGTGATGCGCGGGTCCTCGCGCAGCAGGAACTCCGCTTCTACACGCGAGTACAGGGCGCGGCCGGGATCCAGGAGCGTGCGTTGGACCCAGCCGTCGAACTCCTCCATGGTCTGCGGGGCGGTGCCGGGCGCGAGCGGCCGGTATCCGGGGGCGCCGCCCAGGCAGGCGTCGACGAGCAGGGCCGTCTCCGGGTCGGCGATCTGCCAGTGGTCGCGGGCGGTGCGGTGGTCGAACGCGGGCAGTCGCAGGTCCAGGACGGCCCGGCCGCGCAGCGGCTTGGTGCCCGACAGCAGTTCGTTCATCACGCTCATCGCGGAGCCGCACAGAACGATCCGTCCGCCGGGAGCCTTTCCCGACTGTGAACGGTCGTAGAGCAGTTGCAGCAGTCCGGGTATCTCCGGGGAGTGCTGGAGGAGGTAGGGGAGCTCGTCGATGATCACGAGCGGGGCTCCGGGGGCGCGGTCGACCACGTCCAGGGCGGTGGACAGCACCTCCTCCCAGCCTTCCAGGCGCAGCGCGCCCGCAGGCACGCCGGCGTGCCGGGCGATCGCCTCGCTGAAACGCCGCAGTGCCAGGACGCGGCCCTCCTCCTGCACCGCGGTCAGGTACAGGCCTCCCGCGGCCTCAGTGAGGGCCTCCAGCAGAAAGGACTTTCCGTGGCGGCGACGTCCCGACACGATCGCCAACCGCAACTGCGGGATCGGATCCTGCACGAACTCCCGTAGCAACCTCCACTCTCGGTCCCGATCCAGCACCCGCGCCGGTTTGGTCAGTAGTTCACCCATACCTCAACCGATTCCGTTCATACTGAAGGGTGCCTAATTCGTTCAGGCTGACCTTAACAGACTTATAAAGCTGCTTCGGTGCAGCTGAGGAGTCCAGGAGAGGTCATTCCAGGGGAAGGAGGCCGCGTTGGAGGCGGCCGCGACCGCGGCGGCGCGTTCGTTGACGCCGAGTTTGGCGTAGAGGTGCAGGATGTGGGTCTTCACGGTGGCTTCGCTGATGAACAGGCGGGCGGCGGTTTCGCGGTTGTTGTTGCCCTGGGAGATGAGGTGGAGGATCTTCAGTTCGCGGGCGCTCAGGGAAGTGTCGGGGGTGCGGATGCGGCCCAGGAGACGGGTGGCGACCGAGGGAGAGAGGGCAGTTTCGCCTCGGGCGGCGGTGGTGATGGCGCGGACCAGTTCGTCGCGTTGGGCGTCCTTGAGGAGATAGCCGGTGGCTCCGGCCTCGATGGCGGGGAGGACGTCGCGGTCGGTGTCGTAGGTGGTGAGGACGAGGACACGGGACGGGACGCCGAGGCGGGTGAGTTCCTTGATGGCGGCGACGCCGTTCATGACGGGCATGCGCAGGTCCATGAGGATCACGTCGGGATGGAGGGCGCGACCACCCGCCTGGCCCTGTGGGTCGACGGCGAACTCGCCTTCGACCACACCGACACCACCTCCCCCTACACCGGAGGCCGCGTCGGTTTCGTCGTCCAGCGCGACGACGGCAACTGGCCCGCCACCGTCGCCTACTTCGACGACTACCACCTCACCACCTTCGACCCCAAGGCCACCCCGACCAGCTGACCCCAGGGAACGAAGACCACCGATCCACCACCGGCATCGGCAGCGGATGGGCCGACGCGATCGAGACCGTCGCCCGCGAACAGTCCGAGAACCATCTCCACGGCCTGAGAGAGCCCAGGGAAATTCTCCTGATGGAAACATTCCGTCTGGCGTGGGACCGAAGTCGGATGTTCCACTGGGGAGGGAGTGATCGTCGCGAGAGAGGCCCTCATGACTTCGTCCCGGACCGCCGAGTCCCCGAACCCGTCCTCCGGACCCGTCCCGCATGACCGCTACGACCTGTCGGCCTACAACCCGTTCGGACCGCATCTCGGGGTGATGTACGAGATGCTGCGCCAGGCGCGGGAGACCACGCCCGTGTTCTTCTCCGAGCCCCTGCAGGCTTGGTGCCTGACCAGATACGACGACGTCCGGGCGGTCGCCGCGGACCCGGAGACCTTCTCCTCCAAGGGAGTGTTCCCGCGTCCGGTGGGCCTGCAGGAGGACGCGCAGCGGGCGATGGACCACCTCTTCGACGATCCGATCCTCACGATCCAGGACCCGCCGGACCACGGGCCGCAGCGGCGCATCACCTACGAGGGCTTCGGGCCCCGGTCGATCGCCGCCTTCGCCCCGGCCGTCCGGGAGATCATCGAGGGCTTCGCCGACCGGCTCCCCCGCGACGAGCCGTTCAACCTCGCGGAGGAGTTCTCCGACCGGATCACCCTCGCCGCCGCGATGAAAGTCGTCGGTTTCGCCGACGAGGACTACGACCGGTTCTCCCGGTGGGTGCACGACGGGATCCTGCTGGCCTTCAGCGGCCCGCTCCTGTCCGTCGCCGACCAGGAGAGGTACGGCAAGTACGTCAACGACGGCTACGCCTATGTGTCCGACCTCGTCGACGAACGCCGGGCGGACCCGAAGGACGACCTGATCAGCATGATCGTCCATGGCGAGTTCCAGGGCCGCAGACTCACCCACAAGGAGGTCGTCAACATCGCCACCGGCCTGATCAGCGCGGGCTGGCACACGACCGGCGGCGCCCTCACCAACATCATGGCGGTGCTGCTGGAGCGGCCCGAACGGTGGGACGCGCTGGTGAACGGCGGCGTCAGCGCCGAGGACGTCGTCACCGAGGGACTGCGCCACGACAACTCGACCGTCGGCTTCTTCCGGACGGTGACCCGCGACACCCGGGTGGGCGACGTCGACCTGCGCGCCGGAGACCGCATCTTCCTCTCCTACGCGGCGGCCAACCACGACCCGGCGAAGTTCGCCGAGCCGGAGGAGTTCCGCCCTGGCCGCCCCAACGCCTCCGCCTTCCTCAGCTTCGGCCACGGCATCCACTACTGCATCGGCGCGCCCCTGGCCAAACTGGAACTCCAGTACGCCCTGGAGGCGCTCGCCGCCCGCTACCCGGGCCTGCGGGCCCAGGGCGAACCGGTCCGCTACAAGGAGCTCAGCCAGTTCAAAACCCCAGAGTCCCTCTGGGTCGTCCCCTGAACGTCCGCCTGCCACCGCACTGCCCCTGGCGCTCGTGGCTTTCGTCGTGGCGTTCTCGCAGGAGGGGCTCGCGGTGGGAGCCCTGCTGCTCGGGAGCCTCCTGACCCGTCTCCTGCGGGTCGAAAGGCGGATCAGGCGTCGGCGGCGCAGCGGAAGCCGGTGTTGCCGGTGCTGGAGTCGGGGGTGTTGGCGGTGCGGGCGGCCACCCGGTAGCGGTTGCAGTAGGAGTCGTCGCACAGGTAGGAGCCGCCTCGCATGGAGCGGCGGTCCTGGGCGTCGTCGAACCAGTCGGCGCACCACTCCCAGACGTTGCCGACGGTGTTGTACAGGCCGTAGGCGTTGGGACGGTAGGAGTCGGCGGCCATGGGGCCGGGGGTGCCGGTGTGGTGGTCGGGGAAGACGCCCTGGCCCTGCCAGACGTTGCAGCGGCGCTGGCCTCGGGGGGCGAATTCGTCGCCCCAGGGGTAGCGCGCCTGGTCGAGGCCGCCTCGGGCGGCGTACTCCCATTCGGCTTCGGTGGGGAGGCGCTTGCCGGCCCAGGCGGCGTAGGCCTGGGCGTCGTTCCAGGAGACGTGGATGACGGGGTGCTTCTGGCGGCGCTGGACGTCCGAGCCGGGGCCCTCGGGGGCCTTCCAGTAGGCGCCGTCGACCGCCCGCCACCAGGGGGTGACCTCGGGGGAGAGGGTGCTCGCGGCGACGTCCGGGGGCAGGAGCAGGTGGAAGACGAAGGACCAGCCGAAGCGCTCGGCCTCGGTGACGTAGCCCGTCTCCTTGACGAAGCGGGCGAACTGGGCGTTGGTCACCGCGGTGGGGTCGATCAGGAAGGGCGCGACCTCGACCTCGCGGACGGGGCCCTCGCCGTCCAGTGGGTTGGCTCGCTCGTCCTCGTTGCCCATCCGGAAGACGCCGCCCTCGAGCTTGATCATCCCTTTCAGGGGATCGCCCTTGCGCGCAGGAGGGGTGGCGAGCGCGACCGGCTGGGGCGCCGAGGCGGGACGGGAGGCGGCGCAGCAGGGGGGAACGGAGGACTCGGCGGTCATGATCTCAGGTTATCCGCCGTTCGGAAGGGGTCGCCCGGGGTTAGCTTTACGGGGTGGAGTTCGTCTTGCCCGCCGTGCTGGCGGTGCTTCTGGTGGTGGGGGCCGTGCTCCTGCTGGTGCGGCTGAGGCGGCGTGATCTCGGCGGTCCGGTGGAGCGGGCCGCGTTCGAGACCCTGCACAAGGCGTCGCTGGCCGCGCCCGCGCTGCGCGGTGGGCTCACCCGCCAGGGGGCGGAGAAGGCCGGGCGACACCTGCGGGAGCTGCTGGGCGCGGACGGGCTGGCGATCACCAGCAGGGACGAGGTGCTCACCGGGCCCAAGGACGCGTTGGAGCTCGCGGACGAGACCCTGGCCTCGGGCCGCCCCCGGATGGTGGAGCTGCCGGACGGGAGGGCGGCCGTGGTGGTGGCGCTGACCACCGACGGCGGGGTGGTGGGGACGCTGATCGCCTACGGGGAGCACGCCTCGGCCGGGCTGGTGCGGGCCACCGAGGAGGTGGCACGGTGGGTGGACACCCAGCTGGAGCTGGCCGAGCTGGACCGCTCCCGGACCCTGCTGGTGGAGGCCGAGGTCAGGGCGCTGCGGGCGCAGATCTCGCCGCACTTCGTCTACAACTCCCTCACCACGATCGCCTCGTTCGTCCGGACGGACCCGGAGCAGGCGCGGGAGCTGCTGCTGGAGTTCGCCGACTTCACCCGCTACTCCTTCCGGAGGCACGGGGACTTCACCACGCTGGCCGAGGAGCTGCGCAACGTCGATCGTTTCCTCCTGCTGGCCCGTGCCCGGTTCGGGGAGGACCGGCTGCGGGTGACACTGCGGATCGCGCCGGAGGTGCTGCCGGTGGCCGTCCCGTTCCTGTGTCTGCAGCCGCTGGTGGAGAACGCCGTCCGGCACGGGCTGGAGGGGCGGCCGGGGCCGGGGCGGATCATCCTGCTGGCCGAGGACGCCGGAGCCGAGTGCCGGATCAGCGTCGAGGACGACGGCGTCGGCATGGATCCAGAGGAGATGCGCCGGGTCCTGGCGGGGGAGCGGACGGGCGAGAGCGGGATCGGCCTGGCCAACGTGGATTCCCGGCTGCGCCAGGTCTACGGCGACGACTACGGGCTGGTGGTCGAGACGGCGGAGGGCGCCGGGATGAAGATCAGCCTTCGGGTGCCGAAGTACCATCCGGGTGTTTCGGCTGTTTGACATCTGATGTGAGGGTCATCACTCTTTGGGAATGCGTGTGCTGGCAGTCGACGACGAGATCCCCGCCCTGGACGATCTGATGTACCTGCTGCGTTCCCATCCGAGGATCCACGAGGTCAGCGGGGCGCGAGACGGTGCGGCGGCACTGCGCGCCCTGGACCGGGCCCTGGCCGCGGACCGCCCCTTCGACGCGGTCTTCCTGGACGTGCGGATGCCCGGCCTGGACGGCATCGTGCTGGGGCGGCTCCTCGCCCAGTTCGCCACCCCGCCCCGCCTGGTCTACGTGACCGCGCACGAGGAGCACGCCGTCCAGGCCTTCGAGATCCAGGCCGCCGACTACCTGCTCAAACCCGTCCGCCCCGAACGGCTGGCCGAGACCGTCCGCCGCATCTCCGACGACACGGCCCCCGCCCGGCCCGACCCCGAGCCGCTGCCCGTAGAGCTCTCCGGGGTCACCCGTTTCGTCCAGCCGGGAGAGGTCCACTACATCGAGGCCCAGGGCGACTACGCCCGCCTCCACACCGGCTCCGGCAGCCACCTCGTCCGCATCCCCCTCACCGCGCTGGAGGAACGCTGGCGGGACGCGGGCCTGCTGCGCGTCCACCGCAGCCACCTGGTCGCCGTCCAGCACATCACCGAACTGCGCCTCGACAGCGGACGCTGCACCGTCGTGGTCGCGGGGACCGAGATCCCGGTGAGCCGCCGCCACACCCGCGAGCTGCGGGACCGGCTCCTGCGGCGGGACCGCCCGTGATCCCGGCGCGCCCGGGCCGGCCGGAACCCGCGCGGAAACGGCCGGTCGCGGTGTGTCACCGGCCGCTCACCTGCATGCTGGAGGGATGGAGGAGAGGATGAGCGAGCGGCGGGTGACGGTGACGAGCCCGCGGACGGGGGCGGCACGGCGCAGGCCCAGCCCGGGGACGCGGGAGATCGACGAGCAGACGCGGCTGGGCGAGGTGTACATGAGCGCGCTGGTGCGCTCGCAGCTGCGGCTGTCGCTGTTCGTGTGCACGCTGCTGGCCCTGCTGGTCGGGGGGCTGCCGCTGCTGTTGCTGCTGGTCCCCCCGGTGCGGGAGGCTCGGTTCCTGGGCCTGCCGCTGCCGTGGCTGCTACTGGCGGGCGCGGTGTATCCGGTGTTCGCCGGGATCGGCTGGTGGTACGTGCGGCAGGCCGAGCGGAACGAGCGGGACTTCGCGGAACTGGTGGAGCGGAAGTGATCACGGAACCGGCGGGGCGCCGGTGAACCTGGCGGCCGTGGCGCTGGTGTCGTTGGCGACGCTGCTCGTGGGGTTCTACGGGCTGCGGCTCTCGCGGACGACGTCGGACTTCTACGTGGCCTCCCGGACGGTCTCGCCGCTGGTCAACGCCTCGGCGATCGGGGGCGAGTACCTGTCGGCGGCCTCGTTCCTGGGGATCGCGGGGCTGGTGCTGGCGGGCGGGGCCGACCTTTTGTGGCTGCCGGTCGGCTGGACCGGCGGCTATCTGGTGCTGCTCGTCCTGGTCTCGGCGCCCCTGCGCAGGTCCGGCGCCTACACGCTGCCGGACTTCGCCGAGGCGAGACTGGAGTCGATGGCCGTCCGCCGGACGGCGAGCCTGCTGGTGGTGCTCATCGGCTGGCTCTACCTGCTGTCGCAGCTGCAGGCCGCGGGCCGGGTGCTGACCGGGATGATCGGCGCGCCGGGCTGGCTGGGCGGGCCGCTGGTCGCCGCGGTCGTGATCATCGGGGTGCTCGGCGGCGGCATGCGCAGCATCACCCTCGTCCAGGCGTTCCAGTACTGGCTGAAGCTGACCGCGCTGTCCGTCCCGCTGGTGTTCCTGCTGGCGGCCTGGCGGCGCGACGGAGCCCCCGGCATCGACGATCAGACCTGGCTGCTTCCGCTGACGGGGGACCGGCAGCTCTACTCGACCTACTCGCTGATCCTCGTGACGTTCCTGGGGACCATGGGGCTGCCGCACGTCCTGGTGCGGTTCTACACCAATCCCGACGGGCGGACCGCCCGCCGGACCACGGCCGTCGTGCTGGTGCTGCTCGGGGTGTTCTACCTGCTCCCGGCCGTCTACGGAGCGCTCGGCAAGCTGTACGCCTCCGACCTGGTGGGCAGCTCGACCGGCGCCGACGGGGTGGTGCTGGAACTGCCGCGCAGGCTCGTGGGGGGCGTGCTCGGCGAGGTGCTGACCGCCCTCCTGACGGCCGGGGCGTTCGCGGCGTTCCTGTCGACCTCCTCGGGGCTGACGGTGTCGGTGGCCGGGGTGATCGGCCAGGATCTGCTGCGCGGCGGGGTGCGCTCGTTCCGCGCGGCGACCGTCCCCGCGCTGGGCGTGCCGCTGCTGCTCGCCCTGCTGATGCCCACGCCGCTGCCGGTGGCGACCATGGTGGGGATGGCGTTCGCGTTGTCGGCCTCGACGTTCTGCCCGCTGCTGGTGCTGGGGATCTGGTGGCGGGGGCTGACCGCGGCCGGGGCGCTGGTCGGCCTGCTGACCGGCGGGGCGCTGACCGGCGCGGCGGTGGTGTGGACGGTCGCCGCAGGGCCGGGGGACGGCTGGGCCGCCGTGCTGCTGGCGCAGCCGGGGGCCTGGACGGTGCCGCTGACCTTCCTCGTCATGGTCGCGGTCTCCCGGCGCACCGAGCGTCCGGCGGGGGTGGCGCGGACGATGGTGCGGCTGCACACGCCGGAGCGGCTGCGGCTGGACCGGGGTGACTGGCGGCCCCGGCGGATCTGAGGCGGGTCCTCGACGAGCTGGGCATCCCGGTGGCAACCGTTCGGCGCGTCCGATTGACCGTTCATCGCACGCCGAACGGGATGAACGCAGTTCGGCGGCGGCTCGGCGATACATGTCTCCTCTGGTCATGGGCGGGGCTTTACGTTGTGGGCGCACCCCATCCACCGTGACCCCCGTCACTCCAAGGAGGCCCCTCGTGAGCACCTCCCAAGAAGAGCAGGAAGGGATCGCCGTCTATGAGGAGATCCGGGCCAGACCCGAGTTCTCCGAACTGCGGCGCCGCTTCCGAGCCTTCGTCTTCCCCGTCACCGCCGCGTTCCTCGTCTGGTACCTGCTCTACGTCGTGCTTTCTGGATGGGCGCGCGACTTCATGGGACAGCAGGTCATCGGCTCGATCAACGTCGCACTGATCTTCGGCCTGCTGCAGTTCGTCTCGACCTTCGCGATCGCCTACTGGTACTCGCGGTACGCCGGGGCCAAGCTCGACCCGCTGGCCCAGAACCTGCGTGAGGAGGCCCGCCGATGAGCCACGAGAGCCTGGCGATCGCCCTGTTCCTGCTCTTCGTCGGACTGACCCTGTTCCTGACGGTCAGAGCGTCCCGGCAGACCAAGGACGCCACCGACTTCTACGCGGGAGGCCGCTCCTTCTCCGCGGTCCAGAACGGCCTGGCGATCGGCGGCGACTACATGTCCGCGGCGTCGTTCCTGGGCATCGCCGGGATCATCGCGCTCAGCGGCTACGACGGCTTCCTGTACTCGATCGGCTTCCTGGTCGCCTGGCTGGTGGCGCTGCTGCTGGTCGCCGAGCTGATGCGCAACTCCGGCAAGTTCACCATGGCCGACGTGCTGGCCTTCCGGATGAGCCCCCGGCCCGTCCGCACCGCGGCCGGCATCTCCACCATCACGGTGTCGATCTTCTACCTGCTGGCCCAGATGGTCGGCGCGGGCGCGCTGGTCGCGCTGCTGTTCGGCCTGACCAGCGAGGCGGCCAAGGCGTTCACCATCGTCGGCGTCGGCATCCTCATGATCGTCTATGTGGTCGTGGGCGGCATGAAGGGCACCACCTGGGTGCAGATCGTCAAGGCGGTGCTGCTCATGGGCGGCGCCACGCTGATCACGCTGCTGGTGCTCGGCAAGTACGGCTTCAACCTCTCCTCCCTGCTGAGCGAGGCCGCGAACCAGAGCGGCAAGGGCGACGCCTTCCTGGAGCCCGGCCTGAAGTACGGCACCGAGGCCCAGGGCCTGGCCGGCAAGCTCGACCTGATCAGCCTCGGCCTCGCGCTCGTCCTGGGCACCGCGGGCCTGCCGCACATCCTCATCCGCTTCTACACCGTGCCGACCGCGCGGGACGCCCGCAAGTCGGTGCTGTGGGGCATCGGGATCATCGGGGTGTTCTACCTGATCACCCTGGTGCTGGGCTTCGGCGCGGCGGCCCTGGTCGGCTCCGGGACGATCCGGGAGTCCAACGCGGCGGGCAACACCGCGGCGCCCCTGCTGGCCGAGAAGGTGGGCTCGCTCATCTTCGGCGACGTCGGCGGCACGGTCCTGCTGGCGTTCATCGCGGCCGTCGCCTTCGCCACGATCCTGGCCGTCGTCGCCGGGCTCACCCTGGCGTCCTCCTCGTCCGTCGCGCACGACCTGTACGCCCACGTCATCCGCAAGGGCGATGTCACCGAGCAGGAGGAGGTGCGCGTCGCCAAGATCTCGGCGTTCGTCATCGGCGCCGTCGCGATCGTCCTGGGCATCTTCGCCCAGAAGCTCAACGTGGCCTTCCTGGTCGCCCTGGCCTTCGCCGTCGCGGCGTCCGGCAACCTCCCCGCGATCCTCTACAGCCTGTTCTGGAAGAGGTTCAACACCGCGGGCGCCGTCGCCTCGATCTACGGCGGCCTCGGCTCGGCGGTCCTGCTGGTGATCTTCTCTCCGGTGGTCTCCGGCAAGGGAGTCGGCCCCGACGGCAAGAGCCTGTCCCTGTTCCCCGCGAGCGTCGACTTCCAGTGGTTCCCGCTGGAGAACCCCGGCCTCGTCTCCATCCCCCTCGGCTTCCTCTTCGGCTACCTCGGCACGGTCCTCAGCAAGGAGTACCGCGCCGACAAGTACACCGAGATGGAGGTCCGCTCCCTGACCGGCGTCGGCGCGGAGGAGGCCACCTCCCACTGACCCGCGTCGCCCGCTGACCCCTCCGGCCCTCGCCGGGGAATCGGGGGAAGCGCGGTCCCGGCCTCCATCCTCTCGCGCCCTGGCCGGGGCCGCGCTCTCCGCTGTCACGGGCCTCTTCGGCCGAAAGGCCGGGAATGCTGATACCTGGCTATGGAATCGGCAACGGAAAGGATGCCTTGGCGTAACGCGGGCATCGAAGGCAGTGCACCTTCGGTGACTACGCTGGATTCATGGGGGAAATGTGGAGTGCGGATCTCCCCGGGGACGTCGAACTCGCTTATACGGGGAACTGGGTGCCGTCGTTGCGGAGCCAGTCCTTCTTCAGGGAGCTGGACCTCACCGGGGTGAGTGATGAGATCTTGCGTGAGGTGGGAGAGCTGTCCTGGCTCACGGTGTTGAAGGTGCAAGGAGAGTTCAGCGACGCGGGGGCGGAGGCGCTTCGAGGGTTGCGGGGGCTGACCGATCTGGCACTGGACTCGCCCTGCCTGCGAGGCGAGTTCGCGCTGCCGGAGTCGGATCTGCGGGTGGTCTCGCTGATGGGCGAGGGGCTGACCGACAAATCGTTCCGGACGCTGGGGCTGCATCCGGAACTGAAGGTCGCCAGGTTGTCGGCGGGGGAGGCCACCGGGACGGGTCTGGGCTGGCTGCCGCCGGGGTTGCGGGTGCTCTATCTGCGGTTGCCTCGGCTGGCCCCGGAGACCCTGGACGTGCTGTCCCAACTGCCGTACCTGAGCACGCTGACGTTCGCGGGCACCGTGCCGACGCTCAGACTCGCGTCCCGCCTGGCCCGTTACGCCGGGCAGCTGACGCGAGTGGACTTCCTCGGGGTGGAGCAGCCACCACCGGAGATCCTGAGCACCTTCGCCGAGGCCGGCATCAAGGTCAACGCGGCGGTCCCGATCTGATGTCCCCGCGGTCCACCGCGGGGACATCGTTCTGCCGGGGCCGTGGGCCCGGAGCGTCAGGACAGGCCGGTGACGGAGAGGGTCTGGACGGCTATCTCGCGTTCTTCGTCAGTGGGGACGACGAGGACGGTGACGAGGGAGCCGGGGGCTGAGATGACGCGGGAGGAACGGGAGGGGGACTCGTTGGCCTCCGGGTCCAGGAGGATGCCGAGGTTCTCCAGGCCGGCGAGGATCATGGCCCGGGTGCGGGGATCGTTCTCGCCCACGCCGGCGGTGAAGACGAGGACGTCGAGGCGGCCCAGGACGGCGTAGTAGGCGCCGACGCACTTGCGGACGCGCCGGGTGTAGACCTCCATGGCCAGGGCGGCGGCGGGGTCGCCGGAGTCCACCAGGGGCCAGATCTCGCGGAGGTCGTTGTGGCCGCACAGGGCGCGGAGGCCGCTCTCGTGGTTGAGGGCGTGATCGACCTCCTCGACGGACAGGCCGCGGGTCCGGGCGAGGAAGGCCGGCAGGGCGGGGTCGATGTCGCCGGAGCGGGTGCCCATGACCAGCCCCTCCAGGGGGGTGAGGCCCATGGAGGTGTCGACGCAGCGCCCGCCCTCCACGGCGCTGGCGCTGGCGCCGTTGCCCAGGTGCAGGACGATCGAGTCGACCTCGCAGTAGGGGCGGCCCAGGAACTCGGCGGCCCGGCGGGAGACGTAGGCGTGCGAGGTGCCGTGGAAGCCGTAGCGCCGGACGCCGCCGTCCGTCCAGTCGCGGGGGATCGCGTAGGTGTAGGCCTCGGGCGGCATCGTCTGGTGGAAGGCGGTGTCGAAGACCGCGACGTGCGGCACCGAGGGGAAGACGGAGCGGGCGGCGCGGATGCCGATGAGGTTCACCGGGTTGTGCAGCGGCGCCATCGGGCACAGCCTCTCGATCTCCCGCTCCACCGCGCCGTCGATGATCACGGGGTCGGCGTACCGGGTGCCGCCGTGCACCACCCGGTGGCCGACGGCGGCCACCCGCTCCAGGTCCGGGCCCGCCGCCTCGAGCTCGGCCAGGACCTGCCGCATGCCCTCGGTGTGGTCGGTGACCCGCTCGACGATGCCGCCCGCCGCCGTCTCCAGGGACGGGACCTCCACGAGCCGGTACTTGATGGAGGAGGAGCCGCAGTTGAGCACCAGGACGTACCGCATCATGCTCCCTGCGCCTGGATCGCGGTGATCGCGACGGTGTTGACGATGTCCTGCACGGTGGCCCCTCGGGACAGGTCGTTGACGGGTTTGCGCAGGCCCTGCAGGACAGGCCCCACGGCCACGGCGCCCGCGCTGCGCTGCACCGCCTTGTAGAGGTTGTTGCCGGTGTCGAGGTTGGGCACCACGAACACCGTGGCGCGGCCCGCGACGGCGCTGTCGGGCATCTTGGCCCGCGCGACGGTCTCGTCGGCCGCCGCGTCGTACTGGATGGGCCCCTCGACGGGCAGGTCGGGCCGCAGCTCGCGCACCAGCGCGGTGGCCCGCCGCACCTTCTCCACCTCGGCCCCGCTGCCGGAGGTCCCGGTGGAGTACGACAACATCGCCACCCGCGGCTCGACCCCGAACACCGCGGCGGTCGTCGCCGACTGGACGGCGATGTCGGCGAGCTGCTCGGCCGTCGGGTCGGGGTTGACCGCGCAGTCGCCGTAGACGAGGACCCGGTCCTCCAAGCACATGAAGAACACGCTGGAGACGATGGCGGCGCCCGGCGCGGTGCGGATGATCTCGAACGCGGGCCGGATGGTGTGCGCGGTGGTGTGCGCCGCGCCCGAGACCATCCCGTCGGCCAGGCCCAGCTGCACCATCAGCGTGCCGAAGTACGACACGTCCGTCACGGTGTCGCGCGCGAGCTCCAGCGAGACGCCCTTGTGCGCCCGGATCCGCGCGTACTCCGCCGCGAACCGCTCCCGCAGCTCCCGGTCGTAGGGGCTGATCACCCGCGCGGCCTCCAGGTCGAGGCCGAGCTCGGAGGCCCGTACCCGGATCTCGTCCTGCTCGCCGAGCAGGACGAGGTCGGCGACCCCGCGCCGCAGCAGGATGTCCGAGGCGCGCAGGATGCGTTCCTCCTTGCCTTCGGGCAGGACGATGGTGCGCCTGTCGTTGCGCGCCCGTTCCAGCAGGTCGTACTCGAACATCAGCGGGGTGACGGCGGAGGACCGCGTGACGTGCAGCCGCTCCAGCAGCCGCTCGCCGTCGACGTGCTCGGCGAACAATCGCAGCGCCAGGTCGATCTTGCCGGCGCTGGTGGGGCTGAACCGGCCCTCGGCCCGGCCCAGCCGGGTGGCGCATTCGAAGGTGTCCAGGTCGGTGGCGATCACCGGGAGCTTCGGCGCCATGCCGTCGACGAGCCTGAGCACCGGTTCGGGCAGGTCGAGCCCGCCGGTCATGACGATCCCCGACAGCGCGGGGAACGTGGCGGCCGAGTGCGCGGCCAGCAGCCCCGGCAGCAGCGCGGCGGCCCGGTCGGACGGGATGATCACCGTCTGGCCCTCGGTCAGGCGCTCCAGGATGTGGGGGAGGGACATGGCGCCGACCGCCAGCCCCGACACCTCGCGTCCGAGCTGCCGGGGGTCGCCGCGGAAGATCGTGCCGGAGCAGGCGGCCATGAGGTCCCCGACGGTCGGCGCGTACAGCCGGGGCTCCTCGGGGATCACGAACGTGCGTTCGACGCCCACCGCGGCCCGCACCGCCTCCGCCTCGGCGGGGTCGACCCGGGTGACCACCACCCCCAGCAGCGCGGCGTGCTCGGCGGCCAGCTCCTTGGCGGCGACCGTCACTCCGGCCGCGACCTCCTCGGGCCGCCGTCCGTGCCCGGTGGCCAGCAGCAGCACCGGCGTGCCCAGGTGGGAGGCGATCACCGCGTTGAACTCGAACTCCGTCGGCGCGCCCACGTCGGTGAAGTCGGTGCCGACGACGATCACCGCGTCGCAGACGGCGGCCAGCGCACGGTATCCGGCGACGATGTCGGCGGTCGCCCTGGCGGGGTCGCGGTGCACCTCGTCGTAGGTGACCCCGGTGGAGCCGCGCGCGTTGAACCGGCTCACCACGGTCTCGATGATCGAGTCGACCCGCCCGCCCTCGACCACCGGCCGGTACACACCGAGCCTGCGGACCTTGGCGGAGAGCAGTTCGGCCACCCCAAGGGTGACGGTCGCCTTGCGGGTGGCGGCTCCGGTGGCGGCTATGTAGACGGCGCGGGTCATGGGTCTCCTGTCCGGAGGGATCTTCGAGAACCGATCGTAGTTCCGCCGTGCTACCCGCCCGTACGAGGTGGGGGAAAACCCGGGAGACGGGGATCACGCCGGGCTCAGGCGGACCCCACCAGCCAGGAGGGGTCGGCGCCCAGCCAGGTCCCCGGCAGGGGCCGCACGTTCCAGTACCGCCCGTCGTAGACGCCCAGTTCCCCCGCGCCCGCCGCGTACAGGGCGGCGGGGGTCGCGGTCAGCGCGTTGACGGACAGCGGTGCCCGGTGCCGGGCCCAGCGGCGTCCCGTCCACTCCAGCAGCGTCCGGCCCGCCGCGGCCCAGGGGCGTCCGCGCCAGAGCGCCAGCGTGGTGACGGGCCCGGTCTTCGTCCGGCGCTCGTTCCAGGAGCGCCCGTCGAAGGAGAGCAGTACTCCTTCGCGGTCCCGTTCCCCGCCCGCCCAGAGGTACCGGTCGAGCGCCGCGACGGACAGGAGCCGGACGGCGGGGCCGGGCGGAGTGGCGGGCGCCCATCCTCTGGGTCCGCGGTGCAGGACGACGGTGCCGGGGAAGCCGTGCCCCACCGCCCAGCGGCCGTGCACTCCGGTCAGGACGTAGGGAGAACCCGTGTTCGGGGGCTTCTCCTCGGTCCAGCCCTCGGCGGCCCGGCGCAGCAGCAGCGGGACCTCCCGGCCGCGGAGCCGGTCGAACGCCCCTCCGACGGCGACCCGTCCCGCCACCGCGGTGAGCATCGCGCCGTCGAGCGCGGCGTCCAGGGCGGGCAGGGGATCGTTCTCCCAGAGTGTCCCGTTCCAAACCAGGACGAGCGGGCCGGTCCCGGTGGCTCCGACAGCGTAGGGGGCGCAGACGGCCCGCAGCAGGAAGTCCCCGCCCGGGTCCGGCAGTGAGGTGCGCTGGAAGTCCCGGACGTCGCGCCGTGCCGCCGCGCCCTTGACGGTCCTGGTCTCCGCCGCGCGGACCGGTCCCCCGACGTTCATGCCGCGAAACTATAGAGAGACGAAACGGTCATGTCGCCCCACAGTCTTGAAACGATGACCTTTCCTCCCCTGTCTACCCGCTCAACTCCGGACCACTCCGGGGCTGTCGTTTTCGGCATAGGCCAGGAGACCGGCCGTGGCTCCCCGGCGGGAACACAAGATAGAACACACCCCGGCAGAGGCCGAGTAACCGTGCCGGAGCCGACTCGGTCATGACCTCGGCATTGGACTCGGCCGCCGACAGGGAGGCGACGGCCGTGCCGGGCGGTGCGCAGAACCACAGGTCGAAGGCCGGTTGCCGGTCCGCCGGCGGCGCCGCGTCCACGATCGCGGCGCCCAGGGCGGGCCGGCCATGTTCTGGAGGACCGGTAGGAACGTCACTATGGAGGGAGGGCGGGCTCAGATGGCGAACGAGGACCAGACGGCCTTCCCGCCGGTCGACAGCGGGGCCCAGCCCCAGGCCTCGGAGATCGCCGCGACCACCTGCAGGCCCCGGCCGCTCTCGGCGAACTCGTCGGGCTCACCGAGGACCGGGGGCTCCCCGCTGGGGTCGGTGACGATCACCAGGACGCGGCGCTCCTGGCGCATGAGGATGAGCTGGATCGGGGCGCGGGCGATCCGGTGCCGGCCAGGCAGGCCGTAGCGCAGGGCGTTGGTGACCAGTTCGGAGATCACGACCCCCGTCTCGCACAGGATCTCCTCCAGCTCCCACTCGGCCAGAGTCCTGCGGGCGAAGTCCCGGGCGATCCTGGGTGAGTCCAGGTTGCTGTTCAACGGGTGCCGGGCGAGTCGGCTGGTGCCGGAGGCAGGGGGAGTAGGCCAGTGGCTCGCGTCCAGGGTCGGCAGCATCTCAGGCCATCGGCCTTCTTCGACGCAGGAGAGCCGCCGACTGTGGATCATGCGAGGAGCCCGCTTAACGGTCATGAGATGTCCTGACGCGGTCCGGTGATGCGCTGCGTGGGTGTCCGCTATCTTTCCCTTCCGAGCCGTGCAGGTGCAAGGGCTTCTGCACGTGCATCGGTCCTTGCAGCGGAAAAAATCATGCTTGGAACGGAGCAATCCATGGGGGATCACGCACAGGGAGCGTTCGCGCACGCAGCAGAGCCGCTCTGGTTCAAGAGCCGTCGCAGCAACCCCAGCGGTAACTGCGTCGAGCTCAGTGCGCTGCCGAGCGGGGAGATCGCGATGCGCAACTCCCGGCACCCCGACGGTCCGGTGCTCATCTACACCCGCGCGGAGATCGAGGCCTTCCTCGGCGGCGCCAAGGACGGTGAATTCGATCATCTTGTCGCCTGATCGCCGGCGGCCGTGACCGCCCGGCCCGCGCCCTGACCCGGGGGCTGACCCCCCGTCACCTGGTGTTACGGGCGGTGCCCGCCGGATGACGCATGGCCAAGGGGGGCATCCCGTGGGATACTGATCCGCCCGTTGATGGAATTCTCATAAGGCCCGGCCGAAGAGGCGGGCCTACAGGGAGCCCCGAATGGTTCAAGCGGCAGACACGACCGTGTTGAACATCTCCGCTGCGGCCGGCGGCGGTCCCACCGTGCTGCGCATCCTGCTGGGTGCGCAGCTTCGGCGCCTGCGGGAGGCCATGGGAATCACCCGTGAGCAGGCGGGTTACGCGATCCGCGCGTCGGACTCGAAGATCAGCCGCCTGGAGCTCGGCAGGGTCTCCTTCCGCGAGCGCGACGTGGCCGACCTCCTGACCCTCTACGGAGTGCACGACGCCGCGGAACGGGAGAAGGCCCTCGGCCTGGCCCGCCGGGCCAGCGCCAACGGATGGTGGCACAACTACAACGACGTCCTTCCCCGGTGGTTCGAGAACTACATCGGCCTGGAGGAGGCGGCCAGCCGCATCCGCGCCTACGAGGTGCAGTTCGTCCCCGGCCTCCTGCAGACCGAGGGGTACGCCAGGGCGGTCACGCTCCTGGGGCACGGCGGAGCGGCCCCGGAGGAGATCGAACGCCGGGTCGAGATGCGCATGAAGCGCCAGGAGCTGCTGCACTCCGAACACGCCCCCCATCTGTGGGCGGTGGTCGACGAGGCGGTCGTGCGGCGTCCCCTGGGCGGCGCGGAGGTGATGCGCGAGCAGCTGCGGCACCTCATCGAGCTGTGCGAGCTGCCCAACGTCACCCTGCAGATCGTGCCGTTCGCGCGGGGCGGCCACGCGGCGGCCGGAGGCCCTTTCAGCATCCTGCGCTTCGCCGAGCCCGACCTGCCGGACATCGTCTACCTGGAACAGCTCACCAGCGCGCTCTACCTCGACAAGCGCGAGGACATCGAACGCTATCTGACGGTCATGGAGCAGCTCTGCGTGGAGGCCGAGTCGGTCACCGACACCCCGGCCCTCCTGAAGCGCATCCACGACGCCATGTGAGGCGGAATCCCGCCGGAACGTCCGGTTCCCAGGCTCAGGCCCGGGGACCGGACGTTTTTGTTTTCCCGGTTCCGCACCGGTGGTTGAAGGTTGAATTGGCTGTGGCAATTCCTTGCCGACGGCCGTGATTGTGACTCATCTGACAAAGGCGGGCCGTATTGCGCCCCCTGCAGGCCCTGTGTGGCAAGGGCTCCAGCAGGGGGTGTGACCTGGGGCACCTCTATTCCAGGACCCTTGTTAAAGGCATGTGAACATCAGGTGCCGATCCTGTTCTGATTTGACAACCAAAGATCCATTCGTCTTCGATGGTTTTTCCGCGAACTTAACGACAAAGCCCTGAAGGACGGTCCGTGCGAGAAACCGAGCCCTCCGCGACCCTGGTGCTGGACTCCGTCCGGCGCCACCTGTCCCCGGGGCTCGCGCTGGGCTACAACCTCCTGGCCAAGGGCGCCGTCGAGACCGGGGCGTCCGGCGCCACGGTCCGGCTCTCCGACGGGCGCGAGCTGGTCGACTTCGGCTCCTACGCGGTGACGCTCCTGGGCCACAGGCCCCCGGACGTCGTCGCCGCCGTCCACGCGCAACTCGACCTCATGCCCACCGCCACCCGCGCGCTGGCCAACCCGGCGGTGGCCCGCTTCGCCGCCGCCCTGGCCGCGCGGACCGCGCCGCTGAACCGGATCTGGCTCGGCAGCGACGGCGCCGACGCGGTCGAGGCCGCGGTGAAACTGGCCCGCCGCGCGTCCGGCCGCACCCGAGTCCTGGCCGTGGAGGGAGCCTTCCACGGCAAGACGCTCGGCGCGCTGGCGCTGACCTCCGCGCCGGTCTACCGGGCCGGGCTCGAACCGCTGCTCGCCGGGGTCACCCGGGTGGGGCGCGAGGACGCCGAGGCCGTCGCCCGCCACTGCGCCGCCGGTGACGTGGCCGCGCTGATCATGGAGCCGGTGCAGGGCGAGGGCGGGGTCAGGCGGCTGCCGCACGCGGCCCGCTGGGCCGCCGACGCCCGCTCCGCCGGAGCCTTCGTGATCAGCGACGAGATCCAGGCCGGACTGCACCGCTGCGGCCCGTTCTCCGTCGCACTCGCCGAGGGGTGGCGGCCCGACGCCGTGCTGTTCGGCAAGGCGCTCGGCGGGGGAGTGCTGCCGCTGTCGGCGCTGACCGCCACCGACGAGCTGTACGCGCCGCTGCTGAAGGACCCCACCTGGCACACGGCGACCTTCGGCGGCCACCCGCTGTCGTGCGCCGCCGGCACCGCGGCCCTGGCGGCCCTCGACCGGCTCGCCCCGCGGGGGGAGGAGCTGTCCTCCCGGGTCCGGGAGGGCCTGGCCGCGCTCGCGGCCGAACACCCCGACCTCATCACCGAGGTCCGGGGGCACGGCCTGCTGTGGGGAATGGACTTCGCGAGCCCCGCGGTCGCCGGAGGCGTCTTCACCGAACTGGCCGACCACGGGCTGCTCGTCTCGCCCTGCCTCGGCTCCCCGCACACCATCCGGCTGCTGCCTCCGCTGGTCACCACCGGCGCCGAACTGGACCGTGCCCTCGAGGCGCTGGCCAAGGCGTGCACAGCGGCCCGCGACTACCTGGAGCCGCGGTGACCGCCTGGTTCCTGGAACGTTACCCGCCGGCCAACGCCGTCCTCCTGCTGGCCGTCGCGGTGGTGGCGCACGCCTTCGGGCACGGCGGCCTCGCACCCTCGGCCCTGTCCGCCTTCGCCGGGCTGTGGTGCTTCTACCTGCTGGTCCGGATCGTGGACGAGCACAAGGACTACGAGGCCGACCTGGCCGCCCATCCCGAACGCGTCCTGCAGAGTGGACGGGTCACCCTCGGGCGGCTCCGGCTGGTGGCGGTGGGGGCGCTGGCCGTCCAGGCCGCGGTCACGCTCCCGGCCGGGAAGGCGGCGTCCGGCTGGTGGCTGATCCTGCTCGGCTGGCTGTGCTGGGCCGCGCAGGACTTCTTCACCGGCGGGCGGCTCGAGGGACGGCCGCTGCTCTACCCGCTGGCGCACGTCCCGCTGTCCGGCCTGGCCTGCGTCTGGGTCGCGCAGCTGGGCGCGGGCGAAAGCCCCGTCGGGTTCCGGGCGTGGCGGGTGTTCGCGTTCGGGACGCTGCTGGCGCTCGCCGTCGACCTGGCCCGCAAGCTCGGCTCCGGCGGGGACCGTTCCTACACGCGCGTCCTCGGGGCGTTCCGCGCCCGGGCGCTGCTGGCCGTGGTCCTCTCCGCCCTGGCGGGAGCGGGGGCGGCGGTCGTCCAGCCCGGAGTGTGGAAGGCGCTGGCATGAGCACGATCCTGGTGACCGGGGCGACGGGACTGGTCGGCTTCGAGGTGCTCGACGCGCTGCGCGCCGCCGGGCACGAGGCCGTGGGGACCAGCAGGCGCGGAGACCCCGAGGCGAAGATCGTCCCGTGGACGCTGGGCGAGCCGGTGCCCGCCCCGCTGGAGCGCTCCTGGGACGTCATCGTGCACAGCGCCGCCGACGTCCGCTGGACCATGACCGAGCGGGAGGCGCATGCCGCCAACGTCGCGACCGTCGCGGCGCTCGCCCCGCTCGCCGGGCCGCGCACCCACGTCGTCCACATCTCCACCGCCTACGCCACCGGGCTGCGCGCCGACACCTCCTCGGCCGACCCGGCGCACTACCGCAACACCTACGAGTGGTCCAAGGCGCACGCCGAACGGCTGGCGCGGGAGCTGTTCCCCCGGCTGACCATCGTGCGCCCGCCGCTCATCGTCGGCCGCCGCTCCGACGGCAGGGCCGCGCGCTTCGCCGGCATGTACACGATCCTGCGGGGCATCGCGATGAGCTCGGTGCCCGTCATCGCCGCGGAACCGGACGCGCCCGCCGACGTGATCCCCGTGGACGACCTGGCCCGGCTCGTCGCGGACTGCGCGGCCCGTCCCGGGACCGGCGAGGTCCACGTCCTGGCCGGAGGCGGGCACGCCCCGTCCGTCGAGGCGGTCGTGCGGGCGATGCTCCAAGGACTCAACGGCTGGCGCGCCGAGCACGGCGGGGAGCCGCTGGACACCCCCCGCATCATCACCCCCGACAGCTGGAACCGCTTCTTCCTGCCCTTCGCGCGGCAGCACCTGACCGTCCGGCAGAACCGCCTGCTGGACCTGCTGGCCCACTTCGAGCCGTACTTCGCGCTCACCTCCCCGCTCCTGCCCTCCCACGAGGTCGACGACGTCCTGGGCTGCGTCGAGGCGTCCGCCCGCTACTGGGCCGGCCGCAACCCGCGCCTGGCGTCGCTGGCCCCCCGGCCCTGGAAGACGTGATGGAAGACGTGATGACCGAAGCCGAGATCCGCCGGACCGTCCGCACGCTGGTGCTGGACGCCGCGCCGATCAAGAACGGGCCGCCGCCGGAGCCGTCCACCACGCTCGGCGGCGACCTGGGCTACGACTCCCTGGGCAAGGAGGAGCTCGTCGCCCTGCTGGAGCAGGAGTTCCCCGGGCTGAGCGTGCCGGACGAGGCGTTCGAGGCCGAGACGGTCGCCGAGGTGGAGTCGCTGGTCCTGGACGGGCTGCGATGAGGACGTTCGCCGAGGTGCTGGCGGCCCGCTCCGCCGAGCGGCCCGACGACCCGGCCTACATCTTCCTCGGCGACGGCCTGAACGAGAGCGACCGGCTCACCTACCGGCAGCTGCACGAGCGGGCCCTGCGGATCGGCTCGGCGCTGGAGCCCGGCGCGCGGGTGCTGCTGCTCCTGCCGCCCGGCCTCGACTACATCGCCGCGATCTTCGGCTGCTTCGCCGCGGGCGCCGTCGCGGTGTCCGCCGCCCCGCCCGCCGCGACCCGGCTGGACCGCGCCCTGCCCAGACTGGAGGCGATCGCCGCGGACGCCGAGGTGAGCGTCATCGTCACCGACGACGCCGTCCGCGCGTTCGCCGAACCGCACTTCAAGGGCGAGGCCGAGTGGATCGTTCTGGACTCCCTTCCGGACGCCCCCGTCGGCACGCCCGGCCCGGACGGCGTGGCCTTCCTGCAGTACACCTCGGGCTCCACCGCCGCGCCGCGCGGGGTGATGCTCAGCCACGAGAACCTGCTGGCGAACTGCCGGTCGCTCATCTCGGCGTTCGGCACCGGCCCGCACTCCTCGGTCTACAGCTGGCTGCCGCCCTACCACGACATGGGGCTCATCGGCGGGCTCCTGCACCCGATGCTGGCGGGGGTCCCCTGCTACACCACCTCCCCGATCACGATCCTGCGGCGGCCGGCGCGGTGGCTGGAGGCGATCTCCCGCTACCGCGTCACCTTCAGCGGCGGCCCGAACTTCATGTACGACCTGTGCGTCCGGCGGGCCGGGGACGTCGGCGGCCTGGACCTGTCGTGCTGGGAGAAGGCGGTCAACGGCGCCGAACCGGTGCGGGCCGCGACCTGGCGGGCCTTCCTGGAGACGTTCGGCCCCCGGGGCCTGCGCGAGGAGGCGCTCACCGCCGCCTACGGCATGGCCGAGACGACCCTGCTGCTGACCGCGAGCGACGGCCTGGTCCTCACCTCCTTCGACCGGGCCGCGCTGGCCGAGGGCAAGGCCGTGCCGGGGACCGGCGCCGAGCTGGTGGGCTGCGGCGGGCCGGACGCCGACCACCGGATCGAGATCGTCGACCCGGAGACCGGCCGGCCGTGCACGGACGGGGTGTGCGGCGAGGTGTGGGCGTCGGGGCCCAGCGTCGCCGCCGGCTACTGGCGCGGCGAGCGGTTCGGCGAGTGGATCCCGACCGGCGACCTCGGCTTCGTCCACGAAGGCGGCCTGTACCTGACCGGCCGGCGCAAGGAGGTCCTCATCGTCAACGGGGTCAACCACCACCCGCACGACCTGGAGGCGCTCGCCGAGGCGGACGAGGACCTGCTGCGCCCGCACTGCAGCGCGGCCTTCCAGACGGCGAGCGGCGCGGTGGTGCTGGTCGCCGAGGTGGCGCGCGGCCATGAGGAGGACGACCTGTCGTTCGTCCTGAGGGGCGTCCGGGACCGGGTGTCGGCCGGGGCCGACGTGCGACTGGACGCCGTGGTGCTGGTGCCGGCCCGCTCGGTGCCCAAGACCACCAGCGGAAAGATCCAACGGCTGCTCACCGGGGAGCGGCTGCTGACCGGAGCACTGGAGACCATCGCACGGCAGGGAGAGGTGGCATGACCACGGCTGGCGTTACCCGGCTCGACGGGGCACCGGAGGAGATCCCCCAGGTGACGATCGGCGGGGAGCACGCCGAACCGGTTCCGGCCGTGCTCTCGGCGCTGCCGCGCAAGCGGGCGCTGTTCTCGGTCGACAGCTACTTCCGTGACGGCTGGGACGACCTGCTGGAGGTCGTCCCCGATCCCTGGGCGCTGCTGGAGCGGCACGCCTCGCTCCTGCTCAAGCCCGACGCGGTGGCGGGACGGCGGCTGGAGGCGGCCCTGGAGTGGCTGCTGGAGCAGGACGCGGTGATCGTGGCGGCCGAGGCGGTCACCCTGGACCGGCACAGCACCCGCGCGATGTGGTGGTACCAGTGGAACGTCGCCACCAAGGAGCGCCGGGACCTGGCCGACGCGCTGGTCGGCGCGGGCGCCGGCCTGCTGCTGGTGGCGCGGCTGCCCGAGGCTCCGATCCCGGCGACGCTGCGGCTGAGCAACCTCAAGGGCCCCGCGGACCCGGCCCGCCGCGAACCGTGGCAGCTGCGGCACCGGCTCGCCAACGACGACTTCCTGGTCAACTTCGTGCACACCGCCGACGAGCCGGCCGACCTGGTCCGCGAGTTCGGCATCCTGCTGGACGGGCCGGACCGGCGCCGCGTCTACGCCGACCTGGTCGCGGGGGCGGACAAGGAGGCCGAGGCGCGCGCGCTGGTCGAGGAGCTGTACCGCCGCAGCCCCGGGCACGACCTGTCCTGCGAGCTGGCGCGCAAGCGAAGGGAGCGCGGCGAGCCGGACGAGCCCTGGGACTCGGTGGTGCTGGGCACGGCCGCCATGACCCCGTCGGTGCCCGGCAAGACCGCGCTGCTCACCGGCGTCACCACCGCCCAGTGGGAGCACTCCCATTCCGGCGCGCTCGCCCGCGAGCCGCGCCCTCTGCGTTACGGACGCGCCCTCCCCGGCTCCCTGGTCCACAAGGACGGCCTCGGGGAGGTGTTCCTCACCGATCATGTGGCCACCGGTTCCGGAGGCGTCCTGTTGGCCGGAGAGCTTCCCGTGGCCCACCGCTTCTACAACGACCTGCCGACGGCGAGGCTCGATCTCCTGTCCGTCCTGGAGCTGTGCCGCCAGGGCTGCTACGTCCTCGCCCACGGCCACCACGGCGTGCCCCTGGACACCCGCTTCCTGCTGCGGGAGCTGAAGGGCAGGCTCACCGCCCCGCCCGAGGCCGCGCGGCACCGGCGGGTGCGGATCGAGGTGGACGTCGCCCGGCGCTTCGGCTCCGGGCTCGCCCTGGACTACCGGGTCACCACCCCGGACGGCGAGGAGCTGGCCACGGCCTCCTCGTCCTTCTCCTGGACGGACGAGGACGCCTGGCGCGGGCTGCGCGCCGCGGGCCGCGCCCGGCACGGGCTCGGCGAGGAGGTCGGAGCCTCTGAGCGGACCGGCCTGTTCCCCTCCGCCCGCAACGTCGGCCGCACCCACGACGGCAACGTCGTGCTGGCGGACCTGGAGTGGCGGCGCGGCGAGACCACGGCCCGGGTCGCGGTCGACCCGGCCAACCCGGCGATGTTCGAGCACCCGCAGGACCACGTCCCGGGCATGGCGCTGCTGGAGGCGGCCCGCCAGGCCGCGCTGTGGACGATGTCCCGCCACTTCGGGCTGCCCGCGGGACGATTGGCGGTGGCCGGCCTCGACGCCGGCTTCTCGGCGATGGCCGAGCTGGACGTGAGACTCGCCTGCACCGCGACCGTCTCCGCCGATCGTGGCGGAAAGGGCGCGGTGATCGTGCGGTTCGTCCAGGATGGGGTGGAACCGGCGGAGGTGATGGTGGAGGTGGTGCGGACATGAGCGCGCTCGGCGGCAAGGGAGAGAACCTCCGGCGGCTGACCGGGGCGGGCCTGCGGGTCCCCGCCTGGTCGGCGGTCGGGCTGGACGTGCTGCGCGGCTTCCGGGAGCGCTCCGGCCTGGACCAGGAGCTGGCCGGGCTGCTGGCCGGGCTCGACCCCGACAACGCCTGGGAGGTCTCGGCCCGCATCGCCAAGGCCTTCTCGGTGACGCCGCTGGACGGGCCCGCCCTGTCGGCGATCTGGCGGGCCTACGACGAGATCGGGCAGGGCACCGTCGCGGTGCGCTCCTCCGGCGCCGACGAGGACCTGCCGAACTTCTCCTTCGCCGGCCAGTACTCCTCGTTCCTGGGCGTCACCGGATTCGACGCGGTGGCCGAGAAGGTCAGAGAGTGCTGGGCCTCGGCCTACTCGGCGCGGTCCCTGGTCTACCGGTGGCTGCACGACCTGCCCACCGACCGGATCGACCTGGCCGTCCTCCTGCAGGAGCTGGTCCCGTCCGAGGTCAGCGGAGTGATGTTCACCGCCGACCCGGTCTCCGGAGACCGCTCCAAGGCGCTCATCAGCTGCGTCTACGGACTGGGGGAGACCCTGGTGTCCGGCCAGGTCGACGCCGACACCCTCACCCTGGACCGGACGTCCAGGGTCGTCGGCGACGCCGTGATCGGGGAGAAGGCCGAGCGGCTCGACGCGGGGCCCGGCGGCACCGCGCTCACCCCGGTCTCGTCGTTCGCCCGCGAGCGGTTCGCGCTGACCAACGACCAGGTCGGCGAGCTCGGCGACCTGGCCGACACGGTCGAGGAGCTCTTCGGCGTGCCGCAGGACGTCGAGTGGGCGCTGCGCGACGGCGTCTTCCACGTGCTGCAGAGCCGCCCGATCACCGCCCTGCGCGAGGCCGAGGGGGAGGTGCGGGTGTGGGACAACTCCAACATCATCGAGTCGTTCGGCGAGGTCACCGCCCCGCTGACCTTCAGCTTCGCGCGCCACGCCTACCAGCGGGTCTACCGCGACTACGTGCGGCTGCTGGGGGTGCCGCGCCGGGACCTGGCGCGGATGGACGGGGTGTTCGGCGAGATGCTGGGCTACTTCGACGGCCGGGTCTACTACAACGTCCTCAACTGGTACAAGATCATCCGCCTGCTGCCGGGGTACGCGCTCAACCGGAGGATCCTCGCCGCGGCGATGGGCGTCCGCGAGACCTCCGAGGAGCTCGCGCTGGCCCAGCACCCGATCGGCTCCCCGCTGCGGGAGCGGCTCGTGCGGCTGCGCGTCGCCCTGCGCTTCCTGCGCATGTTCTTCACCATCCGCCGGTCGGTCGCCTCCTTCACCGACCACTTCCACCGGGTGTACGAGGAGTTCGACGCGATCGACTACGAGACGCTCCCCGGCCCCGAGGTCAACCGCGCCCTGTACCGGCTGGAGGAGCGACTCCTGTCGAAATGGGGCGGCACCGCCGTGCTCGACAACGTGATCATGCTCTCGTACGGCGTGCTCCACGGTCTGAACTCCAGGTGGCTGCCCGACGCCCCCGACTGGTTCCTGTGGGAGGCGGTGAAGGTCGGCGACGACGTCGAGTCCACCGCGCCCGCGCGGCGGCTGGGGGAGCTGGCCGGACACCTCGCCGAACGCGCCGGCCTGGCCGAAGAGGTGCGCGAGCGCCCGGCGGGCGAGCTGTGGGAGTGGCTGCGCACCGCCGAGGGCGAGGACGCGCGGTGGCTGCGCGCCGAGCTCGACGGCTTCCTGGCGGCGTTCGGCTACCGCAGCGCCAACGAGCTCAAGCTGGAGGAGCCGGACCTGCACGACGACCCGTCGCTGCTGATGTCCATGCTCAAGGACGCGCTGCTGCTCACCGGCTCCGTCCAGGCGCTCCGGGAGGAGCACGACGCCGACGCCTACCTGCGCGAGCACCTGAGCGGGCCGAAGCTGTTCGTCTACGACAAGGTGCGCGGCAAGGTGCGCGAGGCGCTGCGCGAACGCGAGCGTGTCCGCTTCGCCCGGACCAGGGCGTTCGGCATGGCCCGCCGCATGTTCAAGGCGATCGGCCGCGACCTGGAGTCGGTCGGCGCGCTCGGCGACCGGCGCGACGTCTTCTTCCTCAAACTCGAGGAGATCCGCGCCGCCTACGCCGGGACCATGAACCACCGGGAGCTGCGCCCGCTGGCCGGGCTGCGCAGGACCCAGCAGGCCAAGCAGCGGCTCATGCCCGCGCCGCCGCCGAGGTTCCTCACCCGCGGCAGCGTCTACTGGGGCGCGCAGGCCCCCGACCCCGCCCCCGCCGGGGAGGAGGGCGCCGACGTGCTGCGCGGCACCCCGTGCAGCCCCGGCGTCGTCACCGCCCGGGCGCGGGTCGTCGACAGCCCGCGCGACGTCGGCGGCGGCGTGCTGGTGGCCTACCGCACCGACCCGGGCTGGGTGGGGGCGCTGTCCTCGGCCGCCGCGCTGCTCATCGAACGGGGCAGCCCGCTCACGCACGTCGCGATCGTCGCGCGGGAGCTGGGAGTGCCGACCGTCGTGCAGATCCCCGGGCTGACCGGCCGGATCGAGGACGGCATGACCCTCACCGTCGACGGGGGCACCGGGGTCGTCAGGATCGAGAAGGAGGACGGTTGAGCGGGGAAGAAGAGGCGCGCTGGAAGCGGGTCGACGACCGGCTTCACGGCTACCACGGGGTGGGGCTGGCCGACGTGCTGGACTGCGTCGGCTACCTGCGCGAGGAGGGCGACACCGTCATCGCGGGCGGCTCGCTGGCCTGGGGGCTGGGCAACCGGCTGAGCGACTTCGACGTCGTCATCGTCGGCGCCGGCACCAGCCCCTCGCGGGTGCCGCTGGAGCACTGGGTGAAGACCCTGCGCGTCGACGCCTGGACCCGCTCGCACGAGGGCGTCGCCAGGCTGTTCGCGCACGCCGCCGAGGCGCTGGAGTCCGACGCGCCGCTGCAGGGCTCCTTCGGCACCCAGGAGGAGGAGCAGCAGCTCAAGCTGCTGCACCGCCTCGCCTTCGGGCTGCGGGTCGACGGCCCGCCGCTGGAGGGCGTCGACCTGGCCGTGGCGCGGGGGCTGCTGGCCCGCGAATACGCCGAGCGCGCCCGGGAGTCGGTGCTGATCGCCCGCCTGGCGCTGGACGCGGGACGTCCGCTGGCCGCCACCACCAACGCGCGCCTGGCCGTCGAGGAGACGCTGCACATGGTCCTGGCCCGGCGCGGCGTGCCGTTCACCGGCGACAAGTGGCTCCAGGAGCGGCTCATCGGCACCGCGCCCGACCTGCGCGTCCACCACGACCGGTTCTCGGCCCTGCCCGAGCCCGGCGGAGAGGCCGCGTTCGTCGAGGACGCGCTGGCCCTGGTGGCCGAGCTGGGCGGCAGGGACTCCGGCGCCGACGGGGCGGCCTGGAGCGCTCCCGATCTGGTCCTGCACTCGCCCGGAGGCCGCGAGCACTTCCTGGTGGCCCCCGGGCCCGGCGGCATGTGGGAACTGTCCGCCGAGGAGGCGCAGACCTGGCGCGGACTGTCCGAACGGGACGAGTGGCGGGACTGCTCGAAGGCCGAGACCGGGCTGCTGGTCGGCCTGTACGAGCTGGGCCTGGCAGGGCTCGCCTGGGACAAGGGGGTCAAGTGAGGACGATCGACGTCGACGCCAGGCGCTACATCTGGTGCAAGGGCCAGGCGATCTGGCGCACCAGCATGCCGCTCACCGCTCTGCTGGAGGACCTGCGCGGGGCTCTCGCCGACGGCCAGGAGGGACTGGTCCGGCACACCGCCCGCAACATCGGGACGAACTGCGCCGTCGTCCTCAACCTCGTGGTGCGCCACCGCAAGCCGCTGCCGCCGGCCCGCATGCGCGCGGCCTGGGCGCTGGAGGGGGTCGCCGGCCACCCGCTGGGCGGCGACTGCCTGACCCTGGTCCGCTCGCCCCGGGAGCTGGACGCCGCGGAACTCGCCGGGATCGCCGAGCGGCTCATCTCGGGCGTGCGGGAACTGGTCGGGGACGTGCCCGACCCCATGTCGCCCGACGGCTACTTCCCGGCGCTGGCCACCGCCCGGGACTGGCTGAAACTCGCCGACTCCGTCGGCGTGGAGGGCTTCCTGCCCCGGGAATGGACCAGCGAGGAGGCCCACTGATGCCGCAGATCACCGTGGACATGCACATCCAGGCCCCGGCCGACCGGGTCTGGCGGACCGTCGTGGACATCGAGCGGTACCCCGAGTCGATGTCCAGCGTCCGGTGGGTCAGGCTGCTGGAGCCGGGCGAGGAGACCCGGCGCAGCAAGTGGTCCATCACGCTCAAGGGCTCGATCCTGGAGTGGGAGGAGCGCGAGACCCTCGACCACGAGCGGCGGGTCATGTCCTTCCAGCAGCTCAGCGGGGACATGGAACTGTTCGAGGGCGCCTGGAGGGTCGCCGAGGAGCCCGGAGGGCGCACGCACGTCACCCTCACCATCGACTTCGAGATCGGCATCCCGCTGCTGGCGCAGATGCTCAACCCGGTGGCCCAGCGCTCCCTGAAGGACAACTGCACCGAGATGCTGGAGGGCATCGAGCGCGATGCCCTCGCCGCGAGGTGAGTAGGGTCCTCCCATGCGCAGTGCAGTGATCCTGGGAGCCCGCAACATCGGCGGAGCCGTCGCCGCCCGTCTGCTGAAGGACGGCTGGCGGGTGGCGGCCGTGGCCCGGTCGGACGAGACGCTCACGGCCGTCGCCGAGCAGGGCGCGCTGGCCCTGAAGGCCGACGCGGCCAAGCCCCGGACGTTGTCGGCGGCGCTGGAGATCGCGGTGGAGGAGCACGGAGGCCTCGACCTCATCGTGAACGCCGTCCACCCCCAGCGCCCGCCGCAGGGCTCCCCGCAGTGGGGCGGGCCCCTGGAGACCATGGACCCGGCCGACTTCCAGGGCTGGGGCACGGCCGTCGCCGAGCAGGCCTACGTCTTCCTGAACACCGGCATCCGGGCTCTGCGCGCGGCCGGCGGCGGCACCCTCGTCCAGCTGACGGGCGGCTCGGCCGTCAGCCCGGCCGCCGGGCGCGGCGCCTGGTCGGCGGGCTGCGCGGCGGCCAGGGCGCTGGTCCTGGCCGCTCACGAGGAGTTGCGCGACGAGCCCGTGCACCCTTGCCTCCTGGTGGTCCACGGGGCGGTCGAGAGCCCGGGGGAGCGGGAGGAGATCGCCGCCACGGTCGCCCATCTGGCCGAGCCCCGCTCGCACCGTTCCCTCCCCGAGGTCCACCTCCGCTGAGCCCGCGGCGCCGTCATCCGGCTCAGGCGGCCTCCGGAGCCGGGGCGCAGGGTCCGGAGATCGCCTGAGCCGCCCATGCGCCGATGCGGAGGCTCAGCGCCTCGGTGGTGGCGATCTCGGCGTGGCCCATCTCGGGCTCGAACCACAGCTCCTTGGGATCGGCGGCCCGCTCGTAGAGCAGTTCGCCGTGGTCGGGCGGGAAGAACGCGTCACGCCCGCCGTGGACGATCAGCAGGGGGCAGGCGATGCCGCCGACCACCTCGAACGGGGCCTCGGGGACCGGGTTCCAGCCTTTGGCGGCGATCCGGGTGCGTTTGGCCACCCGGAGGGCGGCGCGGCCCAGCCGGCGTTCGACGGCCCAGTGCACCCGGCGCATCGGCACGGTGTCCCGGTAGAACCAGCGGGCGGGCGAGCTGACCGACACCACGGCGTCGACGCCGCCCATCAGCGCGGCGTGTCGCAACGCGATCGAGGCGCCCATGGAGAAGCCGACGGTGACCACCTTGGCGTGGCGCTCCCGGGCGTAGCGGACCGCGGCCTCGAGGTCGTGGACCTCGCGGTCGCCGACGGTCGAGAGCCCGCCGGAGCGGCCGTGCCCCCGGTAGTCGAGGGTGCAGACCGCGGCGGTGCGGTTCAGGGTCCCGGCGATGGATCGGAGTTCCCGCATCTCCTGGTGGCAGGTGAAGCCGTGGCCGACCACCAGGCACACCTCCGGATCCGCGCCTGGGGAGGCGGCGTCGTGGTGCCGGGCGGCGATGCGGACGCCGTCGGAAGCGGTGAGGGTGACGGGAGTGACGGTCACCCTCCCATTATCGGCACCCTGCCAAACGGTATAAAATCGCACTTCGACCGCATGGCGGCCGCCTCCGGAGAGGGGCGGTATCTACCCCGGTCCGACGCTGAGCCATGGCGGACCGGGGGAACCGGGATCCGTCACGTAATCGACGACGGAGAACCCGGATCTTGAAGTCTTACCTCGCGGTGCTGACGACCCCCGGCGCCTGGCGCTTCCTGCTGCCCGCCCTGTGCGCCCGCCTCCCCTTCGCGATGCTGCAGATCGGCATCCTGCTGCTGGTGCAGTGGGCGACCGGCTCCTACGGCTGGGGCGGCGTGGCCTCGGCCGCCGCCGCGGTGGCCCAGGCGCTCCTGGGCCCCTGGACCGGGCGGCTGGTCGACCGGTGGGGCCAGGCCAGGGTGCTGGTGCCCCAGACGCTGACGCACGCCGCTCTGCTGGGCGGGCTGCTGGCGCTGGCGCAGAACCGGGCGGAACCGTTCGTCCTGGTGGCCGTGGGCTGCCTGGCGGGCGCGACGGTGCCGCAGGTCGGCTCGATGGTCCGGGCCCGCTGGGCCAACGTCCTGCCGCCGCGCCGGGTCGGCACCGCCTTCGCCCTGGAGTCGGTCACCGACGAGCTGACCTTCACCCTCGCGCCCCTCCTGCTCCTGCCGATCGCCACCGCCTACAGCCCCGTCTGGGGGCTGGCCCTGGCCCTGGTGATGGTGCTGGCGGGAACCCTGCTCTTCGCCTCCGTACGGCACGGCGCGCCCGCCCCCGCGCCGTCTTCCGACCGGACGTCCGCGGGTGTGCGGGGTCGCCGGGGGGTGTCCCTGCTGACGGGCGCGATGCTGGGGGTCGGGACGGTCTTCGGCAGCCTCCAGGTCGGCATCACCGCTCTCTCCGCCGAACTCGGCGACCCGTCCGCGGCCGGGGCGGTCTTCGGCACCTTCTCCGCGGGCAGCCTCGTCGGCGGGCTGGTCTACGGCGGGCTCC
This sequence comes from Actinocorallia sp. B10E7, assembly GCF_039871655.1. Taxonomy (NCBI): domain Bacteria; kingdom Bacillati; phylum Actinomycetota; class Actinomycetes; order Streptosporangiales; family Thermomonosporaceae; genus Actinocorallia; species Actinocorallia sp. B10E7. Next base: position 604,688 of record NZ_JBDPLZ010000004.1, read on the forward strand.
GCTCGGCGGCGGGCCGGCCGTCCCGGCTGGCACTGCTGCTGGCTCTGCTGGCCGCGGCCCTGACCGGGCCGGCGCTGGTGGGCTCCCTGGGCCTGATGTACGGCGCCGGCGCCGTGGCGGGGCTGGTCATCGCCCCTTGCGTCATCACCGGTTACACCCTGCTGGACGCGCTGGTGCCCGCCGAGGTGAAGACCGAGGCCTACACCTGGCTGAACGGCGCCATCGCCCTGGGCATCGCGCTGGGCGCCGCGCTGTCGGGCCAGCTGGTGGACCGGCTGGGCGCCGCCCCGGCCTTCCTCGTCCCGCCGGTCGCCGTCGCCCTGGCCGCGCTGGCGGTGGGGCTGCGCGGCGCGAGCCTCCTCCCGGAGGCCGGCGACGGGGTGCGGGATCCGGGCAGGTCGAAAGCCCTGGTCTAGACCACTGAGGGAAGTTTCCGGTGAACAGACGGTGATGCCTGGCTGGGAAGACGCACGTACCGACGGGTAACTACCTAGGGTGGGACCGTGAGTCGTCGAGCGAAGATAGTCAGCACCATCGGACCGGCGTGTTCCAGCCGCGAGCAGATCAAGGCCCTCGTGGAGGCCGGGATCGACGTGGCGAGGCTGAACATGAGCCATGGGTCGCACGAGCAGCACGAGCAGGTCTACCGCTACCTGCGCGAGGCGGGGGAGGACACCGGCAGGGCCATCGGCGTGCTGGCCGACCTGCAGGGCCCCAAGATCCGGCTGGGCCGCTTCCCCGACGGCCCGGTACGGCTCAACGTGGGCGACGAGTTCACCATCACCACCGAGGACGTCCCCGGCAGCCGCAGGGAGGTCTCCACGACCTACAAGGGCCTGCCCGGCGACGTCGCCCCCGGTGACACCGTCCTCATCGACGACGGCAAGGTCTCCCTGGAGGTCGCCGCGGTCGACGGGCCGCGGGTGCTCACCCGGGTGGTCGTCGGCGGCATGGTCTCCGACAACAAGGGGCTGAACCTGCCCGGCGTGGCGGTCAGCGTCCCGGCCCTCACCGAGAAGGACGAGGCGGACCTGCGCTGGGCGCTGCGCATCGGCGTCGACATGGTGGCCCTGTCGTTCGTGCGCGACGCCGCCGACGCCCAGGAGTGCTACCGCATCATGGAGGAGGAGGGCGTCCGCGTCCCGCTGATCGCCAAGATCGAGAAGCCGCAGGCGGTCCAGTCCCTCCCCGAGGTCGTCGACGCCTTCGACAGCGTCATGGTCGCCCGCGGCGACCTGGGCGTGGAGCTGCCGCTGGAGCAGGTCCCGATCGTGCAGAAGCGCGCCATCGAGCTGTGCCGGGAGAAGGCGCACCCGGTGATCGTGGCCACCCAGATGCTGGAGTCGATGATCAGTGCCGCCCGGCCGACGAGGGCCGAGGCCAGCGACGTGGCCAACGCGATCTTCGACGGCGCGGACGCGGTGATGCTCTCGGGCGAGACCGCGGTCGGCCAGTACCCGATCGAGGCGGTCCAGACGATGTCGCGGATCGCCGCCGCCGCCGAGGAGGCCACCCTCCACGCCGACGCCACCCTGGACCGGGTGCCCGAGACGGTGGGCGGCGCGATCGCCCGGGCCGCCGCCGAGGTCGGCGCGATCGTGGAGGCCAAGGCGCTCATCGCCTTCACCATGTCGGGGGAGACCGCCCGCCGGCTGGCCCGCTACCGCAGCCCCATCCCGCTGCTGGCCTTCACCGAGGTCGAGCGCACCCGCAGCCAGCTCTCCCTGACCTGGGGCGTGGAGTCCTTCCTGGTGCCGCACGTCGACCACACCGACGAGATGGTCGCCCAGGTCGAGCAGTCCCTGCTGGAGATCGGCCGCTGCCAGAAGGGCGACCTCATCGTGATCGTGGCGGGCATGCCGCCCGGGACGGTCGGCTCCACCAACTCGCTTCGCGTGCACCGGCTGGGGGACGCGATCAGCGTCTCCTGAGCCCCGCGACTCCAAGAGCCGCTCACCCCGGGGTGAGCGGCTCTGTCGTTCGGTGCCCCAAGTGGGATTCGAACCCACACTGTGCGGTGTTTGAGACCGCCCTCTCTGCCGGTTGGAGTATTGGGGCGCCGCGGCGGGCGCCGCGACCGCCCGCGATCCGCGGAGGGGCCACGGGCAGGCACCAGGGTACCGGTTCCTTGTAGTCTCATGTGCGTGAGTGAGAGCGCCAAGCGAGTTGTCATCGCGGAAGACGAAGCCTTGATTCGACTCGATCTCAAGGAGATGCTGGAGGAGGACGGTTATCTGGTCGTCGGAGAGGCCGGGGACGGGGAGACCGCGGTCAAGCTCGCCACGGAGCTGCGCCCCGATCTGGTGATCCTGGACGTGAAGATGCCGATCCTGGACGGCATCTCGGCGGCCGAGCGCATCGCGGGGGAGCGCATCGCCCCTGTGATCATGCTCACCGCCTTCTCCCAGCGGGAGCTGGTGGAGCGGGCCCGGGCCGCGGGCGCCATGTCCTATCTGGTCAAGCCGTTCACCAAGGCCGATCTGGTGCCGGCCATCGAGATGGCCGTCTCGCGCTATGAGGAGATCCGGCAGCTGGAGTCGGAGGTCACCTCGCTGAAGGACCGGCTGGAGACCCGCAAGGTGGTGGACCGCGCCAAGGGCCATCTGCAGGAGCGGCACGGCTGGAGCGAGCCGGAGGCGTTCCGCTGGATCCAGAAGACGTCGATGGATCGGCGCCTGACAATGCGGAAGGTCGCCGAAGCGGTTCTGGAAACCGCAGCATCCAACATCAATCCGGACATCAAGCCCGAATAGGGTGTGCTTTTTCTGGTGTTAAATGCTCATTTCGGAGATTTTTCTTTGATTGCGGCAAGGTCACGAGTCTGCATCACGATGTCAGGGGAACCACTCTGGCCTGGTGTTCCAGTGCACCGTTGAGTACGTTTCGGCCAATCGTTCCCATGTGACCGCCAGTGTTGAAGCTGCGGTTCGAGAAGGAGACCCGGCATGAAACGTGTACCCCCCAGGATGCGGCTGCTCGCAGTGCTCGGAGCGGCCAGCCTGGCGTTGGCCGCTTGCGGTGACGGCTCGGACTCTGGCTCCGGAGGTGACGTCTCCGAGGTCAGCATCGGCCTCATGGGTGACCTGACCGGTGAGAACGCGGGCATCGTGCTCCCCATCAAGAACGCGGCGCAGCTCGCGGTCGACGAGTACAACGCCACCAGCCCCAAGGTCAAGATCAAGCTGATCCCCTACGACAGCCAGGCCAAGCCGGAGCAGGCGGTCTCGCTGGCGAAGAACGCGATCAAGCAGGACAAGATCGTCGGCCTGATCGGCCCGGCCTTCTCCGGCGAGTCCGCCCAGGTCGGCCCGGTGCTCGAAGAGGCCAAGATCCCCAGCGTCTCGGCCTCGGCCACCAACGCCACCCTGGCCGAGAGCGGCTGGAAGTACTGGCACCGCGTCATCTCCGACGACGACGTGCAGGGCGCGGGCATCGGCGAGTTCATCGCCAAGGGCGTCGCGGCCAAGAAGGTCTTCGTCATCGACGACAAGTCCACCTACGGCCAGCCGCTGGCCGCCACGGTGAAGGCCGCCGCCGAGAAGGGCGGGGCCACCACCCAGACCGACTCGATCGACCCGAGCGGCTCGGACTTCTCCTCGACCGTCAACAAGGCCAAGGCCTTCGCTCCCGACGCCATCTTCTTCGGCGGCTACTACGCCGAGGGCGGCAAGCTGATCAAGCAGCTGCGTGAGGGCGGCGTCAAGGCGACCTTCCTGTCCGCCGACGGTTCGCTCGACCCGGGCCTGGCCAAGGGCGCCGGCGGCGACAACGCCGAGGGCTCGCTCATCGGCTGCCCCTGCCTGATCGACCCCGAGGGCTCGGCCGGCGACGCGAGCAAGAAGTTCGCCGAGGCCTACAAGGCCAAGTTCAACGCACCGACCGCGATCTACGCCGCCGAGGCCTACGACGCGGCCACCGTCTTCATCAAGGCGGTCCAGTCCGGAGCCACCACGCCGGAGGACATCCAGAAGTTCATCGGCACGGCCGACTTCGCGGGTGTGAGCAAGCAGATCAAGTTCGAGGCCAACGGTGAGGTGTCGGGCGGCGACGTCTACATCTACAAGGTCACGGGCGAGTCCCTCCCGCTGCTGGGCAACGCCAAGACGGCCAAGCCGTAACGTCCAGCCGCACTCAGGGTCAGGGCGGGAACACGGGAACCACGTGATGGCACGTATCACCCGGGTTCCCGCCCTTCTTCGTGAAAGTGACACGCCTTGTTCAACGACCTCTTGAACCAGTTCTGGCCCGCGACGGTGGACGGGCTCTCACTCGGAGCGATCTACGCGCTGATCGCGCTCGGATACACGATGGTCTACGGCGTGCTGCGTCTGATCAACTTCGCGCACTCCGAGATCTTCATGATCGGCACCTTCGCCGCGCTCGCCGTGGTGAACACCCTCGGCTTCTCCTCGGTCGGCGGCTTCGCGCTGGTGGGAGTGGTGCTCCTGCTGGCGGTGGTCGGCGGGCTGGCCTCGGGGGCCAGCGCCGTCGCGCTGGAGTTCCTGGCCTACCGGCCGCTGCGCCGTAAGGGGGCCTCCCGGCTGGCCGCGCTGATCTCCGCGATCGGCGCCTCGCTGTTCCTGCAGCAGCTCTTCGCGCGCATCCTCATCCCCTGGTGGTTCGACGTGCCCAAGGAGAAGGGCGCGCTTCCGCTGCAGGGGCACTTCGTCGAACGCCAGGACCTCTTCGCCATCGGCGACTTCGTCGTCCGCAACGACAAGCTCATCGTCTTCCTCGGCGCCATCATCATGATGATCGCCCTGGACCAGTTCGTGAGCCGCACCAAGCTGGGCCGCGGCATCAGGGCCACGGCCCAGGACCCCGAGACCTCGGTCCTCATGGGCGTCAACATCGACCGGATCGTCACCGCGACCTTCGCGATCGGCGGCGCCATGGCCGGCGTGGCCGCGGCGCTCTACATGATGCGGTTCGAGGAGACCGACTACTTCGTGGGCTTCCTGCTGGGCATCAAGGCCTTCACCGCCGCGGTGCTGGGCGGCATCGGCAACCTGCGCGGCGCGCTGGTCGGCGGCCTGGTGCTCGGCCTGATCGAGATGTACGGCTCGGTGCTGTTCGGCACCGAGTGGCAGCACGTGGTGGCCTTCACGGTCCTGGTCCTGGTCCTCATGTTCCGACCCACCGGCATCCTCGGTGAATCCCTTCAGCAGGCGCGAGTATGAGCAGCATCGAGTGGGCCAAGAAGCCCGTACGAAAGATCACCTCACCCGTCGGCTCCGGCATGGACGCGCTCCGGGACTGGTGGGCGATCCAGGCCGGACCCGTCCGCTGGACCGTCTACCTGGCCCTCATCGTGGGAGCGTTCCTGCTGCCGCACGAGGGCATCGGTTCCTTCATGTCGCCCTACTCCGACTGGCAGGGCATCCTCTTCTACCCCATCGGCGGCTACATCCTGCTGGCCATCGGCCTGAACGTGGTGGTCGGCCAGGCCGGACTGCTCGACCTGGGCTACGTCGCGTTCTTCGCCGTCGGCGGCTACACCATGGCGATCCTGGGCAAGCAGTTCGGCTGGGGCTTCTGGGAGATCATCGCCGTCGGCGTGCTGCTGGCCGCGCTGTCGGGCATCCTGCTGGGCGCCCCGACCCTGCGGCTGCGCGGCGACTACCTGGCGATCGTGACCCTGGGCTTCGGTGAGATCATCCGTCTCGCCGCCAGGAACACCGACTCCATCGGCGGCCCGAACGGCATCGCGGGCATCCCGCACCCGCCGAACCTGACCGAGTGGGAGTTCCCCGACAACGCCTTCTTCCAGGCTCTGGACCTGGAGGGCCTGAAGCCGTTCACCTACGGCGCGCTCGACACCCGGCCCTACTACTACCTGATGCTCGTGGCCATCATCGGCACGATCATCTTCGCCAAGCGGCTGGAGCACAGCCGGGTCGGCCGGGCCTGGGCCGCGATCCGCGAGGACGAGGACGCCGCCGAACTGATGGGCGTCCCGACCTTCAAGTTCAAGCTCGCGGCGTTCGCGATCGGGGCGGCGTTCGGCGGTCTGTCCGGTGTCGTCTACGGCTCCCAGGCGACCTCGATCATCCCCGAGGACTTCCCGTTCATCCTCTCGGCCACCATCCTGGCCGCGGTGGTGCTCGGAGGGTCCGGCAACATCCCGGGCGTGATGATCGGCGCGTTCCTCATCGCCTGGATCCCCGAGCGGGTCCGCGGCGTCGGGGAGTACCGCATCCTGGTGTTCGGCGCGGCCCTGGTGATCATGATGGCGCTGCGGCCGGAGGGCCTGCTGCCGTCCCGGCAGCGCAAGGCCGAACTCAAGGAGGGCACCGGCGGCATGGGCTCGCTGGGCGCCGAGGTCGGCGGCCCCGGCGGGGCCGAGGTGGAAGTCGAGGTGTCCAAGTGAAGGGTCTGAACAAGCCCGGCAAGGCCAAGGGCGAGTCCCTGACCGCCCGCGGCGGCCTGCTGGAACTGCACCAGGTCGTCATGCGTTTCGGCGGCGTCACCGCGATCAACGGGCTCGACCTGACCGTCAACCCAGGTGAGATCTTCGCCGTCATCGGCCCGAACGGCGCGGGGAAGACCACGGTGTTCAACGTGGTCACCGGCGTCTACCAGCCGACGAGCGGGGGCGTCCTGTTCGACGGCAAGAGGCTGGACGGCACCAAGCGCTACCAGGTCACCAAGGCCGGGATCGCGCGGACGTTCCAGAACATCCGCCTGTTCCACAACATGTCAGCGGTCGAGAACGTCATGGTCGGCGCCGACGCCCACCACAAGACCGGGTTCGTCAGCGCCGGCCTCGGGCTTTCCCGGCACCGCCAGGAGGAGAAGCACGGGCGGGAACTCGCCCGGCAGCTCCTGGAGTTCGTCGGCGTCTCCCACCGCGGGGACGAGGCCGCCAAGAACCTCCCGTACGGCGACCAGCGCAGGCTGGAGATCGCGCGGGCACTGGCGACCAGGCCGAAGCTGCTGCTGCTCGACGAACCCGCCGCGGGCATGAACCCGGCGGAGAAGGAGTCCCTGCAGGGACTCATCCGCAAGATCCGCGACTCGGGGGTGACCGTGCTGCTCATCGAGCACGACATGCGCCTGGTCATGGGCATCAGCGACCGGTTGGCGGTCCTGGACTTCGGCCAGAAGATCGCTGAAGGGCAGCCCCGCGAGGTGCAGAACAACCCGCGGGTCATCGAGGCGTATTTGGGGGCTCCGGCCGATGCTTCTTGAGATCGAGGACATCCGCGTCCACTACGGCAAGGTCGAGGCGCTCAAGGGGATCTCCCTGACCGTCGACGAGGGCGAGATCGTCACGCTCATCGGCGGCAACGGCGCGGGCAAGACGACCACGCTCAAGACGATCTCCGGTCTGCGCAGGCTGACCTCCGGCCGCATCCGCTTCGACGGCAGGGACATCTCCAAGATGCCGGGCCACAAGCGCGTGATGGCGGGGATCGGGCAGTCGCCCGAAGGCCGCGGGGTCTTCCCCGGCATGACCGTCGAGGACAACCTGCTCATGGGCGCCTACACCCGCAGGGGCGGCGGAGTCGCCAAGGACCTGGCCGAGGTGTACGGCCTGTTCGAACGGCTCGCCGAGCGCAGGCACCAGATGGGCGGCACCATGTCCGGCGGCGAGCAGCAGATGGTGGCGATCGGCAGGGCGCTGATGTCCCAGCCGAAGGTGCTGCTGCTGGACGAGCCGTCCATGGGCCTGGCCCCCAAGCTGGTGCAGCAGATCTTCTCGATCATCGAGGAGATCAACCGGCGGGGCACGACGGTGCTGCTGGTCGAGCAGAACGCGCAGCAGGCCCTGCAACTCGCCCACCGTGCCTATGTCCTGGAGACCGGCGAGGTGGTGAAGAGCGCTCCGGCCGGAGACCTGCTGGACGACCCCCAGGTGCGAGCCGCCTATCTGGGGGGAGATCTGGTCGAGGAGACCACCGGGGAAACGACAGCGGACGAAGAAGAAACACAGGCGTAATACCTGTGGTTCGACCGGTCCAAAACCCCCGGATATTGTGTTCGAGCCTCGGATCCCCGGAGATCCGATAAGTATGGAGGAAAACACCGTGATTTCCGCTAGTGCCCGCCGCCGCACCCTCACCGTGGGTGCCGCGCTGCTGGTGAGCGCCCTCGGTCTCACCGCCTGCGGTGAGAAGGAGAAGGACAGCACGACCCCCCCGGCCGGTGACACCTCGAAGGTCGCCGTCGACGACGCGCTGGCCGCCAAGGTCCCCGCCGACATCAAGGCCGACGGCGTCATCAAGATCGGCGTCGACTCCAGCTACGCCCCCAACGAGTACCTCGACACCGACGGCAAGACCGTGGTCGGCTGGGACGTGGAGCTGTTCGACGCGGTGGCCGCCAAGCTCGGCCTGAAGACCGAGTGGGTGACCAGCAACTTCGACGACATCGTCCCCGGCGTCACCACCTCCGGCAAGTACGAGACGGGTGTCTCCTCCTTCACCATCAACCCCGAGCGCCTCAAGCAGGCGACGATGGTGAGCTACTTCAACGCCGGCACCCAGTGGTTCGCCAAGGCCGGCGCGACGATCGACCCGGACGACGCCTGCGGCAAGAAGGTCGCCGTGCAGAAAGCGACCGTCCAGGTCGAGGACATCGAGAAGCGCTCCAAGGCCTGCACGGACGCCGGCAAGCCGGCGATCCAGATCAGCCAGTACCAGGGCCAGGACCAGGCCACCTCCGCGGTGGTCTCCGGCAAGGAGGACGCCAGCCTGGCCGACTCGCCGATCGCCGCCTACGCGGTCAAGAAGGCGACCGGCCTGCAGCTCATCGGTGAGATCTACGACGCCGCGCCCTACGGCTACGTGGTGAAGAAGGACTCGCCCCTGGGCCAGGTGTACGCCGACGCCCTCAAGGCCCTCATCGCCGACGGCACCTACAAGAAGGTCCTGGAGAAGTGGGGCGTCGAGGCAGGCGGGATCGCCGACCCGACGGCCGACCCGGCCTCCTGATGACCTCGCAGCAAGAACCCGCGGAGCGGGCACGGCCTGAGACCATCAAGGCCGTGCCCGTTCGGCACCCCGGCCGCTGGGTCCTGGCCGCGGTGCTGCTCGTGCTGGCCGCCCAGTTCGTGCACATGCTCGTCACGAACCCGGCCTTCCAATGGTCCTACATCGTGGACAACGCCTTCCGGCCCCCGGTCATCGAAGGCGTCCGGACCTCGCTCCTGCTGACGGTCCTGGCCATGGTCATCGGCGTCGTGCTGGGCGTCGTCCTGGCGGTCATGCGGCTGTCGGACAACCCGATCCTGCGCGGCGTGGCCTGGCTGTACACCTGGTTCTTCCGGGCCGTGCCCCGGCTGGTGCTGGCCATCCTGTTCGGCAACATGGGCATCCTGTACGCGAGGTTCAGCTTCGGGCTGCCCTTCACCGAGCAGTTCGCCGACCTCCTGGGCGTCGACCTCAACGGCACCCTGTTCTCGGTGGACGCGCGGACCCTGCTCACCGGGTTCATGGCCGGCCTGCTGGCGCTGGCCCTGTCGGAGGCCGCCTACATGGCGGAGATCGTCCGGGCGGGGATCCTGTCGGTCGACCCGGGCCAGACCGAGGCCGCCGCCGCGCTGGGCATGTCCAAGCTCCAGATCACCCGGCGGATCGTGCTGCCCCAGGCGATGCGGGTCATCCTGCCGCCCACCGGCAACGAGACGATCGCGATGCTCAAGGACACCTCGCTGGTGGCCTACGTCCCGGTCACCAACGAGCTGTTCTTCCAGCTCCAGGCGATCGGCAACCGCGAGTTCCAGACGTTCCCCATGCTGGTCGCGGCCTGCCTGTGGTACCTGGCGCTCACCAGCGTGCTGCTCGTCGGGCAGTACTTCCTGGAACGGCGCTTCTCCCGCGGCGCGGGCCCCTCGGGGCAGGCGAAGCTCCGGTTGCGGATCATGAAAGGCGATCACTGATGACCGAGCCCGCGGGAAAGCTCGCGCCTGAGGTCCCCGCCGAGTTCATGGTGAAGGCGGAGAACGTCCACAAGAGCTTCGGCAGGGTCGAGGTGCTCAAGGGCATCGACCTCCAGGTCAGGCCCGGCGAGGTGATGTGCATCGTCGGGCCGTCCGGCTCGGGCAAGTCCACCTTCCTGCGCTGCATCAACCACCTGGAGAAGATCAACGGCGGTCGGCTGTGGGTGAACGGCAAGCTCATCGGCTACCGGGAGAAGAACGGCAGGCTGTACGAGCTGAAGGACCGCGAGGTCGCCGCGCAGCGCCGCGAGATCGGCATGGTGTTCCAGCGGTTCAACCTGTTCCCCCACATGACCGCGCTGGAGAACGTCATGGAGGCGCCGCTGCGGGTGAAGCGGCGCTCCAGGGCGGAGGCCCGCGCGCAGGCCGAGAGCCTGCTGGAGCAGGTCGGCCTGGGCGGCAAGACCGGCAACTACCCGTCCCAGCTGTCGGGCGGCCAGCAGCAGCGGGTGGCCATCGCCCGCGCCCTGGCGATGGAGCCGGCCCTGATGCTCTTCGACGAGCCGACCTCGGCCCTCGACCCGGAGCTGGTCGGCGAGGTCCTGGGCGTCATGCAGCAGCTGGCGGCCGACGGCATGACCATGGTGGTCGTCACCCACGAGATGGGCTTCGCCCGCGAGGTCGGCGACTCCCTGGTCTTCATGGACGGCGGCGTCGTCGTGGAGGAGGGGGCTCCGGCCGAGGTCCTGGCCGACCCGCAGCACCCCCGGACCCGGGAGTTCTTCTCCAAGGTCCTGTGAGCGCCACGCGAGGAGCGGTCTCCGCCCCCCGCCGCCGAGACCTCCTTCAGTCCAGGGGGATCTCGGCGGCGGGGGGCGGGCTCGTCGTGTAGGGCGTGCTGCCCAGCAGCACCATCCCGCCCGGCCGGAGACCGGCCGGGACGTCGTACCACAGGTCGAACTCCAGCCGGACGCCCGCGCCCAGCTCCGGGCGGAGCGGCTGGCGTTTGAGCGTCATGGTCGGCCCATCGGGGGAGAAGGACCCGCCGCCGGCGGTCACCAGCCGCTGCTCGCCGAGGTCCAGCTCGCTGCTGGTGCGGCCCAGGTTCTCCACCAGCAGCCGGACCCGCACGTACTGGCCGTGCCTGGCGTCCACCTCGGCGTGGCTGCCGGTCGTCCGCGCCAGCCCGTCGGTCACCCCCAGCACCCGGAAGAGCAGCTCGCCGCTGTTCTCCGCAGGGGCGCGCACCGCCCGCTCCCCGTCACGGACGGGCCGTGCGGTCTGCTCGTAGACCGCGGGCCCCGGGGGGCTCTTCCCCTCTTCGGCGCAGCCGGACAGCACACCGGCGCACAGCGCGACGGCGGCGAGCAGACGAAGCGGCGGGGACCCGGGAGGACGGCGCATGCGGGGGCCGATCTGGTCGGTGGGGGCCATGAACCGGACAAGGGCCTGGAAGCGCCTTTGGGGCCGCACACCTCTTCCCCGAAGGTGCGCGTTATCTACTCAGCGCTTCCAGACCCCGATACGGCCACGTTAGCGACCCGCGACCGCCTCGCGCAAAGCCAGGGGAACAGCCGAGACCCGATCGGCGGGAACCCTTGGTACTTCACGCTGAATCAAGATCTTTCCATGAGGGGGAGACCTGAAACAGCGGGTCGACGAATCGGCTCCGATGTGCTCGCACTCGCCCGCGCAGCGGGTCAGTGGGCCGCGTCGTACCAGGTGCGGCCGGTTCCCATGGCGACGGCCAGGGGGGCGCGGAGCCGGTAGGCGCCGTCCATCTCGGTGCGGACCAGCTCCTTGAGGACCTCGAGCTCCTCCGAGCAGACCTCGAAGATCAGCTCGTCGTGCACCTGGAGCAGCATGCGGGACTTCAGGCCGGCCTCGCGGAGGGCGGAGTCGATCCTGATCATGGCGACCTTGATGATGTCGGCCGCCGACCCCTGGATGGGGGCGTTGAGCGCCATGCGCTCGGCCATCTCGCGGCGCTGCCGGTTGTCGGAGTTGAGGTCCGGCAGGTAGCGGCGGCGGCCCAGGATGGTGGAGGTGTAGCCGTCGCCGCGGGCCTCGGCCACCACCGAGGCCAGGTAGTCGCGCACCCCGCCGAACACCTCGAAGTAGCCCTCCTTCAGGGCGCGGGCCTCGGCCGGGGTGATGCGCAGCTGCTGGGACAGGCCGTACTCCGACAGGCCGTAGGCCAGGCCGTAGTTCATCGCCTTGATCTTGCTGCGCAGCTCGTGCGTGATCTGCTCGGGCTCCAGGCCGAAGACCTTGGCCGCGGTGATCGTGTGGAAGTCCGCGCCGGACACGAACGCCTCGATCAGCGCCTCGTCGCCGGACAGGTGCGCCATGATCCGCAGCTCGATCTGGCTGTAGTCGGCGGTGAGGAGGCAGTCGTAGCCCTCCCCGACGGTGAACGCGGCACGGATCTGGCGGCCCTCCTCGGTGCGGGCCGGGATGTTCTGCACGTTCGGGTCGGTGGACGACAGCCGCCCGGTGGCCGCGACTGTCTGGTTGAAGGTGGTGTGGATCCGGCCGGTCTCGTCGGCCAGCGGGATCAGCGAGTCCACCATCGACTTGAGCTTGGCGACCTCCCGCCAGCGCAGGATGCGCTCCAGCACCGGGTGGGCGCTCTTCTCCAGCAGGCCGGTGAGCGCCTCGGAGTCGGTGGTGTAGCCGGTCTTGGTGCGCTTGGTCTTGGGCAGGCCCAGCTCGTCGAAGAGCACCTGCTGCACCTGCTTGGGCGAGCCCAGGTTGAACTCGTGGCCGACGGCGTCGAAGGCGCCCTGCTCGACCTCCTTGGCCTGGCCGCCCAGGGACGCCGAAAGGCCCGCCAGGTGGTCGTGGTCGATGGCGATGCCGGCCCGCTCCATCCGGGACAGGATGTCGATCAGCGGCAGCTCCAGCTCGTGCAGCAGCCGGTCGGCGCCGCGCCGCTCCAGCTCGGCGTCGAGCTCCGCGGCAAGGTCCACCACGGCCCGGGCGCGGACCGCCAGGTCCTGGGCGGCGGTGTCCTCGTCGGCGCCGTCCAGGGTGAGCTGGCCGGTCTGCTCGGCCTCCTCGCGCAGCTCCTTGTGCAGGAAGCGCAGCACCTGCTCGCCCAGCTCGTAGGAGCGCTGGTCGGGCGCGACCAGATAGCAGGCCAGGGCGGTGTCGCTGGTGAGCCCGGCCAGGGTCAGGCCCCGCGCGGCCAGCGCCAGCGTCGGGCCCTTGGCGTCGTGCATCGCCTTGGGGGCCGAGGGGTCGGCCAGCCAGCCGGTGAAGGCCCGCTCGTCCTCGGGCGACAGCAGCGCCGGGTCGAAGTGCACGGCGGCGCCTGCGGGGGAGGCCAGCGCCACCGCCGTCAGCTCGCCGGTGCCCCGGCCCCAGCGTCCGGAGACCGCGACGCCGGTGCGGCCCTCGCGGCCGTGGGCGTCCAGCCAGGCGGAGAGCCCGCCCTCGGTGATCCGGGTCAGCTCGACGGTGAAGCCCTCACCGGACTCGGCGGCTTCGTCCCCGGCGTGCTCGGAGAGCGTGTTGAACAGGCGCTCGCGCAGCTCGCCCCGGAACTCCAGGGTGTCGAGCAGGGACTGGATCTCCTGCCGGTCCCACTCGCCGATGTTCAGCGCGGCCGGGTCGGCCTCCAGCGGCACGTCGCAGTCCAGCTTGTTGATCTGCTGGTTGCGCAGCACCTGGCCGAGGTGCTCGCGCAGGTTGTCCCCGGCCTTGCCCTTGATCTTGTCGACCTGGGCGACGAGGTTGTCCAGGCCGTCGTGGGCCAGCAGCCATTTGGCGGCGGTCTTGGGGCCCACCCCCGGGACCCCGGGCAGGTTGTCGCTGGTCTCGCCCACCAGCGCCGCCAGTTCGCGGTAGCGCGCGGGCGGCACCCCGTACTTGGCGGTGACGGCCTCGGGGTCCATCCTGGCCAGCACCGAGACGCCCTTGACCGGGTAGAGCACGGTGACGTTCTCGTCGACGAGCTGGAAGGCGTCGCGGTCCCCGGTGACGATCAGGGTGCGCATGTCCTGCGCCGAGGCCCGCGTGGCCAGGGTGGCGATGAGGTCGTCGGCCTCGAACCCCGACACCGACAGGTGCGTGATCTTCAACGCGTCGAGCATCTCGCAGATCAACTGGACCTGGCTGCGGAACTCGTCGGGCGTCTTGACCCGCCCCGCCTTGTACTCGCTGTAGGCGGTGTGCCGGAAGGTGGGCTCGGACCTGTCGAAGCAGACGGCCACATGGCTGGGCTTCTCGTCCCGCAGCACGTTCACCAGCATCGAGGTGAAGCCGAACACGGCGTTGGTGTGCTGCCCCGTGGTGGTGGAGAAGTTCTCCACCGGCAGGGCATAGAACGCCCGGTAGGCCAGCGAGTGCCCGTCGAGCAGAAGCAGGGTCTGAGGGGTCGGTTCCGAAGTAGCCACCCTCAGAGCCTAGTCTCGAGCCCGGACAGTTTCCGGCGTGTGGCCGGACCGATTGCCAGGAGTTGGGTGGCGTGGAGAGCGAACAGAAGGCGGCCTTGGAGCAGATGGCGGCGGGGGACCCCATGGGGGATCTCGGGTCGACCATGGGGATCGAGTTCCTGGAGGCCGCGCCCGAGCGGGTCGTGGGGCGGATGCCGGTGAAGGGCAACACCCAGCCGTACGGGCTGCTGCACGGAGGGGCCTCCTGCGTGCTGGCCGAGACCCTCGGATCCGTCGGGTCGGCGCTGCACGCGGGGGAGGGGCGGATCGCCGTCGGCGTGGAGATCAACGCCACCCACCACCGGTCGGCGACCGAGGGCTTCGTGACCGGAGTGGCCACCCGCGTCCACGGAGGGCGCACGCTGGCGACCTACGAGATCGTCATCTCCGACGACCAGGACCGTCGGGTCTGCACCGCCCGGCTGACCTGCATGCTGCGCGACGCCCCGCAGTAACAGGGAACGTGCCAAAAGGGGCCCGGCGGACCTCCGCCGGGCCCCTTAATCTCATCCGGCTCTCAGACTCGCATCACCCTCTCCCCAGACGCCCGGTCCAGCCTCAGGGCTCATGAAATCCCTCCTCGAACGCCGGGCCGTCGTGGTCAACGGCACGCTGGGCGTGTTGCTGGTCGGAGGCATCGGCGTCGCCTACTCCTCCCTTGGGGCCGACGGGGGCGAACCCGCCTCCTCCTCCCGGACCGTCACCGTCTCCAAGGGGAACCTCACGGAGTCCGTCTCGGCCTCCGGCTCGGTGGAGAGCGCCAAGACCAGTTCGCTGGGCTTCAGCGGCTCCGGCACCGTGAAGAAGATCTACGTCGAGGTCGGGGACAAGGTCGAGAAGGGGGCCGAACTGGCGGTCCTCGACCGGACCGAGGCACTGGAGAATCTGAACGCCGCGAAGGCGAAGCTGGCGGTGGCCGAAGAGGGGGACACCGGCACCACGCAGGGCTATGCCAGTTACGTGCAGGCGCAGAATGCCGTCAAGAGCGCACAGCGGGCACTGGACGGGACCGTCATCCACGCGCCCTTCGCCGGCACGATCACCGCGGTCAACGGGACGGTGGGCGGCTCGGCCTCCGGCTCCTCGGGCGGGGGCAACGGCGCGAACACGTCGTCCTCCAGCTCCTCCAGCGGGTTCATCGAGATCGCCAACCCCTCCAAGATGAAGATCGAGGGGACCTTCACCGAGGCCGACACCACCAAGCTGGAGGTCGGCCAGAGCGCCACGATCAGCTTCAGCGCGCTCAGCGGGGTCACCGCCGCCGGCAAGGTCACGCAGATCGACACCCAGCCGACCACGACCAACAACGTGGTCTCCTTCGGCGTGACCATCACGCTGACCACCAAGCCCGCCAAGGTGAGGATCGGCCAGACCGCGACGGCCACCGTGACGGTCTCAGAGGCCTCCGACGTCCTCTACGTGCCGGCGGCGGCGGTCAGCACCGCGGGCGGGCAGAGCACCGTGACCGTCCTGGAGAACGGCAAGCCGGTCGTCAAGACCGTCACCACCGGGGTCACCGGCACCACCGGGATCGAGATCAAGTCCGGGCTCGAGGAGGGCGACCAGGTCCAGCTGACCACCTCGACCTCCACCTTCGGCACCGGCGGGAACATGCCCGGCGGAGGACTGGGCGGCGGGCTCGGCGGTGGCGGCGGCAACATGGGCGGCCCCCCCGGAGGCGGCCGATGACCCCGAGCGCGCCCGCCGTCCTGGACATCCGCGGCGTCACGAAGATCTACGGCCAGGGAGAGACGACCGTCCACGCCCTGCGCGGCATCACCCTGAGGGTCGAGCGCGGGGACTACGTGGCGATCATGGGCCGGTCCGGTTCCGGCAAGTCGACCCTGATGAACATCCTCGGCTGCCTGGACGTGCCCACCGCCGGCCGCTACCTGCTCGACGGCACCGACGTGGGCTCCCTCCAGGAGCATCAACTGTCGATCCTGCGCAACCGCAAGATCGGTTTCATCTTCCAGTCCTTCAACCTCATCCCCAGGATGAGCGCCCTGGCCAACGTCGAGCTCCCGCTGGCCTACGGCGGGGTCAAGCCCGCCGAGCGGCGCAGGCGCGCGACGGCGGCGCTGGAGCTGGTCGGCCTGGGGGACCGGGTCGGCCACGAGCCGAACGAGCTGTCCGGCGGCCAGCAGCAGCGGGTCGCGGTGGCCCGCGCGCTGGCCACCTCCCCGTCCCTGCTGCTGGCGGACGAGCCCACCGGGAACCTCGACACCAAGTCGACCGGTGACGTGCTCGACATGCTGGACAGGGTGTCGGTCTCGGGCCGCACGATCGCCCTGATCACACACGAGGACGAGGTCGCGGCGCGGGCCAAGCGGGTGCTCAAGCTGGTCGACGGCGACATCATCGAGGACCGCAGGCAGGCGCCGGCCGACGGACCCCCGCCGAGGCTCCTGCAGGCCGGGGGAGTCCAGTGAGGCTCTACGAGGTCTTCCGCTTCGCCCTGCGAGGGCTGAGTGCCAACAAGCTGCGCAGTTCGCTGACCACCCTGGGCATCCTCATCGGCGTCGCCGCGGTGATCCTGCTCGTCGCGGTCGGCAACGGATCGTCCGTGCAGATCGCCAGCAGCATCTCCTCGCTGGGCGCGGGCACGCTCACCGTCTCCTCGTCCACCAGCGGACGGGGCGGCGGCGGAGGAGGCATGGGAGGCGGCGGCATGGGAGGGCAGTCCACCCAGAGCGGACCGCGCACCCAGGCCAAGCAGCTGACCCTCGAGGACGCCCGGGCGCTGGTCGACCCGGAGAACGCGCCGAACGTCGAGAGCTCCTCTCCGGTGGTGAACGCCAACTCGGTGACCACCACCTACGAGGGCACCAGCCACAGCATCAGCCAGTTCGTCGGCACCTACCCCGGCTACCTGAAGGCCACGAGCAAGAGCCTGAGCTCCGGGAGCCTGTTCACCCAGCAGGACGTCGACGCCGCGAACAAGGTCGTGCTCCTCGGCCGGACCGTCGCCGAGGAGCTCTTCGGCCGGGTCAGCCCGCTGGACAAGAAGATCAACGTCGACGGCGTGTTCTTCACGGTCGTGGGAGTGCTGGCCGAGGCGGGCTCGTCGTCGAGCAGCTTCCAGGACGCCGACGACGTCGCGATCGCGCCGATCACGGCGGTCCAGGGCACGCTCACCAGCTACGGCTCGCTCAGCCAGATCGTGGTCCAGGCCAAGAGCGCCGACACGGTCGACGCCGCGCAGTCGGAGATCACCTCGATCCTGAACCAGAGGCACGGGATCACCGGCTCGACGACGGACTTCACCGTCTACAACCAGGCGACGGTCCAGTCGGCGGTCGCCGACTCCAACCGTACCTTCACGGTGCTGCTGGGCGCGGTCGCCGCGATCAGCCTCCTGGTCGGCGGCATCGGGGTCACCAACATCATGCTCGTCACGGTGACCGAGCGGACCCGCGAGATCGGCATCCGCAAGGCGATCGGCGCGCCCAAGAGCGCGATCCTCGGCCAGTTCATCATCGAGGCGACGATCCTGTCGCTCCTCGGCGGGGTGCTCGGGGTCGTCGTCGGCGTGGCGGGAAGCCGGTTCGAGATCGTCGGCGTGGAGCCGGTGATCGTGCCGTCCTCGGTCTTCCTGGCCCTGGGCGTGTCGGTGGTCATCGGCCTGTTCTTCGGCAGCTATCCCGCGAACCGGGCGGCCGACCTGCGGCCCATCGAAGCCCTGCGACACGAGTGAGAGACACCGTATGAACGCGATCAAGAAGGCGCGGCACCGGAGCGACGACCCGGAGGAGACCGTGCTCGACGAGAGCCCTTTCCAGGGCGACCTGAACACCGAGCTGAAGGCCGCGCCCAAGCGGAGGAGGCCGGGCCCGACGACCGTCCTCGTCGCGGGCGTCATCGCGGTCGCCGGCTTCATCGGCGGGATCCAGGCGCACAAGACCTGGGGCGCGGAGGAGTCTGGCGGAGCCCCGACGGCGGCGGGCGGCGGCCAGAACGGCCAGCGCTCCCAGAGCGGCCAGGGGCCGGGCGGCTCGTTCGGCGGCATGACCTCCGGGACGGTCGCCGAGGTCAAGGACGGGGTCATCTACGTGAAGACCTCCGACGGGAAGACGGTGCAGGTCAAGACCAGCGGAGACACCAAGATCACATTGAGCGAGGAGGGCTCGGCGAAGGACCTGAAGTCCGGTGCGAGCGTCGTGGTCCAGGGCGAGACGGCGGATGACGGCACGGTCACCGCCTCCACCGTGACCGAAGGCGGCGGTATGGGCGGCTTCGGCGGCATGAGACCCCAGAGCGGAAATTGAGGAGGCCCCCATGAACAAGATCATTCGGCTGACCGGCGGCATCGCGCTGGCGGGAGCCCTGCTGTTCACCTCCGCGTGCGGTGGAGGCGATGGCACTTCCGGCGACAGCGGCAACAGCACCGACATGTCCGCCTTCCAGGACTGCCTGAAGGAGCAGGGCGTGACGATGCCCGAGGGCAACGGGGGCGGCCGGCCTCCCGGCATGCCCACGGGCCGCCCGTCGGGCATGCCCACCGACCGCCCGTCCGGGAACCCGACGGACAAGCCCTCCGGCAACCCGACGGACCGGCCGTCCGGCCGTCCTTCGGGCGGGCCCAGCATGTCCACGGAGATGCAGGCGGCCATGAAGACCTGCGCCTCGCTGCGGCCCGAGGCTCCGCAGGGCGGCCCGGGCGGCCAGCCGCAGGACGGCGGCTGAGGGGCGATGAAGCTCAAGAGGAAGAAGGCCGCCGTCGCGGGCGGAGTGCTGAGCCTGGTGCTCACCGGGGCGGGCTTGGCGGCCTGCTCCGGCGGGGACGGGGCGGGCTCCGCCCCGGCGGCTGCCGCCCCGTCCGCCTCCGCCACGGCCGTCCAGGTGTCGACCGGTGATAGCGTCTCGGCTTCGGGGACGGTGCAGAGCGCGCGGGTGCGCGAACTCGCGTTCGCCACCGGCGGCGTGATCACCAAGCTGAACGTCAAGGCGGGGGACAAGGTCGTCAAGGGCGACCTGCTGGGCGCGGTCGACTCCACCGCCGCCCGGGAGAACCTCTCCGCGGCCTACACCGCCTACGTCGCGGCGCAGGACGACTACGAGGACGTCAAGTCCGGCAAGGACGTGACGGCTCCGGAGGACGAGGACTCGAAGACCTCGGACGCGAACAGCGGCCAGGGGCAGGGCACGCAGGGCTCGGGCAACGGTTCGCAGGGCCGGACGGAAGCCGCCCAGACGACGGCCGAGGCCTATGCCGCCCTGGTGGAGGCCAAGAACACCTACACCAAGGCGCAGCGGGAGGTGGCCGGGACGAAGGTCTACGCCCCCTTCGCCGGGACGATCACCGCCTTGTCCGGCACCGTGGACGCCGAGGTCCAGTCCGGCACCACCGTGTTCACCCTGACGGACGGCGCCCACCTGCGGATCAGCGCCGAGTTCAGCGAGGCCGACACCCCCAGGCTGAAGAAGGGCCAGAAGGCGACGGTCGTCTTCGACTCGCTGGGCGAGAAGGTCAACGGAAAGATCATCTCGGTCTCTCCGACCCCGGTCTCCTCCTCGGACACGGCCGCGGCCGGTCCGGGCGGGGGTTTCCAGGCCTCCTCCACCAGCGTGGTGCGCTACCAGGTGCTGGTCTCCCTGAACCGGACCCCCGCCAAGACGAGGGTCGGGGCGCCGGTCACCGTCGAGGTGAAGACCGGCTGATCTCATCGTCCTCTCATCCGCCGATCAGAATTTCCCCAGACGGCGGCCGGATCCTGCCTCCCATGCCCGACCCGATGAGTCCGCAGGAACTACTGGACGAGCCCCCCTTCGAGGAGTCCCTCGAGGAGGCGCTCGCCGCCCACCCGCCCCGGGCGAGACTCCCCATGGTCACGTTGTGCCTGGGCGCGGGTGTGGTGGCGGTCGCGGGATTCATCGGCGGCGTCCACGCCGACAAGGCATGGGGCGGCGGTGACGACGACGTGCCGTCCATCGCCCAGGACCAGGGACGGCGCGGCTTCCCCGGACAGGGAGTCCGGCCGGGACGGCAGGACCAGGGCGGTCCCGGCCAAGGCGGCTTCCCGGGAGGCGGCGGCCTCACCTCGGGCACTGTCGGCAAGGTCTCCGGCGACACAGTCGAGGTGAAGACCGCCGACGGTCGGACCGTCAAGGTGACGGTCGGTGACCAGACCAGGGTGACGGTCTCCAAGGAGGGCGCCGTCGAGGACCTGAAGCCCGGTGCCGCGGTGACCGTCCGGGGCGACCAGATCACCGTGACGGCAGCGCGTTAGGCGTCAGGCGTCCTTGCGTCCGAGGACGGCGGCCATCTGGTTGTGCAGGGGGTGCTCCAGTTCCCCGGCGGGCCCGTCCGGCCGCCAGGCGGTGCAGTCGGCCACTCCGGGCTCCAGGACGGTCAGGCCGTCCATGAAGGAGAGGATCTGCTCGGCGCTGCGGAAGTGCGAGCCGCCCAGGCCCGCCTGCAGGATCTTCCTGGCCTCGGCGACCCGGGGGTCGTCCCCGGAGTCGTGCAGGTGGGTGAGCATGATGTGGCTGCCGGGGGCGAGGAACTCGTGCAGGCGCATGACGGTGCCGCGCGGGTCGTTCTCGTCGGGCACGTGGTGGATGATCGCGGCGAGGATGAGCCCGACCGGCCGGTCGAGGTCGATGAGGCGGGTGAGGCGCGGGTCGGTGAAGATCTTCTCCGGTTCGTACAGGTCGCCCTGGATGAATGTGGCGATCCCGTCCTCGGTGAGCAGCGCCCGCCCGTGCGCCAGCACTATGGGGTCGTTGTCGACGTAGACGACCTTCGCCTCGGGGTCCGTCTCCGTGGCGTACTGGTGCACGTTGCTGGCGGTGGGGAGCCCGGAGCCGATGTCGACGAATTGGGTGACGCCCCGGCCGGCCAGGTGGCGCACCGCCCTTTCGATGGCGACCCGGTTGCCCTGCGCCACGACGGGGGCCTCGGGCACGAACTGCATGACCAGATCGGCGACCTCGCGGTCGGAGGCGAAGTTGTCCTTGCCGCCGAGGAAGTAGTCGTACACCCGCGCGAAACTCGGGGTGTGGATGTCGATGCCGGGGGGAGCGTGCTCGTCGGCCACGGTTGCTCCTAGCTGATGCTGACGCAGAGGGGGAAAGGGCCTGTGCGGGTTCACCTTATGCAGTGACTATCTTTCTGGCCATCGACTTCACCAGAAACCTCACAACCACCGTTTAATAGGTCATTATCTTTCGGACGAATGGCGCAATTAGGTACATCTAGCGTCCGGGGCGGTTCTACGGGAAGGTGGGCGCATGCCAGCGGTCAGCAGGATCACCGAACGCCTCCTCGGGCTGCCGCCCGCCCTCACCCGGGACGTGGAGGTCCGCCGCGGCCTCACGGTGCCCATGTCCGACGGCGTGGAACTCGCGGCCGACCTGTACCTGCCGCGCAGGGTGCCGGGAGCGCCCACCGTCCTGGTCCGCAGCCCCTACGGACGGCGAGGTTGGGTCGCCCTCCTCGCCGGGAGGACGTTCGCCGAACGCGGCTACCAGGTCCTGGTCCAGGCGGTGCGCGGCACCGAGGACTCCGGCGGCGAGTTCGACCCGTTCGGCGACGAGCGCCGCGACGGCCTGGACACCCTCGCCTGGCTGGAGAAGGAGCCCTGGTTCAACGGCCGGGTCGTGACCTTCGGCCCGAGCTACCTGGGTTACGCGCAGTGGGCGCTCGCCCCCGACGCCGGAGACCGGATCTCGGCCATGGCCCCGTTCGTCACCGCCTCCCAGTTCCGGGACCAGACCTACCTCGGGGGCGCCTTCACCCTGCGCGGCTGCCTGTCGTGGTCGACGATGATGGCCCGGCAGCGTTCGGGCGGCCTGCGCGCCCGGTCGCAGGGCCTCTTCGGTGGCAGGCGGCTGGAGCGCGCGTTCGGCCTGCTCCCGCTGAACGAGGCCGACACCGCGGTCCTCGGCGAGGCCGTCCCCTGGTTCCGGGAATGGCTGGAGCACTCCGAGCCCGACGACCCTTACTGGGTGCCCGAACGCGACCACCGCGCCCGCGTCGCGGAGATCACCGCGCCGGTGAGCATGGTCGGCGGCTGGCACGACCTGTTCCTCGCCTCCCAGCTGGAGGACTACCGCGCGCTGCGCGACGCCGGACGCGACCCGCGGCTGACCGTCGGGCCGTGGAGCCACATGTCCCCCGGCCTGTTCGGCGCGGCGGTCCGGGACGCGCTGGAATGGTTCGCCGTATGTCTGCGAGGGGAGCCCCGCCGGGAGGCGTCCGTCCGCCTGTACGTCCAGGGCGCGGAGGAGTGGAGGGACTACGCGGACTGGCCGCCGCCGGCGGCGCCCACCGCCTTCCACCTGCACCGGGGCGGGGTCCTGGCCGTGGACGAGCCGGAGGAGAGCCCGCCTTCGGCCTTCACCTACGATCCGGCCGACCCCACTCCCGGGGCGGGCGGTCCGCTGCTCGGCCCCGGCGCCGGCCCCAGGGACCAGCGCGAGATCGAGGAGCGGTCCGACGTCCTGCTGTTCACCAGCGCCCCGCTCGCCGAGGACCTCGAGGTCATCGGCCCCGTCTCGGCACGCGTGTACCTGCGTTCGGACAGCGGCCACACCGACCTGCTGGTCCGGCTCTGCGACGTCGACGCCAGGGGCCGCTCGGTGAACGTCTGCGACGGGCTGCGCAGGCTCGTCCCGGACCCGGCCTCCGCGGCGGGCGGTGCTCGCGAGGCCGTCGAGGTCGCCGTCGAGATGTGGCCCACCGCCTACCGGTTCCGGGCCGGGCACCGGATACGGGTCCAGGTGGCGAGCGGCTCGCATCCGAGGTTCGCGCGCAACACCGGCGGCGGCGAGCCGCTGGGCTCGGCCACCCGGCTGGTCGTCCAGCACCAGGAGGTCCTGCACGACCCGGAGCATCCGTCGGCGGTCCTGCTGCCCCTGGCCGCGCGCGCCTAGCGGGGGCTCACTCCTGCTCGTCCGTCCGGTCCTGCTGCTCGCGCGCCTTGCGCCGCTGCTCCTCGACCCGCTCGCGCAGGCCGCGCAGGAACTCCTCGTCGTCGTCGGGCGGCACCGGCGCCGCCCGCTTCTCCCTCCCGTCCGGGCGGACGACGATCCGCGGACGGCCCGCGATGAGCCAGGCGATCGAGCCGAGGTCCGGCAGCACCAGCACGATGATCAGCCAGAGCGTTTTCGGGAGGTTCCGGCAGTCCCGGGCGTCGGTGGTCACCACGTCGAAGATGCAGTAGATCCACAGAGCCAGCAGAAGCAGGCTGAAGCCTCCGAAGAGAATTGGCACGGTCGGGCCCTTCCACAGAATCTGAGAGGAAAACGGTAGTCGAACTCCGGCACCGGAAACAGCGTCTCTCCCAGGAGGAGGGACACGCATGCGGGTGAGCTGGGCGACGGAGGCGGTCCCGGGACGGGACTGGCCGAACGAGGATTTCGTGGCGGCGGCCGAGGGGGCCGTGGTGGTGCTCGACGGCTGCAGCCTGCCGCCGGGCACGGATCTGGGCTGCCGGCACGGCACCGCCTGGTACGCGCGCACCCTCGGCCTGGAACTGCTCGCCCGGCTGCTGGAGGAGCCGCCGGGCAGGCCGGAGGAGCGAGGCGAGAGGCTGCGCCCGCTGCTGGCACGGTCGATCGACGCGGTGGCGGCCCGGCACGTCCGCACCTGCGACCTGGGGCATCCGGCCACCCCGGCCGCGACCGTGGTGGCGCTGCGGGAGCACCGCGGCGCGGTGGAGCATCTGGTGCTGGCGGACTCGACCCTGCTGCTGGACTCCGGCGACAGCCTGGAGGTCGTGTCGACGGCGCGGGCGCAGACGTACGCCGCGGCGTACCCCGGGGCCGCCGCGCGGGCCGTCACCGGGGCCCGTCCGGCCGGCGCCCTGCGCCGGGCCGCGCTGCTCACCGACGGCGCGACCAGGCTCGCCGACCGGTTCCGGCTCCTGGGCTGGCAGGACCTCATGGGGGTGCTCGGCGGTGAGGGGCCCGGCGAACTCCTCCGCCGCACCCGTGAGAGCGAGCTCGCCGACCCGCATTGTCAACGCTGGCCCCGCCACAAGCGCCATGACGACGCCACCGCCGCCCTGTGCGTCTTCTGACCCGTCCTCAGGAGCCGGGGGGCGGCGGGAAGCCCGTGACGTACAACTGGTCCTCGCGGACGAAGCGGAAGCCGAGCTTGGCGGCGACCCGGCGGCTGGCCTGGTTGTCGGGGGAGGTCGACCAGGACGGCCGCCGCCCCCGGCGCAGGACGCACGCGACGACCCTGGCCGCACAGGCGGCGGACAGTCCGCGCCCCCGGTGGCCGTCCTCGGTGACCACGCCGATGTCCTCGTACCGCTCGCCGAGGTAGAAGGGGAGCGCCACCGAGACCAGCCGCCCGCCGGCGAAGGCCCCCACGGCCAGCCCCGAGGCGGCTGCGCCCTCGTGCCCGCCCCAGGTCTCGGTGATCCACTGCAGTTCCGGCGAGAGCGCCTCCAGCGCGGCCGTGTCGCGGGGCTCCAGGACGCGCAGACCGGCGGCCACCCCCGGCACGGGGCGCGGCTCCGCGGCCAGTTCGTAGATGACACGCGGCCAGCGGTACAGATCGCCCGAACGCTCGGCCAGCAGCGGCGCGAAGTCCTCATCGGTACGGTAGAAGCCTTGCGGCAGCTTCTCGCAGTCGAGCCCCGACGGGTCGCCGCTCAGGTCGTAGTTGTCGCCTCCGGCCTCGGCCAGGACAGTTCCGGGATCGGCCGGGTCGTCCACCAGGATCCGTCCGAGGCCCGTCCGCAGCACGTGCGGGCCGATCAGCGGTCCGGGCACCTCCGGATGGAACCAGCCGCGGACCTTGTCGTTCTCCGAAAGCTCGATCACGGTCAAACCGTAGACGGAAGCATCACGCGGCACGCCGGAATAACCGATGATGGAGAGATGTGCAGGAGCATCAGGACGCTGCGGCCGCCTTACGCCGAAGAAGTCACCGAACAGGACGTGCGGGCGGCGGCCCTGCAGTATGTGAGGAAGGTCTCCGGATTCCGCAGCCCGGCCGCGCACAACGCCGAGGCCTTCGATGCGGCGGTCGAAGAGGTGGCGCGGGCCACCGAGAAACTGCTGGCAGGCCTGCGGGTGCGCGGCCGGGACTGACCCGCGCGGGACGGTGTCCGGACGCCCGGGGAAGCTTTCTTCGTTTCTCAGGGCGTTCCAGAAAGTCTTGTGCGGAAATGGTGCACGACCCCACGATGGTGAACATGGGTCATGTGTCGGCCGGTGGTCTCGGTTCCTCGAAGATGTCGACAGAGGAAGGGTTCCGTAAGGAACTGTCGGGTCGGGCGGTGTGGAAGCTGCTGGTCAAAGGACTGCAGTTGTATCTCCCGGGCTACACCGTGACCCCCGGCGAGGTCAGGGTCTCCGCCCGTCCCGCGCCGTTCCCGGTGCCGGTGTTCGTCGACGGCGCGGGCTTCGGCCTCCAGGTGCGCAAGGAGCGGGCCCGGCGGGAACCCGAACGGGAGATCTTCGTCCGGGGCGAGGGCGGCGGAGTCATCGGCATCGCCATCGCCGGGCCGGTCGGCGCGGTGGGCAGCCGGGTCGTGGACGCGGGCTCGCTCGTCCGCTACGCCCGCAAACTGATCTACGACACCCTCTACGACCCCGAGGACGCCGACTCGGCGGGCCCCGCCGTACGGGCGGCCAGGGCTTTGCAGGACGTGGTCTTCCTCGACGCCGAGAGCGGTTTCGGGCTGGGCGTCGAACTCGACCCCGCGACCCGCGGGCCGGTGGCTCGGCTTCTGGTCAGGCTCGACGGGAACGGCGGAGCCGGCCGTTCGGGCGGGGGAGGCGGGACGGTCGGCGTCCAGGCCTACCCGGCGGCGGGCCTGCCCGCCCAGGCCGTCAGGTCCCAGAACTGATGCACCGGCAGCTCCCGTAGCCGGGCCGCGGTCTGCGCGGGGTCGGCCAGGAGGCCGTGCCGGTCGAACTCCAGGCTCTGGGCGTGGGTGAGCACCGCGCACACCAGGGCGTCGGAGGTGCGGCCGACCACCAGGGGGCCGATCCGCGCCACCGCGCCCGCCGATTCGTACAGGGCGCGCAGCATCGCCTTCACCGACGCCTCGTCGCTGGGCAGCCTGCGGCGCAGCGACGGCGAGCCCACGTCCATGGTCAGCGAGATGAGCAGCGCGGTGTAGCCGCCGCCCAGCTCCTCCAGGACGCGCCCGGTCAGGTAGTAGCGGGTGAGCCGGTCCTCCACGGTCTTGAACTGCACGCTCAGGCCGCTGCCCTCCACGCACCGCTCGTAGACGTCGGCGAGGACATCGCGCAGCGCGGGGTCGGAGCACATGAGCGAACCGCCCACCGTGGTGATCGGCTCGGTGCCCGGCTCCAGGGTGGCGGTGATCGCGCGGTCGAGTTCACCGGAGGTGTGGTGCAGCAGGTCGGCGACGACCCCCTCGACCTCCTCCAGGGCCAGGGACAGGTCGCGCTGCAGGCCGAGCATCTGGGCCCGGTTGTGCTCCAGGTCGGCGATCCGGGTGAGCGCGGCCTCCACCCTGGTGTCGGGCGGGGCCTGGCCCGCGATCGCCGGGACCGCGACGGGGAAGGACGTGTTCTCCATGTCGGCGAGCCTGCCGCGCAGCTCGGCCAGGGCGTCGCGCTGCTTCTCCAGCTCGTGCAGCCGGATGGCCTGGGCGCGGATGTACTCCTCGGTGCGGTGCAGCAGGGCGGCGAGCTCGTCGATGCGCCCGCCGTGCTGGTTCACCCGCAGGTCCAGTCCGGGCAGGAGCCGCTGCCTGACCTCGCCGAGCTCCTCCGACAACTGCTTTCCGGTGCTCTCCAGGGTCTGGTTCTGCCGCCTGACCAGCGAGTGCAGCTCCTTCACCCGGTTGAGGAACGCCTCGGTCTGGTACTTGGCCTGCCGCCCGGCGTACAGCTCCAGGGCCCCGACCGCCACGCAGAGCAGAACCAGGGCGATGGTCATGGCGCTCCTCGGCCTCTGGGGGGATTCCCTGGGGGATCCTCTTGATCCTCTCGGCCCGACTCTAACCCAATTCCCGGAGATTTCACGGGGAAGAAGGTCCCCCCGCCAGCCGTCGGGTGTAGTCGTGCGAGCCCTCCAGAACCGCGGCGTGGACGGCCCGCGCGATCCGCGATCCCCACACCGATCGGGGTCCGGCGAACGGTTCGGGCCTTCCATGCGGGGCGGCGGCGACGCAGACGGCGTCGCTCGCGGTGCCCGAGCAGTCGTACCCGGCCTCCAGCAGCGCCTGGGTCTTGGCCTCGGTCGCGGTCAGCACCGCGTTGACCAGCGCGGCGTCGTCGAGTGCCACGGGCACGGACACGACGATGTTGATGGTGCCCGGCCTGAACTGCTCCGGCACGGTCGGGGCGAGGACGGGGTCGGGTCTGCCCTCGGGGGACGCCGCCCAGGTCGGCACCCGCAGCCCGACGGTCGCCGTGGCCGAGACGCCCCCGTCGCGGCCCTGCCGGAAGGCGCGGATCTCGGCGGCGGTCAGCAGGCCGACGCCCGGCCCGTCCAGGCCGAACCGCGCGGCCAGCTCCCGGAGGTGGACCAGGGGGTCCATGCGCGAGTAGTCCCCGGGCACCTGGGCGTTGAGCACCCAGCCGGCCGGGCCGATCCCGCCGCCGAGCAGCCCCGAGGAGATCATCCTGCGGGGGCCCGGCCGCCACACCAGCGCGGGGAGTTCGGCGTCCTCTTCGGCGCGCCACACCGTCTCGATCCTCATGGCCGCTCCAGGGAGAGTACGGGCCGTCCGTCCGGCCCGGCGGTCACGTTCACCTTGGCACCGAAGTGGGCGCCGACCAGTTCCGCGGTGAGCACCTCGGCGGGCGGGCCGGAGGCGGCGATCCGGCCGCCGGAGACGAGCACCAGGGTGTCGGCGTACTGGCCGGCCGTGCCCAGGTCGTGCAGGGTGGTGACCACGGTCAGGCCCTCGGTGACGCGCAGTTCGTCCAGCAGTTCCAGGACCTGCTGCTGGTGGCCCAGGTCCAGCGCGGTGGTCGGCTCGTCCAGCAGCAGGATCGGCGCCTCCTGGGCCAGGGCGCGGGCCAGCACCACCCGCTGGCGCTCCCCGCCCGACATCCGGTCGAGCCGCCGCCCGGCGAACCGCTCCAGGTCCAGCCGGAGCAGCGCCCGCTCGGCGACCTCCCGGTCCCGGGCGCGTTCCCGGCCCAGGTAGGGGATGTAGGGGGAGCGGCCCAGCAGCACGTAGTCGAAGACGGTCAGGTCCTCGGGCAGCACCGGGTTCTGCGGGGCGTAGGCGACGGTGCGCGCCCGTTCCCGTCCGCGCAGCCCCTCCCGTCCGTTCAGCCGGATGCGCCCGGTGTGCGGCAGTAGTCCGGCGATCGCCTGGAGCAGGGTCGACTTGCCGGCCCCGTTCGGCCCGATCACCGCGGTCCAGGAGCCCTCCCCGGCGGTCAGCCCGACCTCCCGCAGCACGGGGCAGCGGTCCCGCGCCACCCCGAGCCCCTCCACGACGATCATGATGCCCCGCCCCGGGTGGAGCGCAGCACCGCCAGGAAGAACGGGGTGCCGACGAACGCGGTGACCACGCCGAGCGGCAGTTCGCCCGGGGACAGCAGCGTCCGGGCCAGCAGGTCGGCCAGGACCAGGAAGGCGCCCCCGGCCAGCAGCGACAGCGGCAGCAGGACCCGGTAGGACCCGCCCGCCAGCCGCCGGACCGCGTGCGGCACCACGATGCCCACGAACCCGATGAGCCCGCTGACCGCCACGGCCGAGGCGGTGGCCAGCGACGCCGCGGCCAGCACAGCCAGCCGGATCCGGGCGGCGTTCACGCCAAGGGAGGCGGCCTCGTCGTCGCCGACGGCCAGCACGTCCAGCAGGCGGCCGTGCACCAGCAGCACGCCCGTCGAGACCGCCGCGTAGGGCAGGACCATCCAGAGGGTGTCCCAGGACGCCCCGGACAGCCCGCCCAGGATCCAGGAGTAGATCCGCTGCAGCTCGTCGACCCCGGCCTGCTGGACGAAGGTCTGCGCCGCGGACAGGAACGAGGAGACCGCGACCCCGGCCAGGATCAGGGTCCCGGTGCCGGGCCCGGCCGCCCGTCCCATCGCGTAGGCGAGGGCCACGCCCGCCAGCGCCCCGGTGAACGCCGCCAGCGGCACCCCGACGGCGGCGGGCACCGGCAGGTGGACGATCACCAGGGTGGCGCCGAGCCCCGCCCCCGCCGAGGCGCCCAGCAGGTACGGGTCGGCCAGCGGGTTGCGCAGGACCCCCTGGTAGCCGGCGCCCGCGACCGCCAGCAGCCCGCCCACCAGCGCGCCCAGCAGCACACGCGGCAGCCTCAGCTCGAACAGCAGCGCGTGTTCCATGGGGGACAGGCCGGTGTCCAGGCCGAGGACGGCGCGCAGCACCTCGCCTGGCGGCAGGGGGACGGCGCCCGCCAGGAGCCCCGCCGCCATGGCGCCCAGCAGCAGCGCCGCCGCGACGCCCAGGGGGAGCGGCCGGAGCCGCGTCCGCGCCTCACGCGCGGACGGCGGCGTGACCGGCCGGGGGCGGAGCCGCATGACGGTCAGGCCGCCCGCTTGACGGCTTCGGAGATGTCCTCGACCAGGTCGGGCAGGCGCGGGCCCCAGCGGGAGGAGATGTCGTCGTCCAGGGTGAAGACGTGCCCGTCCTTCACCGCGGTCAGACCGGCCCAGCCGGGCCGCTTCACGACGGTCTCCGGCGAGTCGCCGGTGCCCTTGGGGTGGGACAGGAAGATGAACTTCGGGTCGTCCTTGACCAGCGACTCGGCGGACAGCTGCGGATAACCGCTGCCCTGCTTGTCGGCCTTGTCAGCGATGTTCTGCAGCCCGAAGAGGGAGTAGACCTGGCCGACGAACGTCTTGGACGTCACCGTGTACATGCTCTGGTCGAGCTCGTGGTAGTAGGTGAGGCCCGAGCCGTTCGGCGCTGCCTTCACCGCGGCGTCGATTCGCTTCTTCATGTCCGAGACGAGGTCCGCGGCCTCCTTCTCGTGCCCGGTCACCGTGCCCAGGTCGGCGATCTGGTCGTAGGAGTCGTCGAGCTTCTCGGCCGCGGGCTCGTGCAGGACCGGGATCTTCAGCTTCTCCAGGGCCGCCAGGATGCCGCCCTGGTCGGTGGCGATGACCACGAGGTCGGGCTTGTACCCGGCGATGGCCTCGGCGTTCGGCTGGAAACCCGACAGCTCCGTGCGCGGAGCCTCCTTCGGGTAGGTGGAGTAGTCGTCGGCCGCGACGACCTGGCCGCCCGCCCCGATCGCGAACAGCATCTCGGTGCCGGTGGGGGAGAGCGAGACGATGCGCTTCGCGGCGGAGGGGAGGGTCACCTCGCCGTTGGCCGCCTCGACGGTCAGGGAACCGGTGGCCGGACGGTCCTCGCCGTCCGCGCCTTCGGAGCCTCCGCAGCCCGCGGCGAGCGGTACGAGGAGCAGGAGCGCGCCGATGATGCGCCGCATCTTCACAACCTTCCGTAAGGGGGGACCCCGGAGGGAGGTGAGCTTGCCCGGAAGGGACGGCTCACCCTTCCTCGAGGGCCGGTTCGTCGCGCGCACGGAAGGCGTCCTGGCTCGGGCCTCGGGGGCCACCACAGTTGCGGGACAGCGCCGGAATCTCACCGGACTTCGCTCCCATGTGCGGCTGAACCGTATCAGCCTGCGGAAAGGCGTCAGACGGCGACCTTGTAGGACTCCAGATGGGCGAGCACCGACTGGTTGGCCTCCCAGCCGTCCGGGAACTTGATCGGAACCCCCAGATGGACCGGCCCGGTCGAGGGGTGGGCGTCCAGCAGCTCCGGGATGCCGGCCCGCGCCACCACCAGGCAGGCGTGCCTGTGCCGGGAGGCGAGCACGCACAGCCGTCCGGCCTGAAGGTGGAACTCGGTCGCGTCACGCCGCCCCGACAGCGGGTGTAGGACGACCGTCACGTCGTACTCGCGGCCCTGCAGCCGGTTGGCGGTGTCCACCGTGATGCCGGTGCCGCGCAGCAGCTGTTTGATGGCCGCGACCTGGTCGCGGTGCGCCGCGCCGACCGCGATCCGCTCGGCCGTCACCGGGGACTCCTCTCCGTCGGAGACGGCCACCGCGCCGCGCTGCAGCACCCGGACGGCCAGCGCCGCCGTCGCGGCCACCGCCTCGGAGTCGGTCCTGATGGTGTGCCGCGCGGGCAGCTCGTACAGCCCCCACCCGGACGCCGCCGCGATGTCCAGCACGTCGTCGTGGGCGCCCATGCCTCTGGCCCCGAAGCGCAGCAGCCTGTCACCGGGCCCGGTGCCGGCCTCGAAGGGGGTGTAGGGGTAGAACGCGTCCGACACGACCGGCGCCGCCGACGCGGGCAGCCGCCACGACACCGGGAGCCGGCGCACCGGCAGGTCGGGGTTGTGCGCCAGCAGCACCGAGACCGCCGACTGCGTCGGGTCCCACGACTGGCCCGCCCAGCGCTCGGCGTCCACGGTCGAGAACGGGTCGAGCTGGCCCGGATCGCCCACGAACAGCGCGCGCTCGAACCGGCAGGCGATGCGCAGCAGCGCGTCCGAGCGCATCTGGTACGCCTCGTCGATGATCGCCCACGGCCAGGTGCCCTCGCCGAGCGTCGCCCACTTGGCCGCGGTCGCGATGACGACGGGAGCCCCGGCCAGCGCCTCGGACTTCGGGCTGACCAGGACGTTCGGCCGCTTGACCCGCTCGCTGGGCTGGTAGTCCCCGGCGGACAGCCGGCCGATCACCAGCTCGGGGGCCTTGGCGCAGATCCGCTCGATGAGGTCGTCGACCTGCTCGTTGGTCTGCGCCACGATCATCAGCCGCTCGCCGGCGTCCGTCAGGTGCAGCGTGGCCTTGACCACCAGCGTGGACTTGCCCGCGCCGGGCGGGGAGTCCACGACGACACCGCGGTGCTCGCCGCCGGTCAGGAGCGCCAGCACGTCCGAGACGACCGCGTCGGCTCGCGCGCCGGGCGACTCAGGCTGACTCATGGCTCATCTCCTCGGCGACGGTCTCGTTCGGCGGCTCGTACGGCTCGGGCGGCCCGCCGTGCGTCCAGGGGGTCTCCTCCGGATCGGGCAGATTGGCGCCCGGCCGGAACTCGTCGGTGAAGGTGGTGAAGCACATCCGGTCGCCGGGTTCGGGGATCGAGCCGGGGTTGGGCTTGCGTGAGTTGCCCATGCCGTTCTCGATGCGCAGCAGCACCTCTCCCTCGCCCGCTTCCACCACCTCGGCCTTCTGCGAGCGGGCGGTGTTGTGCACGACCTTGCCGGGCTCGACGCGCAGCCTGTCATCGGTGGCGATCCGCACCAGCGGACGGCGCAGACCCTTGGAGTTGACGTTCTCCGGATCGGTCCAGACGACCTCGCCGCTGAAGGCCTCGCCGTTCAGCCGGTGCTCGGCCAGCACCAGCGGGTCGTCCAGGGCCCGCTGGACGGCGTACCGGGAGGCGGCGCCCTCCAGCGAGGCCAGCCGCCGCGCGGCCGCGACCGCGCCGTCCCTGCGGGCCTGCGGCGCGCCCTCGGCCAGCGACTCCTCGAAATTGGTGAAGGACTGCCGGTCGCCCTCGAACCGCTGGGGGACGCTGGGCGCCTCGGGCAGGGAACGCAGCAGTTCCACCCCGCGCCACATCAGCTCCCAGGTCGGCTCGAGCTGGGTGGACAGCGCCTTGGCGACGCGCTCGGCGGCGAACTGGCGGGCCGGGCCGTCGTCCTCGGCCAGGTCGTAGGCGGCCATCAACGGGGCCAGCACCTCGTTGTCGAACGACGGGTCGGTGGTGGGGCCCGCGGGCGGATGCAGCAGCGGGTCCTCGGCCTCCAGCGCGGCCTCCGGGCCGGTGCGCCCGGGCGGCGGGTCGATCCAGGCGAGCTGCGCGGCCAGGTTGCCGTCCTCCAGCGGGCTCTGCCCGGTCGCCCAGTGCAGGGACAGCAGGTCGGTCATCGCGCACAGGACGCTGGAGCCCGGGTAGTCCGACCGGTCGGCGAACCAGGTCAGCCAGCGGCCCAGCAGCGGCACCTCCTCGGGCACCGGCCACTCGCCCTCGCTCTGGCGGAAGCGGGTGGAGCGGCCGGTGAGCCGCAGGAACTCGATGCCGCCCTGGTTGGGCACCAGCAGCTGAGGCGCGTCGAGGAACCGCTGGTAGGTCTCGCCCTTGCGCTCGCCGCGCTTGATCTCCAGTGTCTCGGCCGAGAGCTGGGCGGCGGCGACCGCCTGCAGTACCAGCCCGGCGAGATCGGCGAAGAAGGCGAACCGAAGGTCGCGGTTGCGCGGCTGCGGCACGACGAACAGGCGCGGCTCCTCCCGGCGGGTGCCGGCCATCACGGCCAGCGGCGCGGCGGCCTCCCCGGCCAGCCGCAGCGGGACCAGCACCGTGGGATGCTCGGCCAGCCGGACGTGCCGGACGGTGGCCAGCGGCACCGCCCGCCCGTCCCGCAGCGCCTCCATCCGGGCCAGAGCGGTGAGCAGGCTCATGCGCGCAGCTCCGCCAGCAGCCGCCGGGCCTCGCGCAGCTCCGCCGCGATCTCCTCCAGGCCCTCCGGCGGGGTGAGACCGCCGTCGGCCAGGGCGAGCGCGTCCTCGATCCGAGTGAGGCCGCCGAGCTGGTCGCCGAGCTGGCGGCCCAGCACCTCGGTGGCGCCGCAGGCGCGGGCCTCGGACCGGCAGAAGAACGCCAGGTCGCAGGTGGACATGCAGGCGGGGGCGTACCTGGCCTGGACACGGGTGAGCGACTGCGAGAGGTTCTCGTCGAGCTCGAAGGAGAGGTCCTCGGGCAGCGCGTCCAGCAGCTCCTCGATGCGCCGCATGCGGCGCAGCTGCCGCCGGATCACGCTCAGCTGCGGCCGGACGTCGACCAGGGTGGCGGTCGGCCGGTTGGAGAAGTTCTCCGGGCAGACCAGTACGACCTGGTCGGCGACCAGGTCCTCCGGCTGCTCCAGCTCGGCCATCATCCGCTGGAGCGCCAGCACGTAGACGGCCGACTGGCGGGCCGCCGCGGCGACCTGGTCGGGGTCGGCGCGCCCGTCGATGACCGGGAAGGACTTGATCTCCACCACGTGGAAGCGGTCCTGGAGCCGGAAGGCGATGACGTCGGGCTCCAGGTAGACCAGGTGGCCGCCGACCTCCAGCCGCAGCAGCGGGTGGTCGAAGAGCGTGCCTTCGCCCTCGACCGCCCGCTTGAGCAGCTGCTTGGTGCGGGTGTAGCGCACCTCGCGGCTGACGTTGCCGCCGACCTCCTCCAGGTCGGCGTAGGAGGACTCGGCGACCGGCAGCCCGAGCCTGTCGCGCAGCAGCCCGTAGAGCTGGGCGCAGCCGTCGTTCTTGACCAGCGTCTCGAAGGCGTTGCCCCGGGTGATGGCGAACTGGGACTGGCCGAACGGCATGCTCTGGCCCAGATACCGGGCGATCTCCCCCTTGTCGGCGCCGGCGGCGTCCAGTACCGCGCGGCGCGCGCAGCCGGGGTTGGTGGTGAGCGCCGCGATGCTGCGGGCGTCGTGGTTGCGCGGCGGGGTACTGCCGCGCATGCGGTCGAGCCTGAGGTCGACGGCGGAGCTCGAAGTCATGAACGGTTTCCTACGGCACGTGCGCCCTGCAGACGGGCGCCGAAGAGTCGGGTGACGGGGTCGAGCTTGGCCGCGCGTTCCGCGGCCTCCTCTCGGCAGGCGGTGTCGGCCGCCAGGTGGACGTCGAGTTCGGCGTGCGCGGCGGCGCGCACGCCGGACGGCTCGACGGCTCCGCGCGGGCCGGTGGCCCGGGGGATTCCGGCGGCGAACCGCCACAGCAGCCTGCGCGCGGCCGGGCCCGGCTCGGCGTCGAGCCGCTCCAGGTGTTCGGTGACGCGCAGCGCGGCGGTGAGGAAGTCCACCCGGGGACTGAGCGGACCGATCATGCGCCGGGCCGCCGGCCAGGTGCTGAGTGCCAGCAGGCCCCGCGCGGGGGCCAGCAGGTCGGCGGTGAGCGCGGCGCACAGGTAGAAGGGGCGGGTGTGCGGCCCCGAGCGGAAGGACCGCTCCTCGTCCCGGCGCAGGCTGGTGAGCTGGCCCGAGGCCAGCTCACCGGAGAAGAAGGCCTCGTGGACGCCGAGGATGAGCTTGGGCGCCGCGGGCACCCCCAGCAGGTTCAGCGCGTGGTGGACCTGCTCGCGCACCGGGATGACCCGGGCGGGCTCGGGGGCCGAGGGGGCCATGACCGCGCTGTCCCAGAGCCGTTCGGCGCGGCGCAGTTCGGCGCGCAGTTCCCGGGCCAGCGACCGGTCCCCGTCGGCCACCGCCCGCCGCACGCGCGTGCGCAGTTCGCTGATGCGCCGTTCCAGCTGATCGGGGGAGTCGGACATGGCGCAGACAGTAGCGGATCTTCCCTTGAGTTCCAGGGTTTTCCAGCAATCACAGGCGTGTCGCGGCGGCGCCGATGAAAGGTCGAATCGGATGAACCGGCTAAACCTTGATGAACGGCCGATGGCGGCTGGCCGATGGGCCTTCTCCGCGTGGTGAAGGCGAATTAGTTTCGGCTCTCGTGACCCATCTGAATCGCCGTGAAGCGCTGAAGCTCGGCGGCGCGGGCGTCGCGGTGGCCGCACTCGTCCCTGCCGCCGCGCACGCCGCCCCCACCACCCCCTACTTCCAGCACGGCGTCGCCTCGGGCGACCCGCTGCCCCGGGCCGTCATCCTCTGGACCAGGGTGACGCCGACCCCCGAATCCCTGCCCGGCAGCGGAGCCGGACCCGCCGTCCAGGTCGGCTGGCAGGTCGCCGAGGACGAGGCCTTCACCGCGGTGGTGGCCGAAGGCGTCCTCGACACCGGCCCGGAACGCGACCACACCGTCAAGGTCGACGTCCAGGGCCTGCGGCCCGGCACCGCCTACCACTACCGGTTCTCCTACCTGGACGCCTTCTCCCCGGCCGGGCGCACCCGCACCGCGCCGGCCGAGAACGCCGACGTGGACTCGCTGACGTTCGCCGTGGTGTCCTGCTCCAACTGGGAGGCCGGCTACTTCGGCTCCTACCGGCTGCTGGCCGGGCGCGACGACCTCTTCGGCGTGATCCACCTGGGCGACTACATCTACGAGTACGCGCCCAAGGAGTTCGGCACCGGTGACGGCGGCGCGTTGCGCCAGCACGTCCCGGCCAAGGAGATCACCACCCTGGCCGACTACCGGCAGCGGCACGCCCAGTACAAGACCGACCCGGACCTGCGGGCGCTGCACGCCCGCCACCCGTGGATGATCGTCTGGGACGACCACGAGATCGCCAACGACGCCTGGTCGGACGGCGCGCAGAACCACGACCCGGCCACCGAGGGCTCCTACGCCGACCGCAAGGCCGCCTCCCGGCAGGCCTACGACGAGTGGATGCCGGTCCGCCTCCGCGACGGCGGCGTCATCTACCGCACGCTGCGCTTCGGCAAGCTCGCCGAGCTGACCATGCTGGACCTGCGCAGCTACCGCTCGGAGCAGACCTCGGGCACGGCCGTGGACGACCCGGAGCAGACCATCACCGGCGGGCCGCAGATGGAGTGGCTGAAGTCCACCCTGTCGGCCAGCCGGACCCGCTGGCGGCTGGTCGGCAACTCGGTGATGATCGGACCGCTGGTGCTGGGCTCGCTGCCCGCCGAAGTGCTCGGGCCGCTCGCGCAGCTCCTCGGGCTGCCCTCCGGCGGCTACTCGCTCAACCCCGACCAGTGGGACGGCTACACCGACGACCGCAGGGAACTGCTCGGCCACCTGAAGGACAACGAGATCACCAACACGGTGTTCCTCACCGGGGACATCCACACCAGCTGGGCCATCGAGGTCCCCTGGAAGGCCGGCAGCTACCCGCTGACCCCCGCCGTCGCGACCGAGTTCGTAGTGCCGTCGGTGACCAGCAACAACATCGACGACATCCTCCAGGTGCCGCCGCGGACCGCCTCGCTGGCCGCCGAGGCCGCGATCGCCACCACCAACCGGCACATCCGCTGGTCGGAACTGGACTCCCACGGCTACGGGGTGCTCACCGTCCGGCGCGAGCAGACCCGGATGGACTGGTACTTCCTGTCCGACCGCACCAGCCCCACCGCCACCTCGCGCAAGGCCGTCTCGTTCACCACCGCGTCGGGTTCGCAGAAGCTGAAGCGCGCCTGGGGCTGACCGGGACCGGCGGACCGCCGTCACGCCCCGGGAATGAGAGACTCGGGGCGTGACGCACCAGATCAGGAAGAATCTCCGGGTGGCCGCCTACGGGATCTGCGTGGAGGAGGACCGGATCCTGCTCGCCCGGTTCATCGGCGGCGACACTCCCCGGTGGACGCTGCCCGGCGGGGGCCTGGAGCACGGTGAGGACCCGGTGGACGGCGCGCTGCGCGAACTGACCGAGGAGACCGGCTACACCGGCCGCGTCGTCGGCCTGCTGGGCGTGCACTCCCTGCACATCCCCGAACGGGACTGGGACGGCGAGATCGTCGACCACCAGAGCCTGCGCATCGTCTACGAGGTGGAGCGCACGGGCGGCGAGCTGCGGCACGAGGTGGACAACTCCACCGACCGGGCCGAATGGTTCCCGCTGGAGGACGTGCCCTCGCTGGAGCACGTCGACCTGGTGAACGTGGGACTGAGGATGTGGCGGGACGCACGGGGCGGTTGAGGCACGGCCCTGGCGAGACGCGCATCCATGAGATAGAACAGAATGTCGAGTCGCCGTCCAGTCCCGAGGAGCGGCCCTTGCCGACCGTGCCGGAGCTCAGCAACCCCGTGGCGGCCGCGCCCGAGCCGCCGTCGGGGCCCGTGCGCGAGCTGCCCGCGGCGCAGGCCCGCCGGATGGCGCTCGAGGCCTGGCGTGAGGCGCGGCTGAACAGCACGCCGGGCCGGGCGCACTTCCTGTCCACCGTCGACTCCTGGCTGGAGCGCGGCTGGAGCGTCGCCTACTACGGCACCGGCACCCGCGTCATGCTCTACAGCTGCGGGGCCCCCGACGCGTGGCTGCCCTCCTCCCCGCCGCCGCGCCGCCTCGCCCTCCCCAAGGGCACCGGGCGGCTGGCGGGCGTCTACACGGGCGAGCCGCTCTTCCCCGGGGACAAGCGCGACTACTCCGTGCCCGGAGCGCCGGGGCCGTCCGCGCAGGAGAAGGGCGCGTCCGACACCGAGCTCGTCCTCGGCGTCCACGGCGAGGACCTGCACATCATGTACCGCGACGAGGCGAGCGACGCGGTGGCACACCTGGAGGCGGCGTTCGGCGCCCGCACCTACGGGGAGGCCCGCGAGATGGGGCTCCGGGTCGACGACCGCCGCCGCTGCCTGGACTACTACATCGAACTCGTCTGCCGCGCCCACGAGGACGTGGACGAGCGTTTCCTGCGCACCCGCTCCACCCAGGACCTGTGGAACGCGGTACGCCCCGCCGACGACCAGCCCTTCGACGTGACGGAGCACCCCTGCTTCGGCGACGGCGACTGGCGTCCGGCTCCGACCGTCCGGGGCCCCTGGGCCGACACCGGGTTCCGGGAGCTGTTCGGCCCTGTGGAACGCGACTGGGAGACCGGATGGGAACGCGTCTCCGCCGAGCACGTCAACGACGTCCTGGCCCACCTCCGCGGCGGGGGCTGGTCGGTGGGCCGTGACGACGCACTCTTCGCCGCCTTCTGGCCCGACGCCTGAGCGCGCCGGGACGTCACTCGGGGCGGGGTCCCTTCCAGACCGTCAGGTCGAGCCGCACCGCGGGCTCGGGCTTCTGGACGCGGCCGGTGACGGTGAACAGGCCGATCGCCCCCTTGTCGGTGGTGACGCAGAAACGGCGGCCCTTGGTGATCTCCTCGGCGGAGAGCTCCGAACCGCGGGGCTCGGTGTCGCGGCAGACCCGGTAGGAGCCTTTGTCTCCGGGAGGCAGGACCGCCAGCCTCCGGTCGCTCGCGGTGAGGATGCCCGCGGTGTAGAAGAGGTCGCCTCGGAAAGCGCCTTTCCGCGGGCGCCCCGGGTCGTCGAGCAGCGCGAGATGGAAACCCTTGACGAGCTCGATGTTCTGGTACGAGGCGAGTTCCGAGCCCAGGGGGCGATCGGCGTGGACGCCCTCATAGGGGTCGTCGAGGGCGTCTTCCGGCCCGTACAGCTGGACGAGGGCGAGCAGGACCAGCCCGCCCACGAGCAGCGCGGCGAAACGCAGCTGGGGGACGCTCAGGCTTCTGCCGGAGGACTTGGCCGCGGGTTTGGCGGGGGTCTTGGAGGCCCCGGTCGCGGTGGGGGCCTTCTTGGGCTTACGCCCGAAGGGGACCCGTTTCTTCTCCGCCTTCTTCTCGGCCGAGACCGGCGGGCCGGGTTCGGTCCCGGCCGGTTTGGGCGGCAGGAGGAGCGCCTGTGTCTCGGCGGACAGGTCGCGGGCCCCGACGAGCCGCAGCAACTGGGCCATGACCCGCAGGGCCTGCGCTGCCTCGGCGTCCCGGAAGGGGCGGAATCCGAGCCTGTCGCCGATCCCGATGACCTCCGCGGCCAGCTCGGTGCCCGGCGGGGGGATGATCTCAGCGAAGAAGGCCTCTTCGGTGAGAAGGGTCAGCAGGAGACGGGTGTCCTCGAGCTGGTGGCGCACCGGCTTGCCGAGTCGCTCGGAGTCCCGCCGCGAGCGCTCCTCCAGCCAGCCGGGGCCGTGCCGGTTGGCCATCTGCCGGTCCACGTAGGGCCGCAGCCCGCGGCCGACCAGTTCCAGCCCGCGCCCGACGCGCTCCTCGTTGCCCGCCACCGGGGCAGCCTAACCGATCAGTTCGTGCGGGTGTTGGGGAGATGGTCGCCGACATACCCGATCCACACCTTTCCGGTGGCTCCGCCCGCGTCGTCGTGGAAGTGGATACGCGGCGCGGGCGTACCGGTCTTGCGCAGCTTGATGTGGGCGGGCATGAACACCTTGCCCGAAGAGTCCACCTCGGGCGGCACCGGGAAGGTGCGGGGCGCGGCGAACTTCTCCCGCCCGGACACCGAGTCGGACTCCTTCATCGCCAGCAGCGCCGCGGAGATGACCCGGCGGCCTCCGGTGCCGGCCATGCACCAGTCGCGGAAGCCGCCCTGGAAGTCTCCGCGGGAACGGGCCCTGGCGTAGTCGTCGAGCGCGCACAGAGCGTCCCACGCCTTGCCCGCCCACACCCGGCGCAGCCCCGGGTAGGCCAGATCGAGCAGGCCCGCCTCATGCGTGGTCTCGCCGATCACCACGTGGGTGAGCGACTCGGCCGCGTGCAGCGCGTCCACCAGCGAGGCGGGGGACTCCGGCGGGGACTCGACGACCTCGAGCCGCCGGTCGCGGGCGAGCAGCTCGGCCTCCAGCCGCCGGACCCGCTCGGCCAGCCGCCGCTCCCGCGCCGTCGCCTCCGACAGGTCGCGCTCCAGCCCCGCCTGGTGGCGGCGCAGCCGCTCCACCTCGTCCTCCAGCCGGGCGGTCTCGCTCTCTGCCTCGTCCCTGCGGGAGTCGGCGTGGCGGCGGCCGTCCCTGGCCTCCTTCAGCTCGTGGGTCAGGGTCGCGACATGCGCGCTCATCGTCCGCATCTGGCGGACCAGTTCCTGGGGGTCGGCGGTGATGAGCTCCAGCATGCTCTCCAGCTCGTCGTGCAGGCCCGCCCCGACCGTTCCCGCGACGGTGTCGGCCAGGCCCGCCAGCCGTTCGGCCACCCGGTCGGCGACGGTCTGGGCCAGCAGCTCCAGGTCGAGAGAGGGCGCGGGGGCCGGCTGGGGGACGGGCTGCGGCGCGGGCTCCGGCGAAGGCTCGGGGGGCCGCGGACGGGGCACCACCTCGGTGGTCTTGGCCGTGGCCAGCGCCATCATCTTGCGGTAGATCTCGGAGTCGGCGAAGGGCGGCGGCGCGGGCCGCGGCCGTACCGCCCCGCTCGCGCGCAGCGCCTCGAGCGGGGCCTCGCCCTGCAGGATCCGGCCGACGATCCGGTAGGGCTCGCGCAGCTCGTCGGGGAGCTTCTGCGGCGCGGTCTCACCGATGATGTACCCGGCCGCCAGGTCCAGCGCGCCCTCGCCCCGGTCCCGCAACATCCGGCCGCCCATCACCCGGTGCCGGTCGGGGTAGGTCTCCGCGCCCGGCCGCCAGCCCGCCAGGTAGGTGCGCACCCCGCCGCCGTAGACCGCGCAGTCGTCGCCGACGCCGTCGTTGAACCTGTCCTGGGCGCGCAGGTCGGCCAGCCACAGCACCTGGGCGGTCCCGGCCACCCTGGCCGCGAGGTAGTCGGCGTTGGCCCGCGCCGCCTGCGGATTCCTGGCGTCCACCGAGACCACCACGACCGGCACCCGGCGGCGCGGCCTGGCCAGCTCGGCCAGCAGGTGCACCACGCCGTCCTCGTCGGCCTCCTCCGCGGCGCCCGAGAGCTGGACCGCGCCGTCGGTGACGCGCTCGGTGGCCAGATAGGCCGGCATGAAGCCCGGAGCGTAGGCCTCCACGGCCGGGCCGGTGTGCTGCTCGACGGTCACCACCGCCCAGCCCGTCGTCCGCCCGCCGCTCTGCGCGTATGTGACCCGGGTGCGCAGCCGGGAGCCCTGCAGGACGAAGCGGCCGCAGCCGGGACGCGCCTCCAGGCAGGCGCGCATGTCCCGGTGGGTGTACTCCACATGCGGGCTGATCGGGATCTCGGGGAAGCCCTGCCCGGTCAGCCAGGTGCTGAAGGCCCGGCGCAGCCGTTTGCCCAGGGTCGGCCCCGGATCTCGCAGAACTGCCTGGTAAAGCCTGATGGTCGGCATATTTCCAGTGACGGGTCGGGGATCGGGTGGCCCCAAAATCCTATGTGCTTTCCTCCCTGTGACGCCCCTCTTGGGCAAAGATTGCGCCCGCCGGGCCCGAGTCATGGGCCGCGTCGGTGCCGCGCTCAATAATCTGCGCGTCATGGGCGATGCAGAAGAACCCGAGTTCGGGATCCGGGTGTTCGGATACTCCCGCCGCGAGGTGGACGCGTTCGTCGCCGAGGTGCGCCGGGAGCTGCGGATGCGCTCGGGAGGGACGGGAGAGGTCACCGTGATCGGCTCCTCCCCGTCGGGGGAGAGCGGGGCGGCCCGGCTGCTGCGGCTGGCCGGCGAGGCCGCCGAGCAGCGCAGGGCGGAGTCGGCGGAGCAGGCCGAGCTGACCCTGCTCAGTGCCAGGGAGCTGGCCGACCGCATGGGTGAGGAGGCCGGGGAGCGGCTGCGGGAGGCGACGGCGGAGGCCGAGCGGCTGGTCGCCGAGGCGCGCAAGCGGGCGCGGGAGCTGGAGGACCGGGTGGCCGAGACCCTGGAGCGGGAGGTGGCCTCGCGGGTCGGCGAGCTGGCCCGGGCGCACGAGCGGCTGGTCACCGGGCTCGCAGGGGTGCGCGACGCGCTGGAGGAGGTGCTGACCAGGGACGCGGGGCGTGGCCCGGTCACAGCGCACACCCTGGTGCCGCGGCAGGGGAGGGCCGAATGATCGAGGACGGAGCGTCCCTTCCGGCGGACCTGATGATCCTGCCGCTGCTCTTCGTCGTGACGTTCCTTCTGGTCACCGCGGTGTTCGCGGGGTGGCGCAGGCTGACCGGCCGGGGCCGGACCGCGCCGGTCCCCGGGGAGCGGCAGCCGATGGGCGTCCCGGCGGCGGTGAGCCGGCTGCGGGCGGCGGGGCTCGACCCCGACGAACTGCTCGGTCCGTGGCTGCTCGAGGCGAGACAGGGTCGTGATCGGGAAACCACTCTGGAATTCCCTTGACCATGCGATAGTGGCGCGGTGAGCGACGAATCGGGTGTTCTTCGTGCTACTGACCTTCCCGGGCTTTCCTCCTTTCCGGCATTGGCGCGGCTCGGGCTGATGCTGGCGCGTGATCCCTATGAGGGTTTGCAGCGGGTCCAGAGCGCTTCTGGGAACATCGCCGGTTTTGGTTGGGGGCCGGTGAAATATGTGCTTATGTTCGGCCCTGAGGCAAATGTCTTTCTCTTTGGGAACTCGGGGCTGTTCACCGTCCGCGAGGCCTTCGACGTGCTCGTCCCCGTCAACGGGGAGACCGCGCTCATCGCCTCCGACGGCGAGGCGCACAAACGCCGCAGACGTCTGGTCCAGCCCGCCTTCCACCGCCGGAGGATCGACGGCTACATCGCGCGGATGGCCGAGAACACCGACGCGCTCCTCGACACCTGGCGGGAGGGCGAGACCCTCGACGCCTACGCCTCCTTCCGCGAGCTCACCCGCCGCACCACCGTCCAGCTGCTGTTCGGCGACCGGCTCGCCGCCGACGAGGACCTCCTCAGCGGCGAGCTGCAGACCCTGCTCGACGGCATCGACCGCCCCTACAGCCAGCTCGTCGCGCTGCGCTCGGTGCCCAACCCGTTCTGGCGCAGGGTCATCGAGGCCCGCGCGGCCGTGCTGGACCGGCTGATGCGGGAGATCGCCGACCGCCGGATGGACCCCACCCCCCGCCAGGACGTGCTGGGACTGCTGCTGGACTCCCGCGACGAGGAGGGCGGCGGGCTCACCGACGTCGAACTGCAGGACCAGGCGATCAGCCTCATGGCGGCCGGCTACGAGACCACCAGCGCCGCGCTCGGCTGGGCCGTCCACCTCATGCTCACCACCGAGGGCGTGTGGGAGCGCGCCCGGCGGGAACTCCCTCCGGGACCGCTCACGGCCGAGACCCTGCGGGACTGCGTCTACCTCGACCACGTCGTCAACGAGACGCTCCGGCTC
Source organism: Actinocorallia sp. B10E7 (assembly GCF_039871655.1). Lineage (NCBI taxonomy): Bacteria > Bacillati > Actinomycetota > Actinomycetes > Streptosporangiales > Thermomonosporaceae > Actinocorallia > Actinocorallia sp. B10E7. Next base: position 648,508 of record NZ_JBDPLZ010000004.1, read on the forward strand.
TTCCCCCCGGTCGTGATGAGCGCCCGCAAGGTGGCGGAGGACTTCGTGTTCGAGGGCCACCGGGTGCCGGCGGGAGCCATGCTGATCTACAGCCCCTACGTCACGCACCGCATGGAGTCGGTCTGGCCCGACGCCGAGACGTTCCGCCCCGACCGGTGGGACCCCGCCTCGCCCGGCCACACCCCGGCCACTCCCGCGTCGTTCCTGCCGTTCGGCGGAGGCCAGCACCGCTGCATCGGCTCGGCCCTGGCCACCACCGGCATCAAGGTCGCCCTGGCGCGGCTGCTGGCCAGGGCCGAACTCGAGCACACCGGCGCGCCCGTCCAGCCCCGGAGCATCACCGCGATGCGGCCCCGCGACGGGGTCCCGGTGGTGGTGAAGGAGATGCGGCCCGCCTGACCCGGGAAGCCCGTGGCGGGAGCCTAACGACTCCAGCCCTCCGCTTCGGCGAGCCACTCGTCACGTCTGCCGAACAGCAGCTCGTGCCCCGGCAGCTCGCGCAGCCGTTCCCTGCCGTAGCCGCGCACCCCGTGCAGCAGCCGGTAACCGCGTCCGCGCCGTCCGACCTCGCCGACGACGACGGACTTGCCGACCAGAGCCGACAGCGCGGGCAGCATCTCCTCGGCGGAGAACCGCTCGTCCACGCACACCCGTTCCACCGCGTGCAGGTCGAACCGGCCGTCGAACACCGACAGCCTCGCCCACAGCAGCCGCTCCTCCTCGGTGCACAACTCGTGGCTCGACTCGACGCGGGCGCGGGCCGCCGCCGCGGCGGCCTCGTCACCGAACCCGTCGAAGTCCCCGAACACATCGAACCGCCCGGCGAACTCGGCGGCGGACAGGCCCGGGTGGGCGCTGCGGGCGGCGAGCTCCACCATGAGGGGGACCGCGTCGAGCCGCGAACACAGCCGTCGCACGTCCGAGGGATCCTCATCGGCGGGCCGGGCCCCGGCGAGGGAGACGAACAGGCGGACCGCGGAGTCCAGGCCCAGCGGGAGCAGTGGCAGCACATGCTCGCCGGTGAGCCCGAACGGCTGCCGTCCGGTTCCCAGCACCCGCAGCCTCGGCGCGGCCCGCAGCAGGGAGCGGACGAACCGGGAGCAGGAGTCCAGCAGTCCGTCGCAGCCGTCCAGCACCAGCAGCAGCCTCCGGTCGGTGAGCTCGACCAGGGACAGGCCGACGGACTCGCGCAGCGCGCCCTCCACGGCCCGGGAGACGTCGGCGGGCGAGCTCACCGAGGTCAGGTCGACGTTGACGACACCGTCGGGGAAGTCGTGGGTGAGGGAGGCGGCGCTCTCCGAGACCAGCCGGGACTTGCCGATGCCGGGAGCCCCGGTGACCGTCACCAGCCGGAAGTCCTCCAACATCCGCCGCACCTCGTGGAGCTCCGAGGTGCGGCCGACGAACTCGCCGTCGTGCGTGGGCCGGTACCCCGAGGCCGCGGAGGACCTCTCGCGCCCCGGACGGGAGGCGGGCGCGGGCAGCCGGACCGCCAGCAGCGCGACCGCGTCCCGCCCGGCGCTCTTGAGCAGCCGTTCGCACAGCCCTGACAGGCCGCCGATCCCGGTGAACTCCGAGGCCTCGGTGAGCTTGGGCGGGCCGGACGGGGGGCGCTCGACCCCCATGAGGTCGCCGCCGACGAGGGTCAGGCCCCTGGTGCCGAACAGCAGCAGGGACCCGGGCTCGGGGGAGAGGAACCGGGTCGGGTAGGCGCTCTGCCCGTACCCCAGGGGCGGCGCGGGCTCCGGGTCGAGGAGCTCGGCCTGGCCGTCCGGACGGACCAGCACCGAGGTGATCCGGCCGGCCGAGGAGATCTGGAACTCGCCGGCCGCGGGATCGTGCACCGCGTACAGGCAGCCGGCGCCGGAGCCGTCCGACGCGTGGCCCTGTCGCCGGACCAGCCGGTCCAGCAGGTCCAGCAGGTGCCCCGGCGGAACCTCGGCCAGAGCCAGCGCCCTGATCTGAGCGCGCAGCTCCAGCAGCAGGGCGGCGGCCCGAGGGCCGGGGCCGCCCGTCTCCCCGACGACCAGGCCGGTGCGCCCGGCGGGAAGGTCCAGCACGTCGCACCAGTGCCCGTCGAGCGGCTGCTTCAGCCTGGCCGCCACCTCCACGCCGGGCCGGCTCGTCTCCTCCGGCGGCAGGACGGTCCGCTCCAGCTCCGCGATGAGCGCGAGCCCGCCGCGCAGCTCGCGTCCCGCGCCCAGGGCCTGGCCGCTCCAGCGGGCCAGCTCGGCCAGGTCGTCGATCCGGTCGCCGGGCAGCGGCGCCGCCGACAGCAGCAGCGCCGCGCCCATCAGCCGGTCGGCGTCCAGCAGCGGCAGCAGCACCACCGCGCGGGTGCGCGCGGCCTCGGCCAGCCTCGGCTCGCCCAGCTCGGCGGCGAGCCGCGCGGCGCCCTCGCCGTCCGCCACCGCCAGGCGCACCGACTCCCCCCGCAGCAGCGCGCGCAGGGTGGGGGTGTCCCGGGGCCAGCGGACCCGCTCCCGTTCGGGGAAGAGGCGGGCCAGGACCTTGTCCCCGCCGACGGACGCGGTGCGGCGCAGCAGCACCTCACCGTCCCTGCGGATGCTCTCGGAGGCGCCGGTGAGCACCCGGTCGGCGACGTACATCAGGGCGAAGTCGACCCCGCGCGACGCGGCCGTCTCGGCCAGCCAGCGGGTGGGGTCGGATCCGCGGCCCGCCGCCGTTCGCCTGCGCATCAGGTCGTCGAGCTCCGGCCGTGCTCCCATCAGGCCTCACCTCGGTCGGGAAGGGTGGTGTATCGGGTCAACAGAAGTCCTCACCCATCGCGTAGGCGAAACCTCTCTCCAGGCTCAGCGCGCGGCCCAGGGCGTGCTCCCGCTCATAGGCGTGGTCCCCGAGTTCCTGCCTGGCCAGCGACTCGCACATGTCGCGGGTGCGCCTCAGGCCCTCGGACCCGATCGCGGGGATCCCGAACGTGCGCCAGATCTCCTGGCCCAGCCCCAGCAGCCGGGCCCCCCGCTCGGCGTCGCCGCCGAGCGCGGCGGCCAGGGCCAGGACGTCCACGGCCAGAGCGCAGCCGGCGCTGTCGCCCAGCCTGGCCTTGAACCGCAGCGAGGCGCGTCCGTACTCGACGGCGCTCCCGGTGGCGCCGCGGCGCAGTTCGGCCAGCGCCCGGACGTAGTCGGCGAAGGACAGCCCCCAGCCGTCCAGGTGCCGCAGCGCCGATGAACGGCACCGTTCGGACATGGCGACGGCGTCGTCGACGTCCCCGCGCAGCACCAGCACCAGGGCGTGGACGAAGTAGGTCATGGTCAGGTCGCCTTGCTCGCCGTTGCTCTCGTACCGCCTGGCGGCGCTCTCCAGCAGCCGCACCGCCGAGTCGAACTCGCCGCGGACCATGCGGATGGTGCCGGCGATGTAGTCGGCGGTGGCCAGGGCGGACGGGTCGCCCTGGCGCTCGGCGTGGCGCAGGCACCGCTCGTGGTACAGCCGGCCGGCCTCGGTGTCCCCCTGGACGATGGCGAGCCGGGCCACGGCCCACAGCGCCTTGGTGAGGACGGGGCCGGGAGCGGGGTCGAGGGCCAGCAGCCGTTCGGCGTAGAGGCGGCCCTCGCGGATGTGCCCGCACGGCAGCCAGAAGAGGAACAGGGAGCCGAAGATCTCCAGCCCAAAGGCGTGCTCCCCGGGACGGTCCAGGCAGAACTCCAGAGCGGCGCGGATGTTGGGCAGTTCGCGCTGCATCCGGCCGCACCACACGACCTCCGTGGGGCCGTGCCATTCGGCCTCGTAGCGCCGGGCGAGCTCCAGGAAGCAGTCGCGGTGCAGCCGGTGGACGCGTTCGCGTTCGCCGAGCTCGGTCAGCCAGTCCGCGCCGTACTCGCGGATCGGCACGGGGAGCCGGTAGCGGGAGCCCCCGCCGAACGAGCCCTCGCAGGGCTCGCGCAGCAGGATCGAGGTCTCGACCAGGCTTTCCAGCAGTCCGGGGATCCAGGCGGAGGGCAGCCGCTCGTCGGCGCACACCCGGATGGCGGAGGCGGTGTCGAAGTCGTGGGGGAAGGCCGACAGGCGTGCCCACAGCAGCCGTTCGGGCGGGGTGAGCAGTTCGTGGCTCCAGCCGATCGCCGCGCGCATGGTCTCGTGCCGGGCCAGGCCGCGGTCGCCCCCGGTCAGCAGGGAGAACCGGCGGGCGAGCCGGTCGGCGAGCTCCTCGGCGGTGAGGGTGCGCAGCCAGACCGCGGCCAGTTCGATGGCGAGCGGGATGCCGTCGAGTCGCCGGCACAGCCGGGCGACGGCGTCGCGGGTGGGCCCGGTGAGACAGAACGCGGGGTCGACCGCCGCGGCCCGGTCGGCGAACAGGATGACGGAGTCGTGCTCCGGCCCGGCGTCCTCGCCGCCGGGGCCCGGCCCCGCCTCGGACGGGACGGGCAGCGGCTCGAGGACCAGGACCTGTTCGCCGGGCAGGCCGAGCTGCCGCCGGCCGGTCACCAGGACGTGCAGGCCGGGCGCGGCGGGCAGCAGCGTCTCGACGAGGGCCGAACAGGCGTCGAGCAGGTGCTCGCAGGTGTCGAGGACGAGCAGGAGTGAACGTTCGGAGAGGAAGTCGACGAGCACCTCCATCTGGCGGCGCGCGCTCTGGTCGGCCACGCCCAGGGCACGGGAGACGGTGTGGGGGAGCAGGTCGGGGTCCTGCAGGCCGGACAGGTCGACCAGCCACGCCCCGTCGGGGAACCGGGCGCCCGCCAGTTCGGCGGCGCGCAGTGCGGTCCTGGTCTTTCCGACGCCGCCGATCCCGGTGACGGTGACGAGCCGGGAGCGGCGGAGCAGGGCGGAGAGCCGGTCCAGTTCCTCGTGCCGCCCGACGAAGCTGGAGATCTCCGCGGGCAGGTTTCCCGGGTTCCGTTCGACGGTGTGGGTCATGCGACCTCCCTGGAGCGCCGCGTCGATCCTAACTCCGGCTCGGGAACGGCGACCGGGTTTTCCCGGGAAATCGATGTCCGCTAATTCTATAAAATCCACTTAATGTTGTTTGTTGGGGAAATCTTCAGAGGCCGGCCAGCGCGGACTTCCAGGCGCGCCCGCTGGCCCGTCCGGCGCCGATCCCCGCGACGTGGGACGGGGTGGTCTGGGCGTTCTGCGGCTGGAGGAAGGAGAAACGGTAGGGAGAGCCGGCGACCGTGAGCTTCATGCCTCCGCCGAAGTAGTACCAGGGGAAGCGCACCTGCCCCACCTCCTGCAACGGGACGTCGAAGAGGACGAGGGAGTGGCCCATGGTGAGCAGGTCGGTCAGCCCGGAATGGCCCGTGCGCTGCTCCAGGGTGCGCAGCTGGCCCATGGTGAGCGCCCCCCGCCCGTGGGCCTCGAAACGCAGCCGTCCGCCCTCCGTGCCGAGCACGCCGGGAGTGCTCCCGGTCGAGCCCATGATGAGCCAGGCGAGGGTCTGCAGGTGCTGAGCGTTCACTTTTCTCTCCCGTTCGGATGGCGTCTCCGACGATAGGAAGAACACTGTCCCGACGGACAGGGAGCGATGTCCCGAACTCCCCGTACGCGCTTCCCCTCACCCGCGGCGGCTCACAGCTCCCGCAGCAGCCCGTTCAGGGTCTCCCTGGTGCGCTCGGGGCTCTCGGCCACCAGGCACAGGCGGTCCATCGTGCCCAGATAGCCGCGGACCTCCTCGGGCTTGTCCAGGTACAGGGCGCTGCTGAGCTGCTCGAGGTAGACCACGTCCGGCAGGTCCGGCTGGGGGAAGCGAAGGATGGTGAAGGGGCCTCCTGCCGCCGGGTGGGCGCCCACCCGGAACGGCACCACCTGCAGCGTGACCGCAGGGTCCTCGGTCAGCTCCAGCAGATGCCGCAGCTGGCCCCGCATGACCGTCCGGCCGCCGAGCGGACGGCGCAGCGCCGCCTCGTCCAGCACGGCCCACAGCCTGGGCCGGTCCGCGGCGGTGAGCAGCCGCTGCCGGCTCAGCCGCAGGATCACCCGCCGCTCCGTCTCGTTCTCGGGCATGTGCTCGGCCCCGATCGAGATCACCGCGCGGGCGTAGTCCTCGGTCTGCATGAGCCCGTGCACGAACTGCACCTCGTAGCTGCGGATGACCGACGCCGCCTGCTCCAGCCCGATGTAGGGCTCCAGCCAGCCGGGCATGACGTCCTGGTACCGGTGCCACCAGCCCGGCTCGCCGGCCTGTCGGGCCAGTTCCAGCAGGGTCTGGCGCTCGGTGGCCCCGGTGACGCCGTAGAGGTCGAGCAGGTCGACGAGGTCCCGCCGTTTGAAGCCGCTGCGGCCCAGCTCCAGTCGGCTGATCTTGGAGTGGGTGGCGCGGATGGCGTCGGCCGCCTCCTCCCGGCTGATCCCGCTGCCCTCCCGCAGCCGCCGCAACTGGGCGCCGACCATCATGCGCAGGGCGGTCGGGCCGGTGCGGGCGGGGGACGGGTCGGCGGTACCGGAACGGACGGGGCGGGGGTCGGGGGAGGCGAAGGAGGCGGGGTGCGGCGCGGGTGGCACGGGCCCTCCCGTGGGAGAGATCAGGCGGTCGGGCTCAGTCTGGCATCTCCGAGCCCCTCACGCGGGACGATCAGGTCGTCGAACTCCCCGTCCTTGGCGCCCTGGACGAACGCCGACAGCTCCGCCACGGTGAAGATCAGGGCCGGTCCGGCCGGATGGCGGGAATTACGCAGAGCGATCTCCGGTCCGGGGAGGGCGGCCACCTCGACACAGCTGCCCTGGGGGTTGCTGTGCCTGCTCTTCCGCCAACTCGCGGCGGTGAGAGCCTGGGCCGGCATGCCGTTGAAGGGCCGGAGGGTCCCCATACGTCTCCTCAGCGGATTCTCACGCAGAGTATCTGCACGTGCATCTGTACTTGTATTTGTTTTATCAGTTGCGCTTGCGCGAAGCCCGGCCAGCTCGGAAGATAATCATGGAAAACCTCCGGAGTCAGGCTTGATCGCGGTCCGTCCGGCCGCTTTTGGTGACTTCTCTCTCCCCTCGGAAGGCCAGGATGGGATACCTCAGCGAAAGTGACCAGCAGGCCGTGACGCTCGCCGGCGAGCTGCAGCGCTCCATGCAGGAGTGGCTGCTCAGCCGGGGCGTGAGCAACACCTGCAGCGTCTCCCCCTACGTGGACTCCGGCGGCCAGCCCGCCGTCCTGATCAAGATGAACTCCCACGTGGCGCACGCGATGCTCGCCTCCTTCAAGCAGAGCGTCTGACGCGGTTCGCCTCCACGGCGCGTGGTTCCTACCATGCAGGGGTGGTGAGCGTTCTCGACGAGCAGGAATGGCGGTCCAGGGCCGCCGCGCACCGGACCCGGCTGGAGTCCCTGATCGGCGGCTACCTGGCGCAGCGGCGCGAGGGCCGCGCCCATCCTGTCGAGGACTTCCTGTTCACCTATTACGGGCACCGCCCCGGACGGCTGCTGACCTGGCACCCCGGCGCCGGCGTGGTGCTGGCGGGCGCGACGGACCACGGCCCCGGGTATGTGGACACCCCCGAGGGCGCCACGCTCGACGTGGCGGCGCTGCTGCCGCGCCGCCGGGCGTTCGTGCGGTGGACCCGCGACCTGCTCGGAGCGATCTCGGCCCGCCCGGCGCATCTGGGCTGCTTCGGCCTGCACGAGTGGGCCATGGTCTACCGGCTGGAGCCGACGGAGATCCGGCACTCGTCCTGGCCGCTGCGGCTGCCTCCCGAGCGCATCTCCGCGCTGCTGGACCAGCGCGGGGTGCGGTGCAGCCACTTCGACGCCTTCCGCTTCTTCACCGGACCGGCCCGTCCGCTCAACGTGCTGCAGCCCTCGAAGGACAACCGGGAGGAGCTGGAGCAGCCGGGCTGCCTACACGCCAACATGGACCTCTACAAGTGGGCCTACAAGCTCTCCCCGCTCATCCCCGGCGAACTGGTCGCCGACTGCTTCGCCCTGGCCAGGCGGATCCGCGCCGTCGACATGCGGGCCAGCCCCTACGACCTGGGCGGTCTGGGATATGAGCCGATCCGTGTCGAGACCTCGGAAGGGCGCGCCGAGTACGCCGCGCACCAGCGCGACTTCGCGGAGGCCGCCGTCCCGCTGCGCGAACGGCTCCTGGCCGAGTGCGACCGGCTGCTGCGCGAGCACGACCGCCTGCCCGCCTGAGCCCGGATCCTGCGGGAGAAGGCATTAACGCGCCTGGAACGCACGCGTAATTGCGGTGTCCTTTGCCGAACATACGGTCCCCTACACCTGACGCCGGGTATCTCGCTGACCCGGCTTGGAGAGGGGGAGGGCATGTCCGATGTCATCCGCGCCGCCCTGGTCCAGACGAACTGGACGGGCGACAAGGAATCGATGATCAAGGCGCACGAGGAGTACGCGCGCCAGGCCGCCGCGGAGGGCGCGAAGGTCATCTGCTTCCAGGAGCTGTTCTACGGGCCTTATTTCTGCCAGGTCCAGGACCCGGAGTACTACGAGTACGCCGAGTCGATCCCAGGCCCGACCACCGAGCGCTTCCAGGCGCTGGCCGCCGAACTCGGCATGGTGATGGTCCTGCCGATGTACGAGCGGGAGCAGCCGGGCGTGCTCTACAACACCGCCGCGGTGGTGGACGCCGACGGCTCCTACCTCGGCAAGTACCGCAAGACGCACATCCCGCAGGTGAAAGGCTTCTGGGAGAAGTTCTACTTCCGGCCCGGCAACCTCGGCTACCCGGTGTTCGACACCGCGGTCGGCAAGGTCGGCGTCTACATCTGCTACGACCGGCACTTCCCCGAGGGCTGGCGCGCGCTGGGCCTGAACGGCGCGCAGATCGTGTTCAACCCGTCGGCGACCAGCCGGGGCCTGAGCTCCTACCTGTGGAAGCTGGAGCAGCCGGCCTCCGCGGTGGCCAACGAGTACTTCGTCGGCGCCATCAACCGGGTCGGCATCGAGGACCTGGGCGACAACGACTTCTACGGCACCTCCTACTTCGTGGACCCCGAAGGCGGGTTCGTCGGCGAGGTCGGCGACGGGCACGAGCCGGACCTGATCGTCCGGGACCTCGACCTGGGGCTCCTGGCCGAGGTCCGGGACCGCTGGGCCTTCTACCGCGACCGCCGCCCCGACGCCTACGGCGACCTGACCGCCCCGTGACCCGGGTCAAGGAGGCATACGTATGACGACACTGCTCATCAAAGGCGGCACGGTCGTGGGACCGTCCGGGGCGATCGCCGCCGACGTGCTGGTCGACGGCGAGAAGATCGTGGCGCTGACGCTCCCGGGCACCGCGCCCGAGACCGGCGGGCGGGTCATCGACGCCACCGGCAAGTACGTGATCCCGGGCGGCATCGACGCCCACACCCACATGGAGCTCCCGTTCGGCGGGACGGCGGCCAGCGACACGTTCGCCACCGGCACGGCCGCCGCGGCGTGGGGCGGCACCACCACCATCATCGACTTCGCCGTGCAGCGCGCCGGCGAGAGCGTCCAGGACGGGCTGGCCGCCTGGCACGCCAAGGCCGAGGGCGAGTGCCACGTCGACTACGCCTTCCACCAGATCATCGGCGGCGTCGACGAGGCCTCGCTGAAGGCGATGGACTCCCTCGTCACCGACGAGGGCATCACCAGCTTCAAGCTGTTCATGGCCTACCCGGGCGTCTTCTACAGCGACGACGGCCAGATCCTGCGGGCGATGCAGCGGGCCCGCGAGAACGGCGCCATGATCATGATGCACGCGGAGAACGGGCCCGCGATCGACGTCCTGGTCGCCCAGGCCCTGGCCCGCGGTGAGACCGATCCGATCCACCACGGCCTCACCCGTCCGGCCGCGCTGGAGACCGAGGCCACCAGCCGCGCCATCTACCTGGCCGAGGTCGCCCGGGACACCCCGCTCTACATCGTCCACCTGTCGGCGAGCGGGGCGCTGGCGAAGGTCGCCGAGGCCCGTGACGCCGGCCGCAACGTCTTCGCCGAGACCTGCCCGCAGTACCTCTACCTGACACTGGAGGACCAGCTCGGCGCCCCCGGGTTCGAGGGCGCCAAGTGGGTCTGCTCCACGCCGCTGCGCTCCAAGCACGAGCCGCACGCCCGCGACCTGTGGCAGGGCCTGCGCACCAACGACCTGGCCGTCGTCTCCACCGACCACTGCCCGTTCTGCTTCAAGGACCAGAAGGAGCTGGGCCTGGGCGACTTCTCCAAGATCCCCAACGGGATCGGGAGCGTCGAGCACAGGGTCGACCTGCTCTACCAGGGCGTGGTGGAGGGGAAGCTCTCGCTGGAGCGCTGGGTGGAGACCATCGCCACCACGCCCGCCCGCATGTTCGGCCTCTACCCGCGCAAGGGCGTCATCGCGCCCGGCTCGGACGCCGACATCGTCGTCTACGACCCGGACGGACGCACCCGCATCAGCGCCGAGACCCACCACATGAACATGGACCACTCCGCGTGGGAGGGCTTCGAGATCGCCGGGAAGGTCGACACGGTCATCAGCCGCGGCACCGTGCTGCTGGAGAACGGCACGTTCCACGGACGCAAGGGGCACGGGCGCTACCTGCCCCGCGGTCTGTCCCAGTACCTGGTCTAAGGGGGAACCAGTTGGACATCGGAGCAGTCTTCCAGCTCGATCCGCCCGCCTCGTCCGTGGTGGACCTGGCGGTCATGGCCGAGCAGGCGGGCTTCAGCCACGTGTGGAGCTTCGACTCCCACCTGCTGTGGCAGGAGCCCTTCGTCATCTACAGCCAGATCCTGGCGAGGACCGAACGCGTCATGGTCGGTCCCATGGTCACCAACCCCGGCACCCGGGATTGGTCGGTGACCGCCTCGCACTTCGCCACCCTCAACGAGATGTTCGGCAACCGCACGGTCTGCGGCATCGGCCGGGGCGACTCGGCGCTGCGCACCCTCGGTCTCAAGCCGACGACCATCGCCGAGCTGCGCTCCTGCGTCAAGGCCGTCCGCGACCTGGCAGAGGGCCGCGTCGCCGACGTCCGGGGACAGCGGATCCACCTGCCCTGGGTGAAGGACGGGTCGCTGCCGGTCTGGGTCGCCGCCTACGGGCCGCGCGCCCTGGCCCTGACCGGGGAGGTCGGCGACGGCTTCATCCTGCAGCTGGCCGACCCCGACATCGCCGCCTGGACGATCGGCGCGGTCAAAGCCGCCGCCGAGAAGGCCAGCCGCGACCCGGACTCCCTCACCTTCTGCGTCGCCGCCCCCGCCTACGTCGGAGACGACCTGGCGCACCAGCGCGAGCAGACCCGCTGGTTCGGCGGCATGGTCGGCAACCACGTCGCCGACCTCCTGGAACGTTACGGCGCCGACGGCTCGGCCGTCCCCAAGGCCCTCACCGACTACATCAAGGGCCGCAAGGACTACGACTACGCCGAGCACGGACGGGCCGGGAACACCCACACCGACTTCGTGCCCGACGAGATCATCGACCGGTTCTGCGTCCTCGGGCCGGTGGAGGACCACCTGGCCCGGCTGAAGGAGCTGAGCGACCTGGGCGTCGACCAGTTCGCCGTCTACCTGCAGCACGACGACAACGAGAACACCCTGGCCGCCTACGGCGAGCACATCATCCCGGCGGTGGCCGGGCTGTGAGAAGGGTCCTCGGCTCCCTGAGCCTGGTGGCCGCGGCCGCCGGAGTCTGGGAGCTCTACAAGTGGCTGGGCTCCGACGACGGGACGACCGTCGCCGGAGTCCGGATCCTGCCCCGGGCGAGCGACCTGTCCATGCCGCACCTGTGGACGGTCCTGGCCCGGCTCGGCGACCCGGAGCTGACCGGCGGGGACCCGATCTGGCGGGTCCTGCTCGGGGCGTGCCTGACCACGCTCGGCATCGTCGCCGCAGGGTTCGCCGCCGGGGCGCTGTTCGGGCTGGCGCTGGCGGTCCTGATGGAGCGGTTCCGGTTCGCCGAGCGCGGGCTGCTGCCCTACGTCGTGCTCTCCCAGACCGTCCCGCTGGTCGCGCTGGCCCCGCTCATCGCCGGCTGGGGCGGGACGATCATGCCTCAGTGGGCGACCGTCTCGGTGATCGCCGCCTACCTGGCGTTCTTCCCGGTCGCGGTCGGCCTGCTGCGCGGCCTGCAGTCGCCGCCTCCCGAGGCGGTGGAGCTCATGCGCAGCTACTCGGCGGGCTGGTGGCACACCCTGGTCAAGCTGCGGCTTCCCGCCGCGACGCCGTTCCTGTTCCCCTCGCTGCGCCTGGCCGGGGCCGCCGCGGTGGTGGGCGCGGTGGTCGGGGAGATCTCCACCGGAACCAAGGGCGGCATCGGCCGCCTGGTCATCGAGTACTCGCGCGAGGCCACCACCGACCCGGCCAAGGTCTACACCGCGATGCTCGGCGCGGTCCTGCTGGGCCTCGCCGTCACCGGGCTGCTGGTGCTCGCCCAGCGCCTGTTCGTCAGAGGAGCCGCCACGTGATCGAGCTGTCCGGAGTCACCAAGGTGTTCAACCCCGGCCGGCCCGACGAGGTCACCGCGGTCGCTGCGGGGGACCTGAAGATCGAGGCCGGGGAGTTCGTGTCGCTGATCGGCCCGTCCGGCTGCGGCAAGAGCACCCTGCTGCGGCTCATCGCCGACCTGCTGCCGCCGACCACCGGGACCGTCACGGTCGCGGGCAGGACCGCGGCGCAGGCACGCAAGGAACGCCGCTACGGCATGGTCTTCCAGAAAGCCGGCCTGTTCGACTGGCGCACCGTGCAGCGCAACGTGGAACTCCCGCTGGAACTGCGCGGCACGGGACGTTCGGAACGGCGCGCCAGGGCGCTGGAGATGCTGGAACTCGTCGGCCTCTCGGACTTCGCCGGGCACTACCCGGCCCAGTTGTCGGGCGGTATGCAGCAGCGTGTCTCCATCGCCCGCGCGCTCGCCGACGCGCCGCCTCTGCTGCTCATGGACGAGCCGTTCGGAGCCCTGGACGAGATGACCCGCGAACGCCTCCAGGGTGAACTGCTGCGGATCTGCGCCGCCACCGGCACGACCGTCGTGTTCGTCACCCACTCCATCGACGAGGCGGTGTTCCTCTCCGGACGGGTGGTGGTCATGTCCGCGAGGCCCGGACGCGTCACCGAGGTGGTGGACGTCCCGCTGGGAGAGCGCACCGAGGCGACCCGGCAGGCCCCGGAGTTCTTCGAGGCCGTCACCGAGGTGCGGCGTGCCCTGCGCGCCCCGGCCGCCCCCGCGGTTCCGGCGCAGGTGGAGCCGTCGTGAACGTCCGTGCGGTGTTCGCGCCCGCCGTCGTCGGAGTGGGCGCCCTCGTCCTGTGGGAGACGTTCGTCAAGGTCGGAAGGGTCGCCCCCTATGTGCTGCCCGCTCCCTCGGCCGTCTTCACCGAACTCGTCGAGAACTTCGAGACCATCGTGGAGACCGGGCTGGCCAGCGGGCTGAACACGCTCGTCGGCCTGGTCGCGGGCACGGTGTTCGCCCTGCTCGCCGCGCTGGCCGCGACCCGCTTCACCGGGCTCGGGGAGGTCTCCATGCCGCTGGTGGCCGCGCTGAACGCGCTGCCGATCATCGCGCTGGCGCCGATCCTCAACAATATGTTCGAGTCCACCAGCAGCATCCCGCGCCGTGCGGTGGTGGCCCTGGTGGTCTTCTTCCCGGTGTTCCTCAACACCCTGCGCGGCCTGCGCGAGGTCGATCCGACGCACACCGAGCTGATGGACTCCTACGCGGCCGGCCCGTGGGCCTTCAACCGGCACGTCCGGCTGCCCGGCGCGCTCCCGTTCTTCTTCACCGGGCTGCGCCAGGCGTCCTCGCTCGCGGTCATCGCGGCGGTCGTCTCGGAGTACTTCGGCGGCCTGCAGGACGGCCTGGGCTCGCGGATCACCTCGGCCGCCGCCAACACCGCCTACCCCCGGGCCTGGGCCTTCGTGGCCGGGGCCTGCGTCCTCGGACTGCTGTTCTACGCGGCCGCGCTGGCGATCGAACGCCTGACGACCCCGTGGAAGCGGTCCGCCGCCTGACCTCCCACCCCATGCCCCCTTTCCGGAGGAAAGAGAACACGTGAAGAGAATCCTCGGCCTGCTGACCGCGGGCCTGCTGCTCACCGGGTGCGGCACCGCCGACACCCAGGACGGTGAGAGCACGTCCGGCCCCACCAAGGTGAGACTGCAGCTGCAGTGGTTCGTCCAGGCCCAGTTCGCCGGCTACATCGCCGCCCTCGACAAGGGCTTCTACAAAGCGGAGGGCCTCGACGTCGAGATCCTCGAGGGCGGGGTGGACATCGTCCCGCAGACCGTCCTGGCCCAGAACCGTGCCGACTACGCCATCTCGTGGGTGCCCAAGGCATTGGCCTCCCGCGAGCAGGGCGCGCAGATCACCAACGTCGGCCAGATCTTCCAGCGCTCGGGCACCTACCAGGTCTCCTTCGCCGACAGCGGGATCAAGACCCCCGCGGACCTGAAGGGCAAGAAGGTCGGCAACTGGGGCTTCGGCAACGAGTACGAGCTGTTCGCCGCGATGACCAAGGCCGGGCTCGACCCGGGCGAGGACGTCCAGCTGGTCCAGCAGCAGTTCGACATGCAGGCGCTGCTCCAGGGCGACATCGACGCGGCCCAGGCGATGTCCTACAACGAGTACGCGCAGCTCCTGGAGGCGGAGAACCCCAAGACGGGCGAGCTGTACAAGCCGGAGGACTTCACCGTCCTGGACTGGAACGAGGTCGGCACCTCGATGCTGCAGGACGCGATCTGGGCGTCGACCTCGCGGCTGGAGGACAAGACCTACCAGGACACCACGGTCAAGTTCCTCAAGGCCAGCATGAAGGGCTGGATGTACTGCCGCGACAACGCCGCCGAGTGCCGCGACCTGGTCGTGGCCAAGGGCTCGAAGCTCGGCGCCAGCCACCAGCTGTGGCAGACGGTCGAGAGCAACAAGCTGGTCTGGCCGTCCCCGAAGGGCATCGGCTACATCGACGAGACCGACTGGAAGCGGACCGTCCAGCTGTCCCTGGAGACCAAGAACGCCGACGGGCAGACGGTCCTGACCAAGGAGCCCGAAGGCCTGGCCTACACCAACGAGTACGTGGAGAAGGCGCTGGCCGGGCTGGCCGGTGAGGACACCAAGGGCGAGTCCTACAAGCCGGAGGCGGTCACTTTGGAGCCCGGCGGCAAGTGAGGTGTGTTCGGCGGCCCACGGCTCGGGCCGCCGAACATCTAGCGTTTGGTCGTCTTCGTGCTGGTGGACCGGGTGGTGCTGGGCCGGTCGGGTTTGCTCGTCGGCCTCTTCGAGGGACGGACGCTGGGACTGTTGCCGGGCTTGTCGGTGGGTTTGGCCGAGGAGCGGCTGGAGGCCTTCGGCTCGGCGCTCGGGAGCTTCAAGGAGAGGCAGTAGTCGTACACCTCGTCCTTGCCGCCCGCGGCCTTGACGAGGGCGGCATAGGCGGCGCCGCGGGTTTCGGCGGGCTTGAGACGCCACTCGCGGCCCTTCGGGTCCCGCAGGATCCGCTGGCACAACGCGGCCAGGCGGACCTCGGGGGAGCCGGACGGGGTGGGCCGCGCCGTCGGGGATCCGGTGGAAGGAGTGTTGGAGGGAGCGCTCTTGGGCGCCAGCCGGACGTCCCTGTCGTGGGAGACCGACTTCTCGTCTTTGCCGGGTAGGGGGACGGCTCCGGTGGCGAGGGCCACGCCGCCGCCCAGGACCGTCACGCAGAGCGCCGCGACGCCGACCTTCAAGGTCAGCAGCTTGGCCAGAGTGCTCTTCACGGGGTTCCCTTGGGTCGCCGGGAGCGGGTGGGCCACCGCCTCCCGGAACGCCGCCAGTGCCCGGTCCCTGCCGTCCAGCTCACTTCGGTGCGCCGGAACGGTGAGGGCGGCCAACACCCGGTCCAGCGGCGTTTTGTCTCTGTTCATGTCGTGTCCTCTAGCGCCGCCGTCATCCGTCGCGTCACGGGTTCCCCGGAAAACCGCTCCAGTTTCTTCGCCAGATTGCGCAGTCCCCGGTAGGCGGCGGTGCGGACGGCGCCCGCCCGCTTGCCCAGTACCTGCCCGGCGCCCGCGGAGTCGAGTTCGAAGAGCACGCGCAGCACCACGGCCTCGGCCTGGTCGCGGGGGAGCGAGGCGATGAACCGGATGGCCGCGTCGGTCGCCAGCTCGTCCAGGACGAGCTGTTCGGGCCCGTCCGAGCAGCCGACCAGCTCCACCAGCCGGTCCAGCGGCACCGGCTCCACCGGACGCCGCTGCTTGCGCCGCAGCAGGTCCATGGCCCGGTTACGGGCTATACGTGCTGTCCAGCCGCGGAATCCCGCCGAATCCCCGGAGAACTTTCCGAGGTCACGGGCGATCTGCAGCCAGGCCTCGGACGCCACGTCCTCGGCCTCGTCCCCGACCAGGGTCCTCAGGTAGCGCAGCAGCCGGGGCTGCACGTCCGTATAGATCCTGTCGAAGGCGTCGACATCACCCCTCTGGGCGAGCAGCACGAGCTCGCCGAGATCGGGGTCCTCCGGTTCCACGGATGGTCAAGCGCACGGAAGGCCCCGAATGTCACACCGGATCCTGTGATTTTTTTCATGGAGGCGGAAGGGCGGAGGAGTCCTCGATCAACGGCAGGCGCAGTTCGAAGCGCGCACCCCGCTCGCTGTCGGCCACCACGAGGCTGCCGCCGTGGTCCTCGGCGATCTCCCGGGAGATGGGGAGGCCGAGTCCGGTCCCGGCGGGATCACGTTTCTTGCTTTCCTCCAGCCGGACGAAACGTTCGAAGATCTTTTCCCGGTCTTTCGGCGGTATCCCCGAGCCGTCGTCGGTGACGGACAGCAGCGCGTGGTCGCCCTCCCGCTCCACCTTGACCTCCACCCTGGACTCGGCATGGCGGACGGCGTTGTTCAGGAGGTTGGCCAGCAGCCGGGCCAGCCGGATCCGGTTGCCCGTCACCAGGAGGCCGGGTTCGGCGTCCACCTTGATCTGGGGGTGGATCAGGGCCCTGGCGACCACGAAGTCGCCCAGGTCGATCGGCTCCATCTCCGGGGCCTTGGCTTGGAGCCGGGCGATGGTCAGCAGATCGTCGACGATCGCGGAGAGTCGTTCGGAGGAGACCAGGCCGGATTCGATCACCTCCCAGGGGTCGGCGCTCTCACGGTCGAGCAGCGCCTCCTCCAGACGGAGGCTGAGGCCGGCTATCGGGTTGCGCAGTTCGTGGGCGACGTCGGAGACGAACCGCCTCTGTTCCTCCACCGACTTCTCCAGCCGGGAGAGCGTGTCGTTGGCGGTGCGCGCCAGCCCGGCGATCTCCTCGGCGTTCTCGGGGACGGGCACCCGCATGCCCAGGTCGGAGGCGGTGATCGCGGCCATGCGGGTCCTGATCTCCTCGACCGAGCGCAGGGTCCTGCCCGTCAGCAGCCAGACGGACCAGGAGATGAGCCCCAGCAGCGGAAGGAAGGCCAGGAGGAGGGTGTACTCCAGTCGGTGGCCGGTGAGGAGGGGAGGGGCCGCGGTCGCGGCATAGATGACCGGGGAGTCCTCGCGCTCGCTCACCCGGAGGGCCGAGATCATCAGGCAGTCGTCCCGGTCGCACTCGATGAAGTTGCCGATGCGGTCATTGGTGGGGGGCCGCACCCCGCTCAAAG
The DNA here is from genome assembly GCF_039871655.1 of Actinocorallia sp. B10E7. Classification (NCBI taxonomy): domain Bacteria; kingdom Bacillati; phylum Actinomycetota; class Actinomycetes; order Streptosporangiales; family Thermomonosporaceae; genus Actinocorallia; species Actinocorallia sp. B10E7. The sequence goes on from NZ_JBDPLZ010000004.1 coordinate 665,970, forward strand.
GGGGCCGCCCGGAGATCGCCTCGCTCGTCCCGATCACCTTGCCGGAGGCGTTCACCACCTGGATGATGCTCGCCTCGCCCTCGTCCGTGGGGATGGGGGAGGGGAGCGAGCCCTGCCGGTAGCGGGACGCCCAGACCAGGGCCGTCCGTTGGAGTTCCCGGTAGTTCTCCCCTTTGAGGGAATAGCGGATGTACTGGTCGGCGGCCGTGCCGAGCAGCAGCAGGAGCAACGCGACCAGCATGGTGACCAGCAGCGTGTAGCGAGCACGAATCGATCTCAGCGTCCGACCTCCCCCGAGGATCCCCCTTCGAGGATACCCAAAGTGATAATCCGATTACTTAACGGGAGGTCTTGCGCGCGGGTCCACCATCTGGGCAAGCTGGATGACCGTCTCAGGGAGGACACGTTGGGCGCACTCGGTCTCATCGAGCGGGACGACACCCATCGGGAGGTCGTGGGCATGGCCGCCAAGCGGCTGGCCTCGGACATCCCCACACTGGCCGGCCGGCTCCTGGCCAGGATCCGGGCGACCTGCCCCTCCAGCGCGAGACTGGTGTCCGAGGCCGAGCAGTTCGAATCGGTCAGGCTCGGCCTGACCTACGGGCTGGCCACCATTCCCGAGCCCGGCCCGGAGCGGCGCGAGCTGAGCCAGGCGGCGCTCACCGGCCGGCGCCGCGCGGCCCAGGGCGTCCCGCTGGACGAGCTGGTGAAGGCCTACCACCTGTCGGTCCAACTGGTGTGGGACGAGATGGTGAAGACCGTGCGCGAGGAGTCCCCCGGCCGGCTGGATCTCCTGATGCGCAGCAGCATGCACATCTGGGCGGGCATAGAGCGGCAGGCCGACGTCGCCGCCGAGGCCTACCGGCAGGCCCAGGCCGAGCAGCGCCGCTTCCAGGACGAGCGGGCCAGGATGCTGCTGGGCCGCCTCCTGGAGGCGGACGAGCCGGATCCGGGGCTGGTCGGTGCCGTTCACGACGCGCTGGGCCTGGAGGAGGACGGCGGCTACGCCGTCGCGGTCACCCGGTACGCCCGCCCGGCGCGCGGCGGGCTGTTCCGCCATCCCGAGACCCTGGACGGCTCGAGGGTGGTGTGGTCGCCCGGCGCCGACGGGGACCTCGCCGTGATCACCGTGCGCGGTGAGGAGACCCGCCGGATCTCCCGGGCGCTGGAGGCCGAGCTGGAGGGCCCGATCGGGCTCAGCCCGAAGGTGCGCGGCCTGGCCTCGCTGGGCTTCGCCCGGCGGCTGGCCGAGACCGCGCTGGCCGGGCGCCGCCCCGGCGACCGCGGGGTCATCGCCCTGGACGAGCATCTGGTCCGGTCGTTCGTGCTGGCCGCGCCCGACCTGGCCGAACTGCTCCGCCGCCAGATCATGTCCGGGGTGCTGGCGCTGCCCGAGCACGAGGCGTCCGCGCTGCTGGACACCCTGGCCTGCTGGCTGGAGGTCGGCTCCACCACCGAGGCGGCCAGGCGGCTGTACTGCCACCGCAACACCGTCCTCAACCGGCTGCGCCGACTGGAGCAGATCACCTCCCGCAAGCTGGACGAGCCCCGCGACGTGGTGCTGCTCGCCCTGGCCCTGGACGCCGTCCGTATCGGCTGAACCCCGACTTTGCCGCCAGTTGCCCACAGTTCGGCATCGTTTGGCCGCTCCGCGAGGACGGGACGGGTAGGGCTCCGGTCAACGACGAACGGAGCCCGGTCATGCGGTACCGCGTGCAGGACAAGGCCTTCTCGATCGGGGACGACTCCTGGATCGAGGACGAGCGGGGCGCCAGGGTGTTCCTGCTCGACGGCAAGATGCTGCCGGTGAGCCAGACCTACGAGCTGAAGGACGACACCGGCGAGGTGCTCCTGACGATCAGGAGGAAGATCGTCGCGCTGCGCGAGACCATGGTCGTCGAACGTGACGGCGGGGCCGTCGCCAAGGTGCACAAGAAGGTCAGGCTCGTCCGCGACCGGTTCTGCGTCGACCTCAGGGGCGGCGAGGAGTGGACCGTCACCGGCGACTTCCTCGGTAAGGAGTACGAGGTCGTCCGCGACTCCGACGACGTCCGTGTCGCCCTGGTCTCACGCAAGTGGCTGCGGCTGCGCGACACCTACACCGTCGACGTCTCCCAGGGCTTCGACGTCCCGCTGGTCCTGGCGGCCGCGGTGGCGATCGACGCCCTCGCCCGGGACGAGCCGGACCGATGACGCTGAGACGCCTGCGCTCCTGGGCCGGAATGGTGCTGAGCACCGTCGGATTCGGGATCCTCTACTTCTCGGTGCCGATGACCCGCAAGGACCTGAGCGGGGGGACACCGGCCGTCCGGGCCCTCGTCCTGCTGGCGGCGCTCGGCCTGATCGCCCTGGTGCTGGTCGTGCAGGCCCGCCGGAGTCTGGGCGAGGACCGCCTCATGATCGAGCGGTTCGCCCCGCTGCTGGGCGTGGTGAACCTGGTCGTGCTGTTCTTCTCCCTGATCTACTACGGCAACGCCGGGAGCTTCTCCGGGCTGGAGACCAAGATGGACTCCCTGTATTTCACGGTGTCCACGCTGTGCACCGTCGGGTACGGCGACATCACCCCGATCTCCCAGGGCGCGCGGGCCGTCGTGACGGTGCAGATGGTCTTCGACCTGGTCATCGTCACGAGCGCGATCTCCTTCATCGTGAGCGCCTGGAAACCCCGGGGCGGGTGAGGGCCGGAGGCCGGCGGGGCCTCCGGCGGCGGTCAGGCGGCGCGGGCGGCCTGGAAGGCCTCGCGCAGGCAGGTCTCCTGCAGGGGGCTCAGCGAGGTCCGGACGACTTCGCCCCCGTACTCGGAGATCTCGGGGAGCACCAGCTCCGGGGGCTGCTGGGCCAGCAGCAGGAACAGGGCCGCTCCGCCGGGCCGCAGCGCGGCCCCGAGCTCCTTGACGAACCGCTCGTCGGCGCCGTGCTCGTTCAGCGCGCCCGCCGCCGGGCTCGCCCCCGCGTCGAGCACCGCGCCCAGCAGCGGGACGAAGAGCAGCAGCCCGATCAGGCCGCCCCACAGCAGGCCCCAGGCGGCTCCGATCGACGCCCCGTGCACCTGGTGGAGCCTGACCGTACCGTCGGGCCGTTTCTCCAGCACGGCGGCGTCGGCGATCTGGAGCAGGTGCTCCCGGCGCATGCCGATCAGCCGGTCACGGACCTTCAAGGCGGTCGCCACCTCCGGATAGGCGATCGCGATGAGACTGCTCATGTCTTCCCCCCGAATGTCCACAGGCCGCGGGCTCCCCCGCGACCGGTGATCGTCTTCTACCCGGGCCGCCGGGCGGCAATCTCGCCCCGGTCCTGCTCAGCGCCCGGACAGCAGGGGCCGGAGCCAGCGTTTGCCGGGGTCGGGGTCGACGAAGAGGGCGAGGGCCAGCGCGCTGAGCGGAACGGCCAGGATCGCGCCGAGCGGTCCGATGACCAGGCTCCACAACACCAGGGACAGCAGGGTGGCGGTGATGGACAGTCCCACCGTCCCGCCCGCGAACTTCGGCTGGACCAGTGACTGCAGCACGAAGTTGATCACCGAGTAGAGCACGATCACCCACACCGCGGTGACCCAGCCCTTCTCCAGCCAGGCCAGCAGCGCCGGGGGCACCAGGCCGATGACGAAGCCGACGTTGGGGATGTAGTTGGTGATGAACGACAGCAGGCCCCACACCAGCGGGGCCGGAACGCCCAGCCAGGCCAGCGCGCCGACGTCCAGCACCGCGACGATCACCCCGAACACGGTGGTGACCAGGAGGTAGCGGTAGGTGCCGCGCGCGTAGTCGCGCAGGGCCGCCACCAGCTCCGGCCGCTCGGCGGACAGACGTTCCAGCGCCCGGCTGAGCCCCACCGCGTCCAGGCTCATCCCGTAGAGCAGGATGACCACCAGCACCACCGACGACAGGGCGCCCAGCAGCCCGTTCATGAACGACTGGACGTAGGGCAGAAGCTTGTTGACATCGAGGCCGGCCACGAACTGCTGGGCCTCGGTCGTGGTGATCCCGAACCGGGTCATCAGCTCGATGATCTGGTTTCCGCTCTGTGCGAGCTCGGTGGTGTAGCCGGGGATCAGCGCGGCCAACCGGGCCCCGGACAGCGCCAGTGCCAGTGCCATCGCCAGCAGGCCCAGCAGCACCACGGCCAGGGGAAGCAGCGCGGCCACCAGGTAGGGCAGGCCCCGGCGCATCAGCATGGCGCGCAGCGGGGTGACCGCGACGGTGAGGACGAGCGCGAGGAAGAACGGCCCCGCTACCGAGGAGACGGCCCGCAGCCCGGCCAGGACGATCACCGCGGCGGCGGCGCCCAGCAGCAGGACATAACCTGGTGAGTACCGGTGGGACGGGGAGGCTACTGGCATGCCGGTTCTGTTCCCCGGATCGGCAGCCGGAAGGTCTGGCCGGGGCAAAGATTGCCGGGGCCGGAGTGTTCGACGTGGAGCGGAAGACGGGATTCGAACCCGCGACCCTCACCTTGGCAAGGTGATGCTCTACCACTGAGCCACTTCCGCGTGGGGGAGATGATCCCCCGGATCGCTTCGGCCCTCCGGCCGATGAGCGATGCTCACCGGCCGGGTGGACCGTGCAGTGGACGATACTGGGATTGAACCAGTGACCTCTTCCGTGTCAGGGAAGCGCTCTCCCGCTGAGCTAATCGTCCGTGGAGGTGGAGACGGGATTTGAACCCGTGTACACGGCTTTGCAGGCCGTTGCCTCGCCTCTCGGCCACTCCACCGCGAGGCGATGGCCTCTCCGAGCGGAAGACGGGATTCGAACCCGCGACCCTCACCTTGGCAAGGTGATGCTCTACCACTGAGCCACTTCCGCCTGTCATCCGCCGGTTTTTCCCTTTCGGGCTTCCCCGTGGCGACGTCGTTAACCCTACAGGAACTCGGCCCTCAGTGCGTACTCGAAGCCGCCGGGGACGCCTTCGCGGGCGGCCTTCCGGGGCCCGGAGGGCCGGCGAAGGCCTGGACGAGGTCGAGCCAGCGGGAGGCGTCCCCGCCCCGCGCGGCCAAGGAGAGGTCGGCCCGGTGGCGGCGGCGCACCGCCAGCAGGCAGAAGTCCAGGGCCGGGCCGGTGACCGTCTGGGAGGCGGTGCTCGGCCCCCAGCACCACTGGTCCCCCGAGGGGGACTCCAGGACGACGCGGAAGGGCTGCTCCGGCGCGGTCAGGCCGTTGACAGTGAAGGCGTAGTCCCTGGCACGGACGGCGATGTGCGCCACGTGCCGCAGCCGGCCGGTGGGCCGCCGGTCGGCCCCGAGGGCGTCGGCGACGTCCTGGCCGTGCGCCCAGGTCTCCATGAGCCGGGCGGTGGCCATGCTGGGCGCGGCCATCGAAGGCCCGAACCAGGGCACCCGTCCGCCGGGAGGGACGGCGCGCAGTGCCTCGACCACCTCGGCGCGGCTCGCCCGCCAGGCTTCCAGGAGGCCGCCCGGCGGGTGGGCCGAAGGGTCGGCGCCCCGCTCCACCAGGTCGGGGGGCGCCGACCGCACCGCCTCGCGGAACGCCTCGGGGTCGGTGGCGGCCAGCACGGCCTGCCGGTCGGTCCACACCAGATGGGCGATCTGGTGGGCGACGGTCCAGCCCTCGGCGGGGGTCGGCAGCGACCACCGCTCCGGCTCCAGGCCGCGGACCAGGGCGTCCAGTTCCTCGCCCTCGGCCAGCAGGTCCTCGAAGATCTCCATCAGGCCGCCTCCCTCTCCTCCGCCAGTCTCAGCGCTTCGCGGGCCCAGCCGCCGTAGGCGGCGATGGCGGCCCTGGACTCGGGCAGCGCGGACCCGAACATCTGGAAGACGTGCAGCTGCCCCGCCCATGTCTGCAGGACCGTCGGGACACCCGCGGCGGCGAGCCGCTCGGCCATCAGCTCGGAGTCGCAGGCCAGCACCTCGCTGGAGCTGCAGCACAGGTAGGACGGCGGCAGTCCGCTCAGATCGGCGTGGACGGGGGAGACCCGGGGGTCGAGCGGGTCGAGGCCGTCGAGGATCTCGCTGATGAAGGCGTCCAGCAGCGGCATGAGGCTGACCTGGTCGAGCTCCACGTTCGGGTGGGCGGCCTTGGCGGTCAGGTCCATGTCGAGCATGGGGGAGAGGGCGATCAGCCCGGCGGGCATCGGCAGGCGCTCCTCCCGGGCGAGCAGCGCGGTGGCGAACGTCAGGTAGCCTCCGGCGGAGTCGCCGGACATGATGACGTTCCGCGCCTCGACGCCCTGCTCCAGCAGCCATTTGTAGGCGGCCAGGCAGTCCAGGGCCTCGTCGGCGAAGGTGACCTCGGGCAGCATCCGGTAGGCGACGGACAGGGCGGGGATCCCGGCGGCTGCCGACAGCCGGGCGATCATGCGCCGGTGGGTGTTGAGCCCGCAGGAGATCCAGCCGCCGCCGTGGAAGTAGAGGATCGCCCGGGAGCGGTCGCGGCCGACCCCGGGGCCGTGCACCCATTCGGCGTGGAACCCCTCCAGCCGGACGCGCTCCATCCGGGTGCCCTTCGGCGGGCGGGCGCGCCGGGCCATACGGTCCAGGGAGGCGGCGCGGCGGAAGTCGATCGGGCCCTGGGGGACCCGCCGGATCGCGGGCGTCAGCACCGCCCTCACCCCGGCGTTGAGGGCCTTGGCCCGCCAGCTGACGTGCGGGTGCCGTTCGATGACCAGGGGCACGGGACGCATGGGGCCTCCTCCGGGCTCGGAGCGATGCTGGCACGGAAGGGGCACCGTGCCTACCCGATTGTGGGGTAATTCACTGCTTACTGAACAGTCTTCCCCAGGGCCGGCGTCCCGGATCCGCCGACTGCTCGGCCAGCAGGTCGTCCACCAGCCCCGCCACCGTCTTGCGGACCAGGTCGCGCGCCTGGGTGAGCGCGATGACGTCGTCCTCGAGCCCGGCCCACTGGGTGGTGTCGATCGGCTCCCCGAAGGAGAAGTAGAGGCGTTCCGGGCGCGGATCCAGGCCGAGGACGGGGAAGACCAGGTCCCGGCGGCGCAGGATCCGGTGGCTGAGCATCCGCACCGGCGCCTGCAGGGGATGGGCGGAGTCGACCAGGATGGGGAACTGGTCCTCCACGCCGACGGCGCCGAACGGGATGATCGGGCAGCCCGCCTCGATCGCCATCCGCACGAAGCCGAGCCGCTCCTGCCAGGCGAGCTGGTACTTCTGCCCGTGGAACTTGGTCACCTCGTAGGCGCCGCCGGGGAACACCAGCACGGTCTCGCCGTCCGCCAGCATCCGGCGGCAGTTCTCCCGGGTGCCGTCGACGCACCCGCCGACGCGCAGGATGTCCCGCCACAGCGGTACCCGCCAGTGGACGTGGTCGGCGATCGAGCGGATCCACACCCCGCGTCTCGCCCTGATCTCCGCCATCATCACCGGCACGTCCAGAAGTGGCATCACCGTGTGGTTGCCGACGAGCAGGGCGGGGCCCTGCCGCGGCACGTTCTCGATGCCGTGGAAGACGGGGGCGTTCAGAGCGCGTATGGGAGCCAGCGCCACGTCCAGGGCCTTGAAGAGGGCCGGATGCGGCGGGGTCCAGGTGGTCGGGGCGGACATGTCCTCGAGCCTACGGCCCGCTATTCGACACCGAATCAACAACGGCCGAGGGCGGCCTGTGTGGTTCGTCACCGGCACGTCGGCCGTTGACCGGGGCCGGGTAAACGGCGACGATGTCCCGTGTGAGGGAGCGTCTGACGGCACCGTTGCCCAAGAACCTCGTCCGGCTGGGGGACCGGCTGGCGCGAGGGCTGAGCGCGACCGCGCAGAACGCGCTGGAGGTGGCCCGCTTCGGCGGGCTGCGCACGGACGAGGAGGCCTCGCCGTACCGGGTGGTGGCCGAGCAGCCCGTCTACCGGCTGCGCCGCTACTTCCCCGACACCCTCGGCGAGCGGCCGTCCGTCCTGCTGGTGCCGCCGCTCATGCTCACCGCGGAGATCTACGACATCGCGCCCGCGGCCAGCGCGGTCGCCGTCCTGCACGACCTCGGCCTCGACCCCTGGGTCGTCGACTTCGGCAGGCCCGAACGGGAGCCCGGTGGCCTGCGGCGCTCCCTCGCCGACCACGTGCTGGCCGTCAGCGACGCCATCGACCGCATCAAGCAGGTCACCGGCCGGGACGTGCACCTCGCCGGGTACTCCCAGGGCGGCATGTTCGCCTACCAGACGGCGGCCTACCGGCGCAGCGAGGGCATCGAGTCGCTCATCACCTTCGGCAGCCCCGCCGACCTGGACGCGGCCAACCCGTTCGGCGTGCCCGAGTGGATCCCCCGCAGGCCGTTCGTCGACCTGCTCGGCGACCTCCCCGGGCTGTCCGGCCTGTCCATCCCCGGCTGGGTGACCCGCTCGGCCTTCCAGGCGCTCAGCCCCACCAAGTCCATCCGCAACCGGCTGGAGTTCCTGCTGCAGCTGCACGACCGCGAGGTGCTCGCCCCGCGCGAGCGGCAGCGGCGCTTCATGCAGAGCGAGGGCTGGGTCGCCTGGCCCGGTCCCGCGCTGGCCGACTTCCTGCGCCAGTTCGTCGCGCACAACCGCATGCTGCGCGGCGGCTTCGTCATCGGCGACAGGCTGGTGACCCTCGCCGACATCTCCTGCCCGGTGCTCGCCTTCGTCGGCGAGGTCGACGAGATCGCCCCGCCCCTGACCATCGGGGGCATCGTCCGCGCCGCGCCCCGGGCCGAGGTGTACGAGGCGTGCCAGCGCACCGGCCACTTCGGGCTGGTCGCCGGCTCGCACGCGGCGGCGTCCACCTGGCCGGTCGTCGCGGGCTGGGTGCACTGGCGGGCCGGCCAGGGCATGGTGCCGCCCGAGGTCGGGCCGGTGAAGGAGGACGAGCTCGGCAAGGGCCGGATCGCCTACGGGATGGAACTCGCCGTCCAGGTGGGGGCCGGCGCGGTGCGCTCGGCCGTCGACACCACCGCCGCGGCGGTGAAGAACGTGGTCGGGTTCGGCGAGGCCGCCGCCGAGCTGCTGCCCCGGCTGGCCAGGCTGGAGCGCATCGCCGGCGACACCCGGGTGTCGCTGGGGCTGCTGCTCGACGAGAACGCCCGGCGCGCGCCCGACGACATCTTCTTCCTGTTCGAGGACAGGGCGCACACGCAGGCGGCCGTCAAACGCCGCATCGACGGCGTCGTGCGCGGCCTCATCTCCATCGGGGTGCGCCAGGGCGAGCACATCGGGGTGCTCATGGGCACCAGGCCCAGCGCGCTGGGCCTGGTCGCGGCGCTGAACCGGATCGGCGCGGTCGCGGTGCTGCTGCGCCCCGACGGCGACCTGGCGCAGGAACTGGCGCTGGGCCGGGTCACCAGGGTCGTCGCCGACCCCGAGCACGCCAGGCTCGTCGACGGCGTCGAGGTGCACCTGCTGGGCGGCGGCGAGCGCGATGCGGGGCCGGCCGACCTGGAGCGCGTCGACCCCGGCGAGGCCGAACCGCCCGGCTGGTACGAGCCGAACCCCGGCCGGGCCGGCGACCTGGCGTTCATCCTGTTCACCGGGTCGGGCGAGGACGTCAGGGCCAGCCGGATCACCAACCGGCGCTGGGCGCTGTCGGCGTTCGGCACCGCCTCGTCGGCGGCGCTGTCCCCGGCCGACACCGTCTACAGCCTGGCCCCGCTGTCGCATCCGTCCGCGCTGCTCATGAGCCTCGGTGGGGCGATCGCGGGCGGTGCGCGGCTGGCGCTGGCCACCTCCTACGACCCGGCCACGTTCTGGGAGGAGGCCCGCAGGTACGGCGTCACGGTCGTCTCCTACACCTGGACGCTGCTGCACGGGCTGGTCGAGGCTCCGCCGCACCCGGGGGAACGGCACCACTCGGTCCGGCTGTTCATCGGCTCGGGCATGCCGCGCGGACTGTGGCGGCGGCTGGAGGCGAGGTTCGCACCGGCCCGCGTCCTGGAGTTCTACGCCTCAAGCTCCGGCGGGGCGGTGCTGGTGAACCTGACCGGCAAGAAGCCGGGGTCGCTGGGACGTCCGCTGCCGGGCAGCGCCCGGATGCGCATCGTGCGGTACGACCTCGACCGCGCCCTGATCGTCCCCGGGAAGGACGGGTTCGCCGTCCGCTGCGGCCCGGGGGAGACGGGCCTGCTGCTGGCCCGGGGCGCCGGCTCCTCCGAACCCCTGCGCGGGGTCTTCGAGCCGGGCGACTCCTGGACGGCGACGGGCGACCTCTTCCAGCGGGACGAGGACGGCGACTACTGGATGGTGGGCCGGACGTCCGAGCTCGTCCGCACACCGCGCGGGACGGTGCCGACGGGCGGCGTCCGCGATCGCATCGGGGACGTGCCCGGGGTCGACCTGGCCGTGGCGTACGGCATCCCGGCGGGTCGGTTCGAACTGCTCGCCGCCGCCGTCACGCTGCGCACGACGGTCTCGCCCGAGGACTTCACCGCGGCCTTCCCCGAGGAGGGGCCCGACCTCATCCGCGTCGTCGAGGAGATCGAGACCAGCGCCTACGCGCGCCTGCTCACCCGGGCACTGCGCGAAGAAGGCATCCCCGACAACGGCACCGTCTTCTTCCGGGACTCCGGCGGACGCTACCGGCCCCTCACCGACGCCGACAGGGAGCGGCTGCGCGCGCTGTAGACGTCAGCCGGGCGCCTTCGCCGTCACCAGGGTGTCGACGGCGGTCCGCTCTCCGACGGGACGGGTGACGCTCTCGGCCCGGACGACCTCGAGCCCGGACAGCGCGTCGGCGACGGCCTCTGGCGTGTGCAGGATCTCGGGGTCCTGGGGACCGCCGACACCGTCCGTCAGGTTCTTCAGGTCGTGGCCGATGAAGAAGAACACGCCTCCGGGCGCGAGCGCGCGGGCGGCGTCGCGCAGCAGCGGCCGCATCTGGGCGGGCGGCAGGTGCAGGTAGGAGACGAGCACCAGGTCCTCCTCCGCGGAGGGGAAGGGGTAGGAGGTCAGGTCGGCGACCTCCCACTCGACGGAGCCCTCCGGATCGAGTTCCTTCGCCCTGGCGATGGCCATGGGGGAGAAGTCGACGGCCCTGACCCGCCAGCCGCGCGCGGCCAGCCAGAGCGCGTTGCGGCCCTCACCGCAGGCCAGGTCCAGGGCCCGGCCCGGCGGGAGCCCGGCCAGCTCAGAGGCCACGAACCGGTTCGGCTCGAGTGACCACAGCATCTCCTGCTCGGCGTACTTGCGGTCCCAGTCTTCGGAGTCCATACCCCGATCGTAGGCCGGGCCGGGGGAGGACCTTCCCGGAACGTACCCTGAGGTCATGGACTGGAACGGCAGGGAGATCGAAGCCGGGGAGACCTTCACCGACCGGGTCTTCGTGGCGGACGACATGACCGAGGTGGCCAACAGGGGCGCCTCCTTCACCGGCTGCACCTTCCGTGACGTGCGGTTCAACGCCTCGGCGCACGGGGACGCGGAATTCGTCGACTGCACCTTCGTGAACTGCGACTTCTTCGATGCCACGTTCGAACGGTGCCGGTTCGCCGGCAGCAGGTTCGAGTCCTGCCAGTACGGGCTGCTGCGGGCCGAGGGCGGCGACTGGTCGTCGGTGAGCCTGGCCAAGGCCGACCTCAGCGGCTGCTCCATCCACGGGGTGCGGCTGTGCGGGGCCGAACTGGGCGGCGCGCGCTTCGTCGACGGGGCGGTGCGGGACTGCGACCTGTCGGGGGCCCGCCTGGACCGGGCCGTCTTCGACAACTGCGACCTGCGGGGCAGCGACCTGTCCACGCTGGACCCGCGGAACACCCGTCTCAACGGGGCGGTCATCGACCCGCACCAGGCGATCGAACTCGCAGGGGCGCTGGGACTGAAGATCAGGGACCGCTGAACGGCGATGGCGTATCGTCGTCGGCCGTGAACCTCCCCCTGAGCCGCTGGCACGGCCACCCCTGGGCGATCCTGCTGACGCTGGCCCTGGGGTTCTTCATGACCCTGCTGGACCTGACCATCGTCAACATCGCCCTCCCCAGCATGATCGACCGCCTGGGCGCCTCCCTGGACGAGGTGCTGTGGGTGGTCAGCGGCTACACCCTCGTCCTCGCGGTCCTGCTGATCACCGCGGGCAGGCTGGGCGACCTGCACGGCCAGCGGCGGATGTTCATGCTGGGCGTGGCGGTCTTCACCGCCGCCTCGCTGCTGTGCGGCCTGGCGCAGGCGCCCTGGCAGCTGATCGCCGCCCGGGTGCTGCAGGGGCTGGGCGCCGCGCTGCTCATGCCGCAGACCATGGCGCTGATCATCTCCACCTTCCCGGCGGACCGGCGGGGCGCGGCGATGGGGATCTGGGGCGGGGTCGCCGGGCTGGCCACCATCGCGGGGCCGACCATCGGCGGCGTGCTGGTCACCCTGCTGGACTGGCGGTGGATCTTCTTCGTCAACGTGCCGATCGGCGTTCTGGTCCTGGTCCTGGCCGTGACGGTCATCCCGGACGTCCGGTACTCCGAGGAGCACCGGCTGGACCTGACCGGCGTCCTGCTGGCCACCCTGGGGCTGTTCTTCCTGGCCTTCGGGCTCACCGAGGGCCAGCGTTACGGGTGGGGCGGCCTGATCCAGGGGTCGTTCGCGGCGTCGGCGGTGCTCCTGTGCCTGTTCGCGATCCAGCAGAAGCGCCGCCAGGGCGCCGAACCGCTGGTGCCGTTCTCGCTGCTGCGGCAGCGGAACTTCACGATTCTCAGCCTCGTCGGCATGACGGTGTCCATCGGCATGATCGGGATGTTCCTGCCGATCTCCCTCTATCTGCAGTCGGTGCTGGGCTACTCGCCGATGAAGGCGGGACTGGTGCTGGCGCCCTGCTCGGTGGTGTCGATGCTGCTGGCGCCGGCCGCCGGCAGGCTCGCCGACCGGATCGGCGGCAAGCGCATCCTGCTGTTCGGGATGCTCCTGTACGCGCTGGGGCTGGCCTGGTTGACACTGACGCTGAGCCTGGACGCCCACTGGGCGGTCCTCCTCCCCCCGCTGCTCGTCGCAGGGCTGGGCATCGGCTGCGTGTTCGCCCCGATGGCCACCGAGGCGATGCGCGAGATCCCGCCCGCCATGGCGGGGTCGGCCGCCGGGGTGAACAACACCGTCCGCCAGATCGGCTCGGTACTGGGCGGTGCCGTGGCCGGCGCCATCCTGCAGAGCCAGATGGCCTCCTCCCTGAGGGCCGAGGCCGTGGAGCGCTCCGGCGAACTGCCCGAACCGCTGCGCGAGGGCTTCGTCGCGGGACTGTCCCGGGCCGTCGAGGGGGGCGTGGAGCTGGGTGCGCACCACCGGGTCGCGCTGGAGGGGGCACCGCCGCAGGTGGCCCGGCTGGCCGAGGAGGTCTTCGGGACCGCCTTCATCGACGCCATCCGCCCCACCCAGGCCTTCGCCGTCGTGGCGATCCTGCTGGGCGCCGCCGCGTGCCTGTTCGTCCGGGCCTCGCGGACGGCCGTCCCCGAAACCGTCGGGACCCCGGACCGGTCCCGCCCCGTCTGAGGGCGGGGTCAGCCGAGGGGCTCCCACCAGCCGTCGGGGTCGGGCGGGGCGTCGACGGGGATCCGCTCGCCGGGGCGGGGGATGGCGACGCGGAGGTCCAGGGCCTTGGCCTCGGCGCGGACCCGGTTCGGCGGGTCGTTCCAGGAGTGGGGGGCGAGCACGAAGGTGCCCCAGTGCACCGGGATGAACAGATCGCCCCGCAGGTCGCGGTGGGCGGCCAGACCCTCCTCCGGGGTCATGTGGATGTCGGGCCAGGCCGTGCTGTAGGCGCCGACCTGGATGAGGGTGACGTCGAACGGGCCGTGCGCGGCGCCGATCCGGGCGTAACCCGGGAAGTAGCCCGAGTCTCCGCTGTAGTAGAGCCTCCGCCTGCCGCCCGCGACCACGAAGGAGCACCACAGCGTCGGGTTGCGTTTGAAGGCGCGGCCGGAGAAGTGGTGGGCCGGGGTCGCGGTGATCTTCAGTCCGGCGACGACCGCGGACTCCTCCCAGTCGAGTTCGATGATCCGCGAGGGCGGCACGCCCCAGAACTCCAGATGGGCGCCGACGCCCAGCGGCACCACGAACGGGGCGGTCTGGGTGTGCAGCAGCGCCTTCACCGACGGCAGGTCCAGGTGGTCATAGTGGTCGTGCGAGATCGCGATCACGTCGACCCTGGGCAGGTCCTCCACCCGCACCGGCACCTCGTGCACCCGCTGCGGGCCCAGCAGCCGGCTGGGGGAGCAGCGTTCGGAGAAGACCGGGTCGAACAACACCCGTTTGCCCTCGATGTCCACCAGCGAGGTGCCGTGGCCGAGCCAGCAGACCTCCAGGTCGCCGGGCGGGCCGAATCTCGGGGTCACCACCGGGACCGGGAGCAGCGGCCTGCGCTGCTCCCGGCGCAGCATGTCGCGGGCGGCCAGCCGGGTGTCCGGCTGGGTGGAGCCGCCCTTGTCGAGATTGTGGAACGCGCCGTCCCGGTAGTGCGGCGAGCGGCGCACCCTGGGCCCGGGATCCAGTGCTCCCAGCGCGGGCGGGACGTCACGGAAGCTCCAGGTGACCACGGCGGCGGCCACCACGCCGAATCGGATCTTCACTCGGAGTCTCCTCGGGAGTCTGCGCCGGTGGTCACACCGGAACCCTAACCGGATTCCGTTCACTCCATGCCTGAGTCGTGATCGGCTTTGGCCGGTTCAACCGCGGGGATGCAGGGCTTCAGTTCGTGTTTCCCAGAACGCGGGTGATCCTTATCTCGATCACCACGCGGCCGGGGTTCTCCCGGGGCGGGCGGTAGCGCTCGGTGTAGCGGCGGACCGCGTCGGCGACGGACTCGGGATCGCGCAGGACCCGGGCCGTGCCCTCCAGGGTGGACCAGCGGGCGCCGTCCACCTGGCACACCGCCGCCCGCGCCCCCTCCCGCGCCGCGTTGCGGGCCTTGCGCGAGGAGCCGTCGCAGATGATCCGGGCGACTCCGGCCTCGGGGTCGAGCGTGACGCCCACCGGCACCACGTGCGGCGTGCCGTCGGGCCTGAGCGTGGTCAGGGTGCACAGATGCCGTTCCCGCCAGAAGGCCAGCATCTCGGGGCCGAACTCAAGCACCGCTTTCTCCTTCGTTTTCTCGCGCGTGTTCCTCGCGCCGGGGGCCGACCGGGCCGGCTTGTCCCCAGAATCTGGTTCGGTTCGTTGTCGGCGGGCCGGGTGACGGACCATGGCATCCGTGAGACCACTCCGGGAGCACGACGCACCCGGTGTACAGGAGACGGAGGGACACCGATGGCGAATCACGGGTTCGATTTCGATCCTCAGGCGGCAGGGAGGGCGCTGGCGCTCCTGCGCCCGGGAGAGGCGGAGCCCTCCTCGGACCCGGCCCGCCTGGCCGGCCGCCTGATGGCGGCGGTGGAGCTGGCCGCCGGTTCGGGAGGCCGCTGCAAGGACTGGTCTCGTTTCGACGAAGGCTACCGCTCGGTCCTCCCGGAAGGGCAGCAGCGCACCGTGGCGCTCAAACGCCTCATGCGCACCGTCCGGGAGCTGACCGGCCTTCCCGGGGCCGCCTCCCGCGGGGCCGCCACCGGGCTGCTGGCCAGCACCTCGGTGCTCTTCGCCGAGATCCTCCTGGCCGACGACCGCGCCGAGCTCGGCTCGGCGCTGGAGCAGCTCGAGGAGGCCCGCGCCCTCTTCGGCCAGGCGGTGGTCCAGCTGGACGGCATCACCCGCATGCTCCGCGACTCCCTCTCGCCCGGTTGAGCCGAAGGCACCCGGCACGGGGAGACGCCGCCCGCGGGGCGGGGTCAGGAGGACTGCTCGGCCGCGGCCTGGGCGCGCCGCGCCTCGTACTCCTTGATGACCTGCTTGCGGGCCTTGGCCGAGAGGCGGTCGACGTAGAGCTTGCCGTTCAGGTGGTCGGTCTCGTGCTGGAAGCAGCGGGCGAGCTGGCCGGTGCCGTGCAGGCTGATCGGGTTGCCCTCGAGGTCGAAGCCGTGGCAGTGCACATGAGCGACCCGGGCGACGTCGGCGTAGGGGCCGGGGACCGAGAGGCAGCCCTCGGAGTCGTGGTCGAGGACGCGGTCGCGGTCGGGGAACTCGACGGTCGGGTTGACCACCACCCCCTTGTGCTGCTCGCCCTCGGCGTCCTGGCAGTCGTAGACGAAGACCCGCAGGTCGACGCCGATCTGGTTGGCGGCCAGGCCCACCCCGTTCGCCGCGTACATGCTGGCGAACATGTCGTCGGCCAGGTCCCTGAGCGACTGGTCGAACTCGGTGACCTCCTTGAGCGGCCGGTGCAGGACCGGTTCTCCGATGAGCGTGATCGGCCGCACTTTCCCCGACATTCCGTTCCCTTCACCGAGATCCATTTCGGCTCATGTTATTGCAGTACGGAGCACCTGCCGGGCATCCGGTGCGAGCCGGCGCAGAGGAGAGACGAGCACTTCGGCGGGGCTGCCGCCGTCGGGGGAGGCCGGTATCGCGTCGGCCGGGCCGGTCAGGGCTGGGGGGTGGTGAAAGGAGGGTGTTCCTCGGAGGCCAGACGGACGGCTTCGGGGACGGAGGGGGCGATGACGAGTTCGAAGACGCGCTGGGCCAAGGCCCGGGCGGGGAGAACGGGGCCCACCCAGCGGGGGGCGTAGATGCGGCGGGAACGCCAGGCGATGCCGGTCTCCAGGGCGTCTATGCCGGCTTTGAGGGGCGTGACGCCGGTGAAGGTGGAGCCCGCGGTGCGCATGGCGGTGACGGCCTTGGTGTCGAAGCCTCGGTGGGTCATGTCGGTGTCGAGTTCGGCGAAGTAGGCGACGCCGACCTTGGCGCCGGTCGGACGGAGTTCGACGCGCAGCGTGTCGCCCAGGGCCTCGACGGCGGCCTTGGAGGAGCTGTAGGCGCCCAGGAGCGGGGCGCGGACGGCGGCGGCCAGGGACGAGACGGCCAAGGCGTAGCCCCTCGGGTGGGAGATGTACGGTCCGGCCGCGCGCAGCGTGTTGTAGGTGCCGAGGACGTTGACCTGGAAGGTCTTCTCCAGGATGGCGGGATCGCCGGTCAGGACGGGCCACTGGCAGGCGATGCCCGCGTTGGCGACGACGACGTCCAGGCCGCCGGTGATCTCGGCGAGGTCGTCGACGGCGGACGTCAGCCCCGCGCGGTCGGCGACGTCGGCGGGCAGCCAGGGGGCGTCGCCGCATTCGGCCGCGACCTTCGCCAGCAGCTCGGGCTCGAGGCCGGTGAGCAGGACGCGGGCTCCGCGCTGGTGCAGGCGGCGGGCGAGGGCCGCGCCGATGCCGCGGGCCGCGCCCGTGATGAGTACGCGGCGTCCGAGCAGGGAGGGGGTCCGCATTCGCAACATGCCGGTGACGGTAACACCGGCTTCTTCCCGTTCAAAGGGTCTGTTTCGGGAATGGGGCGTTGAGGTATGCGAGGTCCGTGATGACCTGCCGTTGCGGCCGGGCTCACTCCCCGGCCGCGGCGTCCTGCACCATCTGGGGCAGTCGCTGGACGTGTTCGACGCTCTCGTTGAACCGGGTGAGGACGTCGGCGAGCACACGGATGTCCTCGTCCGTCCAGTCGGTCAGGACGCGCCGGAGGCCCCGGGTGAGCCAGGCCCGGTGGTGGTGCAGCCGGGCCAGGCCCTCGGGGGTGATGCGGAACTTGCGGGCGAGGCCGCCGTCGGGGTCGGGGATGCGTTCGACGAGGCCGGTGCGCAGCATCGCCGCGGTCTGCCGGTTGACGGTGGAGGCGTCGAGCCCGAACGCGTCGGCCAGCTGGCCGATGGAAAGCGGTCCGGAGGCTTCGATCCGGCTCATCAGGATGTAGGCGCTGCGCTCCAGCCGCCCTTCCTCCGGCTGCCGGGCGCAGTCGCCGATGGCGCCCATGGAGGCGTGCCGTCCGAGCGTCATCAGCTCCCGTTCGACCCGGCCGATCTCCTCGTCCGCCACCGTGGTCCTCCTCGCTTCCCGGGCGTTCCGCGCCTTCCTCGCGCACCGGCGCCAGGTGCAGCCTAAGGGGCGGCGGCTCAGGCGGCGGAACACCGGAGCCCGGGGCGGTCCGTCCTCTGGCGGACGCCCCGGGCCTCGCCCTGCGCCCCGCCTCCGGCGGGATCGGATTCCTCCCCGGCCTGAAAGCGGCCCCTCGAAGCGAACCGATGAATTCCACCCGTTCCGAAAGAGCGGCGCCGGCGGGTCACGGCCGTCCACAGGATGACCGACCCTGCCTTGGCCTTGCCTTACGGTGAGTCCTGAGTCCGTCCACCGCGTGAAACGAGTTCCACCGTGTCCTGGCTTTCCAAGATCAGTCTTGCCCACCGCAAGCTGGTGCTGCTGATCACCCTCGGCGTGCTCGCGCTCGGCGCGTACGCGATCCCCACGTTGAAGCAGCAGCTGCTGCCGAACATCTCGGTCCCCGCGGCGATCGTGATGGCCCCCTACCCGGGCGCCTCGCCCGAGGTCGTGGAGGAGCAGGTCGTCAAGCCGATCGAAGGCGCGGTCAAGGGCCTCGACGGCCTGGAGTCGATGACGGCGACCTCGCGGCAGGGCATGGCGACCGTGGCGCTGGCGTTCGAGTACGGCGCCGGGACGGACGCGTTCGTCACGGACGTCCAGCAGGCCGTCAACCGGATCTCGAGCAGGCTGCCCGGCGGTGTCACGCCCGAGGTGGTGACGTTCTCGACCGAGGACATGCCGACCATGACGCTCGCCGTCACCCCCGGGAGCGGGCAGGCAGGCCTCGACGGGCTCGCCGCCGAGGTCGAGGCGAAGGCGGTGCCGGAGCTGCGGGCCGTGGACGGCGTCAGCGAGGTCACCGTCTCGGGCGGGCGAGAGCAGATCATCCAGATCGTGCCGAACGCCGCCAGGCTCGCCGCGAGCGGCCTGGACGCCTCCGCGGTCGGCACCGCGCTGAGCACCGCGGGACGGATCGTGCCGGGTGGTTCCATCACCGCCGGAGGGCAGAGCCTGAGCGTCCAGGTCGGTGGTCCGATCACCTCGGTCCAGCAGATCAAGGACCTCTGGCTGACCGGGGCCAGGTCCCCCGTGAAGCTCGGCTCAGTCGCCGCGGTCACCCTCGCCGACGCCGACGCCGCCTCCCTGACCCGCACCAACGGCAGGGAGAGCCTCGGGATCTCCCTCATCCTCGACCGCGACGGCAGCTCCTCGTCCGTCTCCGGGGACGTGCGGGACCTGCTGCCCGGCCTGGAGAAGGCGCTCGGCGGCGGGGCGGAGCTCACCGTCGTCTCCGACACCGGACCCGTCGTCAGCGAGGCGGTCCTCGGTCTGCTGGAGGAGGGCCTGCTCGGCCTGGTCATGGCGGTCCTGGTGATCGTGGTCTTCCTCCGGTCGGCCCGCTCCACCCTGGTGACCGCGATCTCGATCCCGCTGTCGCTGGTCGTCGCGCTGATCGTGCTGAGGTTCAACGGCTACTCGCTCAACATGCTCACCCTGGGAGGCCTCACCATCGCGGTCGGCAGGGTCGTGGACGACTCGATCGTGGTGCTGGAGAACATCAAGCGCCATCTGGGCTACGGCGAGGAGAAGCGCCAGGCGATCATCGGCGCGGTCCGCGAGGTCGCCGGCGCGGTGACCTCCTCCACGCTCACGACCGTCGCGGTGTTCCTGCCGATCGCCCTGGTGAGTGGTGTGGTCGGCGAGCTGTTCGGCTCGTTCTCCGTCGCCGTCACCGTGGCGATGCTCGCCTCCCTGGTCGTCTCCCTGACGATCATCCCGGTGCTGGCCTACTGGTTCCTGGAGACCCCCGATGTCGGCGCCGACCCCGAGGTTTTCCGCCGCCGCGCCGAGGAGGAGGAGCGCACCGGCCTGCTGCAGCTGCTGTACGTGCCGCTGATCGGCTGGGCGGTCCGGTTCCGCTGGGGCGTGCTGGCGCTGGCCGTGATCATCATGCTCTTCACCGGGGTGCTCGGCGTGGGCCTGAAGACCAGCTTCATCGGCGATTCGGGCACCCGGGCGCTGAGCGTCACCCAGGTCATGCCGTCGGGCACCGCGCTGAGCGCCACCGACGAGGCGTCCCGCAAGGTCGAGGCGGTCCTGGAGGGCGTCGAGGGAGTGGAGTCCTACCAGGTGGTCGTCGGCTCTCCCGGCGGTGCCATGGGCGCGTTGACGGGCGGCGGCGCGAGCAAGGCCTCCTACAACGTGGCCCTCACCGAGGACGCCGACTCCGAGCGGGTCCAGTCCGTTCTGGAGGAGAAGCTGAAGGCGCTGACGGGCGCCGGGGAGCTCAAGGTCGCCGCCAACACCGGCATGGGCGCCGGCAACGTCGTCAAGGTGCGGGTGGACGCCCCCGACGACGCGACGCGCGCGGCCGCCGTACAGCAGGTGCAGGACGCCCTGTCCTCGGTTCGGGAGGTCAAGGGCGTCAGCAACGACCTGGCCGAGAGCGCACCGCTGCTCAGCGTCCGGGCCAAGGACTCCGCGGCCCGCATGGGGCTGAACGACACGGTCCTGGCCCAGGTGGTGGCGCAGGCCGTCCAGGGGAGCACGGTCACGACCGTGAACCTCGAGCGCGGCGAGACCGACGTCGTCGTCAGGACGTCGGTGCGGTCCCCGGCCTCGGTCGAGGAGCTCAGGCAGTTGCGGGTCCCGGGCGCGCGGGGAGTGGTCCAGCTCTCCCAGGTCGCGACCGTCACCCAGGTGAACGGCCCGGTCGAGCGCACCCGGCAGGACGGTGAGAGCACCAGCAATGTCACCGCGGTCCCGGTCGGAGACGACCTGACCAAGGCCTCGCAGGCGGTCCAGGCCGAGCTGGACTCCCTGAAGCCGGCGGACGGCGTGACCTACACGCTGGGCGGGGTCACCGCGGACCAGAAGGAGGCGTTCGCCCAGCTGGGCCTGGCCATGGCCGCCGCCATCGTGATCGTCTTCCTGCTGCTGGTCGCGGCCTTCGGCAGCATCCGCCAGACCCTGGTCCTGCTGGTGTCGGTGCCCTTCGCCGCGACCGGCGCGGTCCTGCTGCTGCGGATCACCGGTGTCCCCCTGGGCGTGGCGGCGATGATCGGCATGCTGATGCTCATCGGCATCGTCGTCACCAACGCGATCGTCCTGGTCGACCTGATCAACCAGTACCGGGCTCAGGGCATGGGCGTCGTCGAGGCCGTCACCGAGGGAGGCCGCCGCAGGCTCCGCCCCATCCTGATGACGGCCCTGGCCACCGTCTTCGCCCTGATCCCCATGGCCCTCGGCCTGACGGCCTCAGGCGGCTTCATCTCCCAGCCCTTGGCCGTGGTCGTCATCGGCGGCCTGCTCAGCTCGACCGTCCTCACCCTGGTCCTCATCCCGACCCTGTACACGATGGTCGAGACCCGCCGCGAGACCCGGCGGTCCCGCAAGGCCGCCAAGGCCGAGGCGGAGGCGAGCCCCCGGGACACGGACGAGGAGAGCGAGGCCGACGGGAACCTGCAGCCCGTCCTCTGACCCGCCACTGACGGGTGGGCCCGCCTCCAGGGCCCACCCGCCGGGGTCCGGCGGGCCCGGTTCCGTGCTCATGGACGGCGCAGGGCGTCGACGGACATCCGGGGCCCGGCACGGGCGGCTGGGATCAGGCGGCTTCGAGGAGTTCCGCGTCGATGGTGGAGGGGCGACCGCGGGCCTTGGCGGCGGCGGGCTCTCCCTGGGACGCCGATGAGGATCAGACGGACATCGGATGTGGCGATGATCTCAGCGCGCGGGCGACCCGGCCTGCTGCGGCACCGGGCGGCGTACCGCCGGAAAACAGTGTGGCCCCGCCGGGAGATCGAGCTGAGCTCGACGACCGGGCGGGGCCGACTTGTGGACGATACTGGGATTGAACCAGTGACCTCTTCCGTGTCAGGGAAGCGCTCTCCCGCTGAGCTAATCGTCCGGGATACCGCTGGTGCTGCGAGGTGGAGACGGGATTTGAACCCGTGTACACGGCTTTGCAGGCCGTTGCCTCGCCTCTCGGCCACTCCACCGTGGTTCGGTCTCGCGACCGCTCCGAGCGGAAGACGGGATTCGAACCCGCGACCCTCACCTTGGCAAGGTGATGCTCTACCACTGAGCCACTTCCGCGTGTGCTTTCCGGGGACTTCCCCCCGTTGGCGACGAGGAAAACCATAGCCAAACTCTGGGCCGGGTGCCAAACCGAAAAGCGGGAAGGGCGGGATGCGCCAGGCCGGGAAGGGCGGGAGACTGGCGATATGGAGGCGTTCGCCCATGTGAACGGGCTGCTGGCGACGGGCCTGGCCGAGACATCCGATGATCTTTCGGTGCTCGGTACCCGGGGGTGGTGGGCGGTGGTGGTCACCTACGAGGGCGAGGTGACCTGCGCGCGGTTCGAGCACGTGCGCCCGGCGCCCCACCCCGACGGGGAGTGGGCGGCGCCGGGCGAGTGGAGCAGTTCCCTGGACCGGGACGGCTACGAGCGGGGCGTGGCGGAGATCCGGGCGGCGATCGCCGACGGCGTCGTCTACCAGGCGAACCTGTGCCGGGTGTTGTCCGCGCCGGTCCGCGGGGAGGTCGCGGGGCTGGGGCGGCGGCTGGCCGAGGGCAATCCGGCCCCTCACGCGATGACGCTGGACCTGCCGGACCTGAAAGTGGCCTGCGCCAGCCCCGAGCTGTACCTGTCCAGGGACGGCGAGCTGGTGGAGTCCCGGCCGATCAAGGGAACGGGGCGGACCGAGGCGGACCTGCTGCCCAAGGACGAGGCGGAGAACGTCATGATCGTCGACCTGGTCCGCAACGACCTGGGCCGGGTGGCCCGCCCCGGAACGGTCGAGGTGCCCGAGTTGTGCGTGGTGGAGCCGCACCCCGGCCTGGTGCACCTGGTCTCGACGGTCCGGGCCCGCACGTCCGCCGGCTGGCCGGAGCTGATCGCCGCGACGTTCCCGCCGGGTTCGGTGACGGGCGCGCCCAAGTCGTCGGCGCTGGAGCTGATCGAGCGGCTGGAGCCGGTGCCGCGCGGCCCGTACTGCGGGGCGGTCGGCTGGGTGGACGCCGACCGGGGGACGGCGGCGCTGGCCGTCGGGATCCGCACGTTCTGGATCGAGGACGGGCTGCTGCGGTTCGGCACGGGAGCGGGCATCACCTGGGACTCCGAACCCGCGAGAGAATGGAGGGAGACCGAGCTGAAGGCGAAGAATCTCCTGGAGGTGGCGGGTGCAGGTCTGGATCAACGGTGAGCTCGGCAGGGACACCGTCAGCGTCTTCGACCACGGGCTCACCGTGGGGGACGGCGTGTTCGACACGGTCAAGCTCGTGCGGGGCGAGGCGTTCGCGCTGACCCGCCACCTGGAGCGCCTGGCGTTCTCGGCGCGGGGCCTGGGGCTGCCCGAGCCGGATGAGGAGTTCCTCCGCGCCGGGATCGCGGAGGTGCTGGCCGCCGCCGAGCCGTGGGAGCTGGGCCGGCTGCGGATCAGCTACACCGGCGGGCCCGGCCCGCTGGGCTCCGACCGGGGCGCCGACGGCCCCACGACGATCATCATCGCGGGTGAGCAGAAGCCGTTCCCGCAGACCGCCGCGGTCTCCGTGGTGCCCTGGCCCCGCAACGAGCGCGGCCCCCTCGTCGGCCTCAAGACGACCTCCTACGCCGACAACGTGCTGGCCCTGGCCTACGCCAAGGAGCGCGGCGCGCACGAGGCGGTCTTCGGCAACCTCGCCGGGAACCTGTGCGAGGGCACCGGCTCGAACATCTTCCTGGCCCTGGACGGCAGGCTGGTCACCCCGACGCTGCGGAGCGGCTGCCTGGCCGGGGTGACGCGGGCGCTGGCGCTGGAGTGGGTCGGCGCGGAGGAGGTGGACGTGCCCCTGGAGGCGCTCCAGGACGCCGAGGAGGCCTTCCTGACCTCCACCACACGGGACGTCCAGCCCATCGCCCTGGTCGACGGCAGAGAGCTGCCCGTCGGCCCGCTCACCCGCAAGGCCCAGGAGATCTTCGCGCTCCGCTCCGCGGAAAGGGCCGACCCTTAAGACGAGGTGCGGTCCTTGTTACGTCAAAGGCCTTATTTCGCAGCGGCCCGGGGTCCAGACTGGGCGGTGTGTACGACTTCGATCTCCTTGTCGTCGGATCCGGACCGGGCGGCCAGAAGGCGGCGATCGCCGCGGCCAAGCTCGGCAGGCGGGCGGCCGTCGTGGAGAAACGCGACATGCTCGGCGGCGTCTGCATCAACACCGGGACGATCCCCTCCAAGACCCTGCGCGAAGCGGTGCTCTACCTCACCGGCCTCAACCAGCGCGAACTCTACGGCCAGAGCTACCGGGTCAAGGAGGAGATCACCGTCGGCGACCTGGGCATGCGCACCCAGCATGTGATCGGCCGTGAGATCCAGGTGATCCGCAGCCAGCTCACCCGCAACCGGGTGACACTCCTGCGGGGCACCGGCCGCTTCCTGGACGGGCACACGATCGGTGTCGTCGACGTCGAGGGCGAGGAGAGGAAGGTCACCGCCGAGAAGATCGTCATCGCGACGGGGACGTCCCCGGCCCGTCCGGACAGCGTGGAGTTCGACGAGCGGACGGTCATCGACTCGGACGCGATCCTGCACCTGGACCGCGTCCCCGACACCATGGTCGTGGTCGGCGCGGGCGTCATCGGCATCGAGTACGCCTCGATGTTCGCCGCCCTGGGCACCAAGGTCACCGTGGTCGAACGGCGCGAGCGCATGCTGGAGTTCTGCGACCTGGAGATCGTCGAGGCGCTCAAGTACCACCTGCGCGACCTCGCGGTGACGTTCCGCTTCGGCGAGAGCGTGGCGGCCGTGGAGCGCCGCGGAGGAGGGGCGCTGACCATCCTGGAGAGCGGCAAGCGCATCCCCGCCGACTGTGTCATGTACTCGGCCGGACGGCAGGGCAAGACCGCCGAACTGTGCCTGGAGGCCGCCGGACTGGCCGCCGACACCCGGGGGCGGATCACGGTGGACGACCATTACCGCACCGAGGTCCCGCACATCTACGCGGTCGGCGACGTGATCGGCTTCCCCGCCCTGGCGGCGACGTCCATGGAGCAGGGGAGGCTGGCCGCCCAGCACGCCTGCGGCGAGCCGGTGGCGGACCTGCACGAACTCCAGCCGATCGGGATCTACACCGTCCCGGAGATCAGCTTCGTGGGACGCACCGAGGACGAGCTGACTCGGGAACGGGTGCCGTTCGAGGTGGGCGTCTCCCGCTACCGGGAGCTGGCCCGAGGGCAGATCATCGGCGATTCCTACGGAATGCTCAAGCTCCTGGTCTCACCGGAGGACCGCAGGCTGCTGGGCGTGCACGTCTTCGGGACGGGCGCCACCGAACTGGTTCACATCGGGCAGACCGTGATGGGCTGCGGAGGGACGGTCGACTACCTGGTCAACGCGGTCTTCAACTACCCGACGCTGGCGGAGTCCTACAAGGTGGCGGCGCTGGACGCCATGAACAAGATGCGGGCGATCGCCAGGCTCACCGGGGAGGGCTGAGGAGGGGTCCGGGGGAGGGCCGCCTCAGAAGGACCAGAGCAGGTGCTCGAGCTCGGTGTCCATGTCGACGAACTCCGACTCCCTGCCCGCCGCCACGATGTCGTACGTCTTGTGCAGGAAGTCGGCCATGGGGATCAGCGGGACGTCGAACAGGGCGTCCCCGAACGGCGAGGACAGGGCCAGCTGCAGCGTCCTGTCGTTCTCCGGCCCGGCGGGCCAGACCCTGACGTCGCCGAACCCGGCCTGGCGCTCGATGCCGACCGTCAGCAGCTCCCTGGCGAAGATCCATTCGACGGGGTCCTCGTTGCCCACGTGGAAGGCCATCCTGATGGCGTACGGATCGTCGGCGGCGTACTCGAGCGTCGCGGACAACGGAACCGTCGAGCGGTCGGGCACGACGAGACGAAGGCCAAGCTCGGCGGAGATGGTGGTGCTGCTGTTCATCGCCATTCCTTCAGCGTCGGGCCCATGCTGAGCACTCGATGAGGACTGCGCCTCTCCCAACGGATGTCCCCCTGATCTATGACGCGTAACTGCTGGAAGTCGTCAGAACATTCCCAGCACCCGTTTGCGAGAACTCCCGCCCCGCAGCGGCCGACACGCCGATGACCAGGACAAACAGCGACGAAAGGCAATCACGATCTTTGGTGCCTGGGTAAGGTTTGACCTTAAGGCTCCGGTGGATCGGCGGTTGGCGGTCCGCCCCTTCCCGTAGAGTAAAAGCGTGTCGATCGATCAGGAAAAAGAGCTCCAGGGGAGCGGTCGCTACCACCGCTTCCGCGAGGTCATGCGCCAGAATCCCCTGCTCTACACGACCTGGCGCGTGGGTGTCTTCACCGTCGGCTCGGTCGTGCTGCTGGCGGGTGTCGTCATGATGGTGATGCCGGGCCCCGGCATGCTCGCCATCGTCGTCGGCCTCGCGATCCTGGCCACCGAGTTCGTCTGGGCCCAGCGCGCCCTCGGCAAGGCCAAGGCCGCAGCCGAGAAGGCCAAGGAGAAGGCCCTAGACCCCCGCACCCGCCGCCGCAACACCATCCTGGCCGTCCTGGTCGGCCTGGTCTGCGCCGCGGCCGTCATCGCCTACCTCTACATCGTCGGCACCGAACTTCCCTGGAACGTCGACTGGAGCCGCCCCAACACCCGCTGACCGTCTTTCGCGCAACCGATGTGCGAACCACCCCTGTTTCGCGCTAATCTAGGCGAGCACGCAGCGCGGGAAACCGCGAAGCGGACGGGCGATTAGCTCAGTGGGAGAGCGCTTCGTTCACACCGAAGAGGTCACTGGTTCGAACCCAGTATCGCCCACCCAGGTCAGAGGCCGGTTCCCCTCACGGGGACCGGCCTTCGACGTTCCTGAGTGACTAACTGGGTGACTAAGCCCTCCCGGAACCCTGGCCGGCCTCAGGGAAGATGCGGTCCATGGCTGCGGCGCCCTCCTGGATCACGGGCTTGATCTGCTGCCGGTAGACCTTCTCCGTGACCGCCGAGCCACCCGCATGGCCGACGAGCCGGGCGATGGCCTCCACCGGCATCCCCTCAGCCGACAGCAGCGAGACGAAGCTGTGGCGCATCTCCCTCGGCGTCCACTCCCTGCCGACCAAGCCCGCCCGGACGATCACCCGCCGGAACTCCCTCCGGACGTTCACCGCGCTCAACGCCGTCCCCGTTCGAGTCGAGAAGACGAGATCGTTTTCCCGCCACCAATTCCCGGCCGCCCGACGAATGATCTCCTGATGCTCCCGATGAGCGATCAAGGCCGAGACACACCGCTGGGGCAGTTGGAGGGTGCGACGAGACTTGGCGGTCTTGGTATCGCCGCCCGCCCGTACCGAATGCCAGACCATGATCGTGGGAGGCTGTCCGGGCGTGCCGGGTGCCTCAGGACTTCCCTCCAGGTCGACATGCGACCAGGTCAATCCCCGCAGTTCCTCGGTACGGGCCCCGGTCAGCAGCGACAGGACGACATAAGCCCTCAGCCAGGGCTTGGCGCTCTCCGCCGCCGTCAGCACGGCCTCGGCCTGGACGAAGTTCAACGCCTTGGAAGGACGGCCCGGCTTCTGGCCCTTCGGCAGCTCACAGAGCAGCACGACATTGCGCTTCACCTTGTCCCGAGCCTGAGCCCGAGTGATGGCCCGCTTGAGAATCGACCGCAGCTCCTGAAGCGTCCGAGTGCTGACCTCAGCGGCCCTTCCAGCCAGCCAACGATCAACGTCCTCGGCCGTCAGCTCCTTCACCTTCCGAGCACCGATCAACGGCACGATGTGCTTCTCGGCCAAGGTCCGCTTGGTCTGGACGGTACTGGCGGACCGCCCGGTCAACCCGAACTCAAGCCAGTCCCGCACAACGTCAGCGACCGTTTCACGGCCAGGGGAGAGGCTGAGACCGTCCTCGTAGTCCCGCACCTTCTGCTTCAGCTTCTTCAGCGCTTCGGACTTCCTCGGATCACTGGCTTTGCGCACGATCCGCTTCCCGTTGGGGGAGTAGCCGACCGTCACCGAAGCAATCCAACGCTGCCGGGCCTCATCCCAGTGAAGGCCGCCGTCCCCTCTGCTACGTCGCTTGGTCATCAGGCGGCCCTCGTCTCCTGCTCCAGGAGCGCGACGTAATCAGCGATGGCCGAAGCCGGGACACGACGAGCTCGGCCGGCCTTGACCGTGCGCAGGCGGCCGGAGCGGATCTCTTCGTACAGGTGGCGACGGGAGAGGGCGAGCAGCTCGGCTGCCTCTTCGACGCGGTAGAGCGCCCGAGCCAGGGGAGCCGGGCCGGGCAGGTCAGGGGTTGCCATGGGTGGTTCTCCGTTCGCGTTCCGAAGGGTGGTTCAGGCGGCGAGCGGCGTGGACGAACTGCATGCCTGTTCGAAGGCGAGTTCTTCGCGTCCTGCTCGGGCGTATTCGCGGGATTGTGCCGCGGCCGTGTTGGCCAGGAGTTGGTCACCGGCACTGTGCCAGCCGGTACCGGCGTAGGTGAGGAATCCGACGACCAGGGTCGTGTCCTCGGTTTCGGTGTCAAGGTGGTCTTGACGGTCGAGGGCCGCAGCGCGTGTCTCGGTACGTGCGAGGTGGCGGCGGTGTTCGGCGCGGTCTGTGCGGATCTGGGTGAAGGTGATGGAGTAGCGGCGGGCTTTGGTCAGGAAGTGGCCGCCGAAGCCGAGCATGTGCGCCCAGCGGCGCAGCCCCTCAAAGCCGGGAGCTTGGCCTAGGTCCCAGGCGGCGGCGATGAGGCGTTCCGGGTGGGTGCCGGTGGGGTTGGCGTACAGGTCGATGCTCTCGCCGTCCAGGCGGCGGGAGACGTGCCCGGTGGCCTCGGTGCCCTTGGTGGAGTACTTGGCCAGGTAGGCGGCAACAGCCTGGTCGGAGAGCTGATCTCCGGTGCCAGACAGGGTGATAGGGCGGACGTCGAGCTGATCCCCCCAGTAAATCGGCCAGCCGTCCGGCCGGACCGGATGGGGCGCGGTGGCGAAGGCTTGGATGGAGGCGTGTTCGACGGCCTCCACCAGGTCGTGGGCGTCCAGGCCCGCCGGAGGCGGGATGATGGCGGACTTGTCGTCGGGGTCGAGGCCGTCCAGGCGCAGCAGTACGTGGAAGTGCACGGCGCCGCGGGCTTGGTATTCGGCGGCCTTGCCGTGGGAGAGCCGCACCTTGGGCAGGCCACGGCGGCGCGCGAGCTGGTTGAGGTGACGCTCTGCCGCCTGTTTGGTGCGGCGCCAGAGTTCGCCGGTGTGGTGGTTCCACACCACGTGGTGGTCGTGGTCGTAGCAGTCGGGGCACAGTGGCCAGCCGAGCTGCTCGTCTCCGGGGGCGTGCCGACGCCAGCAGACGAGCTGCACCCCGTGCGGGCAGGTCTCGGCGTTGCGGCGGGCGTGGCAGGGTTCGGCCCGGCAGCGGCAGGAGGCCTTGTCCCGGCAGGTGCAGGAGCGCACGAATCGGGAGTGGACGGGGCCGAAGGAGGGGGCGGTGAAGGTCGCGAAGACGGCCGGGTGCCGGGTGACCGATTCGGGGACGGTCTTGCCTCCGGTCAGTCCGGCGCGGATGAGGTGGAAGGCGTCGTGCTGGTAGACGGTGGCGCAGGAGGGGCAGACGGTGTGGCGGCGGTTGCCGCACGCCTTGTAGATCACCCCGTCCGGCAGGGCGCCGGTGGGGGTGACGGCCAGGACCTCGCCGGTGCGGGTGTCGACGGTCGCGAGGTCTCCACGCAGCCGGACGGGGTGGGCGCATCCGGCGGCGGAGGTGACGTGCTCCAGCCAGCGGTGGTAGTCGTCTCGGCCAGCGCGAGCGAGGGCGGTGCGGATGGTGGTCGAGGGGTGCGTGTCGGTGTTCGCCCCCGTACCCGGGCCGGTGAGGGTTCCGGGTGCGGGAGCCAGCATCGAAGCGCTGGAGTCGGTCACGCGCGGCCCTCCAGAACGGGGAAGCCGTTGACGTGGCCGCTCTCGGCTCCCAGGTGGTGCAGGAGCTGAGCGGCAGTGCCCTTGGGAATGCCGAGATGGTCGGCGAGGGCATCAGTGGTGATGGCCTGTCCGGTGGTCTGCCGGTGGGAGAAGGCGGCCATGCGGGCACCGGCGAGGAGGTGGTGAGGAGGTTCGTCGACGACGGCCAGGCCGTCATCGTGGGGAGCGGTCTCCGCAGAAGGCGCGGGCTCTAGTTCGACGAGGTCGCCGCTGGTGTGGGTGACGGCCGGTTCGGTGGCCGGTTCAGCGACGGGAGCGGTCGGGGTGGCGGGCCGGGACATGACGAGCTTGGTCAGGGCCAGGAAGGCCAGGGCAGGAAGAGCGGCGATCAGGCCGCCGGTGATGCCGGGTTTGGCGACGGCGAGTTGGGCGGAGATGGAGAAGGCCGCAGAGGCGACGAGGACCGCCAAGGGGTAGCTGGCCTTCTGGCCATTGCGCTTGCGGCGCCGGATCTCCAGTCCAGCGGCGATGGGGGTGAGTTCGGAGATGACGGCGTTGGCCCAGCCGAACCAGTCGCCAGTACCGGCGGGGCTGTTGTCCATGGTCCAGTCGTGGACGTGGGTGAAGGAGGCGGCACCGGCCATGCCTCCGACGAGGAGCAGGATGGCGAGCTGGACGAGGCTCTCGGTCTTCTCGGCCCGGTTCTTGGTGGTCATGACGCTTCCTCCGTCACGATCTCGGCGAGGCTGCCCCACCGCTGGTGGGCGGCTTGACGGGTGACGCCGAGGGTGCGGGCGATCTCGGCCCAGGAGTAGCCGTAGGCACGCAGGCCGATGACGGCTTGGGCGGTGGCGTGGTCGAGTTCGGCCGACAGGGCGGCCAGGTCGGTGAGGGCTTCGATGTCGCCGGAGGCGATACGGCGGCCGTAAGCGCGGATGATGCGCCGCAGGAACGCGGCGTACTGGTCGTTCTCGACCACGTTGCGGGTTCGGGGGCGTCGAGTGCCCTGAGTAGGCTGCATGGCAGTCCTCTCCTCACGCAGGGATAGGGACGAAGGCGGGGGCCGGGTGTCTTGGCGGATGGCCGGCCCCAGCCGGACCTAGAACGGCGGGTCGATGAAGTGCCAGCCGGTGTAGGGGTTGAGGTAGGAATCGCAGTGCCCGCAGACCGCGTCCTGGGTGCGCGAGCTGGGGTGGTGGCCGACGCGCTTGAGCTTCAGGTTGGGGTTGCCGCATCCGGCGCAGCTCAAGCCCGTGCTGATGAGGCGCATGGTGAAGTAGTCGGCGCAGCCGGGGCAGTACATGAACATGTCGGGGTTCTTGGGGATGAACCACTCCTCCGAACCCAGCAGAGGCCCCTGGGCGGGGCAGGCGTCGCACTGGACCAGCCAGCGGCGCAGGTCCGGGGTGCCGTTGGGGTGGTAAGCCTTGATGATCACGGGAGATACTCCGTTCAGGCGGCGAGGACGTGGGAGGGATCGGCCGGGCGGCCGGTGGCCCGGATCCAGGTGGCGTAGTCGACGATCTGGGCGATGTGAGCGTCCGAGAGGTAGGCGACCTTCATCAGCCGCGGAGAGCCCCCTTCGGCGATGAGGTAGGCGCAGCCCTGGTTGGTCGGCGAGATGGTGGCGGCGTTGAAGCCCGCTTCGGCCCAGCCGTGGCCGAGGATGATGTTCGAGCTGTTCGGGGTCGTGCAGCGGAACGCGAGCCGGAACCCGAAGATGTCCCGCAGCGAGGTCGGGATGATGTCGACGGAAGGCCGCTGGGTAGCGGCCACGGTGATGATTCCGGCGGCCCTTCCTCGGGCGACGAGGTCTCGCAGGAGGGAGATGAACTCTTCCTGCTGCTGCTTGGTGCCGATGGTGGCGGAGAAGAACGCGATCTCGTCGATGAGGACGACGATGATGCTCACGTCGTCGTGGCGTTCGATCTTGCGGCGGCCGTGGGCCAGCAGCCAGGTGTAGCGGTTGTTCATCACCTGCTGGAGGCGCTTGAGGGTGGTGATGGCGTGGTCGATGTCGGCGCCGACGAACTCATCAGCCAGGGGCCGGAGCATGCCGAGCTCCACTTGCTTGCCGTCCATCAGCACGAGGCGGGTGCGGTCGCACAAGACCGCGTGGCAGGCGATGGCCTGCATCGCTCCGGACTTGCCCCCGCCGGGCTCACCGGCGGCCAGGAGGTTACGGTTGTAGAGCACGGTCGTGCACAGCTCACCGGTCTCGTACAGGCCGAGGAACACCGGGTCGTACATGGTCATGGCAGGCCCCACGGGGACCGTCGCCGGGGAGTAGTAGGCCATGGATGGCCCTCCTTAGGCTGAGTGATCAGGAATGAGGGGTGGGAGAGCACGCAGGCGTGCCGTGCTCTCCCGAGACGACGGTCAGAGCCAGTCGTCGAGGTCGCTGCCGGAACTGGCAGCCGCAGCGGCCGGAGCCGGAGCCTTGGTCCGCTTGGGAGCGGGCTTGGTGGCCGGGGCCAAGTCCTCGGCGGGGATGTCGTCCAGGTCCAGGGCCGTGGGGATGACGGCCGGGACGGGAGCGGACGAAGCCGGGGTATCGGGGTCGACGAGGTCGACCAGGGGCGAGGTGATGACGCCGCTCAGAGCGTCGCGGCGTTTGATGTCGAACCGCACGAACGCGGCATTGGAGCCGGAGGCCTGCTCCACGGTGACCGTGTTGGCCCAGCAGGCAACGGCGATCCGGTCCAGGTTGCCGGTGAGCTGGGTGAGCGAGAGGCCGGGCCGGAGCCAGACCCAGATGCGCTCACCGACCGGCAGCGGCTTGGCCCACAGGATGAGCGGAAGAGAGCCGGTGCGGTTGGAGATGATGAACTCGTTGAAGCAGGCCCGCAGACGGTGCCGGGAGATCAGGCACCAGCCGAACGCGACGACCAGGCGCCGCGGCTGAGGGATGAGGCCGATGATGGCGGCCGGGATGGCGAACACCAGACCCGCGAGGACCGGGTTGAGCAGATCGACGAGGTTGACCCACGCCAGACCCACGGCCAGGACGCCGAGGATTTCCGGGGTCCACCACCAGATGACCCGCAGCACGGGCCAGGCGATGATGAAGGCGCCGGCCACAGCGCCGACCAGGGCACCGATGAGAATGCCCAGCAGGAACGCCGCGATCGGCGGCAGGTAGTAGGCCGCAATCGTCGCGGTCAGCAGCCCGACGACGGGCAGGAGCACGAAGAAGGTGACTTTCGCGGTGCGCGCGTGGTTGCGCTTCACCTGCTGCTCGATGACGGTGACGGTTCCGCCACCACGACGGCCATTGCGGCCGGAGAAGCCGAAGCTAGACTTGGGCATGACGATTCCTCCTGTTCAAGGCAGGGGTCGAAGGAGCGGGGCCGTAAGGTGTAGGAGCCAGTGCGGCCCCGCTTTTGCGTGGTCAGACCGCTGTGCGGTCAGGACGCTTGGTGGGCTGGTAGGGGACGGCGTTGTA
This sequence comes from Actinocorallia sp. B10E7, assembly GCF_039871655.1. Classification (NCBI taxonomy): domain Bacteria; kingdom Bacillati; phylum Actinomycetota; class Actinomycetes; order Streptosporangiales; family Thermomonosporaceae; genus Actinocorallia; species Actinocorallia sp. B10E7. The sequence goes on from NZ_JBDPLZ010000004.1 coordinate 699,042, forward strand.
CTCGCCGGTCTCGGCGTCGCGGACGTAGGCCACGAGCGGGATGGCGACCCGGTAGAAGAAGGTCACGAAGAGAAGCGGAAGGCCAATCGCGCAGGTGATGGCGATCGCGATCAGGAGCATCACCGTGATTCCTCCTCACGGTCGTCGAAGGCCCGCCGGACGCTGTCCGGCTCTCCGTTGGGCCAGAGGGCTTGAGAGGTCCGCTCAGGCGGCGGACTGACGATCGGTGCCATGGGCACACCCCTTGTCGAAGAGGGGGGAGAGACGAAAACGACGCAGGACCAGACAGATAGGGATCCGAATGGGCCCGCGTCGCGGGGGTGTTGACCGGGGTCTGTAGGAGCCAGAACCATCCCCGGGCAACTCGTTGGTGGCGCTCAGTGCCTCAAGGCACTGTCAGGAACACCGGACCGACCGGAGTTCGAAGAGCGGTCTACTTGACCGGAGCACCAGCGGGCTTGATGTCCACCGCACGGAAAGCCACACCGCTACGACCGTTGGTCGCCCACGGCAGAGCCTCCAGCTTGGACGCGACGATCATCGTCCCGACCTTCACGTTGGGCCGCTCACCGGCCGTGGTGATGGTGATGACGTTGCCGCCGTCCTCGTCCAGCGCGAGAGCCTGCGTCGACCACATCGGCCGGCCGGTGTCCCGCTCGGTCTTCTGACGCCCGTTCTGGTCGGTCTTCTCCACCGCTTCCTTCGTCACCGTCAGTTGCATCCCGGTGGTGTCCAAGTAGAGCTTCACAGAGCCCACCTCCTGTTCAAGGGCCACATCCCTGTGATGCGAACTCCCTGTGGGCATAAAGATCTCTCGGAGAGGGCGAACTACTTCACGCCCAGAGCGGGACTTTTCGAGGACATCTGTCGTATGGTGAAGTCGTCCCTAGTCGTCCCCCTAGGAACTGGACGTGCGATGGCTAACGAGCGACTCCGCGATGCGTTGCTGACCAAAGGCATCACTCCGCAACAGCTTGCGGAGACTCTGGGCGTTTCCCCGAAGACGGTCGAGCGATGGCTCACCCAGACTCGAGTTCCCTATCCGCGACACCGCCATCAGATAGCCGCGCTCCTCAAGGAACGCGAGACCTACCTCTGGCCGAACGCGCTGCCCGACCACCGGGCCGACCAGGTCAACGAGTCGGAAATCATCAAGGTCTACGCACACCGCGGTATGGTTCCGGTTGACCTCTGGGACAGGCTCCTAGACCAAGCCGTCGAGCACATCGAGATCCTGGTCTACGTCGGCATGTTCATGACCGAGAAGCATGACCTGATTCGGAGGCTCCAACGCAAGGCCGAAGACGGAGCCCAGATCAGAATTCTTCTCGGGGAGCCGGACAGCCCCGCCGTCACGCAGCGGAGCTTGGACGAGGGAATCGGCGAGCACGCGATCTCAGCGAAGATCGGGCACGCGCTCGCGTTCTTCCGCCCGCTGTTCGGCATGGACGGGATCGAGGTTCGCACGCACGGCACCGTGCTCTACAACTCGATCTACCGGTTCGACAACGAGATGCTGGTGAACCCGCACGTCTACGGGAAGACAGCGCCTCACGCTCCGGCTCTCCACCTTCGCCGGCTGTCCGCAGGCGATCTGTTCGGCACCTACACTGACAGCTTCGAAGCGGTGTGGCTGACCGGCAAGCCAGTAGAGTGATCAGGTGCCCAAGACCGACTATTACTACGATCCGGCAGCTCCACGCGCCAACAGCATCGTTGTGGCGGTAGCGGCAGCAGTCCGCAACGATGCGGGTGAACTGCTCCTCATCGAGCGCTCGGACAACCACCTGTGGGCGCTGCCCGGCGGAGCGCAGGACATCGGAGAGACAGTCACCGAAGCGTGTATCCGTGAAGTCAAGGAAGAGACAGGCCTTGACGTCGAGATCATCGGACTAAGCGGCATCTACTCCGACCCCAACCACGTCATTGCATACGACGACGGCGAAGTCCGTCAGGAGTTCTCGATCTGCTTCCACGCGAAGCCGACCGGTGGCACCATCCGCACCAGCTCAGAATCAAGAACGGTTCACTGGGTAAGCCCGGAGAAGCTGGACTCCTTGAGCATCCATCCGTCGATGCTCCTTCGGATCGAGCACGCTCTAAGCGGTAGAAGTACGCCCTACTTGCCTTGACGCCGTTGCTCTGTCCGACCTATCGCAGCCATCAAATCCGCTGTCGCTTCAGTGATGAATCTGGTCACGAGACTCTCAGGCCCGTACCGCTCCTTGACTTCCGCTATCCGAGCCTGAGCAGAGACCAACTCGCCATCCGGCGAAGTCGTCAAGTCGCAGTACCAGAGCGCATCACGGACAGCCGAGGCTTCATCAGCGAACTCCGTGAGGTCATCCTCAATCCCACGAAGCCGAGCTTCACGGACAGCACATGAGTGGTGCGCGATCAGGTTGACGAGCCGTTCAGGAGCTCCGGCACTTCTCAGAAACCGAGCTCCGTCCAACGGATGGAATCCCGTAGCAGCCAGACCAGGCGCATAGCCGACGTCATGCACGATGGCGGCACTCACCAGCAACTCAGTGTCAGGCCCGATCACCTGCTCAAGAGTCCGAGCCTGTCTGGCAACGCCTTGCACGTGTGCCCACCGTCGAGGCAGGACCGTGGAGAGCTCACGCTCAGCCACTTCAGTGGCCCAGGACAGGAGTGACATGTCCTCGACCATACAGAGAGCCCCCGTCATTCTCAGCTCCCTTGAGCACTCCAGGACTACGACCAGCTGGTGAGAGCTGCGTGTGCAAACTTTCTTCTCATGCTCAAGGCGGCCCTCACCGGGCCGCACGCGCCGCCGACTCGGCGCGGCCCCGGCCAGCTCCACTCCCGCTACGTGGCCGGGCCCGCCGGCGCCGGTCGGCAGGCGCGGACGAGGAAGACGGGCCGCGAGCCGAAGTCACAGGGGGGCGCGGTGCTCGGGTCACGGGGCCGAACTGGACGGCGCACGCGCGCCGCACCACGGGGCCGGGGCAAAAACCGATGCCTCCGGCGGGGTCCTCCGGCTCCGGGAAGGAGGCCGCGGCCGTTGAGGTAGGCGGGTGGCTGAGGTGGAAGGTCTTCCCGTCTGCCGACGTCCCGGGACAAGCCCTAGCAGACCGCCGCCGGGGCCGCCAAGCTTCCATCACGCCCCTGACCCGAGCGCCCGCCATGGCGGCCCCGACAACGGCCCGCTACCCCTACGGGCGGGACGACGGCAGACGGGAAGACCTTGGGCGAAGGTGCTGGTTAGCTCCGTTCATGTCAGGCAACCAGAGACATGATCCTAAGTTGTCATTCTTAAGCCCCCGTTCAACCTCAGATGCTTAAATGTGCATAGAATATTTTGCAATCACGACAAAAAGGGCAAAATGGATAATCTGTCTGCTATGTGGTCAAATACTGCGAATTCTCTTAAGAGGTTGCTTTATGCCTCCTGGCCTTGCGCTGTACTTCTTGCCACATTTGGAATAGTGGGAGACTTCAATGGGTGGTGGGAAGAAAGGTCTTTCTTGACAAATATGCTATCGGCTATCTGTGGTGCGCTATTCGGCATTCCGGTAGCACTTATCTTTCTTCAGCAAATATCAACGCAGCAAGCACTCTTGATTGAAAAACGTAGAACTGTAGCACTTGCCCGAAAGGTGATAAATAATCTTAAAGTGGCAGTCGAGAGTCTTAGTCCATCCGGAATGCTGATAGCGGAAGAAAAAGGTGTTCAAGTTCGCAAGCATTCCGAAGAGCTTGAACGGTACGCCCTTGATAGGGCGACGGATATCGATATGCAGAAAATTAGAATTGAATGCCAAGAGATTGTTGATAGCTGGTCGGACCTCTCTGTAATGCCAGGAAATTCTGCCGCTCATATAATTAATGAAATGCAACAGAAGTGGACCTACTTTAATCAGGAAATCTATACAAGAAGTATGGAGTCTGAAATAGACTGGATACCAGTTTCCCTGGTGAACAAATTTGACAAGATGATGGAAACGCTGAACTCTTTCAATGAAGTAAGTGAGGGTAGTGGGCTATATTTCCTTGAAGAAGAAATGTATATGGGCGGTCGCGTCTCGGATGACCTGAAAGATTCTCATCCTGCCAATATTCATCAAGCATCCCGCAGTCTTGGAGTGCTCGCCAGAGTGCTTACTGCTCCAAAATGTGCAATTGATCTGCTAGTGGAAATTGAAGAATATTTGCCAGAGTAGACCCTGTCCCTGATCGGGAGCTAGGGCTGCCGGTTGAGTGACTAACTGGGTGACAATCAACCTGCTCGGACAATCTCAGCACTGCACGTCTACGCACGGTTCAAGCCCTCTGAGCTGGGGATGGGCGCAGGTCTGGCGAGTGCGGCGGGTGCTTCACACCGAAGAGGTCACTGGTTCGAACCCAGTATCGCCCACCAGCTCAAAGGCCGGTTCCCCTTACGGGAACCGGCCTTTTTGATCTTCGTACGGCTATGAAGTGCAGCGGCGGCTCCTCGAAGGCCTGGCCGCATCCGCGCCTGCGGTGAGCGCCCGGAGGGCCGGACGCCACCGTCTCTCCGCTGCCGGTGTCTTCTGCTCGACCTCTGACGAGTACCTGACCGGGCCGCTGCCCCGGACCGAAGCCTGGTCCCGTGCGGGCGCGACGGTGAGGCGTTGTCGCGCGGGTCGCGACTCCGGGCCGCTGGACGTGACCCGCTGCCGCATTTCAGTGGTCGGCCGGACCCCCGAGCAGGCGGCGGCGATCGAGCTTTATATGCATCACATGCATGTCGAGTCATGTAGAACATGTGTTTGCTTAATGTGAATGCGGTCACTTCAATGGGTTCACCGAATTACCGACCTGAGGTGAGCCGATGACCGACTCAGTCCCCCCTGTCTCCGATCTCGACCTGTTCGACGACGAGGTGCTCATCGACCCGTACCCCTCGTACGCGGCGCTGCGCGACCTCGGAGGCGTCGTCCACCTCCCGGCGAACGGCGTCTACGCACTCACGAGGTACGAGGTCATCCGCAATGCCCTGGGTGACTGGGAGAGCTTCTCCTCCGAAGGGGCGATCGGGTTCAACCCGATGGTCAACGAGGCGCTGACCGGCACGTCTCTCGCGTCGGACCCGCCGGTCCACACGCGGCTGCGGGCGGCTCTGACCGCGAACCTGTCGCCGCGGGCGCTCCGCGGCCTCAAGGGCGGCATCGACGCCAAGGCCGACGCCCTCGTCGAGAGGCTGGTCGGCAAGGGCTCGTTCGAGGCCATCGACGAACTGGCCCGCGCGCTGCCGCTCGAGGTCGTCTCGGATCTCATCGGGTTCACCGGCGACGTCCGCGACAACATGCTGCGCTGGGGCCAGGCCGCGATGCAGGTCATCGGCCCCATGAACCAGCGCACCGCGGAGAGCTTCCCGATCGCCGGGGAGCTGTACGCCTGGTGCTCGACAGTCACCGCCGAGGACCTGGCGCCCGGCTCCGTCGGACGGGGGATCTTCGAGGCCGAGGCGCGCGGCGAGATCCCGTCCGGCTCGGCGGGCCACATCATCCACCAATACCTCGGTGCGGGCGTCGACACCACGATCGCCGCCATCGGCAACGTCGTCGCCCTGTTCGCGGCGCATCCCGACCAGCTCGCGCTGGTCCGGGAGAACCCGTCGCTGGTGCCGGCCGCGTTCAACGAGGTGCTCCGCTACTGGTCGTCGCTCCACGTCTGGGGACGTCGCGCGACCCGGGACGTGGAGATCGACGGCGTCCTGGTCCCGCAGGGCGCGAAGGTCGCGGTCCTGCTCGGCGCCGGCAACAGGGATCCCCGCCACTACGAGAACCCCGACGAGTTCCTGGTCGAGCGCAACCCGGTCGACCACCTCTCCTTCGGGTACGGCCCGCACGGCTGCGCCGGACAGGGGCTGGCCCGCCTCGAGGGGCAAGCCGTCATCGGCGCGCTGGCCCGCCGTGTCGGTCGCCTGGTCGTCGGCCCGGAGGTCCGGGTCCCCAGCAACATCACCCGCAGCATCGAAGAACTGCCCGTCCTGGAGGTGGCGTCGGCATGAAGATCGTCCTGGACCGTCCGCGCTGTGAGGGGCACGGCCTGTGCGAGGAGGCCGCGCCCGACCTGATGCACCTCGACGACGAAGGCGAGCTGGTCCTCGACCGCGAGGAGATCGGCGATGCCGAGGTCGCGTCGGCCAACGCCGCTGTCCGGGTCTGCCCGGTCGCGGCCCTGCGCCTCGCATGAGCACGCCGATCCAGCGGGTCGTCATCGTCGGCAACGGCATCGCCGGCCTCACGGCGGCCGACACGCTCCGTGAGGCCTGCTTCGACGGCGAGCTCACCGTCGTCGGCGACGAGACGCACGCGGCGTACAGCCGTCCGGCTCTGTCGAAGGCGCTGCTGCTCGACGACGCCGACATGTCGTCCCACGAGCTCGCGCCGACCACCCATGGCGCCACCGAACTCCTGGGCGTACGCGCGACCGGACTCGACGTCGACCGCCGGCTCGTCAAGCTCGACGACGGCTCGGCGCTCTCCTACGACCGTGTCGTCCTCGCCACCGGATCCCGTGCGCGGCGGTTGTCCGACGCTCCTGAGGAGTTCACCCTGCGAGGCCTCGACGATGCGCTCGCCCTGCGCAAGCGCCTCGCCGGACGGCCATCGGTCGCCGTGGTCGGTGGAGGCCCGCTCGGCATGGAGATCGCGTCGGGCTGTCTGGCCGCGGGCTGCCAGGTCACCCTCGTCTCCCAAGGCGTGCCGCTGATCCAGCAGCTGGGCCCATACCTGGCCGAAATCTTCGTCAAGGCGGCGCTGGAGCGTGGGCTCACCATCGTAGAGACCGGATTTGCGCGGATCGAGGAGCGTGCGGGAGAAACCCGCGTCGTTCTGGACGGTGGCGCCGTCGTCGAGGCCGAACTGATGGTGTCCGCGGTCGGCGACGTCCCCAACACGGAGTGGCTCGCGGGCACAGGCCTGGCCGACCAGGGCGTCGTCCAGGTCGACTCGCGTGGACTGGTGCGCCCCGACATCGCGGCCGTCGGCGACCTGGCGGCGTTCCCGACGCCCTACGGCCTGCGCCGCGTCCCGCTGTGGAGCAGCGCGATCGAGCAGGCGAAGGTGGCGGCGGCCGCCCTCGTCCGGGGGGACGACACGCCACCGCTCCAGTTCCAGCCGTACTTCTGGACCGAGCAGTTCGGGCTCAACCTCAAAGCCGTCGGCTATCTCCCTTTGGACGGAGAGCCGACGTACGTCGAGGGAGGGCCCGGCGGTCCGGCGCTGATGCGCTGGTCGCACGGCGACGGCTCCGGAGCGGCCGCGGCGCTGAACTACCGGATCCCGATCCCGCGGCTGCGTCGCGTGAGCCGGGAAGCCGTGTAGGGTTCCGTCGCGATGAGCGACGACGGAGAGGGCGCGGCGGGTTCCCGGTTGGATCGATTGGCGTCGGTCAACCTCAACCTGCTGGTGCCTCTCCTCGCGCTCTTGGAGGAGCGCTCGGTGACGAAGGCGGCTGAGCGCGTCGGTCTGACGCAGTCGGCGATGAGCCACGCGTTGGGCCGCATGCGGCGCCTCTTCGGCGACGACCTCCTCGTCCGGCAGGGGAGCGGCGCCACGCTGACCCCGCGCGCGCTCGAGCTGATCGGGCCGCTGCGGGCGACGCTCCAGCAGGCCGTGGACGTGGTCGACTTCCCCGGCTTCGATCCGGCGACGGATCGCCGTGTCATCACCGTCGCGATGACCACCAGCACGGCCTTCGTCCTCGGGGCGCGGCTGGCCCGACTCATGGCGGAACGAGCCCCGAATACGACCCTCCGCGTGCGCACCATCACCGTGCCGACCGAGGCCACCTTCACAGAGCACGGTGTCGACGTCGTGCTGCTCTCTGAGGGGTCCACGTCGCCGTACCCGCGGGAGCGCCTGTACGACGACCGCATCGTGGTGGTGGCCTCGGCGGACACACCACCGGAGGCGAGCGCGTTCGACCTGCTGACCACGCAGCCGCACATCGTCGTCGACACCGAGCGGCGGGTCTTCCCGTACTCGGTGCTCGACGAGAAGCAGGTCGCCTACCGTGTCGGCCTGCTGATCTCCGACTTCCTGCTCGTCCCGTACCTGGTCGGACGCGCCGGCGGTGTCGCGCTCCTGCGCCACCGAGTCGCCGCCGAGATGCGGACGCTCGTCGACCTGCGGATCGAGGAGTTCCCGTTCCCGCTCCCGGGACTGGGCATCGACATGGTATGGAACCCGCATCTGGGCGACCACTACTTCATCTCCTGGCTGCGCCAGCTCCTGTTCGACGCGGCGAGGCCCTGACACGCCTCAGCGCAGGCTCGCGAGGGCGCGAGTGAGGTGGTAAGGACGTGACCATCCGCGCCATCGCCGAGGTCATCGGCCGTAGCCGCCCCGTCGGCCATCCGGTCGCTGATCTTCTTGTCCTGGCCTGGCGGCGGGCATTCGTTCGCCTACAGGCGGAGGCCCGTTTCCAGTGCGGCCAATCCCTCGTCCAGGAGTGCGACGAGGTCGCCGCCCGTTTGCGGGGCGGTCAGAAGCACCGTGAGGCCGACGCCGATGATCGCGCCCACGACGGCGCGTACTTCCGGATCGGTGGCCGCACGTCCGCTCCTGGCGGCCACGATCTCCATCAGCGTCCGCATCGGTTCCTCGAGGCGGTCCACCATCATCGCCCGTAGGGCCGGAGTCGAGAGGATCAGCTCGGTCCGCTCCCGTATCTCCCTTCGTTCGGCCTCCGGGACCCTGTCCAGGGATTCCCGGATCGCCGCACGCAGGGCGGGGATGATCCGGGTCTGAGCGGGCTGGTCCTGCAGCGCCTCATAGATGATGGGGTCGAACCGGTCCCACAGCAGCACGTCCTCCTTTGTGGGGAAGTAGCGAAAGAAGGTGCTTTCGGAGATTTCCGACGCCGTAACGATCTGGGCGACCGTCGTCGCCTCATACCCCCGCTCACGGAACAGCCGCAATGCGTTGCGCTGGATCGACGCCCGTGTCAGGGCCTTTTTGCGCTCGCGTAGTCCGCTCACAGCGCGAACAACCTTTCTGCGTTGTCGTGCGCGATCCGCTCGCGGTCGGTCGCGCTGACGGGAAGCCGGTCGAGGAAGGCGCGTGCCTGCGCCATCGAACTGTACGGATGGTCGGTCGAGAACAGGATTCTGTCGGCTCCCACCTGGAGCAGGAGATCGAGGAAGGCCGGGGTCCAGTTGAATCCGCTGATCGCGTAGTGGACGTGGGTCCTCAGGTAGTCGCCGACGGTCCGGTCGAGCCCGGTCATCTGCGGGGGCAGGCTGCGGTCGATGCGGGGGAGCAGGAAGGGCAGGGCCTCACCCAGATGACCGACCACCAGTTGCAGGCCGGGGAAGCGGTCGAAGGCGCCGCTGAGGATGAGCCGCAGCAGGTGCGTCGCGGTGTCGATGTGCCAGCCCCAGGCCGCTGTGGCCAGCGTGGCGGTCACGCTTTCGGGGTAGTTTCCGCGATACATGCCCGCGATGACCGAGGACGGCGGCGGCGTGGGGTGAAGGTACAGCGGGCGGCCGAGGGCTTCCGCACGGGCCAGGATCGGCCAGAAGAACTCATCGTCGAGGTAGCGGCCCCGGACGTGGCCGTTGATCAGAGCGCCGACGAGACCGCGCTCCTCGACCGCCCGCTGTAGTTCGTCGGCAGCGAGGTCGGGGACGGCGGTGGGGAGGGCGGCGAACCCGGCGAGCCGGTCCGGGTGGCTGCGGATCGCCTTGGAGAGCGCGTCATTGGCCTCCCTGGCCATCGAGACCGCCTCGTCGGGGTCGGCCTGTTCCAAGCCGGGGGAGGTCAGGGAGAGCACCTGCAGGTCGATCCCCGCGGCGTCCATGGCCGCGATCCTGCCGTCGCCCAGATCGCGGAGCTGCGCGATGAGCGCGATGAACCCGGCTGAGACCTCGGGGTGCTCGCTCGCGGCGGCGGCCTGTTCCCGGAGGGTGTGTCCGGGACCCTCCAAGAACGCCGTGGTGGCGTAGTGCTCCTCGACCGCGATCGTACGCACGACCATCCCCTCCAACGTGACGGTAGCTTTCTTTTGGAGGTTACTGTCATATTTGGAAGAAGGGCAAGACCCGAGGCGCGGGCGGGCAGCAGCGGAAGAAGTGTTCTCGCGGGCGGGACACCTGTGCTGTGCCCGGGTAGGGGAGGGGCGGGATCGAAAGGCCGTTCGGTGAGGCCGCGGGGGGATTGCGGGATGAACGTGATCGGGCTGGGGCGTGTCGGTCTGGGCATGATCGGGCTGGTGGGGGGCAAGGCCGCGGGGCTCGGGGAGCTGATCGGGGCGGGTGAGCGGGTGCCCGAGGGGTTCTGCGTCACGACCGACGTCCAGGACTCGGGGCGGGACGGGGGCGGGATGACCGCCGGGCTGCGGGCGGAGATCGCCGACGCCTACGGGGAGCTGGGCGCGGGGGCGGTGGCGGTGCGGTCCAGCGCCACCGCCGAGGACCTGCCCGACCTCAGTTTCGCCGGGCAGCAGGAGACCTTCCTCGACGTGAGCGGCGCCGACGAGGTGATCGACGCGGTCCGGCGCTGCTGGGAGTCGCTGTGGAACGAGCGCGCGGTCGCCTACCGGGAGGCCCACGGCGTCGACCACGCGTCCGTCCGGATGGCGGTGGTCGTGCAGCGCATGATCGACGCGAAGGTGGCCGGGGTCCTGTTCACGGCCGATCCGGTGACCGGAAGCCGGAGCCGGATGACCGTCGACGCGGCTCCGGGCCCGGGCACCGCCGTCGTCAGCGGCACCGTCGTGCCCGATCACTACGTGATGGACAAGCAGGTGCCGACGGTGTCCGGGGGCGGCTGCCTCGGCACGGCGCACCTGGAGGAGCTTCGCGCGGCGGGGCTGCGGATAGAGCGGCACTTCGGTTCGCCGCAGGACATCGAGTGGGCGATCGACTCCGACGGCGTGCTCTGGATACTGCAGTCCCGGCCGGTCACCGGCCTGTTCCCCCTCCCGCCGGATGCCGGACGGCCGCTGCCCAGGGTGTATCTCAACTTCAGCCCCGCTCAGGGCATGCACCGGCCGTTCACCCCCATGGGCATGTCCGTGATGAAGATGACGATGGCCGCGTGGTGGGAGGCGCTGGGGATCGGGGACGGGATCGATCCGATCGACGGCCCCGAGGGGATCGTCGAGGTGGGTGGCCGTATCTTCGCCGACGCGACCCGCTACGTGCGCAGCCGGGCCGCCCGCGGGTACCTGGTCAAGACGATGCGGATCGAAGGGCCGGGGGTCGAGGCGGCCCTCGACCGGGTGCTGCGCGATCCGCGTTTCCGCCCGCGGCTCGGTCTCCCGGTCAGTCCGCGTTCGGTGGTGAGGTTCATGGTCAGGTTGTGCCCGTCCGTGGTCGCCGGGATCGCGCGGACGCTCGCACGTCCGGACGCCGCCCGGGCCCGGGCGTTCCAGACGGCGGAGAGGATGAGGCTGGACGTGCGGCCGCCCGCCGGTTCGGCCACGGTGGACGAGCGGCTGCGGTTCGTGGGGCGGGCCCACGCGGTGCTGGTGAACCGCACGCTGGTGGACACGATGCTCTGGCCCGTCTACGCGGGCATCCTCGCCGGTGAGATGCCCGTACGTCTGCTCAGGGGGATCGCCTCCGAAGGCGAGGTGAAGACGGTGCTCCGCGGCATGCCGTACAACGTCACCACCGAGATGGATCTGAAGCTGTGGCGGCTGGCGGCGGGCGCGCGCGAGCACCGTGACCTCCTGGTGGACACACCGCCCGCCGAACTGGCCGCCATGTACCGCCGGGGAGAGCTGCCCGACATCGGGCTGGACGGATTCCTCGGCGAATACGGGCAGCGCGCGGCAGCCGAGATCGACGTCGGTCTTCCCCGTTGGGACGAGGATCCGGAACCGGTCTTCACGGCGATCGCCAACTACCTGCGCGTCACCGATCCCGAACAGGACCCCGATCGGCGCTTCGCCGCGGCGGCGCGCGCGGCCGAGGAGAAGATCGACGAACTGGTGCGGCGTGCGCGCCCGCGGAGGCCGGTCCGGGCCCGGCTCGCCGGGTTCCTGCTGGGGCGGGCCCGGGCCGTGAGCGGGCTGCGGGAGCTGCCCAAGTTCGTCTGGACCTACGCGTTGCGGGAGACGCGGCGCCAGCTCCTGCTGGCCGGCTCGGAACTCGCCGGGCTCGGTCTTCTCGAACGCCCCGACGACATCATGTTCCTGGACTTCCGTGAGGCGCGGGCGGCCGCGGCCGGCACCGGGATGAAGGAACTGGTCGCCTCACGGCGCGCGGTGTACGAGCGGGAGAGCCGGCGGCGCCGCGTCCCCGACGTCCTGCTGTCCGACGGCACGGATGTGGGGACGCTCATCCGGAGCGCTTCTCCGGGGGACGGGACTCTCGTCGGGATGCCCGGAGCCGCCGGCACCGTCACCGGCCCCGCCCGAGTGATCTTCGACCCTTCGGGCGCCAGGCTGGAGCCGGGAGAGATCCTGGTGGCGCCGTCCACCGACCCCGGCTGGACGCCGCTGTTCATGACGGCCGGGGGGCTGGTCACCGAGACGGGAGGTCCCAACTCCCACGGCCCCACCGTGGCCAGGGAGTACGGCATTCCCGCCGTGATCGGCGTCGCCGGGGCCACTCAGGTGATCCGCACCGGCCGTCGGATCACTTTGGACGGCGCCGCGGGCACCGTCCTGACCGAGCGGCCGACGGCCGCGGGCCGGACGGATCCGGCAGAGTCCGGAGAGGTGCGGGCGGAGAGGAAAAGGTGAGGCGAGGGACGCCGTGGGAACGATCCAGGACCTTGACCCGTTTGTTTTCTCCACGGTCTGAAATGCATATCAACCCGAAGAGAGCCTCTCAGATGAATGTCGGGTTCGGGATGAATAAGCCTCCCCTAAGCTGAGAAAGGCCCAGGACGGTGATGCCGCTGTGGCTCACCCGGGGACTGGGCGGAGACGGAATACCAGGTATGACAGCAGGTGCCGTATGAGCACTACCACCAGTGTGGCCGGCGTCGCGGAGACCGAACTGCGGCAACTGCTCGCGGGACTGACGGCGGTGCGGGACGGCGACTTCGGCACCCGGCTGCCGAGCGACGGGGACGGGTTGCTCGGCGAGATCGCACTCGTCTTCAACGGCATGGTCGACCAGTTGTCGCTGTTCACCTCCGAGGTGACGCGCGTCTCGCGCGAGGTCGGCACCGAGGGGCGGCTGGGCGGGCAGGCCGAGGTTCCGGGGGTGTCGGGGACCTGGGCGGACCTCACCGATTCCGTCAACGCCATGGCCGGCAACCTCACCACCCAGGTGCGGTCCATCGCGCAGGTGACCACCGCGGTCGCCAAAGGCGACCTCACACAGAAGATCAACGTCGACGCGCGGGGCGAGATCCTCGAGTTGAAGGAGACCATCAACACGATGGTCGACCAGTTGGGGGCGTTCGCCGACGAGGTCACGAGGGTGGCCCGCGAGGTGGGAAGCGAGGGCAAACTCGGCGGCCAGGCCCGGGTCCGGGGCGTCTCGGGCACCTGGAAGGACCTCACCGACAACGTCAATGTCATGGCCTCGAACCTGACCGGCCAGGTGCGCTCCATCGCCCAGGTCGCGACGGCCGTCGCCAAGGGCGACCTGTCGCAGAAGATCACCATCGAGGCGGAGGGCGAGGTCGCCGCGCTCGCCGGGGCGATCAACACGATGGTCGACACGCTGTCGGTCTTCGCCGACGAGGTGACGCGGGTGGCCCGCGAGGTGGGCACCGAGGGCAACCTCGGCGGCCAGGCCCGGGTGCCGAACGTCGCCGGCACCTGGAAGGACCTCACCGACAACGTCAACTCGATGGCGAACAACCTGACCAACCAGGTCCGCAACATCGCCCAGGTCACCACCGCCGTCGCCCAGGGCGACCTCACCCGCAAGATCGACGTCGACGCGCGGGGCGAGATCCTCGAGCTGAAGACGACCATCAACACCATGGTCGACCAGCTCTCCTCGTTCGCCGCCGAGGTCACCCGCGTGGCCCGCGAGGTGGGCTCGGAGGGCAGGCTCGGCGGCCAGGCCGAGGTCGAGGGCGTGTCCGGCACCTGGAAGCGGCTGACGGAGAACGTCAACGGGCTCGCCGGGAACCTCACCCGCCAGGTCCGCGCGATCGCCGAGGTCACCAGTGCCGTGACCCAGGGCGACCTCACCCGCTCCATCACCGTGGAGGCGTCCGGCGAGGTCGCCGAGCTGAAGGACAACATCAACTCGATGGTCCGCTCCCTGCGCGAGACGACCCGCGCCAACCAGGAGCAGGACTGGCTGAAGACCAACCTCGCCGCCATCTCCGGGCTGATGCAGGGCCGCCGCGACCTCCCCATCGTCGCCGACCTGGTCATGGACGAGCTGGTGCCGCTCGTCTCCGCCCAGTACGGCGCGTTCTACCTCGCAGAGGAGACCGCCGACGAGCCGGAGCTGCGCCTCATCGCCTCCTACGGGCTGGCCGGCGAGCCGGGCGCGCCCCGGACGCTGAAGTTCGGACAGTCCCTGGTGGGTCAGGCCGCGCGCGGGCGCCGCGTCATCGCCGTGGACGACGTGCCCGCCGGGTACCTGATCTCCTCGGCGCTCGGCGGTACCGCCCCGGTCAATCTGATCGTGCTGCCGATCACCGTCGAGGACCAGGTCCTCGGCGTCATCGAGCTGGCCTCGCTGCACCGGTTCACCGGCGTGCAGCGCGCCCTTCTGGAGCAGCTGACCGGCACGATCGGCGTCAACGTCAACACCATCGTGGCCAACGCCCGCACCGACGAGCTGCTGGGCGAGTCCCAGCGGCTCACCGCCGAGCTCCAGGCCCGCTCGCACGAGCTGCAGATCCGCCAGGAGGAGCTGCAGCGCTCGAACGCGGAGCTGGAGGAGAAGGCGGCGCTGCTGGCCAGCCAGAACCGCGACATCGAGACCAAGAACCTGGAGATCGAGCAGGCCAGGCAGGAGCTGGAGGCCCGCGCCCAGCAGCTGGCGCTGGCGTCGAAGTACAAGTCCGAGTTCCTGGCGAACATGAGCCACGAGCTGCGCACCCCGCTGAACAGCCTGCTCATCCTGGCCCAGTTGCTGGCCCAGAACCCGACCCGCAACCTCACCCCCAAGCAGGTGGAGTACGCGGGCGTCATCCACTCGGCCGGCTCGGACCTGCTCCAGCTGATCAACGACATCCTCGACCTGTCGAAGGTCGAGGCGGGCAAGATGGACGTCAACATCGAGCGGGTCTCGCTGGGCCGGGTCGCCGACTACGTCGAGGCCACGTTCCGCCCGCTGGTGGTGCAGAAGAGCCTCGACTTCGGGGTCACCAGCGCCCCGGGCGTGCCGGAGGAGATCGTCACCGACGACGCCCGGCTGCGCCAGGTCCTGGGCAACCTGCTGTCCAACGCGGTGAAGTTCACCGAGTCGGGCAGCGTCGAGCTGCGGATCGAACCGGCGTCGGGCAAGGAGCTGCCCCCGGACATGGACCGGGACGGCCCCGCCGTGGCCTTCCGGGTCACCGACACCGGCATCGGCATCCCCGAGCACCAGCTGGAGTCGATCTTCGGCGCGTTCCAGCAGGCGGACGGCACGACCAGCCGCAAGTACGGCGGCACCGGCCTCGGTCTGTCGATCAGCCGGGAGATCGCCTACCTGCTCCGCGGCGCGATCACCGCGCAGAGCGTCCCCGGCAAGGGCAGCACGTTCACGCTGTACCTTCCGGTCGCGGAGGCGGGCCTGGAGTCCCCGTCCGCCGCGGAGGAGCGGGCGCCCGCGGTGCCGGGCCCGTCCTCGGGCGGCGCCCCGTCCGCCGACCACGGCGCGGCCGAGGCGGACCAGCCGGTCCGCCGGCTGCTGGTGGTGGAGGAGCAGCCGCGCGGCCTGCTGACCCTCGTCGCCGAGAGCGCGGTCGCCGAGCTGGCGGGCCGGGACCTCGGCGGGGTCCGGGTCCTCACCGCGGTCAGCTCCGCCCAGGCGGCGTCGCTGCTGGCGGCCGAGCCCTGCCACTGCGTGGTGCTCGGACTCGACATGCCCGGCGGGGAGGCGCTGCGCCTGCTGGAGGCGTTCGACGGCGACAGCGCGCTGGCGGGGGTGCCGGTGCTGGTGCACAACAACCGCCGCCTGGATCCGGGGAGCGAACGGGCCCTGCAGCGGCACGCCCGCAGCCGTCCGCTGGAGGTGCTGCCGAGCCTGGACGAGCTGCGCGAGCGCATCGCGCTGCACCTCACCGCGGCGGCTCCCGGCGACGTCCTGCCGCTGCTGCCGGCCGAACGGGAGCTGCCGGACCAGCCCGTCGGGGCGGAGGCGGGCCTGACCGGCAGGACGGTCCTGGTCGTCGACGACGACGCCCGCAACGTCTTCGCGCTGACCGGCATGCTGGAGTTGCACGGCATCCGGGTCCTGCACGCCGACAACGGCCGTTCGGGCATCGAGACCCTCCAGGCGCACGACGAGGTCGACCTCGTCCTGATGGACGTGATGATGCCGGAGATGGACGGGTACGCCGCGACGACCGCGATCCGGAACATGCCGCGCTACGCCGAGCTGCCGATCATCGCGGTCACCGCCAAGGCGATGCAGGGCGACCGCGAGAAGAGCCTCGCGGCGGGCGCCAGCGACTACGTGACCAAGCCGGTGGACGCGACGGTCCTCATCGCCGCCATCCAGCGGCTGCTGGACCGGTGAGCCGATGATCGGGAAAACCCCGGCCATGGGGCCGGACCCGGCCCGTCCTCCCGTCGACGAGGCGGTCGGCAGACTCGCCGCGACCGTCGAACGGCTGCGCCGCGAGGTGCGGGAGGCGCAGAACTCCGCCGGCGGCCGGGCTCTGGTCGAACTGGCCGCCGGGCTGCTCGCCGACCGGCTCGGCTGCGGCCTGGCCGCCGCACACCAGCAGCTGGAGACGCTGGCCGAACGCGCCGACAGCACCCAGCTGGAGATCGCGGCGGACATCGTGGGACAGGCGGCCAAGGGCGAGCTCTCGGCCGTCACCCGCGCCTTCCTCTCCTCGGCCGAGGCCGGGGCCGGGGAGGCGGCGCCCGAGGACAGGCTGAAGGCCGCCGAGAACGCGGCGCTGGCCGCCGACGACACCCAGGCGATGGCGGCCTCGCTGCTGGAGTACGCGCTGGCGCCGCTGGAGGCGAACGCGGTCGCGGTGTGGGCGGCCGACGCGGACGGTTCGCTGCGGCTCGCCGGATCGGCCGGGTTCACCCCGGCGGAGGCACGGCGCTGGAGGCATGTCCCGCCGGCCGTCGCGACCCTCGCCCGCCAGGCGCTCACCGACCGGCGGCCCGTGTGGCTGCCGGGCACGGAGCGGAACCCGCCGTCGATCGGCCGCGCCGAGCTGCCGCCCGGCGGCAGGGTCGCGGTGCCCGCGGGCACCGGCGGCAGGCTGCTCGGCGTGCTGGAGATCTGCTGGCCGCACCGGCTGGAGTCCCAGCCTCCCGCGGTGCACCGGCAACTGGAGTCCCTCGCCGAGCTGTGCGCCTACACCCTGGACCACCGGCCCGGGTCCGAGCCGGAGGAGACCTCCCCGCTCGTCGAGATCGCGGACGCGATGCTGGACTCGGCCATGGTGCTCAAGCCCGTGGTGGAGGAGGACGCCGTCACGGACTTCGCCATCCACCATGCGAACGAGCGGTTCACCGATCTGGCCGGGCGGCCCCGCTCGTCCATCCTCGGCACCCGGTTCCTGGAGACGTACCCGATGTCGGCGCGGGCCGGCGGGCTGTTCGAAAAGCTCGTCTACGTGCACGCGACGGGTGATTCGCTGCGGCACGTCGGCGACCATGTGATCGTGCGCGTGGACGAGCTGACGTTCGCGGGACCCACCACCTACAGCATGTTGCGCCAAGGCGAGGACCTGCTGGTGACCTGGCGGCTGCACGACGAGTCCACGAGGCTCGCCGAGCTGCTCCAGCACGCCCAGCGGCTGGGCCGGATCGGCGGTTTCGAGGAGAACCTCGTCACCGGCGAGATCATCTGGAACGACCACCTGTTCGAGCTGCACGGGCTGCCTCCCGAGTCCGGCCCGCTCGCGCTGGGAGAGCTGCCCGCCTACGCCCACCCGGACGACGCGGCGGACGTCAGAGCGTTCCTGCGCGCGCTCCTGGACCACGGGCATCCGGCGACGGCGTCGTTCCGGCTGCAGCGCCAGGACGGGTCCTACCGGCATATGAGGGTGGCCGCCGAGCCCGTCCTGGACGGCGGGGTCAGGCCCGTCGCGATCCGCGGCGCCTACCAGGACGTCTCCTCCCAGCACTGGACGGAGATCGCGCTGGAGGCGACCCGGGACGAGCTCAGCCACACCCAGCGGCAGGCGGCCGAGCAGGCCAGGCTCACGCTCCGCCTCCAGCACGCGATCATGCCGCCGAGCCAGGGCCCGCTGGAGACCCCGCGGCTGCGGGTCGGGGTGCGCTACCGGCCCGCCGGCAACGAGGCGCTCGTCGGCGGCGACTGGTACGACGTGCTGACGCTGCCGAACGGCAAGGTCCTGGTGTCGATCGGCGACGTGGCGGGCCACGGCATCCAGTCGGCCACCGACATGGTGGTGCTGCGCAACGCGTTGCGCGGCCTGTCCGCGACCGGCGCGGGCCCGGCCCAGCTGCTGTACTGGCTGAACAACGTCACCGTCCATCTGACCGACAACGTCACGGCCACCGCGGTCTGCGGCATCTTCGACCCGGAGGACGGCATGCTGCGCTGGGCCAGGGCCGGGCATCCCCTGCCGATCCTGCTGCGAGACGGGGAGGCCGTGCCGCTCCCACCGGTCGACGGCGTGGTCCTGGGCGTCCTGGCGGATCTGGACTTCAGCGAGGGCGTGGTCCCGCTGTCCCCGGGCGACCGGATCCTGCTGTACACCGACGGCCTCATCGAGCGACGCGACAGCACGGTGGAGGAGGCGCTCGACCACCTCCTGATGATCGCCGCCGTCCGCGACGCGGAGCTCGAACCGCACCTGGACGACCTGCTGCGCAAGGGGGCGTCCGACACGGACGACGACACCTGTGTGGTCGCCCTGGAGGTCAAGCCGTAACCGCTTCTTCAGGCCGGGTGCCCGGCGTCCATGCCGAGCACCTCGGCCAGACCGAGGGGGGCGCCCCGGCCGTCCACCTCCATGTGGACGGGTTCCAGGAGGTGGCCGACGTGGTCCCCGAGGTCGACGCGGTCCAGGACGCGGCCCACCATGCGCCGGCGGGCGTCCGAGAGCAGGGGGACCCCGTCGGCTCCTTCGGTCCACGCGCACCGGGTGAACTTGTCGATCTCGTCGCCGGTCCGCTCGCCGAACAGCCTGGCCAGGGCGATTTGTCCGGGATCCCCCTGTTCGAGCACATGGACGCCCAGGAAGTCGGCCCGCGCCGCGACCCCGAAGGTGTGGTTGACCCGGGACAGGCAGACCAGGAAACGCGCCGGGTGGATGCTGCACTGCGTCCAGAACCCCACCAGGCAGCCCGAGCGCTCCCCGCCGGACGCCGCCGTCACCACCAGCATCGGCGTGTCGAATCCCGCCGTGAACCTGCTGATCGGCTCATCACCCATGTCCGGGTCATACCCGCCGCCCCCGGCCGTGCACTCGCGTCAGAGGTGGTGCCGCAGGGGCAGCGCTGCGGGGAAGGGCTCCAGGAACGTCTGGTCGACCACGTAGGGCACGTCCTCGGCCCGCGCGTCGTGCCGCAGCAGCGCGACCGGCACGCTCAGCGGCGCGTGCCCGGCCCTGAAGGACTCGATGGACTCGGCGATCCCGTGCCTGCGCTCGCGGCTCAGCCGGTGCCCGAGCGGGCCCAGCACATGCTGCAGCGCGTTGACCTGGCGGCCCCGCGCAGGCAGGACGGCCAGCGCCTCGGCGAACACCCGCCGGTACTCCGCGGCGAGGGCCTCGCGGTCGCCGACGCCGGCCCGGGCGACGATCCGGCCGAGCTCGCGGTAGCGCACGGGGTCGTGCGCCAGGATCTGCAGCTTGTGGCGGCTGTGGAAGGCCACCAGGTCGCGGGGGCGCCACGGGCCGTCCAGCAGCTCCCGCAGCCGGGCGTGCGCGAACACCCGCTCCACGAAGTGCTCGCGCAGCGTCGGGTCGTTCAGCCGCCCCTCCTCCTCCACCGGCAGGTGGGGGTGGGCGGCGGTCAGCGCCTCGGCGAAGAAGCCGCGGCCCCGGCGGTCGACGGGCTGCCCGTCGGTGCGCTCTCCGGGCAGTCCCGCGCTGTAGCGGGGAAGGCCGAACAGCGCGCACGAGGGGGAGCGGGACTTCAGGACGAACCCGTCGAGCCCGTCCAGGCCGGGCAGGAGCCGGCGGGCCGCCTCCTCGAACGCCGCCGAGTGGTCGGCCCCGGTGTCGCGGCCGACCACCCTTCCGTCGGTCAGCCTCCGGATGGGTCGCCGCGGTGTGCCGAGTCCGGCTTCGACCTCGGGGCAGACGGTCACCCAGTCGACCGTCCCGGCCAGGGAGTCGGTGAGGAACCTGCAGCGGCTGTGCCCTCCGTCATGGCGCACCGGTTCGCCGAGCAGGCAGGCGGAGGCGCCGAGCCGCGGGCGGGTCGCGCGGGTCGGCGGCGCCGGCTCGTACGAAGTGATCATCCTGATTCCCCCTCCGAAAACCTATTCAAAACTTATTCATAGTCGCGAGAGGGAGGTCGGAGCAAGCCCGGGAGTTAAAAACCGGACAGATCTCTCGGCCCGCCAGACGAAGGATCAGCCGGACCCGTCAGCCCGGAACTCCCAGGGCCTCGGCCACGGCCTCCACGGCGTCCGGCAGCGACTCGGTGAACCGGACCCCCTCGGGAAGGGGCCCGCCCCAGCCCGGACCGCCCGCGATCACGCGCAGCGCCGGACGCCTCCCGGGGATCCGCTCCAGCACCCCCACGTCCCCCGTGCGGTGCATCTGGGACCACAGGAACACCGCACCGGGACCGATCTTCTCCACCGCGTCGCCCAGGGCCCTCTCCGGAACCCGGGCCCCCAGCATCCGGCTGGAGATCCCCCGCTCGGCGAGCGCCGCCCCTAGCGCGTACAAGGGCAGACTGTGCTGGTCCTCGGGCGCGCAGGCCAGCAGCACGGGCCTGCCCCCCGCTCCCGGCGAGGGCGGCGTCACCGCGGCCAGGACCGCCAGGGCCGTCCCGGAGAGGAAATGCTCGATCTCCACCGCCTCCCCCGTCGCGGCGTGGCGTTCACCGATGCTCCGCAGCACCGGGGCGATCAGCTCCTCCCACGCGGACACCACCCCGTCCCGCGCCACGGCCTCGCGCACCGTCTCGGCGACCACCGGCCCGTTCAACGCCATCACCGCCCGCGCCAGCCCGCGCGTCCGCGCGGGAACGGTGCTCAGCGCCAGCCGGTTCCCCCCGGCCCCGTGCGCCCGCGGGTCCCGCTCCCGCACCTCCATCCCGCCCAGCGCGGCCCGCGCCGCCTCCCCGGGAGGAGCCCCCTGCAGGATCAGCCGGTTCATCACCTCGAGCCGCGCCACGTCGGCCGGGTCGTAACGCCGGTGCGACCCCTCGCTGCGGCGGCTCGGGCCGATCCCGTAACGCCGGTCCCAGGTGCGCAACGTGGAGGCCGACACTCCCAGCCGCCTCGCCACCGCACCGACGCTCAACCCCGGCGTCTCCACGGAACCCCCCAGCAACGTGTCCGTCCGTTCGGCCTCTCCTATCTTGGCCGAACGGACGGATGGAGCGGACCGGCGGAGCCCCGCCCGCGCCGGAAGACGGCTCAGAGGGCGGAGGTCACAGGGAGCCTGCGAGGAGGCCTACGCCACCGGCGAAGGCGACGCCGAGAACGATGGCGCGCAGGGTACGGGCGGGCATCCGGGAGGCGAGGAGGGTTCCGCAGACGGTGCCTCCGGCGAGGGCCGCCAGTTCGGGGAGGCCGGGGAGGACGACGCCCAGGGCCAGTGCCGTCACGAGGTTCTGAAGGAGGAAGAAGAACGAGAGGTTGGCGCGGCTGGTCCGGGCGGCCCACCCGGAGTTGGCGGCGTAGATGCCGATCGGGGGGCCGCCGACCCCGCCGACGACGTTGAGCAGGGCGCTGGTGGCGCCGACGGCCACGGCCCCCGCCGGGCGGGCCAGCCAGGACCATCGCACGCCGCGGGCCAGGATGCCCACGGCGACGACGATGCCGATGCCGGACGCCAGGGCCGGCCAGCGGGTGTCGGCGCCGCGGACCAGCAGGGCGATGAGCGGGGTGCACAGCAGCGTCGGCACGAGCAGGCGGGACACGTCGGAGGGCCGGGCGTGGCGGCCGTCGCGCAAGAGCGGGACCACCGACGCGAGCACCGCCAGCGCCAGGGTGACGGCGACGCCGTCGCGGGGGCCCAGATGGAGGACGAGGACGGGGGCGGCCGCCAGGGAGAAGCCCATGCCGGTGGCGGCCTGGACGGTGGCACCGAGCCAGATGCCGGCGAGCGCGAGGAGTTGCGTGCCGGTGAGGAGCTCCTGGATCACCGGGGTGCGGATCCGTCCAGGGAGTAGCGGCGCTGGAAGAGGATCGCGACGGCCATGAGGACGGCGGGGACCAGGGTGAAGCCGATGACCAGCGCCGTGAGCGCCGAGCCCGCCTGCGCCACGTCCTGCCCGTCCGTGGTGGAGACGAAGCCGCCGACGGTCAGGACCGCCGAGTAGACGTAGGGGCCGATGGCGGTGCCGGTCGCGTCGGTCGCCGTCCACACCCCGGTGTAGGCGCCGGCGCGGGAGGAGCCCTGCGCTTCGGCGGCGGCCACCGCGTCGGGCACCATGGAGAAAGCGAAGAGCTGCAGCCCGGCGAACGCCGAGCCGAGCGCCACGATGACGACGACGGTGGCGGCGACCCCGAGCCGCTCGCCCGCCAGCAGCGCCAGCGAGCCCGCGATGAAGACCCCCTGGGAGACCAGCAGGCCGCGCTGCTTGCCGATCCGGCGGGAGATCCGCTGCCAGACGGGTCCGGCGATCAGTGCGGGGCCCAGGAACGCTCCCATGAACACCGCGGTGAGCCCGCTGTTCTCGAAGACGTACTCGGTGTAGAAGGGCACCGCGGCGAGGAAGAGGTGCGTGGTGGTGCTGGTGAACAGGTACGACAGCACCAGCGTCCGGAACTCGCGGTCCCGCCAGGCGACCTTGATGTCCTCCAGGAACGAGTGGTCGCGCGCGTCGGGTGCGCGGAACCCGCACCGCGTGGTCAGGTCGCGCACGCCTTTCAGCGCGACGAACCCGGTGACGACCATGCCGACGGACAGCACCAGCGCCATCTTGACGTAGTCGCCGCGCCCGCCCGCCGAGACCATGGCCGGTGCGACGACGCCCGCCCCGAGGAGGCCAAGGGTGAGGAAGAGCATCCGGAACATGAACACCCGGGTGCGCTCGTGGTAGCCGATCTTCAGGTCGGACGGGGTGGTCAGGTAGGGCACCTGGAAGCACGCGAAGAGCAGGTTTCCGGCGATGTACCAGGCGCCGACCCACAGCGCGGCCGCCGTTCCGGAGAATCCGGCCGGGACGGTGAACATCGCGGTCATCGCCACGGCCAGCAGCAGCCCCCAGCGGAGCAGGCCGCGCCGGTTCCCCGACCGCCGCGCCTGCCGGTCCGACAGCGTGCCGAACAGCGGGTGCACGACGGCGTCGATGACCTTGGGCAGCAGCAGGACCAGGCCGGCGAGGAAGGGGGAGACACCGAGCGTGTGGGTGAGGAAGTACAGCAGGAGCAGCCCGGGGACGGTGACCCACACCCCCATGCCCAGGGAGCCGGTGGAGTACTCGACGAGGTCACCGGTCCGAGGGGAGGCCTCGGTCGCGACACTCACGAGCCGAACCTTCTGACGACCCCGGCGGCCAGCTCGACACCCTTGAACGCTCCGGAGCGGACGCGTTCGGCGAGCGTCCGGGAGATGATCCGGTCGGTCACCGAGGGCAGGTGGCGGGCGAGGAAGAACTCGACGGACCCGCGGGTCGTGGTCGGCAGGTCGCGGTGGACCCGGCGGCTGAGGGCCGCCCGCAGCACCGTGTCCACGACGCCCTCCAGCGGCTCGTAGCGGCTCATGCCCTCCAGAGAGAGGCCCGCCGAGGCGGTGGAGTCGTGGATCGGGCTGCGCACCATCGACGGGTAGACGCAGGTGACGCCGACGTGCGTGCCGATCTCCATGCGCAGCGCGTCCGCGTACGCCACGAGCGCCCGCTTGGACGCCCCGTACGCCGCCGCCAGCGGCAGCTGCATGACCGCCATCCGGGAGGACAGCATGACGACCCGGCCGCGGGACGCGACGAGCGAGTCCACACACGCGGCCGTCACCCGCCAGACGCCCAGCAGGTTGATGTCGAGCTGTCGGCGCACCTCGTCTCCGGGCGGGAGTTCGGCGGGGGCGGGCCCGCCGATCCCGGCGTTGTTGATGAGCAGGTCGAGCCCGCCGAGCCTTCCGATGGCCTCGGCCACGGCCTCGGGGACCTGCTCGTCGTCGGTGAGGTCGCAGGCGACGACCTCGACGGGGTCGTCCTCGCGGGGGGCCACGTCCAGGCCGATGACGCGGGCGCCGAGCCCGCTCAGGCGGGCGCAGATCGCCCGCCCGAACGTGCCGGAGGCGCCCGTGACGATCACTCGCAGACCGTGCGCGTCGCGGTGGCCGCCGTCGAGGATGGAGAGGGGGAGGTTCACGCGGAGGTCTCCTTGCCGCGGGTCGGGGCGAACGGCCGGGTCTCGCCGCGCAGGAGCCTGTCCCGCCCGGCCTGGATCTCTTGGGGCACGTCGGCGACGTAGTCGTCGAAGTCGATGCGCATCTGGGGGCGCCGGTCCCGGCCCCACCTGGCGGTGGAGTACCGCAGGGCGCGGGCCACCGAGCGCAGCCGTTCCGGAGGGTCGGGCAGCGCGTAGGAGCCCGACAGGTAGGCGGCGGCGAGCTTCGACTGGGCCTCCACGACGGGCAGTGCCGCGCCGGTGGACTGCATCAGCCCGACGAAGACCAGGCTCGGGTCGTCCAGGTGGAACACCCGCTTGTACAGCGGCAGTTCCTCGGGGTCGCCGCCCAGCCAGCGCTCGGACAGGAAGGGGATGCTCACCCGGTAGCCGGTGGCCCAGACGATCACGTCGACGGCGTCGGACGTGCCGTCGGTGAAGACGACCCGGTCCCCGTCGAAGCGCTCGACGCCGGGCCGCGGGGCCACCTCGCCGTGGGTGAGCCGGTGCAGGATCGTGTCGCTGATCGTCGGGTGGTTCTGGAAGAGCCCGCCCGCGGGCGCGGGCAGGCCGTAGCTCTGGGGGGTGCCGACGGCGACCCGGAGCATGGTCTCGGCCAGGGCCTGGCGCAGCCGCCACGGCAGGGCGGCCAGGGCGCCGCCGGTGGCGTCCGAGGGACGGCCGAAGAGGTATTTGGGCACGATGTGGACGCCGTGGCGGGCGGACAGGAGTACGGGCCCCCGCGACACGTACGAGGCGTCCACGGTGATGTCCATGGCGGAGTTTCCCATGCCGACCACGAGCACCCGCTTGTCCCGGAAGATCTCGGCGTCGCGGTAGTCGTGGGCGTGCATCTGCTCGCCGGTGAACTCGCCGGGGTAGGCGGGGTCGGGCAGGCGGGGGTCCCAGTTGTGGCCGTTGGCGACGACTACGGCGTCGTACCGCTCGGTGTAGCCGGTCTCCCGGCTGGGCGCGGACGCGGTCACCTTCCACCTGCCGTTCTCCCGTTCGACGGAGGTGACGGTGTGGTGGAAGCGCAGATGGGGGGTGATCCCGAATTTCTCGGCGTAGTCGGCGAGATACCCGGCGATGTGGTCGGCCGACGGGTAGTCCGGCCACTCGCGGGGCATCGGGAAGTCGGCGAACTGGGTGCGCCCCTTGCTGGTGTTGAGGTGCAGGGAGGCGTAGGCGGGGGAGAGGCCGCTGCCGTTGTCCCGAGCCCACAGCCCGCCCGGCCGGTCGCCCTTCTCATAGGCGACGACCTCGGCGCCGACGTCCAGCAGTGCCTTGACGGCGGTGAGACCGGCCGCTCCGGCGCCGATGACGGCGACACGGCAAGGAGGGGTCATGGCGCTCGTGCTCCTCGAGGGATGGGGTGGGGATGGGACGGCGTCAGGGCCGGCCGCTGGAAGTTGTGGTTCGCACCAATCTAGGTCTTGATCCCGGCTTGGAATATGGCGCTTATCACCTGTTTTGCTGCGTAGATTGTGGTGGCCCACAACCTGGAGCATGATGGTGGAGTGCGCTCCCGGGAAGAGTGGACGTCCGTCGTCGATCTCATCGAGCGGATCGTCGGCGAGGACGACCTGCTGCCGTCCGTGGTGATCGGAGTGCGCACGATGGTGCGCGAGGCCGCCTCGCTGTCGTCCGCCGACATCACCGGCCACACCCGCGCCCTGCTCTTCGCCGCGACCAGGGCGCTCGCCGCCCGGCGCGGTCCCAGCGAGGCGGAGCTGTCCTTCGTGGAGGACCTGGCGGTCACCCGGGCCCGGCAGGGCGTGCCGATCGAGGCGGTGCTCGGAGCCATCCACATCGCCGAACGCACGATCTGGTCGCGGGCCAGGGAGACGGCCCCCTCCGCCGGGGTCACCCCCGATCTCCTGCTGGACGCCCGCGAGCTTTACGACGACTGGGCGGAGGCCGTGCGATCCCGGCTGATCACCGCCCACCGGGTCGCGAAGGCCGACCCGCACCCGCGGACGGACGCGCGGGACGCGGTGATCCTGCGCCGGCTCCTGGAAGGCGGCTCGGCCGCCGCGCTGGCCGCCGTCGAGGCGGGGCTGCCGACCGCGGGCGGCCTGTGGGCCCTGGTCGCCCGCGCCGACGACCTGGCGGCCGCCGCGGCCCTGGAACGGGCGCTCCGCGAGTACCCTCCGGTGCTGTGCGCCAGGCTCGACGGATTGCTCGTCGCGGTGCTCGCCCGGGCCCCCGCGCCCCGCGCCGTACGGTCCGGCCTGACGGCGGGGCTGGCAGGACCCGTCGAAGCGGAGGAACTGGCCGCGGCCCGGAGGCTGGCACTCGACGCGCTGGCCGCCGCCGAGTCCTCGGGACGGTCGGGTGTGGTGCATGTCGCGGAGGTGGCGTCCCTGGTCGCGCTGGTGGGCAGGCCCGATCTCGCCGCGGTGCTTCTGGAGCGTCACCGGCAGGACTGGAACACCCTGGGCGCGAACGCCGCGTCCGTCGCCCTGGCCGTCTCCACCTGGCTGGAGGCCGACCGGGACGTCAACGCGGCGGCCGGGAGGCTGTTCGTGCACCCCAACACCGTGCGCAACCGGGTCCAGCGGTTCACGGACGTCACCGGCGTGGACCCGGCCACCACGTTCGGCGCGGCGGACGCCTGGTGGCTGTGCCGCACCTGGCTGGCCCAGGCCTGAGTCAGAGGTAGCGGACGCCGGTGAGCTCCTCGGAGACCGACCAGAGCCGGCGTGCGAGCTCCGGGTCGGTGGCGGAGCGCACCGGCCGGACGGGCTTCGGGTGGCGTCCTCGGGACTCCTGGAGCCCGTCGGGCCCGTAGAACCCTCCGGGCTCCGCCTCGGCGGCGGTGGCGGCGTAGAGCTGGGGGATCGCCCCGCGGGCGGCGGACTGGGCCAGCAGCAGGTTGCCGGGCTTCATGATCAGGCCGAGCAGGCCGGTGGGGCCGCTGGACTGCAGGTTGGTCGCCGCGTAACCGGGGTGGGCCAGGAGGCTGAGGACCGGGCTGCCCGCCGCGCGCAGCCTGCGGTCCAGCTCCAGGCCGAACAGGACGTTGGCGAACTTGGAGTTGGCGTAGTGCCCGGTCGGGGAGTAGGACCTCTCGGCGTTCAGGTCGTCGAAGTCGATCGAGCCCCGGCGGTGCAGGGCGGAGGTGACCGTCACGACGCGGGGCGCGTCCCCCTCGGACAACCGGTCCAGCAGCAGGCCGGTGAGGGCGAAGTGCCCGAGGTGGTTGGTGCCGAACTGCAGCTCGAAGCCCTGCCTGGTGCGCCGGAGGGGCGGCATCATGATCCCGGCGTTGTTGACCAGGACGTCGGCCTTCTCCACGGTGCCGGCGAACTCGCGCACGGAGTCCAGGTCGGCCAGGTCCAGCCGCCGGACCTCCACCTGCCCGCCGTGCAGCTCCGCGCACGCCTTCCGCCCTTTGGCGAGGTCCCGGCAGGCCATGATCACATGCGCGCCCCGGGCCGCCAGTTCCCTGGTGGTCTCCAGACCGAGCCCGCTGTTGGCGCCGGTGACCACATAGGTCCGCCCGCTCTGCTGGGGGATGTCGTCGGTCGTCCATTTCGTCATGAGGCTCAGCATGCCCCGGCGCGGCCGATCCCGATACTCCCGTTCCGCTAACGGTCGGTCTCGCGGCGGGAGTGCATCCAGGGTGAGGTCAGCACATGGTACGAGGGCATCGTGATGTTGAGCTCGTAGACGGCGTCCATCACCGACTTGATGCGGGGAGGGGTCTCGCGCAGCTCCGCGTCCGCGACGTCGTCCTCCGAGGTGAAGTACAGCAGATGGGTGTAGCCGTCGTCGGGGTGGAAGGCGAGGGTGGAGCCGAGCATGTCCTGGCGGTGCAGGAACATCTCCTTCTCCATGCTGCGCATCAGGGTCCGCATCAGCGCGGCGTCCCGCACCCGGCCCTGGACGATCTGGACGAGGCCCGCCTTGTCGATGGCGGTCGGGTCGGGAGCGAAGACCTCGACCTCCCGGCAGTTGGTGAAGACCGGGTCGCCGGTGAGGGCCGCGCGGATCTCGGAGAACCAGCGCCGCCGTCCGGGACGCCCGGACTCCACCCACATCTTCTGTTCGGACTCGAACCGCTCGGCGGTGAAGAACACGCCCTCCTCGGTCACCCCGCCGGTGCAGCCCAGCCAGCCGACGGAGGTGGATCCCAGCTTGTCGGCCCACCGGTAGCTCGCCGCGCGCAGGGCGTCGGCGTCTCCGGCCGGTGCCTGGATGATCTGGAGGAACATCTTCGGTCTCCTTGCTGAGCGCGTACTCCCTTACCGTACCGATTGATGGGGTTATCGGTTCTCCTCATTCGAGGGAAACCGCAGGTTATTCATAGGGGTTGTCTGGTTTGTCGGCCGGGGAGACGGTCTCGGCGGTGAACTCGTACACGCCCTGGCCGCCCGGCTTCCCGGCGGGACGCCAGAGCCCGACGACCTTCACCCACGCGCCCTTCTTCGGGGCCGGCGCGTTCAGGATCTTGACGCGCAGCGCCAGGGCGTCGGCGGCGCAGCAGCTCATCTGGAGCCGGGTGAGGTACCAGGCGCCGCTCTTCTTGTCCGGGGTGACGAAGCCCGTGAGTTCGAGCCTGCGGTCGGCGAGGGTGACCTGCCCGCCGATCTGGGCCTCGAAGGACCGGCCCATGAACTCGCCGATCGACATGGGCAGCGGGTCCGGGCCCGGGGGCAGCGCGTAGTCGTCCTCCTTGACCGGGATCTTCGGGGGCGCCGCCGTCCGGGCCTCGTCGGCGCGGGTGGCGGTGAAGACCCCGAGTTCGGGCGGGGCGACGGCGAAGATCGCCAAGAGGGGCAGGCACAGCAGCCAGGCGACCCGCGGCCCGCCCGGACCGTGGGAGTGGCCCTCGTGCCCGTCGTGCCCGTCGTGCTCGCCGGGTCGTTCGTGCCAGTCGCGGCGCATCCCGGCCAGGCCGAGGACGATCAGGACGAGCGCGGCCGCGACCAGCGGCCAGCGCAGCCCCTCCTTGACGAAGTTGACGATCTCCCCGGTGACCAGGGTGATCCACAGGACCGCCCCGCCGACGAGCACCATCAGCAGGTTCTGCATGGCTCTGCTCACAGGAACACCCCTCCCACGAGAGCGCTGACCGCGACGGCCAGGACGAACGTCAACGGGATGAACCGGATCGCGAACCGCCGTCCGAACATCCCCGTCTGCAGTGCGATGAGCTTGAGGTCGACCATAGGCCCCACGACGAGGAAGGCCAGCTTCGCGGTGGGGGAGAACGAGGTGAGGCTGGCCGCCACGAAGGCGTCGGCCTCCGAGCAGATCGACATCAGCACGGCCAGCACGGCCAGCGTCAGCACCGCGGCCCACGGAATCCCGGCCACCCCGTTCACCCACTCGGAGGGGACCACCACATTGATCGTGGCCGCGGCCATCCCGCCGACCACCAGGAATCCTCCGGCGTGCATGAAGTCGTGCCGCACCGCCACCCGGAACGCGTCCCAGCGTCCGCCTTCGTGCTCGGGCCGTCCCGGGATCCGCAGCCATTCGCCCTTGCCGAAGCGCAGCCACACCCATCCGGCGAGCACCGCCACCACCAGCGAGGCCCCGAACCGCGCCGCCACCATCTCCGGCCGCCCGGGGAACGCCACCGCCGTCGCGACCATGACGACCGGGTTGATCGCGGGCGCCGCCAGCAGGAACGTGAGGGCCGCGGCCGGTGCGACTCCCCGGGCCATCAGGCTCCCCGCCACCGGCACGGACGCGCACTCGCACCCGGGCAGGACGGCTCCCGCCATCCCCGCCACGGGCACCGCCGCCGCGCCCCGGCGGGGCAGCACGCGGCTCCACACCTCCGCGGGGACGAACGCCGTGATCCCGGCGGACAGCACCACCCCGAACACCAGGAACGGCAGCGCCTGCACGCAGATCGCGATGAAGATCGTCGTCCAGGCCAGCACCCCCTCCTGGGTCACCCACGGGGCCACCCAGATCCGTCCGATCACCAGCAGGGAGACGATCGAGATGGACCACCAGGCCGCGTCGGCCCCCGGCTCCGTCCGCCGAACCCCCCACCCGGCGGGCGGCAGTTCCTGCTCCCGCTGCGTTCCAGCCGTCACCCCGTCCTCCTTCACACCGACGACGGGACATCATAATGAAAATTATTTTCATTTCAACCGCCCGGTTCCGCCGGGTGCCGCCCCGATGGGGGCCGTCCTGCTACGGCGTGCGGGTGACGGGCGACGGGGCGGGCGTGGGACCGCGCGGGGAGGGGTCGGAGGAGGGGACGGTGAGGACGGCCAGGAGGAGGGCTCCGGCCAGGAGGAGATGGAGGAGGGAGGTGATGGGGGCCTTGGTGCGCAGGAGGAGGGCCACCAGGAGGGCGAGGCAGAGCAGGATGCCGAGGCCGAGGACGAGGAGCTGGTCGGCGCGGTCGGCCCCGCCGTTGGACCGGTGGGGATCGACGCTGTTGGCCAGGCCGGAGGCGATGATCACGAAGAAGACGGCGACGGACTCCAGGGCCAGGCCGGTGAGGGCGGTGAGGAGGTCGGCGCGCCAGGGAAGGCGTGGTCGCCCCGGGGGGCCGGCGGCGGAGTTCACGGGTGTCCGGTCGGAGGATCCGGGGGAGCGGGCCTCGATGTGTCCAGGGTGGGATCGGGGCGTCGGCACACGGAACCACTCCCTCTTCTGCTCGCTACCCGACGGATATTTCTGATCACTCTTGGTATCGGCATGAGGTCGGGTCTCTCAAACGTCGAAGACGGATGGAATGGGGAATTCAGAGATCTACGACGTAAAGGCCCCGGGCGTGACGGACGCCCGGGGCCCGGTCCTCGCGGAAGCGGCCGGCGGTCAGAGGGCCGGGTCGAGGATGACCTTGATGGCCCCGTCGAGCTTCTTCTGGAAGGCCTCGTAGGCCTGCGGCGCGCGGTCCAGGGAGACGCGGTGGGTGGCGAGGTCCAGGACGCCCAGCGGGTCGGACTCGTCGGTGACCAGCGGCATCAGGTCGTCCAGCCAGCGGCGGACATGGGCCTGGCCCATGCGGAGGGTGACGCCCTTGTCGAAGAGGCGGAGCATGGGCATCGGATCGGACATGCCGCCGTAGACGCCGGACAGGGAGATGACCCCGCACCGGGCGACCACCTCGATCGCCAGGTGGAGGGCGGAGAGGCGGTCCACTCCGGCGCGGGTCATGAGCGGTGCGGAGATCCGGTCCGGGAGGAGGGAGGTGAAGGTCTGGGCGGCTTTGGCGAAGGGCGAGCCGTGCGCCTCCATGCCGACGGCGTCGATCACCGAGTCGGTGCCGCGACCCCCGGTGAGGTCGCGGACGGCGGCGACGATGTCGGCGCTCCTCGGGTCGATGGTCTCGGCGCCGTGCCGGCGGGCCATCTCCAGCCGTTCGGGGACGAGGTCCACGCCGATGACCCGGTAGCCCCGGTGCCGGGCCATACGGCAGCACATCTGGCCGATGGGCCCGAGTCCGAGGACGGTGACGCTGCCGCCGTCCGGGACCTCGGCGTACTCGACCGCCTGCCAGGCCGTCGGCAGCACGTCGGAGAGGAACAGGAACCGCTCGTCCGGAGTGCCGTGCGGCACCGGGATCGGGCCGAACTGGGCCTGCGGGACCCGCAGGTACTCGGCCTGGCCGCCCGCGACCTCTCCGTAGAGCTTGGTGTAGCCGAAGAGCGCGGCGCCCATGTCGTACTCGCGCACCTGGGTCGTCTCGCACTGGGCGTAGTACCGCCGGTCGCACATGGGGCAATGGCCGCAGGAGATGTTGAACGGGATCACCACCCGGTCCCCGGGCTTGATGTGCGTGACCTCGGGGCCGACCTCCTCGACGATGCCCATGGGCTCGTGCCCGAGGATGTCCCCCTCCTGGAGGAAGGGCCCGAGCGTTTCGTAGAGGTGCAGGTCCGAGCCGCAGACCGCAGTGGAAGTGACCCGGACGACCGCGTCGTTGGGCTCCTTGATGATCGGGTCGGGCACCTGGTCGACTCGGATGTCGCGACGGCCATGCCAGGTCACTGCCTTCATCATTCCCCCGGTTGTCCGATAACTGTTGGGATATTTGCCCCGTTATGGCCCCTTTGCCCTGGGTTGCCCTCGCCAATCTCTACAATCCGCCAATTTGCCGCAGATCACAGCGGGTTCAGCCCGGCACCGCGTCCATCCGCCGCCGCTCCCGACTGAGGCTCCGCCCCGTTTCGGCGTACCAGCCCAGCACGATGACAAGGGCAAGCCCCACCTCCACCAGGTCGCCGCCGTAGTACATCAGCAGCGCGCCCGTCCGCAGGTCGGCCGCGGGGAACACGAGCCCGGGCGGCGGAGAGGCCCACAGCGACTTGGCCAGGACGGCATGGGCGGCGCTCGCGACGACCAGCGTCCCCGCCCGCAGCGCCAGGGAGTAGCGGTGCCGCATCGGGTCCAGGCGGCAGAGCGCGGTGGTGAACAGCATCCCCGCCGCGAACACCCGCAGGTGCAGCAGCGCGTGCACCCACGGCCGGTCGTGCGTTGCGGCCAGCAGTGGCGTCCGGTACATCATCCACAGCCCGCCGAAGTCGATGAGCGCCGCGACCGGCGGGCACACCAGCACCGCCGCGAGCCGTGACTGCACCACGGCCAGCAGCGTCCGGCGCGTCCGTCCGGGCGGCAGCACCCGCAGCACCAGGGTGACGGGACGGGCCAGGACGAGCAGCAGAGGCCCGGCCATCCCGACGAGCAGATGCTGCAGCATGTGCGAGGTGAACTGCCCGCCGGGCAGCTGCGCCGCGGCCGCCGTCGCGACGGCCGTGCCCCCCGTCGTGAAGGAGAGGTCGCGTAGCCAGGGCCAGGCGTCGCCCCGGCGCCGCAGCCGGGCCGCCGCGGCGAGGTAGGCGGCGACGGCGCCCGCCATGGCGATGGCCGCGGCCCACTGCGCCGGCCCCGCCTGATGGCCGGTCCCCATCAGCTCGCACCGCCCGGCCGCCGCAGCGCCGGCAGGAGCAGCCAGCAGCCCGCGACGAGCATGAGCGCCGCGACGGCGTTCCACGTCCAGTCGTAGGGGGAGATGTCGACGCCGTAGCGGCTCTGGTGCAGGCGCAGCAGCTTGTGGTGGACGATGCCGTCGTAGAGCTGGAACGCGCCGCCGCCCAGGAGCACCCCTCCGCCCAGGACGCGTCCGCGCAGGACGCCTCGCCTGGCCGCGTCGGCGACCGCCGCCAGCCCGAAGACGGTGGCGAACCAGCCGAAGGCGTGGAACAGCCCGTCGGAGACCAGCCCTATGCCCGAGGCCGACTCGTCGTAGAAGCGATGCCAGCGCAGCAACCGGTGGAAGACGGCCTCGTCGGCGAACGCCGAGGCCCCCACCCCGAGCAGGACTCCGGCCCACAAGGACCGGTCGGACCGGACGGACATCGCACTCACCTGTCCCTTTCGAGTTCCCGGGGTCCGGCGAGGGGCGGGGTCCGCCCGGGGGCGGCGATTTCGGCGAACCGCAGCGCGTTGTGGACCGCCGCGGCGGCGGGGTCGTTGTTGAAGTAGACGTAGGCGTCCCCGCCTTCGGTGGTGACCTCGGATGTGCGGCGCGCCCACGCGTGCAGCGCGGCCTCCCCGTAGCGGGGCCACGGACGGGCCGCGCCCTCGTGGCAGCGCAGGTAGATCCAGCCGGTGGTGCGCCACAGCGGTGTCACCGGGCGGCTCTGCCGGTCGGCCCAGCACAGGGCCGCCGCGTGGTCGGCCAGCAGATCGCGGATCTCCATGGTCCACCAGGACGGGTGGCGCGGCTCGACGGCCACCCGCACGTCCGGGGGGAAGCACCGCAGGCAGCGGGCGAGCAGCCCGGCGTTCGCGCGCAGGGTCGGGGGCAGCTGCAGAAGGACGGGCCCGAGTTTGTCACCGAGCCCCGAGGCGGCCCGCAGCAGTCGTGCGACGGGTTCTTCGGGAGCCGAAAGGCGGCGGATGTGGGTGAGGTAGCGGCTCGCCTTGACCGCCATCACGAAGCCCGGCGGGGTCTTCTCGCTCCAGTGCTCGAAGGTCTCGCGGGAGGGGAGCCGGTAGAACGCGGCGTTGCTCTCGACGGTGTCGAACCGCGCGGAGTAATGCTCCAGCCAGCGGGTCTGCGGCAGGCCCGGCGGGTACAGCACGTCGCGCCAGTCGGCGTACTGCCAGCCGGAGGTGCCGACCCGCAACCTGCCCCTGGTGGCCGGACTCACGTGACTCATCGGGCCGAATCCCCCGATCCCGCTCGTTCCCTCCGTTTCTTTCATGCCTTCCCGGGGAGGGAGAAGATGAACACGGCGTGCTTTGTGATCATGGTACGCCGGTCGCGGGGCGAGAACGCGGAGCGACCCGGTCGGGGGGCCGGAAGGGCGGGGGACGATGCGGGTAGTGGTCATCGGCGGCACGGGGAACCTCGGCACGAACACCCTGAGGTCGCTGGCGGAGGATCCCGCCGTCACGCAACTCGTGGGCATCGCCCGCCGCAGGCCGCGCCTGGAGATAGGCCGCACCCAGTGGGTGCGCGCCGACATCACCCACAGCGACCTGGTGCCGCTGCTGCGCGGAGCGGACGCGGTGGTGCACCTGGCCTGGATCTTCCAGCCGACCCACGACCCGTACACGACGTGGCGGACGAACGTGCTGGGCAGCGCCCGGGTGTTCCGCGCCGTCGCGGAGGCTGGGGTGCCCGCGCTCGTCTACTCGTCGTCCGTCGGCGCCTACTCGCCCGGGCCCAAGGACCGCCTCGTCGATGAGGACTGGCCCACGCACGGCTGGCCCATGGCCGCCTACAGCCGGGAGAAGTCCTACGTCGAACGGATGCTGGACTTCTTCGAGGAGAAGTACCCGCAGTGCCGCGTGGTGAGGATGCGACCCGGTTTCGTCTTCGAGCGCAGGACCGCCACGGAGCAGCGACGGCTGTTCGCGGGCCCGCTGGTGCCGGGCAGGCTCGTCCGGCCCGGAATCGTGCCGGTCGTGCCGGACATCCCCGGTCTGAAGATGCAGATGCTGCACTCGCCGGACGCGGGGAGGGCGTTCCACCAGGCCGTCGTACGGCCCGTACACGGCGCCTTCAACCTCGCGGCCGCCCCCGTCATCGGTGCCGACGAAGTGGCCGCGGTGTTCCGCGCCCGCAAGGTGAAGGTGCCGGCGCGGGCCGTCCGGACACTCTTGGCCGCCGCGTGGGGCCTGCGGCTGGTCCCGGCCTCTCCGCACCTGTTCGACCTGGCGATGCGGCTGCCGCTCATGGACGTCGGCAGGGCCCGCCAAGAGCTGGGGTGGACGCCCGAGCACACCTCCGTCCACGCCCTGTCGGAGTTCCTCGTCGGCCTCAGGACCGGCGCGGACGAGGACACGCCCGCCCTGTCGAAGGCGTCCAGCGGGCCGCTGCGCCTCAGAGAGTTCCGTTCGGGCGTCGGCGGCACCCCGTGACACCGGCTCGAGCCGTTCGTGTCCGCCGTCATTCTTCCGATCTGTGAAAGGAGTCGTCATGGCCGCCCCGGTGAAGGAGGAGACCAGAAGCCGCCTCCGCAGGCGCGCCTCGGACAAGGTGCCGCTGATCAGGGCTTCGGTCGCCGACACGCTGAAGGTCGGCGCCGTCGTCATGGCGCCGACGGTCGCGCGCGGCGTCATCGCGCGCCGTCCCCGGGCCGTCGCTCTGGCCGAAGGGCTGCAGGCCGATCTGCGGGCGGGACGTCTGCTGCAGCGACTGCGCCACCGCTACGGGCGGGGGCCGCTTCAGCTGAGCCTGCCCGGCAGGTCGTACGCCCTGCTGCTGTCCCCCGAGGACGTGCGGCGGGCGCTGACGGAGTCGCCCGAGCCCTTCTCGCTCGACAGCAGGGAGAAGCACGCCGCGCTCTCGCGCTTCCAGCCGCACGGCGTCCTCATCTCCAGGGGCGCGGACCGGGAGGACCGGCGCGCCTTCAACGAGGAGGTGCTGGACACCGACCACTCCGTGCACCGCCTGTCCGGCGAGATCTCCCGCAAGATCGAGGGGGAGGCCGCCGCGCTGGTCGGGGTCATCGAGGACTCCGGCGAGCTGGGGTGGGGGGAGTTCCGCACCGCCTGGTGGCGGACCGTCCGCAGGATCGTGCTGGGTGACGAGGCCCGTGACGACCACCGCGTCAGCGACCTTCTCACCAGGCTGCGCATGGACGCGAACTGGTCTTTCGCCCGCCCGCGCCGCCGGGCCGTGCACGCCCGCTTCCAGCGCCGCCTGGAGGGCTACCTGCGCAAGGCCGAGCAGGGGAGCCTGGCCGGGCTCGCCGCCAAGGCGCCGAAGACGGCGCGCACCGATCCGGCCCAGCAGGTGCCGCAGTGGCTGTTCGCCTACGAGCCCGCGGGCATGGCGGCGTTCCGCGCGCTGGCGCTGCTGGCCGCCCATCCCGAGCACATGCGTCGGGCACGCCGCGAGGCCGAGAGCGGCGCGCTGGAACTGCCGTTCCTGCGGGCCTGCGTGCAGGAGTCGCTGAGGTTGTGGCCGACCACTCCCGCGATCCTGCGGGAGAGCACTCGGGAGACGGTCTGGCACGGCAGGACGATGCCCGCCGGGACGGGCATGCTCATCTTCACCCCGTTCCTGCACCGGGACGACCAGCTGCTGCCGTTCGCCGACTCCTTCGCCCCGGACATCTGGCTGGACGGCACCGCGGAGGAGAACTGGTCGATCGTCCCGTTCAGCGCGGGTCCCGGCGAATGCCCGGGCCGGCAGCTGGTCCTGCTGTCGGTGAGCCTGTTCCTGGCGGGGCTGCTGCGGGAGCACGACTTCCGGCAGGTGGCCGGGGCGAGGTTGCGTTCCGATCGCCCGCTGCCGCGCACCCTCGGTCCTTTCCGACTGCATTTCGGTGTTATTTGAGTAGATTCTTGGGCTTTTTTGGTGATAGGGAGTGTGATTCCCTTCTAGGGGGTAGTTCATAAACTATGACCAAATATAACGATCTGGGTCATGAGCCTGAGGAGACGCACGACAGGGAGTTCGCGCCCGTCAACAAGGGCTCCGACGCGCGCGGGCGCACCGTTCCCTCTGCCATGCAGGACGAAGGGGGGGTGCCGCGGAGCGGAACCGGGGTTCCCGGAGTGCGCAACGCCCATCCGGATTCCCTTCCCCCCGACGAGGAGGGTGTGCGGGAGTCGGAGGAGCAGGACGCCACCCGAAAACATCCGTCCTGATTCTTCTTTTCCAGAAGATTGCAGACCTGATTCCACAAAGATGTGAAAGGCGGGCGTATGACCGAGAAGAGCGGCAAGCACGGCCCGAAACTGGACGAGGAGATGCACCGGGAGAGCGAGGGCCTGCTGCGCAGCGGCGGACCCACCCACCCCCAGCCGTGGAACGACCCGGAGCCGGTCGACACCGACACGGGCCTCGACCCGACGGCCACCCGGGCCGACCGCAGGGGGGCGCCTCCCGGGATGACCCCGCGGGACGTCGAGGAGCGCAGCGCCATCGCCTCGGTCCTGGCCGGCGTGCGCTACCCGGCGGGCCCCGACGAGCTGGCCGACCACGCCGCCTCCGAAGGCGCGCCCGACGTCGTGGTCGCCCGGCTGTCCCGGCTGCCCGGCAAGTCCTACGACGGCCTCCCCGAGATCGTCAAGGACCTCGGCATCGGCCATGAGGAACGCCGTACCTGACCCCCCGTGGAAGGAGACGTCGTTGAGTGAACGACCGGCACAGAGCCAGGAGTATCCCGGCCGGACGGAGGAGATGACCCCCGAGCCGCGGGACGAGATGCGCGGCTACCGGGGGAGCGGGCTGCTGTCCGGCGCCCGCGCCCTGGTGACCGGGGGAGACTCCGGCATCGGGCGGGCGGTGAGCGTGGCCTTCGCCAAGGAGGGCGCGGACGTCGCGCTCACCTACCTGGAGGAGGACGCCGACGCCCGGCACACCGCGAGCCTGGTGGAGGCCGAGGGCCGGACGTGCCGCACCTTCGGCGGCGACATGGGGGACGAGCGCCACTGCCGGCAGGTCGTCCGGGACGCGGGCACCGCTCTGGGCGGGCTCGACGTCCTGGTCCTGCACCACGGCACCCAGGCGCCGGCCGACGACATCCGGAAGATCGGCTCGGCGCAGCTGCGCCGTACCGTCGAGGTCAACCTGCTCAGCCTGTTCTGGTGCGTGCAGGAAGCCCTGGAGTTCCTGTCGGAGGGCTCGTCCATCGTGGTCACCGGGTCGATCAACGGGCTGCGCGGCAACCCGACCCTCATCGACTACGCGGCCACCAAGGCGGGGGCGATGAACCTCGTCCAGTCGCTGGCCAAGTCCCTGATGGACCGGGGCATCCGGGTGAACTGCGTGGCGCCGGGCCCGGTGTGGACCCCGCTCATCCCCGCGACGTTCCCGCCGGAGAAGGTGGCGGACTTCGGCGAGCAGGCCCCGATGGGACGGGCCGCGCAGCCGGACGAGATCGCCCCGTCCTACGTGTTCTTCGCCGCCGGGCGCAACTCCTCCTACTACACGGGCCAGACCCTCGTCCCCGCCGGCGGTGAGATCCACCCCGGCTGACCCGGAAGGAGCGCAGGATGAAGGACGACAAGAGGCGGGAGAGCCGGAGCTTCGCCGACCGCAGGGCCGAGCAGGGCGCCCCGCTCGAGGACGAGGCGCCCGATCTGGCCGAGGAGTTCGCGCCGGGGCCCACCGATCCGCCGAACGCCCGGGCCGACGCGCCGGGCGGCGAGGACGAGGGCTACGAGCCGCAGACCCGGGTCTGAGAGCTCAGCCCAGCAGTCGGGCCGCCACCCTGAGGTCGCTGACGAGCCCGGCGTAGACGGCGTCCCGGTCGGGCGCGCGCAGGACCGCCGACGGGTGGATCGTGGCGACGATCCGTCCGGCCGGCGGACCCTGCGCCGCCGCGGCCGGGGCGCCGATGGCCTCGAACGGAGGGCAGTCCAGGGGGACGCCCCGCTGCCTGGTCACCCGGAAGGACGGCCCGAGCAGCGCCTTGCCCGCCACGGCCCCCAGCGCCACGACCACCTCGGGGGAGACCGCCTCCAACTCGGCCACCAGCCACGGCCGGCAGGCGTTGATCTCGGTGGTGCCCGGGCTCTGGTGGAACCGCCGCTTGGACCCCTCCTTCAGCGTGAACTTGAAGTGCTTGACGGCGTTGGTGACGTAGACGGCGTCCCGCTCGATCTCCGCCTCTTCCAGCGCCCGGCCCAGCAGCCGTCCGGCGGGGCCCACGAACGGTCTGCCCTGCCGGTCCTCCTGGTCGCCCGGCTGCTCCCCGACCAGGACGAGCCGGGCTCCGGCGGGCCCCTCACCGAACACCGTCCGGGTGGCCCGCTCATAGAGGGCGCAACCCCGGCAGCCCGCCGATGCCTCGCGCAGTTCCGGCAGTTCCGCGTTCCCGGGCACGAACGGCCCGGCATCCCGTGTCTCCCCCATGTTCCAGACCTACCCAGAAAGGGGGGGCCGAGGCGGGCTCACCCCGCCCAGGAGGCGTCGGCCGGCCTGGCGGTCGTCGGATGTCTTCCATCAAGGCAATGCGAATGGCCGGTTTATGGTCGGCAGTACTTGACCGATCCACCGGAACTCCAGGTGCAGGAGTCGGCGCGGCCCGCCGGGGACCTCAGCCGGACCGTCGAGCCGGAGTTCTTCCAGGCGTGGGTGCCGCGGCGCCAGTAGAGATGGCCGCGGCCGTCGCGGCCGGAGCCGGTGTGGACGCGGACGCTCTGCCCCGGCCTGAGGCGGAGCTCCCGGAACGTGTAGGTCTGGCCGTCTGCGCCGTGCAGCCGCCAGCCCCGAAGGTTCCGTGTCCTCCCGGAGTGGTTCGCGACCTCCACCCACTCGCCGTTCAGGCTCCGGTTCGTTCGGTCGTCGACGCCGGGTGCGTCGAACCGGACCCGCTCGATCCGGACGTCGGGGGCGGAGAGGCCTTTCTCCGGTGCCAGGACGCCGATGACGATGACCGCGGTGACGAAGAAGGGGACGGCATTCACCCTTCCGAGGCTAGGAGCGGCTCCGGTGCCGGGCCATGGCCGCTCCGGCGAGGAAGGGGCGACGTCAGGGCTAGTCAGGTCTCTCGTAAAGTGAGGATTCCTCGGGGACTTATTGGTGTTGAGGGGAGTATGTCCTTCTCGATGAGAGAGAGCCTGATCACTCCCGGATTCCGGGGAGATCTCCGGTGGTAGTTACCGACTGTGGATCTTAATGCGGTCATCGAAGAGCTCTACCGCGTGCCGCCCTCGGAGTTCGTCCAGACCCGGCGGAGGCTCGCCGAGACGGCGCACGGCGAGGGGGACGAGGCGGCGGCCAAGCAGATCAAGGCGCTGCGGCGGCCGACGGTCTCGGCCTGGGCGGTCAACCTGCTGGTCCGGGAGCAGAGCGAGCTCGTGGGGGAGCTGCTGGAGCTCGGCGTCGAGATACGCAGAGGCTGGGCCGAGGGCGAGGACCCCACCCGGTTCGACCGGGTGCGCAACCTGGCGGTGGCCGAGGCCGTCCGGGTGGCCGGCGTCCTGGTGGAGGCCACCGGCCGGTCGCTGGGAGAGCAGGCCGCACACGAGGTCGAGGAGACGCTCCAGGCCGCGATCGTGGACCCGGAGGCCGCCGAGGAGGTGCGCTCGGGCAGGCTCACCCACCCGCGCAGCCACGCCGGTTTCGCCGTCCCCGAACTGCCGGCTCCGGGGGAGGCGGCTCCGGAGAGGGAGGACCCCGCACGCCTCCGGGAGGAGAAGCTGCGCAGGCGCCTGGAGCAGCTCGAGCACCGGGCGGCCGAGCTGGTCGCGGAACGCGACGCCCTGCGCCGGGAGCTGGAGCACGTCGAACAGGAGGAGGAACGGCTGAGGCACCGCCTCGACCAGCTCCGCCTCCACCACTCCGCCGTTCGCCACCGGCTGGAGGACGCCGAGGCGCAGACCGAGACCGCGCTGGCCCGCGTGGCGGAGGCCCGCTCGGACCTCCGCTCCCCCTGAGCCGTGCGCCCGGAGGCCGTTGTGGATACCGTGCGAACCGCAGGTATCTTCGCACAGTGATCGAAGTACGGACATGCGACTGGAGCGACCCGGATGGTGAGAGGCTGCGGGCCGAGATGACCGCGGAGATGGACGAGCGTTACGCGGACCGGGCCGCGAACGCCTCTCCGGCCCTGTTCGAGGCGCTGGCCCTCGACCCCTCGGAGGTCGTCTTCGTGGGCGTCGCCACCCGCGACGGCGTTCCCGCGGGGCACGCCGCGTTGCGTCGGCGAGGCGCGGACCTCGAGCTCAAGCGCATGTACGTCACGCCGGAGGCCCGGGGCAGCGGCGTCTCCCGCGCCCTGCTCGACTGGGTCGAGCAGACGGCGCGCAAGGACGGCGCCACCCGGGTGATCCTCCAGACGGGAGACCGCCAGCCCGACGCCGTCCGCGTGTACGAACGCGAAGGCTACGTCCGCATCCCCGTGTACCCGCCCTACGCCGACGTGCCGGAGCTCATGTCGATCTGCATGGCCAAGGCGCTCTGACCGCCCCCGTCACTCCCGGGGCAGGCGCTCGCCGTTGCGGACACGCTCCAGACCCAGCCAGATGAAGTCCAGCGCCATCGCCTCGGCCCGTTCGCGCTCGACGTCGGGGTGCTCCAGCCACCAGGAGATCAGCGAGAACAGCGAGCCGTAGATGAGAGGGACCAGCAGCCGGGCCCGCCGCTCGTTGGCGGCGAGCTCCTGGGGCCCGAGCCGCTGCCTGCGCCGTGACAGCAGCCGGTCGGCGGCGGACTTGCCGAAGCTCTCCCTCAGCTCCCGCAGTTCCACCCCGACCTCGGGTTTGTCCAGGTGCCGGATGATGACCGACCAGGCGTCCGGCTCGGCGGTGGCGTAGTCGAACAGGGTGGAGACCATGCCGCCGACCCGTTCCAGGGACGAGGCGTTCTCCACTTCGGATTCGGCCAGCCGCGTCGTCAGGTCGTCGACGATCGCCTGGGTCATCTCGGAGAACAGCTGGTCCTTGGACTCGAAGTGCTGGTACAGCAGCGCCTTGGAGACCCCGGCCGCCGCGGCGACGTGCTCCATCTGGGTCAGGTGGAAGCCGCGCCGGCCGAACTCGGCCAGCGCGGCGGCCAGCAGCTGCTCCCGCCGCGTCGCGGCGGACAGTCTTCTACTTACCAAGATAGGGAGCCAGTTCGGTGCGGGCGACGGAACGGACGTGCACCTCGTCGGGGCCGTCCGCGATCCGTAGCGTACGCGCTCCGGCCCACATCGCGGCCAGCGGCGTGTCGGAGGAGACGCCGGCCCCGCCGTGGACCTGGATGGCCTTGTCGATGACGTCCAGCGCGACGCGCGGCGCCACCACCTTGATCGCGGCGACCTCGGAGCGGGCGGCCTTCACGCCCTGGGTGTCGATCAGCCAGGCGGTCTTCAGGGTGAGCAGCCTGGCCTGCTCGATGGCCATGCGGGACTCGGCGATCCACTCCTGGATGACGCCCTGGCGGGCGATCTCCTTGCCGAACGCCACCCGGGAGGCGGCCCTGCGGCACATCAGCTCCAGCGCGCGCTCGGCCATGCCGATGGCGCGCATGCTGTGGTGGATGCGTCCCGGCCCCAGCCGGGCCTGGGCGATGAGGAACCCGCCGCCCTCCTGGCCGATGAGGTGGGACACCGGCACCCGGACGTCCTCCAGCCGGACCTCGCAGTGCCCGTGCTGGTCGTGGTAACCGAAGACGGACAGGTCGCGCACGATGGTGACGCCCGGGGCGTCCATCGGCACCAGCACCATCGACTGCTGCATGTAGGGGTGGGCGTCGGGGTCGGTCTTGCCCATGAGGATCATGACGGCGCAACGCGGGTCGGCGGCGCCGGTCGTCCACCACTTGCGGCCGTTGATGACGTACTCGTCGCCGTCGCGGACGATGCTGGTGGAGATGTTGCGGGCGTCGGAGGAGGCCACGTCCGGCTCGGTCATGCCGAAGCAGGAGCGGATCTCGCCCTCCAGCAGCGGCTTGAGCCAGCGCTCCTTCTGCTCCTCGGTGCCGAACATGTGCAGCACCTCCATGTTCCCGGTGTCGGGGGCGGCGCAGTTGATCGCCTCGGGGGCGAGCGCGGGGGAGCGGCCGGTGAGCTCGGCCAGCGTCGCGTAGTCGGTGTTGGACAGACCGGAGATGTCCGGTAGGAAGAGGTTCCACAGGCCGCGCTTGCGGGCCTCGGTCTTCAGTTCCTCGACGACCGGGGGCAGGTCGTGGGGCCGTCCGGCCGCGGCCAGTTCCGCCCGCTGCGTCTCGTAGACGGCTTCGGCGGGGTAGACGTGGGCGTCCATGAAATCCTGCAGCCGCGCCAGATGGTCGGCGGCCCGTTCACTCAGTGAGAAGTCCATGCCAGTATCGTAACTGACGCGTCAGTTAGTTAAAGGGAGGGTCCGTGGAACTCAAGGGAAAGGTCGTCTGGATCACCGGCGGCGCCAACGGCATCGGTGCGGCGGTGGCCCGCCGCCTGGCCGGTCTCGGCGCCCGGCCGGTGCTCTGCGACGTGGACGTCGAGAGGGGTGAGGCCCTGGCCGCCGAGCTGGACACCCTGTTCGTCCGGTGCGACGTGCGCGAACCCGCCGACAGCGTCCGCGCGGTGGAGGCGGCGGTCGAGCGTTTCGGCGGGCTGGACGTGGCGTTCCTCAACGCCGGCGTGAGCACCGGCTGCGACCTGGGAGAGGGTTTCGACCCCGAGGTCTACCGGCGCGCGATGGCCATCAACCTCGACGGCGTCGTCTACGGCGTGCACGCGGCGCTGCCCGCGCTGCGCGCCCGGGGCGGCGGCGACATCGTCCTCACCGGGAGCATGGGCGGCCTAGCCCCCATGCCCTACGAACCGGTCTACGCGGCCAACAAGGCGGCCGTCGTCGCCCTGGCCCGCTCGCTGGGCCCGGCCTACGAGGAGGAGGGCATCCGCGTCAACGCGCTGTGCCCGTCCTTCGCCGACACCGACATCCTCACCCGGCTGCGGGACTTCCTCGGCGACTTCCCCATCCTGGACGTGGAGACC
Organism: Actinocorallia sp. B10E7; assembly: GCF_039871655.1. Taxonomy (NCBI): domain Bacteria; kingdom Bacillati; phylum Actinomycetota; class Actinomycetes; order Streptosporangiales; family Thermomonosporaceae; genus Actinocorallia; species Actinocorallia sp. B10E7. The sequence continues at coordinate 743,424 of NZ_JBDPLZ010000004.1, forward strand.
GTCGTCGACGCCTTCCTGACGCTCCTGGCCTCCGGCACCACCGGCCAGGCCTGGCCGGTGGTGCCCGGCCGCGAGTTCGAGCCGTTCCGCTTCCGCGGTGTCCCCGGACCCCGAGTCTGACAGGAGCCGACCATGAGAGCCATCCAGATCACCGAGTTCGGCGGTCCCGAGGTGCTGCGCCTCGCCGACGTGCCGGCCCCCGTGCCCGGTCCCGGCCAGGTGCTCATCGACGTCACCCGCGCCGGGGTGAACTACGCCGACACCCACCAGGCGGAGAACAGCTACCTGGCGGCCTCCGAGCTGCCGATGATCCCCGGCGGCGAGGTCGCCGGGACCGCGGACGGGCGCCGCGTGGTCGCCCTCACCTCCGGCGGCGGAGGCTACGCCGAGCAGGCCGTGGCCGACGCCGGAGCCGTCTACGACATCCCCGACGGGGTGGACGACCTGACCGCGCTCGGCCTGATCGTCCAGGGCGCGACCGCCTGGCTGCTGCTGCGCAAGAGCACCCACCTGGAGCCCGGCGAGTCCGTCGTGGTGCACGCCGCCGCGGGCGGAGTCGGCAGCCTGGCCGTTCAGCTCGCCAAGGCCTGGGGCGCAGGGCGCGTCATCGCCACCGCCTCCAGCCGGGAGAAACGCGAGCTGGCGCTGGACCTCGGCGCGGACGTCGCGCTGGACCCGGACGTCCCCGACCTGAAGGCCGCGCTCATCGAGGCCAACGGCGGAAAACGCGTCGACGTCGTGCTGGAGATGACCGGCGGCGACGTCACCGACCGGTCGCTGGCCGCGCTCGCCCCGTTCGGCAGGCTCGCCTTCTACGGGATGGCGTCCCGCAAGCCGCCGTCCCCGATCCAGGCGCCCTCCCTGCTGCGCCACTCCACCGCCGTGGCCGGCATGTGGCTGCCGCACGTCTTCACCCTGCCCGGCGACGTCATGCGCCGGGCGATGACCGAGCTGTTTGGGCTGGCCGCCACGGGGGCGCTGCGCGTCCTGCCCGGCGGCGAGTACGGGCTGTCGGAGGCCGCCGCCGCCCATGAGGCGCTGCGGTCCCGGCGGACGGCCGGCAAGCTGGTGCTCGACCCGTCGCGTTAGCCGCGGGTCACCTCACCGGCCCGGCCCAGGATGATCCGTGCGAGGTTGAGCACGGACTCCGAGCCGGGCCGGTAGTAACCGTTGTGCCCCCGGATGCCCCCGGTGCGGAAGACGGCGGCGCCGAACTCCGGCGAGACCGGGTCGGTGAGATGCCCGTAGCCGGCCATCCGCACGTCGGGGCTGAGCCGGATCGGGTCGCCGCTCGCCCGCGCGGCCCACACCCTGGCTCCGGTGCCCAGGTCGGCGACGGAACCGGCGTCCATGCCGGGCGAGGCCAGCGCCACCAGGTCGGAGACCTCCGGCAGACGGCTCGCGGCCCGGCCCAGCACGACGGTCCCGTAACTGTGCCCGACCAGGGTGAGCCGGGCCCGGTCGGGCAGGGCGCGCACGAACGAGACCAGCGCGCGGGCCCCGGCGGCGGCGCGTTCGGACCGGAAGGCCTGCCGGTCGATGTCCTCGGGGGCGTCGTAGCCGAGCCAGACGACGACCGCGGTCCGCGCCGACGGGTCCAGCGCGGCCATCTGCGCGCGCAGCACCTGCGCGCCCCGCACCGGATCGGCGTTGCGCGAGCCCTTGAGCAGCTTGTTCAGATCCCAGCCGGTGCCCGGCACGAGGACCGCGATGTGGCGGGCGGCGCGCAGCGAACCGAAGACCTCGATGGCCCGGCCGTCGCCTCGCGGGTCGTAGGCCAGCAGCCTGCCGGGGGTGCGGACCGTGACCGGGGCGGACGCCGTGCCGGGCAGCGGCCGCAGCGCGGGCAGGGGCGGATGCGGGTCGACGCCGGTCAGCCAGGAGCCCCCGCCGGTCACCAGGGAGAACACCGAGCTGACGACGAAGGCCTTCACCGTCTTCATGGTCCGCACGGACACCGACCCTACGGCCGGACGGCGCCGCGGTGGCCGGAACTCAACCGGCGATGCCGTTCTCGTAGGAGAAGACGACGGCCTGGGTGCGGTCCCGCAGGCCCAGCTTGCTCAGGACGTGGCCGACATGGGTCTTGACCGTCTGCTCCGACAGGAACAGCTCGCCCGCGATCTCGGCGTTCGACAGGCCGCGGGCGATCAGCCGCAGGACGTCCAGCTCCCGGGGGGTGAGCACGTCCACCAGGTCGGTGCGAGGCCGTTCGTGCCGCCGCCGCCGGGCGAAGTCGGAGATGAGCCTGCGGGTCACCGAGGGGGCCAGCAGCGCCTCGCCGGAGGCCACCACCCGGACCGCGTGGATGAGGTCGCCGGCCGAGGCGTCCTTGAGCAGGAACCCGCTGGCGCCCGCGCCGAGCGCCTCGTAGACGTACTCGTCCAGGTCGAACGTGGTCAGGATGAGGACCTTGGGCTTGGCGGTCCCGTCGTCCGCGGCGATGCGGGCGGTGGCGGCCAGGCCGTCCAGCCGCGGCATCCGGATGTCCATGACGACGACGTCGGGGGCCAGCTCGGCGCACAGCTCCACCGCCTCCTGGCCGTCTCCCGCCTGGCCCACCACCTCGATGTCGGGGGCCGAGGCCAGCAGCGTGGCGAGCCCGTCCCTGATCATCACCTGATCGTCAGCGATCACCACGCGGATCATGCCCGTCATCATAGGGAAGCTCGGCGACCACGGCCCACCCTTCGCCGTCCTCGCCCGCCGTCAGGACGCCGCCCAGCATCGTCACCCGCTCGCGCATCCCGACCAGCCCGTGCCCGCCGTTGCTGGTGTCGGGCTCGCCGCGCGGCCCGTCGTCCCTGACCGCCAGCCTCAGCCGGTCCCCGTCGTAGCGGACCTCCACCGAGACCGCGGAGCCCGGGGCGTAGCGCGCGGCGTTGCTCAGCGCCTCCTGGATGATCCGGTAGGCCGACAGGTCCAGGCCCTCCGGCAGCGTCCGCACGGCGCCGACCACGGTCAGCGTCACCCGCAGCCCGTCATGGGAGGCCACGAGCTCGGGCAGCCGGTCCATGCCCGGCTGCGGCACCCGTTCGGCGGCCTCGTCGTCGGCCCGCAGCAGCCCGACCACCCGCCGGGTCTCGGTGAGCGCGGCCCGCGCCTCGTCCCGCAGCAGCGCGAAGGTGGCGCGGGCCGCCTCGGGCAGCTCGGGGATCTTGTAGGGGGCGGCCTCGGCCTGCAGCGCGATCACGGACATGTGGTGGGCGACGACGTCGTGCAGCTCCCGCGCGATGCGGGAGCGCTCCTCCAGCACCGCCTGGCGGGCCAGGTCCTGCCGGCGCAGCTCGGCCTGCTCGGCCAGGCTCATCTCGGCCCAGCGCCGCCCGCCGACCGCGTCGCCGAAGATCAACGCCAGCGCGGCCAGCGCGGTGAGGATGAGCCCGAACCAGGGCTCGAGCCCGTTGAACAGGATCGGCACGACCGCCAGGATGCTGATCGTCAGCACGCTCACACCTTTGGTCACCAGGCGGGGGGAGACCGCGGCGACGAGGGCCAGCACCACCAGCAGTCCCAGCAGGGAGGTGACCGGCCAGGGCATGAAGTCGCCGTGGTGGCCCAGGGCGACCTCGGCCAGCAGCAGGCCCGCCGCCATGATCCGCCAGGCCGCCAGCGGAAGGTAGGGCGCGGCCAGCAGAGGCAGGCCCTGCAGCAGCCCCAGCAGCCAGCTCTGGCTCGTCCCGAGCCCGTGCACGTTGATGTAGATCGCGATGCTGCCGCCGGTGAACCCGACGGCGAGGGACAGCGTGACGAGCAGGACCGTGACCTTCACCCAGGTCCGGTCGGTGGAGTACAGGCGCCGTTCCGGCCGGACGGGGGCCAGCGCCGCGGCTTCGAGCAGCGCGGAGACCACGCTTCGGGGAGCTTGTTCGATCACACTGGCGAGGCTAGCCACCGGAGGGCCTCCGCGTCCTGCCTCCGCCGGGTGATCCCCCGGCCACTCCTCAGGAACGATCCCACCCGGGCGGCAGGAGCTGCCGGAGGAGCGTGTCGGCGGCCCAGTCCCGCCACTCCTCGCCGCTCCAGCCGCGTTCTTCCACCAGCAGGTGGTAGGTCTCGGACGAGAGCAGGGCGAGCATGATGTCGGCGGCGCGCGCGGCGTCCGTGCCTTCGCGTAGTGCGCCTTTGGCGGCCAGCGCCTCGGCGAAGCGCGACTGCACGGTGTGCCGCTGGGAGAGGTTGGCCCGCCACAGCGCGGCGATCTCCGGGTCGGTCGAGGCCGCGGAGCGCACCACCTCCAGCAGCGGGGCGACGCGTGCCAGGATCCGCCCGGCTCCGGCGGCCTGCAGCCGGATCTGCTCCGCCGGGGGAGCGGCCAGGGCCTCGACGGCCCAGGGGCGGTCCAGGGTGGCGACGGGCTCGGCGTCCCCGGCGATCTCGACGTCCAGGAGCTCCGACAGGATGGCCCGCTTGGTGCTGAAGGTGAAGTAGAGCGTCTGCACCGCCATGCCGGCCCGCTCGGCGACGGCCTTCATGGTGGTGGCCGTGTAGCCGCGCTCGATGAACAGCTCCTTGGCGGCCCCGAGCATCCGCGCCCGGTTCGCCGCCGTCCTCGCCGCACGTTCGCCCGTCTTCCGCACCGCAGCCTTCGCCCGCCCTCAGTCGACTGGAGCAGAACCCTAGTGCAGGCCCGGGCAAGCGACCCCCGCGAAAGGCCGGGACCGCGTCCGGACGAGAAACGGGACGAGATCGGGTTAGACTGTGGGCATGGCAGCCGCTCACCACGCTTACGAGACGACCACGCCGGGGTTCTCCCCGGCCGTCTGAGCACGCGCGCTGACCATCTGCGACATGCGAAGGGCCCTGGGAGAACTCTCCCAGGGCCTTTTGTGATCATCCGATCGATTCACGATTCAAGGAGTTCCCGTGTCCGAACTGCGCGTCACCCTCGGCGGAAGCGAGCGAGTGGTGGACGCCGGCACCACGGCGGGGCAGGTGCTGGACGGAGGTTCCCGGATCGTCGCGGCCCGGGTCGGCGGTGAGCTGCGCGACCTGGAGTACGTCGTGCGGGACGGGGACGTCATCGAGGGCGTCGAGATCGACTCCAAGGACGGCCGCGACATCCTGCGGCACTCCACCGCCCACGTGATGGCCCAGGCGGTCCAGGAGATCTTCCCCGAGGCCAAGCTGGGCATCGGCCCGCCGGTCGAGAACGGCTTCTACTACGACTTCGACGTCGAGAACCCCTTCACCCCTGAGGACCTCAAGCGCGTCGAGAAGCGCATGCGCGAGCTCGTCAAGCAGGGGCAGCGCTTCTCCCGCCGGGTCGTCTCCGACGAGGAGGCCCGCGAGGAGCTGGCCGCCGAGCCCTACAAGCTCGAGCTGATCGGCCTCAAGGGCGGCGCGGCCGACGAGGAGTCGGTGGAGGTCGGCGGCGCCGAGCTGACCATCTACGACAACCTCGACGCCAAGTCCGGCGAGCTGTGCTGGAAGGACCTGTGCCGGGGCCCGCACCTGCCGACCACCCGCAACATCCCGGCGTTCAAGCTGATGCGCTCCGGCGGCGCGTACTGGCGCGGCAGCGAGAAGAACCCCCAGCTTCAGCGCATCTACGGCACCGCCTGGGAGTCCCGCGACAAGCAGAACGAGTACCTCAAGATGCTGGAGGAGGCCGAGAAGCGCGACCACCGCCGCCTCGGCGCCGAGCTCGACCTGTTCTCCTTCCCGTCCGAGATCGGCTCGGGCCTGCCGGTGTTCCACCCCAAGGGCGGCATCATCCGGCGCGAACTGGAGAACTACTCGCGCATCCGCCACGAGCAGGCCGGGTACTCCTTCGTCAACACCCCGCACATCACCAAGGGCCACCTGTACGAGGTCTCCGGCCACCTCGACTGGTACCGCGACGGCATGTTCCCGCCCATGGAGGTGGAGGGCGCCGAGTACTTCCTCAAGCCCATGAACTGCCCCATGCACAACCTGATCTTCAGCTCGCGGGGCCGCTCCTACAAGGAGCTGCCGCTGCGGCTGTTCGAGTTCGGGACCGTCTACCGGTACGAGAAGTCCGGCGTGGTGCACGGCCTGACCCGCGTGCGCGGCCTCACCCAGGACGACGCGCACATCTACTGCACCCGTGAGCAGATGCAGGACGAGCTGCACTCGCTGCTCGGCTTCGTCCTGGACCTGCTGCGCGACTACGGCTTGGACGACTTCTACCTGGAGCTGTCCACCCGCAACGACGAGAAGTACGTCGGCACCGACGCCGAATGGGAGGAGGCCACCGAGGCGCTGCGCGAGGCCGCCGAGCGCTCCGGCCTGGAGCTGGTGCCCGACCCGGCCGGAGCCGCGTTCTACGGTCCGAAGATCTCCGTGCAGGCGCGTGACGCCATCGGCCGCTCCTGGCAGATGTCCACCATCCAGCTGGACTTCCAGATGCCGCAGCGGTTCAACCTGGAGTACCAGGCCGCCGACGGCTCCCGCCAGCGCCCGATCAAGATCCACCGGGCGCTGTTCGGCTCGATCGAGCGGTTCTTCGGCGTGCTGCTGGAGCACTACGCCGGCGCGATGCCTCCGTGGCTCTCGCCCGTCCAGGTCGTCGGCATCCCGATCGCCGACGAGCACGTGCCCTACCTGGAGGAGGTCGCGGCGAAGCTGAAGGCGCGCGGCATCCGGGTGGAGGTGGACTCCTCCTCCGACCGCATGCAGAAGAAGATCCGCAACGCCCAGAAGCAGAAGGTCCCGTTCATGCTGCTGGCGGGTGACGAAGACGTGTCCAAGGGCGCGGTGTCGTTCCGCTACCGCTCCGGCGAGCAGAACAACGGGGTGCCGGTGGACGAGGCGGTGGCCGAGATCGTGAAGGCGGTCGAGGACCGGATCCAGGTCTGACCGGTGCCGGAGGGGACCGCCCGTGCCGGGCGGTTCCCTCCGGTGGTCCTCGAAGATCTGTTTTTGTACGATGCCACGGGTGACCGTGACCCATGACACTCGCCCCCCGGTACGGGAGCGCCTGCTGGACGCCGCCCGCCGGCTGATCGAGATCCGGGGCTGGCCGCGGCTACGGGTCTCCCACGTCGCGGCCGAGGCCGGGGTCAGCCGGCAGAGCGCCTACAACGAGTTCGGCTCCAAGGCCTCGCTCGGCGAGGCCCTGGTGATGCGGGAGTTCGAGCGGCACCTGGTCGGGCTCAGCGAGTGCCTGCTGGACCAGCAGGACGACGTGGAGGCCGCGGTCGCCGAGGCGGTGCTCTACACCTTCCGGCAGGCGGAGTCGGACTCGGTGCTCTACAGCATCCTCACCAGCGCCCGGGTCGGCTGGTCGGCCGAGGAGCTGATCGAGGTGCTGCGCCGCAGAGAGGACCCGCCGCTGGTCCTGGCGGTGCGGACCGTGACCGATCTGGCGGCGCGGCACCGTCCGGATCTGGACCCCGAGTCGGTGCACCTGGCCGTCGACATGGTCTGCCGGGTCACCATCAGCTACCTGGTCACCCCGCAGGGCGCGCCGGAGGAGGCCGCCCGCCGGATCGCCGTGATGGCGACCCGGGTCCTGGGAGCCCCGGTGCGGTAGCCTCTATCACTCCCTACCCCCTAGTAACGATTGTGGGAACGCCCATGCCGCAGAGCCCTCTGATCCACCGGGTGCTCCGCAGCTCTGGTTACGCGATCACGGCGCTGTTCGTCCTGGCGGCGGTCGGAGTCCTGCTGTGGCCGCTGATGGACGACGGCACTCCGACGGCCGCGCCGACCGGGCCCGCGGCGTCCGCGCCGACGGATCCGGGCGCGACCCAGGACACCGGCGACAAGGGGGACAACCCGTTCACCGTGCTTAACCCGGGGCAGAGCGGTACGGGCCAGCAGAAGCAGCCGCAGGGCAACGGCCCCTGCGGCACCAAGTCGGCGTACTACAAGCGCGCGGGCAAGGGCATCGAGGTGACCGTCGTCTACACCGGGTTCGGCGCGGTCCGGGCGATCGTGGTGCCGGTCAACGGCGAGCCCGCCGCGCAGAGCTACACCACCTCCGGCGACCCGACCCCGCACGTCTTCAAGTTCGAGGACGTCTCGTCCCAGGCGATCAAGAAGGTCGGCCTGACGGTGATGAGCAGCGCGGGCGAGCGGGAGTGCGAACTCCAGCGCAGGTGAGCGCTCGGGCGGAGCGCTCCTCAGGAGGGGGTCTCGCCCCGCATCCGCACGTCCTCCACGGTCACGTCGACCGAGGAGACCTTCATGCCCAGCATGACCCCCACGTTCCTGGCCACGTTGTTCTTCACGGTCCGGGCCACGTCGATGACGACGCTGCCGTACTCCACGATCAGGGTGAGCTCCAGGGAGATCTCCTCGTCGGCGACCCGGGCCCGCACGCCGGACCCGGCACGCCCGTCGCCGCCGCCGATGCGGCGGCGGACCTCCTCCATGGTCTCGGAGGAGGCCTTCCTTCCGCCGAGCGCGGCGACTCCGGCGACCTCCAGCGCGGCCAGGGCGGCGATCTTCTCCACCACCTCGTCCTCGATCCTGATCTGTCCCTTGACCGAGGCGCCGCGGCCGGAGGGCGCCTCCGCCGCGGCGCTCTCCGGGAAGGGGGAGGGCGGCTGGACGGGCGCGGGCGGCCCGGCCTGCGAGATCGGTCCCGTGCCGCCGGGCATGACCTCGCCGCGCAGCGGCGGCGGAACCGTTCCCGTGGAGAGGCCCGGGGAGGTGGTCGTCGGCGCGGCGGGAGGCGAGGGGAAGAAGGGCATAGCCGACCGCGGTTCGGAGCGGTGCTCGCCTCCGATGCCGTTGGTGGAGTAAAGGGGGTCGAGGTCGGACATCGCGGTCTCCTCACTGGGGCGCCGCCGGGTACGGTGTCTGCCATCTTGGCGGAGTGCGGCCGGGATACGCCAGGCAAGTGTGTTTTTCCTGCTCTTTGTTGCTGAAAGTTAAGTTTGTACGCCCGGTTTCCGGCTCCGCCTCCGACCCGCCTATCCTGAGCGGGCCTGGTGCTGAGAAAGGGGCGTGGCCGTGGTGAGGGAGCCGTCTGACAGGTCCTTCGAGCTCGAGGAGCAGGAGGGCGCGGGGACGCCGGACGGTTTCCAGCGGTTGTGGACGCCGCACCGGATGGCCTACATCAAGGGGGAGAACAAGCCGACCGGCCCGGGAGAGGGCGACGGCTGCCCGTTCTGCGAGATCCCCAAGGGCGACGACGAGGACGGCCTGATCATCCGCAGGGGCGCCGCGGTCTTCGCGGTCCTCAACCTCTATCCCTACAACACGGGGCACCTCATGGTCTGCCCCTACCGCCACGTGGCCGACTACTCCGAGCTGGACGACGCCGAGACGCTGGAGCTCGCCCGGTTCACCCAGCGGGCGATCGGCGCGCTGCGCAAGGCCAGCGGGGCGCACGGCTTCAACGTCGGAATGAACCTCGGCACGGTCGCAGGGGCCGGCATCGCCGCGCACCTGCACCAGCACGTCGTCCCGCGCTGGGGCGGCGACACCAACTTCATGCCGGTTATCGGCCGCACCAAGGTGCTGCCGCAGCTGCTGCGCGACACCCGCGCCCTGCTGGCGGAGGCCTGGCCGGAGGACTGAGCGCCGGACGCCCGGGTCCCGGGGCAGCCACTACGATGGCGGAGCCCTGCAATCGATGGTTTGGACGAAGATGCTCAACCGCTTGCGGCCCGCGCTCGCCAAGGTGGTGACCCCGATCGGGAGGACACTCGCCCGCACCGGCGTCACCCCCAACATGATCACTGTGACGGGCACGGCCGGGGTCGCCGCCGGGGCGCTGCTGTTCTATCCGCGGGGCGAGCTGTTCTGGGGCACCGTGGCGATCACCGCGTTCGTCTTCTTCGACATGTTCGACGGCGCCGTCGCGCGGGTCACCGGCAAGACCGGGACCTGGGGGGCCTTCCTGGACTCCACCATGGACCGGGTCGGGGACGCCGCGATCTTCGCCGGGCTCATCCTGTGGTTCACCGGTGCGGGCGACGACGCGCCGCTGGCCTGGCTCGCGCTGTTCTGCCTGGTCGCCGGGGTGGTCATCTCCTACGCCAAGGCGCGGGCCGAGGGGCTCGGCCTCAAGTGCGACGTCGGCATCGCCGAACGCTCCGAACGGCTCATCATCAGCCTGGTCGCGGCGGGCCTGCACGGGCTGGGCGTCCCGTACGCGCTGCACGTCGGCCTGAGCCTGCTGGCGGTGCTCAGCACCGTCACGGTCGCGCAGCGCTTCCACACCGTCCACCAGCAGTCGTCCGCCGGTCAGGTCGCCTCGTGAGCGGGGCGGACAGGCTCAAGGGCGAGGCCGTCGACGCCTTGTACGGGCTGGGCTGGGCGGCGGTCAAGCACGTGCCGGAGAAAGCGGCCCGCCGGGTCTTCCGGCGGATCGCCGACCGCACCTGGGCCGAACACGGCAAGGGCGTCCGGCAGCTGGAGAAGAACCTCGCCCGGGTGCTCGGCGTCCCTCCGGAGGACCCGAGGGTGCGCCGGCTCAGCCGCCAGGCCATGCGCTCCTACCTGCGCTACTGGCTGGAGAGCTTCCGCCTGCCCGTCATGGGCAAGGAGCGCATCGTCTCGGGGATGCGCATCACCGGCGACGAGCGGATCGACAAGGCGCTCGGCGAGGGCAGGGGAGTGGTGCTGGCGCTTCCGCACATGGGCAACTACGACCACGCCGGGGCGTGGCTGGTGCTGCGGGGGCAGCCGCTCACCACGGTCGCCGAGCGGTTGAAACCCGAGTCGCTCTTCGAGCGCTTCGTCGCCTACCGCGAGTCCCTGGGCTTCGAGATCCTGCCGCTGACCGGAAGCGACGTCTCGGTCTTCGGCGTGCTGGCGCGGCGGCTGCGCGAGGGCCGGGTGGTGTGCCTGGTGGCCGACCGCGACCTGAGCGACACCGGGATCGAGGTCGACTTCTTCGGCGGCACGGCCCGGCTGCCCGGAGGACCCGCCGCCCTGGCGGTCCAGACGAAGGCCGCGCTCTTTCCGGTCACCCTGTGGTACGAAGGGGAGCACTGGGGCGCGCGCGTGCACGAGGAGATCCCCGATCCCGGGGAGGGCGACCGCAAGGCCAGGATCCGCGCGATGACCCAGTCGCTGGCCGACGCCTTCGCCGAGGGCATCGCCGCCCACCCCGCGGACTGGCACATGCTGCAGAAGGTCTGGGTGGAGGATCTGTCTTGAGGATCGGCATCGTCTGTCCCTACACGTGGGACGTCCCCGGCGGAGTGCAGCAGCACATCCGCGATCTGGCCGAGGCGCTGCTGGCGCTGGGCCACGAGGTGTCGGTGATCGCCCCCGCCGACGACGACACGCCTTTGGAGCACTACGTCGTCCCGGCGGGACGCGCGGTTCCGGTGCCCTACAACGGCTCGGTGGCCCGGCTGGCCTTCGGCTTCCTGTCGGCGAGCCGGGTGCGCCGCTGGATCCGCGAGGGCGGCTTCGACGTCCTGCACATCCACGAGCCCGCCGCGCCGAGCCTGGGCCTGCTGGCCTGCTGGGCCGCGGACGGCCCGATCGTGGCGACCTTCCACGCCTCCTACGAGAAGTCCCGCGCGGTCACCGTCACGGCGCCGATCCTGCAGAGCGCGCTGGAGAAGATCACCGGCCGGATCGCGGTGTCCGAGGCGGCCCGCAACACCCTGGTGGAGCATCTGGGCGGCGACGCCGTCCTCATCCCCAACGGGGTGTCCACCGAGCGGTACGCGGCGGCCGAGCCGCTGCCCGGCTGGGACGGCAAGGACGGCGGCCGGTCCCTGGGCTTCCTCGGCCGCACGGACGAGCCGCGCAAGGGCCTGCAGGTGCTGCTGAAGGCCTTCGAGACCCTCGGCAGGGAGCGGCCGGAGCTGCGGCTGCTGGTGGCCGGTCCGGGGGAACCCGAGGACGTGCTGGACAAGGTCTCGCCGGAGCTGCGGGACCGGGTCGTGGTGCTGGGCATGGTCAGCGAGGAGGACAAGATCCGCGCCTACCACTCGGTGGACGTGTTCGTCGCGCCGAACCTGGGCGGCGAGAGCTTCGGCATCGTGCTCACCGAGGCGATGTCGTCCGGCGCCCCGATCCTGGCCAGCGACATCGAGGCGTTCCGCCGCGTGCTGCAGGACGGCAGGGCCGGGGCGCTGTTCACCACCGGCGACGCCGACGCGCTGGCCGAGCAGGCCGCCGCGCTGCTGGACGACCCGGCGCGGCGCAAGGAGCTGTCCCAGGCCGCGCGGTCCGCGGTGCGGGCCTACGACTGGTCGACGGTCGCCCGCGACGTGCTGCACGTCTATGAGACGGTCGTGGTCGGCCCGGTCGGAGTGGTGGAGTCGGCGTCGCGATGAATCCTCTGCTCGACCTCCTGGTCGTCCTCCTGGTGCTCTTCCTGCTCAGCACCTACCTGTCCTGGCGGGCCGGTCGGCTCGACCGGCTGCACGCCCGGGTCGACCTGGCCAGGGCCGGGCTGGACGCGGCGCTGGTGCGCCGGGCCGCGGTCTCCCTGGAACTGGCGGCCTCCAGGCTGCTGGACCCGGCCACCAGCCTGGTGCTGGCCACCGCGGCCCACCAGGCGCGCACGGCCGACGCCGAGCAGCGGGAGTTCGCCGAGAGCGACCTGTCGCGGGCGCTGCGGGCGGTGATGGAGCAGCCGGGCTTCCGTGACGCGCTGGAGGGGGAGGGCGCCGCCCTCCTGGAGGAGTTGGAGACCGCCGCGCAGAAGGTCGCCTTCGCCCGCCGCTTCTACAACGACGCCGTCGCCACGACGAGGACCGCGCGCCGCAGGCTGCTGGCCCGGGCCCTGCCCCTCGCGGGACGCGCTCCTCTGCCGGAATTCTTTGAGATCGACGACGTTCCGCCTGAAGTGTTGTAATTCCGGTATCTTCGTCCGGACGTGTCGTCGGGGCGAGAGGTAGTCACCGTGCATCGTGTTTCACGGCGCAGGTTCACCTTCACGCTGGCCGGGCTGGTCTTCGGGGCCTCCGCCTGCTCCTCAGGAGGGGAGAAGCCGAAGGAGAGCACCCCCCAGGCGGGCTCTCCCACGCCCACGCCCACGCCGACCGCCACCCCCGCTCCGACCCACCCCTTCACCGGGGGGAGCAAGGGGCTGCGGAACAAGGTCCTGGCCGTCAAGATCGACAACACCGGCCCGGCCCATCCCCAGGAGGGGCTGCGCTCGGCCGACATCGTCTACGTCGAGCAGGTCGAGGGCGGCGAGACCCGGATCATGGCGATCTTCTGCTCCCGGCTGCCCGAGCGGATCGGGCCGGTCCGCAGCGCGCGGATCTCCGACCTGCACCTGCTCGACCAGTTCCGGCGGCCCGCGCTGGCCTTCTCCGGCGTCCAGACGAAGATGAAGCCCCTGATCCGCGAGGCCGACCTGATCGACGTCTCCCAGGACAACGGGGCCGGGGGCTACTACCGCTACAGCGGCGGGCGCGCGTCCGGACGCTACGCCCCCTACAACCTCTTCGGCGACCCCCGGAGCCTCCTGCGCCAGGCCCGGAAGGCGGGCCGCGCCCGCGACATCGGCTTCCGCTTCGGGCCCGCGCCCGAAGGCGGGCGGCCGATCCGGCAGTTCACCGCCCGGTGGCCGGCCGAGAGCCTCACCTTCAAGTGGTCGGCCCGGCAGAAGCGCTGGCTGAGCTACCACAACGGCACCGTCAACACCGCCGCGGAAGGGGGGATCCTGGGCGGCCGGACGATCGTGGTCCAGTACGTCAGGACCACCCGGTCGCGGTTCCACGACTTCCTGGGCTCCTACACCCCGCTGCTGCACACCACGGGCAAGGGCAAGGCCCTGGTCCTGCGGGACGGGAAGGCCTACGACTGCACCTGGTCGCGCCCCTCTCGGCGCCAGGGCACCGTCTTCACCACCGAGGGGGGCGAGCGGATGACCTTCGCGCCCGGACAGGTCTGGGTGGTGCTGGTCAATCAGGGCAAACCCATCGTTCCATGATGGAATCCTTATTTCCCATCAGGGGAGGGTCGAGCTCGGTGGGAACCAGGCAATATCATGGAAGGTGAGAGCAGTCGCGTCTTATCGAGAAAACCCGAGAGACCGACGAACCGTTTCGCCGACCTTCCGAAGGAACATCCCGTGACTACCACTTCCCCTGCCGACAACACTCCCGCCGTCGGCACCGCACGTGTCAAGCGCGGTATGGCGGAGATGCTCAAGGGCGGGGTGATCATGGACGTGGTCACGCCCGAGCAGGCCAAGATCGCCGAGGACGCGGGCGCCGTCGCGGTCATGGCGCTGGAGCGGGTCCCCGCCGACATCCGCGTCGAGGGCGGGGTCTCCCGGATGAGCGACCCCGACATGATCGACGGGATCATCGAGGCGGTCTCCATCCCCGTCATGGCCAAGGCCAGGATCGGCCACTTCGTGGAAGCCCAGGTGCTGCAGGCCCTCGGCGTCGACTACATCGACGAGTCCGAGGTCCTCACCCCCGCGGACTACACCAACCACATCGACAAGTGGGCCTTCACCGTCCCCTTCGTCTGCGGCGCCACCAACCTCGGCGAGGCCCTGCGCCGGATCACCGAGGGCGCGGCCATGATCCGCTCCAAGGGCGAGGCCGGCACCGGCGACGTCTCCAACGCCACCACCCACATGCGCCAGCTGCGCGACGAGATCCGCCGCCTGTCCTCCCTGCCCGAGGACGAGCTGTACGTCGCGGCCAAGGAGCTGCAGGCCCCCTACGACCTGGTCAAGGAGGTCGCGCAGACCGGCAAGCTGCCGGTCGTGCTGTTCACCGCGGGCGGCATCGCCACCCCGGCCGACGCCGCGATGATGATGCAGCTGGGCGCCGAGGGCGTGTTCGTCGGCTCCGGGATCTTCAAGTCCGGCGACCCGGTCAAGCGGGCCGAGGCCATCGTCAAGGCCACCACCTTCCACGACGACCCCGACGTCATCGCCAAGGTCTCCCGCGGTCTGGGCGAGGCCATGGTCGGCATCAACGTGGGCTCCCTGCAGGAGGCGGACAAGTTCGCCGGGCGCGGCTGGTGACGAGCGGGCGGTGACCCCTCCCACGGACGGTGGCGGAGGCGTTACGCTTGCGACGGCCGGGCGGGCACTCGGCCAGGAGGGGTCGGGCATGGGCTGGTCTGCTGCGCTCGCGTGCGCGAGCATCGGCGAGCCGGGACGGGTCTTCCGTCCCGGGCTGGAGAACGACGAGGGCGCGGCCCTGGAGCTGGCGCGCCGGCTGTACCCGGCCGCCACGGTGGAGGACGCGGGCAGGACGGTCCTCGACTTCGCCCTGTGGCCCTACGACGACGAGCTGTTCATCGGCGTCTACGACGGCGCCCTGCTCGTCTGCGACCGGCGGTTGTGCGGCCTGGACGAGGGGGCCAGGGGCATCGCCGACACGATCGCCTCGGTCCTGCCCGGCTCCGGCTGCGGGGTCCTGGTCCTGCACAGCGAGGCGAGGGGCTGCTGGTTCCGCCGCTACCGCGACGGCTCCCTCGTCCGTGACGTCTACCTGACCGCGGAGGACGGCGTGGTCGTCGACCAGGGCGAGCCGCTGCCGGCCGAGGCCCCCTACCGCAAGGCGATCGAGGAGCGGGAGGCGGACGTGCCGCTGCCCTTCGATCCCGAGGAGTACGGGCTCGCCCTGGCCGCCGACCTGTTCGGCCACGACCTCGCCGCCCGGGGAAGCGACGGCTTCCTGCCCCTGGAACTCCCGGTCCGCAGGTTCCGCCTGGCGTAGCGGGCCGGGGACCGGGGGCGGAGGAAGATCGCGGGCCCGTCGCGGCGTTCTACACTGAAGTCCAACCTGAGAGGTCCCTGTCTTGTCTGTCGTCATCGGTGTGCTCGCCCTGCAGGGCGATGTCCGCGAGCACGCCCGCGCCCTGGAGGCCTGCGGGGCGCAGACCCTGGCCGTGCGCCGCGCCGACGAACTGGAGCGGTGCGACGGGCTGGTGATCCCCGGCGGGGAGTCCACCGCGATGTGGCGGCTGCTGCGGGCCTTCGACCTGCTGGAGCCCCTGCGCAAGCGGATCGAGGCCGGGCTGCCCGCCTACGGCTCGTGCGCCGGCATGATCATGCTGGCCGATCGGATCGTGGACGGCGCGGCCGGCCAGGAGACCATCGGCGGCATCGACATGGTGGTGCGCCGCAACGCCTTCGGCCGGCAGGTGGACTCCTACGAGTCCACGATCCACTTCGACGGACTCCCGATGGAGGCCGTCTTCATCCGGGCGCCCTGGGTCGAGTCGGTCGGCGAGGGCGTCGAAGTCCTCGGACGCGTCGAGACGGGCGATCGCGCCGGTAGGATCGTCGCGGTCCGCCAGGGGCGTCTCATGGCGACGGCCTACCATCCGGAACTCACAGGGGACCACACCGTGCACCGCTACTTCGCCGAGCTGGTGCGTCAGTCGAAGAACGAGGGGTAGAGAGCATGTCCGGCCACTCCAAATGGGCGACGACCAAGCACAAGAAGGCGGCCCTGGACGCCAAGCGGGGCAAGCTCTTCGCCAAGCTGATCAAGAACATCGAGGTCGCGGCGAGGGTCGGCGGTCCCGACGCCGACTCCAACCCGACCCTGTTCGACGCGATCTACAAGGCCAAGAAGAACTCGGTCCCCAACGACAACATCGAGCGCGCCCGCAAGCGCGGCGGCGGCCTGGAGGCCGGCGGCGCCGACTGGCAGACGATCATGTACGAGGGCTACGCGCCCGGCGGCGTCGCGGTCCTCATCGAGTGCCTCACCGACAACCGCAACCGCGCGGCCTCGGAGGTGCGCGTGGCGCTGACCCGCAACGGCGGCTCGCTGGCCGACCCGGGCTCGGTGTCCTACATGTTCAACCGCAAGGGCGTCGTGGTAGTGCCCAAGGAGGGCACCACCGAGGACGACGTCATGATGGCCGCGCTGGACGCGGGCGCCGAGGAGATCAACGACCTGGGCGAGAACTTCGAGGTGGTCTCCGAGGCGGGCGACCTGCTGACCGTCCGCAAGGCCATCCAGGAGGCCGGGATCGACTACGAGTCGGCGGAGAGCTCCTTCCTGCCGACCATGCAGATCGAGCTGGACGCCGAGGGCGCCCGCAAGGTCTTCCGGCTGATCGAGGCGCTGGAGGACAGCGACGACGTGCAGAACGTCTGGGCCAACTTCGACGTCAGCGACGAGGTCCTCGCCGAGCTGAACGAAGAGGACTGATCGCCTCCCCGCGCCGCCCGTGCCACCGGTACGTGCGGCGCGGTAGGGTTTCTTGCGAACTGGTGTTCGGACGATGATCAGGGGTGGGCCGTTGCGGGTGCTGGGAGTGGACCCGGGGCTCACCCGTTGCGGCGTGGGCGTCGTGGAGGGCGTCCCCGGAGCGCCGCTGACCCTGGTGCACGTCGGGGTCATCCGCACCGACGCCGACCTGGACCCGGCCGAGCGGCTGCTGCGCATCGAGCAGGGCCTGGAGCGGGTCCTCGAGGAGTTCTCGCCCGAGGCCGTGGCCGTCGAGCGGGTCTTCGCCCAGCACAATGTCAGCACCGTGATCGGCACGGCGCAGGCCGCCGGGGTGGCGATGCTCTGCGCGGCCCGGCGGGGCCTGCCGGTCGCCACGCACACCCCCAGTGAGGCCAAGGCCGCGATCACCGGCAGCGGCCGGGCGGACAAGGCGCAGGTCACCCTGATGGTCACCAGGCTGCTGCGGCTGAGCGCCGCGCCGAAGCCCGCGGACGCGGCGGACGCGCTGGCGCTGGCCATCTGTCATGTGTGGCGGGGCGACGCCCAGGCCAGGCTCGCCGCCGCCGTCCGGCGAGGAAGGGGAGCCAGGCGATGATCGCCTTCATCAGCGGCAGGGTGGACTCCACCGGCGCCGAGGGCGCCGTGGTGGAGGTCGGCGGGGTGGGCCTGTCGGTCCTGTGCACACCGCACACCGCCGCCGCGCTCACGCCGGGGGAGCAGGCCCGGCTGGCCACCTCACTGGTGGTGCGCGAGGACTCGCTGACCCTCTACGGCTTCGCCGACGACGACGAGCGGGTGGTCTTCGAGCTGGTGCAGACGGCCAGCGGCGTCGGGCCCAAGGTGGCGCTGGCCATGCTGGCCACGCACAGCCCGAATGCGATCCGGCGGGCCGTGGCCACGGGCGACGCTCGCGCGCTGACCCTGGTTCCCGGCATCGGCCCCAAGGGCGCCCAGAAGATCATCCTGGAGCTCAAGGACAAGCTGGGGATGCCGGTCGGCGCCGCCGCCGACGAGCAGGTGCCGCGGCAGCGGGTGCAGCCGTGGCGCGAGCAGGTGGCGGCCGGCCTGCAGAGTCTGGGCTGGGCCGCCCGCGACGCCGACGCCGCGGTCGCCGCGGTCGCCGACGAGCTGGACGGCGAGCAGGTGCCCCCGATCCCCGACCTGCTCAAGGCCGCCCTGCGGAAGCTGAGCCGCCCGTGAACGAGGAACGGCTCGTCTCCGCCGAGCAGAGCGTCGAGGACCAGGCGATCGACGCCGCGCTGCGGCCCAAGCAGCTCGACGACTTCATCGGCCAGGAGCGGGTGCGCGAGCAGCTGTCCCTGGTCCTGCACAGTGCCCTGCGCCGGGGCAGGACCCCCGACCACGTGCTGCTGTCGGGCGGTCCCGGCCTGGGCAAGACCACCCTCGCCATGATCATCGCCGCGGAGCTGGGCAGGCCGCTGCGCATCACCTCGGGCCCGGCCATCGAGCGCGCCGGAGACCTCGCCGCGGTGCTGTCCACGCTCAGCGAGGGCGAGGTGCTCTTCCTCGACGAGATCCACCGCATGGCCCGGCCCGCCGAGGAGATGCTCTACCTGGCGATGGAGGACTTCCGGGTCGACGTGGTGGTCGGCAAGGGCCCGGGCGCCACCGCGATCCCGCTGGACATCGCGCCCTTCACCCTGGTCGGCGCGACCACCCGGGCCGGCATGCTGCCCGGGCCGCTGCGCGACAGGTTCGGCTTCGTCGCCCACATGGACTTCTACGAGCCGGGCGAGCTCGAGGTGATCGTCCGTCGTTCGGCAGGGCTGCTGGGCGTGCGGATCGACGACGAGGCCGCGGCCGAGGTCGCCTTCCGCTCCCGCGGCACCCCCCGCATCGCCAACCGGCTGCTGCGCCGGGTGCGCGACTACGCCGAGGTCAGGGCCGACGGGCTGGTCACCAGGGAGCTGGCCAGGGCGGCGCTGAACCTGTACGAGGTGGACGAGCAGGGCTTGGACCGGCTGGACCGGGCGGTGCTGAGGGCGCTGCTGACCAAGTTCGGCGGAGGCCCGGTCGGCCTGTCGACCCTGGCGGTCAGCGTGGGCGAGGAGCCCGAGACCGTGGAGGTCGTCGCCGAGCCTTTCCTGGTGCGCCAGGGGCTGCTGGCCCGCACCGCCCGGGGCCGGATCGCCACCCCCGCCGCCTGGGAGCACCTGGGGCTGACGCCGCCCCCGTCCGCGGGGCCCCCCATGGGCACGGGCGCCGCGCCCGTCTCGACGCTGTTCGACGTGGGCGGGGAAGGCGACTAGCCTGACCGCTGAGTTCCGGGAACTTCGCGGCGGGTTGAGTCGTCACGTCTTTGCCGGTGGGACTTCCACTCTCTACACTCCGGGACTTGGTCACCGGCAACCAGCCTGACCAAGAGACCAGAAACAGGACGATATGTCGATTCTCGCAGCAGAGCAGCAGGGTAATGCGCTCGCCTCCTTCCTCCCGCTGATCCTCATCGCGGTGGCGTTCTACTTCTTCCTGATCCGCCCGCAGAAGAAGCGTCAGCAGGAACAGCAGAAGATGCAGCAGAGCCTGCAGCCCGGCACCCGGATCGTGACGGCCGGCGGCATCTACGGCACCGTCCTGGACAACGACGAGGGCGACCTCCTGCTGGAGATCGCCGAGGGCGTCGAGATCCGGCTTCTGGCCCAGGCGGTCATGCGGGTGGTCGAGGAGACCGACTACGTCGAAGAGGGCGAGGAGGCCGGCGAGGAGTCCGGCGAGGAGGGCAAGGTCGAGCTGTCCAAGTCCAAGGACGGTGAACCCTCCTCCGAGTCCTCGCAGGCAGTCGACAAGGCCTGAAGAAGGCTCCCTACGGAAGAATTGACGACCAGTGGCGTCCAACCGAAACGTCCCCAATCCGGTCCGTACGCTCGTGGTGCTCTTCGCCGTGCTCGGGCTGCTGACCGGAGTGATGTTCCTGCAGGGTACGACGACTCCCAAACTCGGCCTTGACCTCGCGGGTGGCACGACCGTCACGATGACGGCGCAGACCGAGAGCGGCAAGAGCGCTCCCGCGGAGCAGATGGACCAGGCCATCAAGATCATCCGCGACCGGGTGAACGGGTCGGGCCTCACCGACGCCGAAGTCACCAAGCAGGGCGACAACGTCATCGTGGTCTCCGTCCCCGGAGACGAGAACGACCAGAAGCAGATCATCGACCTGGTCGGCACCACGGCCCAGCTGCAGTTCCGCCAGGTGCTGGTGAGCGGGGTCGGCTCGACCTCCCTCGCGCCGACCGCCGAGCCGAGCGCCGACCCGAGCACCAGCCCCACGAGGAGCCCGTCCGTCGCGCCGCCCGGCCCCTCGGCCGAGCCCTCCGCGAAGCCGTCGGGCAACAACCGGGCGCTCTCGGGGGCCCTGGTCGCCGAGCCGACCACGAGCCCGAGCGCCTCGCCCAGCAAGACGCCCTCCCCGGAGAAGTCCGACGAGAAGAAGGACGAGCCGGGGGACGACGCAGGCGAGGACTTCTCGAAGGTCGACGACAAGAAGGTCGTCGCGCTCTACAAGGAGACGACCTGCGGCCCCAACGGCACCAAGGTGCCCGGCGCCGACGACGCTAACGCCAAGTACGTGGTGGCCTGCGAGACCGACGGCTCCTACAAGTACATCCTGGGCCCGACCCGGGTGCACGGCACCGAGGTCGACCAGGCCGCGGCCCAGCCGCCGAACGCCCAGTCGGGCCAGACCGGCTGGGAGGTGGCCCTGCAGTTCAAGAAGAAGGGCGCCGACCAGTTCGGCCAGCTCACCAAGGAGGCCGACCAGGCCTACCGGAGCAACCCCTACTCGCCCGAGGCGCAGATCGCGATCGTGCTGGACGGCCAGGTCATGTCGGCCCCCTCGATCAACCAGGGCGCGATCCTGGGCGGCACCGCCAGCATCTCCGGCGGGACCGACTTCAACCAGGAGTACGCCGAGAACCTGGCCCAGGTGCTCAAGTACGGCGCGCTGCCGCTGAAGTTCCCCGAGGACAAGCGCACCGTCGAGTCGATCTCCTCCTCGCTCGGCGCCGACCAGCTGCGAGGCGGCCTCATCGCCGGCGCGATCGGCCTGATCCTCGTGGTGGTGTACTGCTTCCTGTACTACCGGGCGCTCGGCCTGGTCGCGGTGCTCAGCCTCGGGATCGCCGCGGCGATCACCTACCTGTCGGTGGTGATCCTGGGCGAGAACCTCGGATTCCGGCTCTCGCTGCCGCACATCATCGGTCTGATCGTCTCGATCGGCATCACCGCGGACTCGTTCATCGTCTACTTCGAACGGCTGCGGGACGAGCTCAAGCTCGGCCGCCCGCTGCGGCCCTCGGTCGAGGTGTCCTGGAAGCGCGCCCGGCGCACCATCCTGGTGGCCGACGCGGTGAACTTCCTGGCCGCGATGGTGCTGTACTTCCTGGCCGTCGGCGGCGTCCGCGGCTTCGCCTTCGCGATGGGCCTGACCACCATCATCGACGTGATCGTGGTCTTCTTCTTCACCAAGCCGCTGGTCGCGGTGCTGGCCCGGCGCAGGTTCTTCGCCACCGGGCACAAGTGGTCCGGGCTCGACGCCATCCGGTTGAACAAGCCCACCCCGAACTTCCGCGCGACGAAGCCCCAGGAGGCCTGATGTCGTTCTCAAGCGCTCTCCGGAGGTTCGTCCGAGGGGACATCGCGACCGACATCGTCGGCCGCCCGAAGCTCTGGTACTCCATCTCCGCCCTGCTGATCCTGTTCTCGATCGCGGGCCTGCTGATCCGTGGCCTGAACTTCGGCGTGGAGTTCACCGGCGGCTCGGTGTTCACCGTCGGCGCCCCCAAGGCCTCGATCGAGCAGGTCCGGGAGGCGGTGGACAGCCAGACCGGCAGTGAGTCGATCGTGCAGAAGGCCGGTGACAACTGGCGGGTCACCACCGAGTCGCTGACGACCGACGAGGTCGCGCAGGTTCAGCGGCACATCAGCCAGGAGCTGGACGTCCCGGTCAACGAGATCAGCGCCCAGGTGGTCGGCTCCACCTGGGGCGGCGACGTCAGCGAGAAGGCCTGGCAGGCGCTGATCGTCTTCCTGATCCTGGTCGTCGCCTACCTGTCGGTCGCCTTCGAGTGGCGGATGGCGCTGGCGGCGATGGTCGCCCTGCTCCACGACCTGATCATCACGGCCGGCATCTACGCCTGGTCGGGCTTCAACGTCACTCCGGCGACCCTGCTGGGCTTCCTGACCATCCTCGGTTATTCGCTCTACGACGCCGTGGTCGTGTTCGACATGATCAAGGAGGTCACCAAGCCGCTCAACGAACGGTCGAAGATCACCTACAGCCAGGCCGCCAACCAGGCGCTCAGCAGCACCCTGGTGCGCTCGCTGAACACGACCCTGGTGGCGATCCTGCCGGTGGCCTCGATCCTGTTCATCGGCTCGACCCTGCTGGGCGCCGGCACCCTGAAGGACCTGTCGCTGGCACTGTTCGTCGGCATGATCGTGGGCACCTACTCCTCGATCTGCGTGGCGACCCCGATGCTGGTGCAGCTCAAGGAGCGCGAGCCCCTGTACATCCAGCTGCGCGAGAACATCGCGCGGCGGGAGGCCAGCGCCAAGCGCCAGAAGAAGGCCGGTGGCGCGGTCGCGGAGGACGGCTCCGAGACCGACCTCGACGAGGAGGAGCCGGACGAGGCGGATGAGCCCGCCGAGGCGGGCCCGTCAGTCGCGGTCAAGACCGCTCCCGGACTCCGCAAGCAGCCCAAGAAGGGCACCCGCAGCAGCAGGCGCTCCTGACGGAGCCCACTTGGGGAGGTGCATGATCGGTCGCCGGACACGATCATGCACCTCCCGCCATGAGGAAGGAAGAAAGACCCCCATGTCCCTGCAACAGACGATCAACGCGTTGATCCGGGACGTTCCCGACTACCCTCAGCCGGGCATCCTGTTCAAGGACATCACCCCCCTGCTGCACGACGCCACCGCCTTCAAGGCGGTGATCTCCGCCATCGCCGAACAGGCGGGGCCGGTGGACAAGGTGGCGGGCCTGGAGGCCAGGGGCTTCCTGCTGGCGGCCCCGGTGGCGCTGGAACTGGGTGTTGGATTCGTCCCGGTCCGCAAATCGGGAAAGCTGCCTTCGGCGACGTACGCTGAGACCTATGATCTGGAGTACGGCACCGCGACGATCGAGGTTCACCGGGACGCCTTCGAGCCCGGGGACCGCGTCCTGATCGTGGACGACGTGCTGGCGACCGGAGGCACCGCTCAGGCGGCGGTCTCACTGGTCCGTCAGGCGGGTGCCGAGGTCCGGGGTCTGAGCGTGTTGATGGAACTCACCTTCCTCAACGGGCGGGACCGGTTCACGGATCTTCCCATCCACTCCCTGGTCATGGTCTGACCTTAAAGTGGCTTTCGGACAGGAATCCGAAAGCGTCCCGATACACTGGGCCTTTACCAGGGAATCGTTCGACGACGAGGAGGCTGGGTGCCCGGTGAGACGACTGGGACGGGAACGCGTGTGAGCGTCACGCCCGTCCACGGCACCCCAGGCCCGGGTGAGGCCACGCCGGAGGAGACGAGCCGTCCGGCGCCCTCGGGAGCGAGCGCCTCCGCGGCCTCGTCGGCCATTCCCCCGTCCGCGGCCAGGGTGCGCCGACGGCTCGCCAGACTGGGCGCCCAGCGCGGTCCCATCATGAATCCAGTGCTGGAACCACTGATCAAGACGGTCCGCAACACGCATCCGAAGGCGGACGTGCGGCTGATCGAACGCGCCTACGACGTGGCGGCGCACCACCACCGCCACCAGAAGCGCAAGAGCGGCGACCCGTACATCACCCATCCGCTGGCCGTGACGACGATCCTGGCCGAGCTGGGCATGTCCACCGAGACGTTGTGCGCGGCGCTGCTGCACGACACCGTCGAGGACACCGCCTACACCCTGGAGGAGCTGCGGGCGGACTTCGGCGACGAGATCGCCGCCCTGGTCGACGGTGTCACCAAGCTCGACAAGGTCAAGTACGGCGACGCCGCCGAGGCCGAGACCGTGCGCAAGATGGTCGTGGCCATGGCCCGGGACATCCGGGTACTGGTGATCAAGCTGGCCGACCGGCTGCACAACATGCGCACCCTGCGCTACATGCCCCGCCACAAGCAGGAGAAGAAGGCCCGCGAGACGCTGGAGATCTTCGCCCCGCTGGCGCACCGCCTGGGCATGAACACCCTCAAGTGGGAGCTGGAGGACCTGGCCTTCGCCACCCTCTACCCCAAGCGCTTCGACGAGATCGCCCGCCTGGTCTCCGAGCGCGCCCCGCGCCGCGACGTCTTCCTGCAGGAGGTCATAGAGAACGTCTCGGCCGACCTGCGCGAGGCGCGGATCAAGGCCACCGTCACCGGGCGGCCCAAGCACTACTACTCGATCTACCAGAAGATGATCGCCCGGGACTGCTCCTTCGAGGACATCTACGACCTCGTCGGCATCCGGGTGCTGGTGGACAGCGTCCGCGACTGCTACGCCGCCCTCGGCTCGATCCACGCGCGATGGAACCCGGTCCCCGGCCGGTTCAAGGACTACATCGCGATGCCGAAGTTCAACATGTACCAGTCGTTGCACACCACGGTGATCGGCCCCGAGGGCAAGCCGGTGGAGCTGCAGATCCGCACCTGGGGCATGCACCGGCGGGCGGAGTACGGCGTCGCGGCGCACTGGAAGTACAAGGAAGAGACCGTGGGCGGGCGCAAGGCCGCCGACATGCAGTGGCTGCGCCAGTTGCTGGACTGGCAGAAGGAGACGGCCGACCCGGCGGAGTTCCTGGAGTCGCTGCGCTTCGACCTGTCGGTCTCGGAGGTCTTCGTCTTCACCCCCAAGGGCGACGTCATGGCGCTGCCCCAGGGAGCCACCCCGGTCGACTTCGCCTACGCGATCCACACCGAGGTCGGCCACCGCACGATCGGCGCCCGGGTCAACGGGCGGCTGGTGCCGCTGGAGTCCACCCTGGACAACGGCGACTCGGTGGAGATCTTCACCTCCAAGGCGCAGGACGCCGGACCGTCCCGGGACTGGCTGGGCTTCGTCAAGAGCGCCCGCGCCCGCAACAAGATCCGGCACTGGTTCTCCAAGGAGCGCCGGGACACCGCGATCGAGTCCGGTAAGGACTCGATCGCCCGCGCGATGCGCAAGCAGAACCTGCCGCTGCAGCGCATGATGTCGGGGGAGGCGCTGCTGGCCCTGTCCCGCGACCTGCGCTACCCGGACGTCTCGGCCCTGTACGCCGCGGTCGGCGAGGGCCACATCTCGGCCCAGACCGTGGTGCAGAAGCTGGTCCAGGCACTGGGCGGGGTGGAGAGCGCCGAGGAGGACCTGGCCGAGCTCGCCATCCCCACCAAGCGCAGGGCGCGCCGCGCGGGTCCCGTCGGCGACCCGGGCGTGGTCGTGGCGGGTGATCCCGATGTCTGGGTCCGCCTGTCCCGCTGCTGCACGCCCGTCCCCGGCGACGACATCATCGGGTTCGTCACCCGCGGCAGCGGCGTCTCGGTCCACCGCACCAACTGCGTCAACATCGAGGAGCTCAGGAGCCAGCCCGACCGCCTGATCGACGTGAAGTGGTCTCCCGGCGAGGACTCGGTCTTCCTGGTCGCCATCCAGGTCGAGGCCCTGGACCGGCCCCGGCTCCTGTCGGACGTCACCAGGGTGCTGTCGGACCACCACGTCAACATCCTGTCGGCCACCGTCGCGACCACCCGCGACCGGGTCGCGACCAGCCGTTTCACCTTCGAGATGGGCGACCCCAAGCATCTGGGCCACGTCCTCAAGGCGGTCCGCTCCATAGACGGCGTCTACGACGTCTACCGCGTCAACAACGGCGCGGGCTGACGAAGGCACCAGGAAAGATCATTAAATCTCCTCCGAAGAGGGTCATATCGGCGTAGTTTGAGAAGTGGCCGGATTCGGACGGCCTGATCCCTTCCAACCCTTTTCCCGCAGGAGCCTGACCGTGAAGTCCCCCGAGGGTTTCGAGATCGACGCGACCGTGCCGCACCAGGCCAGGGTCTGGAACTACTTCCTGGGCGGCAAGGACTACTACGAGGCCGACAAGGCGTTCGCCGAGCAGATCCTCCAGGCCTACCCGGGCATGCGGGATGTCGCGCGCCAGACGCGGGCGTTCCTCGGCCGCGCGATCAGCCACTTGGCGGAAGAGGCGGGGATCCGCCAGTTCCTGGACGTCGGCACCGGGCTTCCCACCGCCGGCAACACCCACGAGATCGCCCAGGGGATCGCACCCGAATCCCGCGTCGTCTACGTCGACAACGACCCGCTGGTGCTGGTCCACGCCCAGGCACTGCTGACCAGCACGCCCGAGGGCGTCTGCGCCTACCTGGACGCCGACGCCCGCGAGCCGGAGCGCATCCTGGAGCAGGCCGCCGAGACCCTGGACTTCGACCAGCCGATCGCCCTGAGCATCCTGGGCGTCCTGGGCACGATCTGGGACGACGAGCAGGCCGAGGACGTGCTGAGGCGGTTCCTGGAGGCGCTGCCTCCGGGCAGCTACCTGGTGCTGGAGGACGGCACGAACACCGTCGACTCCGAGGCGGCCGGCGAAGCGGAGAAGGTCGTGGAGAAGAAGGACGGCTACGACTACAAGCTGCGCACCCCCGAGCAGATAGCCCGCTTCTTCGAGGGGTTGGAGCTGCTGGAGCCCGGCGTGGTCTCGGTCGCGCGCTGGCGGCCCGAGCCCAACCGATGGGGCACGCCCGCGGCGGTCGACGCCTACTGCGGGGTCGCTCGCAAGGGGTGAGAGAACGCCGAAGCGGCGGGGAGCGCACACGCTCCCCGCCGCTTCTCGCTTTCCGTGATCTGCGGTCAGCCCTGGGGCTTGACCGGGGCGTCGATGCCCGCCTCCTTGCGCTGCTGCGCGGTGATCGGGGTGGGCGCGCCGGTGAGCGGGTCCAGGCCGGAGGCCGCCTTGGGGAAGGCGATGACCTCGCGGATGGTCTCCGCGCCGATCAGGAGGGTGACCAGGCGGTCCAGGCCCAGGGCGATGCCGCCGTGCGGGGGCGGGCCGTAGTTGAAGGCCTCCAGCAGGAAGCCGAACTGCGACTGGGCCTCCTCCTCGGGCAGGCCGATCGCGGCGAACGCCCGCTCCTGGACGTCCTTGCGGTGGATGCGGATCGAGCCGCCGCCCAGCTCGGTGCCGTTGAGCACCAGGTCGTAGGCGTTGGACAGGGCCGAGCCCGGGTCCTTGTCGAAGGTGTCGAGGCAGTCGTCGGTGGGCGCGGTGAACGGGTGGTGCACCGCGTGCCAGCCGGTCTGCTCGCCGCTCGCGTCCTCGATCGGCTCGAACATCGGGAAGTCCACCACCCACAGGAACTTCCACGCCGACTCGTCGATCAGGCCGCAGCGGCGGCCGATCTCCAGCCGGGCCGCGCCCAGCAGCTCCAGCGCGTGGGTGCGGCGGCCGGCCGCGAAGAAGATCGCGTCACCGGGGGCGGCACCGGCGGTGACGGCGAGGTTCTCCAGGTGCTCGGCGGAGAGGTTCTTGGCGACCGGGCCGCGCAGCGAGCCGTCCGCCTCGACCAGGACGTACGCCAGGCCCCTGGCACCGCGCGCCTTGGCCCACTCCTGCCAGGCGTCGAGCTCCTTGCGGGTCTGGGACGCGCCGCCGGGCATGACGACCGCGCCGACGTGCTCGGCCTGGAAGACCCGGAACTCGGTGCCGCTGAAGTAGCCGGTGAGGTCGACCAGCTCCTGGCCGAAGCGCAGGTCGGGCTTGTCGGAGCCGTACTTGGCCATGGCCTCGGCGTAGGTCATCCGGGGCAGCGGCAGCGGCACCTCGTAGCCGGCCAGTTCCTTCCACACGCGGGCCACCAGCGCCTCGCCGACCTTCAGGACGTCCTCCTGGTCGACGAAGGACATCTCGACGTCGACCTGGGTGAACTCCGGCTGCCGGTCGGCGCGGAAGTCCTCGTCCCGGTAGCAGCGGGCGATCTGGTAGTACTTCTCCAGCCCGGCGACCATGAGCAGCTGCTTGAACAGCTGCGGGGACTGCGGCAGGGCGTACCAGTGGCCGGGCTTGAGCCGCACCGGCACCAGGAAGTCCCGCGCGCCCTCGGGCGTGGAGCGGGTGAGGGTCGGGGTCTCCACGTCGACGAAGCCCTGCTCGCGCAGCACCTCGCGGATCAGGAAGGTGGCCTCCGACCGGGCCCGCAGCGCCCTGGCCGCGCTCTCCCTGCGGATGTCGAGGTAGCGGTGCTTGAGCCGCACCTCCTCGTTGACGTTGACGTCGCCCTCGATGGGGAAGGGCAGCGGAGCCGACTCCGACAGCACCTCGATCTCGTCGGCCACGACCTCGACCGCGCCGGTCGGCAGCTCGGGGTTCTCGTTGCCCTCGGGCCGCACCCGGACCGAGCCGGTGATCTTGACGCAGAACTCCGAGCGCAGGTCGTGGGCGGCGTCCTCCTCGCGGAACACCACCTGGACGGTGCCGGACGCGTCGCGCAGGTCGATGAAGGTGACCCCGCCGTGGTCACGGCGGCGGGCCACCCAGCCGGCCAGCACGACCTGCGTGCCGGCGTGCTCCGCCCGGAGCGAGCCGGCCTCGTGCGTGCGAATCATGATGAGAGCCTTCTTTTGAGAACGTCGACGACTTCGGTGAGCGGGACGGCGATCTGCTCGCCGGCGGCCAGGTCCTTGAGCTGCGCGGACCCGGCGGCGAGATCTCGATCCCCGAGGATCAGGGCGTAGGCCGCGCCGGAGCGGTCGGCGCCCTTCATGCCCGCCTTCATGCTGCGGCCGCCGAAGCCCTGGTCGGCGGCGATCCCGGCCCGCCGCAGGGCGGTGACCAGCTTGAAGACCTCCCGGGCCGCCTGCTCGCCCAGCGCCACACCGTAGACCTGGACGGTCGTGCCCGCGACGGCCGGGACCCGCTCGGCCTCCATCGCCAGGACGATGCGGTCCAGGCCGAGGCCGAAGCCGATGCCGGGCAGGGGCGGGCCGCCGATGGTCTCCGACAGCCCGTCGTAGCGTCCGCCGCCGCCGATGCCCGACTGGGAGCCCAGCAGGGCGTGGTCGAACTCGAACAGGGTGCGGGTGTAGTAGTCCAGGCCGCGCACCAGCCGGGGGTTGTCGGTCCAGGGGATCGACAGGTCGGCCAGCAGTTCGCGCACCCGGTCGTAGTGGGCCTTGCAGCCCGCGCACAGGTGGTCGGAGACCAGCGGGGCGTCGCCGAGCTGGGCGATCACCTCGGGCCGCTTGTCGTCCAGGACGCGCAGCGGGTTCAGCTCGACCCTCCTGCGGGTGTCGGAGTCCAGGTCCAGGCCCCGCAGGAAGGACTGCAGGGCGGCCCGGTAGGCCGGACGGCACTCGGCGTCGCCCAGGGTGTTCAGGTGCAGGGTGACCTGCCGCAGGCCCAGCTCCTGGTAGTAGTCCCAGGCCAGGGCGATGGTCTCGGCGTCGATCGCCGGATCCTCCGAGCCCAGGGCCTCGAGGTCGACCTGGTAGAACTGCCGGTACCGGCCGGACTGGGGCCGCTCGTAGCGGAAGACGGGGCCGACGGCCCAGACCTTCACCGGCAGCGCGCCCTTGTGCAGGTTGTGCTCCAGCGCCGAGCGCAGCGCCCCGGCGGTGATCTCCGGCCGGAGCGTGATCGAACGCCCGCCCCGGTCATCGAAGGTGTACATCTCCTTGGTCACCACGTCGGTGGACTCGCCGACGCCGCGGGCGAACAGCTGGGTGTCCTCGAAGACCGGCAGCTCCAGGTAGGAGTAGCCGGCCCGGCTCGCCGCGGCCGCGAAGGCGTCGCGGGCGGCCAGGAACGCCGCCGAGCGCGGCGGAACGTATTCACTGACCCCCTTGGGGGCCTGGAAAGTGCTCATAAAGATCAGAAGCCTCGTTTGGGGCCTTCGGCGGGTGCGAGATCCGACAGGTACGGATTGCTCACGCGCTCACGGCCGATGGTCGTCTGGGGCCCGTGCCCGGGCAGCACCACGGTCTCGTCCGGCAGGGGCAGGCAGACCTTGGCCAGGCTGCGCAGGATGGCCTGGTGGTCGCCGCCCGGAAGGTCGGTGCGGCCGATGGACCCGGCGAACAGGAGGTCTCCGGAGAACATCACCTGGAGGTCCTCGAACGGGGTCCGGAACGTCACCGACCCGGGCGTATGGCCGGGGGCGTGCTCGACGGTCAGCTCCAGCCCCGCCAGCTCCAGCACCGAGCCGTCGGAGAGCTCGCGCACGTCGTCCGGCTCGCTCAGGGTGAGCCCGCCGAACAGCTGGGCGGAGGTCACCCCGAAGCCCTTGGCCGGGTTCGACAGCAGGTCGCGGTCGTCGGGATGGATGAACGCCGGGACGTCGCGCGCTCCGCAGACCGGCGCCACCGACCACACATGGTCGAGATGGCCGTGCGTGAGGATCACCGCGACCGGCTTGAGCCGGTGCTCGCGCAGGATCTCCTCGACCCCGTCGGCGGCGTCCTGTCCGGGGTCGATGATCACGCACTCCTCGCCCGCGGCGGGAGCCACCACATAGCAGTTGGTGGCGAAGGAGCCTGCGGGAAACCCGGCGACGAGCACGTTCTGCCTCTCTGTATGCGGCCCTTATGCTGGGGCCGCTTGGATGCACGGAAGGTGATCCCGAGCCTACCGGGGGGTCAGGCTCCTCCGCGAACGAGTTCGTCGTGTCCCGCCGGGGAGGCGGGCGGGATCCGGGACCGATACGATGCCCAGCACTGATCATCATCAGCGTACGGCACGGGAGATCAGAGGAGGCTGCCGCAGTGGCCGGCAAGGACCGCAAGAAGGAACTGGCTCGTCGGCGCTATGAGCGCCAGCAGGCGCACCGCGCCGCCGAGGAGGCCGCGGCCAAGAGGCGCAGCTTGATCGGCGCGTCCGTCGCCACGGCGGTGGTGGTCCTGGGCGTTGCGGGAGCGGCCTACGCCTTCACCCGGGACGAGGAGAAGGCCGACGACCCGACGGTCGCCGCCGAGACGCCCAAGCCGGGGGAGTGCCTCTACTCCTCCGAGGGCGAGGCCGCCAAGGACGTCGGCGCGCCGCCGGCGAAGCCCGTCCACGACGGCGACGTGGAGGCGAAGGTCAAGACCTCGGCCGGCGAGTTCACCTTCACGCTGGACGGGAAGAAGGCCCCCTGCACCGTGAACTCCTTCGCGCACCTGGCGAAGGAGAAGTACTTCGACGGCACCGAGTGCCACCGCCTGACCGACAACGTCCTGCAGTGCGGCGATCCGACAGGGTCGGGATCGGGCGGTCCGGGGTATCAGTTCGCCAACGAGAACACCGAGGGCGCCCGGTACAAGAAGGGCGTCCTGGCGATGGCGAACGCGGGGCCCGACACCAACGGCAGCCAGTTCTTCATCGTGTACAAGGACTGGGACGACCTGCCGGCGAACTACACCGTCTTCGGTACGGTCTCCTCGGGCCTGGACAAGGTCGAGGAGATCGCCGACGCGGGCTCCGAGCCCGAGGGTGATGGCAAGCCCAAGAAGAAGGTCGAAATCGACAGTGTCTCGATCGCGAAGAAATAGTGACTCGGGACGCTAGTGTTTGATAGGCCCGGAATACATAACCGACAGTTCGGGCCATGACGCAGGAGGCAAGGGTGTCCAGCGCCACAGATCCGTGGGGCCGTGTCGACGAAGAGGGCACGGTCTATGTGAAGACCGCGGACGGCGAGAGGGTCGTGGGTTCCTGGCAGGCGGGCGCCCCTGAGGAGGCCCTTGCCTACTTCAAGCGCAAGTACGACTCCCTCGCCACCGAGATCGGGCTGCTCGAGCAGCGGATCAAGACCACCGACCTGGCTCCGGCCCAGGCGGCCAGCAGCATCGAGCGGCTCAGGGAGTCGGTCGTGGACGCCCACGCGGTGGGCGACCTCGACTCCCTGCTGCGGCGGCTGGACGCGCTGGGCGAGATGGCGGGAAAGAAGCGCGAGGAGCTGAAGGTCCAGCGCGACCACGCCCGCAGCGCGGCCCGGGAGGCCAAGGAGCGCATCGTCGCCGAGGCCGAGCGCATCGCCGCCGAGGAGACCCACTGGAAGAACGGCGGCGAGCGGCTGCGGCAGCTCGTCGAGGAGTGGAAGGCGGCCGAGCGCATCGACCGCGCCACCGAGACCGTCCTGTGGAAGCGGTTGTCGTCGGCGCGCAACGCCTTCACCAAGCGCCGCAAGGCCTACTTCTCCTCTCTGGAGGACCAGCGGGCCGCCGTGCAGGCGGAGAAGGAGCGCCTGGTCGCCGAGGCCGAGGCGATCTCCGGCTCCACCCAGTGGAACGACACCGCCGCGGCCTACCGCGACCTGATGCACCGCTGGAAGAACGCCGGACGGGCCTCGCGGGAGGCCGAGGAGGAGCTGTGGGCGCGCTTCAAGGGCGCCCAGGACGTCTTCTTCAACGCCCGCAAGGCGGCCTTCGACGAGCGGGACGCGGAGTTCGCCGGTAACGCCGAGGTCAAGGAGAAGCTGCTGGAGGAGGCCGAGCGCCTCGTCCCGGTGAAGAACCTCCGCCAGGCCAAGCAGCAGCTGCGCTCGGTCCAGGAACGCTGGGAGGCCGCGGGCATGGTCCCGCGCGCCGACCGGGACCGGCTGGAGGGCCGGCTGCGCAAGGTCGAGGAGGCGGTGCGCCAGGCCGAGGAGGCCGAGTGGCGGCGCAGCAACCCCGAGGCCAGGGCGCGGGCCGAGGCGACGGTCGCCCAGCTGCGCTCCTCCATCGCCCAGCTGGAGGGCAAGCTGGCCAAGGCCGAGGCCGCGGGGAACGCCAAGGGCGTCAAGGACGCCCAGGAGGCGCTGTCCGCCCGCCGCGCCTGGCTGGAGGAGGCCGAGCGGACCCTCGCGGAGTTCACCGGCTGATCATCACGTATGGAAGGGACCCGCGTGGCCGTCAGGTCACGCGGGTTCCGGCTTTCCCGGGCCCTCATCCAGAGGCCCGCTCGGGGAAGGAGCCCTCGTCCCGGCCCAGGAAGGCCAGCAGCCGGGTGAGCTCGCCCGCGCCGCGCGGCGGGGTCAGCGCCGGGCCGAGGAGCCCCTCCTTGCGCATGGTGGTGCCGATGACCTGGGCGGTGGCCGAGGCCCGGTGGACGAGGTCGGGGTCCAGGCGCACCGGCAGCCCGGCGGCACGGGCCAGGTCCCAGGCGTGGACCAGCAACTCCAGCACGTAGGTGTCGAGCAGGTCGCGCAGGGGGAGCTCGCCGAACCCGCCGAAGGGGATGGGGGTGGCCAGGGCCTCGGGGGTGAGGGCGGCGGCGCAGGCGGCCCTGGCCCGCCGCCAGGAGGCCACCGGGTCGGGCCCCACCAGCCGTCCGGGGGCGTCCGCCGCGTCCGGGGGCTCCTCGCGCCCGACCAGCGCGATGATCTCCAGCTGGCCGCCGATCACATGGCCGAGCAGGTCCCCGGCGGTCCAGCCCTCGCACGGCGACGGGAGGCTCCAGGCGTTCTCGGGCACGCCGACGACGACGCCCTCGAACAGGTCGAGGGCGCGCTCGTATCCGCTGGGTTCCCGTGTCATGAGGGACAAGGTCACTCCCGTTCCGGCCGCTCTGTCAACCACAACGCCGCTTCTGGACTGCGCCGGATAGTGTCACCTTATGGACAGCTTGTTCGACGTTCCCGCGGAGGACGCCCAGAAGGCGAACGAGCCCCTGGCCGTCCGGATGCGCCCCCGGACCCTGGAGGAGGTCGTCGGGCAGGAGCACCTCACCGGCCCGGGGACGCCGATCCGGCAGCTCGTGGAACGGGACGCCCCGATGTCCCTGGTGCTGTGGGGGCCGCCGGGCACCGGCAAGACCACCCTGGCCACCGTGATCAGCCAGGCCTCGCGCCGCCGCTTCGTGGAGATCTCCGCGGTCTCCGACGGGGTGAAGCAGGTCCGGGAGGCCATCGCCCAGGCCAAGCGGGAGCTGGGCATGACCGGGCGGCAGACGCTGCTGTTCGTCGACGAGGTCCACCGGTTCAACAAGGCGCAGCAGGACGCCCTGCTCCCCGCGGTGGAGAACCGCTGGGTCTCGTTCATCGGCGCGACCACCGAGAACCCGTTCTTCTCGGTCAACAGCCCCCTGCTGTCCCGTTCGCTGCTGCTGACCCTCCAGCCCCTCGGCGACGACGAGGTCCGTGCGGTTCTGAAACGCGCCCTGACGGACGAACGGGGCATCAAGGCGGTACTGACCGGGGAGGCGGAGGACCACCTCGTCAGGCTCGCCGGAGGGGACGCGCGCCGCTCCCTGACCTACCTGGAGGCCGCCGCCCTGGTCGCGGTCGACGGCGAGATCACCGTGGACGTCCTGGAGAAGGCCGTCGACCGTGCCGCCGTCCGCTACGACCGCGACGGCGACCAGCACTACGACGTGGTCAGCGCGTTCATCAAGAGCATCAGGGGCAGTGACGTGGACGCGGCCCTGCACTACCTCGCCCGGATGATCGTCGCGGGTGAGGACGCCAGGTTCATCGCCAGGCGGCTGATCGTCCACGCCAGCGAGGACATCGGCATGGCGGACCCGA
This sequence comes from Actinocorallia sp. B10E7, assembly GCF_039871655.1. Taxonomy (NCBI): domain Bacteria; kingdom Bacillati; phylum Actinomycetota; class Actinomycetes; order Streptosporangiales; family Thermomonosporaceae; genus Actinocorallia; species Actinocorallia sp. B10E7. The sequence goes on from NZ_JBDPLZ010000004.1 coordinate 777,914, forward strand.
CGGCCCTGCAGACGGCCGTGGCCGCCGCCCACGCCGTCGAGCACGTCGGCCTGCCCGAGGCCAGGATCAACCTGGCCCAGGCGGTGGTCCACCTGTCGCTGGCGCCCAAGTCCAACGCGGTGATCACCGCCATCGACGAGGCCATGGCGGACGTGCGGCGGGGTGTCGTCGGTCACGTCCCCCACCACCTGCGGGACGCCCACTACCGGGGGGCCGAGAAGCTGGGCCACGGCAAGGGCTACCTCTACGCGCATGATCATCCTGGTGGGGTGGTCGCGCAGCAGTACGCCCCCGACGAGCTGGAGGGGCGGCGCTACTACCGGCCGACCAGGCACGGCGCGGAAACCCGGTGGAGCGAGGTGCTGGAGCGCATCAGAATGGTCCTCAAGGGCCGTTAGGCTGGAGAGGGTTCGGTGACCGGCCTTCGGGTCGCAGCCTGAGCAGCCCTCTCGCGATAGGGTCCGTGGACACGGACCCGGCGGAAACGCCGCCCCGTCGCCCCTTGCGTGGGCTCCCGAACCCGATTGGAAGACCCGGATGCTTACTGGTGGACAGCTCGCAGGTCTCATCATTGCCGTCTTCTGGGCGATCCTGGTCTCCTTCCTGGCGCTGGTGCTGCTGAAGCTGTCCCGGCTGCTGAAGGAGACCACCGAGCTGGTCGCCGAGCTGGGGGACCAGGCGGCCCCGCTGCTGGAGGACCTGGCCCGCACGGTGGAGCAGGCGGGCGAACAGCTCGACCGCACCGACGTGATCACCAAGCAGATGGCGGGGGTGAGCCAGAACGTCTCGGCGGTCACCACCGTGGTGACGTCGGTGGTCGGCGGCCCGCTGGTGAAGGCCGCGGCGTTCTCCTACGGGGTGCGCAAGGCGCTCGGCCGTCCCGAGGCTCCGGCCCGGCCGCAGCTGCCGTCCCAGCGAAGGGGAGGCCGCAGATGAAACGGCTCTTCTGGCTCACCGTCGGGGCGGGAACCGCCCTGTACGCCCAGCGCAGGGCGATGCGCTTCGCCCGCAGCCTGGCCCCGGAGAACCTCGCGGTCCGCGCCGTGGAGAACGCGGTGAAGACCGGGAGCACCACCGGCGACCGGCTGCGCGCCTTCGCCGAGGAGGTGCGGCTGAACATGGCCGAGCGAGAGGCCGAGCTGAACGAGGCCATCCGGTTGGACCAGGAGCCTCCGGTGGATCCCCGCCGGAACCGGCCGATCCGGATCCTCCAGGTGCGGCCCATACAAGACCACGACACCAAAGCAATCGACGACATCAAGGACGGAACACATGGAGTCGGCTGAGATCGCCCGCCGATACCTGCGGTACTTCGAGCAGAACGGGCACACCGTGGTGCCCTCGGCGAGCCTCATCGCCGAGGACCCGACACTGCTGCTGGTGCCCGCCGGCATGGTTCCGTTCAAGCCCTACTTCCTGGCCCAGCGCACCCCGCCGGCCAAGCGCATGACCAGCTGCCAGAAGTGCGTGCGGACCCCGGACATCGAGGAGGTCGGCAAGACCACCCGGCACGCCACCTTCTTCCAGATGCTGGGCAACTTCTCCATCGGCGACTACTTCAAGGAGCAGGCGATCCCCTACGCCTGGGAGCTGCTCACGCGCTCGCAGGCCGACGGCGGCTTCGGCTTCCCCGAGGAGAAGCTCTGGGTCACCGTCCTGCACGACGACGACGAGTCCGCCGAGATCTGGCACAAGAACGTCGGCGTCCCGCTGGAGCGCATCCAGCGCCGCGGCCTGGCCGACAACTTCTGGCACATGGGCGTCCCCGGACCGGGCGGCCCCTGCTCGGAGATCTACTACGACCGCGGCCCCGAGCACGGCCGCGAGGGCGGCCCCGAGGCCGACGAGGACCGCTACCTCGAGGTCTGGAACCTGGTCTTCATGCAGTACCAGCTCGGCAAGGTGCGCAGCAAGACCGACTTCGACATCGTGGGCGACCTCCCGGCCAAGAACATCGACACCGGCATGGGCCTGGAGCGCATGGCCGCGCTGCTGCAGGGCGTCGACAACATCTACGAGACCGACACCATGTGGAAGGTCCTCGACCGCGCGGCGCAGCTCACGAACTCGCGCTACGGCGCGGACGCGGGCGACGACGTGTCGCTGCGCGTCGTGGCCGACCACGTGCGCTCGGGCATGATGATGGTCGCCGACGGCATCCTGCCCTCCAACGAGGGCCGCGGCTACGTGCTGCGCCGCATCCTGCGCCGGGCGGTCCGCAAGCTGCGGCTGCTGGGCGGCCAGGAGCGCGGGCTGATGCACGAGCTGACGGCCACCGCGATCGCGGCGATGGGCGATCAGTACCCCGAGCTGGTCCGCACCGCCGCCAACATCCACACCGTCATCGACGCCGAGGAGGAGAGCTTCTCCCGGACCCTGCGCACCGGCGAGTCGATCTTCGACGTGGCCGTGCAGGAGTCCAGGAGCTCCGGCCGCAAGGTCGTCGGCGGCGCGGACGCCTTCAAGCTGCACGACACCTACGGCTTCCCGATCGAGCTCACCCTGGAGATGGCGGCCGAGCAGGGCCTGAGCGTCGACGAGGAGGGCTTCCGCCGGCTCATGACCGAGCAGCGGGAGCGGGCCAAGCGCGACGCCCAGGAGAAGAAGACCGGCAACGCCGACGTCTCGGTGCTGGGCGACCTGCTCGAGCAGGTCGGCGGCGCGATCGACTTCCTGGGCTACCAGGACTTCACCGCCGAGGCGCGGGCCGTCGGCATCCTGGTCAACGGCGCGAACGTCGCCGAGGCCGCGCAGGGCACCGACGTCGAGGTCGTGCTCGACCGCACCCCGTTCTACGCCGAGGGCGGCGGCCAGCTCGCCGACCACGGCGTGATCAGGTTCCTGGGCGGGGCCGAGGTCGAGGTCACTGACGTGCAGTCGCCGCTGACCGGGCTCACCGTGCACCGCGGCAGGGTGCGCTCAGGCCTGGCCCGCTCCGGCGACACCGTGCTGGCCGAGATCGACGTGAACCGCCGCAGGGCGATCTCCCGTTCGCACACCGCCACCCACATGGTCCACAAGGGCTTCCGGGCGGCGCTGGGCGAGTCGGCCGCGCAGGCCGGCTCGGAGAACTCTCCGGGCCGCTTCCGGTTCGACTTCACCGCCTCCGGCGCGGTCCCGCCGTCGGTGCTGCGCGACGTCGAGGCCGAGGTCAACGAGGTCCTGATCAACGACCTCGAGGTCAGGGCGTTCACCACCAGCCAGACCGAGGCGGTGGCGATGGGCGCGATGGCGCTGTTCGGCGAGAAGTACGGCGACGAGGTGCGGGTCGTCGAGGTCGGCGACTACTCCCGCGAGCTGTGCGGCGGCACCCACGTGGGCCGTTCGGGCCAGCTCGGCCTGATCAAGCTGCTGGGCGAGTCCTCCATCGGCGCCGGGGTGCGCCGTATCGAGGCGCTGGTGGGCATGGACGCCTTCCGCTTCCTGGCCCGCGAGAGCGTGCTGGTGGCCCAGCTGTCCGACCAGATGAAGGCGCGCCGCGAGGAGCTGCCCGAGCGGATCTCGGGCCTGGTGACCCGGCTGCGGGAGGCGGAGAAGGACCTGGAGCGGCTGCGGGCCGAGCAGGTGCTGGCCGCCTCGGCGGGGCTGGCCGAAGGCGCCAGGGACGTGAACGGCATCGCCTTCGTGGGCCATCGCGCGCCCGACGGCACCGGCGCGGACGACCTGCGCAAGCTCGCCGTGGATGTGCGCTCCCGGATCCAGGGCCGGCCCTCCGTGGTCATGATCGCGGGTGTGCCGAAGGACCGTCCGGTCGTCGTCATCGCGGTCGACGAGAGGGCCAGGGAACTCGGCCGCAAGGCCGGAAAGCTGGTGTCGCTGGCCGCCAGGACGCTCGGCGGTGGTGGCGGCGGAAAGGACGATCTCGCCCAGGGCGGCGGTGCCGACGCCGGTAAGATCGCCGAAGCGTTGAACGTGGTGGAACACGCGGTGGGAGCCGAGTGAGACAGGGTGTGCGGCTGGCCGTCGATGTGGGCAGCGTCCGGATAGGCGTGGCCCGCAGCGATCCGGCCGGCATCCTGGCCACCCCCTTGGAGACCGTTCGTGCGGGCCGGGGCGATGCCGCCCGGATCCTCGCCCTGGCCGCCGAACACGAAGTCTTGGAGATCATCGTCGGCCTGCCGACGAACCTGTCCGGCAAGGAGGGCCAGGCGGCCTCCGCGGCTCGGGCCTTCGCCAGGAGATTGGCACTCAAACTCCCCTTCGGCACGGTGCGTCTCTATGACGAGCGTCTCACGACCGTGACCGCCGCCAGCGGTCTGCGGGCCGGCGGTACCAAGGCCAAGAACCAACGCGGCGTCATCGACCAGGCCGCGGCGACGGTCCTGCTGCAGGCGGCGTTGGACTCCGAGCGGCTGACCGGCAACCCGCCGGGCACGCCGGTCAAGGGGAAAGAGTGAGTGAGACAGAAGAAGTTCGACAAGCGGCTCGAGAAGAATCGCGAGTGACCCGCCGCGCGGCCGTCCTCGGCTCGCCGATCCGGCACTCCCTCTCTCCCGTCCTGCACCGGGCCGCCTACGCGGCCCTGGGGCTGGACGACTGGACGTACGAGATCCACGAGTGCGGGGAGGACGGGCTCGCCGGGTTCCTCGCCGAGCCGTGGGCGGGCCTGTCCCTGACGATGCCGCTGAAGCGCACGGCGCTGAAGCTGGCGGACGAGTGCAGCGAGCTGGCGGTGAAGGTCGGGGGAGCGAACACGCTCATCCCGCGTGACGGCCGCTGGGTGGGCGACAACACCGACGTCTACGGCATCGTCACCGCTCTCGCGGAGGGCGGCGTGACCGGGCTGGACGAACTCGTCGTGCTCGGCGGCGGAGCCACGGCCGCGTCGATGCTCGCCGCGGCGGCGCAGCTGGGCGCCACGAGGGCGACGCTGGCCGTCCGGACGCCCGCGCGGGCGGCCCAGACGGCCGAGGTCGGCGAGCGCTTCGGGCTGAAGACGCGGATCGCGACCCTCGAGGAACTCCCCGGCCTGCTCGACACCGACCTGGTGGTCTCGACCCTCCCCGGTGACGGCGCCCTGCCGTTCACCGGTCCGGTCGCGGAGGCCGGCGTCCCCGTCTTCGACGTGGTCTACTCGCCGTGGCCGACCTCGCTGGCCCGCGCCGTCCTGGCCCGCGGGGGCACGGTCGTCAGCGGCTACGCCATGCTGCTGCACCAGGCGGTCCGCCAGGTGACGCTGATGACCGGCCGCACGGACGTCCCGGTGGAGGCCATGCGCGCCGCCGGGGAGGCGGAACTGGCCCGCCGCCTGCGCGAAGCGGACTCCGCCTGAGGCCTCCCGGCCGGGTCCTTCGCCGACCGGGGGATCAGGTCCGGGACTTGAAGGCCTCCTGAAGGGGGATCAGCGCCAGGGGGATGACCAGCCCCACCCAGAAGACCTCGCCGTCCCACCAGCCGGCCAGGACGCCTCCGCCGATCAGGGCGCACAGGAGCACCAGGGCGGCGTACGCCCAGTAGCGCCGCAGGAGGCGGGAGATCCCGGCCGTCCACAGCGCCGGAGCCAGGGAGAAGAGCGGCTTGCGGCGGGCCGGGCCCCGGCGGATGACGACGGCGTCCCGCAGCCAGACGACGAGGTCGTCGGGGCGGAAGAGCGGCTGACGGTACACGTGCGTGACGGCCTGGAGCGACCACCACAGGCTCCACAGGGATGGAAGCCCGCCCGGCTGGGTGTGGTCGCCCCAGATGTGGCTGCCGGGGCTGACTTCCAGGATGCGTTCCAGGGCGGGGCCGACCTGCGCCACCGGCGGGCCGTCGGGGTGGTGCAGCAGCGCGGTCAGCGCCAGCGGCAGGCCGTAGTGCCACAGGTTGAGCCGCCACGCGCCGCCGTTCTCGGGGACGACGGTGTAGGTCTCGATCCATTTGTGCTGGTTGCCGGGGTCCATCGCCAGCCGCCGGGTGAGCCACGCGAAGGCCGGCAGGTGCCGGGGCAGATCGTTCGGGCGCAGCTCGGCCAGGGTGATGAGGGCGAAGGCGGTGTGGGTGACGGTGGGGCCTCGCTCACCGCTGTTCTGGCCCCACACCCGGGCCTGGCTCACCGGCTCGGTGACGCGCCGGTCCAGCAGCCAGCGCACCCCGTCCGTGACGGCCTCCGCGTGCGGGTCGAGTTCGCCGAGGGCGCGCAGGGCCAGGCAGGTCAGCCAGACCCGGGAAGGCGCGCCGCGCATCGAGCCCCAGCCGCCGTCGGGGTTCTGCTGGGCGATCAGCCAGCGGGTGGCGCGGTACAGGTCGGGTGAGCTCTCGCGCAGGTCGCAGCGCACGCGGGCGAGGGCCCAGGTGATCCATCCGGTCGCCTCCACGACCGCCTGGCTCCCGCTGGTGCGGGTGGGCCATCCGCCGTCCTCCTGCTGGTGCTCGCGCAGGAAGCGCAGCGCCTGGTCCAGGTGGTCGGGCGGTTCCCCGCAGGCGGCGAAGCAGGCGAGCGCCAGCGCGGTCGCCGTGGCGCCGGGCTCCCCGCCGAGCTCGTGGTACCAGCCTCCGGAGGAGTCGGCGAGGGGGCGGTAGTGGTCGCGCAGCGTCTCGACGGAGAGGGACAGATGATGCTGGAGGTCGCGAATGTCGAGGATCATCGCGCTCCGCTCCGGCGGCCGGTACCGCCCTCGATGGTCGATCGTCTCGGGTAGTGATTATCTTTCCCCCCGGTGCCGTTTGGTCAAATATCCATGACTCTTCGCTGTCTCGCCCTACGATGAGGATGCACATGGTGACATGACGGCTTCAAAGAGTGGGAAAAAACGGCGTGCGAGGAGAAGACCTTGCGTGACTGCGTGCTCTGCCCGCCGCTGCGCTTCCGGCTCAACCACATGGCGGAGCTCCCTCCGGCGGTGCTGGCGTGCGATTCCGACTTCTATCTGACGCCCGACCTGGCGCCGCTCGTCGAGGGGCATCTGCTGCTGGTCAGCGAACGGCACTGGCAGTGCGGCGGGCAGCTGCCGCCCGCACTGTGGGAGCGGGTGGCGCGGTGGCGGGCCGAGGTCTCGGACTGGTACTCCCGCGCCTACGGGCATCCCGGCGTCCTGGCGCTGGAGCACGGCCCGGCGGTCCCGGGCGGCGGGGGCGCGTGCGTCGACCACTTCCATCTGCATCTGCTGCCCGACTCCGGGGAGCTGGACGGCCGGGTGCGCGCGGCGGCAGAGGCCGCGGGCCTCACCGGGAGCACGGCGAGCCACGAGACCCTGAGCGCGCTCCACGGACGGGGGCGCTCCTACGTGCTGGTCGGCGAGCGGGTGTATCCGGCCGACGTGCTGCCCGGCCAGTTCCTGCGCGGCGCGGTGCTCGACGGCTCGCCCGTCTGGCGCTGGCAGGAGCTGTTCGGCCTGCCCGACAGCCGCGAGCGGTTCCAGGCCACGGTCGAGGCCCTCGCGCCGCGCTAACGGTTCGACAGCCACCAGTAGAGCTCGCTGGCGGTCAGCCGGTCGCCGAAACCGGTGCGTTCGGTGACTCCCGAGCGGAAACCGGTGGGGTAGTCCAGGCGCAGCCGCCCGCGCCGGTAGGCCAGCACGTGCTCCAACGCGGTGGGGCCGTCGCGCAGCAGCCACAGGGGGTCGTGGCCGGTGAGGCCGTCGAGCCGCCCGGGCAGGGGCGCGTCCTCCTCCAGCAGGCCGGCGAGGGTGGGCACCTCGGTGATGACGACGTCGGCGAGCTCCAGGGCGGGCAGGACGCCGGAGAGGGAGAGCCGGTCGGGGAGGTCGTGCGGGACCAGGTCGAAGGCGACGGGGGTGCCGTGGGAGCGGGCCAGTGCCATGGCCTCCAGCAGGGCGGCGCGGGACCGTTCCTCCAGGAGCGCGTAGCCGTCGGCGACCAGCAGGTCCGAGGCGGCGATGGCGGCCCGCCCGGCGCGGACGTCGTCGGAGGTGAGGCGCGGGGCCCGCTCTCCGGCGACGAGAAGGCGGGCGCCGGGGTCGCGGAGCATGACCGCGCAGCCGTTCTCCTGCTCGGGGTCGGCGTACAGCAGGTCGGTGACCCCCAGGTCGCGCAGGGCCGCGCGGATGACGGGGGTGAAGGAGTCGTCCCCGACCCGGCCGAGGATCCCGATGTGCTTGAAGTGCTCGCGGGCGTTCCTGGCGAAGTTGACGGCCGTGCCGGCGACGAGGGGCCGCAGGGGCGCGTACACCAGCCGGTCGGTGTCCATGCCGGTGAACCGGGCGGGGATCCGGGCGCGCAGCTCGATCCGCACGTCGCCCAGGACGGTCAGCGTGAACCTCGGCTCCGGCGGGGAGCCGAGCCAGCGGGCCGGGGTCATGCCAGATCGGCGCGGAAGTGTTCCAGTACGGGTTTGAGACTGGGGATGACGTCGTAGTCCCCCAGTTCGCGGACCGGCACCCAGGCGGCCTCGCCGAGGTGGTCGTCCGGGGCCCGGTGCTCGTCGGTGACGGAGAGCCCCCCGACCGGCTGGCAGGTGCGGGCCACGGCGACCACCCGCACGTCCTCTCCGGGCCCGTCGGGCATCCACCAGTCCCACAGGTGGAAGGGGGGACCGGGGTCGACCCGCAGCCCGACCTCCTCGTAGACCTCGCGGCGGATGTGGTCGTCGAGGTCGTCGTCCTGGGAGACCTTGAGGCGCCCGCCCGGCACCTCCCAGCAGCCCGGATGGTGCGGGTCCGAGGAGGACTTGCGGACCAGCAGCACCCGGTCGTGGTCCACGATGAAGGCCTTCTGCGCGAACTCCAGCCGAGGCTCCGGCATCTGTCGTCTCCCCACACCAGGACGGCACGAGAGGGTGTCCGCCGCGTCTCCAGGGTAACCGCGCTTTCGTCACCCGACACGCTCCTGGCCGGAACCTGACGCCTCGGCATCCCCGTGGCGACCGCTGGTCCTGCGCTGAGGGAGAGGGTGAGGGAGATGTTCCTCGAGCTGCCTTGATGGATATTGTGTCAATAGAACTTGGGGGCAATGGGAAGGAAATCGCATGGAACGCGAGTACGACGCGGTTCTGTATGGAGCGACCGGTTTCACCGGAGGACTCACCGCGGAGTACCTCGCCGCGAACGCCGGGGAGACGCGATGGGCGCTGGCCGGGCGCAACCGCGCCAAGCTGGAGGCGGTCCGCGAGCGGCTCGGCGTGGACGTCCCGCTGCTGCACGCGGACTCCGAGGACCCCGCCTCCCTGGAGGAGATGGCCCGGAGCAGCCGTTCCGTCATCAGCACCGTCGGCCCCTACCTGCGGTACGGCGAGCCGCTGGTCGAGGCGTGCGCCCTCAACGGCACCGACTACCTCGACCTCACCGGCGAGCCCGCGTTCGTCGACCTGATGTACGTGCGCCACCACCACCGCGCGCTGGAGTCGGGGGCCCGCCTGGTCCACGCGTGCGGGTTCGACTCGATCCCGCACGACCTAGGGGTCTTCTACACCGTCCAGCACCTGCCCGAGGGCGTGCCGCTGCGCGTCGAGGGGTTCGTGAGCGCCAGCGGCAGCGCGTCGGGCGGCACCATCGAGTCGGCCAAGGGCGTCATCTTCGATCCGCTCACCGGGCTGCGCGCCGCACGGGCGCGCTCCCGAATGGAGCACCTGCCGGAGGGCCGCCGCGCCAGGATCTCCCGCAGCCTCCTTCCGCACACCCGTCTGCGCGGCGGGTTCGCCGTTCCGCTGCCCACCCTCGACCCGCAGGTGGTCGTCCGCAGCGCGCGGGCGCTGGAGCGGTACGGGCCCGACTTCACCTACGGCCACTTCCTCGCGCTGACCAGGGGCGGCAGCCTCGCGGGGGACGGCGGGCTGCTCGAGATGCTGCGGCAGCAGCCGGGCGAGGGGCCCTCTGCGGAGAAACGCGCCAGGAACTGGTTCAGGGTGCGCTTCCACGGCGAAGGGGGCGGCCGGACGGTGAACACCGAGGTGGCGGGGGGAGACCCCGGCTACACCGAGACCGCCAAGATGCTCGCCGAGTCCGCGCTGTGCCTCCTGCACGACGACCTTCCGGAGACCGCCGGCCAGGTCACCACGGCGCAGGCCATGGGACAGGCGCTGGTCGACCGTCTCCAGCGGGCGGGGATCATCTTCCGGGTGCTGTGAGGCTCACGGTGCGCGGACGACGTCCTGCGGCGCCTCCTGGGCCGGCACCCGCACGGTGCGGATCCTGAAGAAGAGCTCCCTGGTCCACCTGTCGAAGAGCGGGCTGTAGAGCCTGGCCGCGCCCTGCTTCCGGAAACTGATCACCCCGACGACCCGCCCGTACCCCGACTTCTTCAGGTCGGTGATGAGCGGCCCGCCGCTGGCTCCGTGGGACATGTCGCACTTCAGGGAGGAGAACCGGTCTCCGCCGAGCGTGGCGGGGACCGTCCGTCCCTTGCACATGCGCAGGACGGTGCCGTTCTCGGGGTAGTCCTGGTTGCGGGGGTAGTGCTCGACGGCATAGCCGTACAGCCGCAGCCACACCCGGGTCTTCTTCGCGCCGAAGCGCAGGCTCTGCCCGCTCGTCTTCTTCTGGATGGTGCCCGAGGAGCGCCTGGACATGGCGACGAAGGCGTAGTCGAAGGCCGGGTCGGCCCGGTCCACCCACGGGGACCACATCAGCGTCCGGTACCCGTTCCACAGCCCGTGGGGGGTGGCCTCCTTGTCCAGGTCGGGGGCGAAGACCAGGGACCGGGCGTTCCAGCCGTCGTCGGGGTCCTGGAGGCAGTGCGCCGCGGTGAGCAGGACACTGCCGTTGCCCTTGCCCTTCTTGGGATACGCGGAGTTGACGACCGTGCCCGTGCAGGTGGCGACGCGCCCGTCCTCGCCGGTGATGTAGAGCCGGCCGATCTGCTTGAGAGGCGCCTTGCGGTGTCCCTTGGCGATCACGGCCTTGGTGATCGGAGGCGTCTTCGCGGGCTTCGCGGGCCGGACCTTCGCCGCACGCTCGGGCAGGTCCCGGGGATGGGCCTCGGCCCGGCGCATCCGCTCTGCGGTCCATGCGCCCGGCACGTCGAGCGTCCTGGCGACGGGGGAGGGCGCGGGCGCCGCCCGGACGGGGGAGGACAGGCCGGCGGCGAGCAGCAGAGCGGTGGGGAGCGTCGTCAAGCGGGTGACGGTGTGCACTACGGCTCCGAATCAGAGGGGGGTTAGAGTGATAACTCTATAAATTTCACTATCTGGTGTGGAGGGTTACGGTCTGGCGAAGATCGTTGACACTTGCGGTGATCTGCGTCACTGTGGAGTCGGTTCGCTGGAAGGAAGAAGAAGATGACAGGGCGCAGGATCATGGCCGGTGTCGCCGGGGCCGCCGCCTTCGCGGCGCTGACCGGGGTCGCGGTGGGAATCGCCGGAGTGAACACGGCCCGTGGCGACGTCACGGACTGGACGGATCACGACGCGTTCGCCGACGCCGACGACTGAGGCCTGAACCGGCCGCTCGGAGGGGTCAGCGGGTGAACTTCAGCAGGAACTCCACCATGCCGTCGTCCTCCACCTCGATGCCGGGGAAGCCGGGGTTGGAGATGCCGTAGTCGGTGAACCGCACCGGGATCTGGCCGCTGACCTCGAAGGAGCCGGCCGCGGTGCGGGAGGCGGTGACCTCGAAGGCGACCTTGTTGCTCTCGCCCTTGAGGGTCAGTTCGCCGGTGGCCTCGGCCTTGGTCCGAGAGCCGACGGCCGGCAAGGAGCCGAGTTCGATGGGCTCGGTCAGGGTGAACTTCGACGTGGGATAGGTCGCGGTGTCCATGATGCGGCCGCGGAACTGGCCGTCGCGCTGGTCCTTGTCGCTCCTGACGCTCGCCATGTCGACGGTGAAGGAACCCTCGCCCACCGACGTGCCGCTGATCGTCAGGGTGCCGGTGACCTGGTCGGTGCGGCCCACGGCCTCGACCCTCTGGCCGAAGAGGACCTCCTTGACCCGGTATCCGGCCTGGGAGCCGGAGGCGACCTTCCACGCGCCGTCCGCGGAGGCGGACTCACCGGCGGCCTCGGGGGAGGCGGCGGTACCGACGCTCAGCTTCTCGGGGGCGTCGTCCGCGAGGAAGCGGGTGTAGACGAACGGCGCCACGACGAACGCCAGCAGCAGGGCGGCCACGCCGCCGATGATCCATGTCTTCAGGGAGCGGCTCATGCGCGATCTGGTCTCCGTCCGGATCGGGGTTGCTTGAAGACTCAAGGATCATCTTGAAGGTTCAAGCATAAACGGCGGATAAGAGCCGTCCCCTTACTCCATGACGGGTCCTGTCCCCGCCGTACCGGGGTCACGCGGGGACGAGGATCAGGGTGGCGTCGTGACCGCCGAATCCGAAGGAATTGGATAGGACGGGCGCGGGGGAGATGCGCCGGGGTTCGCCGTGGACGACGTCGATCGGGTCGGCGTCCGGGCCGCCGGCGAAGTTGGCGGTCGGCGGGACCAGCCCGGAGCGGGCGGACAGCAGCGCGAAGACCGCTTCGACCGCCCCGCCCGAGCCGAGCAGGTGGCCGGTGACGCCCTTGGTGGCGGTCACCGGCGGAGATCCCGCCGGGAAGCAGCTCTCGATGGCTCGGGCCTCGGCCCGGTCGTTGTGGATGGTGGCCGTGGCGTGGGCGTTCACGTGGCCGATGTCGCAGGGGGCCAGGCGGGCGTCGTCCAGGGCCGCCCGCATCGTCCGCGCGGCGACCCGGCCGTCCTCCAGCGGCTGCACGATGTGCCCGGCGTCGGCGCCCGCCGCGTAACCGGCGAGCTCGCCGTAGACGCGCGCGCCCCGGGCCTCGGCGAGGTCCGCGCGTTCCAGCACCAGGAAGGCGGCGGCCTCGGCCATCACGAACCCGTCGCGGTCCCGGTCGAAGGGGCGGGACGCCTCGTGGGGAGCCTCGTTACGCCGGGACAGGGCGCTGATGCGGGCGAAGGCGGCGACCGCGAACGGGGTGAGCATCGCCTCCACCCCGCCGGCGATCGCACGGTCGATCCGTCCGTACCGGATGGCCGTCATCGCCTCTCCGAGCGCGACCGCTCCGCTGGCGCAGGCGCAGCTGAACGTCAGGCAGGGTCCCTGGAGCCCGTGCCGGATGGAGATGCGCGCCGCCGTCGCGTTCGGCATGATCATCGGTACCGAGGCGACCGGGAGGCGTTCGCGGGGCACGGTGCCCAGGTCGGCGGTGTAGGCGATGTGCGCGCCGCCCGTCCCGACGTAGGTGCCGCTTCTGCTCTGCTCGGCGGGCCGCTCGCCCGGCTCGTCCAGCCCGGCGTCGGTCCAGGCGTCCGCCGCGGCGGCGACGCCGAGCCGGGTGGGCCGGTCGAGGTGGCGCAGCCGGTGCGGGGGGAAGTACTCCTCGGGAGCGAACCCGTTCACCGGGCAGCCGAAGGTCACCGGGACCCCGGCGTCGAGCAGTTCGGGCAGGTGAATCGCCATGGACTTACCCGACAGGACCGTCGAGAAGGCTTCCTCGATGGTGCTTCCCGCCGGGCTCTTGATGCCCATTCCGGTGACGGCGACACGGTACAAGGGACCTCCCGAATCCAGTTCGGTGCGGAACCTACCACGTGTCGCAGCTCACAAATTTAGCCTCAACTGATAAAAACCGAAGAGAAAGTGCCCCTGCCGATGCCTGATGCCTACAGCGCCCGCAGAAAGAAGCTCGTCCGTGACCTGATTCCGCAGCTCATGCGGGAGGCGGGCAAAGAACCCGACGTGTACGTCGCCGAACGGGACAGGCTGCGGGATCTGCTGCTGGCCAAGCTCTACGAGGAGGCCGACGAGTTCGCCGCCGACCCCTCGCCGTCCGAACTGGCGGACCTGCTGGAGGTCGTGCTGGCGCTCGCCGACGAGATCGGCTGCGGGACGGGGGAGCTGGAGCGGGTCCGGGCGGCCAAGGCCGCCGAGCGGGGCGGTTTCACCGAGGGATTCGTGCTGCGCGGGGTGACGCCCCCCGCCCGGCCGACCGTCCGCAAGGCCCGGGCCCTGGTGCTGGACGGCGCCGACCTGCTGCTGTTCCGGCGGACGCCGCCGGGCGTCGCCCCGTACTGGACGACGCCCGGCGGCAAGGTCGAACCGGATGACCCGGACATACAGGCGGCGGCGCGCCGGGAACTGCTGGAGGAACTCGGCGCGACGGCCGGGCCGCTGCGGAGTGTCTTCACCTACACCGAGCACCGTCCCGGGGCCGACTACGTCCACCGGTTCTTCCTGTGCCGGCTGGAGTCGATGGACCTGTCCCTGCGCTGCGGCCCGGAATTCGACGACCCGACCCGGGGCGGGTACGACCTCGAGCGTCTCCCGTGCGCGGCGAAGTCCTTCGAGAGCCTGCCCCTGTGGCCGCCGCAGCTGCGCGACTTCCTGGTCGAGCAGGCGGACGGGCTGCCCTCCCTGGTCTGAGGGGCGCGGAGAGGGAGGCCCCGGGGTGCGGGCGGGCCTTACAGGAGGGAGGGAAGGTCGGCGACCGAGTCCAGCAGGTGGGTGTGGCGGTGCCGGCCCAGTTCGACGGCGGTCGCGGCGCCGGTGAGGACGCCCGCGACGAAGCCCGCTCCCGCGTTGCGGCCGGCGGCCAGATCGTTGGGGGTGTCGCCGGCGGTGAGGACGCGGGCGACGTCGGTGACGCGGGCGAGTTCCATCGCGCGGAAGACGAGGTACGGGGCGGGGCGGCTGACCGGGACCTCGTCGCTGGAGACGAGGCCGTCGACGGTGCCGCCGACGGTCCAGCCCAGGGCGTCGAGTATGGACTCGGCGATGTCGCGGGAGTAGCCGGTCTGCAGGACGACCTTGACGCCCGCCGCGCGCAGCCCGGCGATGGCCTCCGCCGCGCCGGGGACGGGCACCGGCGGGCTCGCCGCGTACGCGGCGCCGAGGCGGGCGGCGAAGTCGGCGTAGACCTCCTCGACCGCCTCGGCGGGGGCCGAGCCGGTCAGCTCGGTCAGCAGCCCCGCGATGGCCTCGTCCTTGCTCGTGCCCGTCCAGCGGCGCAGCACCGCCTCGGGGACGGGACGGCCCAGGCGGGCCTCGACGGACTGGGCGACCGCCCGGTACACGGCGCCTCCCTCCTGCACGGTGGTGCCCGCCATGTCGAGGGCGGCCAACTCGAACGCGGGCGGCCGCGACGCGGGGGCGGTCCGAGGGCCGGGGCGGTCGGTGGTCGTGGTCACGAGGGTCCTCCTGGGTCGGACATGTCACGGACGACAGCCAGCCGCTGCGTCCGGGCGTTGGCGATGGTGAAGGTCGCGCGGTCGGGGCGGTAGCGGTCGTCGGCGTATTCGACGGGACGGCCGTCGCTCGTCTTGGTGGTGCGGCGCTCGCGCAGCAGGGGGCTTCCTTCTTCGACCTCGAGCAGGTCGGCGTCGTGGGCGGGCGCCGCGATCGCGTCGATGGTGTGGGTGGCCACCGCGAGGTCCGCGCCCCGGGCGGTCAGGCCCGCGTAGATGGATCCGGCGTCGAGGTCGAACTCGAACAGCAGCATGCCCAGGTCGAGGACGAACGAGCTGCGCTCCAGCATGACGGGATGGCCGTCGATCAGTCGCAGCCGCAGCACGTCCACCACGGGGTCGCCGGGCCGCAGGCCGAGCGCGGCGGCCGCGGTGACCCCGGCGCCGCGCCGGGCGACCTCGATGGTGTGCTGGCCGGGGCGGTGGCCGGACTGCTCGGCCCACGCGGTGAACGACAGGAAGGTCTCGAACGGCTGGCCCATCGGCTGGCGGCTGACGACCGGCTGGCGACCCTGGCCGCCCTCGATGAGGCCCTCGTTGCGCAGCGCCGACAGCGCCTGGCGGACCGTGCCCCGGGAGGCGCCGAACTCCTCGGCGAGCTGCGCCTCCGAAGGCAGCGGCCCGCCGACCGGCAGAGTGCCGTCGACGATCCGTCCGCGCAGCGTTCCGGCGACTCTGGCATGCAGGGGTTCGGGCGGCATGAGATGAACATACAAGTTCGAGGCCGAGCTGTGTCAACGGGGGAAAGAAGGCTCAATTAACCAGGTGAACGGCTTCTAAACTTGTCTGTACAAGAAGGCTCCACATGTTGACGGCCGTCGATCTCGGTGGGCAGCCTTCTCGCCGTGACCAGCCTGCCGGAGCCGAGCGCTCTCCCCAGTTCCCCGGTCGACCTCCTCGTGGTCGGCGCGGGCGTCGTCGGCCTCGCCCACGCCGTCGAGGCTCACCTGCGCGGCCTGTCGGTCGCGGTCGTGGAACGCGACGCGTTCGCGGTGGGAGCCTCGGTGCGGAACTTCGGGCACATCTGCACGACCGCGCAGGACGGAACCGCGCTCGCCTATGCGCTGGCCGCCCGGGAACGGTGGCTGTGGCTGGCCGAGAAGGCCGGCTTCACGGCTCTGGAATGCGGGACCGTCGTGGTCGCCCGGCGGCCGGACGAGCTGACCGTGCTGGAGGAGTTCGCGGCCGTCCGAGGGCCGGACCAGGTCGTGCTGCTGGACCGCGCCGGCGTGGCCACCCACCTGCCCGCGCATGACTCCGCGGTGGTCGGCGGCGCGTACCTCCCTCTCGACCTGCGGGTCGACCCGCGGGAGGTGATCCCGGCGGTGTCCGGCTGGCTGGCCGAACAGGGCGTGCCGATCACGTGGCGGACCAACGTGCTGGCGGTCGAGCCGGGACTGGTCCGCACGACCCGGGGCGACGTCCGCGCGGCCCGCACCGTCGTCGCGGTCGGGCACGACGTCGACCGCCTGCTGCCCGAGGTGGCCGACGACGCCGGGCTGACCCGGTGCCGTCTGCAGATGCTGCAGGTCGCCGTGCCGAAAGAGGTGCGGGTGCGGCCGGGCGTGCTGACCGGCCTCTCCTTGCTGCGCTACCGGGGGTTCGCCTCCCTCCCGGCGGCGGAGCGGGTGCGGGCCCGCGTCGAGCGGGAATCCCCCGAGCTCGCCGACGCCGTCGTCAACCTGATGTTCACCCAGCGACCGGACGGCGACATCGTCCTCGGCGACACCCACCACTACGCGCCGACCCATGAGCCGTTCGGTGACGAGGCGCTCGCCGAGCTGGTGCTGCGTGAGGGCTCCCGCCTGCTCGGCGTGCCGGGGCTGCGGGTGCGCAAGCGCTGGCACGGCGTCTACGCCTCGGCCCCCGCCGACTTCCTCGACCGGGAGGTGGCCGACGGCGTGCGCGTCGTGTCCGTCACCTCCGGCATCGGGATGACCACCGCCCACGGACTGGCCGGTGCCGTCCTCGACGCCCTGATCTGACCCCCGACCCCGACCCTCCCTCCGGTCCGCTCCGGCGAAATTCCCGAAAGGTCCCTTTCATGCGCCGCATCCGGCTCGCTCTCACCGCCGCCGTCCTCGTCCCGCTCACCGCGCTCGGCCTCGCGGCCTGCGGTGACGACAAGCCCGAGACCACCGCCGCCGACAAGTCGTCCACCTGCCCGAACGGCAAGATCCGGTTCGGCGTGGAGCCGTTCGAGGACCCCGCCAAGCTCACCCCCGCCTACCAGGCGCTCGGCAAGGCGCTGGAGGCCAGGCTGAACTGCCCGGTCGAGGTGCAGATCGTGCAGGGCTACTCGGCCGAGGTACTGGCCATGCAGAACGGCAAGCTCGACATCGGCCAGTTCGGCCCGCTCGGGTACGTCTTCGCCTCCCGGCGCTCGGGTGCCGAGGCGGTCGTCACGTTCGGCAACCCCGACGGCTCCATGTCCACCTACAAGGCGGGCATCTGGGTGCCCAAGGACAGCCCGATCAACGACGTCGCCGGGCTCAGGGGCAAGAAGCTGGCCCTGTCGGAGGCCGGCTCGACCTCCGGGGACGCCCTGCCCCGGTACGCCATCCGCAAGACCGGCATGAAGGACACCGACGTCCAGATCAACTACGCGGGCGGTCACCCGCAGGCGCTGCTCGCGCTGACGTACGGCAAGGTCGACGCGGCCGAGATCAACACGCAGCAGCTGGCCGTCGCCACCAAGGAGGGCAAGTTCGACACCTCCGAGTACAAGCAGATCTGGTCCTCCGACCCGATCGCCAACGACCCGATCACGGTCGCCAAGAGCCTGGACCCGGCGCTCAAGAAGGCCATCACCGAGGCGCTGACCTCGCTCACCCCGCAGGAGGTGGCCCAGGTCGGCGCGTACCTCGACGTCGAGCCCGGCCCGCTGATCCCGGTCACCCAGCAGACCTACCAGCCGCTGTTCGACCTGGCCGACACCCTCGGCCTGACCGACAAGGACCTGTAGGCCCCCGGTGATGTCGACCAGCGATCAGCGGACCCCGCCGGCGGGGTCCGCCCCCGCCCCCGGCTCCGCCCTGACGGTGCGCGGCCTGTCCAAGGCGTTCGGCGGCCGGACCGTGCTGTCCGGGTTCGACCTGGACGTGGCGCCGGGCGAGGTGGTGGCCCTGCTCGGCGCCAACGGCTCGGGCAAGTCGACCGCCCTGAAGTGCGCGATCGGCCTGGTGCGCCCGGACGCGGGACAGGTCCGCGTCGACGGCGAAGACCTGCTCGACGGCTCGCACCGGGCCGACCGGGCCCGGACCCGCGTCGCCATGGTGTTCCAGCAGATCCACCTCGTCCGGCGCCGGTCCGCGCTGGACAACGTGTGCGCCGGGGCGCTCGGGCGGCTGCCGCTGCGCCGGTCCTGGTCGTCGCTCGTCTTCCCGCGCGACCTGCGCGAGGAGGCGATGGCGTGCCTGGACCGCGTCGGGCTCGCCGACCGGGCGCACGACCGGGTCGCGGCGCTGTCCGGCGGGCAGCAGCAGCGGGTCGCGCTGGCCCGCGCGCTGTGCCAGCGGGCGGCGGTGCTGCTGGCCGACGAGCCGGTCTCCGCGCTCGACCCGTCCGCGGCGGAGAACGTCATGCGGGTCATGACCGACCTGGCGCGCGGCGAGGCCCTCGCCGTGGCGGCGGTCCTGCACCAGCCGGAGCTGGCCCGCCGCCACGCCGACCGGCTGGTGGGGCTGCGCGAGGGCCGGATCGTCTTCTCCGGCCCGGCGGACGAGATCCCCCAGGAGCTGGTCTCGTCCCTGTACGTGGCGCAGGAGCCCGCCGCCGGACCCGCCGGAGAGGAGAGGAACGCATGAGCGTGCTCACGCCCGGACGGCCGCACGGCCGCGCGCCAGGGCGCCTCGCCGTGCCCAGGAGACCGCCGAGCCCGCGGAAGGTCGTCACCGCGGTCCTGGTCACGGCCGTCCTGGCGGCCCTGCACACGGCCGCCTGGATCGGCACCGACATGGACCTCGGCATGCTCGCCGAGGGCTGGGACGGCATGGCGCGGTTCGTGTCCGAGGCGCTGCCGCCGGACCTGACCTGGTCGCCGGTCGTCCGGGACGGCCTGGACGCCTGCCTGGTCACCCTGTGGATCGGGTTGCTCGGCACGACCCTGTCCCTCCCGTTCACCATCGTGCTGGCGGCCCTCGGCTCCCGGACGACCGGGTGCAACGCCGCCGTGTACCAGGCCGCCCGCTCGACCATGTCGTTCCTGCGAGCCGTCCCTGACGTCGTGTTCGCCCTGATCTTCGTCACCGCCGTGGGGCTCGGGCCGTTCGCGGGCGTCCTCGCGCTGGTCTGCCACAACACCGGAGTGATGGGCAAGCTGTGGTCGGAGGCGATGGAGGAGACCGACGACGGCCCCGCGCAGGCGCTGCGCATCGCGGGCGCACGCAGGTCCCAGGTGGTGCTGCACGCCGTGCTGCCCGCCTGCCTGCCCCAGCTCGTCGGGCTCGTGCTGTACCGGCTGGACGTCAACGTCCGCACGTCGCTGGTGCTCGGCCTGGTCGGCGCCGGCGGCATCGGCTTCCTCATCAACCAGGCGATCCAGCTGTTCCGCTTCGACCAGATGCTCACCTACATCCTCATGGTGCTCGTCCTGGTCGTCGCGGTGGACATGCTCAGCTCGTTCGTCCGCAAGAGGCTCGCCGCATGAGCGCGCCCTCGCGCACGATCCGGCTCGACCCGCCCGCCACCGCCATGTTGTGGCCGGGGGTCGGCCTGGCGCACCGCGCGCTCCGCGTGCCGGAGGTCGCGCTGGGCTCCGGCGAGCTGCTCGTGGAGGTCGAACTGGCCACGGTGTGCGGGTCCGACCTGCACACGGTCTCCGGCCGCCGTCCGGGCCCGGCGCCGATGGTGCTCGGGCATGAGACCGTCGGCAGAGTCGCGCACCTCGGCCCCGGCCCCGCGCCGGTGGACGTGCGCGGACGGTCCGTCGCGCCGGGCGACCGCGTCGCCGTCGGGATCTACGCCGCCTGCGGGCACTGCCCGGCCTGCCGCCGCGGCCTGCCGCAGAAATGCGCGCATCTGTTCAAGTACGGGCACGCCCCGGGGGAGTCCCTCCACGGCGGATACGCGAGCCACCTGCACGTCCGAGCAGGCACCCCGCTCGCCGTCGTGCCGGAGGACCTCCCGGCGGGCGTGGCGGCGGCGATCGGCTGCGCGGCGGCTACGGCCGTGGCCGCCGTCGCGGCCGGGACCACCGGACTCGGGGACCTGACCGGCAGGAGGGCCACGGTGTGCGGCGCCGGGCTGCTCGGCCTGCTGGCCACGGCCATGCTGGCCGAACGCGGCGCGTCCGTCACAGTGATCGACCCGGACGCGTCGCGGCGCGCGGCGGCACCGGCCATGGGGGCCGCGGCGGCGCTGGACGCCACCGCCGAGCCTCCGGAGGCCGAGGTGTACCTGGAGCTGTCCGGCGCCGCCGCGGCGGCCCGCGCCGCCCCGCGCCGGACGGCCGTCGGCGGCGTCGTCGTGCTCGCAGGGACCGTGTCGCCCGGCGCCCCGCTCGACTGGGAGGCACAGGACGTCGTCCGGAGGCTGCTCACCGTCCGCGGCGTCCACAACTACACCCCGGCCCACCTCGCCGAGGCCGCCGCCTGGTCGGCCGAGGCCACCGCCCGCCGGCCGCTCGCAGACCTGTTCGGTGTCGCCCATCCGCTGGCCGACCTCGACCAGGCCCTCGAGGAGGCCGCCTGCGGCGCCGCCGTCCGTGTCGGCGTCGTCCCCCATGCCTGAGGAGCGTCCTGTCTTGCAGCTGAACCTGCACCGGTTGGGGATCTTCATGACGGTCGTCGAGTGCGGCGGGTTCTCCGCCGCCGCGAGCAAGCTCTACCTGTCCCAGCCCTCGGTCTCCCACCAGGTCAGGCAGCTGGAGCAGTCGCTGCGCACCGTCCTCATCGACCGCTCCGGCTCCCGTATCCGGCTCACTCCGGAGGGCGAGGTGCTGCTGGAGTACGCCAGGCGGGTGTTCCTGCTGGCCGACGAGGCCGTCGCGGCGATCCGGCGGGTGTCCGGGCTGCAGACCGGGACCCTCGTCGTCGGAGGGTCCACCACCGTCGCCAGCCACCTGCTGCCGCCTGCGCTCGCCGCGTTCCGCGACCGGTACGAGGGCATCGAGGTGGGGATCTTTGCGGGCAACGCCGAACAGGTCGAGAAGCGGCTCGTCGACGGGGAGATCGGCGTGGCCGTGATCGCCGGGGAGGTGCGGGCCCCGCAGCTGGTCGGCAGACCGATCATGGAGGACCGCCTGGTCCTCATCACGCCGCCGGGCCACCCGCTGGCGAGCGGACCGGAGCCGGTCCAGGAACGGCTCGTCGGCGAGCGGTTCCTGCTGCGCGAGCCGGGCTCCTCCACCCGCGCCCAGCAGGAGGAGCTACTGGAGCGCTGGGGCCTGGCCGGCGATGTCCGCACCACGGAGATCTGGGGCTCGGAGACGATCAAGCAGTCGGTCGCCGCCGGTCTCGGTGTGTCCGTGGTGTCCGAGCACTGCGTCGAGGGGGAGTCGGCGCAGCGGCTCCTGTCCGCCCGTCCCGTCGCCTCGGCGAGGCCCATCGTCCTGGCGCACCGCAGGGACCGCCTGCTCGGGCCCGCCGAGCAGGCTTTCATCGAACTCCTCCAGTCGATGCACACCTGGCCTGCGAGGTTGCGCGCCATCAGCTGACGGGCCGTTCCTTCTCGTGAATCCTCCGTGAACCCCAGGCGGCGCCGAGGCGGAGCGGACGGCGGTGGCCAGGTGAAACAGCGGCCATAGGGAGCGCCTATCGCGGCCATCGACCCAGCGGGGGTGGGCACGGGAGACCCGGGTTGATCGAATTCCGGTGGGCGCTCGCCCCTCCGCACGCTCTCCAAGGAAAAGACATGAGACGTCGCATCCTGGCCCTGCTCGCGGCCTCCGTCCTCGGCTCCGTCACCGCCGCCGTCCCGGCCACCGCGCCTGCGAACGCCGCCGCGCCCGGCAACCGGCACGTCGTCGTCTTCGGCATCGACGGCGCCCGCTGGGACAAGATCCAGTCCTTGAACCTGCCGACCATCGACAACCTCATCGCGACGGGCTACTCGTCGCCGACATGGCTGTACTCCAGTCCGCTCGCGCAGACGCTCTCCGGACCGGGCTGGTCCACCAACCTCACCGGCACCTGGCCGGACAAGCACAAGGTGATCGATAACTCCTTCACCGGCAACGCCCTGCCCTCGACGCCCAGCTTCATGAACATCGTCGAGGCGGACAACAGCGCGTTCGGCACCTACGCCGGCGTCGACTGGAAGCCGATCGGCGACCACATCATCGGCAGCGGCCTCGACCGCGAGTACGTCCTGAACGGCGACGCGAACGGCTACCCGTCCGAGGACACGAAGATCCAGAACGACGCGGCTTCCTACATCAAGAACAACGGCCCGCACGCGTCGTTCGTGTACTTCGGCGAGGTCGACATCGCAGGCCACAACTCCGGCGGGGCCAGCACCGCCTACGCGCAGGCGCTGCAGTCGACGGACGCGCGCATCGGCGCGGTCATCGACTCCATCAAGAGCCGCCCGAACTACGCCAACGAAGAGTGGCTGTACATCGTGACGACCGACCACGGCCACACCAACACGGGCGGCCACGGCGGCAACAGCAAGCTCGAACGCCAGTCGTTCGTCATCGCGTCCGGGTCCGGCGTCCCGGTGTCGTCGCCGTCCATCAAGGCGAAGAACGTCGACGTCGCCGCCACCGTCTTGGACTACCTGGGCGTGCCCAGGCCGTCGAACCTCGACGGGCGGTCGATCCTCACCGCGAGCACCGACCCGTTCGACGCCAAGTGGTCGTCGCTGGCGCCCCGCCAGGACGAGACCGGCATCCCGGCGTCCACGTTGGGCTGGACCCGGTCCTTCCCGACAGGCTGGACCGTCGACAACAGCTCCATGGGCAGCGGTGGCGTCACCGAATGGCGCGGCTGGACGCTCACCGACGACGAGTTCTGGACCTCCACCCAGACCGGCCAGAACCGCGAGAACAACGTCCGCGCCCGCGGTGTCTTCGCCGTCGCCGAGAGCGACGAGTGGGCCGACAAGACCTTCTCCGGCACGTACAACACCACGCTCCTCTCCCCGAACGTCCCCGTCGCGGGCCGCACCACCCTGCCCGTTTCGTTCGTCTCGCACTACCTGCAGGAGGGCAACCAGCGCGCGACCGTCCTGATCTCCTTCGACGGCGGAGCCGACCAGCAGCTCCTGCAGTACAGCGCCGACGCGAAGTCCCGGGTCGTCAACCTGACCGCCGCCGTCCCGGCGGGCGCGCAGAACGCGAAGATCAAGTTCCGCCTGTCCAACGCCGACAACAACTGGTACTGGGTCGTCGACGACCCCCGGTTCGGCTGATCCTTCTCTTGGGGCCCCGGCTGCGGCCGGGGCCTTTTCGCGTTGAAAAAGTGATATCACTTTGCTAGGTTAAAGACATCGTCAAGATGAGGAGAACCGCCATGAGCGAGCTCGTACAACCCCCCGTCCCGCAGGTGCGGGAGAAGATCGCTTTCGGTGCGTCCGGCTGGCCCGTCCTGGGTGGCGTGGTGCTGGGAATGGCCGCCGGCACCGCCGCCTTCGTCGTGGGCGCGGTGCTGGCAGGCGACGGCGAAGGCGGAGCGGCCGGCCCCGCCCTGATGACTCTGGGCGCGCTGGTCTTCGTCGGCGCGCTGACCATCTCGGCCGGGCTCACCGCCGTCGCCCCCGGCGAGGCCCGCGTCCTGCAGCTCCTCGGCCGCTACACCGGCACCGTCCGCACCGACGGGCTGCGCTGGGTCAACCCCCTCACCCAGCGGCGCCGGGTCTCCACCCGGATCCGCAACCACGAGACCGACGTGCTGAAGGTCAACGACCTGGACGGCAACCCGATCGAGATCTCCGCGGTGGTCGTCTGGCAGGTCAAGGACACCGCCCGGGCCGTCTTCGAGGTCGACGACTTCGTGGAGTTCGTCGCCATCCAGACCGAGACCGCGGTCCGGCACATCGCCAACAGCTACTCCTACGACGCCCACGACGGGCAGGGCCTGTCCCTGCGCGACAACGCCGAGGAGATCACCGCCCGCCTGTCGGAGGAGATCGGCGCCAGGGTCGCCGCGGCCGGAGTGCAGATCACCGAGTCCCGGCTCACCCGGCTCGCCTACGCGCCGGAGATCGCCCAGGCGATGCTGCGCCGCCAGCAGGCCACCGCGATCGTCGCCGCGCGCAGCCGCATCGTCGAGGGAGCGGTCGGCATGGTGGAGATGGCGCTGGCCCGGCTGGCCGAGGACGAGATCGTCGAGCTGGACGAGGAGCGCAAGGCCGCGATGGTCAGCAACCTCCTGGTGGTCCTGTGCGGAGACAGAGACGCCCAGCCCGTCGTGAACACCGGAACCCTCTACGCCTAGAGCCCATGGCCACCGAGCGGAAGAAGATCCTGCTCAGGCTCGACCCGGCCGTGCACGACGCGCTGGCGCGCTGGGCCGGGGACGAGCTGCGCAGCACGAACGCCCAGATCGAGTTCCTGCTGCGCCGCGCCCTGTCCGAGGCGGGAAGGCTGCCGTCGGGAGTGGGCAGGATGCGCGGCCCGGGCCGTCCCTCCCGGGCCGCCGCGGAAGAGGAACAGGCGCCTGAGCCGCCGGAACCACCCGAATCCCGAGAAGGGGAATGACCGTGGAAATGCCCGACACCCTGCCCCAGCGGATCTACCTCCTGGCACTCGACCCCGAACGGGGCAAACCGCCCGTGGGCACCCACCTCAACGAGCTGGTACGGGCCGCCGCCCTCACCGATCTCTACCTGTCGGGGCACCTGGCCGACGAGAAGGGCCGGGCCGTCGTGGCGGTCCGGCACCCCTGCCACGATCCCGTCCTGGAGGCGGTGCTGGAGGAGCTGGCCTCCTCCAAGCCCCGCAAATGGCAGCACTGGGTGGGACGCCGGGGCCGGCAGACGACGCTCGCCGTCCGCGAGCAGATCGCGAACGGCGGATGGGCGCGCGTCGAGGAGCGCAAGATCCTCGGGCTGTTCCCCACCTACCGGATGACTCCGCGCGACCCGCGGCTGCGCGGCAGGCTGCGCGGCCGGGTGTCGGCGGCGCTGCGCGACCCGCTGTCCCGGGTCGACCCCGTGGACGCGGCCCTGGTCGCCCTCACCGAGGCCGGGAAGCTGCGCGGGGTCCTGGACAGGAAGGCCAAGCGCACCCACAAGCGGCGGCTCAAGGACCTCGCCGAACGCACCGGCCCCCTGCCCAAAGCGCTCAAGAGGACCCTCGAGGCGCAGAACGCCGCCGCGAGCGCCTGACGGCTCAGGCCAGGAGTTCGATCTCCTCGGGGGCCTCGCCCGCCCCCTCGTTCCGCAGGGCCGTCAGGAAGTTCTCCGCCCAGCGGCTGACGTCGTAGTCCGCGACCTTGCGGCGCATGGAGCGCATCCTGCGCTGCAGATCCAGCGGCTCTGCCCGGATCGCGGCCAGCAGGGTGCGCTTCAGGCCGTCCACGTCATAGGGGTTGACCAGGAAGGCCCGGCGCAGCTCCGCGGCCGCGCCGGCGAACTCGCTGAGCACCAGCGCGCCCCTCAGATCCTTGCGCGAGGCCACGTACTCCTTGGCCACCAGGTTCATGCCGTCCCGCAGCGGGGTGACGACCATGACGTCGGAGGCCAGGTACAGGGCGGTCAGCTCGGCCCGGTCGTAGCTGGTGTGCATGTAGTTGATCACAGGGGCGCCGAGCTGGGAGAACTCCCCGTTGAGCCGGCCCACCTGCTGCTCGATGTCGTCCTTGAGCAGCTGGTACTGCTCGACCCGCTCCCGGCTCGGGGTGGCGATCTGCACGAACACCGCCTCGCCCGGCTTGAGCTCGCCGTCGGCCAGCAGCTCCCCGAACGCCTCCAGGCGCTGGGTGATGCCCTTGGTGTAGTCGAGCCGGTCCACGCCGAGCAGGATCCGATCGGGGTCGCCGAGCTCGGCGCGGATGTCCCTGGCGCGCTCCTGTACCTCGGGGCGGGCCGCCAGCTCCGCCAGCTCGCCGACGTCCACGGAGATCGGGAACGCCCTGGCCTGGACGGTGCGGCCCTCGAACTGGATCTGGCCGCTCTGCGCCCGGACGTCCACGACGCGGCGGGCCATCCGGATGAAGTTCGCGGCGCCCGCGGGGAGCTGGAAGCCCACGAGGTCGGCTCCGAGCAGGCCTTCGATGATCTCCTTCCGCCAGGGCAGGCGCTGGAAGAGCTCCACCGGCGGGAAGGGGATGTGCAGGAAGAAACCGATCTTCAGGTCGGGGCGCATCTCCCGGAGCATCTTGGGCACCAGCTGGAGCTGGTAGTCCTGGACCCAGACGGTCGCGCCCCGGGCCGCGGCCTCGGCGGTGGCCTCGGCGAAGCGCCGGTTGACCCGCACGTAGGAGTCCCAGGTGCGGCGGTGGTACTCCGGCGGGGCGATGGCGTCGTGGTAGAGGGGCCAGAGAGTGGCGTTGGAGAAGCCCTCGTAGTAGAGCTCGACCTCTTCGCCCGACAGGGGGACAGGGACCAGGCGAAGGCCGTCGTCGTCGGTGAACGGCTCGGCCTCCTCGTCGGCCGCGCCGATCCAGCCGATCCACGCGCCGTCCCGGCCGCGCATCAGGGGCATGATCGCGGTCACCAGGCCGCCGGGGCTCCGGCGCCAGCCCACCTCCCCCTCCGGACCCACAAAACGGTCGACAGGAAGGCGGTTTGCGACGACGAGGAAATCACTCACGCGATCTTCATACCCCGTTTCTGGTGTTTTGTGCATCTTCCGCCACATTGGGAACGTGAAGCTCACCACCCGGCTTCACCTGCGAGGATCGTTTGTTCGGTACTTTCGACGTATGAGACTGGGCGTCCTCGACATCGGATCCAACACCGTGCACTTCCTCGTCATGGACGCGCACCAGGGCGGAAGACCCCTGCCCGCCTACTCCCACAAGACCGAGCTGCGTCTCGCCGAACACCTCATCGACGGCCACAGGCTGTCGGACGAGGGGGCCGGGCAGCTCCACAAGCTCGTCGCCGAGGCGCTCGAGATCGCCGAGGACAAGGGCGTGCAGGAGACCCTGGCCTTCGCGACCTCCGCGGTCCGGGAGGCCTCCAACGGGGAGGAGATCCTCGCGCGCATCAAGTCCGAGCTGCAGACCGACATCGAGGTGCTGTCCGGGATCGACGAGGCCCGGCTGACCTTCCTGGCCGTCCGCCGCTGGTTCGGCTGGTCCTCCCACCGCCTCCAGGTCTTCGACATCGGCGGCGGCTCCCTGGAGATCGCCACCGGCATCGACGAGCAGCCCGACGCCGCCTTCTCCCTGCCGCTGGGCGCCGGCCGCCTCACCCGCGAATGGCTCACCCTCGACCCGCCCGACCCCGACCAGATCCGCTCCCTCCGCCGCCACGTCCGCGCCGAGATCGCCGACCGCATCGGCACCGTCACCCGCTTCGGCTCCGCCGACCACGCCGTGGCCACCTCCAAGACCTTCAAGCAGCTGGCCCGCATCGCCGGCGCCGCCCCCAGCGCCGAAGGCCCCTTCGTCCGCCGCGTCCTCCCGCGCACCGCCCTGAAGGACTGGGTCGAACGCCTCTGCGAAATGCCGATCTCCACCCGCATGCAGATCCCCGGAGTCTCCCCGGGCCGAGCCTCCCAGCTCCTCGCCGGCGCCCTCGTCGCCGAAGCCGCCATGGACCTCTTCAACCTGGAGGAACTGGAGATCTGCCCCTGGGCCCTCCGCGAAGGCATCATCCTCCGCCGCCTGGACCTCCTCCCCGGCGAACCCCTCTCCTTCTGACCCCCGCCCCGCCCCAACCGATGTGCGCTACCCCCCCGACTGCGCTAGAGTTATGCCCGTCGCCAACGCCCCAGACGGGACGAAAGCGACAGTCGCGGGACGTGGCGCAGCTTGGTAGCGCACTTGACTGGGGGTCAAGGGGTCGCAGGTTCAAATCCTGTCGTCCCGACGGTAAAGCAGCAGGTCAAAGGCCTGATCGCTCACTGAGCGATCAGGCCTTTCGGCTTTGTGACCGTCGTTTGACCGCGGCCCCGAACGTGCCGACCGGTCCCGATCGCTGCTTCTGGATCCCAGCTCTGACCGGGTGTCCGCGGTCGAAGAGCTTTGGCCGGCCTTCGTGTTCAAACGAACTCCACACGGACTGGCCACTTCGCGGTGGCTGCCCGATTTTGCTGGCCGCCGCGGCAGAAAATCTACGCCGTAAAGGCGGCTGGTGGGTGGCCCTGCTTGAACTGGCAGGGAGACGCACGGAGGCGATGAATCCAAGGGGTTTCATCCTTCCAAAGCCCCAACAACCGCCTGCTGGTCGCAGGCAAGACGTGGCGTTCAAGGTTCCCAAGCTGGCAGTGCGGGTTCGATTCCCGTCACCCGCTCCACGTTTTCCCAGCTCAGTGACTTGATTTGGGGCACTTGATCTTTTTACAAGATCGTTTGTTGCAGGGGCAGGGTGCGCTTCGCTGACATCTAGAGAGGCCAGCCAGACCAGATCGGTATGGCTGGTCGCTTTGGGGCTTTTTGTGCTGCCCATGATGATCTCGTCAAAGGGCTTGGCCGACAGCCTCCGTTCGTCAAGAGCGGGAGGTCGTGCCCTTAACCGCGAGGCAGGGGTGGTCTCTCAGCACCCGGCGAAGTCAGGTGCCCACGTGAGCAGGATTCCGCTTTGGTCGGCGACGGAGGTCCATCTTGGGTCGGTCGGCTGCTTCTCCAGGACGAGGACCGGCCGGATTCGATCATCTGGGTGCGTTGATCGAAGCTGGTGGGCGTAGTCCAGGATCTGGCCGATTCCCAGTCGAATCTGCTGCTCCTCGCTTGTGCCGGTCAAGCTCTTGACCTCAGCGACGAAGACATCGTCATCGTGCGTCCATCCCGCGTCGAATCGCGGGGCGTTACGCGCGTGCTGGCGAGCCTTGATTTCCTTTTGGGCTAGATGTTCGATGAGCGCCACGACCGTGGACTCGTGTGCTTCCGTACCCTTGTCAAGGGCGGTGAGGTCGACTGCCAGAACCCCTGACTCACGGTGGGCACTGGGTGCCGCTCAAGCGGTCCACCCAAGATTCCGTCCCCAACCTGGGAAAGAACGAGGACGTGCCCATCGTTGCCTTGGACGCGTTGCAACTCCCGGCAGCGTGCCGGGCAGCCGTTCATCAGGTCCGTGAAACCGCCTCCGTCCACCACGCATACGTGGTAGCCCCTATCGCGCTCCTGCGCGGCTCGCACGGGCTTCTGGCTGTACTCCCGGCGTGTGTCGGTCACTGCTTGACTTGCCAGATCCCCGTGAACAAGGACCGTGATCTTTCGTGAGAAGTCCGGCTTCCAGCGCGCGCCGCGCCGAGGAACGCCTTGGGAACGTCCGGCTGCAGGTGGAGTGAGATCGTCCATTCGTAGTGCAGGCTCACGAACACGCATTCAAGCAGGTGGACCGATCCCTCCTGCCGTCGCTCGACGTGCTGGATCTTCTCGACCGTCAACGTGAACGCGCGGCCAGGCCGAGGCCGCGGGCGAAGCCGCGGAAGACCTCCAGCCGAGCCGGACGGGTGTCGTTCTGCTGGACCTCTTGGCCGCCGAGCCTGCGGCTCCCTGCCCCGGCTTCTTCCCCCAGGGTCGCGTCGTGCTGGGCACCGTCTTGTCCATCGGGGGTTTCACCGGGGTCTCCGTCGTTTTCGGCGCTGTGCGGAAGGTCCCGCTCGGCGCGCGACCGGGTCACCGGATGCGCAGGAGATGGAGCATGCGGCCCAGGCCGGTGTCCTGGTAGACCTCCCCGATCTGGGCTGTTCCGACGGCGGCGAAGTGGCCCAGGAGCCAGCGGGTGTACACGTCATCGGCATCCCACAGCGGGACCTTGCCGGACAGGTCGGAAACCAGGCGCGCCGCAGGCTGCCCGCCGTTCTGGATCAGCGCCGCGTCATCGGGGCAGCAGAGCACCGACCGGGGAGCCGCGCCCTGCGGACGCCACAGCACCCGCACTTCGGCACCCGCGTGATATGGGTCGAACGGACACGGACGATAGGCGTCCCCGAGTCGGGCGGCGCGTGCCAGCGCGAGCTCGGCGGTGAACAACTGGATTTCATCGGTGGCCATGTACAGGTCTCCCGGATCACCTGCCCGCCACCCCTCCAGAAGCGACCGCGCAGCCTCCAACGGCCTGCCCGTCGCCGCCTCCTCCTGGAGGAGTTCCTGCTCCAGACCGCTCATGATGTGCAACGCCAGCGCCCGCCCACGGGCCAGATCATCGACCATGTCCGCAGGGACGCCGAACCCGTCCTCCCGGTTCGCATCCGCAAAAGAGCGGCCGCTCCCGGAAACGGCGGTGCGCGAGCCCGGAAAGGCGTCCGTCCCGGAGAGGAGAGGGGCCGGGTCGGCTGTTCCGAAGGCCTGGGTGGAGCCGGCTGGGGATTCGGTGCGGCGGGACCGGCCGTCGCGGTGGACGGGGATGACTTGGCGGGCGTTCAGCAGGGTGGCGGCCTCTGCGGCCCGGGGGCCGTCGAGGGCGAGGACGGCGATGTCCACGGGGCCGAAGCGGGAGGCGATCTGGCGTACGACGTCCAGGGACGCGTCGCCGCCGGAGACGTAGAGGGCGGGGAGGTCGGGGGCTGTGAGGATGAAGCCGGTGACCTCGCCCGCGGGCGACTCGCAGCCGTCGGCGCCGTGTCGGGCGGGGACCGCGGTGACCGTGAAGGGGGCGCCGTGAGGGCGGGTCAGGTCGAGGGACCTCCATGGCGTCATGCCGAGGGCGGAGCCGCCCAGGTGATGGGCTCCGGCGGTCGTGGTGAGGAACAGGGGGACCTCGTCCAGGAAGGCTCGGACCGAAATATCCAGATCCAGGTCGTCAGGATGCTGGTAGTGGGAGAGCAGGACCATGCCGATGCGGCCGAGGGCCGTCTCGGTGCGGAACTCGCCGTCGCCGACCGGGTGGCCGCCCGGATCGCCGAAGGCGGGATCGACCAGGATCTTCAAGCCATCGATCTCGATCAGGACGGTCGGGCCGCCGAGAACCCGGACCCGGACCCGTTCGGGGGATTCCAGCCAGGCGTTGAAGCGGGCGAACGCGTGGCGGCACTCGGCCAGAGCGCGCAGCGCGGCCTCGCTCTCGCGGTCTTCGGCGAAAGCCTCCTTGGCCTTCTCGTAGGCGTCGCGCGCGAGGGCGTACTCCCCCATCAGGCTCATGCTATGGAAGTCCTGGTCGGATGCGGAGAGACTCCGGGTGAACGCCTCGGTGAGCGCCGTGAACTCGGCGTCGATCGTGGCGAGCTCGCCCCGCCGCCGACGCAGGAAGCCGAACATGTCGTACCCGCCTCTCTCGATTCCTCCGCGATCATACGGATCGCAGCATGAGGAGCGGTCTGTCCGCGCCTTCGTCTTCATGACGGTCGGGGAGAGCCTCCGGTTCGCTCTCGGGCACGGCAGTGTCCGCTGTGCGCAGATTCGTCGTGACGTCGGCGATGACGGATTCGAGCCTGTCACGGGCGCTCGCCGGTTCGCCTATCCGGCCCAGGGGTTCGGCCCCTGCTTGAGGACGGTGAGATCACCGGCCTGGCCGGTCGGCCACAGGTCGATCTGGTAGAGGAAGTGCTCGCCGGGGCCGCCGTTGGTGTCGGCGGCCGGTGGCGCGGACGAGATGTAGGAGATCCGGACGCGCAGGCGTCCGGCGGGGACGGTCAGGCTCGGTCCGTCATCCGGGTGGGCCCCTGGGCTGGATACGGAGAGACGGCCGGTGGGGCGTCCAGGTCGGTCTCCACGATGTGCTCGGCCGTCGGCACCGGCGCGAAGGCGTGGATGGTGATCAGCGATTCGACCATGTCGTCCCGGGCGGTGCCGACGGAGATCGAGTGGGGCTCCGCCCCGATGCGGTGGATGTGGACCGCCTCGTCGGTCCAGCCGCCTGGCGGCAGGTCGGGGTCCATCGCGTGTTCGGCCATCCATGTGTCATAGGGTTCGAGGTCCTGGATGTAGAACTGTCCGTGATCGGCATCGATGAGGAACTTCAGCGAAGTATCGGCCACCGCCGCAGGCTATGGGGTTCGCAGCGCTGGTTGAAGCGGTCGCTCTGCTCCACGAGGGGTTCCTGCCGACGTCGCGGCCGACCGGCCGGCATGTGCATGGTCAGCTCGTCGGCCGGCCCGACCTGGCACAGGAGCGTGAACTGCTCGCGCAGCCAGGCGCGGAAGAGCCCGAACAGACTGCCGGTGTCGCCCAGCGCCGAGTGCTCGAGCTTGGCCAGCTCTGTGGTTAACGCCCCCACCAGGCAGCCGTAGCTCTGGATGCCGGCGCGGTTGTCCACCGCGATCTCGACGAACCCGTGGACCCGGCCCAGTGGCCCGGGCTCCTTGGTCTCCCACCCCGCCAGTATCCGCCGGGTGGCCTCCAGCCGCACGGCGATCACCGCGTCCAGGATCTCGTGGTTGTCGCTGTCGTCAGAGGCCGATGGGCTCGACGGTCACGGTGGTGCTGTCGCCTGCGGCGAGGCTTTCGGCCACATGGACGGCACGCTTGATGGGCAGGACGTAGCTCCCCGGGGCGCTGTCGGGGAAGATCGAGGTTTTCCAGCTGGTGTCGCCGATTGTGACCCGTACCCGAAGGGAGCCGAAGCCGCGAGCGAACCCGGCCGCCAGGTCACGGATGTCCTCGGACGCCTCGACGGGCAGGCTGACGAAAGTCCAGCTGTCGGCACGCCGAGCATTCCAGATCCAGAGTTCGGCATCGAATACCACCATAAGGTCACCATCGCAGACGGGACCGACAGTCCACCGGCGCACTCTCATGCCGCGAGTCGGCAGTGGTCATCCCTCCGCATCGGGGATCTCTCGCCCCTGTCAGTGTCAGGATGCTGCGGGTGGCGGGATGCCGGTCAGACGGATAGGCAGATGATCAGTAGAGAGGGGATTCGTAGCGCGAGAACCTCAGTTCGTAGCCGACTTCGCGTCCTGCTGGGGTCAAGGCCTGGCCACCGGAGGTCGTCGACCAGATCCAGGGCATCACGTGGTGGGCGGGGTCGTCTGCGGGGGCGGCGCTGATGGTGTGACGTAGCACGATGCGCATTTCTTCGAGGGCTTCCAAGCTGGCGAAGGCGTAGTCGAAAGCTCGCTGTCGGCCGTCTTCCGCCGTTGCGAAGGCCACTGCGATGGCCTGCGTGGCGGGGTCGGGTGGTTCGACTTTGTCCATGGGCCGGGTGGGCGTCGCCGATGGGCCGGTCGGCGGGGTGCCGAGTCTCTGCGAACGCCACTGTGACCATGTCACGTCGGTGTCCCGCACCGCTGCGGTGAGGAGAGAGACGGCCTGTCGCTGGAGAAGGGCCGTCCCCTCGCCTGCCCAGATCGTGGCGATGACGCCGAGGACCTGATCCCAGGTCACGTGCGCGTAGCGCATCCCAGGCTGGAGCGACGGGTCGCTCGTCGGCATCGGTGGAGTCAGATAGGTCAGGTCGATGTCGGCGGACGGGTAGTGATGGGCCGCGAGCTCCAGGTAGGTCGGGATCTGGGCGGCTCGATGACTCGTGGGCGCGGTTTTCAACTCGATCATCCAGACGCGGTCCGGCCACAACAGGGCGTAGTCGGGGAATCCACCCGCCTCGCTCTCCGTCCTTCTCGAGAGCTCGAATTCATCGACGAACATCGGCTCTGACCGCCACGGCACCGTGGCGAAACACAAGGACTCCAGATGCCGAAGAAACTCCACGCCCTTGGCTGACGGACGGTGACGGCTGTTCCACCGCGGATAAACGTCATCAAGGATCAACATCGTCAGCAGCCGCTGGCAGAACTCCTCCCGGCCGAGTCTCAACCGGCCCAGCAAGGACAACGGGTCCTCGATCGCCACAGACGGCCTCCCAGGACGATGCCAGCCACTCACCTCAGGAAAAGGAAGACGCCGCACGCACTCTTCCGCCACGCCGCATAGCCGGACCGTACCCCTCAACACCAGCACAGCACCGACGAACGTCCTCTTCTGCCGCCTGCCGGACGCAGACCTCCCGTGCTGAGGCCGCTCCGCTCTGCTGATGGTCTGCTTGACTGGGTGTATGAAGCTGCCTGGGGCGAACCGGCCGTTCGGTGGGATCTGGTCCGGGGCGACGAGCTCGGCACTCTGCTGGAGGGGGTCGAACCGCCGGATCTGTGGTTCGTCGACGAGCTCGTCGAGTGTGCCGCCAAGGTCGTCGCCCGGTCGGCGGGCGGTGTCTCTATTTCGTGGGGCGTTCCCCCGACAGCATCTTCGACCTGCTCAGCGGTGCCTTCAGCGGGACCTCGTGGCGCAACCGGGTGTTCCAGCTGCCGCTGTCCCTCTACGGGCCAGCCGGCGGCGGCTTCAACGACGCCGAGCGGGCCCAGCTTCGCGCGAACCTCACGGCGCAGGGCCTGTCACCCGACAAGCTCGCCCACCGGCGCGGACAGGCCGTCTTCGCCGACCTGGTCTACGAAGGATCGACCTTCGAGAACCTGTTCTTCGTCCTCGCCGACTGGGCGCACGACGACCGCGTCCTGCGGCACGGTCTGCGATTCATCGGCATCACCAGCCGGAAGAAGACGAGCCCAACACCTGGCGCTGGCACCAGCACGCCGAATGGACGGACCGGCTACCCGGACGGTCCGTGACGAATGTGTCCATCAGCCCGCGGCTTCGGAGTTACCTCGGCAACAGCCAGATCAAACTGACCCCTTCATTCAGCCGCAAGCTCTGGCAGAACGAGGACGTCGGCTCTCCCCGCCACGATCCCGCCACCCGCGCCGCACTCGCCGAAGCCGTCGCCCTGACCCAACTGGGCCGAAGCGCCGAACTCCGCGCGAAACTGGCTCGCGCCATGGCGGCAGAACCGACCTGCAGGGAGCCCTGGCTCCGATCATTGATCATCGAACTCAAACGCTGACCCCCTTCCGGCCCGGCCACGCCGAGCTGAGCGGGTGTCCGTTCACACGTCAAGCCGGATGCTCGTGTATGAACGATGCCCATGGACGTCGTCGCGCTGGAAAATGCCCTGGAGGACGTGTTCGACCATGCCGTGATCCATCACGGGTTCGTCGACTATATGCGGGACTACGAGCTCATCGTCTATGTGACGGCAGATCCGAAGACCGGGATCCTCCCGGTGTATCTGCGCTATCTGTTCCGCTGCTGCGTCGAGGCCCGGTGCGAGTCGACCGTCGCCAAGAGCATGTGGAAGAAGTCCCTCGATGAAAGACTCATCGATTACGAAACCGGCAAAGACCTGGACGGCTACGTCTGGGGCGTGAAATGGCACAGCCTCTGTCCCGGTGCCGTGATCGTCGGTGAATCACCGACCGCCGCGGCCTGGGCCGAGGAGGTCGGGATCGATTTCCACGAGGTCCGCATCCAGACCGACGCCCACGACCTCACCCTCGTCTTCTCCGACCTCGAGGTCGGCGAGTTGCCCGCCTCAGACCCCCGGGTACGCCAGAACGAGGTGAGCTGGATCCTCAGGGACGCAGACTCGGAGCTGTGGCCCGTCCGCGCGCGGGCGGGGCGCCTAGGGGTCTGTTTAGCGAATGGTGGGACAGGTTGTTGTTTCTGTTCAGTGATGGTTGCGGGTGAGGCGGCCGTCGAAGGCGAGGTCGAAGGCGCCCAGGGCGGCTTTCCAGCGTCGGCCCCAGCGGGCCTGCCCGGTGCCGGTCGGGTCCAGGCTCATCAGCGCCAAATAGACGCATTTCAGGGCGGCCTGCTCGTTGGGGAAATGTCCCCGGGCACGGACGGCCCGGCGGATACAGGCGTTGACCGATTCGATGGCGTTCGTCGAGCAGATGACCTTCCGGATTTCGATGTCGAAGGCCAGGAATGGCACGAATTCGGGCCAGGCCTGGTCCCAGAGGCGGACGATCGCCGGGTATCGGCTTCCCCATGTGTCGGCGACTTCGCACCAGCGCTCGAGGGCGGCGGCTTCGGTCGGGGCGGTGTAGACGGGTTTGAGGGCTTCGGCGAGCCTGGGCCAGTGCTGGCGGGGCACGTAGCGGAACGTGTTGCGCAGCAGGTGGACGATGCATGTTTGCACGACGGTCTGCGACCAGGTCGCGTTGATGGCCTCGGGCAGGCCTTTCAGCCCGTCGCAGACGGCCATGAGCACAT
This sequence comes from Actinocorallia sp. B10E7, assembly GCF_039871655.1. Classification (NCBI taxonomy): domain Bacteria; kingdom Bacillati; phylum Actinomycetota; class Actinomycetes; order Streptosporangiales; family Thermomonosporaceae; genus Actinocorallia; species Actinocorallia sp. B10E7. Next base: position 814,014 of record NZ_JBDPLZ010000004.1, read on the forward strand.
CCCGAATACCGCGGTTCTTGAGCTCGGTCAGGACGTGGGCCCAGAATTTGGCGCCTTCTCCTCCCTCGCCGGCCCAGATCCCGAGGATGTCCCGGAATCCGTCGGCGGTGACCCCGATGGCGAGATAGATCGGCCGGTTCGCGACCTTTCCATCACGAATCTTCACGTGGATGGCGTCGATGAACAGAACGGCGTAAACCGCATCGAGCGGACGGTTCTGCCATTCTGTCATGCCTTCCAAGACCCGGTCGGTGATCGTCGTGATCGTTGCTTTCGACACTTCCGTCCCATAGATCTCGGCCAGGTGGGCCGAAATTTCGCCATGAGTGAGGCCTTTAGCCGAAAGCGATAGGACCATGTCGTCGACCCCTCCGAGGCGGCGCTGGCGCTTGCGGACGATCTTCGGCTCGAACGAGGCGTTCCGGTCCCGCGGGACCTCGATCTCGGCGGGCCCGACGTCGGTGACGACCGTCTTGGGCCGGTTGCCGTTGCGGTGGTTGACCACCTCGCCCGGATCGGTGACCTCGCCGTGGCCGCGGCCGAGATGAGCGTCCATCTCGCCCTGCAAAGCGGTCTCCAGCACGAGCTTCACCAGCCCGGCCAGCATCCCGTCACGGCCGACGAGTTCCCTGCCTTCGGCCTGGGCCTCCTTGACCAGCCGGCCCACCAGAGCCCGCTGCTCGTCCTGCTGCTTCTTCTTGTCCTGCCGCGAACCGGACAGACCGGCCTCCACGATCTCGGGGGAATCCTCGCTCACAGTGTCTCCTCAGATTCTCTGAGTCACACCCTTCGTGGAACAGTCCCCCGCCTAGCGGCCTCTACGAAGATTCCCGAGGCGGCCGAGGTGCTAGTGGTCGCGCCCGTTAATTCGTCGGGGTCATGCAGCCAGCGGGTGTGGTGCGTGCCGGTCGTGGCGCCTGATGCGGGCTAGGAGCCGGTTGAGGTCGGTACGGGTGAATCGCCAGTCGAATGGCCGGGCTGTGGCGTTGTAGCGGTTTTCGAAGGCGAGGATCTGGGCGGCGAGCTCGTCGAGGTCCTCGAAGTCGTCGGGGGTGAGGAGCTTGCGCTGGATGACGGAGAAGTAGACCTCGATCTGGTTGAGCCAGGAGGCGTGAACCGGCAGGTGGACCATCTGCGCGTTGGGGTAGGCGTCGCTGAGCCGGGCCGCGGCCGCCCAGTTGCGGTGCGAGGCGCCGTTGTCCACGATCCAGAAGACCCGCCTGGCCGAGGCGTAGGGCTCGGCCTGCATGACCTGGTCCACAAGCGCGGTGAACGGCTTGATTCCGGTGGACGGCTCGCACCTGCCGAAAATGCGGGCGCGGTGGACGTCATAGGCGGCAAGGTAGGCCAGGGTCCCGCAACGGTGGTATTCGCTCTCGGCGCGCATCGCCCTTCGGGGCCCGGGCGGCAGCGGGAGGTGGAGACGCATCCGCGCCTGGACGCCGGGTTTTTCGTCGGCGCTGAGGACGTAGTCGTCCAACGGTGGTATTCGCTCTCGGCGCGCATCGCCCTTCGGGGCCCGGGCGGCAGCGGGAGGTGGAGACGCATCCGCGCCTGGACGCCGGGTTTTTCGTCGGCGCTGAGGACGTAGTCGTCCAACGGTGGTATTCGCTCTCGGCGCGCATCGCCCTTCGGGGCCCGGGCGGCAGCGGGAGGTGGAGACGCATCCGCGCCTGGACGCCGGGTTTTTCGTCGGCGCTGAGGACGTAGTCGTCCTGGTCGA